>CAVOXF010000003.1:0-592996 GCA_963700375.1 uncultured Actinomycetota bacterium
CTACCCACATCTGGGCGGCCTGACCTCGCAGAACGACTATCTCATCCCTGGGTCCGGAATGCGTCGCTCTCGGAGTTCGCGCATGGCCGAGTTCGACCCGAACCCGTGAGACAAACCAGCCGTGCTGTTGTGCCGCTTGACCTGGAATCACCCGCTCGTCGATGGGAACAAGCGAGCCGCATGGGCCGCGCTCGTATTGTTGGTCGACCTCAACGGG
This sequence comes from uncultured Actinomycetota bacterium, assembly GCA_963700375.1. Classification (GTDB taxonomy): domain Bacteria; phylum Actinomycetota; class Acidimicrobiia; order Spongiisociales; family UBA5794; genus JAHEEL01. The sequence continues at coordinate 218 of CAVOXF010000003.1, forward strand.
GGAAGGCGGTGCCCCCCGGGGCACTTCCTGTTCGGCTGGTCAGTGGCAAGGTGGCGGTAGACGACATCGGGGAGGCGTTGCTCCAATGACCGTATCGCTTCCTCGCTCGTCGTGCCCTCACCAGCTTGCGTTCGTCGACGATGCGGCCTCGGGATGCTGGGATAGCGCAGTTGGGTGATGGCGATGCGGTGGATAGCGTGGTTGAGCATCCTGCAGCCAAACCCGTTGCCCAATCAGTCGCCCTCTTCTCGGTGGCACTGAACGCTGCTGGGGTCGACCTCGACGGACTGGCTCCGGTCGGTCGAAACGGCCCACGCTCTCGCGAGACGGAGATCGTTGGTGCGGTCGACTTCCGCAACGGCGGGCGGGCGATCATCGTCGTCTATGACCCAGCAGTCGTGGTGTGCGTCGAGGTCGAGTTCTGGAGTGGCGTCGAGGACGCGCCAGGAACGTGGCCGCGACAGTAGACATTCGGACCATCGTCAGTGCCCATCCAAGCATCGGTGCACGGTGTGGAACAAGACTCCAAAACAGCCCAAACCTGCTGACTCGCGGTTTGGACGCGGTATGGAGGTCACTTCGACGATCCCGGACGCAAGAAAACCCTTGGGAGATGTGGGATTCCCAAGGGTTCTCTTCGTAGCGGGGGCGGGATTTGAACCCGCGACCTTCGGGTTATGAGCCCGACGAGCTACCAGACTGCTCCACCCCGCGTCGTTGTGGACGCCCGAAGTATACGAACGTGCGGACCGTATCGCATCGTCGATCGCTGCCCGGGAACGCCGACTCTACTGCGCTGTCCAGCCGCCGTCGACGACGAGGATGTGGCCCGACACCATGGCGCCGGCCGGCGAGGCCAGGTAGAGCACGGCCGCGGCGACATCGGTGGTAGTGCCAACGCGGCCGATCGGCAGGCGGCTCAGCACCCCTTCGAGATACTCGGGCTGGTCCAAGCGCTCCGCCGTACCCGGCGTGTAGATGAACGTCGGCGCCACCGCGTTCACCGTCACCCCGCGGCTCGACCACTCCAATGCCAGGACCTTGGTCAACAAGTTCACGCCACCCTTGCTTGCGCAGTAGACGGCGTGCTCACGGATCCCCACCACGCCGGCCTGTGAACTCATGTTGATGATCCGCCCGGAACCCTGCTCGAGCATGATGCGACCGGCGGCCTGGCAGGCGAAGAACAACCCGCGCAGATTGACGTCCATCATGTCGTCCCAGTCGGATTCGGTCACATCCTCGGCCGGATGGTTGGCCCCGAGGCCGGCGTTGTTCACGAGCACGTCGAGCGACCCGAAGTGGCCTCGAACCCGTTCAAGGGCCTCCCCGATCTGTGCGACATTGCACACGTCGAGTTCCACGACGAGCGCCGTTCCCCCGTCGGTTCGGATCTCGGCCACCAACTGCTGGAGAGCGTCGACATCGCGCGCCGCCACCGCAACCGAGGCACCCGCGTCAGCGAGCGCCTTGGCGAGATCCCATCCGATGCCCTTGCTCGCCCCGGTGACGAGGGCGACTTGTCCGTCAAGGCGGAAGTCAGGGTATTCCATGTGCACCAGTGTGCCACAGGCGCCGGGGGCCGAAGCTCCCGACGCGCCTACAGCCCGAACGCCTCCTTGGCGGCTTCCAGGTTGGCGACGCCGAGCATGGCCCGATCACCGGTCGCCATCGACATGAGGTACACCCCCGCATCGGCGTCATACGCTGTGCGAGCGACCGCAGCAAGACCGCCGGGTCGATCCTCAACCGGGACGATGAGCACCTCTCGGACGTCGACAATCAACAGTCCGGCCGCAGTGAGGACATCCTGGGTTCGCTGGTCGATCTCATCTTCGACGACGACATGGACGATCCGGTGGTGCTCCCGGGAGAACGACACAGCCGCCTCGATGTTGATCTCCGCATCTGCCAGCGCCTCCCAGACTTCCGGGACCGCACCACCCCGCTGCGGGATCATGATCGTGATATCTCTCATTCCAACTCCTTCTCCGTCACCGCGTCGCTCGGCGATCGCGTCTGCTTCTGTCTCGAATCCAATCTTCGGTTGCGGCGGCCCGATCCGATGCTCGTTAGGCTCGCCGGGTGCGTCGTGTACTGATCCTCGTTGTGGTCGCCGCGGCTGCGGTGGCCGCGGTGTTCGTTCTCACCCGTCCCGATCCCGGTCCCACACTTCGGTTCGATGCAACGGTTCCCGATGACCTCCGGGCGGTGGCCGTCGAGGCATGGGACGGGTTCGTGACAGCGCATCCGGCCCGCGTGGACTGCATTGCGCCGATCACCATGAGCGCCGCATGGGAACTCGATGACCGTGCCGAGTACCGACCGGCAACTGCGACCGTGGTGATCCGTGTACCGGGGACCGCTCCGAATCTCACCAACGACCTGACGCACGAGTTTGCGCACCACATGGAGTTCACGTGTCCCGACCATGAAGAACTCCGACCTGCCTTTCTCGCCGCCCAGGGGTTCCCGGCATCGGCCGAATGGTTCGACGGAGCTACGTGGGAGACCACGCCCTCCGAGCAGTACGCGGAAGCAACGACCGAGGTCGTTCTCGGTCGGCGGACCCGTCACGGCGGCATCGTCCTCACCGACGAGGCCGTCGAGGCCGTCCGTCAATGGGGATCTCGGTCCTGAATACACCACGCTGAACGCTGTCCCTTCGCGTAGGTCACACCGTCGCCGATCGCAAGCGAGGCCGGTCGGGCGCGGGCTGCTCCAGTACTCAGCAGCCCGCGCTCGACCGGCAACGGCTCATGAACCGTCCTGGTCCTCCCTCGGGATCTCACCGATCTCTATGAGTTCGGACTTGATCTCGCCGGCCGTCTCGGCAAACACCTCGGCGTCGGTTCCTCCATTCTGGGAGGCCAGCTCCAACTCGTGTTGCAGAACCTCGAGGTCGGCACCGCCGGCCATCATCTGCACGAGTTGCTCGAGCGGAAGGTCCTTCTTCGCATAGTCCCCGTAGACCTGCCCTCGGCGGAGGATGACAAAGTGGTCACCAACCGGATAGGCGTGCTGCGGATTATGGGTAATGAAGATCACACCGATCCCACGGTTCTTCGCCTGGAGGATGTACTTCAAGACGACTCCGGCCTGCTTCACGCCGAGCGCCGCGGTGGGCTCGTCGAGAATCAGCACCTTCGCTCCGAAGTAGACCGCACGGGCAATGGCCACGGACTGACGCTCGCCACCCGAGAGGGTCCCAACCGTCTGGTCCGGATCACGGATGTCGATGCCCATCTTCGACATCTCTTGTTTGGTTGTCTCCTTCGCGAACGTCGAATCGAAGGTCTTGAACGGCCCCCAACCTCTCGTCGGCTCCGAGCCGAGGAAGAAGTTCCGCCAGATGGACATGAGCGGGATCATCGCAAGGTCCTGGTAGACCGTTGCGATCCCCATCTCGAGTGCTTCTCGGGGCGAGTCAAAGGACTGCTCCACTCCGTCGAACAGGTACTCGCCTTCCGAGGCTTTGTGGACCCCGGAGAGCACCTTGATCAGCGTGGACTTGCCGGCACCGTTGTCGCCGAGAAGGCACGTGACCTCACCGGCTCGCACGAACGCCGACACGTCTTGGAGGGCGATGACGCTGCCGAAGTACTTCGAAACGTTCTTGATTTCCAGGAGTGCAGTGCTGTTGGAAGTCATCTTGACGCCGCCTTCTGCCGCACGTAGTTATTGAATATCACAGCGATCACGAGAACAACTCCCACAAAAACCTGGAACCAGTCTCCGTCGACACCGGTGATGATGATTCCCTGCTGCACCATGGCGAAGATCAATGCGCCGAAGCTGGCACCGATTGCCGAGCCGTAGCCTCCGGTCAGCAGCGTGCCGCCGACCACCACCGCGATGATCGCCTGGAATTCGAGTCCGAATCCGCGCAGAGTGTCCGCTCCGTTGAATTGGACGACCTGGATGGTTGCCACAAGGAACGCCGCGAATGCCGTCGTCATGAACAGACCGATCTTCACCCTGCTCACGGGGACACCGACGTTGCGCGCCGAGTTGGCGTCGCCACCTGCGCCGAAGATCCAGTTGCCCCACTTGGTGCGAAGCAGGACCCACGTCGCGAGGGCAGCAATCCCAAACCACCAGAGAATCGACACTCGGAAGCTCGCACCGAAGATGGTGAAGTCGGTGGCGAATATCTTGTCCGCGAGACTGGCCCCCGCTGCCTTGTCGAAATCGCCCAACTGCGTGCGATCCGTCCACATGCGGGTCAACGCAATCGTTAGACCCCGGAAGATGAACAACGTCGCCAGCGTGATGATGAACGACGGAAGTTTCGTCGCGATCACCAGCGATCCATTGAAGAGCCCGATCAGGAGGGCGAAGATCATCGCAACGACGATCGCGGGCCACACTCCCCAACCGAACCCTCCGCCTGAATCCGGGGTGATCAGCACCATGATGGTCATGCCGGCAAATCCGAGGATCGAACCGATCGAAAGATCGAACTCGCCACCGATCATGAGCAAGGCCGCTCCGACGGCCAGAATCCCGAGCGGTGCCGCTCGATTCATGATCGACGCGGTGGTCGCCCAACTGATGAAGTTGTTGTCGTATGCGATGATCGCGAAGAAGGCCCATACCAGGGCGGCTCCCACGATCGCTCCAAGTTCCGGCCGTGAGAGCAGTCTGGACAGACCGCTGACCTTCCTTACTCGTTCGTCAGCCGGGGGAGTCGAACCCGGCGGTGCCGTTTGCGCCGCTACCGCGTCTGGCGGAGGTCCACTGTTGGATGTCATGTCACCTTCCTCCGTCGATCAAGTGAATACGTGTTGGGGGCCCGCCGACGGCGGGCCCCCAACCTCGACGGTTGCTAGCGGAGCCCCTGCTCCGAATAGCTGATCACATCGGCCGCGTTCTCCGCCGTAACGAACTGCGGGCCGGTGAGGATGACCCTTTCGACGCTGCCCAGCGGCAGCGCACCGGTCTCCATGTACTGCGTCAACAGGACGATCGGCAGGTAACCCTGCAGATACTGCGCCTGGTCGATCGCAAACTCCATCTCGCCATTGCCGATGGCTTCGAGCACCTCGGGCGACATGTCGAAGGTCGCGAACTTGATCGTACCCAGCATGCCGTTTTCGGTGAGGGCTGCCAACGTCGGCAGTGCACCCGTGGGGCCGAGGGTCAGGATGCCGTCGACCGGATTGGCCTGCAACGCACCGCTGACCGTCTCTTGAGCTCCCGTCGGATCCGCCAGGACAACCGGGATCACCGGAACGTCGACGCCGAGACCGTCCTCAAAACCCTGACAGCGAGCGTCGAGCGCCGCGTTGCCGACTTCCTGGTTGATACAGATGGCGCTGCCAACGCCGGCTGCAGCGAACTGCTGGCCAGCGAGCAGGCCAGCCGCGTACTCGGTCTGACCGACGTGCACGAGAACACCGAGCTCGGCAAAGACGTCGCTACCGGAGTTCATCGAGATCACCGGGATACCGGCGGCAACCGCTGCCCTGATCGAGTCACCGAGCGCGTCGGCATCGGGAATCGTCACCACGAGACCGTCCGGCTGTGACGCCACGGCGGCATCGATGATGTTGCTCATCTCGACCATGTCGAACGTGCCTGGCGATTGGTATTCGACGGTGACGCCCATGTCATCCGCTGCGGCGGCGACGCCGTTTGCTGCGACCGACCAGAACGGGTCGGATGCCTGTCCGTGGGAGACGACCACGAAGCGGAGATCCCGCTGCGTGACCGCATCGCCTGAACCGGCCGTTGTTGTGGTCTCGACGGCATCGTCGCCGCCCGCCGCGGCCGCCGTCGTAGTTGTGTCGTCGCTGCTGCTCGAGCACGCGGCAACAATCATGGCAAACGCCATCAGAAGTGCAATCAGCACACTTCGTTTCATTTGTGTTCCTCCTCTATCCAACAATCGGCCCACCGGCGGTGGGTCCGGTTCCCCCAAACCTACGCTCCCGCGCAGGCACTGGGTGGTTCTATGTGAATGCGTTTCGTAGATACTCCAGACTGGTCCGCGCATCGGCGATCGGACCCATCCCTTCCTCCGGTTCCTCGTCGAGGACCAGATCTTGCTCGAGGACATACCAACCGTTGTAGCCGGATCGCTCCAACTCGGCGACGAAGCCGGCAATGTCGACATCGCCTTCGCCCAGAGGCTTGAAGATGCCGTCGATCACAGATTGCCGGAATGGTAACTCGCCGCTCCGCACCTGTTCGGCCATCTTGCCATCGACATCCTTGAGGTGCACATGGGACACGCGACCCTCGGCCGACTTGGCCACCTCGAGCGGGTCGCACCCACCGAGGAAGAGGTGGCCGGTGTCGAGGCAGAACTCGACGTCGCTGTCGGCAATCAACCGATCCATGTGGTGCGGTCGTTCGATCGCTGTGCCCCAATGCTGGTGCAACGCGGTCGCGAGGCCCTCTGCCCCGGCGATGTCGATGACCCCCTGGAGGTTCTTTACGAAGATCGGCCACTCTTCATCGGTCATGTCCATCGTTGTGTCGTAGCCCGGGTAGTGCGTCGTTGGCCCCAGAACGAGAACCTCTGAACCGCAACCTGCGAGCGTTGCCGCAGCACGTGCCACGTAGGCGAGTTGCTCATCGGCCATGTCGTCGCGGTACAGAACGGCCGGCACGAAGCCACCGATGAGCGCGAGGCCGTGGCGGTCGAGCAGAACACGCAACTCCTCGGGATCGCTCGGCAAGTAGCCGTCCGGCCCCAATTCGGTGGCGTGGAGGCCGACCTCGTTCATTTCGGTCAGCACACGCTCGACGTCCATCAGGTGGCCCCAACCGGGTGAGCCGTCCACTCCCCACGTGATAGGGGCGCCGGCAACACGTGACATCACATCGCTCATACGATCTCTTTCAGTTCGACTGGCCGGTGTTGTTCGCGAGACAGGTCGCACGCGACCGCAATTCGGAGCGCTTCGCGTGCATCCGCCGGGGTGCAGGGGCTGGCCAGGCGTCCCTGCGCGACTTCGATGAACACCCCGATCTCGTCCCGATAGGCGGGAGCAAATCGATCGAGGAAGGTCTTGGGCGTTGGCTCGACCGGCTCGACCACGCCGTGTTCGAGCGAGCGCAACGGGAGCGACGGTTCGAGACCTACCGAAACACTGTCCAGCGTCCCGAACAGTTCCATGCGCACGTCGTGCCCAACTGGATCGTGCCGGATGCCGGACATGAGCGTCCGCGTGCCGTCGGTCAGCGACAGAATCACCACACCGGTGTCAACCGGCCGGTCGGGCCCGAACTCCTCCGTCGTGGTGGTGTGTCCGTCGGCATACGCCGCGACAACCTCTTGCCCGGTGACGAACCGCAAGATGTCGAAATCGTGGATCTGCGTGTCACGAAAGATGCCCGTGTCGTGATAGCCCGGAGGCGGTGGGTCATAGTCATGGGTGGTCGTACGAACCGAATACAGGTGGCCAAGCCGGCCTGAATCGACGAGTTCCTTGGCCGCGCGATAGCCGAAGTCAAACCGGCGCTGGAATCCGATCTGCGCCGGGATGTTCAGCTCGCGGAGTCGCTCGACGACTTCGTCGGTCGTCGCCAGATCGGTTGCGATCGGCTTCTCGCAGAACACCGGAATGCCCTCCTCCGCGGCGAGGAGCATCATTTCGGCATGGACGCCGGTGGCCGCCGCAACGACCATCGCGTCGATGTATCCGATCATCGCTTTGGCGTCGGGAGCGACTCCGGCACCAATATCGCGAGCGACGATCTCGGCACGTTCGATGAGCGGATCGGTGACGATGACGGCGGTCACCTCAGGGTGATCTGCCAGAGTCTGAGCGTGGAAAGCGCCAATTCTCCCTGCGCCGATCAGCCCAACTCGCACACTTACGTCCTCTCCGGATACACGCCATGGGAAGGTATCCAGCTAGATAGCTGTGGAACGTTCCAATGACTGGACGTTATACTGCACACCAAGCTGGTGTCAAGCCACTCTGAAGGACTCCGCATGTACCGGATCTGGTTCGAGCGAGATATGCCCCCCTACCTCTGGCCAATGCTCGACGGAGCGGCCACGCCGATCGGGCCCGGGACCGCTACCCCCAGTGATCTCCTGTCTTCAATCGGCCCCGCCGAAGCAGCGATCGCCTCGTCGCTCGCCACATATGACGCGCCGGCGATGGACCGCGCACCGCTTCTTCGCGTGATCGCCCGCACCGGGATCGGGGTCGACAAGGTCGATCTGGACGCCGCAACCGAACGCGGGATCGCCGTGTGCAACACGCCGGATGCGCCGACGATCTCCACGGCCGAGCACGCGATCACCCTGATGCTCACCGTCGCCAAGCAGATCCCCGAATCGCAAGCGACTCTCCGGAGCGGAGGTCGTGACTTCTTCGCATCCCACCAGGGCGAGGAGCTATCCGGACGGACGCTCGGCCTGGCAGGGATCGGCAGGATCGGGAGGCGCGTGGCTCACATGGCCGCTGGATTCGACATGCGGGTGATCGCACATGACCCCTTCGTTGATGAGACCACGGCAAGCGCGGCCGGAATCGACCTGGTCGCGTCGCTCGACGAACTCCTCACCCAGGCTGACATCGTTTCGCTCCATCTGCCGCTCACAGACGGAACAAGGCACCTGATCGACGGCGAGCAGCTCGGGCTGATGAAGCCGGGAGCGATTCTGGTCAACACCGCTCGCGGAGGGTTGGTCGACCACGATGCGCTGCTCGGCGCCCTTGAACTCGGCCACCTGTCCGGTGCCGGACTGGATGTCACTGATCCCGAGCCGCTACCCCCCGACCATCCCCTCCTCCACCGAGACGACGTGGTGGTGACGCCTCATGTGGCCGCCGCGACGACCGCGGGCAAGGCCCGCCTCTACGAAAGCGCCGTAACACAGGCACTTCAGGTCCTGCGGGGCGAATACCCGAATCATCTGGTCAACCCAGCGGTCTGGCCGGTTCGCCGGCGAGACCCGAACACAGAGGAGAACCGACCGTGACGAAGACCATCGGTATTGGCGTGATCGGCTTCGGCTGGATGGGACAGGCGCACTCCCGCTCCTACCGGCGCATCCCGATGCACTTCCCAGAAGCGGAGATCATGCCCCGGCTCATCATCGTCGCGGACAACGTCCCGGAACGCGCCGAACTCGCCCGCCGGAACTTCGAGTTCGAGGATTCCACGACCGAATGGCAGGCCGTGATCGACCATCCGGACGTCGACGTCGTCACGATCACCGCCCCGAACAGGCTGCATCGCGAGCTCGCCGTTGCCGCCGCCGCGGCAGGCAAGGCCATCTTCTGTGAGAAGCCGGTCGGCGAGGCGCCGGAAGTGACCGCGGCGATCGAACACGCCGCCCGCGTCGCCGGCGTCATCACCGGGGTCGGCTTCAACTATCGATGGGCGCCCGTTGTCCAGTATCTCAAGGAACTCATCGACGAAGGACGCCTCGGCGAACTCACCCACTACCGGGGTCGGTTCTTCTCCATGTACGGACGGGATCGGCTCGGGATGCTGAGCTGGCGGTACCTGCTGGAAGAAGCCGGCTACGGGGCCCTCACCGACATCATGTCCCACACCGTCGACATGGCGAACTTCCTCGTCGGCCCGATCAGCCGCGTCGTGGCAACCAAGGAGATCTTCATCAAGGAACGGCCGCTCCCGAAGCCGGGTGCAGGCACGCACTACGACCGCGGGGCGCCGGGCGACCCGACCGGCACCGTGACGAACGAGGACTACGTGGCGGCCCTCGTCGAGTTCGAGAACGGCGTCCGGGGCACGCTCGAGGTCGACCGATCGATCTTCGGTCCGCAGAGCCAGATGGCGTTTGAGATGAACGGCTCGAAGGGGGCCGCGGCCTGGAATCTCGAGACGATGAACGAACTGCAGCTCTATCTCCCCGAAGAGACCCCGGCCGACGGATACCTACGCGTGCTCTCCGGTGACGGATTCCCGCGCCATGGAGCCATCGTGCCGGGTGGCGGCAATCCAATCGGATACGAGGACCTCAAGGTCTTCGAGGACCTCGAGTTCCTGAAAGCGGTCGTGGAAGACCGTCCGGCCCCCGTGTCGTTTGCGGATGCTCTTGCTACGGCGGAAGTTGAGGCAGCCATGACCCGGTCGTGGGAGTCGGGAACCTGGGAAAACGTCACCAGCCTGCGGATCGACTGAAGGGAACCCCGATGGACATGTACGTAGGCGGCCGATGGCAGCACTCAAGCAAGTGGATCGATGTCGTTGCTCCGTATTCGGGTGACGTGATCGACCGCGTCCCAGTCGCAACGCCGGCACAGGTCGAGGAAGCGCTGGCAACCGCCGAACGCGGGGCAAGCATCATGCGCGGCCTCGGCGGCGCGACCCGTGCCGACATCCTCCGCCGTGCAGCGGACTTGCTCGACGCCGACGTCGAGCGGATCGCTCGCACGATCAGTCTGGAAGTCGGCAAGCCGATTGGCGAGGCCACCGGCGAGGCATCCCGCCTCGGCGAGATGTTCCGTCTCGCGTCGTTCGAGGGCACCCAGATCCGCGGCGAGACCCTTCCCCTCGATGCCCAGGCCGGCGCCGAGGGAAAGATGGGGTTCACGTTGCGGATCCCGACCGGGGTCATCGTGGCGATCACCCCGTTCAACTACCCCGGTCTCCTGGTAGTCCACAAGATCGGCCCCGCCCTGGCCGCCGGCAATGCGGTGATCCTCAAACCCGCATCCCTGGCGCCGCTCACGGCGCTGATCATCACCGAGAAACTCGTCGAGGCGGGCCTCCCCGCCGCCGGCCTTCAGACCATCACCGGCGGCGGCGAGGCCGTCGGTATGGCCCTCGTGCGCGATCCGCGCGTTCGGAAGATATCCTTCACCGGCAGCACCGCCGTTGGGGAAGAGATCACCCGTATCGCCGGTGTGAAACGCCTCTCGCTCGAGCTCGGGGCGAACTGCCCGATGATCGTGATGCCGGACGCCGACCTGGAACTCGCCGCCGAGGCCAGCGCAGCGGGGGGCTATGTCAACGCCGGCCAGGTCTGCATCTCGCTTCAGCGGGTCATCGTCCATGAAGATGTCTACGAGGACTACCTGGACGCCCTCCGGGGGCCGGTCGAAGCCTTCCGGATGGGCGACCCGCTGGCGGCCGAAACGAGGATCGGCGCCATGATCTCAGAGGCCGAGGCGGCCCGCGTGGAGCGATGGGTCGACGAGGCGGTCGCCGCCGGCGCCCGCCTGGTGATCGGCGGCGAGCGGGACGGGGCGAAGCTCTTCCCGACCGTGGTCGCCGACGTGATACCCGGGATGCGGCTCTCCGATCAGGAAGTCTTCGGTCCCACGCTGAGCGTCACCAAGGCAGCCGGCATCGACGAGGCCATCGACCTCGCCAACGACTCCAGCTACGGACTCGGAGCCGGGATCTTCACTCAGGACGTGACCAACGCAATGCGGTTTGCCAGGGAGGTCGACGCCGGCAGCGTGCACGTCAACTGGACGCCGCTCTGGCGTGCCGACCTGATGCCGTACGGAGGATTGAAGGGCAGCGGCATCGGCAAGGAAGGGATCCGCTACGCCGTCGAGGAGATGACCGAGATCAAGACGGTGATCATCCACGGTCTGGAGCGTGATTCGTCGTGATCGAGAACCAGACCAAACGGCGCCTTGCAGCCGGGGAGACAGTGGTCGGCTGCTTCGTCCGATACGCCGCAGGGACACTGGCCGAGTTCGTAGCCCTTGGCGGCTGGGACTTCATCGTCTTCGACGCCGAACACGGAACGCTGCAACCTCGTGACCTCGAGGACCTGTCCCGGGCCTGTGAACTGCATGGTGTCACCCCGATCGTTCGCGTGACGGCCAACGAGCCTTCCACGATCCTGCGGTTCCTCGATGCCGGAGCACACGGCGTGCAGGTGCCGTGGGTCGAATCCGGCGCGGCTGCAGAGGCTGCGGTTCAGGCCGTGAAGTATCAACCCCGGGGGAACCGCGGACTGGCCGCCACCCGTTCTGCGGGGTTCGGCGTCCCAGCCCCGATTGGCGAGTACACGGAGCAGTCCAACGCCGAAACGCTGGTCGTCGTGCAGGTGGAGTCGGCCGAGGGGGTTGCCAACGTCGGTGAATTGGTAGCGATCGATGGTGTCGATGTCGTGTTTATCGGACCGACCGACCTGGCCCACTCCCTGGGCCACGTCGGCAACCCCGGCCATCCCGAAGTCCGAGCAGCGATGACCCGCATCGCCGATGTCGTCACGGTCAGCGACAAAGCCCTCGGCATCTTCGTCGCCAACCCCGCCGATGCCGTCGGGTGGCGCGAGCGGGGCGCCCGCTATCTGGCCACCGGCCTGGAACCACTCTTGTCGAGCTCGATGCGCACCTACTTGGAAACCGTCCGCAGAACCGAAGGAGCAGCCCCATGAACACGGTCCGACTCACGACCGCCCAGGCGATCGTCAGGTACCTGATCGCCCAGCGAACGATCATCGACGGCAAGGAAGAACCGCTGTTTGCCGGCGCGTTCGGCATCTTCGGCCACGGGAACGTGGTGTCCCTCGCCGAGGCGCTGTACCCAGTCCAGGACGTCCTGCCGACCTGGCGCGGACACAACGAGCAATCCATGGCACTGGCCGCCGTCGCCTTCGCCAAGGCGAAGCGGCGTCGCCAGATCATGATCGCCACATCGTCGGTCGGCCCCGGCTCGTCGAACATGATCACGGCGGCGGCCACCGCGCACGCCAATCGTCTGCCGATACTCATCTTCAGCGGCGATACCTTCCAGCACCGCTTCGTCGATCCGGTGCTGCAGCAACTCGAGCATTTCAACAGCCCATCGACGACGGTCAGCGACGCCTACCGCGCCGTCACGAGATACTGGGACCGCATCACGCGGCCCGAGCAGATCATTCAGTCGCTCCCCCAGGCCGTCGCCACCATGCTCGACCCGGCAGACTGCGGGCCGGCGTACATCGGACTGCCACAGGACATCGCCGCCGAGGCATACGAGTACCCGACGAGCTTCTTCACGCCGCGGATTCACTACATCCGCAGACCCGCGCCCGACCCCCGCGACGTCGAGCGGGCGGCCGAGGCATTGGCGGCGGCAGAGAATCCGCTCATCATCGCCGGCGGCGGTGTCCACTACTCCGGGGCCGTGGCCGAACTGACCGCCTTCGCCGAGAAGCACGGGATCCCGGTCACCGAGACGGTGGCGGGCAAGGCCACCCTGCTCGCCGACCATCCGAACTTCGTTGGACCCATCGGTGTCACCGGCAGCACGTCGGCCAACGTCATGGCAGATGCGGCCGACGTCGTGGTTGCCGTTGGAACGCGCCTTCAGGATTTCACGACCGGTTCGTGGTCGATCTTCGGCAACGAGAAGATGACGCTTGTCTCGATCAACGTCGGACGCTTCGACGCAACGAAACACCAGGCGATCTCGGTGATCGGAGACGCGAAGGTCACGCTCAAGGCCCTCGACCAAGCCATCGGCGACTACCGCGCCTCCTCCTCTTGGATGGAGCTGGGAGCGACGGAGTTGGCCGGCTGGAACGGATACCTCGACGAGTTCACGTCCGGCACGTTCGAGCCACCGACCTACGCTCAGGTCATCCGGGCGGTCAACGAGATCGGCGACCCGGACGACTACCAATTGAGCGCCGCCGGCGGCCTGCCGGGAGAACTCAACATGGGCTGGCGCTCGAAGTCGATCGGCTCGTTCGACGCCGAATACGGCTACTCCTGCATGGGCTATGAGATCGCCGGGGCGTGGGGTGCCAAGATGGCGCTGCCGGATCGCGATGTCGTGTCGTGGGTTGGTGACGGCTCGTACCTGATGATGAACTCCGATATCTACTCGACCGTGATGACCGGCCACAAGGTGATCTTCATCCTCTGTGACAACGGCGGCTTCGCCGTGATCAACCGACTCCAGGTCAACACCGGCGGTGAGGAGTTCAACAACCTGTTGCATACCACCCGTCACGAGCGCATGTTCCGGGTCGACTTCGTCAAGCACGCCGAGTCGATGGGAGCCATCGCCGAGAGGGTCACGACGATCGACGAGTTCAAGGACGCGTTCGCACGTGCGAAGGCCGCCGACCGCAGTTCCGTGATCGTCATCGATGTCGCGCAGTATGACTGGACGGAGGGCGGAGCATGGTGGGAGGTCGGCATCCCAGAGGTCTCCGAGCGCTCGCAGGTCCTGATTGCCCGGGCGGAACTCGAGGCCGAGAAGAAGCTCCAACGGCGCGGAGTGTGATATGGCCGCATCCTCCCCCACGCTCGATCTGATCTGCCTGGGGCGGGTCAATCTCGATCTCTACGCTGAGCAGGATGGGGCGCCGCTCGAGGACGTCCAGTCGTTCCGCAAATTCGTCGGCGGAAGCGCCGCGAACATCTGCATCGGGACCGCCCGCCTCGGACTCAACAGCGCGATGGTCGGGCGTGTCGGGAGCGAACAGATGGGCATCTTCGTCCGGAGAACGATCGAAGAAGCAGGTGCCGACGTGCAGCACCTGCACTTCGACCCGGACCGGTTGACTCCCATCGTCACGGTCGGCGTGCGAGAGTCGGAAGGATTCCCGAGGATCTTCTTCTACGAGAACAGCGCCGACCTGGCCGCCGATGAGACGGACATCGATCCCCACTACATCGCGTCGTCGAGAGCGCTGCTGATCACCGGCACGTTCCTCGCCCGGAGCAATCTCGAGGCAGCGACGAGCAAGGCACTGGCGGCCGCCACCGCGGCGGGCAGAAGGGTGGTGTTCGACATCGACTACCGGCCGGTCCTGTGGGGCCTCACCGATCACCGGACGGGTGGCGAGATGTTTGTCGCCAGCCCGGAGGTCACCGAGCGCATCCAGTCGGTGCTCGCGGCGTGCGACCTGATCGTCGGGACCGAGGAAGAGATACGCATCGCCGGAGGTTCCGACGACACGGCCGAAGCCGTTCGGACGATCCGGAGCCTCAGTGATGCCGTCATCGTCCTCAAGGTCGGCGCCCTCGGGTGCCTGATATTCGAAGGTCCGATCCCTGACGACCTCGAGGACGCGATCCACGGCCCGGGCGTACCCGTCGAGGTGTTCAACACCGTCGGCGCCGGCGATTCCTTCATGAGCGGTTTCCTGCGCGGCTGGCTCACCGGAGAGCCGCTCGAACGCTGCGCCGAACTCGCCAATGCGTGCGGTGCGCTGGTCGTGTCGCGCCACGGCTGTGCCCCGGCAATGGCGACGCTCGAGGAACTCGAGTACTTCCTGCCGAGGGTCGGCATTCTGCGCCGTCCACGCGAGGATGAATGGCTCGAGCACCTGCACCGGGTCACGACCCGGCGGGGCACACACGACGGCCTGTGCGTGCTGGCAATCGACCACCGCTGGCAACTCGAAGAGATGGCAGACGAGGCCGGCCAACCAAGGGACCGGATCCGGGACCTGAAACGACTGGTCGTCGAAGGGTTCCGGCGGGTCGCGGTCGACCGACCGGATGTTGGAATCCTGATCGACGACATCTACGGGCGGGAACTCATCGAGGAACTGACCGGTACGGGTGTCTGGATCAGTCGGGCGATCGAGGTGGCGAAGTCGATCCCGTTCAAGTTCGCGAGCGGACCAAACGTCGATGCAACGTTGCGCACGTGGCCGACCGACCATGTCGCCAAGGTGATGGTGTACGCCCATCTCAACAACGACGAGCGAACCCGCATGACACACGAGCGCCGCCTCGAGCGGCTTGCCGACGCCTGTCACGCGAACGATCGGGAACTGCTCATCGAGCTCCAGGCACCGCCGGGAACCAGCTACGACGAACGTGGCGTCACTCCGATCATCGAGTGGGTGTATTCAATCGGCGTACGACCCGACTGGTGGAAGCTGCCGCCGAATTCGGACCCTGCCGTGTGGGAGGCAATCGGCAACATCATCCGCCGACAGGATGCCCACTGTCGCGGCATCCTCGTGCTCGGCCAGGCCTCGGGACGTGACACCATCACGGCGGCGCTCGCCGCCGCGGCAACTGAACCGATGGTCAAGGGGTTCGCGGTCGGCCGAGGGATCTTCGCCGATCCGGCCCGGCGGTGGTTTGCCGGCGAGATGACCGACGCCGAGTTCGTCGACATCATTGCCAGCAACTACGCGGGGTTCATCAATATCTGGGAACGAGAGAAGGATCGATCATGAGTCATACCAACGACGATCTCCTCCGGCCTGCCGGGACACTGGCCGACGGCGAGGATTCCGTGATGATCACGCCGGAGGCCGCAGGCTGGACCTACTGCGGGTTGCGTGTCTTGAATCTGGCACCGGGTGAGTCACGAACCTTTGTCACCGGTTCGAACGAGATGGCGATCCTCCCCTTGAGCGGATCGTGTGTCGTCGAAGCGGACGGCCACCGATTCGATCTCGAAGGCCGGGCGTCGGTGTTCAGCCGCGTCAGCGACTTCGCGTATGTGCCGATCGATGCCGAGTTCCGGATCACGTCACGCGCAGGCGGCGAGTTCGCTCTCCCGATGGCCAAGGCGACCGAGCGTATGGAACCCGTCTACGGACCGGCCGACGAGGTCTCGGTGGTCGTCCGCGGAGCCGGCTCGTCGTCGCGGCAGATCACGAACTTCCTGATGGCCGGCGTTCCGATGGCGCAGAAGCTGCTGGCGGTCGAGGTGATCACCCCCTCCGGCAACTTCTCGTCGTATCCGCCACACAAGCACGACGTCTTCGACCCCGACGCACCAGAGGTCGAGTTGGAGGAAATCTACTACTTCCGGTTCGATCGACCAGATGGATACGGGTTCTTCCGGGAGTGGACCGTCGACGGAGAGTTCGATGCTCTCATGCGGGTTCAGGACCGGGATGTAGCGTACTGCCCACGCGGATACCACGGTCCGTCGATTGCTGTGCCGGGGCACCACATGTACTTCCTCAACGTGATGGCCGGACCCGGCACCGATCGGATATGGGAGGCATCCGATGACCCGGACCACGCATGGATCAAGGACACGTGGGAGGATCTCGAACAGGACCCGAGGCTTCCGCTCACCACCTACGAAGGGGTGGTGTAGGTCATGGTACGCGTCGGAGTTGTTGGAGCCGGTCGCCTCGGCTCCTTTCATGCTCGAACGCTGGCCGATCACACCTCGGTGACCGAGGTTGTCGTCACCGACCCGCTCCTTGAACGCGCCGAAGCTCTAGCCGTCGACGTCGGAGGAAACGTCGCTCCCGACGCCCAATCGATGCTCGGCAGCATCGACGCGATGGTCGTCGCCGCCGCCACCAACGTCCATGCCGAGATGATTCTGCTTGCTGCAGATGCCGGCATCCCGATATTCTGCGAAAAGCCGATCACGCTTGACCTGGAATCGACCGATGAGGCCGTCGCGCTCGTCCAGACGGCCGAGATACCGCTTCAGGTGGGATTCCAGCGACGTTTCGACGCCGGGTATCGCGCCGCTCGAGACATGGCCCGCGCAGGTGAGTTCGGTGAGATCTACCTGGTCCGCGCGACCAGCCTCGATCCCGCTCCTTCCCCCGAGCCGTTCGTTCGTACGTCGGGTGGTCTCTTCCTTGACTTCCTCATTCACGATTTCGACGCCATCCGGTTCGTGACCGGTCAGGAGATCGAAGAAGTGTTCGCGGTGGGAACCGCCGGATTCCCGGCGTTTGATGTCTACGCGCGGAACGACGACGAGGGAATCGCTGTTGGCACCCTGCGCCTCAGTGGCGGAGCGCAGGCCTCGTTCGAAGCAACGCGCCACAACCCGAGTGGGTACGACGTTCGCATGGAGATCCACGGCTCGTCCGGCGGGATCGCCGTGGGGTGGGACAACCGCATGCCGCTTGCGCCGATCTCGCTGGAGGCACCGCATCCGCCGGGTCCCCCGTACCGCGATTTCCTCGATCGTTTCGCGCCGGCCTACCGGGCCGAGATGTCGGCCTTCGTCGACCTCGTTCTCGGCCGCGCTCCGAATCCGTGCCCTCCGGAAGATGCTCGGGCCGCATTCGTCGCAGCACTGGCTGCGGGTCGCTCGGTGGCCGAAGGTCGGCCAGTCCTGATCTCCGAATTCGAATGACATGAGGAACCACGTGAGACGTGACTTCGAAGGCAGGGTCGCAATTGTCACCGGTTCAACGCAGGGACTCGGGGAGGCCATCGTCCGCGAGTTGGTCGCTCGCGGCGCCGTCGGTGTCGTGATCACCGGGCGTGACGCCGAGCGCGGTGCAGCCGTGGTCCGAGACGTCGACGCTTCCGGGAGTCGGGGTCTGTTCGTGGCGGCCGACCTCGCCGACCCTGATGCCCCTGGCCAGATCATCACGGCCGCCGACGAAGCGTTCGGCCGCGTCGACGTTCTGGTCAACAGCGCCGGGTTCACCGAGCGAGACAGCATCTGGGACTCGACGCTCGATCACTTCGACCGGATAGTGGCGGTCAACACCAGGGCCCCCTGGTTCCTCATGCAGGGGGCAGCCAAGATCATGGTTCGTGAGGGGATCGCAGGAACGATGGTGAACGTGCTCTCCATCGCCTTGCACGGCGGACCGCCGTTCCTCGCTTCCTATTGCGCATCGAAGTCGGCGCTCGCGACATTCACCAAGAACACAGCCAACGCGCTACTCGAGCACCGCATCCGGGTGAACGCTCTGAACCCCGGTTGGATGTCGACGCCGGCGGAGGACGACATCCAGCGCCGCTTCCACGATGCCGAGGACGGCTGGCAGGAAGCAGCCGGCGAGCGACTGCCGTTCGGTCGGTTGATCGACCCCGACGACGCCGCACGAGCGGTGCTGTTCCTTGCCTCAGGCGACTCCGGGTTCATGACCGGAGCCATCGTCGACTACGACCAGCAGGTCATCGGGACCTCGGACTGATGAGGCACTCCGGCACGCCGACAGCACGCGGGACACCCGCTTCGACCATCCACCGCGGACAGCGTCCTTCAACACGGCGATCGATACCCTCACGGCTTCCGCCAGAGGCCACCGGATGAGTCGCCCCACCATTCTCGATGTCGCCGATCGCGCGGGCGTGTCCAAGTCGCTCGTCTCGCTCGTGATGCAGGGATCGCCACACGTCAGCGATGACAAGCGTGCCGACGTCCTCGAGGCGGCCCGCGAACTCGGCTACCGGCCGAACACGATGGCGCGCAGCCTCGTGCAGCAGCGGTCCTACGTCCTCGGCGTCATGCTCTCGAACCTCCACAATCCGTTCTTCGCCGACGTAGTCGACGGGATCGAAGACCGGGCTCTCCAAGCCGGATACACGGCGCTCTTCAACAGCGGCCGCCGAGTCCCCGAGCGGGAGGAGGTCGCCCTCGAGACCCTCCTCGGATTGCAGACCGACGGGCTGATCCTGGCGGGTACGCTCCTCGACCTCAAGACGATCGACGCGGCCGGCGAGGAGGTCCCGACCGTCCTGATCACGCGAGACGTCAAGTCGAAGGTCGTCGACAGCGTGAGCGGAGACGACCGCAAAGGGGCGCGCGTCGCCGTCGACTACCTCGTCTCACTCGGCCACACGCGGATCGCCCATATCGACGGCGGTCGCGGGGCGGGGGCCAAGCGCCGCAAGGCCGGGTTCGTCAAGGCCATGGAGGCACACGGCCTCGAGCCAATCACCGTCCCGGGCAACTACGCGGAGGAAGGTGGGATGATCGGGATCGAGCGACTCATCGAGATCGGGGCCAATCCGACCGCCATCTTCGCTGCCAACGACCTCGCCGCCATCGGGGTCCTGCAGGCGCTCTTCGAGGCCGGCCGCACGGTCCCGGATGATGTCTCGTTGATCGGATATGACAACGCCTGGCTCGCCGGACTCCAGCACATCTCGCTCACAACGGTCGACCAGCCGCGCCACGAAATCGGGGTGACAGCCGTCGAACTGCTCATCGAACGGATCGACGGGGGTCGTACGACGCCGAGGCATCTGGTTCTCTCCCCGACGCTGGTCGAGCGATCCACCACGGCCCCACCCTCCCGCGGCCTCTAACGCTGCGAACCCAGGGTTCTCGGCTTTCTATTTGGCGCCGTGAGCCCACAGAATGGAGCCGGCCTACCGATCCCACGATTCCGCGGGCCGTCGGCGTCACATACGATGCGGAGAACCCTGGGTTCGCAGCGTGACCGGTGATCCGGTGGAGGCCGCCTCTTGGACCGCTCGACCGAGCATGACGGCGCGGGTGCTCGCCGTGGCGCCGGGCCCGTGCGAAATCCCTCCGCGAACGGCCTCCGCGAATGCCTCCGCCTGGCGGACGATTCCCTCGATGAAGGCATCGTCGGTCTCCGAACCGGGGACGACCTCGATACCAGACGCTGTGGCGAGCCGCGTCCTGCCGACCGGGAGAAGATCGATGAACACAGCCCCTTCTTCCCCGAGAACCTCGGTCCGCACATCGTCCGCGTATCGGCAGTTGCGCGTCAGGTCCACGGTCGCAACAGCGCCGCCTTCGAGGCCGAGGACGGCGACAAGGTTGTCGACATCCCCTGCCGCTCCGATCGCCTGGTCGACAAGTGGCAGGTTCCAGGCTGCAACCGTCTTGACCGGCAACCCCGTCAGCCACTCGACCAGATCGAACTCGTGGACACCGCAGTCGATGGCCAGCCCGCCACTCACCTGCGGGTCGCAGAACTCCGGCGGCGGCGGGTCGGCATCCCACTGGGCGAGGCGCAACATGAGAGGGCGGCCGATCGATCCGGAATCGATCACCCGCTTCGCTGCCGCCCAAGGCGGCGAGAATCTTCTCCAGAAACCGAGCTGGAGCACCCGGCCCGCCGCAGCGGCGAGCGACCCGATCGCCTCGCTCTCGGCCGTATCCAGAGCAAGCGGCTTTTCACACAAGACGTGGAGACCGGCCTCGAGCGCCGTCGCGACCACGGCGGGGTGTGTCGCTGTGGGAGTTGCGACCAGCCACGCCTCGACGTCGTCGCGTTCCAGCAACGCGGCAGTCGACGTGTAGGCCGATGCGCCGATCTCTCCTGCGACAAGACCGGCCACGTCTGCGGCGGAATCGACCACGGCCGTGACATCGATGGATACGCATTCAGCGATAGAGCGGGCATGGATCGCCCCCATCCGCCCGACACCGACGACGGCCAGCTGCAGTGGTTCGCTCACGATCTGATCCTATTCGATCTGCTCCGGCGGTCCGCCGTTCAGCTCGAATCGGACGAACCGGCGCCTCCGCCATCGTCCCGGGCATCGGCCAGCAGGGGAGCGGCCGTCGACGATCGCGGCGGCAAGTTGACGAACTTCTGCTGCTCGGGGCGGACCCTCTGGACCATACGCACCACCGAGTAGGCGGCGATCGGCACGAAGAACGCCGAAAGGCTCCAGAGGAAGCCGTCGGGGCCGATGACCGCCATCGCCACAGAGGTCACGAGCGGGCCGACAATCGATCCGACACCGTAGACGAACATGATTCCCCCCGCGGCGGCGACCAGCTTGTGCTCGGGGAGCAGATCGTTGATCTGAGATACGGCGAGCGAGTACATCGGGAACGCAAGACTCCCGTATGTAGCCATGACCACGAACAGCCAGGGGCTCCCGGGGTCGACGATCGTGCCGACCGCCGCAACGACGACCGCCCCCACCGCAACCGCCAGGATCACCCTCCGGCGCGGAAATCGATCCGAGAGATACCCGAGCGGAAACTGCGTCACCAGCGAGCCGACAAGCGACGCAGCCATGAAGACTCCGACCCGACCCGGAGCCATCCCGATCCTGGTGGCGTAGAAGGCTCCGAACGCGAAGATCGCACCACCGGAGGCGCCGGCGAGTCCGACCGCCACAACACCGAGCGGCGCAGTTCGCGTCAGCGAACCCACCGAGACGTGCACCGGCCCGATCCCGCGTGGAGCGGGGATCTCCATCAGAGCGAGCGGCACTACCGCGAGTGAGATCAGAATGCCGGCGACGATGAACAGCGTCGTCTCCAGCGGATCGGCCGCGCCCAGCAGCAACTGCCCTAGCCCCAGTCCAAGTGTCACCACCACCATATAGATCGACAGGAGGCGGCCCCGCGTCTCGTTGGTCGCCCTTGCGTTGAGCCAACTCTCCACCGTGACGTACAGCCCCGACATGCACAGTCCTGCAATGAATCGGAGCACCCCCCATGAAATCGGGTTGACGAAGAGCGCGTAGGCAAGCGCGGTTGCCGCGGAGAGCGCCGCAAGACCGGCGAAGACCCTGATGTGACCGACGTTGGCAATCCATCGCGGGATCGTCAGCGAGCCGACGAGGAAGCCGCCGTAGTAGGAGGACATGACAACGCCGGCGACGATGGTCGGGAATCCCTCGAGGTCGGCGCGAATACCGAGCAGCGAACCGACGAGTCCGTTGCCGACCATAAGTAGGGCAAGAGCGAGGAAGAGCGGGAGGACCGTTGCTGCGGCGCTGCGACCGCGCGGATTCGGAGTTGCAGTCATGGAATCGTCCGGCCTCACCTCAAGAGTTGCAGGCCGGAGGCTACCGGCCCACAACGTACCTCGGGCGAGTCAACCCGAAGGCAATCGGGCTACGCGTCGGTGCTCGTGTCACCGGTCTCGCCGGACGCGGCGTCCGGTGCTACCTCGTTCGCCGCCACCAGCAGGCGGGTCGCCTCTTCGACCGCCGCCTGGGCTTCTTCGATCTTCTGGGCCCACGTCACGAGATCGCCGGTGCGCATTGCCTCGTCGGCGTCGATGAATGCTCGATCAGCACGGGCGAGTAGTTCGACGATCTGTTCCTCGATCGTCCCGGTCGGCGGTTCAGTTGTCCCTCCACCGTCGGCTCCGCCGCCTGAACCGTCCGCTACGCCGAACACGGCCGTCAGCGCCTCCGACAGGGAATCCCGCATTTCGATGCGGCCGTTGAACGACACGACAACCCGCTTGAACTCCGGAATGCCGGTGGTCGACGCTTCATCGTTCGCGCTGATGTAGATGGGCTGCACGTACAGCAGCGACTGCTCGATGGGGATGACCAGCATGTTTCCCTGGATCACCCGGGAGCCGCCCTGGCCGAGCAGCGTGAACTCGGCCGAGATGGCGGGGTCCTGGTTGACGAAGTTGCCGACCTGACCCGGACCGTCGATCTGGCTATCCGACGGCAATCCGTACTCGATGATGCGGCCGTACTCCTCGAGCGGGCCGCTCTTTGCGACCATGAACGACACCATGTTCGGACGTCCACGGGGCGTGAACGGCTGCATGAGCAGGAACGACGGCAGATCCTCGCCCGGGAGCTTCATCAAGAGGTAGTAGGGCAGCATCGGATTGAATTCCTGCCCGCTCGAATCCTCAAAGCGCCCGCGCAGGGCCGGACGCGGCGACGTCGACGGATCACGGGCGATCTGCCATGGATCCGAGACCGTGAAGAACTGATCCGGGTTCGTCATGTGATAGAGCTGGTATTGATCGGTCTGGACCCGGAACAGGTCTTCGGGATACCGGAAGTGTTCGATGATCTCGATCGGCAGCTCCGAACCGGGACGGAACACGCCGGGGAAGATCGCCTGATTGGCCTGGATGATCGGGTCATCGGGGTCGATCACGTAGAGATCGATCGTCCCGTCGTACGCGTCGACGACCGCCTTGACGGAGTTCCGGATGTAGTTGAACTGGTTCGGGAGGCCGGGCCCCTGGTTGAGCCGTGCGGTGTTCGCCGGTGCCGAATACGGGTACCGGTCGGTGATCGTGTACAGATCCATCACCCACTTGAGGCGCCCGTTGGCGATCACGATGTATGGGTCTGCGTCGCCGTAGAGGAACGGTGCGAGTCGCGCGATCCTCGAGCGGAGATTGCGCTCGAGAAGCACCTTGGAATCGGCGTCGAGGCGGTCAGATATCAGCGTGTCGAGGTTGCCGAAACGCAATGCCCACGCCGCCCGTTCGAAGATGCCGCCGAGCTTCACGCCACCGGCCCCGTCGTAGGAGTTCGTCGCGACGTCGGCGCCACTGGAACCGATCGGGAAGTCGACTTCTTGCTGACTCGTCCCTGCAATCACGTAGTCCGTCTCGGCGTGGTCCGAGAAGTAGATCCGCGGCTGCTCGATGTTGAGGCTTGGGTCGTCTGAGAAGTTGGACGGGGGAATGTCCTTCACGAGAAAGTCCGGCTGACCCTGGACGGTCACGTCATTGGCCGGGCTCAGCACCGACCCGAAGCCGTGCGTGTAGACCAGGCGCTCTGTCACCCAACCCTCGCCGGGGATGCCCTGCTCTTCGAGTTCGCGGCGCCGACACCATCACCTGCGTGAGGTCACCATCGATCACGTACCGATCGACATCGACGTCGCCAATGTCGTAGTAGGTGACGATGTTCTGCAACTGCCGGTAGGTCACGTTGAGCACGCCCGGGTCCCACAATCGAATGTTGCTGATCGTGGTCGCGTTCGCTTCGAGATCCTCCGGAGTGAGAATCGGCTCTGCGGCGAACGACTCGACCTCCACGTCGGCGAGCCCGTAGGCCTCGCGGGTGAACTCGATGTTGTACGCAACGTACTCCGACTCCTTGTTGACCTCGTCCGGCTGGACGGTCAGGCGCTGCACGAGGGCGGGGTAGACGCCACCCACGATGACCGATGTCACGAGCCATAGTCCAACGGCGACGATCGGGAGCGTCCATCCCCGGAACCAGAGATTCACCAACAGGATGGCAGCGGCGACGAGGGAGATGATGATGAGGAGATTCAGGGCGGGCACTTGTGCATTCACGTCGGTGTAGGAGGCACCGAACACCTGGCCGCGTCCGCTGTAGAGGAGGTCCCACTTGTCGAGCTGATAGCCGGCGACCTTCAGGAGGGCCAGGATGGCAAGCAGGATCGAGACATGCGCCTTGACACCGGAGCTGGTGCGATTGCCTGGTCCCTGCAGGTTGATCCCGCCGTTGAGATAGTGGACGGCGACGACGACGAGGGTCAGAACGAGGACGAGTTGGAAGGTCCACGCAAAGACGTCGCGCATGAACGGAACATCGAACACATAGAGGCCGATGTCGTGGTTGAAGATCGGATCGGTACGGCCGAACGAGCCTCCGCGGAAGAAGAGCAGCCAGTCCTCCCACCAAGCGGCGGCTCCAAGACCGAGCAGGAGGCCGAAGAATACTGAGACTCCGAGTCGCAGACGACCGGAGCGAGGCTCGACCCAGGTCTGGTAGCGCATCAGCAACTCTTCGTCCGGACTGCCGGGCGTCACACCTCGACGGGGAGAGATTCGGTCAACCAGATAGAGGTTGATCCACACGATCGCAAACGCGACAAGCGAGGCGGCGAGCACGAGCCAGAGGCGGGTGAAGACGAGGGTCGTCCACACGCCGACCTGATCGACGCTCGAGTACCACAGGTAGTCGGTCCACATGGTGGCCAGCGACCGCATCATGATGAGCCCGAGGAACCCCACTCCGAGAATGATCCAGAGGATGCGGCGGGAACGGCCTTTGCGGACGTATGGAATTGGTTCGCGATTGATCACGATCCGAGTCTACGAGAATCGCCGCATCACGGGGACGGAACGATGGTGCACGCACATTCGATACGGGCGGGCGGCATCATCGTTCCGCTCGGCGGCCCGGCAGCGATCAACCATGGGCCCTTGCTCGCCGGGCAGTCGGCGCAAGGATGCCCTGCTGTCACGACAACGACTTCTGGTGCTCCGAGGTCGGCGAGCGCAGCCGTCACCCCTTCGTGATAGGAGGCGCGCGATGCGAACCGAACCCGGCGCTCGGCATCGTCGGTCCGCCACGAGCGGAACACCCGGGACAGCGCCGCACCGGCCTCACGGTGTCCGGCACCGGTCTCACGGGAACGAGCGACCGAGGCCCGGGCGGCGTCGACGAGCGCTGCTGCGAACTCGATCGAGGGATCTCCCGGCGCTGCAGCGTCAGGCTGGGGCGTCTGGATCGCTCCGGTCATCTCGGCCGCCGCTGCGAACCCGGCCACCATGCTCTCCTGAGCCAGGACCTTCAGTGACTCGACGACCTCATCGCTCACGATCGAGGCGTCGGGTTCCCATCCGTCGGTAAGACGGAGATCCTCGAGGGCACGGTTCTGGGCCTCGACGAGGTGCCGCTTGACCGTTCGGAGCGCCCGATTCTGGACGGGGAGAAGGAGCTTCTCCCGGAGGGCGACCGGGTCGAGAGCGTCGGCAGGTGGTGACGACGCTGCCGGATCGTGAGCGGGCTCGCGCTCCGCCCGTGTGAGCCCCGCTGCGTCGTCGTTCCGCTTCTCCGCGTCCCCCCGCTCTTCGATCGGGAGGACGGGTGCCGGCTCCGGCGCGAGCGAGAGACTCCCGCCATCATCGCTTGGCGGCGCTGCCGCCTCCGCCTGACGGGGAGGAATCGTCTTCTTGGACGACGGGGTGCGGAGCTGGGCGAAGAGACCGGCGAGGGCGTCCGGAGCAGGTTCGGGTTCCGGCTCGGGTTCCGGTTCCGGCTCGGGTTCCGGTTCCGGCTCGGGTTCCGGTTCCGGCTCGGGTTCCGGTTCCGGCTCGGGTTCCGGTTCCGGCTCGGGTTCCGGTTCCGGCTCCGGTTCCGGTTCCGGTTCCGGTTCCGGTTCCGGTTCCGGCTCCGGTTCGGGTTCCGGTTCCGGCTCGGGCTCCGGGAATGGGGAATGGGGAATGGGGACTGGCAGCTCGACGCTGGTTGGCGGCTCGGCCCTGAGCGTCGACTGTCGTAGCGCTTGGACCTCGGCGACCATGGCGTCGGCATCCACGGGTCCTGCAGCCAGCACGCGGTCGGCGGACACGATCCTCACGGAGCCTTCGTCATCGGGCCAATGGCTCGCGACCGATCCGTCGAGAATGACCGCAGCATCGTCGCCCACCAGCACCGGCTCATCGGCCGGAGGAGCCGGTTCGGGCTCCGGTTCAACGCCTGCGATCGTGGCCCGTGCGGCTTCGAGTTCGGCCATCAACTCCGATCGGCGCACCTCGAGAGCGCGGGCACGTTCCTGAGCGGCGTCGGCCTGGCGCCGCGCCGCGGACACCAGCGCCTCGGCCTCCTGCCGGGCCGCTGCGACCCGACGTTCCGCCTCTTCTCGTCCGACGCGTATGGACTCGTCCCTCTCGCGACGTGCGTCTGCGGTGAGGTGCGACGCCTCGCGCTCGGCCTCGGCTTGGACGAACAGGGAACGCTCCGTCGTTGCGATCGCCAGCGCTTCACCTTCGGTCACTGCGGAAGCGAGCATCTCGGTGCCCGTCTCCCATGCGGATCGACGCACCTCGAACGCTGTCTGCCGGGTGGCGTCGCGCACCGCACGCGATTCCGCATCCGCTTCGGCGCGCCAGCGTGCGGCATCATCAGCGGCACGCGACCGCATCTGCTCCGCGGCGACCCGGGCTTCGGCGAGGATCCGTTTGACTTCCTCCCCAACGAGGTCGAGTTCGGTCGCCAGGTCCGTCGGGCGGTTCAGCCCAAGTTCGCTCAGCCCGGTCTCGAGTTCCGCAATGCGCTGTTCGAGCGCTGCGGCGCGTCGGGACACGGCGGCGAGATGGGCATCAACCTGCTGCCGGTCATAGCCCTTGCGGGTTACCCGGAACGCGTCGGCGGGCGCGCCAGAATCGGTGGACTCGTCCATGTGACCAGGGTAACGAGGTGACTCGTTCGTCCCGGGTATTCGAACCGGTACCTAGCTGTAGCCGAGGTAGTCGAGTGCGTCGTCGATGGTCTCGACCCGCACGACCTCGATGTCGTCTCCGGCCGCCACCAGGGCGTCCTCGTAGTTGGAAGCAGGCACCAGAACGACTGCCGCCCCGGCATCGATCGCTCCGTAGACCTTCTGCTGGACTCCACCGATACCGCCGACGGTCCCGTCTCGCGCGATCGTCCCCGTACCGGCGATTCGTCGGCCATCGGTGAGGTCCTGCTCGGTCAACTGGTTGATGATCTCGAGCGTGAACATCATCCCGGCCGATGGGCCGCCGATGTTCTGGGTATCGGTGTCGATCTCGACTGGGAACTCGACGATGGGAGGGCTGTTGTCGAGCAACACACCGACCATCGGGCGGTCAGCATCGTCGGTGTGAGCGCCGAGGACAATGTCTACATCGATGACTTCGATGTCGTCGGAGCCCTCCACGACTCGCTGGACGGTGAGCGTCACTGCATCCCCGATCTCCTTCTCGGCAAGGGCATCGATGACATCGGAACGGAACGCAACCTCCGTGCCATCAATCGCGATGATGACGTCGTCGGTCACGAGCACGCCATCGGCTGCCGAATCGGGGACCGTCTCGATGACGAGCGCTCCGGTTCCCGTATACGTCGGTTCGTATCCGAGTTTCGTCAGTGCCACGAACGTCGCATCGGTCTTGGATTGCTCCATTCGCGCGAGGTTCTCTCGACGCAGATCCTCCGGGGAGACACCCGACGGCCGGATGTTCTGGCGAGGTGCAACCTCCACCTTCGGGTTGAGGATTCCCGCTGCGTACTCGAAGACATTGGCTTCGCGCAGGGCGACGGTGAGGAAGAACATCTCGCCGTCGACCTCGTACTGCACCTCGTCGCCGGCAACGAAGACGAAGTCCGACGTGTCGTACAACGGCCCCGGAGACAGGGTGTAGTAGGGAACCTTGATCGGCCAGGCGACAGCGACGGCTATGCCGATCACCATCAGCAGCCCGGCGAGGACGAACGGCCACTTCGGCATAGGCGTGCGGGTCGCCGCTCCCGACTCGGGAGAGTCCAAGAACTCGTCATCCACGGTGTTTGCCTGATTCATTTGAGGCGAGGTTACCGACGATGGCGATTAGGCACAGCGGTTCCGTATGGCGTCTACGCGATGCGACGGCCCGCGACCAGGTCCGCCTGCACCACGATCCGCCGGTCGGCGGAGCCTCTCGGATGGCAGGCAAAGAGCGTGAGCATCGGCTTGCCGAAGTCGTACGAGATCCAGACGTCGTCCGGCGTGACGATGAAGGTGCTCGTAACCTTGTACATCACATCGAATCCCATGCCGTCTTCGAGGTAGATCAGGTCACCGATCTCGAGGCGATCCAGGGCCCAGAATGGCCGGGTGTGGGTGGTCCGATGACCTGCAAGGACGACATTGCCGTCGCCGCCCGGAGATGATGTCCCCGACCAATGGGCGACACCCTGGTCGATCACCGACAGCGAGATCCCAGAACGAACCGTCTCGTCGACGTCAATCGCGGGGATCTGGATCCTGGAGACCACCACTCCCGACTCCTGGGTCGGGGAGTACGTCGGCTGACGGCCCGGTGCCGGGACGGCGTCCGGCGGGACCGCATCCGGTAGCACGGTGTCTGCGCTCGCCGGTAGACCGCCGGACACGAGAACCGCAAACCCGAGCGCGGTCATGAAACGGATCGCGGGTCTGGCAAGTCTCATCCCTGACAACATCGGCTGAACCCACAGCTCACTTGAATCCAGGAAGATCCACGGCCACTACGAAAGGTCCAACGTGCAGGCAGTCCACCCCAACGTCATCACCGCCATCACCCTCCCGCGCCGCGCAACAACCACGGTCGGTCTCATGGTCGGCTTCGCTCTGCTGACGGCTCTGGCCGCACAGGTCAGGATTCCGCTCCCCGGCACGCCGATCGCCATGACGGGCCAGACATTCGCGGTGCTGATCACCGGTGCGGCGCTGGGCTCCCGGGTCGCCGCCGGAAGCATGATGGTCTACGTCGCTCTCGGTGCGATCGGCCTCCCGTTCTTCGCCGGTGGTCAGGGTGGCTGGACCTACGCGACCGGCGCTTCCTTCGGATACCTCGCCGGCTTCATCGCCGCCGCATGGCTGGTCGGGCGCTTCGCAGAGCAACGCAAGGATCGGTCGATTGGTACCGCCGTGCCCGCGTTCCTCGCCGGGAGCGCCGCCGTCTACACGCTCGGCGTCACGTGGCTGTGGGCGACGGTCGACTCGGTCCCAACCCTGTCAGCCGCACTCAGCGCCGGTCTCTATCCGTTCGTAGCTGGCGACCTCATCAAGGCCATCCTCGCCGGCCTGGCTCTCCCCGCCGCCTGGTTCGTGGTGGATAGGGCCCGGAGATAGTCAGGAGCCCCCGGCGCCGTCGCTGCGCTCCTCGCCAATCCCCCGCCTTGCAGCCGGGCGACCGGCGACTCCTAGCCTTCCATCTCTTCGCCCAGGTAGGCCTTGATCACGTTGGGATCGCGCTGGATTTCGGATGGGATGCCGGTGGCGATGCGTTCCCCGAAGTCGATCACCATCACGCGATCCGCGATGTCCATGACCAACCCCATATCGTGTTCGACGAGGATCATGGCGATAGACAGTTCCTCCCGGATGTCGAGGATGAAGCGGGCCATGTCTTCGGTCTCTTCAAGGTTCATGCCGGCGACGGGTTCGTCGAGAAGCAGCAGCTCCGGCTCCATGGCGAGCGCTCGTCCCAACTCCACGCGCTTCTGTACGCCGTAGGGCAACATCGCCACCGGGTACTTCCGCCATCGGGCGATCTCGAGGAAGTCGATAATCTCCTCCGCGACGGTGCGGTTCTCGAGTTCTTCCTTCTTCGCCGGTCCGATCCAGATGGCGCCGTCCCACCAGGATGTCTTCGTTCGGGTGTGGCGACCGAGCATGATGTTGTCGAGCACCGTCATGTGGGGGAATAACTCGATGTTCTGGAAGGTCCGAGCGATGCCGAGCGTCGCTATCCGATCGGGACGTCGCCCGACGATGTCCTCGCCCTTCCACCGGATGGATCCCACCTGCGGTTTGTAGACCCCGTTGATGCAGTTGAACGTCGAGGTCTTCCCGGCGCCGTTCGGACCGATCACGGCGAACAACTCGCCGTCGTCGACGGTGAAGCTCACGTCGTCGAGCGCCTTGATCCCCTTGAAGGACAGGCTCACATCCTCGAACTCGAGCAGGTGCGCATAGGCTGCGCCGTCGGTGTCCCGTCCGGCGCGGAGGGACGTGCGTCGTGATGTCATGACAGCCACCGCTTCCGGCGCTTGTAGTGCTTGATGTCGCGGAAGGACTTGCGGTCCCCCTCTGCGTGGAGCCCGAGATAGAACTCCTGCACGTCGGCATCGCCGAGGAGCTTGTCCGGCTCCCCGTCCATCACGACCTTCCCGGTCTCCATGATGTAGCCGTAGTCGGCGATCGACAGCGCCATGTTGGCGTTCTGCTCGATGAGCAGCACCGATGTTCCCTGCCGGTTGATGTCGACGATGATGTCACGAATCTGCTGAACGAGCATGGGAGCGAGTCCGAGCGTCGGCTCGTCGAGGATGAGCAACTCAGGGTCCGCCATCAACGCCCTGCCGATCGCGAG
This sequence comes from uncultured Actinomycetota bacterium, assembly GCA_963700375.1. Lineage (GTDB taxonomy): Bacteria > Actinomycetota > Acidimicrobiia > Spongiisociales > UBA5794 > JAHEEL01. The sequence goes on from CAVOXF010000003.1 coordinate 31,344, forward strand.
CATCTGCTGTTCGCCGCCAGACAGGTACCCGGCAGTGTCCTTCTGGCGGCCCTGAAGGACAGGGAACAGACCCATGACGCGGTCGCGTGCGGCGTTCACCGATCCCCGGTCGGTATTGGTGAACGCGCCGGTCCGCAGGTTGTCGTCGACGCTCATTTCGGCAAAGATCCTGCGGCCCTCGAGCACCTGGGCGATTCCCATGCGAACGATCGCCGATGGATCCTTTCCATCGATCCGCTCGTCCTTGAAGGTGACGGAGCCTTTGGTGATCTCACCGTTGTGGACGGTGAGGATGCCGGTGATGGCTCGAAGCGCCGTCGTCTTGCCCGCTCCGTTCGCTCCGAGGAGCGCAACGATCTGCCCGTCGCTCACCGTGAGCGACAGACCACGCAGCACGAGGACGACGTCGTTGTAGACGACTTCCAGGTTTGCGACTTCGAGCATCGAACCCTCTTCGTGTCTGCCGGGTGGTCGGACCCGCAGGCCCGACCACCCGGTTGTTCGGTCTAGAACTGGTAGCAGGCCTCGGTGAACTCGAAGGACTCGGCAGTCGGACCAACGAAGTCCGTCTGGATGATTTCCGAACCAGAGCCACCCGCCTCGAGATTCGCCACCGACGGACGCCACAGTGTGATCGCCCGCTGGACCTGGTCCGACGTGCCGCCTGTGTAGTTCTCGGCGGGAGCCATGCCCTGGAACTCCACGTTGTCGAGTGACCGGATGGCGGCGAGCACTCCTGCCCGAGTCATGTCGCCGTTTTCGTAGGCCTTCTGGAGTGCCGCATGAACGAGCATTGCCTCCACGACACCGAGTCCGACGTAGTCGTTGGCCGGCATGTCGGCTCCGGACGCCTCGACAAGCTGCATCGTCAGCGCCATGCCGGCGGAATCTCCACCCCACGGCTGCATGTAGAAGCCGCCGTACCAATCACGCTGGATTGCATCGGCGATCGGCGACACCAGGAACGCCGGGTTGTACGTAGGTCCGGCCCCGGACCACTTCGCTTCGAAGCCCTGGGCCAAGGCCCCGCCATAGACCTCTGAGAACGTGCTCGGCGTCGTCGTGACGTAGACGAGGTCGGCGCCCGAGGCCACGATGGCATCGGCGACCGGCTTCAGGTCCTGGCCGGGCACGATCGTCCCTGAACCGTCGTAGACCACCTCGATGCCGTTGGCTTCGGCCCACATGAGAGCACCGGCCATCGGGTCGAGCCCGAAGTCGCCGGGGATCGAGGCGAGGGCGAGCGTCGGAGCCTCGTTGCCTTCCTTCTTCTCCTCGTCGAGCATCCAGTCGAGGAGGCTCATCGCCTCCAAGCAGTACGGGGCGCCGGTGTGGAGCACCGTCGGTGCGATGTTCGTGTCGGTCCAGCCCGAGTACCAGGTCGCCGGGACGGCGATCATGCTGTCCTCTTCGAGAGCGTCGGCGATCGCCAGCGTCTGCGGTGACCCGGTGGTGTGGCTGATTGCCACGACCTGGTCGCGGAGTTCGTCGTAGGCGGCGATGTGCTGCTCGACCTCGTATGCCGTGTCGCGGGTCTCCATCATGACCTGGAGGCCACCGATGCCACCGTTGTTGTTGACCCACGCCCAGTACATCTTCTGGCCGGCGATGATCGGATTGACGAGCGGAGCGAACGCTCCGGTCAGATCCGCCGTCTGTCCAACGGTGATCGTTCCTGCTTCGAGATCAACGCCATAGTCGGTCGCGATCTCCATCGGTTCCGTCGGCGGCGCCTCCGTGGTGGTTGTCGTCTCCTCACCACCGCTTGGAGCGGCCGTGGTCGTCGTCGTCTCGTCACCGCCGCTCGGAGCGGCCGTCGTGGTCGTGTCTTCACTGTCGCTGCTACAGGCCGCCGCGAAGAGCGCCAACACCAGCAACAGAACGAAGATTCTTGCCTTTCTCATCATTTCCTCCTCAGACCCGATCTCATGCCCTGGCCAGGGGCGATCGAGCGATTGCTAGTAGGTGAATGGCCACGACTTCCAGTAGTTGCGGATCCGGATCCAGATCCCGTACAGGCCGAGCGGTTCGAAGATCAGGAATCCGATGAGGAGCAGTCCATAGAGCAGAAGATTGAACTGCCCGACATTGAGGCCGGGCGACGTGCCCGGGAGCGTGGAGACGATGCCGAAATCACCGTTGCTCGTTGAGACGAAGACGCCGGCGATCGAAGCGGGTAGACCGCTCCCCGTCTCAGCGGTCGACGCAAGCAGGCCGGTGAAGTCCTGAACGAGACGCGGAAGGACGACCACGAACGCCGCGCCGAGGAGGGTCCCGGTGACGGTTCCGATGCCGCCGATGAGCAGGATGGCCACGAACTCGACAGACATGATCAGGGAGAAGCCCTCGGGTACGAGGCGCCCGACGAACGCACCGAGGACAGCCCCGGCCACGCCGGCGAATGCAGACGAGAGGGCGAAGGCCATCAGTTTGTAGCGTGCGTCGGCGACGCCCATCACCTCGGCGGCGATGTCCCGGTCCCGGATCGACATGAACGCCCGGCCCACGCGGGTTCGCTGAATGTTCTTCGCGACGATCACCGCGAGCACCACGAGCACCAGCAGCAGCAGGTAGGTCTTCGCCTCGCCCGTCATCTCAACGCCGAACCATGGTCCGTCTGCGGTGGGGTCGAGCAGGGGGACCTCTTCCTTCCACAGCCGGATCTCGAAGCCCGGGAACTTGCGCCCGGCCTGCGCGCCACCGGTGACTGACGGAAGGCTGCGGAAGATCCATTCGCCGATGAAGACAAGTCCAAGCGTGACGATGGCGAGATAGATGCCGCGGACCCGAACCGCCGTGGGGGCGATGAGCGCCCCGACTGCGGCGGCGACCGCCCCGGCGGCCGGTAGCCAGATCCATATCGGGAGGCCGAGGCCCCAGTGCGAAGCGCCCGTCTCTCCCCCGAGGATCGCCGCCGTGTAGGCGCCGATGGCCACGAAGAAGGCGTGCCCAAGCGAGACCTGGCCGGCGAGGCCGGAGAGGATGTGGAGCCCGAGTGCTCCGATGGCGAAGATGGCAACGCGGCTGAGAATCTTCATCCAGTCGTTGTCCGAGAGGAAGCCCAATCCCGGGATGAGACCGAACGGGACGAGGGCGAGCACGGCGAGGAAGATCAGGGCAGTGGTCTTCTGCGTCCACGTCGGCAGCAACGCCATCTCCGACGAGTAGGTCACGTAGAGGCGGGGTCGATCCCTCATACGCGCCGAATCTCCTCGGTGCCGAACAGTCCGTACGGACGGACGAGCAGCACGATGAGCATCACGATGTACGGCATCACTCCGGAGAAGCCGAGTCCGAGGAACGACCAACTCGGCCCGGTGAGGTACGCCCCCGCATATGACTCGGCCAGGCCGACGATGAACCCGCCGAGGACCGCCCCGGTGATCGAGTCGAGGCCGCCGATGACGATCGCCGGTAGAGCACGGAACGCGAAGAACGCGGTCGTGTTGCCGACCCCGACGGACGACCTGGGGAAGAGGGACGAGAAGATCCCGGCGATCGCGGCGAGACCGGCGCCGATCGCCCATGCCATGGCGAAGATGCGGCCGGCGCTGATGCCCTGAGCCATCGCCGCCTCCTGATCGAAGGCCGTGGCGCGCATCGCGATCCCGTATCGAGACCGGAAGAACAGAGCGATCCCGACGAGGCAGATGATGGTGACGATCACGGTCGCAACCTCGGACTTGGCGATGATCGCCGGGCCCACGTTGATGACGTCCGCACCCCACGGGTCGCCAAGCGGTCTCGGGTTGGCACCAATGAGGTCGTCGGTGATCGTGCGGATCACGATGTCGAGCGCGATCGTGATCATCACCACCGAGAACAGCGGTTCACCGATCATCGGACGGATCGCCAGGCGCTCGAGCACGAGGCCCACAACGGCGGTGAGCAGGACCGCGACGAGCGCCGACAGGATCCACTGGATGGTGGTTGGGGCAAAGGTGACATACCGCCCCGGGAAGTTGATCACGGTTGCGAGGTAGGCGGCGAAGAACGCTCCGAGCGCGGCAATGGCGCCGTGGGCGAAGTTCAGGACCTGGGTCGCCTTGTAGATGAGCACCAGGCCGAGCGCGAGCAGCGCGTAGATGGCTCCGAGTGCGATGCCGCTGCTGGTGACGTTGGCGAGTTTCTCGGCCGCGTCCTGGCCCCCTGCCTGTGCGAAGGTGACAACGACGAGCATCACGACTCGTACATCCCGTTGACGAGATCGGAGAACGTGCTTTCCATCGCCCGACGCTTGATCTTCTGCGTGGCCGTCAATTCGCCGTCTTCGTGGTCCAACTCTTTCGGGATGAGTCGGAACACCTTGATCTGCTCGACCGTCGCGAATTTCTCGTTCGTCTCGTTGACGACGCCCTGAATCAGTTCGATCACCTCGGGCTTCTCGGAGAGGTCCCGGTAGGTGGTGTAGGGGATGCTCTTGGAGAGCGCCCAGCCGCCGACCACGTCGTACTCGATCGCGATGAGCGCGGTGAGGTACTTGCGGCCGTCGCCGATGACCATCGCTTCCTTGACGAACGGCGAGGTCTTGAGGCTGTTCTCGATCTCCGAGGGTGAGATGTTCTTCCCGCCCGACGTGATGATGATGTGCTTGATCCGGTCGATGATCTTGATATGGGTTCCGTTGACCCACACCCCGACGTCGCCGGTCATCAGCCATCCGTCCTCGGTGAACGTCTCAGCAGTCTCCCGGGGCTTGTTCCAGTAGCCGAGGAAGTTGCCGGGGTGCTTGGTCTGGATCTCGCCGGTCTTGTCGTCGAGGCGGAGGCCGATGCCGGGGTACGGCTCCCCGACGGTTCCCAGGATGGCGCGCCCGCCGAAGTTGAGCGTGGCGACGGCGCTGTTCTCGGTCATCCCGTACAACTCGTACAAGGGGACGCCGAATCCCATGAAGAACTCGATGACCTCCGGCGCGATTGGTGCGGCGCTCGTCCCTGCCCATCGACACCGGCGCAGGCCGACCCGCTCCTTGAGGGCGCGGAACATGATGACGTTGCCGACCCAGTACGCCAGGCGGGTCGGGAGGGTGTAGTCGCCGCCGTGTTTGGCACGGCTCCGCCCGACGTACGCCGCGATCTTGAACCCAAGGGCGTTGACGAGGCGCTTCACGAACGAGGCGTCATTCGACTTGATGAGGATCGTGGCGTGGATCTTCTCCCAGATGCGGGGCACAGCGAAGAACAACGTCGGTTGGACCTCCTGGAGATTGATCTGGACGGTCTCGATCGACTCGGCGAAGTCGAGAATCGCCCCCGAGGAGCACATCGTCCACGTCGACATGATGCGTTCCGCAACGTGGCCGAGCGGGAGGTAGGTGAGAATCAGGTCGCTCGGGCCAGGAATCTTGCCGTCAGGGGCACGATCCGGGGCGAGGATCAGATTGTCGATGGCGAACGCGGCGTTCGCGTTGGTCAGCATCGCTCCCTTCGGCGGACCGGTGGTTCCCGAGGTGTAGACGAGGGTCATGATGTCGTCGGATTCGGCTTCCGCCATCGCGGCGGCGACGCTGTTGGGATGCTGTTCGCGGTGGGCCCGGCCGAGTTCGAGGAAGTCGTCCCAGAAGAGCAGGCGTTCGTCGTCGTAGGAGCGCAGACCGCGGGGTTCCAGGTAGATGATCTTCGTGACGTTCGGGAACGCCTCACGCCCGGGTTCGACGATCTTGTCGACCTGCTCCTGATCCTCAGCAAGGTGGACGCGGGCTCCGCAGTCGTTGACCAGATACTGCACCTCGGCAGTCGGGTTGGTCGGGTACAGGCCGGTCGACATAGCGCGGATCGCGATGGCGGCAAGGTCGAAGATCACCCATTCCGGCCGGTCTTCGGAGTGGATGGACACAACGTCGCCATGGCGAACGCCGAGTGCGAGCAGGCCGTGAGACACGAGAACGATCTCTTCCCAGAGTTCGGCCCAGGTCCGCTGCTGCCAGATCCCGAGGCGCTTCTCGCGCATCGCGACCCCATCCGGAGAGGAAAGAGACCGCTCACGGACCATGAGAGCAACAGTGCGACATGCGTCGGATAGGTCGGGTCTCCCCGCCTGTTCGAGCGTGGTCGTCACGGCCCCATCGCCTCCAGTCCTCCGGCCCCAACGCCACAATAGAGGCTTGACCTGCCGCCTGCTGGAAACCCCACGCTGCGAACCCAGGGTTCTCCGCTTTCTATTTGGCGCCGACAGCCCACAGAATGAACCGGGCCGCTGTGGCCTTCCATTCCGCGGGCTGTCGGCGTCACATACGATGTGGAGAACCCTGGGTTCGCAGCGCTAGCCGGGCTGGCGTCCGACGACCATCTCCGCCGCCTCGCGGACCGACGGATTCCGATCTCGCGCCGCCGCCCGGATCGCCGGCTCAACGGCCGGATCGTCGAAGACGGTCAGAGCCACCACCGCCCGCCGCCGAACCTGGGGAGGGGCTTTGGCGACCAGTTCGAGCAGCGCAGAGAGGGCCGCGTCATCCCCGATTGCGCCCAGCGCGGCAACGGCCGCCTCGCGACCGGAGCGGTCGCCGTCGCCGGTCGCCACGTCGATGAGCCAAGGGACCGCCGACTCGGCGCGGAGTTCGCCGTAGGCGGTGGCAATCGATTCGACCACGCGGGGATCATCGTCGGACCGGGCCAGGTCCAAGTCCGGAATCACCGCTCTACCCGCTCCCCCAAGCGCTTCGGCGGCCATCGCACGCGCCGCGCCGTCGTGATCCGTGGCGAGGCGTCGGCTGATCGCTGCGATCGATTCGTCAGTCAGGCCCGAAGCGATGCAGACGGAGATGGCGAGGCGGCGCAGGGCGGCATCGCCGTGATCGAGGAACGGGATCGGGTCATCGAGGAGGCGAACCAGCGCCTCGCGATCGGCGGACGTTGCGGTATCAGTAGTGATGAAGATCCTCCCTCACCCACTCGGCTCCGCCCGGCCAGTGCTCCTTCTTCCAGATCGGAGCCCGCGCCTTGATCTCGTCGATCAAGTAGCGCCCTGCGGGAAACGCGTCACTCCGGTGAGGCGTTGACACCGCAACGGCCACCGAGATCTCGCCGACCCGCAACTCCCCGACCCGGTGGATCGCTGCGACCTTGCTGACCGGCCAGCGCTCGCGGACCTCGGCGACGACTTCGGCGATCTTGTCGATGACCTGCTCGTCGTACGACTCGTATTCGAGATGGGTCACCCCCGTCCGGCCCGGCGAGTGGTCCCTCACCGTTCCCACGAACAGCACGACCGCTCCCGCATCGGGGGAGGAAACGGCCGCTACAACGTCGCCCGGATCCACCGGATCGGCGGACACAGCGATCAGATCGGACTGCTGGGATAGGTGGTCTGAGGGCATACAATCGGCTCCGTGGACGACACTACCAATGGAAACACACCATCGGTGCCTGAGCCTGACCCCTCGGATGAGCTCTATCCGCCATACGTGGCATACGTGAGGCCCTGGAGTTCGGAGAACGGGCCGACGACACGGCGGTCGCCGGCGCCACCACCGGCCCCTGAGCCGAAGCCGCGCAGCCACATCTCGACCGGCGTGATCGCCTTCCTTGCGGCCGTGGTCGGCGCCATCGTCGGCATCGCACTGCTCGCGGCGCTTGGCGTCTTCTCGGATGATCCCGTCGAGGTTGCGACACCGCCGACCACCGCGCCCGCCACCACCGTCGTTCGCGACGTCACAACCGAGATCGTCACCATCCCGACCGACCCCGGCGCTCCCGAGGCTGTTGCCGTCAAGGTCGTGCCCTCCGTGGTCACCGTCCAAGTGGGCGATCTCGAAGCGGACACGCTCACCCTGAGGGGATCGGGGTCCGGCGTGATCCTGGAGAACGGCTACATCGCCACGAACCACCATGTCATTGACAACGCATCATTCGCCCGGATCGTCTTGCAGGATGGCCGCACGTACGACACCGAGATCATCGGATCCGATGCGTATACCGACCTCGCCGTGCTCAAGGTTGACATCGACGGACTCAGACCGATCGAGTTCGGATCCACCGACGATCTCGCCATCGGCCAGATGGCGATTGCCGTCGGCAATCCTCTGGGCCAAGACGGAGGGGCGTCACTCACCGTCGGTGTGATCTCCGCGTTGTCGCGGACCGTCGACTTCGAGGATGGCACCGGCCTCTACGGCATGCTCCAGACCGACGCGCCGATCACCTCCGGCTCGAGCGGCGGCGCGCTTGTCGACGAGATGGGGAGGCTCATTGGGATCACCTCGGCGATCGGCGTCAGCCAGGCCGGCGCCGAAGGCATCGGATACGCGATACCCGTCGAACTCGTTGAGCGGATCACCAGTGAGATCATCGAGACCGGAACTGCGAAGCATCCGTTCATCGGCATTTACGGGAACGACTACGTCGTGACCGCCGACGACGGAGCGCTGACTCCGAGCGGGGCAGAGATCGCCGAAATCATTGAGGGCGCCTCGCCGGCCGGCGACTCGGGCTTCCTGCCCGGGGATGCAATCGTCGAGGTCGAGGGCGCCGAGATTAAGACCATGGAGGACCTGATCATCGCACTGCGCCTCTTCCACGTCGGCGAAGAAGTCCAGGTGACGGTGACCCGCGACGACGTGCCGATCACTGCCACCGTGCTCTTGATCGAGCGCCCGGATGATACGCCGCCCCTGACCAGCGAAGCGGGAGTCGAAGAGGTCCCCGGTGACGAGTGACCTCCCTTTCCGTGGCGACGGCGACGACCTGTTTGCTCAGCTGTTTCGTCTCTTCCAGTCGTCGGGACCCGTCAACTGGAACCTCGCCAAAGAGCTGACCAAGAACCTCGCCGGAGAACGCGAGCTGATCGAACCGGATCTCGCCGAGGAATACCGCGAACTCGGAACCGTTGCCGAATTGAGGATTCAGGCGACCTCGGATCTCCCGTCGCCATCGCCCGGAGACCTCAACCCGACCGACCGCACCACCTGGGCGCTCGAGAACCTGAAGACCTTCCGGATTCTCGTCGAACCGCTGTCCGACAAACTCTCCGGCGGCTTCGCCGGTCTGCCCGGCGCTGAATCGCTCGGCCAGATGGGCGCAATGCTCCAGCCGCTCGGCCCGGCGCTGCTCGGGATGCAGGCAGGAACGATGGTTGGTTTCATGTCGCACCGGGTTCTCGGCCAGTTCGATACCGGGATTCCAGCCATCGACCACGATCAGCCGTACCTCGTGGTCCCCAACGTCGAGGCGTTTGCGTTCGAGGCTGAAGTCGACGTTCGCCAGGTCCGGCTGTGGGCGACCATTCACGAAATGGTGTTCCAACGCCTGATGGAGATCGAATGGCTGCGCGGACACTTCGTCTCGGTCGTCAACGCGTTCTACGACACCGTCGAGTTCGATGTGTCCGACATCATGGGCCAAATGGGGGCCCTCAACGACCCCGACCGCATTCGTGACCTCCTCGGCGAGGATGGTGCGTCTGCGCCGGCGCTGCTGAAGGGAACCGCCGACCCCGACCGCCTTGCAGCAATCCAATCGTGCACGGCGTTCATCGAGGGGTTCGGCGACTTCCTCGTGAGGCGGGCCGGATCGGACCTCCTCCCGGATCTCGATCGCATCGAGAGCGCAAACGCACGACGGCGGTCCGAACCGGACCAGGCGGAGCAGTACCTCCAGCAGATCGTGGGGCTCGAACTCCAACGGTTCCGAGCCACCGATGCCGCCGACTTCTGCCGCGAGGTCGAGCAGCGCTGGGGCGAACCGGCGCTCGACCGCGTCTGGGAGCAGCCGGAGAACCTGCCGACCCTGCCAGAACTCACCGACCCCGTCGGCTGGGCCGCCCGCGTGATGATGGATCAATTCGATCTCTAGGTCGCCAGTCGCCAGGTCCCCTGAGGCCAACGGACGGGGGACGCGAAGGAGCGACAGCGACGACGCAGGTGGGCTTCGGGAGCCCGAGGCTGAAGATGAGGCCGGAAATGGCTCGCGGTTCGCAGCCGGCAGCCGTTCGTTCTCGCGCTAGATTCCCGGCAGACTCACCAAGGAGACTCCGCATGGCCGTGAAGATCGGTACGACACCGAAATCGTTCTCTCTCTTGGACCAGGACAAGAACCCCGTCACCCTCGACGACCTCAGGGGCAAGAAGAGCCTGATCGTCTTCATCCCGTTCCCGTTTACCGGCCACTGCGACAACGAGGCGTGCGCGATCCGGGATCAGCTCGCGGCACTGAACGACCTTGATGCGAACGTCGTCGTGATCACGTGCCACGCCGTGCCGGTCGCAAAGAAGTGGTCGGATGAGAACGGCTTCACCTTCCCGGTCCTATCGGACTTCTGGCCGCACGGGCTCGTGGCAACCAGCTTTGGTGCCTTCAACTGGGATGTCGGTGCCGCCAACCGGATGACCTTCGTCCTTGACGCCCACGGGGTTGTGCGCACGATCATCGACAGCGGTTCGCTCGGGACACCACGCGAGTTCGAGGAGTACGTCGCCGCTCTCGGCAAGATCGACGAATAGGGGCATCAGCATGGCGGAGACCGGCGAGGAGCACGAGCGGGAAACGAGCCGCATCCGCACGAACGCGGCGGTTGTGGTTGCGGTTCTGGGGGTGCTGCTCGCGACGATGGCTGTCGATGCCCTCTGGCTCCACGACCGGATCTTCAACACCGATCACTTCGTCGAGTCGCTGGCTCCACTCCCGCAGGACCCTGCGATTTCAACGGCAATCGCCGCCAAGACCGTCGAGGTTCTCGGATCCGGCGGCGCGGCCGAGTCCAAGGTCGCCGAGGTACTCCCAGACCGTCTCGCGTTCCTCGCTCCGCGGGTCATGGGCCTCGTCGAGGAGCAGGTCTTCGAAGCAACCCAGGGACTCGTCGCATCGGATGCGTTCGCTACGGTCTGGACCAAGGGACTCGAACTGCTGCACTCGCGGATCATCGGCATCCTCGAGGGTGACCCGGCCCAGCCGAAAGAAGGCGGCATCGGGATCGCCCTCGAAGGAACGGCCGGACTCGTTCAAGCTGAACTCGACAGGCGGGGTATCGACCTGTTTGCCGATATTGAAACCAAGGCCGTGGAGATCGTTTTCATCCAGGCCGATGTGCTGGCGGGACCGCGCACGCTCGTGAACGTGTTCCACACCGGCGTGTGGGTGCTGCCGATCGTGGCGCTGATCGTTCTCGGTCTGGCGGTCCTCATCGACAAGGACCGCCTCCGCCCCATCCAGATCTTCGGATTCGGCCTCGCCATTGCCGAGCTCCTGAGCCTCGCCGGCATCCGGATCTTCGCGGGCTACGCCGGCGGAAAGATCGAGAACGAGGTCTATCGAGCGGGGGCCGGCGCCGTCTGGGATGCCCTCCTCAACGGCTATCTGGCGATCAGCGCCGTCGTGGGATTCACCGCCCTCGCGATCGGTCTCGCAGCCTGGTGGTTCCGCCGCCCGGATCCCGACTGCGGGATGGTCGAGGCTTGACGCTCCCGAGGCCTGCTAGGCTCGGGCGTCATCGCCTACGCACCCAGCCGATAGCCGACGCCCCGCACCGTCTCGATGCTCGTGGCGCACCGTCGACTTGTTCGAGCTTCCGCCGGAGGCGCCGGATGTGCTGGTCGAGGGTCTTCGAATCGGTCCACGTGATGCCCCATATCTCATCGAGGAGCCGCTCGCGGGGCACGATCCGCCCCCGCTCGATCATCAACGCCTCCAGCACCTCGAACTCCTTGCGGGGCAGGTCGAACACCAACGCTCCGGCGCGAAGCTGATAGCGCCCCTGGTCGAGTTCTATGTTGCCGGCTCGCACGATCCGTTCCTCTGTTCCACGGGTCTCGCCATCAGCGATCGACCGTCGGAGAGCGGCGTGAACGCGGGCGAGGAGCTCGCGAATCGAATAGGGCTTCGCCAGGTAGTCGTCGGCCCCTAACTCGAGCGCGGTAACGATGTCCGATTCAGCATCCTTGGCTGAGAGCACAATCACCGGCGTGGTCGCCTCGGTACGAATCCTGCGGAGCACATCCAACCCCGACATCTCCGGCAACATGAGGTCGAGCAACACAATGTCGGGAACATCCTCGAGGAAGGCCATGAGTCCAGCTCGTCCATCCATGGCAGCTGATACGTCGAAACCCTCCCGCTCGAGAGCAACGGACAAGGCCTCCACGTAGGCCGGTTCATCCTCGACGACTAGAACACGCATGTTCTCAACTCCTTGGAGAAGGCAGACGCAACGTGAACGTGCTCCCTTCCGCCGGTACGGACTCGACCGAAACCGAACCTCCGTGGGCCTCGGCCACGTTCCGCACGATCGACAGCCCGAGACCGGTCCCTCCGGACGATCGCCCTCGGCCCCGCTCAACACGATAGAACCGCTCGAAGATTCGGTCGAGGTGCTCCGCTGAGATTCCGCTTCCATGGTCCTCAACGGCAATCACTACCTGATCATCGCTGCAGCGTACCGAAACAGCCACCGCCACACCCTCGCCCTCCGGCGAGTACTTGATCGCATTCTCGAGAAGGTTCACGACGGCCGACGTCAACTGCTCCAGGTTGCCGACGACGACGGCAGAGCAGTCTCCCCCATCGAGGTCGACCCTGACGCCGGCCTCGGCCGCGACGACCGAGACACGCGACATCGCTTCGTCAATCACGCTGGCGACGCTGACGGACTCGAATGGAGTTTCGAGCGATTCGATATCGGCAAGCGTGACGATGTCGTCAACGAGATGTGCCATGCGGTTTGCCTCCGAGATCAGCCGCTCGACAAGCCGCCTCCTCGTATCGGGGTCATCAGTGTCGCCCAGAGTCTCCGCCAGAATCGCAAGTGCACCCAGCGGTGTCTTCATCTCATGTCCGGCGTTCGTCAGGAAGTCTCGTCGCATTGCCTCCACGCGTCGCTGTCCGGACAGATCCCTGATGTACACGGCTGCCGCATGGTCCCAAATCTCCCCGCTCGGCAATGGCACCGCGCGGAGCCTCATGAATCGACGTACCGGCGTGTAGACATCGAACTCCAACTGCTCCGGACTTCCCGAACTCGTGACCCGCTGGATGAGTTGATTCAGCCGACTGCGCGCGGTGGCGTCGCCGATCTTGCCTTCGAGGACACGGCGTCCGACCGTGTTCGCGTACGCAACCGAGCCTCGCTGGTCAGCAATGATGACACCGAGATCGGTCGATTCGACAACAGCTCGGAATCGGGCAGCCTCGACCCTCGACGCTGCCAGGTCATCTCGCAGACTGCGTGCCGCTCGCGAAAGGGAGGTCGCTTCAGCCGCATCCGTGGCGGCACCCATGATCTCCAAGGTCGAACTCGCCTCGCGCTCGAGTTCACGGCGGCGGCGGTTGGCCCACAGAGCAGCCGCAACGGCAGCCACGAAGCCGATGGCAAGGATCACAAGAAGGGGGCTCACGGCGCGTGACTATACGGCCCCGGGAACCAATCCGAACTCCCGCGGACGCGCGGTTCATGGGGTTGGCTTGGGAAATCACGTTCAGTTCACTTCGGGGCCGCCTGACCTTCAAAGGGCCTCCATAGCCTGTCGTCCGATGATCGAAGCAGCTGTTCAACGCACGTCGTCGTCAGCTCATTGGCACAGAAGGAGAACGATCAATGAAACGAACCATGTTCCTGATCGTTGCGCTCGTCGCGTTTGCGCTCGTCGCTGCGGCGTGTAGCACCGACAGCGACGAGACCACGACCACCGCCGCAGGCACCGACGAGACCACGACGACCGCCGCCTCGAGTGGTGGAGACACATCACAATGGGGCCTCCCCATCATCGACCCGCTCGATATTCCGGCGGGCGATATCGCCATCGCCGGCTCGTCAACGGTCTTCCCGCTGTCGGTCGCGATCCTCGACCAGTGGCAGGACGAGGGCGGTCCGGAGTACGCGATCGATTCGATCGGCTCCGGGGGCGGTTTCGAGCGGTTCTGTGTGGAGGGAGCCTCCGACATCTCGAACGCCAGCCGCGCCATCAAGGATGAAGAGATCGCTGCCTGCGGCGACCTCGATCCGGCTCGATTCCCAATCGAGGTTCGTGTTGGCACGGATGCACTCTCGCTGGTACTCGGCACGGGCAACTACTTTGCCCAGGAGCTGACGATTGAGGAGCTCGCCGCTGTGTTCTCGGCCCCGGCCGGCGCCACGTGGGACACGATCAACCCCGCCTTCCCTGCCCACCCGATCCAAGCGTTCTCGCCTGGAGCTGACTCGGGTACGTTCGACTACTTCAATGAGGTGGTCTTCGGCGAGGCCGATCCGTCGCCGATCCTCGAATCCGGTGTCGTCGAGATCGTCGGTGAAGACGACAACCTCACCGTGCGTGGTGTGGGGGACGATGGATGCACCGAGGGCGACCTGAGCTCAACCTGCGCAATTGGCTACTTCGGATACGCCTACTACCAGGAGAACTCCGACACCCTCGAAGTCGTCGCCGTCGACGCTGGTGAGGGCCCGGTGGCACCCACCATCGACACGGTCAACGACAACTCGTACCCGATCTCCCGTCCGTTGTACATGTACACCGACGAATCCGTCATTGTGGCCAAGCCACAGGTGGCCGACTTCATGGCCTACTACCTGAACAACGTGAACGACCTTATCGGAGAGGTCGGCTACTTCCCGGCACCGGACGCGGCCCTGCAGCAGGCTGCCGACGCCATCAAGGCAGCAGCAGGCTGGTAGCAGGCATTCCACGCGGTTCGACCCCGGTCACCGCATGAATCTACGATGAATGGCTCCCGGTCGGTCTCAGCCGACCGGGAGCCATCGCACGGAGCCGGAAGACACTCGACGCCGAAATCGAAGGCGACATGACTGCCAACACACCACAGAACAAGGACAGTACGTCACGGCTCAAGAAACGGCGCCGACCCGGTGAGTCGGTGATCGTTGGGCTCTTGTTTGCGGCCGGAGCACTATCGATCGCCATCACCGTCGGCATCCTCTATGAACTCGGGACCGAGTCACTCCTCTTCTTCCGCGACCCGGCGGTCTCGTTCTGGGGCTTCATCACCGGCACCGTATGGCAACCTCAGGCCGGTACGTTCGGCATCTGGCCCCTGATCCTCGGTACGTTGCTGATCACCATCATCGCCCTCATCGTCGCCGTCCCCATCGGTCTCTCTGCGGCCGTCTACCTCTCCGAATACGCCAGCCAACGGGTGCGCGGTTTCTTCAAACCGGTGCTCGAGATCCTCGTCGGCATTCCGACCGTCGTCTTCGGATTCTTCGCCATCACCTTCATGACGCCGGTGCTTCGCTCGATATTCGGGTCAAGCGTCGTTGGCTTCTTCAACGTGCTTTCTGCCGGCATCGTCGTCGGGATCTTGATCATTCCGCTCGTCAGCTCCCTCTCCGAGGATGCCATGTCGGCGGTTCCGAATTCGCTGCGGCAGGCGGCGTATGGCCTCGGCGCATCGAAACTCGAAGTATCCCTGCGGATCGTCTTGCCTGCCGCCCTCTCGGGAATCGCCGCAGGCGTTGTGATTGCCATGTCACGAGCAATCGGCGAGACGATGGTTGTAACCCTTGCTGCGGGCGCCTCGCCCCGCAACTTCGACATCGGTTCGGATTCGCTCTTTGGCTACATCCTCAACCCGTTCCAAGGCGCCCAGACAATGACCGGCTACATCGCTATCACTGCCAGCGGCGACATCAGCTACAACACCATCGACTACAACTCGATCTTCGCCATCGGGTTGACGCTCTTCTTCATGACGCTCGGCCTCAACTCGCTGAGCCGCCGAATCGTGAAGCGCTTCCGGCAGGAGTACGAATGAGCACCGACCTGGATGTTCGCAGCGGACGGGAATACTTTCCGACTGCGGAGAAGTATGAGAAATTGCTCCAGAAGCGCACGCGCCGCGCCCTCTTCGCTCAGGCAGCGCTGATGCTTGCCCTCGTCGTCGCGGTTGTCGCTCTCATCACCCTGCTGCTCACCATCATCAATGACTCGTTCGGGCTCGTTGCCCAGGTCAATCAGGTGGAACCCGAAGAGATTGTGGCTTCGGTGGGCTACGACCCGGCAGCGGTTGCCCTAGGTGATCTCTCGAAGGACGAACTCGTCACCGTGCTGCAATCAGGTGTCTCGAACAATGTCGGCCGCCGCTTGGAACGCGACCAGCGGTTCTACGAAGACCGGCTGGTTTTCGAATCTCAAGCGAAGTGGGACGAAGTCTGTGCCTCATCGGAGCCGCCAACCGGCTGTTCCGGCGGCTCGCGCGATCAGTCCAACGTGCTCCTCTTGGTGCAGGAACGAATCGTCGAACCCGACATCGTCGCCACAGCCACCCTCTGGCAGTCGATGTTCAACCCGTCGGAGTTCGAAGATGCTGTGCAGACGTCGTTCGCTGAGAACCCCGATCGATACGGCGACTACACCTACGATCAGGTTCGGTACCAGTGGCGGGCGTGGCTCAGCTGGACGTTCGTGACCAGCCCGGCCAGCGCGACTCCCGAGACTGCCGGAATCAGCACTGCGATCCTCGGTTCGCTCTGGCTCGTCGTCATCACCATCCTCTTCGCCGTCCCCGTCGGTGTGGGTGCCGCGATCTATCTCGAGGAGTTTGCGAAGCCGAATCGCATCAACGACTTCATCCAGACCAATATCAACAACCTGGCCGGCGTTCCTTCCATCATCTACGGCATGCTCGGCCTCGCCATCTTCGTCCGACTCTTCGAACCGATCACCTCTGGAGCGATCTTCGGTGTAGACACCGCGAATGGGCGGACCGTGCTGTCGGCAGGCCTCACGCTCGGCGTGCTCACGCTCCCGGTCGTCATCATCAGCGCGCAAGAAGCAATCCGGGCGGTCCCCAACTCGTTGAGGCAAGCCGGGTTGGGCCTCGGCGCCACCACGTGGCAAACGGTGCGCAGTCACGTACTCCCCATCGCCCTGCCGGGAATCCTGACGGGAACCATCCTCGCCGTCGCCCGAGCGATCGGTGAAACCGCTCCGCTCATCCTTGTCGGCGCTGCCGGATTCATCACGACCAGCCCGTCTGGTCCCTTCTCGCAGTTCACCGCACTGCCGATCCAGATCTTCCAATGGACCGCCCTGCCGCAGGAGGAGTGGCGTCACCTCGCCGCAGCTGCCAGCCTCGCGCTCCTGGTCCTACTCTTGATTCTCAACTCCGGCGCCGTGATACTCCGCAACCGATACTCCAGGAGAATGCTGTGACAAACGAAACGCCCGAATCCGCCGGCGTCGACACAGCGTGGCGCGACGAGAACCATACCGACCTCGTCGCCGACTTCCCTTCGCCGGACGAGATTCCGCACCACGAGCCAGCGCACGAGCAAGAGGTCGAGGCCCCCGGGGTCTTGGAGACCATCGATATGAACGTGTTCTACGGCGATTTCAAGGCCGTAGCCGATGTCTCGTTGAACTTCGCCACGAACGACATCAGTGCCTTGATCGGCCCATCCGGTTGCGGCAAGTCGACGGTATTGCGCTCACTCAATCGGATGAACGACCTGATTGCAACCGCCCACACCACCGGCGAGGTGAGATATCACGGCTCCAACATCTACGAATCGGGAATCGATCCGGTGGAGATTCGGCGCCACATCGGCATGGTGTTCCAGAAGCCGAACCCCTTCCCGAAATCCATCTTCGACAACATCGCGTGGGGCGCCAAGATCAATGGCTTCAAGGGATCGAAAGCCGACATGGGCGATCTGGTAGAGGACACCCTTCGGCAGGCGGCATTGTGGGACGAGGTCAAGGACAAGCTCAAGGACAGCGGCCTCTCCCTCTCGGGCGGCCAACAACAGCGCCTGTGTATTGCCCGAGCCATCGCAACACAGCCGGATGTCATTCTGATGGATGAGCCCTGCTCGGCGCTTGATCCAATTGCGACACTGCGCATCGAGGAGTTGATGATCGACCTCAAGAGCAACTACTCGATCATCATTGTCACCCACAATATGCAGCAGGCTGCTCGGGTATCAGACAAGACTGCCTTCTTCAACGTGGCCCTGGATACGAAGGGCCAGCGAACAGGCCACCTGGTCGAGTTCACCCCGACCGATGAGCTATTCACCACTCCCAGGGAAAAAGCGACCGAGGACTACATCACAGGACGGTTTGGATGATGCCTATGGACACAAACGGGGCTGACCACAGCAGTCCTTACCACGGCGATATTCGCCTCCGCTACGAAGAGCAGCTAGATGAGATCCGAAGCGGGCTCGTCGAGATGACCTCGCTTGTTCTGGAAAACACTCGAAAGGCCGGCGCCGTCGTCGTCGACAATCGCCTCGATCTCGTCGATGAGGTTCGAGCAGCGGACAAGCCGATCAACGAGCTCTACGCGAGGCTCGAGGATCTCGCCTTCCTCATCCTCGCTCGTCAGCAACCGGTGGCGGTAGATCTGAGATTCCTCATTGCCACGACACGGATCCTCTACGAAGCGGAGCGCTCTGGTGACCTGGCGGTCAACATCGTGAACCGCGTCGAAGCGCACAACGGCTTCCCACAAATACCCTCGATCCACAGCCTTCTCACCCGACTAGTCGACGAATCCTGCAAGATGTTCGCCCAGGCCGTCGAGGCGTTGGCGACCTTCGACCCCGAGATCGGCGAGAACGCTGAAGCCGCAGACGACATTGTCGACACCACAACGACTCGCTTCTTCGGAACGGTGCACGCTCACAGCACCGAGATCGGCCTCGACTCTGCCGTGGAGTTGACGCACGTCGGGCGCTTCCTCGAGCGAATCGCCGACCACGGTGTCAATATCGCCCAGAACGTCACCTACATCGTGACGTCGGTCTTCCCCGATGGGGAAGACATCGAGACAACGAGATAGGATGTCGTCCGCAATTCACCCGCAGCGTGCACGGGGCGTTCGTTGATCTGATCGCCGGTTCAACTCGTCTGTGTTCGTCTGCCTGACGACCGGACGACATTGGATTCCGACACCGAGCCCACGAACCTCCTCGAGTCGGGCTCACCTGCGCGGCCCACGATCCCGGGATGGGCACGGACGATCCTCGTCATCGGCCTGCTCTATCTCTTCCTCGTCGGTGTCAACCTCCTCGAGGGCGGCATCAGCAAGGTCAGCGGCGGGGCGAACGAGAGCCTCTTCGACGGGATCACCAACCCGCTCGCAGCCTTGGCCGTAGGCATTCTCGCCACCGTCCTCGTGCAGTCGTCTTCGGTAACGACGTCGACGATTGTTGCACTCGTTGCCGCCGGCAGTCTTCCGCTGGAAACGGCGGTGCCGATGATCATGGGCGCCAACATCGGCACCACCATCACGAACACCCTCGTCTCTCTCGGTCACGCGAGGCGATCGGATGAGTTCCGCCTCGCCCTCACCGCGGCCACAATGCACGACTTCTTCAACGTGCTCGCGGTTGTCATCATCCTCCCGCTGGAACTGGCCTTCGGCATCCTGTCGAAACCGGCAGCCGCCATCGCAAATGCCTTCGCAGGCGAGGTCGGCGGTGGCAAGTTCGATAGCCCGATCAAGGGTGCGGTCAAATGGGGTGCCGGCCTCATCGAGTCACTACTCGAACTCATCACGAAGAACGAGCGGGCCCTCGGCGCCCTCCTCCTGATCGTCGGCCTGGCGATGATCTTCTTCACGCTCACGTACATCACGAAGAACATGAAGATCCTCATCGCCGCACGGATCGAACGGTCTCTCAACGCCGCGCTCGCGAAGAGCGGACTGATCGGGATGTCCGTCGGCGTCGTCATCACGATGGCGGTGCAATCGTCGAGCATCACGACCTCGATCCTGATTCCACTGGTCGCGTCCGGACTCCTGCTCGTGCAGAACGCCTATCCGATCACCCTCGGCGCAAACGTCGGAACGACGATTACCGCCCTCCTTGCCGCATTCGCCGCCGGAACGGTCGACGGACTCACAATCGCTCTCGTCCACCTCTTGTTCAACGTGCTCGGCATTCTCATCCTCTACCCGATCCCCAAGATCCGGGTCATCCCGATCCAACTCGCCGGGTTGCTGGCGCGCACCGCGGTCGACCGCAAGTGGGTTGCGGTCGCCTACGTTGTAGGTGTATTCATTGCCCTGCCCATATTGGTTATCGTCGTCTCGTAGGAGGTCCACATGGTTTTTCAGTTCTTCAAGGGAGGCGAGTCGACGATCGACGTGGTCGAGGCGACGCTCGTGCGGATGGTGCTGGACGGACGCGACGTCTACGACACCGCCATGGACGCCCTCTTCGGTGGCGGGAAATCGAAAGAGACGAAGCAGGAACTCAAGACGACGGATCGCGTCATCAATACCGCGCAGAAGGACGTTCGCCGGGATCTGATGATCCATGCCTCGGTCAGCGACACCGTGGACCTCCCGCTCGTGCTCGCCTATATGAGCACCGTGAAGGACGCCGAGCGGATCGGCGACTACGCGAAGAACTTCTACGACCTGGTCAAGTACGGAGCAGACTTCGAGAACGCTCCAGACCGTGATCTCCTGGCCGACTATCGCAACCGCGTGTCGACATTGCTGAGCGACGCGGCACAGACATTCAAGGACCGGGATGAGAACCGCGCCCGCGAGCTGATCGCCAAAGCCGATGGGTTCCTCGACGAGTACGACGCCCACGTGAAGGCGGCTGCCCAGTCGACCGGTCCCGCATCGGACGCCGTCGCCCGTGCGCTCTACTTCCGCTTCCTGAAGCGCATCACGGCGCACGTGATGAACTTCCTGACGTCGCTGGTACTCCCTCTCGACCAGCTCGACTACTACGACGAGGCCAAAGACGACCGCGTATAGGTTCTCGCGCGCTCCATGGCTCGCCGGTTGCTAGCCGAAGACACGCCGCCACATGCGTCTGAGCCAGTTGTCCGTCCCAGGATGCGGCAGTTCGGCAAGCACCTCGTCCAGGTGATCGGGCGGTAGGTCGCCGACGAGGGCGACAGACGTTGACGGGGCATTCCACAAGACCCATACGCTCGTCGGCGTGACGACCCGCAAGTAGTCGTGATCCCCGGTGGTGTACGGTTGCTCGTCCTCGGCGATGGCGCTCCAATCCGCCCGGCCGCTCGTTGTGAAGACGGAGAACGTGAACAGCCCGTCGGTGTAGAACGCCTGCCGGCCATCCTGAGGACCGGCGTACGCGTCGGTCAGTCGGTATCCGGCGAGGACGGCAGGTAGTTCAGCTTCGTCGAGCGGAAGCATCATCCGGTACTCGCGCTCGTCGATCTGTGCCATGACCGGGTCAACCGACACGGTGAAATCCACCATGGATGAGTACCGGAACAGCCCACCGTCGGCGTCGTATACCTCGGTCGCGACCGGCGCCGACGTGGAGTCGTCGACCACCACACGGATCCGGACGAAGCCGTCCTCCATCACTTCGAGGATGCGAGCCGGGCGACCGAGGTGGCGGGTGGCCTCGCCTTCCGTCACGGTGTAGCGATCGCCGAAGTCTGGCCGTGCCTCGAGAACGAACGCGATGGCGGCCTCGTCCGGTCCGCCGAGGT
Source organism: uncultured Actinomycetota bacterium (assembly GCA_963700375.1). Lineage (GTDB taxonomy): Bacteria > Actinomycetota > Acidimicrobiia > Spongiisociales > UBA5794 > JAHEEL01. The sequence continues at coordinate 52,720 of CAVOXF010000003.1, forward strand.
GCATGCGACCGTCGCCCACCATCGTGAGACCGGACTCCGTCCCGACGCTGGTCAGGCCGCCGTGATGCTGGATTTGGACCATACCGACGCTCTCGATTCCGTCCCACGACGTCCCGATCAGCCGCTGTCCCGAGTAGATGGCGTCGGCGGCGTCCTCGAGATAGTCGGAGAGATCGTCTGCCAGAGCGGAACCAACGCCGGCGACCACAAAGACCGCTGTGAGCCCTCCGACGAGGAACAGGCGTCTGATGATCACGGGAGCGCCACTTCCATGCTCGCGGGGAGGACGGCGAACCCGGGTTCCGCGGAGGCCCGTGCAACGTGCCGGGTACCGAGGTCGTCGAGGGAGAAGGTCGGTCGGTCACCACCACCAACAACCAACCCGACGAGAAGCGCGGCCGCGGCGGCCGCCCCGATGCCGCCGGCAACGACCTGTCTCCGGCGAGATCCGGCCCGAGGTACAGGTGTCACAGGAATCTCGCCGGTCATGGTCGTCTCCACCCCGGGGAGCGACCGCACGGCGATCCGCGCCCGGTCGAGATCCTGGAGTTCGTATCGACAATCCGAGCACTCGACGATGTGCCGGGTCACGCGCCGGTGCTCGAGCGTGACGAGTTCGCCGTCGAGGTAGGCCGAGAGGCGGTCACCCAAGTGCCCATCCGGTAGAAGGTGCGCCGGAACCTCGAACTCGGGCAGCAGACGGAGGGCAACGCGGGTGCTCTGCAGCGAACGGAACTCCTGAATTGCCTCAACATCACCGTCGAGCAGTTCGCTGACGATCCCGAGCTCGTCGGGAGTCAGCTGTCCGTCGAGGTAGGCGGAGAACAGCTCTCCGCGAGCGTCTGAATCGGGGACTAGACGGGCCATGTCAGCAGTTCCCGGAGTTGTTTGCGGCCCCGATGGATCCGGCTTCGCACCGTACCGACCGGCACGTCGGTGGCCTCTGCGATCTCGTCATAGGTGAGGCCGACCACATCACACAACACAACGGCCTCCCGATACTCGTAGGGAAGCTTGAGAAGCGACGACTGGACATCGTCGGAGAGGCGGACCGAGGCGAGGACCTCGTCGGGCGAAGGGCTCGAGCCGAGAGCGTAGTGATCGCCTTCGGGCAGCGCAGACTCGGGGCGGCGCTGCTTGCGCCGAATCCCGTCGAGGAAGGCGTTGCGGGTGATGCGCCAGAGCCAGCCTTCGAAGGAGCCGGGCTGGTAGGAGTCGAGGCCCTTGCGTACGCGAAGCAGCACCTCTTGCACGAGGTCGGCGGCGTCGTCCGGGTTGCCGGTGAGGCGATAGGCGAAGTTGTAGATCTTGCGCCCATAGCGTTGCGCAACGTCTTCCCAGGTCGGAGTGAAATCGTTAGTCATGCTTCCCCACAACTAGGGAAGAAACGCCGTTCAGACCGATGGAGTTCCCGAATACGCCGCCGGGGTTCAGGTCGCGTCGGAGTCGGCTGGAGCGTCCTCGTCGGGAACGCCTTCTTCGACGCCCTTCTTGAACTCTTTCGCTGATGCACCGATCGACCGGGCAAGACTGGGGAGCTTCGCGGCGCCGAACAACAGCACGACCACCAAGAGGATGATCAACAGTTCTGGTCCACCAAGATTTTTGAGCACGAGTCTCCTTTCGAAAGTTCAGTGTAGGAGGCTTCTCGCCCTCCTGCGACGGATGATCCCGAACCGGCCCATGTCCCCCGGCGCAGCAGCCCTACTGCAGTGAGAAGCTGTCAACGAACGGCTGCAGCCGCTCCCGGGTGATGAACCTACACCGCGGGTCGCTGCGCTCCTTCTCGTAGATGATGTAGGGGCTGAACTTGTCCGTGATCAGCAAAGCCCGCTGCGGATTGGTCTGGGCGACCGCGATCACGAAGGAGTTGACGGCCTGCTCGGAGAGTTCGGGGTGCTCCCCCTCCTGATGCTCGTGGACGACGACCAGCGCTACCGAACCGGCCTTCTGCGCGAGATAGGTGGTTCCCGGCGCGTCCGGTCCGGCGGAGATCTGATAGCCCCCGATCTGGAGCAGCGAGCGTGAGAGCGTGAGGAGATCCACGTCGTAGGGGTCGATCCCCGCGGCGCGCAGGGCCGCCTCGACCGTCCTGCCATAGGTGATCTCTTCGGTGAACGACGGGAGCTCCCCGGTCGGCACGCGTGCAGCAACCCCCGGCTGAATCTCGAGCTCTCGCTCACCGAGCGAGGCGAGCGGGTCGTACCCGGAAGCCGAGGCGTGGGGAACGAGCTCAGGCGCGACGATCTCCGGGATCACGCCAGGCGCCTCGAGATTCAGTACCGCGACCTCGACCGGTTGACCGTCCCGCTGCCCGAACACCTCCGCCCGAACGACGTGGTCGATCGGAAGGCCGTGGGAGCGCTTCTCGTGCAAGACAAGCGACGCGTCGTGGCACAGCACATCGCACAGGTGCGCGCCCACCTCGCCATCGGGGAGCGGAACGCTGTAGTAGACCTTCGCCGTTTCATCGTGGACATGGAAGCCGACCAACTTTGGGCGAAGACGATCCGGCGCCGCGGGGACAGGTTCGGACGTCAGGAACGTTCCAGATGTGGCGCTTCGCATCAACGAGACGATCGCCCAGACGATCCCGATCAGGACCATACCGACGACGATGGCAACGATGGCGGTGGCGGCCGGACTCAACCTGGCTCCTTATGTGGGCGACACCATCGGATTCTACCGGACCCCATCCCGCCAGGTGGACTGTCCCCCCGGTCGAAAGCCGGGGGACGCGGAGGAGCACCAGCGACGACGCAGGGGCCTTCTGGGCGCTCGTATGGTGAAGATGAGGCCATGCGAAGGACGCAGGAGGCAGGCTGCGCGCGCGAGATCGCTATACCGCCCGGCGGCGGGTGATCGCGATCTGCCGTTCCTTGCGGATCTTGCGGCGCTCGCGCTCGGACATCTGGCCCCAGATTCCGAACTTCTCGCTCGAGACGATCGCGAACTCGAGGCACTCGTTGCGCACGGTGCATTCGCGGCAGATCCCTTTCGCGGTGCGCGTGGACGCGCCGCGTTCGGGGAAGAACAGATCAGGATCAGCTCCGCGGCAGTTCGCGAAATCCTGCCAAGACATGTCGAAGCCATCCGCCTGGAGGGCTTCGATAAATTCGCCGAACATGGAGCTCCCGTGGTTTTTGTAATTACAACCTTGGGATTCTCCCAACCCCGCGCGCGCTTGTCAACCTCAGATCTTGACGCGCGCCTTGTCGCACAAGGATCGCGTCCGTTTCGACACGCACACGATTCCCCGCGATAATCCCTCCTGGAGCCACTAGGGAGGGATTCAACGTGACCACGAAGACCCGCCGACTCGAAGTCAACCGACGATCCGGATGGCAGGCGTGGCTCGGGCCATTCTTCACCTCCGACGTCGGAATGAAGTGGATGATGGCCCTGACCGGAATCGGGCTGCTCGGCTACATCCTCGTCCACATGATCGGCAACCTGAAGATCTTCATCGGCCCTGAGGATCTCGACCACTACGCCGAGTCGCTCCGGACCCTCCTGTACCCCATCTTCCCGAAGGAAGGCGTGCTCTGGCTGTTCCGCATCGGGCTCTCGGCCATGGCGATCATCCATATCTGGTCGGCCACGGTCCTGGCGCTCAGGAATCGCAAAGCCCGCGGCGGCATCCGCTACGAGAAGAAGCGGGAGTACGCAGCCGCCAACTACGCCAGCCGAACCATGCTGTGGGGTGGCGTGCTCATCGCCCTGTTCGTCATCTACCACCTCGCCGACCTGACTATCGGCAGCACAAACCCCGACTACGTGGCCGGCGACGTCTACAACAACGTCGTCTACAGCTTCGAGCGCTGGCCGGTCGCACTGTTCTACATCATCACGATGTGCTTCCTCGCGCTCCACATCTACCACGGTGCGTGGAGCCTGTTCCAGAGCCTCGGCCTCGCGAATCCGCGCTATGACATTTGGCGACGGTGGCTGGCGGCGGCCCTCGCCATCGCCATCCTCATCGGGAATTCGGCGATTCCGATCGCCGTCCAGCTTGGCATTCTCCAGGTTTCGGGTTGAGGGAGGGCTTGAACATGACCACTGACATCAACCGGACCATCCTCGACGCAAAGGTGCCCGAAGGCCCGATCCAGGACAAATGGACGCTCCGCAAGTTCGATGTGAAGCTCGTCAACCCCGCCAACCGCCGCAAGTACGACCTCATCGTCGTCGGCACCGGTCTTGCCGGAGCGGGCGCTGCGGCGGCGCTGGGCGAACTCGGCTACAACGTCAAGGCGTTCACCTACAACGACTCGTCACGACGGGCCCACTCGATCGCCGCCCAGGGTGGCATCAACGCGGCGAAGAACTATCCGAACGACAACGACAGCGTGTTCCGCCTGTTCTACGACACTGTGAAGGGCGGCGACTACCGGTCTCGCGAGGCGAACGTCTACCGACTCGCCGAGGTGTCGAACGCGATCATCGACCAGACCGTCGCCCAGGGTGCCCCCTACGCCCGTGAATACGGCGGATTGCTCGACAATCGCTCGTTCGGCGGGGCGCAGGTCTCCCGAACGTTCTACGCTCGGGGCCAGACCGGGCAACAGCTGTTGTTGACGGCGTATCAGGCGCTCGCCCGCCAGGTGGGCCTCGGCAACGTCGAACTGTTCACCCGCACCGAGATGCTCGAGCTCGTGACGAAGGACGGTAGGGCCGTCGGCATCGTGACCCGCGATCTCGTCACCGGCGAGATCGAGAGCCATTCGGCCCATGCCGTGGTGCTGGCAACCGGCGGCTACTCGAACGTGTACTTCCTTTCGACCAACGCAATGAACTGCAACGGCACGGCGGCCTGGCGGGCCTATCGGAAGGGTGCGTTCTTCGCCAACCCGTCGTTCACGCAGATTCACCCGACGTGCATTCCGGCGAGCGACGAACACCAGTCGAAGCTCACCCTCATGTCCGAGTCGCTACGCAACGACGGCCGCATCTGGGTTCCGAGGTCCGCTGATGACAGCCGTCCCCCGAACGAGATCCCCGAGGAGGATCGCGACTACTACCTCGAACGGCAGTACCCGGCGTTCGGGAACCTCGTCCCGCGCGACGTGGCGTCGCGTGCGGCAATGCGCATGATCGACCAGGAACGCGGCGTCGGACCGCTGAAGAACGGCGTGTATCTCGACTTCGCCGACGCCATCAGCCGCCTTGGGCGACAGACCATCGAGGACCGGTACGGCAACCTGTTCGAGATGTATGAGCGCATCACCGACGAGAACCCGTACGCGGTGCCGATGCGGATCTATCCGGCTCCGCACTACACAATGGGCGGCCTGTGGGTCGACTACAACCTCGAGACGACGATTCCCGGACTGTTCGCAACGGGAGAGGCAAACTTCTCCGACCACGGAGCGAACCGCCTCGGTGCCTCGGCACTCATGCAGGGTGTCGCCGACGGCTACTTCGTCCTGCCGGCCACGATCTCGGGGTACCTGGCCAATTGGCTGAACGTCCCCCCGGTCGCAACCGACGACGAGGCGTTTGTGGATGCAGAGCAGGCGGTGAAGGCCCGCCTCGAGACGTTCTTGTCGATCGACGGAACCCACTCGGTCGACTACTTCCACCGGCGTCTCGGCAAGATCATGATCGAGGAGTGCGGCATGTCTCGCGACCGCCAAGGCCTCGAGAGGGCCCTCCAGCAGATTCCTGCACTCCGCGAGGAGTTCTGGAGTGACGTGAAGGTCCTCGGAGGCGACGAGTCGATGAATCAATCGCTCGAACGCGCCGGTCGGGTCGCCGATTTCCTCGAACTCGCAGAGCTGATGGTTCGCGACGCGCTGGACCGTGAAGAGTCGTGCGGTGGGCACTTCCGCCTCGAGCACCAGACCGACGATGGCGAGGCGCGCCGCGATGACGAGAACTTCGCGTTCGTCTCGGCCTGGCAGTGGACCGGAGCGGATTCTCCGCCGGTCCGGCATATGGAGCCGCTGGAGTTCGACTACGTCGCCCTGACGCAAAGGAGCTACAAGTGATGAACCTCACTCTCCATGTGTGGCGGCAGGCCGGGCCCGGGACCGAAGGGTCCTTCAAGACCTACGAGGCCAAGGAGGTCAGCCCGGACGCGTCGTTCTTCGAGATGCTCGACGAGTTGAACGAGCGCCTCAACGATCAGGGCGTCGAGCCGATCGCGTTCGACAGCGATTGCCGCGAGGGAATCTGCGGCACGTGTGGTGTGATGATCAACGGCCATCCCCACGGTCCGCAGAGCGGCACGGCGACCTGCCAACTCCACATGCGCAAGTTCAACGACGGAGACACCATCACCGTCGAGCCGTGGCGTGCTCTGGCATTCCCGGTCTTGAAGGACCTGGTCGTTGATCGAAGCCCGTTCGACGAGATCATCCAGGCCGGTGGGTACATCAGCGTCAATATCGGGGCCGCGCAGGATGCCAATACCCTCCCGGTCCCGAAGCCTGCGGCGGAGTCCGCGATGGATGCTGCGGCCTGCATCGGGTGCGCGGCGTGCGTCGCCGCCTGCCCCAACAGCGCAGCGAACCTCTTCACCGCGGCGAAGATCGCCCACTTGAACCTGCTCCCGCAGGGCCAACCCGAGCGGTATCTACGCACAACCGCCATGGTCGAGACCATGGAGTCGTACTTCGGATCCTGCAGGAACTACGGCGAGTGCGAAACGGCGTGCCCGAAGAGCATCTCGATCGACGTGATCGCCTGGATGAACCGCGACTACGTCGCCGCCCAGTGGAAGAACCTACGGAAGCAGGGACAGCAGGCCTAGCAGCGACTTTTGATCGAACGCTCAAAATCTGGCGCTATCATCGGTAGCCCACGACGAAAGGACCACACGTGGCGAAGTTTCTCAGCGAAGGCCATATGGCAGCCGGCACGGCGGCCCTGAACGACGATGCCGGTTTCGCGACGGCGATGACGAACGTCGGCCTTGGCCTCCAGTTCTCCGTGACCGACGCGCCCGACGGGGAGATCGACTACTACCTGACGGTGGGCGACGGAGCCGCCGTGCTCGCCCTCGGGACCCTCGAGGACGCCGACGCCTCCGTGTCGAGCGACTACGAAACCGCTGCGGCGATCGCAAAGGGTGAACTGAACGTGCAAATGGCGTTCATGACCGGCAAGATCAAGGTCGGTGGGAACATGGCGAAGGTCATGATGTACCAGGGCCTCATCAACGAATTCGCCCGGGTCTCGAGCACCCTCGACCTCGACTACTAGAACACCCCCATTTCAGGGAGAAGGCGGGGCGCCAAAGGGTGCCCCGCCTTCGCGTCATATTCGCCTCTCCCACGAGGGGGCCCTGGGAGTTTGTACTCAGGAGACGAGGTCCGGCGCGATCACCTGCTGCGACGCGAGGGAGGGGCGCCTTACGGCGCCCCTCCCTCTTGGCTATTCGTCGTTGTCGGGATCAGCCGGGCTTGACCTGATCCTTGAACGCCTTGCCCGCCTTGAACGCAGGTACGCGGGTTGCCGCGACCTTGACTTCCGCACCCGTCTGCGGGTTCCGAGCCGTACGTGCCTTGCGGTCACGAGCCTCGAACGTTCCGAATCCAGTGATCTGGACCTTGCCCTGGGTCACGACGCCGGACACGATGACGTCGAGTGCTTCGTCGATGACCTTGGCGGCGGTTGCCTTCGACTCGCCTGTGTTGCGAGCGACAGCGTCGATGAGCTCACCCTTGTTCATAGAGACCTCCCTAGATGGTCGAAGATGCTGAGGTAAATCACAGCGGCGTAACCCTACCGGTGCTCTTGCGCGTGGGCAAGAACTCGTGCAGGGCAAGGACTCCGGCCACCCGCTGCAATGGTCCGCGCGTCGCCGACGAGAAGGCGCTCTTGAAATTGGAATTGAGCCAAGCACGCCATCGTCATCGGACGGCTGATCGTCATGGTCTCGGTTGCGAGCGAGGTGGCACGGACGAAGCCGGCCGATTGATTCCTCGTCGAACCGCGGCGGCTCCGCGGTTCTGCGGTGAACCAGGGACGGCCCTACTCCGTAATCGGTATTGCCCTCATGCTCCTCGACCTCGTGGTCGCGCGAAAGCGATCGGTCGAAGTCGAGAACTCGGCGGCCACCGTCGGGCTCGAATGATTGCGGGACGGTCATTGCCTTGCCTTCGGACCGGCCGTCGTTTCGATCACGTTCTCAGTCTTCATGGTCGCGGTGCTCGGCCTGCTGCCGGCCGTGTTCCTGAACTGAGCCTTCAGAAGCCTTGTCCTGCCTATGTTTCCGGCACTCGACTGCTGCGCGGTCCGGGCCATCGTCTGAACGAAGATCGGCCCGGGGTGAGCCCGGGCCGATCTCATACGTGTGGCCTACGGAAACCTCAGTAGTCGATCTCGTCCATCTCGGCGACCTTGGCCTTGACGGCCACGGCCGCTTCGCGGAGGCCCTCGACCTCGGTCGCTGTGAGAGGCGCTTCATGAACCTCGGTGACGCCACCGGCGCCGAGTTTGGCCAGGACTCCGAGGTACACATCATTGATCCCGTACTGCCCGGTTACCCACGCACACACCGGCATCTCGGCGCCGCTGTCGGTGACGATCGCCTCCACCATCGCAGCAGCGGCCGCCGACGGGGCGTAGTAGGCGGAGCCGGTCTTGAGCAGCGCTACAACCTCAGCACCACCCTTACGGGTGCGCTCCACGAGTTCTTCGATGGACGCATCATCGAGTGCCTCACCGAGCGGCTTCCCGGCGACTTCACACAATGACGGGACCGGGACCATGGTCTCCCCATGGCTGCCCAGGGTCACAGCCTTGACACTGAGGATGTCCGCGCCGGTGCGTTCGGAGATGAAGTGTGCGAGCCGTGCCGAGTCGAGCATGCCGGCCTGACCGATCACTCGGTTCTTCGGGAACCCGGAGACCTGTGCGGCCAGCGTGGTCATTTGATCGAGCGGGTTCGTGACCACAACGATCACGCAATCGGGAGAGTGGGCGACGACCTGCTCGGTCACGTTCTTGACGATCTTGGCATTGACACCGAGAAGGTCCATCCGGCTCATCCCGGGCTTCCTCGGAAGGCCGGCGGTGATTACCACGACATCGCTTCCCGCTGTATCGGTGTAGTCGTTGGTGCCCGTGACGATGGTTCGGTAGCCGACCACCGGCCGGGACTGGTTCATGTCGAGCGCAAGGCCCTGCGGCAGATCCTCGACGATGTCGATCATGACGACATCATCGACGATGTCGGCTTCCGCGAGACGCTGCACCGTCGTCGACCCGTACTTGCCAGCCCCAACAACCGTGACCTTGCTCATCGTGGTCCTCCCTGTGAGCGGTTTGACGCAAGGCTAGTTCGCTCCAGCGCCGTTCACCGGAGGCGCTGAGTCAATCTGCGGGAAACCGGAAGCCGCCCACATCGTCGCTGGCGCTCGTCCGCGTCCCCCCGTCCTTCGGCCGGGGGGACGGGTCTGCTACATGCGGTCGATGATGGCGGTGCCGAATTCGCTGGTCTTGACTTCAGTTGCACCGTCCATGAGACGGGCGAAGTCGTACGTGACGATCTTCTCGGCGATCGCCGCTTCCATGCCCTTGACGATCAAGTCGGCAGCCTCGCCCCAACCCATGTAGCGAAGCATCAACTCGCCGGAGAGAATGATCGATCCCGGGTTCACCTTGTCGAGGCCCGCGTACTTCGGTGCCGTCCCGTGTGTGGCCTCGAACACGGCATACCCGTTCTCGTAGTTGATGTTTCCGCCTGGAGCGATCCCGATTCCGCCCACCTGGGCGGCAAGCGCATCAGAGATGTAGTCGCCGTTGAGGTTCATCGTCGCGATGACGTCGTACTCGCCGGGACGGGTGAGGATCTGCTGGAGGAATGCGTCTGCGATGACGTCCTTCACCAGGATCTTGTCGCCGGGCTCGCCCCCGCAGTCGTCCCAGCCGACGGCCACGTCGCCGAACTCGTCGCGGACAACCTCATATCCCCACGTGCGGAACGCGCCCTCCGTGAACTTCATGATGTTGCCCTTGTGCACCAGCGTGACGGTGGAGCGGTTGTTCTCGACGGCATATTGGATCGCCGCACGCACGAGGCGCTTCGTTCCGGTCTCCGACACGGGCTTGATGCCGATGCCGCTGTCGGGGCGAATGTCCCAGCCATACGTTTCGAGCAGAAAGGCGAGAAGCTTGTCGACATCTTCGGTCCCGGCCTCGAGTTCCTTGCCGGCATAGACGTCCTCGGTGTTCTCACGGAAGATCACCATATCGATGAGGGAGGGCTGCTTGACCGGCGACGGCACGCCTTCGTACCAACGAACCGGCCGCAGGCAGACATAGAGGTCGAGGATCTGACGCAGCGCGACATTGAGGCTACGGATGCCCCCACCGACGGGCGTGGTGAGTGGGCCCTTGATCCCGACGAGGTATTCACGGAATGCTTCAACGGTTTCGTCCGGCAGCCACTCGCCGGTTGCGTCAAAGGCCTTCTGGCCTGCGAGGACTTCCTTCCATTCGATCGAGCGCTCTCCGTCGTACGCCTTCTCGACAGCAGCGTCGAGCACCCGGACCGCCGCCGCCCAGATGTCCGGCCCTATCCCGTCGCCTTCGATGAACGGGACGATCGGATAGTTCGGGACGTTGAGACCTGTGTCGGTCATCGTGATCGTTGAACCCATGTGTTACACCTTTCATCGGCGGGAGGCCCGCCTCGTCTCAATCGTCCTTCGCTTCGGCCAGCGCCACCGTATTCACCATGAGGCTGGCGATCGTCATCGGACCAACGCCTCCGGGTACCGGTGTGATCGCTCCAGCGACGTCCACAACGGCGTCAAAATCGACATCCCCGACGAGACCGTCGTCGGTCCGATTGATCCCAACGTCGATCACCGTCGCCCCCGGCTTCACGTAGTCCGCGTCGAACATGTTCGGACGCCCCGCGGCAGTCACGAGGATATCGGCCTCGCGGCACACGCCGGCCAGGTCCGGTGTCCGCGAGTGGGCCTGGATGACGGTGGCGTCAACACCCTTCGCACCGAGGAGCAGCGCCAGAGGCCGACCGACCAGGAAGGACCGGCCCACGATGACCGCCATCCTGCCTGCAGTCTCGATCCCGTAGTAGTCGAGCATGCGCATGATGCCAGACGGCGTCGCCGGGAGCGGGGCAGGCCTTGACAGGATCAGCCGGCCGAGGTTGAACGGATGCAGGCCGTCTGCGTCCTTTGCGGGGTCCACCGCCTCCACGGCCGCGCCGCCGTCGAGGTTGCCCGGCAACGGGAGTTGCACGATCATTCCGCTCACCGAGTCGTCGGCATTGAGTTCAGCGATTACGGCCTCGACATCGGGTTGCGAAGCCGTCGCCGGCAGCCGCCGGTCGATCGACACGATTCCGGCCGCTTCCGCGGCCCGGTGTTTGCTCCTGACGTATATCTGTGATCCGGGATCGTCTCCGACCAAGACGGTGGCGAGGCCGACGGTCCGACCACGTTGGTTGAGGGCCGCCACGCGGTCCGTCACTACAGCTTGGACTGCTGCCGCAACCGTGCTCCCGGAGAGAATGCGTGCGCTCAATGTCGGAAATGCCTCCTGTGCGTGAACATGATGGCCATGTCGCGCTCGCGGGCAGCTTCGATCACCTCGTCGTCGCGGATCGAGCCTCCCGGTTCCACGACCGCCGTCACACCCGCTTCCGCCAGCAGATCGAGGCCATCACGGAAGGGGAAGAACCCGTCGCTGGCAGCGACCGAGCCGATCGAGCGGTCTCCCGCCTTCGCGAGAGCGCGCTCAGCCGCCCCGACTCGACTCTGGTCGCCTGCGCCCACACCAACGGCGGCTCCCATCCTTGACCACAACGACGGCGTTCGACTTGGTGTGGGCGGCGACCACCCACGCGATCCGAAGGTCGCGGGTCTCGCCCTCGGTCGGTTCCCGAGTCTTGGGCTCCCATGAGTCGCTGTCCGCTTCGACTGTGTCGCGCTTCTGAACGAGGAAACCATCGTCGATGCTCCGCATGTGGAGGTCGTGAGGTGATGGTGGAGGGGCGATCAGGACCCGGAGATTCTTCTTACCGGCGAGAAGTGCTCTCGCTTCCGGGGTGATCGAGGGGGCGATCACCACCTCGACGAAGTACTGGGCGATCTCGGTTGCGGTGTCCTCATCAAGCGGGCCGTTGAGGCCGACAACACCTCCGAATGCGGAGAGCGGGTCGCACGCCCAGGCATTCCGGAAGGCTTCGTGCATGGATTCGCCGGCGGCCACCCCGCAGGCGTTCATGTGCTTGAGGATCGCCACCGATCCGGTTGGGAGGTCGTTCGCCAGTCGCCATGCCGAGTCGGCATCGACGTAGTTGTTGAACGACATCTCCTTGCCCTGGATCCGCTCAGCGCCAGCCCACCAACCTGTGGATCGACCCGCGGAATACAGAGCGGCCGGCTGATGTGGGTTCTCGCCGTAGCGCGCGTCCGACACCTTCGAGAGCGCGAGAGCGAGTCGCTCGGAATGGTCCCGTTCGAACCAGTTGACGATCGCCGCGTCGTACTGAGCCGTCCGGAAGAATGCTTCTCGGGCGAGGTCCTCCCGCATCTCCGGGGTGGTACCGCCTTGTTCGATCGCTTCTGCGACCTCGTCGTACCGTGCCGGAGACACGACGGTGGCTACCCAGGCGTGGTTCTTCGCTGCGGACCGGATCAGGGTCGGCCCCCCGATATCGATGTTCTCGATCACGTCGACTTCGGGTGCCCCGGAAGCAACGGTCGATTCGAAGGGGTAGAGGTTCACGACCACGAGACCGAACGTGTCAATGCCGCGCTCGGCCAGATCGGCCCGATGGGACTCGTCGCCAAGGTCGGCAAGGATGCCACCGTGGATGGACGGGTGCAACGTCTTGACTCGGCCGCCGAGCATCTCCGGGGCGTCGGTGACGGCGGCGACCGCTGTCGCCGGGATACCGGCGTCCGAAAGGGCTGCCGCAGTACCTCCGGAGGAGACCAGTTCGACGCCCGCTCCATGAAGGCGCCGGGCGAACTCGATGAGGCCGGTCTTGTCCGAGACGGTAAGCAGTGCACGGGTGATCGGGAGACGGTTCATCGATGCGGCATCTTAGGTGCCGCGGTTTCCGCCCGGACGGACGGGTACGACGATGTCGTTCACGCCAGAGCCGCGTCGACCGCAGCGACTGCATGAATCCGCGTCGTCGGAAAGTACGGAAGGCCGACGTCCTCAGGGGTGACCAGCAGCTCGATCTCGGTACACCCGGCGACGACACCTTGGGCACCTTCGGCGTGGAGACGACCGATGATCTCGAGATAGCGCTGACGAGACGCTGCAACGATCCTTCCCTGGACGAGTTCGTCGAAGATCACATCGTGTACAAAGGCGCGGTCGGCCGGATCGGGGATGACGACGCTGAGCCCGTTCTCTTCGAGACGCCCCCGGTAGAAGTCCTGCTCCATCGTGTACCTGGTTCCAAGGAGCGCCACGGCGGTGATGCCGCCGGTCCGAACCGCTTCAGCGGTCGCATCCGCGATGTGCAGGAGCGGGATGTCGATCGCAGCCTCGATCTGCGGCGCGACCTTGTGCATGGTGTTGGTGGCGAGGACGATCAGATCGGCGCCAGATGCCTCGAGGCGTACGGCGTCTCCGGCGAGTCGTCGCCCCGCGCCCTCCCAATCACTCGACTCCTGGAGCGCCTCGATCTCCGCGAAGTCATAGGACCGAACGATGAGGTCGGCCGAGTGCGTCCCGCCCAGCCGCCTGCGGACCTCGGTGTTGATGATCCGCTCATACTCGACGGAAGACTCCCAACTCATCCCGCCAAGCAACCCGATGGTCTTCATCGAAGACAAAGTAGCCGAGTAGCGGATCAGACTCCTTCCTCCCCCTCAGGGGGAGGTGGCGCCTGCGGAGAGGCGACGGAGGGGTCTCCACCTCTTCGCGAACGCGAGAGACCCTTTCCGTCAGCGCCTACCGGCGCTGCCACCTTCCCCTCAGGGGAGGGAATAGGGCTGGCGGCCGGCGGCCGGCCTACCAGCCTGGACTGGCCTTCTCCATGGCTTCCTGCATCGCGGTGCCCATGTCGGTCGGGGTTGGGGCCATCACGACGCCTGCGGCTTCGAGCGCTGCGATCTTGGCGTCGGCGGTGCCCTTGCCGCCGGAGATGATCGCTCCGGCATGACCCATCCGCTTCCCTGGCGGGGCCGTGGTACCGGCGATGAAGCCCGCGACCGGTTTCGTCATGTTCGCGGTAATCCACTCTGCGGCATCCTCTTCGGCCGTCCCGCCGATCTCGCCGATCATCAGCACGCCGTCGGTGGCGGGATCTTCGTTGAACGCCTTGAGAGCATCCACGAAGTTGGTGCCGTTCACCGGATCGCCTCCGATCCCGATCGCGGTCGTCTGGCCGAGTCCGTTCAACGTAAGCTGGTAGACCGCCTCATAGGTCAGCGTTCCCGAACGGCTGACGACGCCGATTCGTCCGGGAGTGTGTATGTAGCCGGGCATGATCCCGATCTTGCACTCCTGCGGTGTGATCACACCTGGACAGTTCGGCCCAACGAGACGAACGTCTTTGCCCTCCAGATAGCGCTTGGCCTTCACCATATCGGCCACGGGGATTCCCTCGGTCACGCACACAATCAGTGGCACGCCTGCGTCCGCAGCCTCCATGATGGCGTCGGCAGCGAACGGCGGCGGAACATAGACCACGGATGCGTTCGCACCGGTCGCCTCGACAGCCTCGGCCACGGTGCGGAAGATGGGCAACTCCACGTGATAGATCGTGCCCCGACCGGGAACCCCGGAACGGTCGACGTCGCCCTCGAAGACTTCTGTCTGCCCGGCGCGGCTTGGATGCACCACACCGACCATGTTCGTCCCATAGGCGATTGCCTTGTCGGTGTGGAACCGGCCGGTCTTGCCCATCCCTTGAACGAGAACCTTCGTGTCCCTGCTGATCAGCACGCTCATCTCGTCAGCTCCAGGATCTTCTGCGCTCCGTCTTTCATGTCGGTGGCGCTCACCAGGTCGAGGCCCGACTCGTCGAGCATCCGCTTGCCGAGTTCCACGTTTGTGCCCTCGAGCCGCACAACCAGCGGAACGGTGAGCCCGACCTCTTCTACCGCTGCGATGATGCCCTCAGCGATGATGTCGCACCGCATGATTCCGCCGAAGATGTTCACGAAGATCCCCTTCACGTTGGGATCCTGAGTGATGATCTTGAATGCGGCGGCAATCTGCTCCTTCTCAGCGCCCCCTCCGACGTCGAGGAAGTTGGCCGGCTCACCGCCGACGGTCTTGATGATGTCCATCGTCGCCATCGCAAGACCGGCGCCATTCACCATGCACCCAATGTCGCCATCGAGCTTGATGAACGAGAGGTCGAACTCCTTGGCCGCGAGCTCCGCTGCGTCTTCCTCACTCACGTCGCGGAATTCGGCGACCTCGGGGTGGCGGTAGAGCGCGTTCGCCTCGAACGCCATCTTCCCGTCGAGCGCCATGACGGCTCCGGCCGTCGTGACCACCAGCGGGTTGATCTCCACAAGGTCCGTGTCGAGTTCAACGGCCGCCTTCGTCAGGGCGCCGAGGAACCGCACGCCGTTCTTGAATGCGTCCCCCTCAAACCCAAGCGCGTACGCGATCCTTCTGGCCTGGAATGGAAGCAGCCCGAACGCCGGATCGATCTCTTCCTTGAGGATCTTGTCCGGCGTCTCCTCGGCTACGACTTCGATCTCCGTGCCGCCCTCGGTCGAAGCCATCACGATGTTGCGCGATATGGCCCGGTCGAGCAGCACCGATAGATACAACTCGGTCGCGATATCGATGCCTTGCTCGATGTAGAGGCGATTGACCTGCTTCCCCTCGGGCCCGGTCTGGACGGTGACGAGGGTCGAGCCGAGCATCTGGCCCGCGAGTTCTCGGACGCGATCTTCGGCGGCTCCGATGCCTCCTTCGATCCCGGCGGTCACGACGTTCACCCCGCCGACGTCAGGATGTTCCTTGAATCGGCCCTTGCCCCGACCACCGGCGTGAATCTGTGACTTCACGACGACAACGGGATTGCCGCTCTCCTCGATCAGCGGCCGGACAACCGCGACCGCCTCGTCGACCGTCGTTGCGACACGGCCGAGCGGGACCGCGATACCGCGGTCGGCCATCAGGGCTTTCGCCTGGTACTCGTGGATCTTCAAGAGGATCGTCCTCCGTTCGTCGGTTTCGGTTCAGCGATCTGAGAGGTTCTCATCAACCCAAGCCCGGATGTCGTCGAGTGACGTCCCGGGTGTGAAGACTGCAGCGATTCCGGCGTCGCGGAGGGCCGGGAGGTCTTCATCCGGGATGATTCCACCGCCGAAGACGATGATGTCGCCAGCGTCACGCTCCCGCAGCGCTTCGACCACTCGCGGAAACAGCGTCATGTGGGCGCCGGAGAGCGTCGAGAGACCGACACCGTCCACATCTTCGTCGACCGCTGCTTGAGCGATCTGCGCCGGCGTCTGGTGAAGGCCGGTATAGATGACTTCGCAGCCGGCGTCGCGCAGGGCTCGCGCGACGACCTTGGCTCCCCGATCATGACCGTCGAGGCCGGGCTTGGCAATCAGGATCCGTGGCGGCATCCCGGTGAAGGGTAGCGGGCGTCGATTCTGGAGGTTGCGACGCGATCTGTTTCCGGGCGTGTGAACCGGTCTACTGCGGCGGAAGGAGGTAGTTGATGACGTCGAGCGCCGTATAGGTGTCGCGACCCTCGGGAAGGAACCGCGCAACGTTGGCCACGTCGTCGCCCGAGGTGATCAATTCCCGTTCGACCTCACCGTTCCGCTGGATCTGTGGGAAGCCGATGTTGGCGATCAGGGCATTGCACAGGCACTTGCGACCAACCGTGTCTTCTTCAGCGCCGCCCTTGCGAACGTAGTCGTCCACAGGCTCCGACGGGCACCGCCACCCCACCGTGCCGTCGTCACGCCGGTAGGCCGTGCGGAGATATCCCAAGTCGCAGATCCGCGAGCGCTTCTCGTAGACGCCCGGATTGGACATGCTGTCCTCGAGCTCAACGACCTTGAAGGGGAACCCGGTTGGTGAGGCCACCGGGTCGGTGTAGATCTTCGCCCTGCCGGCCCTGCTGAGTTCGATCACGTCCCGCTTCGTGTCGGCCTTGAAGCCAGACTCCTCGCAGTAGGCAAACGCCGTGCCGACCTGCACACCGGCGGCCCCGAGTTCGAGGGCAGCAGTGATCTGCTCGGGTTCCGCATACCCACCGGCAAGCCAGAATGGGAGCCCAAGTTCACGGAACACGGCAAGATCGGGCACGTCGCGACTCCCGTAGATCGGTTCGCCGATCTCGTTCAGCTCCATCTTCCCTCGTGGTGGGGCGTTGTGCCCGCCGGCCGTTGGACCCTCGATGACAAAACCGTCCACCCGGCCGCTCGCCTTTCGCACCAGCGCCGTACCGAGAACATGCGAGGATACGATCGCGAGAAACGCCGGCCTCGGGGCCGGCGGCAGGCTGCCGTCGCCAATACTTGCGGGATCGAAGTGCATGGTGAAGAACTCTCCGCGCTCCGCGCCCTTCACGTCCAGTCGGTACTCGACGGGCAGCCCCTCGGCCAATCGATCGAGAATCCCCGGTATCGCCATCGGGATTCCGGCGCCCATCAACACGTAGTCGACACCTGCGAGCATTGCCCCGTAGATCGATGCCAGGTGAGGGGTCTGGATCTTCTCGAGGTAGTTGATGCCCACGACGCCGTCGTGACCCTCCTTGGCGAGGTGGACCTCGACGAAGTTGCCGACCACCATGAGTTCGAGGGCCTTCTTGGACGGATCAACGCGAGGCATCGGCTTCGCCTTGTAGCGGTCGCCCGGCTTCTTCCCGCCTTCGATGAAGTACGTGTCGAGGATTCGGTCGACGACTCCGTCGATTGGGAACGCCGCCATCGCACGCCGCATGTGGCCGCCGGGATCGCCCGCCTGGAGGCGACGCAGGTAGAGCGCATCGAGGCCGGTTCCGGATACAACACCCATTTGCCCGGCCTGAGACACGCTACGCGCCAGGCGCCAGTCGGAGACGCCGACTCCCATACCGCCTTGGATGAGAACCGGCAGATCAGTGGTCACGCCTCTGATGGTAGGCGGCTCATCGAAGAACGGCCCCCCAACAATCCCGAGAGATTTCGTCGGCGAGCCGTCCACCGGGGGCGCCACTACCGAGCCACGGTCCGATCCGAACCGTGCGGAATCACACCTTCTCGAGCGGGGCCCAAGCCAGGAGGAGACGCTTCTCCCCCATGCCCTCGAAGGCAACCGTGGCTTCGGCGGCTTCGCCTCGACCGACGACTTCAACCACCACACCGTGTCCCCAGTGGGAATGGCGTACCCGGTCCCCGGTGCTGATCTCGCCCTCGCCCACCGACGCCCGCGGTTCGGCAGCGATCCCCCGGTCCGAGTGGCGCGACCGCTTGACGCCGGTGATGAGCTGGCTTGGGATCTCGCCGAGGAAACGGCTCGGACCGTTGTACTGTGACTGGCCCCACAGATTGCGGCTCCACGCCCTGGTCAGAAACAGCCGTTGCTCCGCCCGGGTTATCCCGACGTAGCAGAGACGCCTCTCCTCCTCGAGTTCCGTCGTGTTGCCAAGTGACCGCACGTGGGGGAACACGCCATCCTCCATGCCGGTGATGAACACCACGGGGAATTCGAGACCCTTGGCGTTGTGGAGGGTCATGAGCGTGACCTGGTCACGTTCTTCATAGGCATCGATGTCGGCGACGAGGCTGATCGCCTCGAGGAACAACCCAAGCTTCTCCATGGCGTCGAGTTCGGCCCACTCGGCCGGACCCATCGACGCCGGCCCGACCTCCTCGAACTCGGCAACGGCCGAGGCGAGCTCCCTGAGATTCTCCTCCCGTCCCATCGCTTCGATCGACCGGTCGGATCGGATCATGTCGAGATACCCGGTCTGGTCGAGGACGGCATCGATCGCGGCAGCCGGACCGTCGGCGGCTCGCTCGGCCAGGTGGTCCATCAGCGCAACGAATTCCTCGATGGCACGCTGGGCGCGGGGAGTGAGCCGGGGATTCTCCTCCACACGACGCAGGGCCTCGAAGAACCCGATCCCCTCGGATTCGGCGAATCGGTCGACGTGGGCGACACTGGTGTCGCCGATGGCGCGCTTCGGGACGTTGATGATGCGCTTGAGAGCCACCTGATCGTCGGGATTGACAACACCCCGGAGATACGCGATCGCGTCCTTGACTTCCCGGCGGTCGTAGTACTTCAGGCCGCCGACCACCTGGTACGGGACCCCATACCGTACGAAGACCTCCTCGATCACCCGACTCTGAGCGTTCGTCCGGTAGAAGACCGCAACGCCCGAGAGTGCGATTCCGTCGGCCTCGAGCTCCCGGATCTGGTCGGCGATGAACGCCGCCTCATCCTGTTCGTCTTTCGCCTCGAAGGCGGCGATGAGTTCGCCCTCACCCTCGTCCGTCCACAGGCGTTTCGGTTTCCTGGCCTCGTTGTTGCTGATCACGGCGTTCGCCGCATCGAGAATCGTCTGGGTTGACCGGTAGTTCTGCTCGAGCATCACAACGGTGGCATCGCTGTAGTCCTTCTCGAAATCGAGAATGTTGCGCATGTCGGCGCCACGGAACGCGTACACCGACTGGTCGGCATCTCCGACGACGAACACGTTGCGGTGAGCACCGGCCAGGAGCTTCACGAGCATGTACTGCGCGTGGTTGGTGTCCTGGTATTCGTCGACCAGGAGGTACTGGAACCGTTGCTGGTACTGGGCAAGGACCTCCGGAAATGCCCGGAAGATGTCGACGGTCAGCCCGAGGATGTCGTCGAAATCGACGGCCGAGGCTTCTACGAGACGCTGCTGATAGAGCCGGTAGACGTCGGAAACCTTCTCGTGATAGAACCCTTCGCCACTCGACCCGTAGGTCTCGTAGTCGATGAGGTCGTTCTTGGCGTTCGAGATCGCAGCCCGAATCACCTTCGGAGGGAAGTTCTTCGGATCCATGTCGAGATCGCGGATACACATCGTGACGAGGCGCACCGAGTCGGCGTCGTCGTAGATGGAGAACGAGGACCGATACCCGAGACGCGGCGCCTCCCTCCGGAGAATCCGCACGCACGCACTGTGGAACGTCGACACCCACATCCCGTCGGAGACCCGTCCCACAAGGTTCGCGACCCGTTCCTTCATTTCGGCTGCGGCCTTGTTCGTGAAGGTGATCGCGAGGATCGAATACGGGGAGATACCGAGATCGCGGATCAGATGGGCGATGCGGTACGTCAGAACCCGGGTCTTGCCCGACCCGGCGCCCGCAACGACGAGGACGGGCCCGTCGGTCGCCGCAACGGCATGCCGCTGCGAAGGGTTGAGGCTGTCGAGAAGGGAGGGTTCGAGCATCGGAACCCGGAGTGTACCGGTCCCCCGTGCGCGAACTACATGCGAGTAAGTAGGCGTGAGTTGCGGGCCACGTGCTCGGCTCGCTGAACAGCTGAGTGTTCGTCGCTTCTCCCACGAAGTGGGGGAGGCGCAAGCATCCGGCCGGGCGGCTGGAGCGCAGCGGAGGGGGCTTTGGGAGCCCGAGGCGCCCCAGATGAGCTCTGGCGACTGGAAGCTGACGACTGGCTCCTGCCGAAGCCCTACGCCGTCTGTTCCTTCTCGCGGCGGAGCGTGATCAACTCGCGGAGCTTCTCGGCGAGTCCGCCCTCACGGAAGTCGGCCTTGTCGAAGAACGCATCGACGCCGGCCTCGCGGGCCCGATCGACGTCCTCACCCTCGGCGACACCCGACAGCATGACGATGGGAAGGTCACCGTGGCGCTGCCTGACCATGTGCGCGAGTGCCACACCGTCGGCCCGCGGCATGGAGAAGTCGACGACCACGGCATCGATCGACCCCGAGTGCAGCGCTCCAAGCGCATCGGCCACGCTCGCGGCCACAGACGTATTGAACCCACTCGTCGCGAGGGCCGAGGAAACGACCTGCTGGACGCCGACGGAGTCGTCAACAATGAGGACCCTGGCCGCAGGGAAAGCGGGCGCTTCGATTGCGACTTCGCGTTGGCGCTCGGCAAGGCGAGTCGGGTCAACGAGGAGTACGACCTGCTCACCCCCGAGGAGGGCAGCGCCGGTTACCTCGGCGGCCTGCGCGTCGGCGAGCACCGCACCGAGTTCCTTCGCTGCAACGCGGCGGATCCCGATGACCTCTTCTACGCCAAGGGCGACTGGACCCGCCGCGCTTGTCGCCACCACGATCGACGCTGGCACTGCATCCGACCGAATGCCCATCAGATCGGCGAATGACGCGAATGGGACGTCTCCGTCGATCCGCTCGAGAACGGTCGTGTGGTCGGCCACGGCGATCGTCGCCAGGTTCATATCGACGACGTCTAGGACTCCGGTCTCGGGGATGCCCCACATGATGCCGCCGGTCTTCACCAGGAGGGCATTCTGCATCGCCTGGTGGACCGGAACGACCATCGAGATCCTGGTTTCCACCTTCGGAGTGCTCTCAACACGAAGGGACCCATTCAACGACTCCATTGCCTCGCGCACGACGGCCAGGCCATCCCCGTCGCCGGCCAAGTCGTCCGCCACGTCACGGGTGGTGAAGCCGTTCTGATACAGCAGCGAACGGAGCGCGTCCGGGGCAAGCTCGGCTGAAGGGTCGAGGAGCCCGAGTGACAGGCCCTTCTCCCTGATGGCCCGCCAGTCGATGCCGCGACCATCGTCCACCACGGAGACCTCGAGGTTGACATCGGATTGCTTTGCTTCGATTCGAATCAGCCCGGTTCCCGACTTGCCTGCACCGAGGCGTGTGTCGATGTCTTCGATGCCATGCACAGCGGAGTTGACCACGAGTTGGCGTACGGCGTCACCAAGACGCTCGAGGACCTGTCGGTCGACCAGTATGTCGTCTCCCACGATTTCGACTGTCAGCTCCTTGCCGGTCTTGCGGCTCAGGTAACGGCCGAGCTGGGGCAGGGTGTTCGTCACGTCTTGCAGCGGCGCTGCTGCGAGCGCGAGCGCCTTGGTCTCGATCAGCTCCGATGCCGAAGAGACCGGTTCGATCCCCTGGGCGATAGCCGAGACGCGGTCGGAGAAGAATGGGTCGGCGACGGCAACCTCGGCGAACTCCGCCAGTTGTTCCTTCACCGCCTCGAGATCCATGCGCAGCGTGACGATGTGGTTGACGAGTTCGTACAGGCGGCCGGTGTTGACGGCGATCGCCTCCTCAGCGGCCCATGTCTGGACGGCCTTGACGAGCCCGCCGAGGTCGTCAACGCCGGAGGAGTCACGAGGGACCGGCTTCCGATTCGAGGGCAGCGCAACGACGCCGGGATCGCTGGCCGCGACCGCAGTCCCGGCCAGGTCGCTCGCGGGCTCATCGTCGAATACCTCCGGAACGCCGGATTCATCGTCGGATACCGGGAACTCGATCAGTGCACCGAGCGCTTCTTCGCGCTCGTCGCCGCCGGCGTCTGCGGAGTCTTCGTCAACCACGACCCGGGGATCATCATCGGAATCGCTGAACGGCTCATCGACCGTAGCTCGTGCGTTGGCGGCAATCGTGAACGGAAGATCATCCATTGCGATCTCCGTTTCCTCCTCCGCCCCCACTTCGGCCCCTACCCCAACCAACGGCCCTGCCTCATCCGAGACACCCGTGGCTTCGAATCCTTCCTCAACCTCCCCGGGATCATCGGTGTCGGCATCATCACCGTGGTCCGCCGGTTCGGCAGCAATCTCGGCAGCGGCACCTTCCTGCATCATCGAACGGCGAAGCTCCGCGAAAGCCTGCTGAGCCGAACGAGCTGCATCTGCGGCTTCCTCGTCGGAAGTCTCGGCCTCCGCGTGCGCCTCCCGCGGCGACTCGTTCTCGACGAATGTGAGTACGACCGGCTTGTCCGCAAGCGCCTCGACCGCGGCTTCCTCCCCGGAGTCGACCCCAGCACCCGCAAGCCGCGCGAACGCATCGTGGGCCGACACCACCGATTCCCCCACCAGCTCCTCAACCGCGGCTTCCTCTCCGGAGTCGACGCCAGCACCCGCA
Organism: uncultured Actinomycetota bacterium; assembly: GCA_963700375.1. Lineage (GTDB taxonomy): Bacteria > Actinomycetota > Acidimicrobiia > Spongiisociales > UBA5794 > JAHEEL01. The sequence continues at coordinate 75,710 of CAVOXF010000003.1, forward strand.
AGCCGCGCGAACGCATCGTGGGCCGAAGACGCCGGCTCGTCCACCGGCTCCTCAACCACGCCATCATCACCAAGCTCGACGCCAGCACCCGCAAGCCGCGCGAACGCATCGTGGGCCGAAGACGCCGGCTCGTCCACCGGCACCTCGACCGCACCGACCTTGCCGAGCTCCTCAACGAATGGTTCGGACGCGTCAAACGCCTGCTGTTCGATCGTCAAAGATTGGGTTTGCTCAGGGGAACTCTCGTCGGCCGATTCGACGGACTCGGGAGCGTCAGCGACGACCTCGGTCGTGTCCACGGCCTCCTCGCCGACGAGCACTACATCGGACCCGAAATCCGGAGCGATGTCCTGCTCGGCTCCGGACAATGCGACCGGGTCGACCTGTGGAACCGGGGGTAGTTCTTCCGGTAGTTCCTGCCCTTCGAAGAACTCATGAACGGCAGCCATCGCCTCGGCGAGTTCAGCCGGATCGTCGAGGGAGGACGGAATCGCGGCGCTCAGCGCTTCGAGTATGCGCCCGAAGATCGGGGAGGGCGTGATTTCACCCTGCTGGATCCATCTCCAGATCATCTCGAGCATCAACCCGGCGGACCCGACATCCTCGTAGCCCATGACACGCCCGGTGCCCTTGATCGTGTGACCCTCCCGGAGGAGGTCGCCGGCCTCTTGCGGCGAGACCGCTCCCCCCCGGAGCGCCTGTGCACCCTCGACCAGGCGTGCGGATCGCTCCGTCACCTCGTCGAGGAACATCTTCTGCATTTCTGGATCGTTGCTCCAGGCCACGGATGCACCTCAAACTGCGCGCATTGCTGTGCAGCAGGTATCGACCGCCTGCGCAGATCCCTTGAGGACTACGCCACGAACCCAGGGTTCTCCACCTCGCATTGAGCGCCGACAGCCCGCGGAATGGGTCGGCGTCTCGACCAACCCGATTCTGCGGGCCCACGGCGTCAAATAGAAAGCGGAGAACCCTGGGTTCGCAGCGTTGGGGTGTCGATGGTCCGCGGAAGAGGGAAATGCCCCGTCGCGGGCTACTCCCACTCAATCGTCGAGGGGGGTTTCGACGAGATGTCGTAGGCCACACGGTTGATCCCGGGGACCTCGTTGATCACGCGAGACGAGATCGCCGCGAGCACGTCATAGGGAAGGCGCGCCCAATCCGCGGTCATCGCATCATCTGAGGTGACGGCCCGAAGAATCAGCGGATAGGCGTAGGTTCGGCCGTCGCCCTGAACCCCGACCGAACGGATCGCCGGCAACACTCCGAAGGTCTGCCACAGCTCGCGATAGAGACCAGCCTTGTGGATCTCCTCGAGCACGATCGCATCGGCATCTCGCAGAATGTCCAGCCGCTCCTTCGTCACATCCCCGATGATCCGTACAGCGAGACCGGGGCCCGGGAACGGCTGCCGCCAGACAATGTCCTCGGGCAGCCCAAGCTCCTCACCGACCGCCCGAACCTCGTCCTTGAACAGATCCCGAAGCGGCTCGATCAGCGAGAGCACCATGTCCTCCGGCAATCCGCCGACGTTGTGGTGGCTCTTGATCTTCGCCGCGTCCTTGGTCCCCGACTCGATCACATCGGGGTACAGGGTCCCCTGCACGAGGTACGCGGAGTCGACGACCTCGGACGCAACCTCTTCAAACACGCGAATGAACGTCTCGCCGATGATCTTCCGCTTCTGTTCGGGGTCCGTGATGCCCGCCAGGGCATCGAGGAACCGGTCCTCGACCTTGAGATGAATGAGGTTCATGTTGAACGTCCGCCGGAACGTCTCCTCGACCTGCTCGGCCTCTCCCTTGCGGAGCAGACCGTGGTCAACGAACACACAAACGAGTTGGTCGCCGATCGCCTTGTGGACGAGGGCGGCGGCGACGGAGGAGTCGACGCCACCGGAAAGCCCGCAAATCACCGTCCCGGCGCCGACCTCCTCGCGGATCGCGGCGACCGACTGTTCGATGATCCCGACGTGAGTCCAGGTCGGTCGAGCGCGGCATGCGGCGTAGAGGAAGTGCTTCAGGATCTCTTGGCCTCGAGGCGTGTGGGCGACCTCGGGATGGAACTGCACGCCGAAGAGACGACGCTCTCGGTCCTCCATCGCCGCCACGGGAGATTCGGCGGTAGCAGCCGTCACGACAAAGCCCGGCGGGGCCTCGGTGACGGCGTCGCGGTGGCTCATCCACACGGGCTGCTCGGCGGCAAGGCCGGCAAAGAGCGTGGACTCGCCCGTCACCGTGAGATCTGCCGGCCCGTACTCGGCCACGTCATTGCGTTCCACCGTTCCGCCGAGCCCGTCGGCCAGGACCTGGTGCCCGTAGCAAATGCCGAGTACCGGAATCCCGAGGTCGAAGATGGCCCGATCGATCTCATAGGCACCCGGTTCGTAGACCGAAGCCGGACCGCCCGATAGGATGATCCCGACCGGCGCGTGGGCTGCCACTTCGTCGGCAGTGATGTCCCGAGGGACGATCTCCGAGAAGACGTGCGCCTCGCGGACGCGCCGCGCGATCAGTTGCGCGTACTGCGCTCCGAAGTCGACAACCAGCACCCGATCGAAGTCGCCGTCCGAGGCGTGTCCTATGGCTGCGCCTGCCACGTCAACCCATCCCCACGCCCTGCGCCCGCTGGAGTTGCTTGCCTTCGGTCTGCAGGGCCGGAGCGACCATCACCTCGGCCTTCTGGAACTCCTTGACGTTGGCGTAGCCCGTCGTGGCCATCGATGTGCGCAGCGCGCCGAACAGGTTGCGCTTGCCATCGTTCTCGTGAGCCGGTCCGAGCAGCAACTCCTCGATGGTCCCGATTGTCCCGACACGGACGCGCGATCCGCGGGGAAGCGTCGGATGGAACGTCGCCATCCCCCAGTGAACGCCGTTCCCGGGCGCCTCTACCGTTGCCGCGAAAGGGGATCCGAGCATCACCGCGTCGGCACCGACCGCAATGGCCTTGGCGATGTCGCCGCCGGTCCGCATGCCGCCATCGGCGATCACGTGCACATACCGGCCGGTTTCTTCGAGATACCTGGTTCTTGCACCGGCCGCGTCCGCAATCGCGGTCGCCTGCGGGACACCGATCCCGAGAACGGCGCGGGTCGTACATGCAGCGCCGGGCCCGACTCCCACGAGTACGGCCACAGCGCCCGTGCGCATCAGGTGGAGTGCCCCCGAGTACGAGGCCACACCGCCGACGATGACCGGCATCTCGACCTCGCGGATGAACGCGAAGAGGTCGAGGGGTTCCACTCTCGACGACACGTGCTCGGCCGAGACCACCGTCCCCTGGACGACAAGGATGTCCAGGCCACCCTTCTTGGCGAAGGCGATGTGGCGGCTGACATGCTGCGGAGTCAGGCTGGCCGCCGTGATGATCCCGGCGTCCTTCATCTCCCGTACACGCTGGGTGATCAAGTCTTGATCGACCGGAGCTGCATACATCTCCTGCATCCGCCGCGTGGCCTCATCGTCCGGTAGCAGCGAGATCTCTTCGTAGATCACCTGCGGATCCTCGTACTTCGTCCAAAGGCCTTCGAGGTTGAGGACCGCAAGACCCCCGAGACGAGAAATCTCGATCGCGGTCGCCGGACTGACCGCCGAGTCCATACCGGCCGCAAGAAGCGGTAGACCGAACGTGAACGCGTCCATCTCCCAACTCAGGTCGACGTCCTCGGGATCCCGGGTCCGCCTCGACGGGACGATGGCAATGTCATCGAACCCGTAGGCCCGGCGACCGGATTTCGCGATTCCAATCTCGATATCCACGAAGAAACGCCCTTCAGATAGGTGGTGATGCAAGCACGAGTTGAGGGTAGCCAGTCACCGGTAGCCAGTCACCGGTCGCCGAGCGCGTGGGAAGGCGACCGTGACTCCACGTCGTCACAGCGAACGCAGCCCCCTCAGCTGCGCTCCGGCCGTGCGGCCGGAAGCTCGCGCCTCCGCCGGTTCGCGGGAGAGGCGAAGGCGTCTCCCCTGCCGAGCTAGAAGCGGCCCAGGCCCACGGCGTCGCGCACCTTCTGCTGGTGGCGTTCGGCTCTTGTGCGGGCGTCGAGGGCGCCCTTCTGGAGGAGACGCGCCACTTCGGCATCGTCGAGGTTCTTGAGGGAAGCACGGATCGGCGCGAGTTCTGCGATGATCGCCTCGGCGACCGCCTCCTTGAACCGCCCGTACCCGCCGCTCGCGTATTCCGAAGCGAGATCGTCGATCGACTGTCCGGTGGTTGCAGCCATGATCTCGAGCAGGTTCGAAATCCCGGGCTTCGCCTCGATGTCGTACCGCACCATCGGATCCGAGTCGGTGACCGCCGACTTGACCTTCTTGCGAATCACATCGGGCGAGTCGTCCAGGTTGATCCGGTTCTTCGAATTCGGGTCGCTGCTCGACATCTTGGCCGTCGGCTCGACCAGCGACATGACGCGGGCCGCGGTCTCGGGGATCAACGGCTCAGGAATCGGGAAGACCTCTTCGAAACGGTTGTTGAACCGCTCGGCAAGATCGCGAGCCATCTCGAGATGCTGCTTCTGGTCCTCGCCCACCGGGACGAGGTCGGCCCCGTACAGCAGGATGTCGGCTGCCATCAACACCGGATACGAGTACAGGCCGAGGTTGGCGGGCATGCCCTTTTCGAGCTTGTCCTTGTGCTGCGTCATCCGGTTCAACACACCGGTCGGGGTCAGCGTGCCGAGAATCCACGCCAGTTCGGCATGCTGCGGCACCTGGCTCTGCATGTAGAGCAGCGACCGATCCGGGTCGATCCCGAGGGCCAGAAGCACTTTGGCGGTTTCGAGACGGAGGCGATGGAACTCCACCGGGTCGTAGGGGACGGTCATGGCGTGGAGGTCCACGACGCAGTAGATCACGTCGTAGGCATCGTCATCCTGGAGCGAGACCCAGTTACGGAATGCACCGAGATAGCCGCCGAGGTGCATCGCCCCCGAGGGCTGAACCCCCGAGAACACCGTCTTCTTCACCTGTTCTGTCACCAGTCCTCCTCACAAAGAAACGCCGGGCCCCGGGGGCTCCGGCGTCGGTACCTTCCTGGCGCGCGGAACCCTATCCCTTCCGACGCCGCCACGAACGCGTGAATTGCATGGGCGAACGATACCGGCGGCCGTCCTCTGCGGCAAGACGCCGGACCTCATCGCCACCCCGACGAACCCTTGACACGGAAGGGATCCAGCCCTGGTTCATGGTGCCTGAGCGGCCGAGCGTTGACGTGGAGAGCGCAACCGGCCATACTCGCTACCTCATGAACGGGCCGGCAACCTCCATCATCATCATCATCTAGGCGCACACGAATCCGTGTGCGCCCGTAACCCTCCGCCCCGCGGGGGGTTTTCTCTATTCGGAGTGACACCATGAAATCCCTCGAGATCTACGACACAACACTGCGAGACGGCACCCAACAGGAGGGCATCTCTCTCACTGCGGGCGACAAGCTGGCGATCAGTCGACTCCTCGATGAACTGGGGGTCGCGTACGTCGAGGGCGGCTGGCCGGGGGCGAATCCGAAGGATGACGAGTTCTTCCGTCGTGCCCGGACCGAACTGGATCTCGGCACCGCAACGCTCGTGGCGTTCGGCTCAACCCGACATGCCGGAGCGTCGGCGGCCAAAGATGCCCAACTGGCGTCTCTCGTCGCAGCGGAGACCGAGGTGGTGTGTCTCGTAGGCAAATCGTGGGACTATCACGTGGAACACGCCCTGCGCACGGAGCTGTCCGAGGCGATCGCGATGGTCGGTGATTCGGTCGAGCACCTTCGTTCGGTCGATCGCAGGGTCTTCTTCGATGCCGAGCACTTCTTCGACGGCTACCGAACGAACCCCGAGTTCGCCCTTGCCACCCTGAGAGCCGCTCACGACAGCGGTGCCGAGCGTCTCGTGCTGTGCGACACAAACGGCGGCACACTTCCACACGACGTGGACCGCGTCGTTCGGGAGGTCGCTGCCGCGATCCCCGGAGCTGCACTCGGCTGCCATTTCCACAACGATTCGGGCACGGCCGTCGCGAACAGCCTCGCCGCAGCGAACGCCGGTATCACGCAGATCCAGGGTTGCGTGAACGGATACGGCGAACGGACCGGCAACGCCGACCTCTGCTCCGTAATCCCCAACGTCTCGCTCAAGATGGGCTACACCTCGATCCCCGAAGACCGGCTGTCGAAGCTCACCCGCGTGTCCCACCACATCGCCGAGATCATCAACCTGACCCTCGACGACCACCTCCCGTACGTCGGCGTCTCGGCGTTCACCCACAAGGCCGGGCTTCACACCTCCGCTCTCGCCCGCAGACCCGACGCCTACGAGCACATGCCGGCGGCCTCGGTCGGCAACTCGACGCGGACGGTCGTCTCGGAACTCGCCGGGCGATCGACGATCCTCGCCAAGGCTCAAGACACCGGCTTGGTTCTCTCATCGAGCGAGGCGCAGGTCGTCGTCGACCGCATCAAGGAACTCGAACACCAGGGCTTCCACTTCGAGGCCGCCGACGGATCGTTCGAGCTCCTCGTACGGGAAGCTCAGGGTTGGACTCAACCGTTCTTCGAACTCGAGTCGTACCGAGTGTTCGTCGAGCACCGCGTCGGAGAGGTCGTGGCCGAAGCAACGGTCAAGGTCTTCGTCGACGGCGAGCGAATCGTTACGACGCGCGAAGGCGAAGGCCCGGTCGGCGCTATCGACCTGGCGCTACGCGCCGCCCTCGCCGACCGCTATCCCCAGGTCGCGAGGATCCACCTCACGGACTACCGGGTGCGGGACCTCGACTCATCCGATGGCACGGCTGCTCGGGTGCGGGTGCTGTGCGAGCACAGCGATGTGGAGGGAGCGTGGGGCACCATCGGCGTCCACCAGAACATCATCGACGCCTCCTGGCGCGCCGTCTGTGACGGCATCGTGATCGGGTTGATCAGGGCGAACGGGGCCGACAACGGCGAGGAGTAGCCACGAGCTACCAGCAAGCGAGCCCGCTTGTGCGGCTCGCGTCTCAACGCCGGGCTGCGATTGCGTCCACGAGGGCAGTCGCGGTCACGACTCGTTGCTCGTCCAGCCGGGAGGCGGCTTGGCCGTGGTGGAACGCAGCGGAACGGGCGGCCACCGGGGTTGGGAGACCGCCGGCCACATACGCCGCAACCATGCCCGTGAGCACATCGCCGGTCCCGATCGTTGCGAGTTCAGGCCCCCCCGCGGTGACCACCCACGTATCGGAGCCGTCGGTGATGAAAGTCGGGTTGCCCTTGAGGAGGACGGTTGCCCCCGTTTGATCCGCGAGTCGGGCCGCCTCAGTATGGCCGGGTGACATCCCGGTCAAGCGGGCGAACTCCCCTGTATGAGGTGTGATCACCGTGTCGGCGTCCCGCCGGAGTACGGCGACGTCGAGAATCGCGTTGAGGCCATCAGCATCCAGGACAACGGGGCCGTCCCATCGCTCGATGAGACCGACGACGAATCCCTCGTCCACCGGACCTAGTCCCGGTCCAATCGCGAGCACGTCATAGCGGGCCGCAGCCTCGACCACCGTCGAAGCGTCGGCGGCCTCGAACTTGCTTCCGGTCCCGATACCGATGCTCATGACCCCGGGATCCATTGCGGCATAGACGTCCTGAAGCGCGCCGGGGCACACGACGGCCGCTGCTCCGGCCCCCGCCGCGAGGGCGGACCGTGCCGCCAGCATCGCAGCACCCGTGATTCCGGGGGAGCCTCCGACGACGGCAACCGATCCGACCGACCACTTGTGGGCATGCCGCATCCTGACCGGCGTCGGCGCGTCGACGGCTTCGCACAGCATCATCTCGGGGATCGGTTTGCCAAGACCGATGTCGAAGACAACCAACTCGCCGCTCCGCTCGGGTCCCTCACCGAGCACGTGACCCGTCTTGGCTGCCTGGAAGGTGATGGTGACGTCGGCGTAGAACGCCGCCCCTTCGACGGTCCCCGCAGCAGCGTCGAGGCCGGAGGGGATGTCGACAGCAAGAAGCGGCGTGTCGAGCCGGGTCCACGGCACAACGGCGTCAGGCAGGATTCCACGGAAGCCGACTCCGAACACGGCATCAATGATGAGATCAGAGCGATCCGGCTCGCCTGGCGTGGCGATTCTGGCGCCACTCCGAACAGCGGCGAGCGCAGCCATCCTCGCCGGCGACCCGTCGCCCCGCGGATACCCGAAAGGGTGGATGGTCACATCGATGCCACGGCGGGCAAGGTATTTCGCTGCGACGTAGCCGTCGCCACCGTTGTTGCCTCGCCCGGCGAGGATCGTGACTCGATCCCCATACCCCAACCCCATCTCGACGGCAACGAGTGCAACACCGAGTCCGGCACGCTCCATGAGCAACTCCGGCGGATCATCCGATGCCAGATCGAGTCGCCCGGATTCTTGAGGAGTGATCAGCGGTTCCATGAAGCGAAGTGTATTGCACCTCTGCGTGCGCCACGAGTTCGCCCTCCTCGGGCGGACCGACCCGTCGTCATCACATCGCGGTCCAGATTCGCGGCTAGCGACGCGCCGACAACTCGTTCAGGGCAATGGCGTCGCGAACGAGGGCCTTCAGCGCCTCCTCATCTATCGGGTCGCCTTCGTGAATATCGATGGCTCGTCTGACCTTGCCATCGAGGCTCGAGTTGAAGAGGCCCGATGGGTCCTTCAACGATGCTCCCCTGGCGAAGGTCATCTTCACGACGCTCTTGTACGTCTCGCCGGTGCAGATCATCCCGTCGTGGTACCACACGGGGACGCCCCTCCACTTCCACTCCTCGACCACCTCGGCGTCAGCCTGCTTGATCAGGGTGCGCAGACGAGAGAGCGTCTCACCCCGCCAGTCGTCCAGCTCCTTGATCCTTGCGTCTATCAGCTCAGAGGGAGACGCGCCTTCCGGCTGTGTGACGGGCTCATCAATCATGGCAAGAACAGTAGGCGCACATCACGGCGTCTGTGGGCAGGTCCTTTTCGGCTTCTCAACCGCCTGGATATCGGCCCGCTCACGCTCAGCCGGCACCGGAAGAGTTCCGACCGGCGGCTGCGTCAATCACCCCCCACAGCCGTTCGACATGCTCAGCGGTGGTATTCGTCTGTCCGATCGAAGCACGGATGAAGCTCGCGCCGTCGAGCTTCGAAGGGGTGAGGTATGCCCATCCGGCTGCATTGATCGTCTCGGCGAGGGCGTCGGTAGCGATGTCCCCATCGACGTGCCTGAACGACACAAGCCCGAACGGAGTCGGCGCCACAAGTTCCAGGCGCGGGTGCTGCTCGACCCGCTCGGCGAGCCACGATGCCAGCGCAACATGCTCCCGGACATGGTGTCGCAACCCCTCGGCGCCGTACGTGCGCAGGACGAACCAGAGCTTCAGGGATCGGAAGCGGCGTCCCAACGGGACGTGCCAGTCGCGATAGTCGATGACCTGTCCGGATTCCGTTGCCTTGTTCAGCAGGTAGGGAGGCAAGATGCTCAGCGCCTCAAGGAGCGGTTTGCGGTCCGCCACGTAGAACAGCGAACAATCGAAGTTGGTGAACATCCACTTGTGGGGATTGAACGTGTATGAGTCGACCAGGTCGAGACCGTCCTGGTGATGGCGGAACTCAGGGCAGATCATGGCAGTGCCTGCGTACGCTGCATCGACGTGGTGCCAGAGCCCATGGAAGCGGGCGATCTCGCCGATGGCTCGGACCGGGTCAACCGCCGTGGTTCCGGTCGTCCCGACGGCAGACACGACCACAACCGGGATGAGACCGGCGGCCAGATCGGCCTCGATTGCGGCCTCCAACGCCTCCGACCGCATCGCGAAGGCCTTGTCGACCGGGATGAATCGAGTGTGGCCAATGCCCGCAACCCGGGCACCCTTCTCGATGGAGGAGTGTGCTTGTTCCGACGCGTATGCGACCATCCGGCCGACATCACCGCGAGCACGGTCTCGGGCCACGACCAGCGCCGTGTGCGTGGAGTCCGAGGCGCTCATCTGGATCACCCCACCACCCGGACCGGTGGTCTTCCACGCCTCGGGCAGGCCGAGAAGGTCGACCAGCCAATCGGCGATGACCTCCTCGACCTCGGTCGCGGCGGGGCTCGTCGCCCACAGCATGCCTTGAACACCGAGACCGGCAGAGACCAATTCGCCGAGAATCGACGGCGGAGACGTGTTCGCCGGGAAGTAGCCAAACCAGCCGGGCGACTGCCAATGCGTGATGCCGGGCATCACGATGTCGTCGAGATCCCGCAGCACGGCGTCGAAGGGCTCCGGCAGTTCTGGCGCCGCTGCAGGGAGCTTGGCTCTGATCGATCCGGGCTCGACCGTCGAGATGACCGGGCGCTCGGCGACCGTCTCGAGATATCCAGCAACCCACTCGACCACCTCATGCCCATGGCGACGGAACTCATCCGGGGACATGTGATACGAGGCGCCAGTCGCCAGTCGCCAGTCGCCGCCCTCGCCCGGCGATCCCTTGTCCGTCCCTGTATCGGGTTCCATGTGTGGCATCTCGTATCTCGTATGTGCTTCTCTGTGACTGGGGACCGGCGAATCGCTCACCGTAGGTACTTCAGGAGCTCCTGCACCATGAAGGCTGTCGCTCCCCAGAGCGTTCCTTCTTCGAACTCATAGAACCACAGTTCGTGGCGGTACCATTCGCGCGTGGTCCACCGGTCCTCGTCGAGCAGGTGGTCGAGCGGTGGTTCAATGATGCTGTGCACCTCTGAAGGGTCGGGAACGAGCTCGTCCGGGCGTTCGATTCGGGCCACCACAGGGACGATGAGCCGGGTTCGATCACGCGTCGTCACCGGGCTCAACCCGCCGAGAATCTCGACAACGTTCTCGGGCGGAAGCCGGATCTCCTCCCAGGCTTCACGTTTCGCGGTCGCGACCGGATCCTCGCCCTTCTCGCGACCACCGCCGGGAAAGACCACATCGCCGGGATGGGTTCGCATGTGCTCTGGCCGACGCGTGAAGATGATCCGGTCGGTTCCGTCCGGGTCCGTGTACATCGGAACGAGCACGGCATAGCGGGCATCTGGTGGGGATGCCACCGGTGGAAGTGCCGTCAGCCGCTGCCATAGGTCCATATCCAGAGCATAAGTCGATAGGCTGCGCTCAATGGCGCCGCGTATCGACAGCCGCCCAAGGCACACACCTCGGTTGATCATTCGACCGTTCCGTCGTCGAGACGTGACGCCGATGCACGACGCCATCCGTGCGTCGCTCCCGGAACTCGTCGCGTGGCTTCCGTGGGCCATCGGCTACGACCGTTCGGTGTCGCAGCGTTTCGTTCGGGAGTCGGCTTCGGCGTGGAACGATGGCCGTGCATTCGACTTCGCCATCCGCTACCCCGAGGAGCCTGACCTCCATGTCGGCAATGTGTCGGTTTGGCCAACTTCAGCGCCGAATCGAACCGGGGAAATCGGCTACTGGGTGCGCTCCGATCTCACCGGCGAGGGAATCGGCACCGAGGCCACCGCGAGGGCGATGCAGGTCGGGTTCGAGGAACTCGAATACCACAAGATCATCCTGCGCATCGCCGCAGGCAACGAGCGTTCGGACCGCATCGCGAAACGCCTCGAGTTCAACTACGACGGGATGCTGCGCGATGAGGTCAAGGTCGGCAACACCTGGATCGACCACTCGGCGTGGAGCGTCCTCGAAGACGAGTGGCCCCGGATCAAGAAGCAGCTGATCGCGGACGGGGTGATGAGAAGCCGCTGACGGAGCTGGGAGTTGCGAGCCGGCGCGGCCGAGGCGGACCTCATCGTGCGATGCGGACTCCCGGGGTCCCCACCGCTTCGCTCGGGCCATCCTGCCGGGTGCTCACGCCTCCCCCACTTCGTGGAGGAGGCAAGGTCGCGAGAAGGGCGGCCCCGGTGGGCCGCCCTTCTCTTTGAACTCGAAGCTCGCACCTCGAGTCTCGTAGCGTTCCTAGAAGTCCATTCCACCCATGCCGCCGCCGTGCTCGTGGCCGGCGCCCGCGGGGGGAGCTTCTTCCTTCCGCTCGGCGACAAGCGCCTCGGTGGTGACGAGTAGTGCAGCGATCGAAGCCGCGTTCTGCAGCGTCGAACGGGTTACCTTCGCCGGGTCGATGATGCCGGCCTTGATGAGGTCGGTGTATTCACCGGTCGCGGCGTTGAAGCCTTCATTGCCCGTGCACTCGTTGAGGACCTTGTTCACCACAACGCCGCCTTCGTACCCGGCGTTCACCGAGATCTGACGGAGCGGCGCCTCGAGGGCACGCTTGACGATCTGGCGACCGGCCTTCACGTCGTCGGTGCCACCGCGGAGCTTGTCGATGGCATCACCGGAACGGAGCAGCGCAACGCCACCACCCGGGACGATGCCCTCTTCAACCGCGGCACGGGTCGCCTGGATGGCGTCCTCGATACGGTGCTTCTTCTCGTTGAGCTCGACCTCGGTCGCTGCGCCGACCTTGATGATCGCCACGCCGCCGGAGAGCTTCGCGAGACGCTCGGAGAGCTTCTCGCGGTCCCAGTCGGAGTCCGAGTTCTCGATCTCCATGCGGATCTGCTTGACGCGAGCCTGGACGTCGGCGTGACTGCCGGCACCTTCGACGACCGTCGTGTTGTCCTTGGAGATGACGACCTTGCGGGCCTGACCAAGTAGATCCATCGTGACGCCGTCGAGCTTGAGACCGACCTCTTCCGAGATTACGGTTCCGCCCGTGAGCACGGCGATGTCCTGGAGCTGAGCCTTGCGACGCTCACCGAACCCGGGAGCCTTGACGGCTACCGAAACGAATGTCCCGCGGATCTTGTTCACGACGAGTGTCGCGAGCGCTTCGCCCTCGACATCCTCGGCGATGATCAGCAACGGCTTGCCGGACTGCATGACCTTTTCGAGGATCGGGAGCATGTCCTGAACCGAACCGATCTTGGAATTCGCGATCAGGACGTACGGGTCCTCGAGAACCGCTTCCTGACGATCGGGATCCGTGATGAAGTACGGGGAGATGTAGCCCTTGTCGAACTGCATACCCTCCGTGAACTCCAGCTCGACACCGAACGTTTGGCTGTCCTCGACGGTGATGACACCCTCGTTGCCGACCTTGTGCATGGCGTCGGCGATGCGCTCACCGATCACCTTGTCTGCGGCGGAGTTCGCTGCGACGTAGGCAATGGCGCCCTTGTCGTCGCTCGAAACGGGCGTTGCGGCGGCGGCAATGCTCTCGACGACGCGCGCAACGGCCTCCTCGATGCCGGTCTTCATCTCCATCGGATTCGCACCCGCGGCGACGAGACGAAGCCCGTCCTGGACCATGGCCTGAGCAAGCACCGTGGCCGTCGTGGTGCCGTCACCAGCGACGTCGTTGGTCTTGTTCGCGACTTCCTTGGCGAGCTGCGCACCCATGTTCTCGAATGGGTTGTCGAGCTCGATCTCCTTGGCGATGGTCACACCGTCGTTCGTGATGGTGGGGGCTCCCCACTTCTTCTCGAGAACGACGTTGCGGCCCTTCGGGCCGAGCGTCACCTTGACGGTGTCGGCGAGCTTGTCGACGCCCGCCTGGAGGCTGCGACGAGCCTCTTCGTTGAATCTCAGTTCTTTAGCTGCCATTGGGTATCCCTCCTAGGCGAGTACGGCGAGCACGTCGCGAGAGGACAGGATCAGATAGTCCACACCGTCGACCTTGACTTCGGTGCCGCCGTACTTCGAGTAGAAGACGACGTCGCCGACGCTGACATCCACGGGGATCCGCTCCCCGTCCTTGATTTCCCCCGGTCCCACTGCGAGTACTTCGCCGAGTTGTGGCTTTTCCTTGGCGGTATCCGGGATGACGAGGCCGCTCGGTGTACGAGACTCTTCCTCATCCTGTGGCTTCACGACGATCCGGTCGCCGAGAGGCTTCAAATTCATCCGACTCCTCCTTCGGTTTGGCAGTCGGTTACTGCGAGTGCCAATGGTAACACGAATTTGGCACTCTTCATTCCCGAGTGCCAGGTTTTCTCGAATCGTGTCAGAAAACCTGCGTTGATCAGACTCTGGTTCCTCAGGTCGGGCCGTTCAGGTCAGACTCCGGGCGTCAGGCGTTCTCCATGACCCGCCCGAGGTCGCTTCCTTCGATGACGCCCACGACCCGACCTTCTCGCACCACCACAAGCCGGCCGGCCTTCCCGGCCGGCCGATGCATCAGTGCGTCGAGCGGCATCCGCGCATCGACAACATCGCCGGGACCGATCTTCGCCATGACCGTCGACGCTCGACTCGATACCCGTCGCGCCGGAGAGAGCCGGTCGATCTCGGTCTCGCCGAGGACGCCCCGGATGCGCCCATCCACCTCGACGGGGAGCGACCTGAGTCGCGAGCCGATCTGATAGAGGTCGATGACCCGCCCGATGAACATGTCCCCCGGCACCGGGTCGGGGGTCGCCCGCATCACGTCGCCTGCCACCAACCCATCGACCTTCGATATCAGCAACTCACGACGACCCGCGCTCTCGGCGCTGCGCAGCACGTACAGGCCGAGCACGGCGCCAAGTAGCGCCCATGTGCTCAGCGTCACCAGCGCCAGAAGGGCCGCCCCTCCGATGACGAGCCACCCGAAGACACGGCCGGATTGGACGGCGATCTCCGTCGCACGGGTGCGATCCCCGTTGAGTTGCCACACCAGCGCCCGCAGCACCCGTCCTCCGTCCATGGGGAAGCCGGGCAGCAGGTTGAACGCAGCAATGAACAGGTTCACGAGTGCGAGAAAGCGAATCGCGTCCTGGGCCTCCGGCACGCCGGAGGCGACTCCGGCCACCAGCCAGACGATGCCGGCAAGCAGCAGCGAGACAATCGGCCCGGCGGCGGCCACGGCGAGCTCGTCGGAGGGTCGTTCGGCCTTGCCGTCGATGAGCGTGTAACCGCCGAACGCCAGAAGCTGGATCCGACGAACATGCAGGCCGCGGCGCCTGGCAACAACGGCGTGGCTTCCTTCGTGGGCAAGAACGGATGCGATGAGGACGGCCCCCGACAGGAGGGCGATGATGGTGGCCGCGGATGTCGAGGATCCGGGAAAGACAACGCCGATATCGACATAGAGAATCCACACGACGGCCGCCGCAACCACGAGTAGCGACACATCCGCAACGATCTCGACTCCACCGACGCGGCCGAGGCGAATCCCCCGGTTCATGAACCCAGCCGCATGCTCGAGTCGACGTCGGTGCCGAGATCGTCGGGTGGTGCTCCGCTGCGAAGGCGATCAACGGCCACAGCGGCAATCATGGCGCCGTTGTCGGTGCACATCCGGATGGAAGGGATGAACAGATCGATGCTTCGCCGCCCGGCCTCTTCGCGGAGCCTCGTACGAAGCCTGCGGTTGGCCAGGACGCCGCCGCCGCCGCCCACCGAGGTCACGCCGGTCTCCTCGACGGCGTTGAAGGTCTTCTCGACGAGCACGTCGACGATCGCTTCCTGGATCGACGCCGCTACATCCTCACGCGGTGGAAGCGATTGGTCGTCTCTTGCCTTCTCCAGATAGGTGACGACGGAGGTCTTGAGGCCCGAGAACGAGAAATCGAACGGGCGATCCCGGAGCGCCCTCGGGAAGTCGATCGCGTTCGGATCGCCGTCCTCCGCGGCCGCGTCGATGGCAGGGCCCCCGGGGTATCCCAGCCCGACGAAGCGTGCGAGCTTGTCGAACGCCTCACCGGCGGCGTCATCGATCGTGGTCCCGAGGGTCTCGTAGTCCCCCCACGATCGAACGTGGACGATCTGGCTGTGTCCACCGGAGGCGAGCAGCACCACGGCCGGCGGTTCGTACTCCGGGAACTCCAGTCGGGGGGCGTAGAGATGGCCCTCCATGTGGTCGATGCCGTAGAACGGCTTCTCGAGCGTCCACGCCAGCGATTTGCCGAATGCGAAGCCCACCATCAGGGCGCCGATCAATCCCGGACCCCGGGTCGCGGCGATTGCATCGAGTTGGTCGGAGTGGATTCCCGCGGTCGCGAGCGCCTGGTGCACGAGGGGGCGAATTGCTTCGACGTGAGCCCTGGCTGCGACTTCCGGGACGACGCCTCCGAATCGTGCATGCTCCTCGGTCTGCGAAGCGAGCACGAACGATCGAACATCGAAGCCCTCCAGAACCGCAACGCCCGTCTCGTCGCAGCTCGTCTCGATCCCGAGCACGAGTGGGTTGCTCATGTCGACTCCTCTTCCAGGCCTGACCGTATGCCGTCGAGCCTCGCCCCATATTCTTCGGCGTCGACATCGAGCGCCCACATGACGATCGCGTCCTCACCTGCGTAGTACCCCTTGCGTTTGCCGACGGGAGCGAACCCGAAGCGCTCATACAACTGCTGGGCGTCGGTGTTCGTGGCGCGGACCTCGAGTGTCAGGTGGCGTGCGCCGCGCCCGATGGCGCGTTCGACGAGCGCGAGGAGGATCCGGGTTCCGAGCTTTCTGCGGCGCTGACCGGGGGCAACACCGAGGGTGGTGATATGGGCGTCGGCTTCGACCAGCATGAACCCCCCGTACCCAAGAATGTCCCCGTTCTCGGCAGCCACCACATACGACCGATTGGCGTGACCAAGCTCATCGAAGAACACCCTCGCCGACCACGGCTGTGGATAGATGTCGCGCTCGAGGGTGGCGACCGTCGGAACGTCACTTCGCGACATGGCTCGGATACTCACGGCCACAGCCCCTCGGATCGGAACATCTTCCAGTTGATCTGGACATCCGGTTCACGCATGTACGCGGGCCGCACATCCTCTGCCGGCATGAACTCGCCGTGGGCAACGCGGATGGCGGCGATTTCGAGCATCACGTCGGCCGACGGATATCGGGGCCGACCGCGGCGCACCCTATGAAGGCCTCCCCACATCGTCTCGGGTAGCGCCTGCCAGTCCCCGACCACGAGCGTGTCCGCCTCCTCGGTGTCGAGAACCGCCCGGAACTCCTCGAACCCGAGCACCTCCGCCACACCATCCGGCGCGACTCCGCCGGGAAGCGGTCGGTACGGGGCGACTGCGACCTGCCGGCGGCGCACGTCGACCACCGACCAAATGCGGCGACGCCCGGTTGCGGCCCGAAGCGCCTGGACGGTGAGCGACGATACAGCAACGAGAGGGGCTCCGACGCCTGCGGCAAACGCCTGAGCAGTGGCGATCCCCGCCCGGATCCCGGTGAACGGACCGGGACCGACATCAACGGCGACGGCGTCAATGTCGCTGCGTGCCCATCCGGACTGCTGGAAACAGAAGTCGATGGCAGGCATCAGGAACCCGACGTGCCCGCGCCGGTCAACACGAACGCTCATCGCGGCGAGTGAAGCACCGTCGCCAAGCGCCACCGACGATGCCGGCGTGGCTGTCTCGATCGCGAGGATCCTCACACGACCTCCTCGAGTGCCCGACTCGTCCAGGAGCCGTGAGGGATGAACCGGAACGCGCGCCCGTTCTCGCCGTCGATGTCGATCTCGATGACCAACCGGTCGGGTGAGACGGCATCTTCGATCGCCTCACCCCACTCGATGACCAGTACACCGCTCGCTGCGATCTCCTCGAGATCCAAGTCTTCGAACTCGAGAATCGAGCCGAGTCGGTATACGTCGGCATGCACAAGCGGGAGGAACCCGTCGCGATAGATGCGGGCGATCACAAACGTGGGGCTTGCGACCTGGTCGGGTACTCCGAGGCCTTCGGCGATGCCGCTGGTGAGCAGGGTCTTGCCGGTTCCCAGACGTCCGCCGAGCAGAATCACGTCGCCGGGGCCGAGAATGGATGCCAGCCGACGCCCGAGCGCCAACGTCTCTTCAGGGGAATCCGTTCGTGTGGTGATCATGCGCGTCCTATGAGCCGAAGAGTCCGAGTTGCTCCGGATCTGCAGCCGGCGTGGCCTCGGCGTCGGTCTCGGTCTCGTCGGTGTGGACGCCGAGATTACCGGCGATGGCGTCCTGGATGAGCCCGAAGTCGTATCGCATCTGGTCAAGGACCTGTGCCGAGCCTCGGAGGGCGGCCGCCGGATGGAACGTCGGCACCAAGTAGCGGCCCCACCACTCGTAGGCGGTTCCGCGCAGTCGGGTAATGCCGGCCTCGGTGTTGAGCAACAGCTTCGACGAGAAGTTGCCGAGGGTGACGACCACTTTGGGGTCGATGAGGGTCAGCTGCTCCCTCAGGTAGCCCTTGCAGGCGTCGATTTCGTCCGGACGCGGGTCGCGGTTCTTCGGCGGACGGCACTTCACGACGTTGGCGATGTAGACATCCGATCGCTCGAGGCCGATCTCGCCGAGGAGTCGGTCGAGGAGCTGTCCCGAGGGCCCGACGAACGGGATACCTTGCTCGTCCTCGCGCTGGCCGGGGGCCTCTCCGACGAACACGACATCGGCCTCGGGATTGCCATCGCCAAAGACGACCTGCGTTCTGCCGTCCGCGAGCCGGCAGGCGGTGCAATCGAGCGTGGAGGCTCTGAGTTCTCCAAGACTCGCGACCGCGTCGGTCTTCATGGACCGGTTCTCGCTTCGAGTACGGCCGACTCGATGGCGCGCCCAACGACCACGAAGGCCGCCTGCTGCACGGCATCGATATCCGCTGTCGCCGATCCAAACGAAATCACGAACGCCGAGTCGCCGTCGTAGCGAGTATGGGTTGGACGGATGCAGGCGCCAATCGCATCGTGCGAGCGGATCGCCATGCGCCGCAGTTCGTTTCGATCCTCAATCCCTGCGTCCGTGGCGACACATACGAGCGTCGTGTTGTCGCCGGGTGCCGGACCAACCGGCGGCGTTATCGAGGCGTGGTCTCCTCCCGTGAGGGACTCTCCTTCGAGGCTGAAGACGTCACCAGCGGCGTTGAGCACAACCAGCGCGCCGACCGTCGCATCACCGACCATCACCGAGGCCGAACCGACACCGGCGAACTGCATCGCCTCGAAGCCCCGCCACGCGGCAACCGTGGTGCCGGCTCCGGCCCCGATGCGCCCGAGCGGCACAGGCCTCGACGACCGGGAGCGATACGCTGCCGCCCCTTCGTCCGGTCCGGGGCGTCCCGGAGGGTTGCCGGTCATCAGATCGAACACGATGGCGGCCGGGACGATCGGAACCGGGCCTGCGGGAGTCGGCGCACCGCGTCCCTCGCGTTCGAGTTCGGCCGAGACGCCGGCCGCAGCCGCAAGCCCAAACGCCGATCCGCCCGCGAACATCAACGCATTCACGGTGACGGGTTTGATGGCCGGCCCGAGCGCATCGGTCTCCCTGGTTCCTGGCGCTCCGCCACGAACATCGACAACCCCAACGTTCGGTTCGGGGAACGTCAGCACGGTCACACCCGTTGCGCCGGCCTCGTCGGTGTAGTGGCCGACCTCGAGGCCGGGGATGGCGGTGATCGTCGGAAGGGCCTTCACGACTCGCCCTTGACGTAGCGGCGCGGAAGCCGCGGACCGAATTGACACACCACCTCGTAGTTGATCGTGGAGAGCAGGTCGGCCCACTCGGTTGCGGTCACCTCTTCTTCCCCCTGTCGGCCGATGAACACCACTTCGTCGCCGGTCTCGACGGGATCGTCACCGACGTCGATGACCACCTGGTCCATCGTCACGGTTCCCGCGTACGGGTACCGCTTCCCCCGAATCAGAACCTCGCCGCCGAGATCCGACAGACGACGCGGAATGCCGTCGGCGTAGCCGAGCGGAACGGTGGCCACGGTGGACGCCTTCTCAAGGGGTCGGACCCGTCCGTACGAAGGGCGCGCCCCGGCGGGGAGCCGTTGGACGAACGTGACCGCGGAGACCACGCGCATCGCCGGCGTTAGATCGAGATCCCGGCCGATGTCGGGAGACGGACGCAGACCGTAGATCCCGAGGCCGACCCGCACGAAGTCGAAGCGGGCGGCAGGGTGTGCAAGACCTCCCGCCGTATTGGCAGCGTGGGCGTAGTCGACGTCGATGCCCTCGCGAGAGAGAAGGTCACGGAACCGGGTGAGAGCAGCCACCTGGCGCCCGGTGAACTCGGCATCGGCCTCGGCTACCGGGAAGTGGGTCGCGATCCCCTCCAAGACGAGTCGATCATCGGCATCGATGCGGCGAGCAAGTTCGATCGCCGTCGCCGGATCTGCACCAACACGATGCATACCCGTGTCGACCTTGAGATGCACCGGATACGGCGTCGCATCCTCGCGGGCGGCCGTCTCAGCTACCGCGTCGACGAAGCTGCCCCGGTAGACGATCGGCGTTAGCGACCACTCCACCACCGCGTTGATCTCTTCCTTCAGCGGTTCCGACAGCACCAGGATCGGAAGGTCGATACCGCCCTCGCGCAGTTGGACACCCTCGGACACGAGCGCAACGGCGAGCCACGTCGCCCCACCGGCGACGGCGGCGTATGCCGAGGGGACCGCCCCGTGACCGTACCCATCGGCCTTGACGACGGCGCACACGTCCGCCGGGCTGATCGCTGAGCGGATGGCACGGACATTCGATTCAATAGCGTCGAGGTCAACCTCGATCCAGGACGGGCGCATGGCGGCAAGGGTAACGACTGTGGGCCGGTCACGGTGCGCACCAAGGTATTTGAGAACCGGGTCATTCGACCCTAGGGGCATCCCAGTCTGACCCGTACCCTCAGAGTGCGGAAACGAAGTGGCCGGTCGACGCGGAGTCCGGTCATGAGCCAGAAGAGGTGCGACACCAAACGCAACAGTCTTTGAGAACCGGTCGGTCCCGCATATCGATCCGGCACTTCGATGGGAGTGGACACATCACCTCCGGGTGATTTCCCACCGGCACCGGATTGTGGTCTGCAGATCATCGTCGCCTATCTCCGCACTCTGCAGATGACCCCTCCCCGGGACGGGTCCGACCACAAAGAAGCGGCCGCTCTTCGGAGCGGCCGCTTCGCGTCGTTCTGGCTCGCGGCTCGCAGCTCAGGACTCGGTACCCACCGCGATCGCCATCACCACCGCCTGATCACGCGTATGCGTCACGGTGACCAATACCTTCGTGACGCCGAGCATCTCGGCGCGGATTGCCGCCCGACCGGTCAGAATCGCTCTCGGGCGTCCGCCGCCGGTGATCTCGATGTCGGTCCAACGCAGGCGTCGCCAACCGGTGCCGAGACTCTTCATCACGGCCTCTTTGCCGGCGAACCTCGCCGAGAGGCGCCCGGCCGGATCGCTGAACCGGTGGGCGTACTCCCACTCGTGGTCGGTGAAGCATCGCTGACGGAACGCGTCGCCGTAGCGGGCGAGCAGATCGCGGACACGACCGACTTCGGCAAGGTCGACCCCGAGGCCGATGATGTCCATCCGTTTGCTCCCGGTTCTGGTCGTCCGTGCGATCGGTTTCCTATTCGACGGTGACCGACTTCGCGAGGTTACGCGGTTGATCGATGTCGTGCCCCCGGAGTCGCGCCACGTGGTATGCCAGCAACTGCAGAGGAACGGCGGCGTTGACGGGCGCCAGGAGGTCATCGCTTTCCGGAATGCGCAACACGATGCCGGCGAACTTCTCGATCTCGGTGTCCGTGTCGTAGGCCACCGCGATGATCTTGCCACCGCGTGCCTTCACCTCCTGCACCGCTGAGATCGTCTTGTCGTAGGTCTCACGTTGCGTCACAACCACCACGACGGGAACATCCTCCGTGATCAGCGCCAGAGTTCCGTGCTTCAGTTCGCCTGCCGGCATCGCCTCACTGTGCAGGTATGAGACTTCCTTGAGCTTGAGCGAACCCTCCATGGCGACGGCGTAGTCCAGCCCCCGACCGATGAAGTAGATGTCGTCCGCCCCGACGATGGCCTGCGCGGCTTCGACGATCGCGGCATCGTCTTCGAGGATTGTCTCGACCTGACCCGGAAGTTGTGCGAGGCCGTGAGCAATGTGAGCCGCTTGGTCACGGTCGATGGAGCCCCGGGCGCGTCCGATGCGGAGCGCCAGCAAGTACTCGCCGATGAGCATGGCGAGATACGCCTTTGTGGACGCCACGGAAATCTCGGGCCCGGCGCGGGTGTAGAGGATGTCGTCCGCGTAGCGGCTGAGCGTCGAACCGACGACGTTCGTGAGCGCCAGCATGCGGGTACCACGCTCCGCGGCAAGTCGCGCTGCCGCAAGGGTGTCGGCCGTCTCACCAGATTGGGAGATCGCGATGGTGAGATCGCCTGCCTTGACCATCGGGTTGGCGTATCGCATCTCGTGGGCGTACTCGACCATCGTCGGGATACGCAGCACGCGCTGGAAGATCTCTCGGCCGACAAGGCCAGCGTGGTAGGCGGTGCCGCAGGCTGTGATCCAGATCGTCTCGATTCCCCTCGCGAAGTCGTCATCGAACCCGACATGCTCGAGCCAGACCTCGCTGTCCTCATTGAGGCGTCCGCCGAGGGTCTCGGTGATCACGGTCGGCTGTTCGTGGATCTCCTTGAGCATGAAGTGCTCGAAGCCACCCTTCTCGGCCTGCTCCGCGTCCCAATCGATGTGGATCGCCTCCCGGTCGACCGGATCACCGGAGATCGTCTCGACGACCGCGCCGCCCTCGGTGATCGTGACGAGCTCATCGTCTTCGATGATCAGGAAGTCGCGGGTTCGGTGGAGCAACGCCGGGATGTCTGAGGCGAGAAAGGTCTCTCCCTCCCCCAGGCCGATCACGAGCGGGCTGATCTTGCGCACGGCGACGATCTTGCGTGGATCGCGCTTCGTCATCACGACCAGGGCGTACGCGCCTTCGGCGCGCTCGACCGCCCGACGAACCGCTGCGGCAAGGTCGTCGGTGTACTCCTCCGCGACCAGATGAGCGAGGATCTCAGTGTCGGTCTCCGATGTGAAGATCGCACCACCTGCTTCGAGGTCTTCCCTCAGGGTCTGGAAGTTCTCGATGATCCCGTTGTGCACTACCACGAACTCTCCGGTTGGATCAGTGTGTGGGTGAGCGTTGAGATCGCTTGGCTGGCCGTGCGTGGCCCATCGGGTGTGCCCGATACCGACCGTTCCCGAGAGCGGCTCCACTTCGAGGAGCGCCTCGAGGTTGGCGATCTTCCCTCGTGCCTTCCTGACGTCGATTGAGCCGTTGGTGACTGCGACTCCGGCCGAGTCGTATCCCCGGTACTCGAGACGTCTGAGCCCATCCATGATGATGGGCGCTGCTTCGCGAGGCCCGACATAGCCCATGATTCCGCACATGCGCGCGTCCTCCTTGAGGTTGGCGACCGGAGGGCGCTCCGGGACAGCGTCCCGGCTCACTCGGGCCGGGTTTGGCCCCGGGATCGCTCCCGGGATTTCCCCGACTCCGTAACGACCGTGAGCGGCCGAGAGGGCACCCGCCGACTATTCGATAATCCCTCTTCCTCGTCACCTCGCAGATTCGCGAGGGCAGGCGCTTGGATGTTCTCCGGTCGGTCGTTCAGTTGTTGTGTGAAGAGTAGCCGAGTGGTCGAGTAGCTGAAGGCTGGCGCCGAAGCCGACCTACGCCAGTTCAGCTTCGACGGTCTTCGCGACCATTCGCGCCACGTCTGCGGCTTCGCCGGCCGTTGGCGCCTCGACCATGACTCGGACGAGAGGCTCGGTACCCGACGCACGAACGAGGAGCCGACCGCGTCCGCCGAGCGCTCGTTCGGCTTCTGCAATCGAGTCCGCGATCGCAGCGTTGTCCTCGTAGGCCCGGTCTTTCACGATCACGTTCTCGAGAACCTGCGGATAGGCCTCCATGACCGTTCGAAGCTCTCTCAGTTCCTTGCCGGTCGAGGCCATGACCTCCATCAGGCGCAGCGCCGTCCGCAGGCCGTCGCCCGTCGCCCGATCCTCGAGCAGGACGTGGCCCGACTGTTCTCCGCCGACAACGGCCCGCGACGAGCGCATGGCTTCGAGGACATATCGGTCGCCGACCGACGTTTCGATGACGGAGATACCGAGGCGTTCCATTGCTTTTCGGAACCCGAGGTTCGACATCACGGTCGCAACCACGGTGTCGTTCTTGAGACGGCCGCGGTCCTTCATCCACTGGGCAAAGATCGCCATGATGACGTCGCCGTTGGCGACAACGCCGTCTTCGTCGATCGCGATGAGTCGGTCGGCATCGCCATCGAAGGACAGGCCGACGCGACCGTGGGACTCTTCGGCGAGCACCTCCGGGTGCGTGGCACCACAACCACGGTTGATGTTCATGCCGTCCGGATCGGCGTTGATGATTTCCACGGTCGCTCCGACACGCTCGAAGAGGATCGGAGCGGCAAGAAATGCTGCTCCGTTCGCGGCATCGACGATGAACTCAAGTCCGCGCATCGAGTACTCGACCGTTTGAACGATTCTGTCGATATACCGTTCGACCGAGTCGGTCATCACGGTCTGGATCCCGACCTTCTGGCCGACACTGCGGTGCCAGGGTTCGCCTGCGAAGTACCGGACTTCGATCGCAGCCTCGTCGGCGTCGGACAGCTTGGTTCCGTTCGAGCCGAAGAACTTGATGCCGTTGTCTGGGGCCGGGTTGTGTGAGGCGCTGACCATGACGCCGTAGATGGCTCCCGAGTCGCGGACGAGGCGCGAGACGGCGCCGACCGGAATGATTCCGAGGTCGACCGTGTCGACCCCCACCGAGTTGAGGCCTGCCATGAGAGCGGAGGAGAGCATGGGGCCGGAGCGTCTGGTGTCGCGCCCGACGACGGCGTGGCCTTGACGGCCTTCTCCCGCTGCCCGTGCCAGATCAAAGGCAATCTGCGGGGTCAGGACTTCGTTGGCGACGCCTCGAACACCGTCGGTACCGAAGAGGTGCCTCTCAGTCATCCCGACATCCCCCGATACGATCGAATGCGGACAGGCCCAACGCCCGGATCAACGCTTCGTGAACTGCGGAGCGCGACGCGCCTTGCGGAGACCGTACTTCTTGCGCTCGACCTTTCGGTCGTCACGACGAAGGAACCCGGCCTTCTTGAGAACCGGCCGAAGCTCGGGATCGATCTCGACGAGAGCCCGCGCGATGCCGAGGCGAAGCGCATCGCTCTGCCCGGTTGTTCCGCCACCTTCGAGCGTCGCCAGGACGTCGTAGCGACCTTCGAGATCGACGATCTTCAGCGGCTCGACGATGCGCAGGCGATGGGTCGGCTCCGGGAAGTAGTCGTCGAGACTCTTGCCGTTGAGCGTGAACTGCCCGGTTCCGTCTACGAATCGGACTCTGGCGACAGACGTCTTCCGGCGGCCGGTCGCCTGAACAATCGGTTTGGTCATCAGGCTTCAGCCTTTCCGTGCGTGAGTGTGAGCGGTTGCGGCTTCTGCGCTTCGTGCGGATGGTTCGCGGCGGCGTAGACCTTGAGCTTCGTGAGCGTCTGGCGTCCGAGACGGTTCTTCGGGATCATTCCCTTGACGGCGTCCTGCACGATCCGCTCGGGATGCTCAGCGCGCACGTATGCGAGGTTGTCGGAGCGGAGGCCACCCGGGAAGCCGGAGTGGCGGTGGTAGAACTTGTCGGTCTCCTTGCTTCCGCTGACACTGACCTTGCCGGCGTTGACAACGATGACATAGTCACCCATGTCCATGTGAGGGGCGTAGGTCGGCTTGTGCTTGCCGCGCAGGATCTGGGCGACCTCTGAGGCAAGGCGCCCGAGCGGGATCCCCTCCGCGTCCACGACGTACCAGGTACGGTCGATGTCGGCGGGCGTGGGCGTAAATGTTCTTTGCAGCTTGGCTTTCATCGGGAGTCCTCGGACGGCACGAAATACTCCCGGGGGCCCGGGAGCGAACCTGAATGCTATCGGGTCGCGCAACATAAGGCCAACCGGAACCGATCCCGCTGCGAACCCAGGGTTCTCCGCTGTCTATTTGGCGCTGTGGGCCCACAGAATCGGGTGGGTCTCCCGGCCGATCCATTCCGCGGGCTCACGGCGTCACATACGATGCCGAGAACCCTGGGTTCGCAGCCTCATACTCCACCGAGATGAGGGTCAGGCCTTGGGGCGGAGCGCAACCCTTGGCAGCCGACCGATCTCGTGCCTCGAGGATCCTCCGCACGTCCGTCGGTTTGAGCTTCCCGACTCCGACTTCGACCGAGATCGCGACGATCGAACGGACCATCTGATGGCAGAAGGCGTTGGCGTCGATGAGAAGATCGACGAAATCGCCGAGGCGTGTCCACGAGGCTTCCCGTAGTTCTCGGACGGTCGTGCGGCCGTCGTGTTCTCGGCAGAACGAGGCATAATCGTGAGTTCCCACGAGCGTGCCGACCGCCTGGTCCATCGCCGCGACGTCGAGGGGTGTCTGGACGTGCCAGGACGTCCGAGCCGTGAGCGGATCGAGGACCGGGGCGTTCCAGACGCGATAGCGGTAGCGCCTTCCGGTCGCGGAGAAGCGGGCGTGGAACCCGTCGGGAGCCTCGGTCACGGCGTAGACCGCGACCTCCGGAGCGAGCTGACGGTTCAGGCTCCTCATCATCTTCTCAGTGTCGAGCGGTTCGTCGACTTCGAAGCTGACGACCTGACCGGAGGCGTGCACGCCGCGGTCGGTGCGGCCGGCGACGACCGTCTTGATCTCGCCGGTTCGGCGGAACAGCGCCGCTTCGAGTTCACCCTGGACAGATCGGACGTTGTCCTGACGGGCGTATCCGTGGAAATCGGTTCCGTCGTATGCGAGGTCGATCCGATACGTCGGCATCCCTCGGCGACTCCTAGAACAGGCTGAAGCCGCCGAGGATCGTCGATAGGACGATCCAGCCGGCCCAACCGAGAACGGCGGCGATGAGGGAGCGATCCAGCGGAAGATCCGAGACGTAGTGCGTCCCGTACGCCACGACGAGCAGGAACCAAATGGAACCGACGAGAGTTCCAAGTAGACCATCACCGAGGATCTGGGTGGTGGCGATGGTCAGCAGAAGGGTCGGGAACGCGAACCCCGCAATCCGCAAGTAGATCGGGTAGTGGCCGTCGCCCCGCAACAGGTAAACCACCACGGCGTACACGAGACCGCTGTAGATCAGCCAGAACATGACCGTCGAGATCAGCGTGGCGAGCAGGCCGACGACGCCGGTCACGAACCCGAAGAGCGATGCACCCCCTGCGATCAGGAAGAGCACTTCGGTGACCGCGACGATGATGAGCGCATCGCCCGTCGCGCGATCGTTGAACTCCATCCAAACGAAAGCGTCGCGGTCGAACCGGATCGCTTGGAGAAGTCGGTTGAGGACGACGCCCATCGCCTGCCTTCGGTCGGGAGCAGGCAGACTACCCGTGACCCGTCACGAGCATGCCGCGCGTAGCGCCGCGGCGCCTCGGAGCACGGATTCGTCGACGTCATATGACGCGACATCCGCCCACCGCACCCAGATGGCGTCCTTGACCTCGTCGTCGGCGATCAGGTCGGCGTCGAGCGCGCGAAACGCGAACCGCAGATCGAAGTGCTCGTGGACGGGTTCAGGATCCCGCGGCGGTATGCGGTGGATGTCCAGGTCGATCAGGTCGGGGAGCACCGACTCGGTCGCCACGCCGGTCTCCTCCTCCACCTCTCGGGCAGCCGCGGCGATCGGCGACAGGTCCACAGGATCGATGTGCCCGCCGGGTTGCAGCCACCGGTCGAGACGTCGATGGTGGATGAGCAGCAGCGACGATCCGTCGGGTGACACCACGAAACCGGAGGCGGTGAAGTGGCCCGGATCGAAGCGGTCCCGATTGGTCGGATCCCCGGTCTCTGCGAGATCGATCGCCCGCCTCACCACCGAGGCCGGGGCAATGCCGGAAGCCCGCACCAGCAGTTCTTCAATGGTCAACATGCGCATGGAGGGTACAGCCACACCGCCACGCGAAAACGCCCCGACCGAAGCCGAGGCGTTCCCTGATTCTTGCTCGTGGCTCTAGACCAGCTCGATGATCGCCATCTCGGATCCGTCGCCGCGACGCGGGCCGAGCTTCGTGATCCGGGTGTAGCCGCCTGGCCGATCCGCGTAGCGCGGTCCAACCTCGTCGAACAGCTTCGTCACGACATCGTTGTCGCCGATCTTGGCGAGAACGAGCCGACGAGCGTGAAGGTCGCCGCGGCGGGCCTTCGTGATGATCTTCTCCGCATACGGCCGGAGGTCCTTCGCCTTGGTATGGGTCGTCGTCAGCTTCTCATGGACGATGAGCTGGGCGGCCAGATTGGCGAGGATCTTGCGCTGATGGTGGGGGCTGCCGCCGAGGCGCGCCCCCTTCTTCGGTCGTGGCATCAGACAACGCTTTCCGTTGACTCGGAGTCTGCGATCGAACGCAGCGAGAAGCCGAGTTCGTCAAGCTTCGCGACCACCTCTTCGAGCGACTTCTGCCCGAAGTTGGTGATGTTCAGCAGGTCATCTTCGCTCTTCTCGATGAGCTCGCCGACGGTCTGGACCTGGGCACGGCGCAAGCAGTTGCGCGGCCGCTCAGACAGATCGAGCGCTTCGATCGGAAGATCGAGATGCTCTTGTCCGGCTGCCTCGGGCTGGATGATCTCATCAAGCTCGAGCGCGTCGTAGTCGTCCATGTCCGAGAACAGGTCGAACAGGTTCCGCAGCGTTCCGCCGGCGGACGAGATTCCCTCGGAGGGGGTGATCGATCCGTCCGTCTCGACGTCGAGGACCAGTCGGTCGAAGTCGGTCATCTGACCGACCTGCGTGCTCTCGACGCGGTATGCGACCTTGATCACCGGTGAGTAGATCGAGTCGATCGGCATCACGCCGATCGCGTCGGAGGTCTTGTTCTTGTCCGCGCTTCGGTAGCCGACGCCACGCCCGGCTCCCATCTCGACTTCGAGCTTCGCGGAGGCGGAGAGCGTTGCCAGGTGAAGGTCGGTGTTGACGACCTCTACTCCGGCCGGTGCCTGGATGTCGCCTGCGGTGACCTCCCCCTTGCCCTGTGCGGACAGGTAGAGCGTCTGGGGACCTTCGGCGTCGATGCGAAGCACGACCTGCTTGAGGTTCAAGATGAAGTCGACGACGTCTTCGACAACGCCTTCGATCGTCGAGAACTCGTGCTGGACGCCTTCGATGCGTACCGACGTGATCGCCGCACCCGGTACCCGGGACAGCAGCGTTCGCCGCATTGTGTTTCCGAGCGTGTAACCGAAACCGGGCTCGAGCGGTTCAACGATGAACCGTGAACGAGTTTCGTTGACGCTTTCTTCTTCGATGGTGGGCCGCTGCGTGATCAGCACGGAGAGACTCCCCTTTCGGATTCGGGTGCTTCTACTTCGAGTACAACTCGACGACGAGCTGTTCCTGGATTTGGGTATCGATCTGTTCCCTGCTGGGCAGATCCTTGATGGTGATTGTGCGTTCCTCGACGTTGACGTCCATCCACTCCGGGACCGTGCGGTCACCGGTATCGACGGCAATCAGGATCGGGAGGATCTCGAGGCTCCGTTCCTTGACGGAGACGACGTCGTCCTTCCGCACCTGGTACGACGGGATATCAACCCGCTTGCCGTTGACGAGGAAGTGCCCGTGGTTGACGAGCTGACGGGCCTGGGGGCGGGTCGACGCCAGACCGGCGCGGTACACGACGTTGTCGAGTCGGCTCTCGAGGATCTGGAGAAGGACGGTGCCCGTGATGCCGCTCTGGCGCGCCGCTTCTTTGTAGTAGCGGCGGAACTGCTTCTCGAGCACGCCGTAGATGAACTTCAGCTTCTGCTTCTCGCGGAGCTGGACCAGGTACTGGGACTCGCGAATGCGACCCCGCCCGTGTTCGCCCGGCGGATATGGGCGGCGATCGAAGTACTTCGCCTTGTTCTCATCGAGGAGCTGACGAGCCCTGCGGCTGACCTTCGTCCTCGGTCCGGTGTAGCGAGCCATCTAGCGCATCCTCCGCTTCTTCGGACGGCATCCGTTGAACGGCACCGGCGTGACGTCCTTGATCCCGGTGACCTCGATGCCCATGTTCTGGAGCGTGCGGATCGCCGTCTCCCGGCCGGAGCCGGAGCCACGGACGATGACATCGAGTTTGCGAATCCCCATCTCGCCGACCTTGCGGGCGGCTTGCTCGGCTGCGACCTGAGCGGCGTAGGGCGTCGACTTGCGCGAACCCTTGAAGCCGACGGATCCACCGGACGACCATCCGACGACCTCACCCTTCTGGTCGGTGATCGTGATGATCGTGTTGTTGAAACTTGCCCTGATGTGCGCCTGACCGTGGGTGATGGTCCTGCGAGCTTTGCGGCGCGGCCGCGGTGTCTGCTTGGCCATTACTTTCCGACCTTCTTCTTGCCTGCGACCGGTGCGCGGCGGCCCTTGCGAGTACGAGCGTTCGTGTGCGTGCGCTGGCCACGCACGGGCAGACCGCGACGGTGGCGGAGCCCCTGGTAGCTGCCGATCTCGACTTTGCGCTTGATGTTCTGAGCCACTTCGCGGCGAAGGTCACCTTCGACGAGATAGTTGCTGTCGATGAACTGGCGGATCTTGACGACTTCGGAGTCGGTCAGATCGCGTACTTTCGTGTCCTGTGAGATCTCGAGCTGATCCAGGATCTGCTGAGATCGGGTCTTGCCAACCCCGTAGATGTAGGTCAGGCCGATTTCGACCCGCTTCTCTCTCGGGAGATCTACTCCAGCGATTCGTGCCATGTGTGCGCTACCCCTGACGCTGCTTGTGTCGCGGGTTCTCGCAGATCACCCAGACGCGACCGTTGCGCCGGATGACCCGACACTTCTCGCACATCTTTTTGGCGGATGCTGATACTTTCATCAGTGGTGATCCTGCCTCGGTTCGATTCTGACGAACGTCGCATTCGTGCGTCACCGAGGCAGACACCGGAGTGTCCGCAGCGAAAGGTGACCTCTACACCGACGGCAACCGAGCGAGACCCGGACCCGTCGATATCAACGACGTCTTTGCATAGGAAAACGCAGCCCGAAGCCGGGCCGCTGGAAGGATTGTAGGGAAGCCCGCCGACTAACGGCAAGTTGTCGGCCGTTTCGATGGCGTCGCCGGGTGCGGGGGCTGGATTCTCGGCGCGTCACCGCCTCTCAGGACGTGGTTCGCGATAGCGTTCCGGCCATGATTCGGACCGGTGCTGCTGCCCTCTTGCTCGTTCTGGCGGCTGCCGCGTGTGCGGATACCTCGGAGCAAACGACCACAACGGCGCCGGCGGCGACGACGGCAACCGCTTCATCTGCCTCGTCTCCTTCTTCTCCCGTCAACCCGGAGGGCACGCAGGCCGCCCTGGCCTATGTGTTCGACGGTGATTCGCTCGAGGTGGAGGTTGACGGCCGCATCGAAGAGGTGCGATTGATCGGTATCAACGCTCCCGAAAGAGACGAGTGCTTCGGCGACAGGTCGCGAGCTGCGTTGATCGCACTCCTCAGCGATCGGGATTTGGTGCTGGTCTCCGGGTCCGGCGGCGATACGGATCACTACGGCCGGCTGCTGCGCTACGTCTACGTCGAAGGGGACAACATCAACGGACGGACCCTCGCCGATGGCAACGCCGTGACGCTCCAGAGTGAGCACGGCTTCAACGATGCCTTCGTCGAGATCGGCGATATCGCTGCTTCGGCGGGCTACGGCATGTGGGCGCCGAACGCCTGTGGAGCGGCCGCGCCGGCCGGTGCGACCATCGCCGAAGTCCTCTCCAATCCGCCGGGCCCCGACGACGAACGACTCAACAGCGAGTACGTGACGATCGCCAACGAGGGTCGGGCCGGACTCGACCTCACCGGGTGGACGCTCCGCGATGAGTCATCGCAGAACCGGTATGTCTTCGACGACACGCGCATCGAACCCGGCGACACGGTCACCGTCAGAACCGGCTGCGGCGAGGATGGCGGAAACACCGTCTTCTGGTGTGCCGACCACTCGGTCTGGTCGAACGAGGGAGACACTGTGATCCTTCAGGACAGCCACGGCAACGTCGTGGACCGGTGGATGTACACCGGCGATTCGTAGGCCCGACTCGGCTACCCCGCCTGGTTGATGTTCACGCAGACGGCGTTGAACTCCTCGCCGCTGCTCTCTTCGGCATAGACATCGAAGCAATCCCCGACCGAGATGAACGTCTCGCTGCCGGTCCCGATCCACATCGTCGATCGCTGATCCGGTCCTCCGGTGTCGAGCGACATCGTCTGCTTGTCGAAGGCTTCGCCGCTCCCCGCCGTCCAGTCATCGTAGAATGCCGCGATCTGGTCGTAGTCACCTTTCGGGTACGTCAGGACGACCATGACGCCCTCTTCCATCTCGACCGAAGTGGTGACGTCTCCGCCCTCGGGGACCGGGATCGTAAGGCTTTCGGGCATCTCGCTGCCGGCGCCGATGGAGACCGATCCGTCCTCCGACTCCATCTCGATCGTCGCGTCGTCGCCGTCGCCGGACACATTCATCGAAACATCGCCGTCCTCGGACTCGATGTTGATGGTCATGTCCTCGCCGTCGCCGGACACGTTGACATCGACGTTGCCGTCGACTCCCGACTCGAGCAGCTTGCTCGGTCAGGTTCTCGGCCACCGTGTCGGATGCGCTCGAGCATGCTGAGGCAAGGAGTGCGAACGCTGCAACGGCGATGAGCGACGCACGGGCTGGTTTGCTGATCATGATCTGATTCCCCTTCACGATCCGGATGAACGGACGACCTTCTTCTCTATCGTCTTCTCAGGTCCGGAACTTGTGCAGGTTCGAACGGCACTACCGGGCCTCCGTCAACCCTACGCTGCGATCACCGGAACGGAAGAGAGGGAGCCGGTCGTACCGACTCCCTCTCGTTGGTGTCGGTGGTTTCCGAGCGGTCAGTTCTCCCGAGTGTCGGAGTCGGCCTGCTTGTACGAGTCTGAGGGCAGCGCCGGGCCAACCTCCAGGCGATCGGCCGGAAGGATCAGGTTCGCGACGACGCCGATGACGGCAGCGAGCGCGAGGCCGGAGATCTGTACATCACCGATCTTGAGGGGCGTTGCCAAGCCGCTGATCCCCAGTCCGAAGACCAGGATCAAGCCGACGACCAGCATGTTTCGGCCCTTCTTGAAGTCAACTTGGTTCTCGACCAGGGTCCGCAGACCGACGGAGGCGATCATGCCGAAGAGGATGATCGAAAGGCCGCCGAGCACCGGAGTCGGCACCGTCTGCAGCAGCGCCGCCAGTTTCGGTACGAGCGCCAGGGCAATCGCAAACATGGCCCCGATCCGAAGAATGAACGGATCGTAGACCTTGGTGATCGCCAGTACCCCGGTGTTCTCCGAGTAGGTCGTGTTCGGTGGACCGCCAATCAGTCCGGCGAACGCGGTTGCGATGCCGTCTCCGAGCAGCGTCCGGTTCAGCCCCGGTTCATCCAGGAAGTTCTTTCCGACAACGCCGCCGTTCGCGACGATGTCGCCGACGTGCTCGATCATGGTGACGAACGCAATCGGCGCGATGATGGCGATGGCGCCCCACTGGATGTCTCCGAGACCCCACGTGAAGTCGGGCAAGCCGATCCACGCGGCCTCCCCGACGAGATCCCACGTGAACCCCTCCAGGAAGATCGCACCGGCGATGAAGCCGACGATCGCCCCGGTGAGGATCGGAAGCATCTGGAACAGGCCACGGAAGAAGATCGCTGCGATGATCGCGGCGACCAGCGTCACGATGGCCAGCCACCAGGCGCCCTCGGCCATTCCGAGCGCGACCGGCGCCAGCGTCATGCCGATGACGATGATGACGGGTCCGGTGACAATCGGTGGGAAGATCCTCGTGATCACGGCGTGACCGACGAACGTCACGATGATCGACATGGCTATGTAGAGGACCGCCGCGCCGATGATGCCGGCACCGATCGCCTCCCACGAGTAGCCGTCCTCTGCAGCGAGCAGGATCGCCGGGATGAACGCGAACGACGATCCCAGGAAGACCGGGACCATCTGCTTGGTCACGAGATGGAACAGCAGCGTGCCGATGCCGGCCGCGAGGAGCGCGACCGACGGGTTGAGTCCCGTAAGCAGCGGCACCAGGACGGTGGCTCCAAACATCGCGATGGTGTGCTGTAGACCCAGCACCACCTTCTTCTGAATCGTCAACTCCATATGGTCTCCCTCTCCCACAATCGATGAGAGCCACCCGACCAGGGGTGGCTCTCATTCTTGCCCAACGGACTCATCGTCCGAACCTGACTGGTGGCCGCAGCCCCGGTCAAGACTGTCATGTCTCACTCACCCGGCATCGATCGACTACACCCCGGGCCAGCGCACTGCTCGTGCCGTGTCGACGGTTCGGGGTGCCTTCCACGGGCGGGGTGTGCCTCATGCCGCTCGGAACACCATCCCGTAGAAGTCGTTGTACGGTTCTTCCCGCACGACCTCGACGGAACCCTGCACGGCCATGCCGATCGTCGGATCGTCGATATCCAACTGACCCAGCATCCGCATCCCGTTCTCCAATTCGACAATGCCGAGGCCGAGCGTAGCGACCTCGTACTGCGCCGGCAGGTTGTACACCGTTGTGTAGGTCAGCAGCCTGCCGGTCTTCGGCAGCGGCACGGTGTCGAACTCGAAGAAGTCGTTCTGCTTGCAGCCCGAACACACCATCCGGAACGGGTAGTGCATCGTGTCGCACAGGCGGCACCGGTATGCGTAGATCTCGCGAGCCATCAGTCCTCCCTCTCAAACGTCAAGCACACGACGTTGTTGCCGAACCCGCCGAAGTTGCAGGTGAAGCCGATCTTCGCACCGTCGACCTGGCGCTTGCCGCCGTCACCACGCAACTGCGTGACGATCTCCCATGCCTGTGCCACGCCGGTCGCACCGACCGGATGGCCGCGGCCCTTGAGGCCACCTCCGACATTGATCGGGATCTTCCCGCCAAGCGCGGTCTCGCCCTGCTCCAAAGCAATGTGGCCTTCGCCCTTTGGGAAGAAGCCGACTTCCTCACTCTCGGCGATCTCGAGGATCGTGAACGCATCGTGCAACTCGGCAACGTCGACGTCCTGGGGCGTGATCCCGGCCATCGCGAACGCGTCCCCGGCAGCCTTGCGGACGGCAAGCAGGTCGGTCGGGTCTTCGCGCTCGAAGACGGCATGCGTGTCCGTGGCCTGGCCCACACCGGTGATCCTGATCATCGGCCTTCCGAGCTCCTTGGCCTTCTCCTTCGAGACCAGGACGACGGCCGCACCACCGTCGGAGACGGGGCAGGCATCGAAGAACCGGAGCGGTTCCGCAACGTACGGGTTGTTGGTCATGGCCTCCGGGGAGTCAAGGATGCCCTCGAGACTGATCTCCTGCTGGAGGTGCGCCCACACGTTGTTGAGCGCCGCATTCTGGTTCTTGACGCCGACCATGGCGAGGTGTCGCTCGGTGACGCCGTATTTCTCCATGTAGAGGCGGGTGAACATCGCGGCATGAGCCGGCAGCGTCACGCCGTAGATGTACTCCGCGATCGGATGGGTCAGCGTCGCGATGAAGTCCGTGGCTTCGAGATTGTTGACCTCCCTCATCCGCTCAACCCCGGCGACGAGCACCACCTCGTCCATGCCGGAAGCAACCGCCTGGAACCCGGCCTTGATCGCCGATCCGCCGGATGCCGGGCCGTTCTCGATGGCGGCCGCGCCGGCCGGGGTGAGGCTGAGGCTGTCCACCACCGCACTCGCAAGCGCCGTCTGATGGTTCACCCGCGGCCCACCCATGTTGGCCACGTAGACGTCGTCGACCTCGGTGACACCGGCGTCCTTGAGCGCCATCATCGAGGCGTACGCCGCAATCTCCGAGAGCGCGTACTCCAGTCTCGTGAAGGTGGTGATGCCGATCCCGGCCACGTAGACATCACGCATCTTCCGACCTCCCCTCCATCTCCCACCGCTCGATCATGAGCGCGGTTGCCGTCGGGTCATACGCCGCTCGGGTCGCGGCCAGCGGATCGAGTGCCGGGGTCGGCGGATCGGACGGCGGGAGGATCGCCTCCATCGCCTTGTCGAGCAGCTCCGGCGGTACCGGCCGCCGACCGACGACGAGGCTGGAACGTGCCCGGTCGAACAGTTCGCGCGTCAGCGCCCAGGAAGGAACACCGCCGAGCTCATGAGGCGTATCGAAGCGCTTCTCGAGTTTGTACTCGATCATCCAGCGACGGAACCCGATCGGCGATTCGGCGACGATCAGCACCTCGTCATGCCCGAGTTGGTCGAAGTGGTACTCCATCTTCGCCGCGAAGGCGTGGGCCCCGACACGAAGCCCACGCCGGAGAGCCAGCGTGTGCAACGACAGACCCAAGCTCGGGGTCACCTGTCGACCATTGACGATGGCAGCGAGTTCGCCGTCGATTTGCACTGCGAGCACGTACTGGTCCTGGAACCGGTACTGGTAGTGAGACAGCAGTTCGGCGTACACGCGGGAGGCGACAACGTCGTAGTAGTCGCGTTCGACATGCAGCAATGGCTCGACGTGCTTCAGGAGATCGGGAATCTCATCCCGATCGACCCCGCGCACAACCGCCGCTTCGCCGCTGGCGAGCAGCATGTACTTCGGCTCGTAGGGCTCCATCGGCGACGGTATCGGCCGAAGGATCTTCTCTAGGTCGACGGGCATCGGTGTTCTACTCCTCCTGCTTGCTATCCGACTTGGACTTCTCGAAGAACGCCATGGAGACCTTCTCCTGGGTGATCGGCATCGACTTGATGCGCACACCGAGCGCGTTGTACACGGCGTTGGCGATCACGGGGGCGGCGGCAATCATCGTGTGCTCCCCCACGCCCCGGGCTCCGAACGGACCGTCCGGTTGCGGGACCTCGACGATGATCGGAATGATCTCGTCGGGAATGTCGAATGCCGTTGGGATCTTGTAGTCGGTGAAGGTCGGGTTCATCATCTTCCCGCCCTCGTCGAATCGCATGTCCTCGAACAGAACGGTCGCGAGACCCTGCACCAGTCCGCCCGTGATCTGGCCCTTGACCAGATCCGGGTTGATCGCTCGACCCGCGTCCACGGCGAGCGCGGCCTTGCGCACCCAGATCCGTCCGGTCTGCTTGTCGATTTCCAGGACCACTCCGGTCGCGCCGACGGTGTAGTGGACGTTCGGGTGACCGCCCTGACCGGTCGCCGGGTCGCTGTTGGCGTTGGTGAACTCCGGCATGAACTTCCCGCTCGCAATGATCGGCCCGCCGCGCCACGTGCCTTCTTCGGTCTGAATGCCGTCGATGACGAAGTCGCGCAGCGGCTTCGAGAAGCTCGGGTCGGTCTTGCACTTGACCGCTTCGTCTTCGAGATACAGGGAGTCGTCTTCGAATCCGTAGACCTGGTGGATGACGTCGAAGATCTTGGTGCGAGCCTCGATTGCAGCCTTCTCGACCGCCAGGCCGGAACTCCACGTGACGTGAGAGGCCACCGTCTGCCACTCGTAGGGGTTCCGGTCCGTGTCCGGCGTCTCGACGCGAATCTTGTCGACCGGTACCGCCAGCACCTCGCCGGCGATCTGGGCCATCACGGTGAGGTATCCCTGGCCGAGTTCCATGCCGGACACCGTGATATTGATCGAGCCGTCCTCGTTGAACTTGAGGAACGAGGCAGAGGAGGCATTCGGCGGCATCGCGGGCGCCTTCCAGAAGAGCGCCATGCCCTTGCCGATCACCGTATTCGGATTGTCGGACTCCTCCTCGACTCCCCAGTTGATCGCCGCGGCGGTCTTCTCGATCGCCTCGAGCATCCCAGACGGATTCATGTGAGCGCCGTATGCCAGCTCGTCGCCTTCGACGATGGCGTTCTTCTTGCGGAACTCGACGGCGTCCATGCCGATCGCCTCCGCGATCCGGTCCATGTGGGATTCGAGGCCGAAGTGGAACTCCGAGTATCCGAACCCGCGGTACGGGCCGCCCGGCGGCAGGTTGGTATAGATGCAGAGCGAGTCGTTCGTGACGTTCGGAACGCGGTACGGCCCGGTTGCCGACAAGCCGGCGGCGTTGACGACGTTTGCTCCGTATTCGACATAGGCGCCCGCGTCCCAATAGAGCTTGTGTTCGACGGCGGTGATCGTGCCGTCGTTCATCACCCCGACCTTGAGTTCGGCGACGACGCCCTGGCGCTGGTAGGTGTTGTAGAACTCCTGCTCCCGGGTCCAGCGGAGCTTCACCGGACGGCCCTTCACCATGGTGGCCATCGCGGCGCCGAGGATCTCCATCGAGACTCCGGCCTTGCCGCCGAAGCCGCCGCCAACGTACGGCGTGATGACGCGCACGTCCTTGTGGGTGAAGCCCAGCGGTGCAAGCGCCTCGGCAAACAGATGGCGTTGGGTGTGCGGGGACTGCGAGGCGGTCCACACGGTGAGCCGACCGGCCTGGTCGAGTCTGCTGACCGTCACATGTGGCTCGATCGCGCAATGGGCGTATCGCGGCACGTGGTACGTGTCCTCGAGCACGTAGTCCGCTTCAGCAAAGGCCTTCTCCGTGTCGCCCTTGCGGATCTTCCGCCAGTGGGCGATGTTCGTGTTGGCCTCGGGGAAGAACCACGGAACGTGGGTGTACTCCGCGAGGTCAGGATGAATCAGGTCGGCATCGTCGGCTACGGCAGATTTGGGATCGAGGAGCGGCTGGAGCACCTCGTACTCGACCTTGACCAGCTTCGCGGCCCGGACGGCCTGCCGATGGCTCCTGGCGATGACGCCGGCTACCTGCTCCCCGACGAACCGGACGTAGTCCTGGGCGAAGATGTAGCGATCTTCCATGTACATCCCGAACTTGTACGGGAAGTCCTTGCCCGTTGCGACGCGCATGACACCGTCCGCCGCTTCGGCTTCGGAGGTGTCGATCGAGACAATCCGTGCGTAGGCGTGGGGGCTTTCGACGATGGCGGCGTAGAGGAGGCCGGGCCCGAAGTCGATGTCATCGACGAACTGGGCGGCGCCGCTGATCTTGTCGAGGCCGTCGATTCGCGTGGCCGACGTCCCGACGGTCGTGAGATCGTCGGTCGAGGCCTCCGCTTCGAACGGGTAGGTCGTTGTCATGCCGGCCCCCCCGTGCCGGCGCTCAGCACCGCTTCGATGATCGGCTCGTATCCGGTACAGCGACAGAGGTTCCCTGCGAGGGCCTCTTGGACATCGTGGCGCGACGGGTTCGGGTTGTGTTCGAGGAGTTCGGTGGCGGCGAGCACGATGCCGGGTGCACAGAACCCGCACTGGAACGAGTTGTTACCGATCATGAGATTCTGGAGGTCGCTGAGGCCTCCGAAGTCGAGGCCCTCCACCGTGGTGACCTCGCGCCCATCGGCTTCGATGGCGAGCACCAGGCAACTCCGCACGGTCCGATCGTCGAGAATGATCGTGCACGAGCCGCAGTCGCCCCGTTCGCAACCGATCTTGGGGCTCTTGACCCCGACCTTCTCGCGGAGCACATCGAGCAGCACATCCGCCGGTGCCACTTCCACGGTCCAATCATCACCGTTGACCTTGACGTTCAGCTGCATCGCCATCCTCTCAGATCAGTCGAGCTCCGTATTCGGGTCCGGTCCCGGAGAGCCGTTCGGCCGCCGCCCACAAGCCTCGTTCCAACATCACTTCGGCCATGCGCGTGCGGTACTCCGCCGACGCTCGCATGTCGGTGATCGGGCTGATCTCGCCATCGACCATCGCGACGGCCTCCGCGACCAGCGCTGCGTCGAGGGTCTTCCCGTTGAGGGCCGCCTCGATCCGCGTCGACCGGATCGGTGTTGGGGCAACCGCTCCGAATGTGACCCGATAGGTCTCG
The DNA here is from genome assembly GCA_963700375.1 of uncultured Actinomycetota bacterium. Classification (GTDB taxonomy): domain Bacteria; phylum Actinomycetota; class Acidimicrobiia; order Spongiisociales; family UBA5794; genus JAHEEL01. Next base: position 115,196 of record CAVOXF010000003.1, read on the forward strand.
TCGGGAAAGGTGACGATGCAAACGGCTGCCTGGGCAAGATCCTCGCCTGCGTATCGCATCAGCTTCACGTAGACACCGCCGTGGGCGCGAAGCTTGATCGTGATCCGGGTGACGACCTCATCATCGAGTCGGGCTGTCTGACGGAGACCCACGAACCAGTCGTTGATGTCGACCGACCGCTCACCTCCCGGTCCGGCGAGGTGCACGGTGGTCTCGAGAGCGAGCAGTACCGGGCCGGCGTCGCACGAGGGCACAGCCGAACAGATGTTGCCGACCATCGTCGCGCGGTTGCGGATACCGGTGGAGGCCACGGTCTCCGCCATCTCCGCGAGGAGTGGAATGTGCTCGGCGATCAGGTCCGACTCGATCAACTCGGTGAAGGTGACCAGTGATCCGATGCTGAGCGTGTCGCCGTCGACGGAGATGCCGCTGAGTCCCGGGACGTCCTTGATATCCACAACGAGGTCGGGGCTCACGGCATCGTCGCGCAGCCAAGCCACGAGATCGGTACCACCTGCGAGGACGCGGACCGAGCCGGGATAGTCCGAAAGAACGCCGATTGCCTCTGCAAGCGACGTAGGTCGTCGATAGTCGAACTCGTGGGCGATGACCAAGACAACCTCCTACGATCCGATTCCAGGATCTTACAACTCTCGAACCCGGCGCCGGGCTGAATCCGCCCCATGCGTGCCCCGCTTCTCCTCCTGTCTCACCGCTCAGCTCAGATCCGCCGCGAGCGCGTTGATGGCCTGAGCGAAACACTCCATCGGAGCCTCGACCAGGCCGGCGCCGACCATTCCGGTTCCCGGGATCTTGCCTGCTACTCCAGTGTTGATTTGAGGTTGCACGCCGGTTCGTACAACCCGGGCGGCGTCGATTCCCACCGGGGTACCGCGGAATTCGAGCATTGGGATCTGGTACATCGGATGCTCGGCCACCGTGATCTCGTACATCGCGAGCGTTCGCCGTACGGCACCGCTCGCTGTTCCCCCAACGAAGCCGACGATCGCGGGGGCGGCGGCCATCGCGAATCCTCCGAGTCCGACCGTCTCGGTGATCGTGGAGTCACCGATGTCGGGGCTGGCGTCCTCCTCGGTGAACGAGCCGAGATAGAGGCCGTCCACCGGAGGAGCGGGGGCAACGAACCATTGGTCCCCGGTTCCGGAGAGTCGAATCCCGAAATCGGTGCCGTTGCGCGCCATCACCGTCACCAGGCTCGATGCGGGAACACCGGCGGCGGCGTCCGAGCCGAGCTTGCCTGCGGCCATGACCAGGTTGAGCATGAAGTGGTCGTTCCCGTCGATGAACCGGAACACCTCGGCGCGTTGCTCAACCGGAGCATCCGCCCCGTTGACAAGCGCCGCTCCCAGTTCTCGGAGGAACAGCGACGTCACTGCCCGATTGCGGTTGTGGCCGTCGTCGCCCATCTGCAAAGCCTGGGCAATCAGCGACTGAAGGTCTATCGGACCGCGTCGCAGCAGCACGGCACGCAACACCGGCCCGAGGACCGAGTCCATCCAGCGCAGGCGGTCGATCGTCTCGGGGGCGAACGCCCCGTAGCGCAGCACCTTCCCCAGACCCTCGTTCAATGTGGAATAGGCGACACCGCTCCCGACCTTGTCGTCAACGACGGCGACCGGCATCGAAGGAGAAGTAACGCCAGCCATGGGGCCAACCGCGCCGTGGTGGTGGCACGGTGATAGTTCGACCTCGCCGCGAGCGGCCTTGATCTCGGCATCCTCCGGATCGGTCGCTAGGCCCTCGTAGATCATCGCTCCGATGATCGCCCCGCGCATCGGCCCACTCGCCCGATCCCACGTGATCGGTGGTCCTGCGTGGAAGAACGTCCGGTCGGTCATCTCGGGGAACACGTCTCTTGCGACGCGCACGTCGACGAGCTGGGGCCGAACCGCGAGCATCCGTGCCACCGCAGTCTGGTTGGCCTCACGGTTGCGGCCGTCGGTGGCCAGGATCGCGAGCGCCTCCTCGGTGCCGGGTACGGGCGGCCGCCAGTCGGCCCGGCTCACCGCCGAACCCTGCTGCTCGATGGATTCGGCCAGCATTTCCGTGCCGGCCGTCGCCACGATCGGCTCGGCATCGAGGAGGTGACTGAGGTCGCTCATGCGGAACTCCTTTCGGTTGCGAGGCGGGCCGCTTCCCGGGCGGCGGCAGCGTTGGACAGGAAGACCGAAGCGCCGGCGAGGTTGAGCACCTTCGCCTGCCGATCGCGACCCTGAGGGTCGCCCCGGGTCCCGCACAGGGACACGACTACCGCGGCACCCTCCCCGACGGCCCGCTCGATGAGCGGTGCCAGTTCGGGGGCCGGATCGGCGTTGGCGCCGTACCCGAGCACGACATCCATCAGGATCACGCCGACGGAGCGGTCTTGGGCCGCTGCGGCGAGTCGTTCGAGTCGGACGGTCTGGTCGATCATGGGGTGGGCCCGACCCTGCGTGTATTCATCATCGCCGTAGTCGATGAACGTGTGCCCCTCGTCTCCGTCACGGAATCCGACCTCACCGAGGAATGGGGCGGCCACGAACCGGGCTTCCGAGCTCAGCGTTCCGCCGGAGAACAACCCGCGAACGAATCCCGGGCGATGTTCGTCGTTCCGGGCGGGCCAGGAACCGTACTCGACCGGAGGTCGCCCGAGCGCCTTGACGACGTCGCCGGCACCGTCCTCCAGCGTGGTCTCCCCCATGAACGTGATCACGACCGGTTTGGTGCACGCATCCGCCGCACGGCGCACCTTCTCGGCGACCGGATCGGCCGGCGGTTTCGAGATGACGACGATGAGGTCCGTCGCCGGATCCTCTTCGAGGGCTTCGAGGGCCTGCAGGGTCGAGGCAGCCCCGACATCTTCGGATAGGTCGTGGCTCCCGGTCCCAAGCGCATGTCGCACCCCGATGTCCGCATCGTCGAGCAGCGCGCACATCTGCTGAATACCCGTGCCGGACGCCCCCACCATGCTCACCGAACCCGGCTGGACCGCATTGGCGAAGCCCAGGCCGACACCGCTGATGATCGTGGTTCCGCAGTCGGGTCCCATCACGAGCAGGCCGTGCTCGGTCCCGTACCGCTTGAGGATGACCTCCTGTTCGATCGGCACGTTGTCGCTGAAGATCATCACGTGCCGGCCGGACTCCAGAGCCTCCATGGCTTCGACGAAGGCGTGCTCGCCGGGTACCGACAACAGACGCGACATTGGCACCGCCTGCGGCTGCGGCTGAACCGATAGTCCTTGGCGCGGGGGCGTCCAACCCCCCGGACGGTGCGACCTTGTGGGTCAGAGCCTCGTCGAGCGCCCGATGGGCAGCGGTGATGGCATCCTCGCTCTCGGCGCGAACAGCGAGGATGAGATCGTTCGGGCCGGCGTCGGCGGCGGCATCGGTATCGAAGCCCATGTCGGCGAGCAAGCTCAGATTGAGTTCGGTGGCCATGGCAACGAGGGCATCCGTCACACCGTCGACGCCCTGCAGTGCCTTGCTCGCCTGCATCAGGCGCACCGAGTCGTGGTAGCGACCGGAATGAATCTCAACGCGGGCAATCACTTGAAACCTCCATTTGGTGTGGCGTGCAGTCCGATGAGCGATTGTGCACCGAGCACGATCCCGGCCGCGAGGGCGGGCCCGGAACTGTGGCCCACCGACCGCAGATTCCGGTGTGCCGGTTCGATGTCTCCGCGGCCGGTGAGGGCTCGCAGAAATGCGCCGGCCGGGGCAGCGACCTCGCCCCGGATTGCGCAGCGCAGCAGCGCAGCCGAGAACGTTGTGGTGCTTGCTCGAGCGGCGCGCGCCAGGTGATCCCCGACTGCGTCGAGCATCTCCAGCGCTTCATCGGACCCGAGCGCAGTGCCGAGCGTTTTGATTCCGGCGAGGGCACCGGCGAGATAGTCGTCACCCTCGGGAGTGAGGCCGGGACCTCTCCCGAGCAGCGCCGATGCCGCACCGCGGAGTCCAACGGCAGATGCCCCCGAAAGCGCACGCCGCAGATCGCTGCAATCGACGTGACCGACCGACGACGGTAGGCCCTCGATGGCGACAGACAACTCCGCCGCGCTCAGCGGAGGCAGCGCCGGTCGGGGATCCCACCAACGGGCAACCTCGACGATGAGGCCGTCGAACGCGATTGATGTGGGGCCGAGAGCGACCCGTTCCCCGTGCACGATCGAGCCGAACGGATCGGCTGAGGCCTCCGCCGCGATCTCAACGCCGTTGGGCAGGCGGGTGGCGTCACGGGTCGAGACGACCGCTACCTCGCCGCCGGCGCGAATCCAGACGGCGTGGGTCGACACCCCCAGCACCTCGGCGTTGGCATCCCCCCTTGACAGCACCTGGCGCAGAGCCACGCTCGCCACCGCCGGCGCCCGCACGGGCACCGGCGCACGACGAGTGTGGACCGCCCTGGCGGTCATATGGATTCAGCCCAGGTCAACGATGGCCGCGACTGGTCCGCCGCCGCTTGGACCCTGGTGTACCGCCGCCACCGAGACGAACACGGCCGGGTCGTCAACGGCCGTGGCCACGACTCCGCCGACCGCTGCCTTGATGTGGCGATGGTGGTGGACGTCCGAGTCGTCGAGCGAGACCTGGCGACGTCCGCGCAACCGGGAAGTCGGGTCGGCCTCGCACTTGACGAAGACGTTGACGACCTTGCCGTCGAGGTCTTCGGAGCGAGCCCGCTCCGGCAGATCGAGACCGGCGGACCTGATCGCCCGGTACACGCCTTCCTGGTCGAGGGCATCGTTCATCACATCGTGGCCGATGCGGTAGCGGCCCCCTGCCCCACGAACGTTCCCGACGACCACGGTCTGCGCCCGGTCGAGTTCGACACCCGAGGAGCACGATGCCACCGACGAGAACAGGCTGAGGTCGTGCCCGATCTGCTCGGCCGTCGGCATGTCGATCTCGCCGAGGGCGACCGCAATCCCGAGACCCGACGTTCCGTTCGAGATGTTCATCGACTCCAGCGGGTCCTCGGTGTACACCGTGTGGCCGCGAGCCTTGGCATCATTGATGGTCTCCATGACCAGGAGCGGCGTCTTCGTCTGGACATAGTGGACGTCCGCCGGGTCTTCGATCCCAGCTGCCTTCATCGCCCGCAGTACGCCTTCTGCGACCTTCGAGACCATCGCGGGGCGCCCGATGTCCTCGGGCAGGATGACGTCGCTCATGGCGTACCCCACGGCTAGACGAGGCTCGTCGGAGGCCGGACCGTCGTCGGCTACATTCGCGAAGATGGTTGCGTGCGGTGTCAGGATGCCATCGGTGCCTCCCGACCACACCATCGGAATCTCGTCGACCTCTTCGACCGGTCTGGTGCCCTTCTCCATCAGCACCCTGCGGAAGGCTTGATCGGCGAGGATCCTGGTGAAGTCGTTGACGCCGCCGTTGCCTTCGGTCTTCCCGACGACGGCCACCACGCCATCGGCGTCGAAGATGCCTTCGTCGATCAGAGCAGCCAACCCGGACGCGTCACTGACGCTCTCGAGCACAACTTTGCGAACCTCGACGGCCATCGTCTACTCCCTCGTGTGAGCGGATCTTCCGTTCGCACGGCTCCGTCGCTTCCGTCAGGGCCCGTGCGGACATCCCATTTTCCAACCACCCCCGACTCTAGACAAGGGGCGAACGGCCCTCCGCAGAAAGGCGGCCCCGCCGGACGAGCGCCGTCACCGCTGTTCGCTTCAAACCGTCGAATGCCCCGGGCTCCCGGGGATCAGAGCATCGTGGTGTCGTTCTCCGAGACCTCAGGAACGATCTGCAACACGTCCCGGTGCTCGACGACCTGGCCAAGGTCGTCGAAACGGAAGGTGTCGATGCCGGCGTATTCGTGGTCACCCGGCCAGACCTGATGACCGTGGAGGACGACGTAGTTGCCCTCTGCCACGGATCGCTTGAATTCGACGCGCGTACCGGGATAGTCACGGCCAACGCTCTCGAAGGAGCCGATGAACGCCTGTTCGCCATCTGCAACGGCCGGGTTGGGCTGGATGTACTCGTCGCCGGCATACCCTTCGATCGCCTTGGCCGGGCGATTCTGGTTGAACGTCAGGTCGTAGAACGCCGTGGCGTTGTTCTTGTCTTGTTCGAGTTGATCGCTCACGTCACCTCTGCAATCGAGTGCGCCTCGCCGAGACTACGTTCTGTTTCTGCACTCTCAGCCCCCGATGTCGAACAAGCCGTCGCGTGGAGAAGCTACTGATGTGCCGCCTTGGTGCCTACGGTGGCTTGCTCGAGCACCTCGTACATGGCCGATTCCTGGTTCGCCATCGATCGAACCAGAGCGAACTGTACGCGGCATCGATCGAGATTGTGATCGGGCCGGTGGACCTTGAAGTACGTGTCCCCCTGGAGGTGGTCGGTGAGGAATCGGGCGCCGAGCATGAGTGTGATCACCTTCCCGGCAAACACCAGTTCCTCTCGTTCGGCCGGCGTCAGGAATTCGCCCGCCGAGGCGAGATACCCCTGCGTCAAGGACCTGAACCGCTCCAGATCCATGCGCACGTCATTGAGGTTCCGGCAATCCTCGGCGACCGGGCATGTGCCGGTGCGAACCATATCCCCGAAGTCATACATGACGAGCCCGGGCATCACCGTATCGAGGTCGATGACGCAGAGCCCCTCGCCGGTCACGTCGTCGATCAACACATTGTTGATCTTGCAGTCGTTGTGCGTCACCCGAAGCGGTACCACTCCACCGCTGATGAGCACAGGCAAACGATCGAACACGTGCGCGTTCTCCATCAGGAACTCGATCTCCGATCGCGCGTCGACGGCTCGGTTCAACGGGTCGCTCTCGAGGACATCCAAGAACGCCCTGAATCTGTCGGGACCGTCGAGGAATCCAGGAATCGTCTCGTGCAGCGGAGGCCCGGGCAGATCAACAAGCATCATCTGAAAGGTCCCGAACGCTCGAGCGACCTCGTACGCCTGATCGTGTGTTGTCAGTACGTCGTACGACGTAGCCTCTTCGATGAAGTGGAAGGCACGCCAGTACCCGTCGGCGGGATCTGCATAGTACGTGCTCCCATCCCTTGTCGGTACCAGGGTCATGACACGGCGCGATCGATCGGGGATGTCTCGCCGCTCGAGCGATGCGGTGATGTGGCGCGTTACCCGATCGAAGTTCTCCATCACAGCAGGGATATCCTCGAAGACCTCGTGGTTGATCCGCTGAAGCACATACCGAATCCGGTTGACTCCATCGTCGAACCGAACGGCGAATGTATCGTTGATGTGGCCGCTTCCGTAGGGCTCTGCCTCGATGAAGCGTCCAGAGAGTTCGAAGCAGGTTGCGATCGCCTGTACGTCGCTCTGATGCACCGCCATCCAACTCCTTGGGGACCACGTCCATCGCTGTGGGGCACGACTCTGCTATTGGAGCGCGCCCCATCAGCGGGAACGAGGGAACTATGCCACGAGTTCGAACTCGGAGAACCGCGGCGGGTCGTCTCTGGCGCTGGGTGCGGTTGGGCAGGGTGGTGAAAGCAGGGGCATACCCGGGTTGGTCGTGAAACAGCACGAAGCCGACGACGGGTTCGGTGAGCTGGGTCCGTTCCTCGGCCCGGTAATGCGGTGGCTGCCGATGTGGGCCGTGGTGCTCTTCGCAGCCATGTGGATGCTGCCGACGGCGGCGGGCCTCGTCTCTTCGGTCCGTCCGCAGGCGCTTGGACGATCTTCGGGGTGGTGGGAGGACCTGCTCAACGCGTCTACGTGGACGCTGGAGCCGTACCGGGTCGCGCTCGACGCGCCTGCAAGAAACTCGTTCGCCATCGCGATTCTATCCGCGCTCGTCCCGTTGCTGTGGGGGTCGGCGGCGACCTACGCGATCGTGTGGATGCCCCTCCGAGGGAGCAGCCTCCTGTTTGTCGGGGTTGTGGCCTTGATCGCCGTCCCTCTCCATGCCGCCCTTCTGCAACTTCTCCTGGCGTTCTCAACCGGTGTACATCTCGCGTTGCCGATCATCGACAAGACCGTCACGGTGGTGCCGGTGGTGGGGCTCGCAGGTTCAATCCCCGGTGTCTGGATCGTCCATATCGGTTCACAACTTCCGTTCTCGATCTTCCTCCTCGTGTTCGCCACGGCACGCCCGCCCGGGTCGCTGGTCGAGAGCGCCCGCCTCGACGGCGCATCGCAGGCCCAGATCTTCCGGCGGGTCGTTGCTCCGCTCATCTCTCCATCATTGCGGCTCTCGGCGTTCTGCTGTTCCTGCACTGATGGAGCGACTTCGTGATTGCCCTGACGATTGTCGGCGCCAACGGAGCTGCCTACCCGGCAACGGCTCCGTTCCTCGTCGATCGGCAACGCCATGGACGGACCGATCCCACGGGCAATGGTCTCCATCCATGCCTCGGTTGCCCTCGCCGTGTTCTCCGGCCTGCAACGCTTCTTCGTCCGAGGACTCCTCGCCGGGATCGAGCAGGTCTTCGCAGTGCGCGGTGGGAACACTCGAACCTCGCCGTTGTCGAGCAGATCGGTGAGTCCGACGAAGAAGACGACCCCGACGACTGACTTCCCGTGTTGCCGGCTTGGTCGCGCTGCGCGTCAGCCGTTGAGCGCTCGGTCGAGCCCGTCGAAGAGGATCGCCATGCCGACCGCTCCCGGGTCGATGTTCCCGAGTCCGCCGTCGCCGACGTAGCTCGCCCGTCCGCGTCGGGCGGCGAGGTCGGCCGTGGCTGCGGCGCCTTCACGTGCGGCGGCAGCGGCAGCGCTGACGGCTGCCGACATCGGTTCGGCGGAATTCGCCTCCAGTGCCTCGACACCGGGCAGCAGGCTGTCGATCATCGTCTTGTCGCCGGGCGCCGACTGGCCCATGGACATGACACCCTCGACTCCGCTGCGCATGGCCGCGGCCAGTGCGGCGGTATCCGCCTCGCTCACATCACCGAAGCTGACCCCGATCCGGAGGAACAGCGTCCCGATGAGCGGCCCGCTCGTTCCTCCCATGGCCGAGACGAGCGTCATGCCGACAGACCGAAAGAGCTCGCCGAGCGAGTCGGTATCAATCGAGGCAAGCGATTCCGCCGCCGCCGCGGTGCCGCGCTGCAGGCTCGCGCCGCAGTCGCCGTCGCCGAGCGCGGCGTCGAGTTGGTTGAGCTCGTCGGCTTGCTCGTCGATCCCCTCGCCGTAGAAGCCGAGCCAGGCCCGCGCTGTTTCGATGTTCATGGTCACGATCGAGCTCCTGTGTTCCGTTGACTTCAGATGTCGCCTACCACCGGAGGGCAGCCGTGCTGACCGGGGCGTCCCAGAGTTCCAGCAGTTCCTCGTCGGCCTTGACCAGCGTGATCGTGCAGCCGGCCATCTCGAGCGAGGTGATATAGGAACCGACGAGTGACCGCTCGATCTTGATGTCGCGTGCCTCGCAGTACGCAGCCAGCTCGCCTGCCACGACATACAACTCGATCAGCGGAGTGCCACCGAGGCCGTTGGTGAGCGCCAGAACCCGGTCTCCGGCCTCAAACGGGAGATCGGATTTCACAGCGTCGGAGAGGGCCTCAACCAGTTCGGAGGCGTGCACGAGCGGAGCGCGGTAGCGGCCGGGCTCTCCGTGGATCCCAACGCCCATCTCCACCTCGTCGTCGCCGATGTCGAAGTTCGGAGTTCCGACGTGGGGCACGATCGAAGACGTCAGCGCCAGGCCCATGCTGCGTGAGTTCTCGACAACCTTCGTCGCGATTCGCGTCACCTCTGCGAGCGAAGCGCCCGCCTCGGCGGCCGCACCAGCCAGCTTCTCCACGAAAAGGGTCGCGCCGGTGCCACGTCTGCCGGCGGTGTGGGTGCTGTCCTCAACGGCAACATCGTCGTTGACCAGCACGGATTCGGTCGGAACGCCGGTGGCCGCGAGCATCTCGGCAGCCATCATGAAATTGAGTCGGTCACCGGTGTAGTTCTTGACGACGAACAGCACGCCTGCGTCGGTCGCCACGGCAGCCGCAGCCTCATAGACCTGGGCCACGGACGGCGATGTGAAGATTGCTCCGGGAGCCGCAGCGTCCAACATCCCCGGCCCCACGAACCCGGTGTGGAGCGGTTCGTGACCGGAGCCGCCACCCGAGACAATTGCGACCTTGCCCGGCACCGGGGCATCAGATCGCGTCACATAGTCGGGGTCCCGATGCACGGTGAGGGTATCGGCGTGGACTGCGGCCACGCCGGCGAGTGCGTCCGCCACAACCGCGCCGGGATCGTTGATGAGCTTCTTCACGATTCGTCCTCCGATTGCTGAGCTGCGGGGGCACCCTACACCTGCGGAATCGCCCATCCAAGGTGGCAAGAGCCTTGCTCCTGGCCGGGCTGCGCCCGCCGGCGCCCCGCGATCGGAACGGCCCGGATTCGCCGCCTCGCGTTGACACCGCACCGGCGCTCCGATTACCGTGCACATGTGTGCAGATATGCACACATGTGCCCACATCGCTGAACAGCGACGATTCGCCACGGTGAGAGGATGACCGTCATGTCCGAAGCCAGTCCCCGCGCAGTCACAATCGGTATCCATATCGTCGACATCCTCGGACGGCCGGTCCCGGCCATTCCCGAAGGCCAGGGGATCGCATTGCTGGACGAGATCCGCATGACGGTTGCCGGAACCGCTGCCGGAACCGCGATCGACATGGCGCGACTCGGCCTCGGGGTTACGACGATCGGCGCCATCGGTGATGATGAACTCGGCGCGTGGCTGACGCACAAGATGTCGATCGAGGGCGTCGACACGTCCGGCCTGAGCGTTGTCGACTCGGCTCCGACTTCGGCGACCATGCTGCCGATCCGCCCCAACGGAGAACGGCCCGCACTCCATGTCAAGGGCGCCAACGCCCTCTTCTCACTCGACCACATCGACTGGGATATCGTGGAACAGGCCGACTACGTCCACGTCGGCGGTACCTGCCTCCTCGACGCATTCGACGGGGAACCGACGGCCGAAGTTCTTCGTCGAGCGCAGGCTGCCGGCGCGATCACCACCCTTGACATGCTCGGCATGCCGGACGCCGACTTCAGTCGCCTGTTCGGACCGGTGCTCCCCCACCTCGACTACTTCCTCCCCAACGAAGACGACGTTCTCATGGTCTCGGGCCAGTCCAATCAGGCCGATGCACTTGCCTGGCTCCTCGATCACGGCGTCGGGGCAACGGTGGTCACTCTCGGAGCGCAGGGCGCCAGCTATGTACCGGCCGGTGGGGACGAAGTCCGGGTGCCCGCCTATGACATCGACGTCGTCGACACGACCGGTTGCGGAGATGCATTCTCGGGAGGGTTCATCGTCGGTCTTTCCGAGGGACTCGACCCCGTCGGTGCGATGGAGATCGGCGTTGCGAGCGGTTCGCTCGTGGCAACCGGCCTCGGCTCCGATGCTGGAATCACGGATCGCGCGGGTCTCACCACGTTCATGGACGAGACGCCGCGGAGAGCGATGTAGCCGGCTGCCGGCAGGCCAACGCTTCCTCCACCCAGTGGTCTGTCGCAGAAATGGCTGCCGTGTCGGTCCGGCCCTCGACACCACCTCAGCGACCGACCGCGGGTCTGCCATTCGTTCTGCCCCCGTATACGAGTATGAGTGGGGCCGCGGAGGCTGAACCGTGACGTTCGACCCCGCTATCGAAACCGACATCACTGCCGCCCTCCCATAGCGCACACATGGACGGCCCCGTGGGCGTTCAAGAACGGCTAATCGAGGCCGCGACTCCCGTCGGATGAGAGCCTGCGGATGGCTTCTTCGATGCGGACGGCGCGTGTGGTTGGCCGTTTGGCCGAGTGAATCCACCCGAGGTACTGCTTCTTGGCCGAATCAACGAGGCCTTCATAGACGGCCGCTGCGTCGGGAGTTGCGTCCAGGGCGGTCTGCAAGTCAGGGGGAACGATGAGGCCATCGACCTGGTCAAGCTGGGACCATGAACCGTCGGCCTTGGCTCGGTCGATGGCTGCCTGACCGACCTCGGTCATGAGTCCTCCGCTGATCAACCGTTCGATCCGTTCCTTGTTGACGGCCGACCACAGACCGCCCTCCCGACGGGGGGAGAACCACTGCATCATCCGGTCGTCATCGACCCGTCTGACCCGACTATCGATCCATCCGAAGCACAACGCCTCCTCAACCAAGTCGTCATAGATCGGACCATCAATGCTGCTCGACTTCTTGCGGTAGACGATCCAGAGACCCTCCCTCCGGTCAGAGTGCGAGGCGAGCCATCCACGCCAGTCGCCACGGGTCGGCGGGGCCAGAACGTCCTTGCCATCGGGCGAGGACGGATCGCCGAGATCATCGATTCGTGTCATGGCGGCCAACCCTACCGACGCGGCGAAAGAGGGCGAGGTTCGACTGATCTCGAAACCCCACCGCAAGAGCAACCTATCTCGGAAGCACAGTCAATTCACTCTGCCATCCGCCACTATCAGCTGTGATTTCAGGGGGTCATCGCAACGCTTCGGCGAGCGTACCTGATGGTGTCATCCAGTCGAGAATCTGACGAGGCGACCGTTGAGGGGCGATCACGCGCATGCGAGTTCGAGCGTCCAGCGCTCAGCTCGCGACTCGGATTCAGCCCCCTTGATCCGTTCGACGATGTCGTCGTCCGCGATCCATTCGCCAATGCTTTCGGAGGCCGACGCCAGCAGCTCGCCGCACGCCTGGACCAGCGCTATTCCGTATTCATAACGCACCTGTGCGCTGTCGTAGGCGGCTCGATCACATACGGAGGCGCACTCGTCCGGCACGAATTGCCGGAGGTAGTCAGAGTAGGCAGCGAGGGCGTGGGCATCGTCCATAGGACCCTGGACTCCGGGTCCTCCCATGCCGTTCCAGGTGATCCCGTCGGGCCAGATGGAGTACTGGACGATCCCCGCAGACGGATCCATAGCCGGGTAGACCGGGCCAAACGACTCCGTGTTGCAGGTGACCGTGCCCACGACATCCGTGACCGAATCCACCTCACATGAGATCGTCCGCTCTGTCGGCCAAGCAGCGAAGAACGCGAAACGCCGGTGTTCCGCTTCGGAGAGCGAAGTCTGCACCACCCCCATGACCTGTTCGACATCCGACGCGTCGCGCGCCGCAGCAAGCTCCTCGACCGCAGCCAGTACTTCCGGTTCAAGGGCGACACCGGGATCAACGGTGGTTGTCGGCGGTGTCGTTGTTCTCGTCGTCGTGGGTGGCAGCGTGGTGGTGGTCGCCGTCGTGGTCGTGGTCGAGGCGAGCGTCGTATCAGAACCGTTCTCTGCGCTATCGCTGCATGCAGTCAAGACAAGCACGACCAGACAGAAGGGAACTACCACCCCACAGTGCGAAGTCGAATGGACGGCCTCCTCGCCGTCAGCGAGCGGCGACATTTGAACCGTGCCGGGCCGATCAGTAGCGAAACCAGAGTAATTCGACCCGACTCAGACACCATGACCGGCGCTGAGGGCGACGCGGGCCCGCCGATCCCCGTTCCGCGAGTCGCCGCCGCTGGGCTATGAAGCCACGCATGTGCGACTGCGCGGAGGCGGGGAGGGTTCGGCTCATCGCCGGCAAGCCTCCTGCTGTGCAAGGGGGGTCGCCCGGACGCGCTCGTGCCCTAGTCGTCCTTGTTGGCCGCGAGCTCCGCGATGACTCCTCCGGCAACGGTCAAACACACGGCCATCGAGGTTGCTCCGGGGTCGGGAGTGCCGAGGCTTCGGTCCCCGAGTGGGCGGGCGCGTCCGAGCTTGGGCAGGAGGTCCGCGGTGGCGGCTGCCCGGGCCGTGGCAACGGCCGCAGCGGCGCGCCACGCGTCGACGAGCCCTTGCCCGTCGCCGACTCGCTCGTTCAGCTCATCGGTGAACGGCCGAAGCGCGTCATACATGGTCTTGTCGTCGATCTCGCACTTGCCGAGACGCTGCAGAGCATCGGCTCCCGCCACCATGGCGACGGAAACCTCGTCGACGTCCGGGAAACGGTCGTTCGGAAGCTCTCCTGCAATGCCTCCGAGGAATGCTCCCCAGAGTGCCCCGCTCGAACCGCCGGCACGGTCGGCGAAGGCGTCGGCCGCGGACTGCAGCACCACGCTCGGACCGCCGGACGCCCCACCGGCACCTTCGACGGCGCCCGTGATGCCGCGGCTCATCCCGACGCCGTGGTCGCCATCACCGGCGACCGCGTCGAGGCGCCCCCACTCCTCTTCGTGTGCGACCACCGCGTCGCGAACGGCGCCGAGGATCGTGCGGATCGCCGCCGCGGCTTCCAGTGCCTCCGGACCAACCGGCTCGTCCACGATCGGCGTCAACTCGACCGGAACGGCTCCGATCTCGATCGCAGCCCGGGATACTCCGGCACCGGTGGCCTCGGTTCCTCGCACCGCAGCCACGGATCCCGAGTCCCGGCGGAATGCCGGCGAGTCGGCGGGCGCGCACCACAGTTCTTCGAGTTCTTCGTCCAACCAGGTGATCGAGAGAGAGCACCCCGCCATGTCAAGGCTCGTCACAAGCTCTCCGACCTCGGGGAGCACCAACTCGACCCCGGCATCGGCCAGGAGCTTGGCGATACCGGAGAAGAGCACGAACAGCTCCTCGTACTTCGTCGCTCCGAGGCCGTTCACAACCACGGCGGCTCGCGCCATGCCCTCGGGCCGCTCGACAAGCAGCGGCTCGACGAGGACGACGGCGAGTGCGCTGGCGGACATGGCGTCCACCGTCTCGATTCCCGGCTCACCGTGGATGCCGAGCCCGAGATCCATCGTTCCCGGCTCAACCGTGAACAGCGGTTCGGATTGCCCGGGGAACGTGCATCCGGCGAACGCGACCCCGAAGCTCGTGGTGAGGTCGTTTGCCCGGATGGCGAGTCGCTCCACGTCATCCAGGCTGTCGCCGCGATCCGCCGCTGCCCCGGCCACCTTGAAGACGGCGAAGTCGCCCGCCACGCCGCGGCGCTTCTCGCGTTCGTCGATGGTGGCTGAGGCCACATCATCGGTGACGAGGACCGTCCGACAATCGACCCCCTCTCTGCGCAGACGTTCCTGAGCGGCACCGAAGTTCATCACGTCGCCCGCGTAGTTGCCAAAGCTGAACAGCACCCCGGCTCCCCCATCGAGCGCTCGGCCGACCCGGTAGACCTGCTCCGTGGACGGCGAAGTGAAGATGTCGCCCACGACCGCGCCGTGCGCAAGCCCGGCGCCGACCACACCCATGAATGCCGGGTAGTGACCACTCCCCCCGCCGATGACCACGCTGACATGCCCCGGCACCGCGCCCCCGCGACGCATCACGCCTGAAGCATCCGGAACTCTTTCCACATAACGGGAGTAGGCGGTCAGGAAGCCGTCGAGGGCCTCGAGATAGAACTCCTTGGGCGCATTGTGAACGTGGGCCATCGCTTCACCTCGGTCGTCTGGGGGAACCCGATCCGGGTGGGCGTATGATACGCGGCGCGATTGGGCCTCCGGCCGCGGCCGGAACGAGCGCCTCCACGACGGAGTAGGAGACATGGCAATCACACGTTCTCGAAGCCTTCCGTGGATCGGAACCGGCTGGAAGATGACGAAGAACCGGGCCGAGGCCGATGCCTACGCGGTATCGCTCGCGGCGGCCGCACCGGCGTTCGTCGACAACGTCAACGCTTTCGTGCTGCCCGCCTACCCCCTCGTCGAGTCGGTTGCGGCGACCCTCGTGCCGGCGGGCGTTGAGGTCGGTGCCCAGAACGTCCACTGGGCCGACACCGGTGCGTTCACCGGGGAAGTGTCCGCCCCGATGCTCGTCGAGATCGGTGCATCGCTCGTTTGCATCGGCCACGCCGAGCGGCGGGCGATGTTCGGAGAGACGGACGAGACCGTTGGCGCACGCGTAGCCGGGGCGCTACGAAACGGATTGACGCCGTTGATCTGTGTCGGCGAGTCGGCGGATGATCGCGTCGCAGGGATCGAGGTGGCGTTTGTGACCCGACAACTCGAGATCGCGCTTGCAGGCCTCGATGCCGAAACCGTCGCGACCACGATGGTGGCGTACGAACCGGTCTGGGCAATCGGTGAAGGCAGCACGCCGGCAACGGCCGAACAGGCCGAGGCGATGCACGCCGTTCTGCGGGGTTTCCTGATTGAGAGGTACGGCCCGAACGGCGCCGAGGTGCCGCTGCTCTACGGCGGGAGCGTGGACGTTGCTACCGCACCGGCCCTGATCGCCGAGGCGAACATCGACGGACTGTTCGTTGGCCGCGCAGCATGGACCGCGGCCGGTTTCGTTGAACTCGCCCACATCGTCGCCGCAGGCTAGTGTCGCCAAAAGCTGGGAATCGGACCGAATGGAGCGCCTGAATGGCTGAACAACGATGGAAGGTGGCGGTCGGAGCCGACGCCGTGGGCCTGCCGTACAAGGATCTGATCAAGAAGGACCTCGAGCAGGATGACCGCGTCATCGAGATCATCGATGTGAGTGTCGCCGAGTCCGACGGCGACCCCTCCATGTACCCGGATGTCGCCCACAGGGCGGCGGAATTGGTTGCAGCCGGAGATGTCGACCGTGCACTTCTGATCTGCGGTACCGGGATCGGGATGGCCGTCAGCGCCAACCAGGTCGACGGGGTGTGGGCGACCGTCGCTCACGACAGCTACAGCGTTGAGCGGTCCGTCATGTCGAACAACTGCCAGGTCCTGACCCTCGGTAAGCGGGTCATCGGCGCCGAATTGGCTCGGCGCCTCGCGAAAGAGTGGCTGGGCTACGTGTTCGACCCTGCCTCCCATTCGCAAGCGAACGTTGCGCTCATCGAGGAGTACGAAGGCTGCTCCGCGGCGACGCGAAGCCAGTGAAGGAGATCAAGTGAGCAATCAGGTCAATGTGGCCCTGATCGGGTCCAAGTTCATGGGTCGTGTCCATGCCAATGCATGGGGACAGGTGGGCAGGTTCTTCGACACGGACCCATCCGCGTCGCTGCATACGATCGTTGCCAGGAATCCCGAGGAGACGGCTGCGTTCGCCGAAACGTGGGGCTGGCAACACGCGAGCGTCGATCTGCTTGGCACGGTCACCAGCAGGGAGATCGACCTCGTCGACATCGCCATACCCAACAGTGCCCATGCCGAAGCGGCAATTGCGGCGCTCGGTGCGGGCAAGCATGTGGCCTGCGAGAAGCCACTCGCAGGAACGCTCCCCGACGCCGAGGCGATGGCCGCGGCAGCAGCCGAGGCGTCTGGCCGCACCTTCGTTTGGTACAACTATCGCCGTGTGCCCGCCGTCGCGCTTGCACACCGGATCGTCGCATCGGGCGCCCTCGGCCGGCTCTATCACGTCAGGGCCGCCTATCTACAGAGTTGGGGCGGACCCGACACTCCGCTTCTCTGGCGCTTCCAGGGAGACGTTGCCGGATCGGGTGCCCACGGAGACCTGAACGCGCACATCATCGACGCGGTGCGGTTCGTCACCGGCGAGGAGATCGTCTCGGTCGAAGGCTCGATCGAGCACACCTTCATCGAAGAACGAGCGCTGCTCGAGGGCGGGTCCGGAGGCGAGATCTCAGGAGCCGGTGCTGCGACCGCTGCCGGCATGGGTCGCAGCACCGTCGACGATGCCGTCATGTTCATCGGACGCATGAGCGGAGGCGGCCTCGCAAGCTTCGAAGCGACCAGGCTGGCAACGGGCTATCACAACGCGAATCGCTGGGAAATCCACGGCGAGAAGGGCGCCCTTCGGTTCGACTTCGAACGGATGAACGAACTGGGCTTCTACAGCCTCGATGGCGACGCAGCGACCCAGGGCTGGGCCACGATCGACGTGACCCGCGGCGGCGACGGCCACCCGTACGCCGACGCGTGGTGGCCGGACAGCCACGGCCTCGGATACGAGCACGCGTTCGTGAACCAGGCGAGCGACATCCTCACGGTGATCGGTGGAGGGCAACCACTCGTGCCGCTTCCCGACTTCGCCGACGCCCTTCAGACCCAGCGAGTCCTCCAAGCGGCAATCGACTCCGCCCGCGAGCACGCCCCGATGACCGTTCCCGGTACCCGAGCAGAAGGAGCTTGACCCAATGACCGAGCCCAAGGAATTCGATCCAACGTACATGCCGATCGGCGTGCTCACGGCCGCCCTTCAGGAGCTCACGCCCCGCGATCTGCGCGACCCGGACCCCGACCTCGCGATCGAGGAGTGGCTGGACTTCGCGTCCGACCTTGGCGCCGACTGCATCGAACTGTCTGCCGCGCTCCACCCCTCCCTTGCCGACGTGCCGCCCGAGGCCATGCTCGATCCGGTGGCCAACACCCTCGATCTGCGTGACCCGTTCACAGAGGCCCGTGCAGCGCGAGTTCAAGCGGCGATCGACGAGACCGGCGTCACCATCGCCGATATCGCCTACTTCGACGACATGCTGAACCAGGACCCGGCGCTTCGCGCCAAGAAGCATGCCTTCATGATCCGGGTCATGGACGCTGCGGCGCTCCTCGGTTTGCCGGCGGTGTGTGGCTTCATCGGCCGCAATCAGAGCCTCTCGATGGACCAGAACCTGATCGACTTCGAGGAGAGCTTCGTCCCGTTGCTCAAGGAAGCGAAGGCTCGCGGCCTCCAGTACCGGGTGGAACAGTGCCCGATGCCGGGCTGGACCCCGAGCGACAACTTCCACAACAACATTGGCTACACCCCCGCTCTCTGGATCGCGCTGTATCAGATCGCTGAGAAGCACGGCGTCGGCAATGAGCTCCGCATCCACTACGACCCGTCCCACTCGATCCTCATGGGCCAGGACACGCGTTCGATGTTCCAGTATCTGAAGGACGAGGGATACCCGTTCCTCATCGGCGGTATGCACGTCAAGGGTCAGGTCATCGACTCGAAGGGCGTGGCCGGTTGGGGCTACGGTGGACAGACCGTGCAGCGCGGGGACTGGATCGACGGAGAGATCTCCGACAATCCTGCCGATCATCTGAACGCCTGGAAGATCCAGACCGTCCTCGCCGAGCATGAGTTGCCCGGCACGGCACGGCACGATCCGCTGGCCTATCTCCAGAACCGCACCGTGGACTGGCTCGACCATCAACTTGCGGCGCGCGAACTGCTCGACTTCGACGTGGCAACCACACCGCTGATCGTCGAGCACGAGTATCCGGCGGCACGCGTTCAAGAGCGGGAGCTGCTTCAGCCGATCCTCAAGGGCTCGATTGCCTTCACCCGGCACATCGACGAGGCGGCTGCCGACATGTACTCGCTCCAGAACGAGGTCCTGGCAGCTCAGGGCATTCCGATTCAGGGTGTTGGCCGCGAGGCCTACCGCAGCTAGCGGGTCGACGTCCTAGCGGGGACCATCGCCCTCCCGTGCGTGGGCGATGGTCTCCGCGATGAGGGAGGCTGGGAGGAGCATCGCAACGTGCGCTCCGACCGGTCGGACGACGCCGGCGAGCATCGCGCTGTCGGGTGTCTCGTGTACGAACGCCGGTGAACCGGAATCCGCGGCCGCCAGGGCGAGGTCGAGGGCCCTGGTACCGGGTTGTCCGAGGAAGCCGTCACCGGAGATTCCCGAGAGCCAGGCTCTGCGTCGAACGGGCCAGGCGGGCCCGTCGTTCTGGGCGAGGAGGACGTCGACGTCGAACGGGGTGTCATCCAGCGAGAGTGCGCGGTCGCTGCCCGTCCCGTCGGTCGCGATCACGTGGATCGCCGGACTCTTCCCATCCTGCAACTGGCGGGCGTACTCACGATTCCTGTCGAGGAAGACGACACCGATCGATGCACCACGCGGATGACGGACAACTCGAGGATTGGCGAGCGTGATCTCCTCATCGTCTGCCGCTTGACCGGCGGTTGCCGCCCACGAGACGACGATCTTGGTCAACGTTGCCTTGGCGTAGGCCCGAGGCGGACCGCCCTCGGCCTCACCTCGAATCAGCAGCCCCTCCTCGTCCGGGGCAAGTGCGTCGAGCGTGCAGACGAGCCAGTGGCCGCCGCCGGCGTCCGCAGCCACGATGCCGCGCCACGAGTCCTTCAGGTAGGCCCGGCTGACCATCGAATTCGATGAGACGACATGGCCGGTGACCACGCGCACCAGCGTCGACGGGGGTGAGGTGGTGATTCCCGGGGCCTCCTGTCCCATGTCTGGCCTCGATCAGGAGTCGGCTGTGGCCGCTGCAACCGCCGAGTCATCGGCGTCGAACAGATTGAGCCGCTCCCTCGGGACCGACCATCGCACGGTGGTACCGGGGCTGACGTTCAGCGTCGTGTCCCACGGCAGCTTTGCCTTCACCGCCACCTCGCCGGACTGCAAGTTGACAAGCAGCTGCCCGCCGGTAGCGATCGCCGAGTGTTTCACCGTGGCCAGCGCGCCCGAAGACCCGCCGGCGTCCTCCAGCTTCACGAATTCGGGCCTGAACCCGACGGTCGCGACACCGGCAGAGAGGGGCTCACCCACGATTGCCTGCGCAAGGTCACGATTGCCCTCGACCGTGACGAAGTCCATGCCGGGGTTGCCGAGGAACCAGCCACTGAACCGCGACGCCGAGTCGTTGTAGAGCTCGCGGGGAGGCGCCATCTGGTCGATCGAGCCATCGTTCATCAGCGCGATCTCATCGGCGAGTGTCATGGCCTCGGTCTGATCGTGGGTGACGTAGATGATGGTCTGGTTGAGGCGGGTGAAGAGCTCGCGCAGCGTCCGCTTCACCTGGAGCTTCATGTCGGGATCGACGTTCGTGATCGGCTCGTCGAAGAGGATGATCGGTGCGTAGCGTGCGACGGCTCGAGCGACCGCGACCTTCTGCCGGTTGCCGCTGTCGAGCCCGGTAACGCTGCTGTCGGCGACGGCCTCGAGACCGATCAGTGAGATCAATTCGTCGACTCGCTCGGTCTTCTCAGCATCGGTGAGATCCTCGCCGCGCAATGGGAGGGCGATATTCTCGCGGACGGTGGCTCCCTGGTAGACGACGGGGTACTGGAACACCATGCCGAGGTCGCGGTTGCGTGTCTTGACATCGGTGATGTCCTTGTCGCCGAAGTAGACCCGGCCGCTCGTCGGTTGATCGAGGCCGGCGATGATCCTCATGAGTGTGGTCTTGCCGCAGCCCGATGGTCCCAGGAGACACGTTGTCGTCCCGTCCTTGAACGTGATGTCCAGATCGCGAACGGCGACTACGGCGCCGTCGTCGAACTCCTTGCGGAGACCTTCCAAGCGGATATCAGCCATGCGAGCCTCCCGTCAGCCTCATGATCGGCCCTGACCGGCGCGATGGCCGTCTGCGAAGACCACGATGGCGTCTGCAGGGATCGTGAACCGGACTTTCGCTCCGAGCGAGAGCTCGTCGAGGTCGGCCGAATCAGCACGAACGAGAGAAGTGAAGCCGATACCGTTTGATTCGAGGTAGATGATCTCCTCGGCCCCGAGATCCTCACGCAGCATGACCGTGGCCTCACCCTCGACCGCGTTTCCGTTCGGTGCGCTGCGAACCGCCACTCGCTCGGGCCGGACAAGGGCGGCTATGGACGCCGCGCCGTCGGGTGGTATGTCGATCGTTGCGGGCACAGACCCCCACGGAGTGACGATCTGGCCATCGGCGACCGTCACCGGCATGTGATTGCTCTGGGGAAAACACAGGGTCGACATCGTCGCGAACCGCTCCGGCTTCCGATACACGTCGATGGGAGGTCCATACTCCTGGATGATCCCGTCGGCTAGAACGCCGACATTGCTCGCCAGGGCGAGGGCTTCGGTTGCATCGGCCGTTGCGTAGAGGAAAGTGACCCCGAGTGCCTCCCGCGTCTCGCGCAGGTCGTCGATCAGTTTCTCCCGGAGCTTGAAGTCGAGACCGACCAACGGATCGTCGAGCACGTAGAGATCAGTCTTCAGAGCAAGGCCGCGCGCAATGGCAACCCGCTGCTTCTGGCCACCGCTCAACTGAGCCGGGGTGCGGTCGAGCAGTTCCGAGATGTCGAGCAGGCCGGCCACGCGATCAACGGCTTCCGTGATGGTCGACTTCGAGTCGTGCTGGACGGTGAGTGTGTAGGCGATGTTGTCCCTGACCGTCTTGTTGGGGAAGAGCGCAAACGATTGGGGGACATAGCCGATCTTTCGGGTGCCGGGCTTCGTGTGAGCCGCGTCGGCTCCACGGAGCAGAACCGTCCCTCGATCAGGGTGATCCAGTCCGAGCAGGATTCTCAGAAGGACCGATTTGCCGGCCGCCGACTGGCCGAACACCACCGCGAACTCACCTTCGTCGACGGCGAAGCTGAGATCGTCGAGGACCACGTTGCGGTGAAACGCCTTGGTTACGGATTGGTATTCAACGAGGGGCACGGCGTTGCTCATCTTCCGAGTTGAACGAGATAGGGGACCACCCAGATCGAGAACAAGAAGATCACGACGATGACGGCGGCAAAGATCGCCAGGAACTTGAAGAAGTGGGCCCGGGAGGCCATCGGCGGGACGTTCCCGATCGCGATCTGGCTCAGACCCGCCAGGATCATGATCACGATCGCCACCTGGTACACCGCGAAACTCCACCGTTGGCCGATGCCAACGAACATCAGCCCGAGAATGGTGATCCACGTGAGCTGGACCCGCTGGGTGAACAGATCTGGTTTCACACGTCACCTCGCACCGTACCGAAGGTCATACCGACCAACAGATACTTCTGGAAGAAGAAGATGATGACCATCGGAAGAATCACATACATGCTCGACATCGCCGCCACGAAACCCCAGTCGACGTTCCCTCCGGCATCGAGGAGGTTCACGGAGAGACCGAACGGGATGTTCTGTGTCTCGGCATTCCCGATCACGAAGTTGAAGAGGTACTCGTTCCATACGAAGATCAGGTTGAAGATGAATGCCGCGATGATGCCGGGCATCACCTGCGGCAGCACGACCTTGAACATCACGTGCATCCGCCCCGCGCCGCTCACGATCGCGGTCTCGTCGAATCGCTCCGAGACGCCATCGATGAAGCCCTTCAGGATCCACACCGAGAACGGAATGCTGAAGCTCGTATAGAGGATGAACATGCCGAACCGGCCGCGAAGGCCGAACGCATTGAACATCTGGAACATCGGGATGATCGCGGCTGCCGCCGGGATCATGCGGGTCGACAGCAGCAGGAACATGAGGAAGTCGGTGAACGGGAATTTCCAGCGGGAGAACGCGTAGGCGGCCGGGAACGAAACCCCGACGGCGACAATGACCGAACCGACCGAGAGCCAGACACTGTTGAAGAAGTAGGGAAGGGTCTGCGGATTTTCGAGCACGCGCTTGATGTGATCGAGCATCGGCTTGAAGACGATCTTGGGCGGCACGGCCAGGATATCGGTGTTCGTCTTGATGGCCGTCATGGCGATCCAGAGCACCGGAAGGAAGAACAACAAGGCCACCGCCCAAAGGACGACGTAGTAGATCGTGCTCTTCGCCTTGCTCTTCTGCGCGGTTGCCATGGCCATCAGCGCCTCTTGCTCCAGTTGAGGACGTACAGGTAGATCGAGGTGAACGCGATCGCAATGATCAGCAGGACGACGGCTACGGCTGACGATCCGCCGAGATCGAGACTGTTGAACGCCTGGCGGTAGAGCGCCACGCCGATGAACTCGGTCTTGTTGCCCGGTCCGCCGCCCGTCATCGTCCACACGAGGTCGGTGGTCTTGAAGGCGTCGATGGTCCGGAGGAGGATGCCGAGCATCAGGATGAACTTGGCGTGCGGCAGGATCACGTGGCGGACGCGGTACCACAGGGAGAGTCGGTCAACCTCGGCGGCTTCGAGTTCAGCCGGCGGGACTGATCCGAGCGCCGCCAGCGTCATCATGATCATGAACGGCGTCCACATCCAAACGTCGACGAACACCACGGCGCTGAAGGCGTAGTTGATATTGGTGAGGAAGTCGATCGGCGATCCGCCGAGCGCCTTGATGATGGCGTTGATGATTCCAAAGGTCGGCTCATAGATGAGCTTCCAGAAGATGCCGACCGCCACCGGCGCCATCACCATCGGGGTGAAGAGGAGCGTGAGGGCCACCCGGCGTCCCGGCATCTTGGCGCTGCCCCAGAAGAGGAATCCGAGTGCAACGCCGAGAACCACCTCGATGCCGACCACGACGACGGTGTAGAGGATCGTACGGTTGAACGCGCCCCACATCTCGGGACTGTCGATGATGGCCGTGAAGTTGTCGATCCCGATGAACACCGGATCGCCACGACCGAGCGTGTATTTGTAGAACCCCAGGCCGATGAGCCAGAACGTCGGAATGACGTTGAGGACGAGGAAGAACAGCAGCACGGGCACGAGCAGCCCGATGCCCATCGCCCTCGATCGCTCTGGATCGCTCGTCTTGACGGCAGTGGTCATTGCGCCCGCACCAAAGGCGAACACGAACTGACATCACGCGTTGGGTTCGTTGGATTCATGACTATCTGGCCCGGTTTGGTGAACGGGGTCGGACCCGGGATCGGGTCCGACCCACATCCACCGTTCAACCTAGGCGGGCGTGATTCCCTGCAAGTCGGCGGGTACTTCAACCGTGCAACGACCGCTGTCGATCATCACCTGCTGCTGCTTCGCTGCGATGTAGTCGAGGACACTCTGCGCGTCCTTGTACTGCCCGGCGGCGAAGCCGTTGTAGGCCTCCTGCTGGATCGCGAGGAGTTCCGCGTACTCCGGCAAGTGCCAGAAGTCACGGGACTTGCCGTCGCCGAGCATCTCCTTGAAGGACCGGGCGTAGGCGGCGCTGTCTTCGAAACCGTCGGCGTTGACGCCTTCGGCCGACCATGGCAACCCGCCCTGCTCGATGAACTTCGCCTGCGTCTCGGGAAGGTACCACCACTTGAGGAAGTCGATGGAGACCCGCATGTGATCGTCGTCGTTGTAGGCATTGACCACCCACGGCTGGCCGCCCATGGCGCCGATGGAGTCTCCCTCGGGCATGAGCGGATGGCGGCCGACGAGCGTCTTGCCCGCCAGCTCGCCCTCGGCGCCCTCCATGAAGAGGCCGACCGCGTTCCACTGCAGGGCGGCAAAGACCTGACCCTGGTTGAACAGATCGATCAGGTTGCCGATGCCAAACGCTTCGGCCCCAGGCGGCTGGTACTTCATCAGGCTGACGAAGTACTCGAGCGCCTGAGCATGCTCCGGCGTGTTGAGGACGCCGACCATTTCGAAGGTCTCGGGGTTCCAGATGTCACCGGTCGCGTAGGCGAACGGATGGTAGGCGCAGGAGAAGAAGTCATACTCCTTCGAGTACTGCGCCGCGAGTCCGTAGACGCCTTCATCGGGCTTCGTGAAGAACGCGAAGAGATCCTCGTACTGAACGATCGTCAGCGGCGCAACCTCGTCGTACGTCGTCGGCATCTTCCAGCCGTACTCCGCCTCAAACGCGGCCTGATTGTCCGGATCCTGAAGCCAGTCGAGGCGCATGAAGATGCCCTGGGTGTCTGGCATCTGCGGGAAGCCCCACCGAATGCCGGACCCGTCCGGGTACACCTGGTACGTATCGCGCACGAGATCCGAGTAGGGCTCGATGTCGAGTTCCGGATTGATCTTCATGATCTCGTCGGCGTTGACGATCCAACCCGGCTCCGACAGGGCGCCGAGCCACTGGCTATCGGAAACGATGACGTTGTACTCCTGCGAACCGGCCGCCAACGACGGAGCGATCTTCTGATACAACTCGGCGAACGGTGCGGCGGTCTGGGTGACCGTGGTGTCGTAGCCGTACTTCTCCTTGGCGTAGGCCGCGAACTCCGGGTACAGGTCGATTGGGATCTGGCTCGGCGGCCACCCGGCCAGCGTTGCGAGGCCCATGGCAATCGTCTTGCCCTGCATGTTCGTGTCGTTGCTACCGGCCAGCGGTGTATCGGCAGCGGTGTCACCGCCACCTGCCGCGGTCGTGTCGCTGGACTCGTCATCGGCGCCGCATGCCGCGAGGAGGGTGGCCAATCCGAGGCCGGCACCGCCGGCAAGGACGCCCCGGCGGCTGACGACGAACTGTCGCTCAACCTTCTGTCCCAACGTCTCTTGGTCTGGGTTCTTCTTGCTGGTCATCAACAATCTCCCATCTGCCCACCCGGTGGAGTGGGTCTCCGACATTGCCTGATCTCGTTCTCCTGCGACGCCGACTCCGCGATCGAGTCGGTCGCGCCTGCACATTCGTGCAGCCCCGCACAGATATGCACGACTGCACTGCGGCACCCTAATCGGATGACACCGGGACCTCCAACTCAGATCGGTGTTCGCCGCCTCGGGTGCTCGCACGAGCATAATCGATAATCGAGAAGGCATGTCAAACCTCCGGCCGATGGCCGAATCGCCCACGCGATCGTGCAACGAGTACCCGCCTCGACGATCCGCTGCGGTTTCGATCGGACCACCACCCGGAAGCGCTGGCCCGAGACCAACGCGCCGGATGTCAACGGCGCAGTATCAACCGGATCGCCAGGATCGTCAGTTCGTAGAGGATATACAGCGGCGCCGACAGCAGCATCAGGGTCATCGGATCACCGGAGGGCGTGATGAAGGCGGCGGCGACCAGGATGATCAGCAACGCCCACCGCCGATTGCTCCTCAGCGCCTTGCTCGAGACCACGCCGATGGCCGCGGCGCCGAAGAGGAAGACCGGGAATTCGAACGCAATCCCGAAGGCGAGGATGAACCGCATCGCGAACTTCAGATAGAAGTCCGCACCGATGATCGGAGTCAATGCATCGCCGCCGAACTCGAGCAGGAACCCGAGACCCCGTTCGAGCGCGACGTAGCCAACGCCGATGCCGATGGCGAAAAGGGAGACGAACACCGCTGTGACCGGATAGGCCCAGCGCTTCTCGTTCGGGTTGAGCGCAGGCGAGATGAACCGCCACGACTGATAGATGATTACCGGCGAAGCGAGGAGTGCGCCGCCGAACATGCTCAACCGCATGACGGTCGAGAATGCCTCGGTCGGTCTGAAGAAGGCGAGTTGCCCGTCCGGCACCGCGATCTGGTAGGGCCTCGCGAGGAGGTCGAGGATCTGTTCGTTGAAGATGAAGGCGATCACCGTGCCGATCGCGACCGCGGCAACCGCCTTCACCACGCGCGAGCGCAGTTCTTGGAGGTGAGCCATCAGGGGCATGGCAGGATGCTCGGAAGTCACGACGCCTCTTCGTCGAGTGATGCTTCCGGGCCCTCGTCGTCCGTAGGATCTTGCGCTACCACCTCCGCCACAGCATCAACAACCGGCGCCTCGTCCTCCGCCTCGGCGACCTTTCCCGTGTCGGACCTCTGCTTGAGGATGTCCCTCGGGTTCAGACTCACTTCCGGGATGTCGAGGGACATGCCCGCAACGGAGGACGCGGCGCTCCTCATCTGACCCATCGTCGAGTCGTACTCGCTCTTGAGATCCTTCATGGGTGCGGCGATGTCTTTGAACTCGTCCCCGTAGGATTCGGTGACCAACTTCGACATCTCGCGCGCCTTCGCAAGCAGTTCGCCGGCCTTGCGGGAGATCTCCGGGAGGCGGTGGGGGCCGAAAACGATCAGCGCGACCAGCACAATGACAAAGATTTCACCGGCGCCGATACTTCCCATGGTCGGAATAGTAGGCCTGCCGATGGTGTGTGCTCCGGCCTGGCCCCGCCGACACTCCCTGAGCCGTCGGCCTCCTCGTGACCGCCCGGGCTACCGCGGTCCGGTTCGCCTCGCCGTCGCCAATCACGAGCCGCCGGCTAGAGATGCAGCGGTTCGGGGAGGGTCGACACGACCGGGCCGTCTTCGGTGATCAGCACCGTGTGCTCGAAGTGAGCCGAGACCGCCCCGTCGGCGGTGACCACCGTCCAACCGTCGTCGAGCACGACCGTCTCGGCCGTGCCGAGGTTGAACATCGGTTCGATCGCGAGCGCCATGCCGGCCTTGATCTTCAGGCCCTTGCCCGCCACGCCGTAGTTGGGCACGTTCGGCGCCTCGTGCATCTGGCGGCCGATCCCGTGCCCGATGTACTCGCGAACGACGCCGTATCCGTGGGGCTTGGCGGTGTCCTCGATCGCCGAGCCGATGTCGCCGAGGCGGTTCCCGTGTCGGGCAAGCTTCAAACCGTTCCACAGCGCCTCTTCGGTGACCTTGATCAACTGCCGGACGTTGTCCGGAACGTCACCGATGGTCATCGTGAATGCGGCATCGCCATGCCAGCCTTCGTAGATGGCTCCGGCATCGATGGAGATCACATCTCCGGAGCGCAGCGTGTAGCCATCCGGGATTCCGTGGACGATTGCCGAGTTCGGGGAGGTACAGATCGTCGCCGGAAAGCCGTGATACCCGAGGAACGACGACCGGCATCCTCGATCGCGGACCACCTCCGCGGCGAGCGCATCGAGTTCCCGGGTCGTGACCCCCGGGGCGGCGGCCTGTCTCACGACCCGATGCATCGCCGCGACGCATTGTCCGGCGATCTCCATCTTGGCGAAGTCATCCGGCCTCTTCTTCGAGATGATCTTCGCCCCGACCATTAGGAAGCCAACTCGCACGCGACGCGGCAGTAGATGTCCTCGATCGAGCCTGAACCGTCGACGCGACGGACGCGGTCGCCGTAGTAGGCGATCAGCGGCTCGGTCTCTTCGTGGAACACCTGAAGTCGATGACGGATCGTCTCGTCGTTGTCGTCGCTGCGGCCCTCGATCTCGGCACGCTTGAGCAATCGACCAACGACCTCGTCGTCATCGACCGAGAGGTAGATGACGGTTCCGAGGGCGTCCTCTCCGACGGCTTCGGTCAGGGTCTCGGCCTGGCGGAGGTTGCGAGGGAAGCCATCGAGGAGGTAGCCACCAGCCGCGTCGTCTTGCGACAGGCGCTCCTTGACGAGCGCCACCACCAGGTCATCGGGCACGAGGTCACCCGCCGCCATGAATGCCGAAGCGCGATTTCCGAGTTCGCTCCCGGACGCGAGTGCCTCGCGAAGCATGTCTCCGGTCGAGACGTGCGGAATCCCAAGCGCCCGCGTGACCAGCTTTGCCTGTGTCCCCTTGCCACCCCCAGGCGGCCCGAGGAACAGAAGACGTCTACCCATTGCTACTCCTGGTTGAAGAGACCCACAGATTACCGGTCGGCGTGTTCCGTTGATTCGCGGCCGGATCGAGGCGCCGGTCACCAGGACGAAGAGGGAGGACCCCGGTCTCGGCCGCACGACCCTGCGGTTCTCGTTGGCAGCTGGTAGCTGGTGGCCGGCAGCCGACGACTTCGGCCGGTGACCGGTGACCGGTGGCTCGCGACTGAGCGAGATGCCCCCGGCGCCTAGGTCAAGAAACCCTCGTAGTTCCTCATCATCAGCTGCGACTCGATCTGCTTCGTGGTCTCGAGTGCGACACCCGCCACGATGATGATCGATACGCCGGACAACCCGACCGGTACGTTCCAGATGTACCCGAGGATGGACGGCAGAACCGTGACCACGGCGAGATACAACGCACCCGGCAGCGTGATCCGGCTGAGGACGTACTGCAGGTAGTTGACCGTTGCTCGGCCGGGACGGATCCCGGGGATGAACCCGCCCTGGCGCTGGATCATGTCGGCCTGGCGCTCCGGATCGAACTGGATCGCCGTGTAGAAGTACGTGAAGAACACGACGAGCAATGCCAGCACGAAGATGTACCAGAGGCTCGGAGAGAACCCACCACCACTCGACGACAGCAGGTTGGTGTCGATCCAGTTCCTGACGGTGGCACCCCAGCCCGTCGGCGGCAGCACCGAGGCGATGAGCGCCGGGAAGTACATGATCGACGTGGCGAAGATCACGGGGATCACGCCCGCCATGTTGACCTTGAGCGGGATGTAGGTGGACTGGCCACCCATGACCTTGCGGCCACGCACCCGCTTCGAGAACTGCACCGGAATGCGGCGCTGCCCCTGCTCGATGTAGATGATCCCGATGGTCAGCAGCACCATCGCTCCGACGATGACGACAAACTGGTAGGTCTGCGAGTTGGCGTTCAGGATCGCCAACTGAGACGGGATCTGCGAGATGATCGAGACGAAGATCAGAAGCGACATTCCGTTGCCGATCCCGCGCTGGGTGATCAGCTCGCCGAACCACATGAGCAGCGCCGTACCGGCCGTCATGGTGATGACGATGATGATCACGTTGCGCGGTGTGTAGTCCGGGATCAGGTCGATGCCGCCGGTCAACTGACCGGAGTGGAATAGGAACGAGAAGCCCGTCGATTGCAGCAGCGCCAGGATGACCGTGAGATACCTGGTCCACTGAGTAATGACCTTCCGCCCGCTCTCGCCTTCCTCCTGGAGGGCTTGGAGTTTCGGGATGACCACGGCGAGGAGCTGCAGGATGATCGACGCCGTGATGTACGGCATGATCCCCAGGGCGAAGACCGACAACCGCGTCAGCGCACCACCAGAGAACAGGTTCAGCAGGCCGACGAACCCGGAGGTTGTGGCGGCGTCGGTGAACTCCTTGATGGCGTTCAGGTCCACACCCGGCACCGGGACGGTGGTCCCGAAGCGGTAGAGGACGAAGATGAACAGCGTGAAGAGGATCTTGTTCCGTAGATCGTGAATCCGGAACGCATTCCTGAAGGCGGTCAGCATGTGATTCGGGTGCTCCTCTTGCCAGCGGTTGGCACGGTAGTCAGGATCGGGTGACGACTAGTCCTCGATGACCTCTACCGAGCCGCCCGCGGCCTTGATCTTGTCTACGGCTCCGAGACTGAACGCATGAGCTTTGATAGTCAACGCGCGGTCGATGTCGCCCTCGCCGAGGACCTTCACCTTCCCGCGATGCTTCACGAGACCCAGGTCGCGCAGATCGTTTGCCGTCACCGTTGATCCGGCATCGAACGAGTTGAGCCGCTCGACGTTTATGACCGTGTACTCGACCCGGTTCGGATTGCGGAAGCCGCGCAGTTTCGGCATCCGCCGCTGAAGCGGCATCTGGCCACCTTCGAAGCCGCGACGCACCTTGCTGCGGGCCTTCAGGCCCTTCGTGCCGCGACCGGCGGTCTTGCCCCGCCGACCGGCCTCACCGCGTCCGACGCGGATCTTGCGCTTCCTCGACCCTTCAGCCGGCCGGAGATGATGCAGCTTCATCCAACTTCCTCCACTTCGAGGAGGTGCTGCGCACGGAATACCATGCCGCGCACGTCCGGTGTGTCGGGCCGCAAGGTCGTGCTGTTGATCTTGCGCAGCCCCAAACTCTCAACGGTTGCACGCACCTTCGGCTTCTCGCCGATCGTGCTGCGCACCAACGTGATCTTCAGATTCTCGGCCATCAGCTTCCGCCTTCGGTCTTCATGAGTTCGGCCGATCGATAGGCTGCAAGCAACGCCGGCGGGAACAGTTCTTCAGGGCGCTTGCCCCTTGCCTTGGCGACCGCATCGGGACGTTGCTGGGCCTGGAGTGCGTTCACGGTCGCCTTTGCAACGTTCACGTGGGTCGGTGACCCTAGTGACTTGGAGAGCACGTCGCTGATCCCGGCGGCCTCCAGGATCTGACGAACCGCGCCTCCGGCGATGACACCGGTACCGGGAGCGGCAGGCTTGAGCAGGACGCGGGATGCGCTCTGCTCGCCGATCACCTCATGGATGATCGTCTGACCGGCCATCGGCACGTCGAACATGTTCTTCCGTGCGATCTCCATGCCCTTCTGGATGGCCATCGGAACTTCCTTGGCTTTGCCGTATCCGATCCCCACCTTCCCGTTGCCGTTCCCGACCGTCACGAGGGCCGTGAACGAGAACCGGCGACCACCCTTGACGACCTTGGCCACGCGATTGATCGCGATGACTCTCTCGTCGAACTCCGGCTCGCGACGCTCCCGGCGGTCCCGGTTGCGATCCCTGCGGTCGTTTCGACCTGCGTTGTCCCGTGTGTTATCTCGTGTCGTCATGGCGCTCCTAGAACTCCAGCCCGGTTGTGCGGGCTCCGTCGGCCAGCGCCTTGACGCGCCCGTGGTAGGCGAACCCACCGCGGTCGAAGACCACCTCGTCGATTCCCGCTTCCTTGGCGCGGGAGCCAACCAGCTTCCCCACTTCGGTCGCAGTCTCGACGTTGAGCGTCTTCTTGGCGAGCTTGCCCTCCCGTGAGGAGGCTGAAGCCACGGTGACACCCTGATCGTCGTCGATGATCTGTGCGTAGATGTAGCGATTGCTGCGGAACACCGCGAGTCGGGGCCGCGTGGCGGTGCCGTGCACCTTCTTGCGGACCCGGAAGTGACGGCGCCGGCGCGCGTCTGTGCGTGAACCTCTCATCAGGCAGCCCCTGCTTTCCCGGCCTTGCGGCGTACGTGCTCGTCGACGTAGCGAATGCCCTTGCCCTTGTAGGGCTCCGGCGGCCGAACGGCGCGGATGTTGGCCGCCACCTGACCGACGAGTTGCTTGTCGATCCCGCTGATGATGAACTTCGTTGGCTCGGGGACCTCGAAGGTGATCCCCTCCGGAGCCTCGATCTCGACGGGATGTGAGTATCCAACCTGGAGTTCGAGCGTGTTGCCCTTCAGCGCGCCGCGATACCCGACCCCGACAGCCTGGAGTTCCTTGGTATATCCGGCAGACACGCCGAGCACCATATTGGCGATCAGGGCGCGGTAGAGCCCGTGCAAGGCGCGGACCTCACGGTCGTCGTTGGCCCTGATGACGGTGACCACGCCGTCTTCGATCGACAGGCTGACGCGCGGGTCGATCTCCTGGGTGAGTGAACCCTTCGGTCCTTTGACGGAGACGACGTTGTCTTCGGACGTCACTTCGACACCCGATGGCAGCTCGATTGGTGCTTTTCCGATGCGACTCATATCACCAGACCTCGCAGAGCACTTCGCCGCCGACCTTGCGCCGGCGAGCCTCACGATCGGTCATCACGCCATCGGACGTCGAGACGATCGCTACTCCGATGCCGCCGCGCACGCGGGGCACGCTGGTCGCGCTCTTGTAGACGCGCCGCCCGGGCTTCGAGACCCGTTGCAGACCGGCGAGGACCGGCTTGCGGTCCGAGCCGTAGCGGAGACGAACGGTGAGTTCCTTCCCGACGCGAGCGTCGTCGACCTTGTACCCGTCGATGAACCCCTCTTCCGAGAGGATGCGGGCGATCTCTTCCTTCAGCTTTGAAGACGGCATTCTCGTCTCCGGATGCAGTGCGGTATTCGCGTTGCGGATCCGGGTGAGCATGTCGGCAATGGGATCGGACTGCATGATTACCACGAAGCCTTTCTCACACCGGGGAGCTCACCTTCGTGAGCGAGTTCACGCAGCGACGAACGCGACATCCCGAACTTCCGGAAGTAGCCACGGGGACGACCCGTGACCCCACACCGGTTGCGGTAGCGGGTTGCGCTGGCGTCACGCGGCATCTTGGCGATCTTCTGATACGCCTCGCGTTTGTCTTCGTATGAAGCATCCGGGTCCTTGATGACCTTGACCAGCTCGGCACGCCGCTCGGCGTAGCGGTCCACGATTGCTCTCCGTTTGTTGTTCTTGGCGACCTTCGATGTCTTCGCCATCACACACCTGCCTGTTGACGGCGGAACGGGAACCCGAAGGCATCGAGTAGCGCCCTGCCTTGATCGTCGGTTGCTGCCGTGGTCACGAACGTGATGTCCATGCCGCGGACTTTGGCGACCTTGTCGTAATCGATCTCGGGGAAGATCAACTGTTCGGTGACTCCGAAGGTGTAGTTCCCACGGCCGTCGAACCCGGTGGGGCTCATGCCGCGGAAGTCCCGGATTCTCGGGATTGCCGTGGCGATGATCCGATCGAGGAACTCCCACATTCGGGGACCGCGGAGGGTTACCGATGCTCCGACCGGAACTCCTTCACGCAACTTGAAGTTCGAGATGGACTTGCGGGCCATCGTCACCTTCGGTTGCTGCCCGGTGATGATCCGCAGATCCTCCACCGCACCGTCCATGAGCTTGGCGTCCTGGGCGGCGTCGCCGACGCCCATGTTCACCACGATCTTGAGGAGGCGCGGGACCTGCATCGCGTTCTCGAGCCCGAGATCGTCCTTGAGCTGAGCTGCGATCTCGTTGTCGTACTTCTCTTTGAGGCGAGGAGCCATCAGAGCTCACCTCCACACTTGCGACACAGGCGGTACTTGCGACCTTCGTCGTCGAATCCGGCACCGATGCGAGTCGGTCCACAGTTCGAGCAGACGATCATGACGTTCGAGGCGTCGATCGGCATGTCCTTGTCGATGATTCCGCCCTGCATGGTCTGTCCGGTGGCACGCTGGCTCCGCTTTGCGGTGGCGACGCCCTCGACGATGATCTTGTTGCGCGACGGGAAGACCTTGGCGATCTTCGACTCGGTGCCGGCATCCTTGCCGGTGATGACCTTCACCGTGTCGCCCTTCTTCAACTTCATCACAGCACCTCCGGTGCCAGCGATACGATCCGCATGAACTTCTTGTCGCGCAGCTCACGGCCGACCGGACCGAAGATCCGGGTACCTCGCGGCTGCTGCTGGTCGTTGATGATCACGCAGGCGTTGTCATCGAAGCGGATGTAGGTCCCGTCGGCACGACGGTTCTCCTTCTTGGTCCGCACGACCACGGCTTTGACGACCTCACCCTTCTTCACGGTTCCACCGGGTGTGGCGTCCTTCACCGTACATACGACGGTATCGCCCAGGCTGCCGTACCGCCTGCCGGATCCACCCAGAACGCGAATGACCAGGACCTCTTTGGCGCCCGTGTTGTCGGCAACCTTGAGCCTGGATTCCTGTTGGATCATCTCGCACGCTCCACGATCTCTGCGACGCGCCAGTGCTTCGACTTCGAAATCGGGCGAGTCTCGACGATCTTGACCGTGTCGCCAATGTTGGCGTCGTTGGTCTCATCGTGGGCGTGGAATCGCTTCCTGACCGGCACGGTCTTGCCGTACTTCGGATGGCGCTTGGAGTCGCGGACTTCGACGGTGACCGTCTTGTCCCTGGCGTCCGAAACGACGACCCCGACGCGTGATTTGCGGCGTCCCCGTTCCATCTACGCCTCCTCCTTCTGTGTTTCCCAGGCAGCGATCTCTTGTTCGCGCATCATCGTCTTGACGCGGGCGACGTGACGCCGCACCTGCTTGATCCGTGCTGTGTTGTCGAGTTGGTTCGTGACGACTTGGAACCGCAAGTTGAACAGTTCCTCTTTGGCTTCATCGAGCTTCTCTTGCAGCTCTGCGTAGCTCAGTTTTCGCAGGTCGACGGTCTTCATACGTCCTCCCGCCTCACGAACTTGGTCTTCACCGGCAGCTTGTGTGCGGCGAGGCGCATCGCTTCACGTGCCAACTCCTCGTCGACGCCGGCCATCTCGAACATGACCCGCCCCGGCTTGACGACGGCGACCCAGTATTCGGGGTTTCCCTTGCCGGAACCCATGCGGGTCTCGGCAGGCTTCTCGGTGATCGGCTTGTCCGGAAAGATGGTGATCCAGACCTTTCCGCCACGCTTGATCTTCCTGGTCATGGCGATACGAGCCGCCTCGATCTGACGAGCGGTAATCCAGCCAGGCTCCTGGGCTTGGAGACCGAACTCGCCGAACGAGACCTTCGTCCCGCCTTTCGCCTTGCCGGTCATGCGGCCCTTCTGGACCTTCCGGTACTTGGTGCGTTTCGGCATCAACATCAGGCGTCATCTCCTTCGGAGGAGTCGCCAGAGCTGTCATCGACCTTCTGAGTCTCGGTGGTCTCAGTGGTTTCGACCGTGGGGGTCTCCTCCACTTCGAGCGACTCAACCGCTTCCTCGAGCGCTACCGCCTCTTCAACGGTCTCGAGCACTTCCTCGGCGACGATGGCCTCAACGACCTCGACCTCTGCGACCGCCTCGGCGATCTTCTCTTCGGCAATCTCTTCGGCAATCTCAGCCTCGACGATCGCTTCCACGATCTCGGCCTCGACCACGGCTTCGGCAACCTCGAGTTCGACGATGGCCTCGACCACCTCTTCCTCGGTCGTTGCTTCCGCGATCTTCTCTTCGGCGACCGCTTCCGCGATCTCAGCTTCGACGATCGCCTCGGCGATCTTCTCCTCTGCGACAACCTCGGAAACCTCGGCTTCGAGGATGGCTTCGGCGACTTCGACCTCGGCAACCGCTTCAGCGATCTCGATGGTCGCGGCTGCTTCGACGATCTCGTCGGCAACCACAGCTTCGATCAGTTCTTCGACTTCGGCCTTGGCCGCTTCGAATTCTGCAGCGGCATCAGCAGTCGTGGTCGGGGGGCGCTTGCCGCCACCGGCCTCGATGAGGCGCTTGCCGCCCTTCTTGCCTTCAGCGGACTCCGTGACGCGCTTGCCGCCACCGGCCTCGATGAGGCGCTTGCCGCCGGTCTCGCCTGCCGCCGCTTCGGCGCGGGAGCGAGCAGAACGTCGACGACGCTGGGCCGGACCGCCTGCGGCGAGTCGGGCTTCGGCCGCGATCTTCTCGTTGCGGGCTACGGCGCTCGTGAGAAGGTCACCGCGGTACACCCACACCTTGACGCCGATGGCTCCGACGGTGGTGCGGGCGGTCGCCCGTCCGAAGTCGATGTCGGCTCGGAGTGTGTGCAGCGGAACGCGACCCTCGAGGTACCACTCGCGGCGGCCCATGTCGGCACCGCCGAGACGGCCCTGCGCCTGGACGCGAACGCCCTCGGCCCCGGCCTTCATGGCGGTCGTCACGGTGCGCTTCATGGCACGACGGAATGCGACGCGGCCTTCGAGCTGATCAGCGATGCTGCGGGCAAGCAGCGTGGCATCGAGCTCGGGGTTTGCGACCTCGATCACGTTGAATTTGACGAGGCGGTTGGTGACGTCCTCGAGGCCGGAACGGAGCCGCTCGGCTTCCGAACCGCCGCGACCGATGACCACGCCCGGACGGCCGGTGTGGATGTCGATCTGGACCTTCTTGTCTCCGATCCGCTCAATGTCGATGCGGGAGACGGCACCACGGGTCAGCTCGTCTCGGAGGTAGGTGCGGATCCTGTGATCCTCGAGCACCTGCGAGGCGTAGTCCTTCTCGCTGTACCAGCGGGACTTCCAGTCATTGACGATCCCGAGTCGCAGGCCGTAGGGGTGAATCTTCTGTCCCATTAGGCAACTTCCTCCGAGTCGGCAACGACGATCGTGATATGGCTCGTGCGCTTGCGGATGCGCGTGGCACGCCCTCTGGCGCGTGGACGCCACCGCTTGAGGGTCGGGCCCTCGTCGGCATATGCCTCGGCGATGACGAGTTCGTCCGCGTCGGCGGCAAGGTTGTGCTCTGCGTTCGCGACGGCCGAGTTCAGGCACTTGAGGATCGGATCGGCGGCGCGGCGCGGTGTGTGCTTGAGCACGGCGCGCGCTTCTTCGACGGGGAGACCCCGCACGAGATCCAACACCCGTCGCACCTTGTACGGCGACTGTCGGACGTGTCTGGCTTTCGCGTTGGCCTTCATCGCTTCCTCGCAGCTTTCTCGCTCCCGGCATGTCCCCGGAACGTCCGGGTCGGGGCGAACTCGCCGAGCTTGTGACCGACCATCGACTCGCTGATGTACACCGGCACGTGCTTGCGGCCGTCGTGCACGGCGATGGTGAGGCTCACCATCTCCGGCGTGATCGTCGATCGCCGACTCCACGTACGGATTACTCGCTTGTCGCCACGGTCGTTCGCGGCTTCGACTTTGCGGAGGAGGTGTTCGTCGACGAACGGCCCCTTCTTCAGGCTCCTCGCCATGGTCTACCTCCGACCCTTCTTGCTTCGCCTGCGAACGATGTACTTGTCGCTGGCCTTGTTCTTCTTGCGGGTACGCCCCTCCGGCTTGCCCCACGGGCTGACCGGATGCCGGCCACCGGAGCTGCGGCCTTCGCCGCCGCCGAGAGGGTGATCGACCGGGTTCATGACAACGCCGCGTGACTGCGGTCGCTTGCCCTTCCATCGGCTGCGGCCCGCCTTGCCGATCTTGACGAGCTCGGCATCGGTGTTGCCGACCTGGCCGATCGTCGCCCGGCAGTCGAGCAGCACTCGCCGCATCTCACCGGAAGGAAGCCGCACGAGGGCGTACTTGCCTTCCTTCGACATCAGTTGGATCGCTGCGCCGGCGGAACGGCCCATCTTCGCACCGCCGCCGGGCCGGAGCTCGACCGCATGCACGACCGTACCGGTCGGGATGTTGCGCAACGGCATGGCGTTGCCCGGTCGGATGTCCGCCGAGGACCCTGACTCGAGCATGTCCCCAACTTCGATCTTGACGGGAGCGAGGATGTATCGCTTCTCGCCGTCGACGTAGTGGAGCAACGCAATGCGGGCATTGCGGTTCGGGTCGTATTCGATCGCCGCGACCTTGGCGGGAATGCCGTCCTTCGTACGCCGAAAGTCGATGACGCGATAGCGGCGCTTGTGGCCTCCGCCGCGGTGACGCGACGTGATGCGCCCGTTGGCGTTGCGACCGGACGACCGCTTCTGTTTCGCGAGGAGGCTCTTCTCCGGCCTGGACTTCGTGATGGTCTCGAAGTCGGAGACGGTCTGCCACCGGCGGCCCGGCGAGGTTGGCTTGAGTTTCTTCACACCCATGTTGCTATACCTCGAAGATGTCGATCTTGTCGCCATCGGCGAGCTGGACAAGGGCACGCTTGGTGTCCTTGCGCTTGCCGAGCACGTATCCGGTTCGCTTGAGCTTGCCCTTGCGGTTGATTGTGTTCACCGAGACGACCTTCACATCGAAGATCGATGCAACGGCCTGCTTGATCTCGGTCTTGTTCGCCCGTCGATCGACGACGAACGTGTAGGTATTGGTCGAGTCGATCAGGTCGTAGGACTTCTCCGACACGATCGGCTCGAAGATGATGTCCCGTGGGTTCTTCACGCGCCCACCTCCTCGCCTGAGTCGGGCTCAACGGCGGCCTCATCACGGGCGATGGTTGACCGGCGACCGGCGACCGCCTCTGCATGCTCCTCGGTGCCCCGCGGGACGCTCTGTCCGAGGTCCAGCGTGCCCTTCGACATGATGATCGTCTCCGCCCACAGCACGTCGTAGGTGTTGGCCTGGCCGAGGTTCGAGGCGATGACACCGTCGATGTTGCGGAACGACTTGATGGCCGTGCGCTCGTGGTCTTCGGCGAGCAGCAGCACCTTGCCGGTGACACCCATTGCGGCGAGCAGCGCCGTGGCGTTCTTCGTCTTGGGATCGTCCCAGACGCCGAAGTCTTCCACGACCTTGATCTGGCCTTCTGCGGCTCTCGCCGAGAGTGCGCTGCGCAGCGCGAGGCGCTTCATCTTCTTGGGGGTTCGCTGCGAGTAGTCCCGCGGCTTCGGCCCGTGGGCGATGCCACCGCCGATCCACTGCGGCGATCGGATCGAACCGTGACGGGCACGGCCAAGACCCTTCTGACGCCACGGCTTCTTGCCACCGCCGCGCACCTCGGCACGGGTCTTCGTGGAGTGGGTGCCGGCACGTGCTGCAGCGAGTTGCGCCGTCACGACCTGATGCATCACGTCGACGTTCGGCTGGATTCCGAAAATGTCGGGGTTGAGTTCGACCTCACCGGTCCGCTTCCCGTCTGCTGTGTACAGCTCTGCGGTCAGTTGATCAGCCACGCTTCTTCACCGCCTCTCGCACGACCACAACGGCGCCCTTGGGGCCGGGTACGGCTCCCTTGAGCAGCAGCACGTTGCGTTCGGCATCGATCTGAACGACGTCGAGGTTCAGCACGGTGGTTTGATCTCCACCCATGCGTCCCGGCATCCGCTTGCCCTTGAACACCCGGGCCGGTGTGGCGCAAGCGCCGATGGAACCGGGAGCCCGGTGGACCTTGTGGACACCGTGGCTGGCGCCCTGGCCCTTGAAGCCGTGGCGCTTGATGACTCCGGCAAAGCCCTTGCCCTTGGAGATCCCCGTCGCATCGGCACGCTGGCCGACCTCGAGCACGTCGGCGATCGTGATCTCCTGACCGAGTTCGTAGGCGTCCGGGTCGTCGACACGCAGTTCGACGAGGTGCCGGTGCGGCGCAACTCCCGCCTTCGCGAAGTGCCCGACCTGGGCCTGGTTGGCCTTGTTGGTCGACATCTCGCGGTAGGCGATCTGGATGGCGCCGTAGCCGTCGGTCTCGGGGCGCTTGATTTGTGTCACGTGGACAGGACCGGCCTTGATGACGGTGACCGGTATCGCCCGGTTCTCCTCGTCGAAGACCTGGGTCATGCCCAGCTTCTCACCAATGATCGCCTTCACGTCTTGATCTCCACTTCAACGCCGGCCGGAAGGTCGAGTCGCATGAGCGAATCGACGGTCTTGGGGGTCGGCTCGAGGATGTCGATCAGACGCTTGTGGATGCGCATCTCGAAGTGCTCGCGGCTCGTCTTGTCGACGTGCGGGCCGCGGATGACGCAGTACCGGTGGATACGGGTCGGCAGTGGCACCGGACCTCTGATTTTCGCTTGTGTACGGATCACGGTCTCCGCGATCTTGCGGGCCGACTCATCGACGACCGAGTGGTCGTATGCCTTGAGTCGGATTCTGATCCGATGCTCGTCTGCCATGTTCTGATCTCTCCTCAGCTAGCGGTCCCGAGTCCCGAAGGTCTCGGTACTTGGCTCTTCCTGTCTTCTCTATCCCTCCCCCCGCCGAAGGTGGGGGGAGGTGCCCCTCCGGGACGGAGGGGGGCTTCCTTGTGAGTGGGGGGAGGTGCCCCTCCGGGACGGAGGGGGACTTCCTTACAACTATCTACTTGATGATCTTGGTGACACGGCCCGCACCCACCGTGCGACCACCCTCACGAATCGCGAAACGCAGACCCTCATCCATCGCGATCGACTTCCCCAACACCACCGTCATCTCCGTGTTATCACCCGGCATCACCATCTCGGTACCCGCAGGCAACGACACCGAACCCGTCACATCCGTCGTACGGAAATAGAACTGCGGCCGATACCCATCAAAGAACGGGTTATGACGCCCACCCTCATCCTTCGTCAACACATACACCTGCGCCTCAAACTCGGTATGCGGCGTAATCGAACCAGGCTTCGCAATCACCTGACCCCGCTCCACATCATCCTTCCCAATCCCCCGCAACAACAACCCCACATTGTCCCCAGCCATCGCCTGATCCAGAAGCTTGCGGAACATCTCCACACCCGTCACCGTCGTCGTCTGGATATCACGCAAACCAACAATCTCAACCTGCTCCCCAACATTGAGCACACCCTGCTCAACACGACCCGTCACCACCGTCCCACGACCCGTAATCGAAAACACATCCTCAATCGGCATCGAGAACGGCTTCTCCGTATCACGAGGCGGCTCAGGAATATACGAATCCACCGCCTCCATCAACTCAACAACCGACGCCTCAAACCCCTCCTCACCCGCCAACGCCTTCAACGCAGAACCACGCACCACCGGAATATCGTCCCCAGGGAACTCATACTCCGTCAACAGATCCCGCACCTCCAACTCAACGAGATCCAACAACTCCTCATCATCAACCTGATCCGTCTTATTCATATACACCACGATGTACGGCACACCCACCTGACGCGCCAACAACACATGCTCACGCGTCTGCGGCATCGGACCATCAGCCGCCGACACCACCAACACCGCACCATCAATCTGCGCAGCACCCGTAATCATGTTCTTCACATAATCAGCATGCCCCGGCATATCGACATGCGCATAATGACGATTCGCCGTCTCATACTCCACATGAGCAATCGCAATCGTGATCCCACGCTCACGCTCCTCAGGCGCCTTATCAATATCATCAAACGCCGTAAACACCGTCGAACCCTCACCAGACTCCGCCAACACCTTCGTAATCGCAGCCGTCAACGTCGTCTTCCCATGATCAATATGACCCATGGTCCCAATATTCACATGCGGCTTCGACCGCTCAAACTTCGCCTTCGCCATCAGCGCTCTCCTTCTATTCGCCTCTGACCTTGGCCACGATTTCTTGCG
The DNA here is from genome assembly GCA_963700375.1 of uncultured Actinomycetota bacterium. Taxonomy (GTDB): domain Bacteria; phylum Actinomycetota; class Acidimicrobiia; order Spongiisociales; family UBA5794; genus JAHEEL01. The sequence goes on from CAVOXF010000003.1 coordinate 156,947, forward strand.
CGGCGGCGGTCGGAACTTCTTGATATGAGTGGAATTGCATCGAGTAGTTGGCCCGTCCCTGGGTCCGTGACCGCAGGTCCGTCGCATAGCCGAACATCTCAGCGAGGGGCACCAGGGCCTTGACAACCCTTCCGTGTCCACGCTGGTCCATCGATTCGACCTTCCCGCGACGGGAGGAGAGGTCGCCGATGACGTCACCCATGTACTCGTCGGGGGTGACGATCTCGAGTTCCATGATGGGCTCGAGAAGCTTGACGCCGGCTCTCTTGGCAGCGTCCTTGAGGGCCATCGACCCTGCGATCCGGAACGCCATCTCGTTTGAGTCGACATTGTGGGCCGAACCGTCGATGAGCGAGGCTCGCACGTCGACCAGCGGATATCCGGCAAGGATTCCCGAGTCGAGCGACTCCCGCATGCCTCGTTCGACCGCCGGAATGTATTCGCGGGGAACATTCCCGCCCTTCACCTTGTCTTCGAACTCGAAACCGCTGCCGGGGGCGAGCGGCACGAGGTCGATGACAACATGCCCGTACATGCCGGAACCACCGGTCTGACGCTTGAACTTCGCGTCGACCTTGGTGACGGCCTTCTTGATCGTCTCTCGATACGCGACCTGAGGCCGGCCGACGTTCGCCTCGACCTTGAACTCGCGCATGAGACGATCCACGATGATCTCGAGGTGGAGTTCTCCCATCCCCTCGATGATCGTCTGCCCGGTCTCCTCATCACCGCTGACCTGGAACGTCGGATCTTCCTCCGCGAGTTTCGCGAGTGCTTCACCGAGCTTGTCCTGGTCGGCCTTGGTCTTCGGCTCGATGGCGACCGAAATCACCGGCTCCGGGAACGTCATCGTCTCCAGCTGGATCGGAGCGTTCGGGGCACACAGTGTGTCGCCCGTCTTGGTGTGCTTCATGCCGACGGCGGCGACGATATCTCCGGTGTGGACCTCGTCGACATCGACCTGCTTCGCGGCGTGCATCCGGAGGAGGCGGCCGAACCGTTCCTTCTTGCCGTCCGTGGCATTCAGGATCGCGTCTCCCTTGCTCGCAACACCCGAGTACACCCGGAAGTACGTGAGCTTCCCCACATACGGGTCGGTCATGATCTTGAAGGCCAGCGCCGAGAACGGCTCGTCGTCTGCAGGCTCGCGATGGAGAACCTCGTCCTCATGCCGCGGCTTGAAACCCTCGGTAGGCGGCAGGTCGAGCGGCGATGGAAGATACGCAACGACGGCGTCGAGCAGCGGCTGAACGCCCTTGTTCTTGAACGCGGAGCCGAGGAGCACCGGGACGAAGTCACGGTTGATGGTGCCCTTGCGGATCACCAGTCGGATCTCCTCGGGAACGAGGTCGTGATCCGAGAGGTACTTCTCGAGGAGTTCCTCATCTTCGGCTGCGACGATGTCGAGCATCTTGTGGTGCCACTCGTCGGCGATCTCGCGATAGCTCTCGGGGATCTCGACGACCTCGCGCTCCTTGCCGTCTTCGTCGTGCCAGATGATCGCGTTCATCTCGACGAGGTCGATGACTCCGTGGAAATTGGACTCGGAGCCCATGGGGATCTGGATGGTGACGGGGTTGCCGCCGAGGCGATCGACGATCGACTGCTTTGCTGCGTAGAAGTCGGCTCCGATCCGGTCCATCTTGTTGATGAAGCAGATGCGCGGAACGCCGTACTTGTCGGCCTGTCGCCAGACGGTCTCCGACTGGGGTTCGACACCGGAAACGGCGTCGAACACGGCCACGGCACCATCCAGCACGCGGAGAGAGCGCTCCACCTCGACGGTGAAGTCGACGTGTCCCGGCGTGTCGATGATGTTGATGACGTGATCGTTCCAGGCACAGGTCGTGGCGGCTGACGTGATCGTGATGCCACGCTCCTGCTCTTGCTCCATCCAGTCCATGACGGCCGCGCCCTCGTGAACCTCACCCAGCTTGTAGGTGCGGCCCGTGTAATAGAGGATCCGCTCGGTGATCGTGGTCTTGCCCGCGTCGATGTGGGCCATGATCCCGATGTTTCGGATCTTCTCGAGGTTGATAGTGCGCGCCATGAGGTGTCGGTGCTCCTGGACTACCAGCGGTAGTGCGCGAAGGCCTTGTTGGACTCCGCCATCTTGTGGACGTCTTCGCGACGCTTCACGGCTGCTCCGGTGCGGTTCGAGGCATCGAGGATCTCGCCGGCGAGACGCTGGGCCATCGTGGGCTCTCTGCGCTTGCGGGCGAATTCGACGAGCCAGCGAACGGCGAGCGTCTGACCGCGTCGCGGTCGGACCTCGACGGGGACCTGATAGGACGAACCACCAACGCGGCGCGACCGGACCTCAACGGCGGGACGAATGTTGTCCACGGCCCGCTTGAGGATGGACAGGGGTTCGGAGCCCGTACGCTGCTCCACGATCTCCATCGCCCCGTACACGATGCGGCGAGCGGCGCCCTTCTTGCCTCTCCAAAGCACCTTGTTGATGACCTGGCTGACGAGAACGGACCGGTAGACCGGATCGGGATCGAGCTTGCGAACCTCGGCTGGTGCACGACGCATGCCTAGGACTCCTTCTTCGTGCCGTACTTGGAACGCGCTTGCTCACGGCCTGCGACGCCTGCCGAGTCGAGGGCTCCACGGATGACCTTGTACCGAACACCCGGAAGGTCCTTCACCCGGCCACCACGCACGAGAACGATCGAGTGTTCCTGGAGGTTGTGTCCCTCACCCGGAATGTACGCGGTGATCTCCGCTCCGGAAGTGAGGCGAATACGGGCGACCTTGCGCAGCGCCGAGTTCGGCTTCTTCGGGGTCACGGTGTAGACGCGGGTGCAGACGCCGCGACGTTGCGGCGAACCTGCGAGACCAACGGTCTTCGTCTTCTTCGGCTTCGGCGTCCGGCCCTGTCGGACCAGCTGCTGTACGGTCGGCACGTGGGTACCGTCTCTCTCTTCTCGGCGCACCCCAACCCGAGGGACTCGGAATCGGGGCTCTGACGAACGAAAATCGGCGCCGCCACACAGCGTGGCGTCGCCGATCCCTACTGTGAGTCGCTTCGCTCACAACAGCGTTCAAATGAACGCCTCAGGGTAAGCGCGGACTCCGGCGGGAAACCGGATTCGGAAGTATAGGGAGGCCCGGTTCTACTGCGCAAGACGATGAGGATTGGCAAGGGGCGAAGACGATTCAGTCGTGAATCGGCACCATAGGTGGGATTCGTTCTCGCATCACTCGACCGGCTGTGACTTCAGGGGGTCATCGCAACGCTTCGGCGAGTTTGTCTGATGGCGTCATCCAGTCGTCTCAGGCGGGTCGTGTGATTCTGCCTGAACCCGCATTCCGGTCGTTGTTCGGACTGGTCCGTCACATCGCGATCGGTGGTATTGCCGGTTTGGTGACCGGGATTGTGGTGGGTGGCGGCGGCGGCAGACTGTTCATGCGGATCGCTGGTGCGGCGGCCCGCGACGCGGCTCAGGGTGCAACGACTGAGGCCGGTTTCACAGTCGGTGAGGTCACGTTCGGTGGAACGGTCGCGTTGATCGTGTTTGTCGGTGTGTTCGTTGGCGTGGTCGGTGCAGCGCTGTACCTCATCTTTCGTCCGTGGCTGTCGTGGACGGGTAGGTGGAGGGGTGTAGCGGTTGGTGTGGTGTTGTTTGCTGCGGGGAGCGCCACGTCGGATGTGATGAATCCGGACAACTTCGACTTCCTCATTCTCGGCAACTCGCTGCTGCTCGTTGCGTTGATCGCGTCGCTGTTCCTCGCGTTCGGGTTCATGATCGATGCCGTGTTCGGATTCCTGGACGCGCGACTACCCGGCGAAGGCGAAGGGTGGAGGGCCGTGGGTGTCATCTACGCCACGTTCAGCGTCGTCGGACTTGTCCTGGTGTCCTTGTTGCCGTTCGCTCTGTTCATCGGCGATTCGTCGTGTGACTGCGGGCCTCCGGTTGTGGCGTCGTGGTCCGTGGCGGCTACCGCTGTTGGCACATCGGCCTGGTGGACCACGACCCTGGTTCCCCGCTCGCCACGGTGGCTGCGCCTCGGGGCCGGGATCGTCGGATACGGCGGCACCCTCGGAGTCCTCGTATTCGGCCTCGTGCGAGCCGCCTCCGACGCCGCAGACATCATCAACACCTCGGACCCCCACAGTGAGGGTGTTCGACCAGCCGGTAGCACGAGAACACGCCCACATATCGAGGGCGACCACCGCATGTATCGGCCGGTATGGGGGGTCAACTACTGACGGACGAAGTCGAGCGTGATACCGGTCGGGGATTCCCAGTGCATCGTCTCGCCATCGTCACCGAAGGTCACCTGAGCACCATCCTCGTGCGAGAGAGTGGCGAACATGAACGCCTCAACGACTGCCACGGTACCCTCACAGGCCACGGCCTCGGCAATCCACGGAACTGGGGCGAGGTGTCCGTCTGCGAAGTCTGGCGGTGGTCCGTCCCCCCGAATGCGGTTGCATCCGGTGCTGCCAACGACCTCCGGGAGCACCTGAATCCACGGCGTGTCGTAGTTCGGGTCCGGTGGATATCTGACCCCGGAACCCGACGCTGTCACAAGATCCCACGGCCCACTGATATCGCCATCGCTCTCGCCTGCGGGCGAACACGAAACGACAACGATCGCCAGCGAGACAACCACCACAGCGATTCGGCCCATGCTCCGCTCCCGGCCCTTCTGACGCCTGCCATTCTACGACGCCGGCATCGAACCACCCGCAGCGGGCATCGTGGACCGTCCACCTGTCCGCCGACACGTGCCGATGTGGGCAGGTGGGGATTGGTCGACTCGGGTAGGCTGGTGGCATTCATCGAGGGAGGGTGTATGACCGACGGTTCTGAGAAGAAGGGTGGCATCGGAATCGGAACGATCCTCGGAGGAGGTGCGGGACTGATAGCACTCATCTTCGTCGTGCAGAACACGGCCACGAGGACCGTCCAGTTCCTCTTCTGGGACTTCACTATGGCAAGTTGGCTCTGGGCCTCATTGCTGTTCCTCCTCGGCGGCGTGAGCGGCTACTTCTTCCACTGGTCCCGCGTCCGAGCCCGCCGTAGGACCTGACTGCCCCACGGACAAAGCCGTCCCATCATCGGGTTGAGCCCAGCCCCATCCGCCCATTCGTGCGATATCGGCGGCAGCCGTTGTTGCTGTTTCACCTCGTCGGGGAGTCTTTCGATCGCGGTGGTGATGGTCCGGAAGAGCTCTTCGTTGCTGATCGTGGGTGTGTCTCCGGCTCCTTCGAGGGTCTCCCGAAGCATGATCTCGACAAGGACGTCACCGTCAGCAGGCCCGACCCCTCTATTGAGGTCAAGACTCCCGCCCGCCGGCCTCTCAGTAGGAGACTGCACTGCGACGCGCCGGTCTCCGATCTCGGGCAGATCCATCGGGGTCCACGAGTACGTGTCGCCGCAGTCGGTCCACCCGACCCCATTGCACAATACGACCGCGGCTTCTGGATCCGTCATGAGCGTGTCGAGTTCGTCAAACTCGACGATGCGCAGCGTCTCGAAGAGTTTCATCGGATCAGGATCATCGGTCGGCCCCATGAAGCCGACACTTGCCCCGCCGACTTCTTCGAACGCGAAGGCCGAGTCCGGGCACAACCCAATTGCCGCGTCGGAACTCGCTCCGAACTGATCGCGCCCATCCTCCTCGAAATCACAGGCACTATGGGCGGACCATCGACGACTTCCCCCTGGCCCTCGCTGCCCGATTCGACACCCGGTGACCGACGACTCATCAGATAGGGAACGCGGGTGGTTCCTCGTCGGATTTCGGATCGGCGGTGGTGATGTCGGGCTCTGAGGCGGGGACGGGTTGGGAATCCTCGCCGCTGCTCGACCGCAGGCCCATGAGCGTGATCATCCCGACGAAGATGGCCAGGAAGGTCTGGCCGTAGTAGAACGCCGCGCCCACGGCGGCGATGCCGGCGATCACCGAGACCACCCGGGCAATCCCCGCCGCCCTCGCCGGTGAGAACATCTCGAGTGCGTGCTGAAGCATGTGGCCGCCGTCGAGCGGCAGGATCGGCACCCAGTTGAGAATGCCCCACACGAGCCCCGCCCACACAAAGCTCTCGAGGAACGTGATCACCAGGTCCGGGACCGTGTCCAATGATCCGGACCTTCCGAGCCCGATCACGACAAGACCAGCGGCGATTCCCACGGCGGATCCGGCAGCCGAGATCAGGAACTGACGTCCAGGCCCGATCGTTCGGGGTGATGCCCACGATGTGTAGCCGCCCAGAGCGAACAGCGTGATACTCACCGAAACGCCGCCGAACGCTCTCGCGGTGAAGGCGTGCCCCGACTCGTGGAGCAGCACCGCCATGAACACCGCAGCGGTCCACGCCGCGATCTCCCAGCCGGAATACGCGCCGAGTCCGAAGAGCGCGACGAGCAGGAATGAAAAGTGGATCGAGACGGGGACACCGAATAGCGGAAACGTGAACACGCACCAACGATAGGGCGGCACGACGCGAAGGAGGCGGCCCGTCGGGCCGCCTCCTCAGACTCGTGATGGTCGGATTCGACTACTCGTCGAGTTCGACCAGCAGGTCATCTTCCAGGTTCACGGTCCCACCGAGCGAAGCAAGCCACTCGGCCGGGTCGGCCGGGAGTCCCTCGTCGGCAGACTCGGGCGGCTCCTCGCCGAACAGACCGAGCGCCGTGACCACGCTGGCATCCGGCAGCATCGGCTCGATCCCCTGGTAGTAGTCCGAACCGGTCCCCGACGGGATCAGCTTGCCGATGATGACGTTCTCCTTCAGGCCGCGCATGAAGTCGGACCTCGACTGGAGCGCCGCTTCGGTGAGCACCCGTGTCGTCTCCTGGAACGAAGCCGCAGAGAGCCACGAGTCTGTCGCCAACGACGCCTTCGTGATGCCCATGAGCTCGGGACGACCCTCGGCCGGAGCCTTGCCGTCCTCGACGAGTTCCCTGTTGAGCCGGCGGAACTCCTTCTGGTCCACCAGCTCGTTCGGCAGGTAGTGCGAATCGCCCGGGTTCGCGACGCGAACCCTGCGGAGCATCTGGCGCACGACCAACTCGATGTGCTTGTCGTGGATGTCGACACCCTGGGAGCGATACACCTCCTGAACCTGATCCACGAGGTAGCGCTGACAGGCGCGAATGCCCTGGACCTCCAGGACTTCCTTCGGGTCGAGCGGACCTTCGGTCAGCTGCGTCCCCGGCTCGATGATGTCACCCTCGGACACGCGAAGGCGGGCACGACGGGGCAGCTGATACCGCACCTCGTCGTCTCCGGTGACCACCACCACATACCGGGTGTTCGTGACTTCGTCGGTCTCGAACTTGATGGCACCGCCGGCATCCGCAAGGATCGCCTTCCCCTTCGGGGTACGGGCCTCAAACAGCTCGACCACGCGGGGCAGACCGTGCGTGATGTCCTCACCGGCGACACCGCCGGTGTGGAACGTACGCATCGTCAGCTGGGTACCCGGCTCGCCGATCGACTGGGCCGCCATGATGCCGACCGCCGTCCCAGGCTCGACCATGACGCCGGTGGCGAGGTCGATGCCGTATGAGTCCTGGCTGATCCCGTAGCGGGACTCGTCGGTGAGCGGTGACCGAACCCGGACCTCGGAGACATCGTCGACTTCTTCCAGTCCGATGACGGCGTCCCGGTCGATGATGAAGCCCTTCTTGAGCTTCCGACCGTCCGGGAGTTCGATGACCTTGCGGCCATCTTTGACGTCCTCGGCGAGCATCCTTCCGAACAGGTGGTTCTGGAGATGCCGCACCACGGAGCCGTCCGGCCGCCGCGTCTTGATGACAATGCCCGGATCCTCGGTCGGCTCGTCGTGGATGATGATCTCCTGGGAGACATCGACCAGTCGACGGGTGAGATACCCGGAGTCAGCCGTACGGAGCGCCGTATCGGCAAGGCCCTTCCGTGCACCGTGGGTCGAGATGAAGTACTCGAGCACCGACAGGCCCTCGCGGAAGTTGGACTTGATCGGCTGCGGGATGATGTCGCCCTTTGGATTGGCGACCAGGCCACGCATACCGGCAATCTGCCGGAGCTGCATGATGTTCCCTCGGGCACCCGAGCGGACCATCATGTCCATCGGGTTGAACTTCTCGCCCATCAGGGTCTCGGACATGGCGTCCTTGACCCGGTCGGTCGCCTCGGTCCAGATCTCGATGAGCTCCTGCTGGCGCTCGGCGTCGGTGATGACACCCTTCTGGTAGAGGCCCTCCATCTTCTCAGCGCGCTCTTCGAAGCTCTTGAGGATGGCGGCCTTCTCAGGCGGCGTCTTCACATCCTCGAGACCGATCGTCAGGCCGGCCTTCGTTGCGAACGTGAAGCCGAGCGTCTTGATGGCGTCGAGCGTATCGGCTACTTCCGGCTTGTCGTACTTGCGGATGATCTCGTCGATCAGGGTCCGGACGTCCGACTTGAGGACCGGCGCGTTCACATACGGGAACCCGGGTGGGAACGCCTCATTGAGGATCGCCCGCCCAAGCGTCGTCTCGGTGAGCCCTTTGGGATCGACCGGCTCCGGTGCAATCAGTGAACCGAGCGAGCGCTTCAGGTCGGCGTGGACGTCGGGATCCCCCGCGAGCCAGCCGACACGAAGCTTGATCGGGGCATGAAGCGACAGGTCGCCGACTTCGTACGCCATTCTCGCTTCGTCGATCGTGGAGAATGCGCGACCGGCACCCTTGCCGTCCTCCGTGATCTCGGAGAGATAGAACACGCCGATGATCATGTCCTGGGACGGTGTCACGATCGGGCGACCGGAGGCGGGTGAGCGAACGTTGTTCGACGACAGCATGAGGATGCGGGCCTCGGCCTGCGCCTCGGCTGACAACGGAAGGTGTACAGCCATCTGATCGCCGTCGAAGTCCGCGTTGAACGCTTCGCACACGAGCGGGTGCAACTGGATTGCCTTGCCCTCCACGAGAACCGGCTCGAATGCCTGGATCCCGAGGCGGTGAAGCGTCGGCGCGCGATTCAAGAGAACCGGATGCTCTTCGATGACCTCACCGAGCACGTTCCACACCTGGCTGCGCCGCCGCTCGACCATGCGCTTGGCGGCCTTGATGTTCTGAGCTTCGCCGATGTCGACAAGCCGCTTCATGACGAATGGCTTGAACAGCTCGAGCGCCATGATCTTGGGGAGACCACACTGATGGAGCCGCAGTTGCGGACCGACCACGATCACCGAACGGCCCGAGTAGTCGACGCGCTTGCCGAGTAGGTTCTGACGGAACCGGCCCTGCTTGCCCTTGAGCATGTCGGACAGCGACTTGAGGGCACGGTTGCCCGGACCAGTCACCGCACGACCACGACGACCGTTGTCGAACAGGGCGTCGACCGCCTCTTGAAGCATCCGCTTCTCGTTGTTGACGATGATCTCGGGAGCCCCGAGGTCGATCAGCCGCTTCAAGCGATTGTTGCGGTTGATGACCCGCCGGTACAGGTCGTTGAGGTCCGACGTGGCGAAACGGCCACCATCGAGCTGGACCATCGGCCGCAAGTCGGGTGGGATGACCGGCACGACTTCAACGATCATGCTCTTCGGGTCGTTCGTTCCCTCGGCGAAGGGCTTGACGACCTTCATGCGCTTCATCGCCCGCTGCTTGCGCTGCTGCGATGTTGCTTCGAGGTCGGCCTTCAGCTGATCCATCTCCGCGTCGAGGTCCATCCGGCTGATGAGATCCTTGACGTGCTCCGCACCCATGCCACCGCTGTAGTAGTCGCCGTAGCGGTCGATGATCTCCCGCCAGAGCTGCTCGGACTCGATCAGCTGCTTGGGCTTCATCGTCTTGAAGGTGTCGAAGGCCTCCTGGAGGAGCTCTTCTTCGACCTTGGAACGCTCTTCGCGATCCTTGATTTCGCGTTCGACCTCGCGGCGTCGTGCGTTGACTTCCTGCGTCTTCGCTCCGGCCTCTTCCATCTGTGTGAGCTCTTGCTCGAGGCGCTCGAGACGAGCCTCTTTCCACTCCGCGACTTCCTCGCGGATCAGTTCGAGCTCGTGACGGGTTGCGTCTTCCAGGTCGGCAAGATCAGCGTGCCGCTTCTCCTCATCGACGTGAGTGATGAGGTAGGCGGCGAAGTAGATGACCTTCTCGAGTTCCTTCGGAGACATGTCGAGCAGGTAGCCGAGGCGGCTCGGAACGCCCTTGAAGTACCAGATGTGCGTGACCGGGGCGGCGAGCTCGATGTGGCCCATCCGCTCTCGGCGGACCTTGGCACGGGTGACTTCCACTCCGCAGCGCTCGCAGACGATTCCGCGGAAGCGGACGCGCTTGTACTTGCCGCAGTAGCACTCCCAGTCCCGGGTCGGCCCGAAGATGCGCTCGTCGAAGAGGCCCTCCTTCTCGGGCTTGAGGGTCCGGTAGTTGATGGTCTCCGGCTTCTTCACCTCGCCATACGACCAGGCTCGGATTTGATCCGACGCCGCAAGGCTGATCTTCAGTTCATCGAAAAGTTGTGTCACATCTTCTCCCGTCGGCCTCAGACGTTGGTCTCGGCCTTCTCAGGCCGAGAGATATCGATACCAAGCGATGCAGCGGTGCGGAACACGTCCTCTTCGAGTTCCTTGAACTCGACTTCCTCACCGGCCGAGAGCATCTCGACGTTGAGGCAGAGGCTCTGCATTTCCTTCACCAGAACCTTGAACGACTCGGGGATTCCCGGCTCGGGGATGTTCTCGCCCTTGACGATCGCTTCGTAGACCTTGACGCGTCCACGGACGTCGTCGGACTTGATCGTCAGGACTTCCTGGAGGGCGTACGCCGCGCCGTAGGCCTCGAGCGCCCAGACCTCCATCTCACCGAACCGCTGCCCACCGAACTGGGCCTTGCCGCCGAGCGGCTGCTGCGTGATCATCGAGTATGGGCCGGTCGACCGTGCGTGGATCTTGTCGTCCACGAGGTGGACCAGCTTCAGGATGTACATGTAGCCGACCGTGATCGGAGAGTCGAACGGCTCACCCGTGCGGCCGTCGAACAGCGTTGCCTTCCCCACACCGTCGACGAGCACATCGCCGTCACGATTGGGGACCGTGTTCTCGAGCAGCTTGAGGATCTCGTCCTCACGTGCACCGTCGAACACCGGAGTAGCGATCTTCGTCCAGGCCGGGGCTCCGCCAGATGCGGGACTCTCGAGATCGTCGAATGCGTTCCATCCGCGAGAGGCTGCCCAGCCGAGGTGCACTTCGAGCACCTGGCCGAGGTTCATCCGCGAAGGAACACCAAGCGGCGACAGGATGACGTCGACCGGCGTGCCGTCCGGCAGGAACGGCATGTCCTCCTCCGGGAGGATCTTCGCGATCACGCCCTTGTTTCCGTGACGACCGGCGAGCTTGTCACCCTCCGAGATCTTGCGCTGCTTGGCAACGTAGACCCGAACGAGTTCGTTCATGCCGGGGGGAAGATCGTGACCTTCGTCGCGGCGGAATTCCTTGACGGCGATTGCCTTGCCGGTCTCCCCGTGCGGAACCTTCAGGGAGACATCGCGGACCTCACGGGCCTTCTCACCGAAGATGGCTCGAAGCAGGCGCTCTTCCGGCGTCAGCTCGGTCTCACCCTTTGGCGTGATCTTGCCGACGAGGTAGTCACCTGGGTCGACCTCGGCACCAATGCGGATGATGCCTCGATCGTCTAGGTCCTGCAGCACTTCTTCGGCCACATTCGGGATGTCCCTGGTGATCTCTTCGGCGCCGAGCTTGGTGTCGCGGGCCTCGATCTCGTGCTCCTCGATGTGGATCGACGTCAAGACGTCGTCCTTCACGAGACGCTCGGACAGAATGATGGCATCCTCGAAGTTGTGGCCGTTCCACGGCATGAAGGCAACGAGCAAGTTCCGACCGAGCGCAAGCTCACCGTCTTGCGTCGAGGGCCCGTCGGCGAGAACATCACCGGCCTTCACCTCATCGCCTTCTTCGACGATCGGCTTCTGGTTGATCGAGGTGCCCTGGTTCGAGCGCTCGAACTTGAGAAGTCTGAAGGTGTGCTTCTTGTTCGCACCCTTCTCCTTGACGACGATCTCGTCTCCGGTAACGGTCACGACTTCGCCGTCGACAGGTGAGATGATGACATCTCCGGAGTCGACGGCCGAGCGACCCTCGATGCCGGTGCCGACGAGCGGCGCGTCGGTAGTGACCAGCGGAACGGCCTGGCGCTGCATGTTTGAACCCATGAGTGCGCGGTTGGCGTCGTCGTGCTCGAGAAACGGAATGAGTGCCGTCGAGACCGAAACGAGCTGCTTCGGCGAGACGTCCATGTAGTCGACTTCATTCGGAGGCACCGAGTCGACCTCACCGCCGGTCTTGCGCACGAGAACCCGGTCGTTGGTGAAGGACCCGTCCTTCGTGTTGATCGGTGCGTTCGCCTGGGCGATGACGTGGCCCTCTTCTTCGGACGCAGTGAGATAGTCGATTGTGTCGGTCACCTTGCCGTCGGTGACACGACGGTATGGCGACTCGATGAAGCCGAACCGATTCACCTTGGCGTACGAGGCAAGCGAACCGATGAGACCGATATTCGGACCCTCAGGAGTCTCAATGGGGCACATGCGCCCGTAGTGAGATGGGTGAACGTCCCGCACTTCGAAGCCTGCACGCTCCCTGGAGAGGCCACCCGGTCCGAGCGCCGACAAGCGGCGGCGGTGGGTGAGGCTGGCGAGCGGGTTCGGCTGATCCATGAACTGGCTCAACTGGCTCGTCCCGAAGAACTCCTTGATGGAGGCAACGACGGGACGAATGTTGATCAGCGTCTGCGGCGTGATCGCCTCGGGATCCTGCGTGGTCATGCGCTCCCGAACAACCCGCTCGAGGCGGCTCAGCCCGACCCTGATCTGGTTCTGGATGAGCTCGCCGACCGTGCGAACGCGCCGGTTCTGGAAGTTGTCGATATCGTCGGTGTGATATCCGGCCTCGCGGTTGTGCAGCGCCATGAGATAGCGAATCGTGTCGAGGATGTCCTCGTCCGAGAGGAGGCCGTCCTCACTCTGCACGTACGAGTCGATGTCGATCTGTGGGTGACCGAGCTTCTGGTTGAGCTTGTAGCGACCGACCCGGGTGAGGTCGTAGCGCTTCGGGTTGTTGAACAGCGTGTTGATGAGGCCACGCGCCGACTCAACCGTTGTCAGCTCGCCGGGACGCAGCTTCCGGTAGAGGTCGAGCAGTGCCTCGTCCTTCGTGGAGGTCGGATCCTTGGCGAGCGTCTCGCGAATCAACTCGGAGCCATCGAAGAGGGCAAGGATGTCCTCGTCGGTCTCGGCGAGGCCGAGCGCCCTGATGAACGTCGTGACGAACTGGCGACGCTTGCGGTCGACGCGTACCCCGACCGTGCCCTTCTTGTCGACGTCGAACTCGAGCCATGCCCCGCGGCCGGGAATCACCTTCGCCGAGTAGACGTCCCTATCGGAGGTCTTGTCGAGCGTAACGTCGAAGTAGACGCCAGGGCTCCGCACGAGCTGGCTCACGACGACACGCTCCGTGCCGTTGATGATGAAGGTGCCGTTGTCGGTCATCATCGGGAAGTCGCCGAGGAAGACCTGCTGCTCCTTGATCTCACCGGTCTCGCGGTTGAGGAAGCGGGCGGTGACGAACAGCGGCTTGGAGTAGTTGCTGTCGCGGTCCTTGGCTTCTTCGATCGATTCGGTCGGATCGCCAAAACGGTGGTCGGTCAGTTCGAGGGCGAGGTTGCCGGTGAAGTCCTCGATAGGAGAGATCTCCTCGAAGATTTGCCGCAATCCGCGCTCGATGAAACCATCGAACGACTCCCGCTGAACGGCGAGGAGGTCGGGAAGCGGCTGGACTTCGGGCAACTTGGCGAAGGAGAGTCGGGAAGAGCGCGCACGGGCCAAGGGAGGATCCTCCTGGTATGGATGCGATCAGCGGGAGCTGTGGGCAGGGCTACGGAACGACTGAGAATAGCACAAATCCGAGATAGCGCACAGCTATCCCGGCCCTGCCTTCGGAGAGTCGTGGAAGTTCGTTCAATTGGCGGGTGCAACATACCAACAAACACGAGTGGGAGTCAAGGATGGTAGGAGCCACCAGATTCGAGCTGCGACCTAGAACGCGAGGAGGCCGCCGGGATTGCCCGGCGGCCTCCTCTGCCACTCAGTTGATGGGTGGCTTGGCTATTTGAGCTCGACCGTGGCGCCGGCACCCTCGAGGGTCTCCTTGGCCTTCTCGGCGGTCTCCTTGTCCACACCTTCCAGAACGGCGGCCGGGAAGCCGTCGACAAGCGCCTTGGCCTCCTTGAGACCGAGGCTGGTGAGGCCACGGACTTCCTTGATCACCTGGATCTTCTTGTCGCCGACGCCGACGAGAACGACGTCGAAGTCGTCCTTCTCTTCCTCGACTGCGACTTCACCGCCGGCAGGTGCCACGGCTACTGCCATGGGGGCTGCGGCGGTCACATCGAACTTCTCCTCAAATGCTTTGAGGAACTCGGACAGCTCGAGGACACTCATCTCCTCGAAGACACCGAGCAGTTCCTCGCTCGTCATCTTGGCCATGTTCTATTCCTCCTCGGCGGCGTCATCGGCCGCCTCATCGGTGTCTTCGGACTCGGTTCCGGCGTCTTCATCAGATGCATCGGCAACCGGCGCCTCATCATTGCTTTCGGTTGTGAGAGCTTCCTGCTCGTCAGCGTCCGCTTCGATCTCCGCTTCGACCGCGACGACATCCTCGACAACAGCCACCTCAACGGCGGCTTCCTCGACGACGTCCTCCACAGCCTCAGCCACAGCCACCTCTTCGGCGACCTCCTCGGCAGCGACGACATCCTCGACAACAGCCACCTCAACGGCGGCTTCCTCGACGACGTCCTCGACAGCTTCAGCATCAGCCACCTCTTCGGCGACTTCGTCTGCGGGCTGGTCAGCTTCCTTCTTCTCGAGCAGCTGCTGCATCGCCGTTGCCGCGTTGCGCGGCAGGGCTGACAGCAAGCCGGCCATCTTCGCCATCGGTGCTTCGAAGGCACCGGCGATCTTGGCCAGCAGCACCTCGCGGGATTCGATGTCCGCGAGTTCGGCAATTCGCTCCGGGGTCAGGAATTCCCGACCGAGGAGACCGCCCTTGAGAATCAGCACATCGTGCGTCTTCGCGAAGTCGCGAAGCGCCTTTGCGGCAGCGACGGGATCGCCATCCGCAAACGTCAGGCCGGTGGGACCGAGCAGGAGAGCGTCGAAATCGTCGATCTCCATATCGGCAGCGGCCAGGCGGGCCAGGGTCATCTTCACGACCTTGAACTCGGCGCCGTTGGCACGCAATTCTCTGCGCAGTATCTGCTGCTCCTGAACCGAAAGCCCGGCGTACTCGGCAAGGAACACGGCCTGTGCTCCCTCCAAACGCTCTTTGATGTCGGCGACAGCCTGGACCTTCTCTGGTCTTGGCATTCGTCGTCCTCCTCTACGGGCTTACTTCCACACGCCCCCGTCCTTGAGGTCACCGGGGCCCGAGATAGAAAACGGGCTCCCGGCATGAGACAGGGAGCCCTCGTGTGAGGACGACCTACGTCGGCGCCGCAATGCGGACTTACACCTACCGACGGTCTCGGGCCAAGGTTGAGATTGTGTGCAGCGGAGGGTAGGACGCGCAACTTCGTAGCGCAATGTGGACCCGACAGACCACGTGTCCCCTCCTCCGGAGGGCGGGAGACACGCAGGTGCACCGCGACGACGCAGCGGGCCGAACTGCGAGCCGCGCGCACGAGGATTCTCGATCCCGGGCCCGATTCCGTCGCCCGAGGTCAGAGGATTGGCTGGAAGGGAGAGAATTCGGCCCGCAGCTAGCAGCTACTTGAGGCTCACACGCTCAGCATGACCGTCTCGAAATCGCCAATCTGCACCAACTCGATCCCGTCCTGATCGAGCGCCATCTTCGCCAGTCGGTACATGAAGGCTCGACCGGGTTCACTGAGGAACCAGTCGTGGATGGGGATCACGTACCGGGGCCGAACCAACCGCGCACGGTCGGCGCCGTTCGTGACCGACCCCCACGGTGCCGCGAACGGCATGGCAAGGATCGGCATCGTCTCCACGAAGCTGTGGCTGTCGCCGGGATGGCTCAACGCGCCGCCGACGTGGAACCCAATATTCTGCGGGCCGGGTCCAATCGGAATCCGCTCGTGGGGAGCAGCGAACTGCGGCGTTCCCTCCGTAACAGACTCGATCCCGTGCTCAGCGAGGATGGCCTGGAGCGCCGGAGTCGTCTCGACCTCGGCTGCGTTGGAGCGTTCAAGCGCGGAGCGGAGGAAATCAACGGAGATGTGATCGGCGTGCTCATGCGTGATCAAGATCCGATCGACCCCTTCAACCATAGACGGATCAAACCGCTCATCCTGCAACGAGAACATCCCGGGATCGATGAGGATCCGGCCCCCATCGACCTCAACGAGGAGACAGGCGTGGACAAGTTTGGTGACGGAGACATCCATGACGGAGACACTACCGGGTTGACCAGCCGCCGGCCACGAGCAGCGAACAGACGTGGAGTTGGGCTCGACGCTCGGGCTCGACGCTCATGGCTCCTTCGCGCGGCAAGCGCCCGGCTGAAGGCCGGGCACTTGCTTCATGCGGGAGGGTTGGGTCCTTGACAGACCCCACTCTCGATGATTCGTGCAGACGGCGGGCCAGGAAGCCATCTACTCGTCTCCACCCCGTGACCGGCCGTGGTAGGGACCGACCGGTCGGGTGTTCAGGGTGGTTGGGGTCCAGGGCAGGAACGGTGGTGGTTCGTTCCAGCAACGGATGCTCCAAGCGTCCCCCGCTATGTGCAACCGAGTATCGCGGACAGAACTCCGACGAGCAAACGGTTTGTGGGGGCAACGGCTTGGACCGCGGAATGCCGAGCCGCTCAGCGACTTGGCGACCATGGTCCGTCTCTAGCGGTGCGCTTTGACCAGATCCTCGAGGGATCCCGTGTCGACCTTCACGCCAGGACCCATCGTGGATGAGATGGACGCTCCGCGCACATAGCGGCCCTTGGTTGATGGGGGACGGGCGCGCTGGATCTCATCCGTTGCAGCGGCGAGGTTCGCGAGCAGCGCCTCGGGCTCGAACGACACACGGCCGATCGGGAGGTGGACGTTGCCATAGCGGTCATTGCGGTACTCGACACGACCGGCCTTGAAAGCCTCAACCGTCTTGCCGATGTCCTGAGTGACGGTACCGCTCTTCGGGTTCGGCATCAGGCCCCGTGGGCCGAGCACCGGACCGAGCTTGCCGACGACCGACATCATGGCCGGCGCCGCGATCACGACGTCGAAATCGAGTGCCTGCGTGCCGGACTGCATCGCGTCAGCGAGTTCCTGACCACCGACGAGATCGGCACCGGCTTCTTCGGCCTCACGGGCCTGGTCGGATTCGGCGAACACCACAATCTTGACGTCCTTGCCGGTCCCGTGCGGAAGACTGACGGTTCCGCGAACGATCTGATCGGCGTGCCTGGGGTCGATTCCCAACTCAAAGGCGATATCGATCGATTCATCGAACTTCGCGAAGGACAGCTTGCGAACCAGGGCAATGGCGTCAGCAGGTTCGTTCACCTGCTGCTTGTCGTAGCCGCTGGCGGCGATGTTCTTGCGGTTCTTGGTCTTCTTCATCGTTGCTCCTTGTGGTCCAGACGGGGCGATGAACCCCTCCCACGTCGTGAGTACTGCGTACTCGTTGGATGTCGCCGGCGTCAGCCGACGACGGTGATTCCCATCGAACGGGCGGTGCCCTCGACGACCTTCATTGCACCCTCGACGTCGTTCGAGTTCAGGTCGGGCATCTTGATTTCTGCGATCTCCCGGATCTGGTCACGCGTGACGCTGCCGACCTTCACCTTGTGGGGCTCGGGTGAACCCTTCTCGAGTCTCGCTGCTTGCCGCAGCAGGACGGCGGCCGGTGGCGTCTTGGTGACAAAGGTGAAGCTGCGATCTTCGTAGATCGAGATCTCCACCGGGACGATCGTCCCAACCTGGCTCGCCGTGGCGTTGTTGTACGCCTGGACGAAGTCCATGATGTTCACGCCATGCTGGCCGAGTGCAGGGCCCACCGGAGGGGCAGGACTGGCCTGTCCGGCCGGGATCTGCAGCTTCAACATGGTCATCAGTTTCTTGCGACCCATCAGGGAACCTCGCTCGGGGTTTAGTACTTGACGATTTGGTCGAAGTTGAGTTCGACCGGAGTTTCACGACCGAAGATGTCGACGAGAACCCGCACCTTGGACTGGTCCACATTGATGTCTTCGATAACACCGTTGAAGTCGGCGAAAGGTCCTTCGACCACCCGGACGGTCTCTCCGACCTCCCAGGCCGGCTTGAACGTGGGCTTCTCTTTCTTGCCCTCTTCTTTCTCGACGCCGAGGATGCGCTCAACCTCACGACGAGACAGCGGTGTCGGTTTGGTCTGGGATCCAACGAATCCGGTGACGCTCGGGGTGTTGCGAACGGCGTACCACGAGTCATCGTCGAGGTACATACGCACGAGCACGTACCCGGGGAACTTCTTGCGCTGGACGGTGACCTTCTTGCCGCCCTTGTATTCGACTACGTCCTCCATCGGAATGGCAACGTCGAAGATCTTGTCCTCGAGGTGCATCGACTTGACGCGGGTCTCGAGGTTCGCCTTGACCTTGTTCTCGTAGCCTGAGTACGAGTGGATGACGTACCAGCCGCCAGGCAAATCGTACGGGCTGAGCGGCTTCTGCTCAACCTCCGCCGCAGCCGTTTCGTCCTGGTCGTCGAGGATATCCGGTGTTGCTTCGCTCATTAGGTCATGTTCTCCAAGAAGAACAGTACGCCCTTCGAGAATCCCCAATCGAGGCCGAAGACGAACAGTGTGATGACCGCAGTCACGGCAAACACCACGACGGAGTACGTTGTGAGTTCCTCGCGTGAAGGCCACGCGACCTTCTTCAGCTCCTGTCGCACCTCGCGGCAGGAACTGCCGGAAACCGACGCGCTGCTTCTTCTTCGGTTGGTTGGCTTCACGACGCTTCTTCTTAGCGCGCTCGTCCTCTTTCGCCTGAAGGCGACGCATCTCGCGGTTCAACTGCACTCCTCCTGAGTGGGCAGGGGTGGCGGGACTCGAACCCACAACTTCCGGTTTTGGAGACCGGCGCTCTGCCAATTGGAGCTACACCCCTCCGGCCGGTTGAGGCCCGAGCCGAGAGTATATGGAGCGGAAGCGGCAAAGCACAATGCCTCGTTGTCCCTCCATCGTACCCGTCGGCAGGCGTTGCGGGTCAGATCGGGCGAATCGAGAAACCGCGAGTTCAGGCGGACGACGGAGCGCACCGCACCACGCGGTGCCTACGCGGCGTGGTGCGACCGACGGAGGCCGACCACGATGATCGTTCCTGCGGTGGCTGCGACGGCAGCCCCGGCAGCGGCCGAGACCGCAACGGCGGTACGGCGCAAGCTGATGCGGGGGTCGCGCGACCGCGTTGGCATATCGGCTTCGATCTGCGCCACGACCGAAGGAACCAGCGTTGTTGGTGCGGTTATCAGGTCTCGCGAAAGCGCACCGAGCCGACGACGCAACGAGCGATAACGGGCAGCTTCCGCCTGACACCGCAGACACGTTTCGACATGACCGGCGAGCCGCTCCCCCAGTTCTTCGACGGAGTCGACGCTGGGAAGGCGGATTCGGACCACCGCACATCGGGCGTTCATATCTCTTCCTCCTCCTGGTGCCGCCACAGCGCGACCCTGAGGGACTTCCGTGCGCGATGGAGTCTCACCTTCGCGGCGGTGACGGTGATATCGAGGTGTTCCGCGATCTCGACGTGACTCCACTCGTGCACGTCCTTGAGGACGACAACGGATCGCAGCGACTCCGGCAATGCCGCGAGCGCCTCCCCGAGCGGCCCGCGGATCGCTGCGCTTTCGCCCCCGCGTTCGGGGCTCAGGGATTCCGACTCCGGTTCCCGGTACACCACATCGAGTGGATCTGCGGCCGTGCGCGTCCTCCGGTCGCGGTGGGTGAAGGCAGTGTTGACGGTGATGCGATGCATCCAGGTTGAGAACTTGGCGTCGCCGCGGAACCGGCCGATCGAACGCCACGCGCGGACGAAGGCCTCCTGCGCGACGTCGTGAGCGAGTTCTCGGTCTGCAACCATCCGAACGGCCAACGTGTACACCTCGTGCTGGTGGTTCTTGACGAGCTCGGTGAATGCCGCCTGGTCTCCTTGACTGGCGAGACTCACGAGCTCTTCGTCGTTGAACCGTTCGACCTCTCGCTGGGTCACGGGGTTACCTGCGCGAGGTGCACCACGGCGTTCCCCGTGACAACATCCGCTCCGTCAGCCTTCACCTTCAGCAGGAGCTTGGCCTCGCTCCCGTCCGGTGAGATCTCCGTGGCCGTCGATTCCACCAGTGCGGGAACGGCTGGACCGAGGGCAGAGCGGAACCGGACTTTGATGCTGGCGACTGGTGCCGATCCGGCAGCGAACGCAGACGCCTGCTGCACCATCCACGAGAGCATCAGCAACCCGTGTACGACGACGCCGTCGAGCCCTGCACTCCTCGCAGAAGCGTGATCCCAGTGGAGCGGGTTGAAGTCACGGGTGGCGGACGAATACCGGACAAGGTCGCTCCGACTGGCCGACTTTGCCATGGACGAGACTTGACCGATTTCGACCGGCTGCATTGCGGGGGCCACTTCGTTCGGTCCCCGCTGACCGACGGCCGGTTCCGATCGATCGATCACCGAGTCGGCTGCCGCTTGATCGGACATGAGGAAGGTTGAATGTGACTCGAACATCACTTCATCGTGCGCGGTGCCGGAGGCTGTGAACGTCACGAAGAACGCACCGGCTCGTTCGCGCACGCGCTCGACAATCCCCGTCACTTGGATCTCAGAATCGATGTCGAAGGCACCGAAATACGCGAACTGCTGATCGACGTGGATGAGCGTGGAGAGGTACGGACCGATCCGTGCGTCGTTCAGCAGAACGCCCGCCACCGAAAAGAGGAGCACGGAGGCGTAGCCGGGTGGTGCATGAGCAATCCACCGGCCGGGGTCGTCACCGGTCGCTTGAACGAAGGCGTCGATTCGGTCGCGGTCGACGCGGTGCGCGACCGGTCCGATAACGCTGCCTTCCAGGTCTCCGGGGGTCATGGCGTTCAATCGTAGCCCCGAAGGGCTCGGCACCCGGGCGGTTCCTTCCATATGCGGAAGCGATGGTTCGTCGAGAAGAGCCGGCCCGAGGGCCGGCCCGAACTGACGAGAACGAAGACGCTCTAGCGCGTCTCTTTGTGTGGCGTGTGCGTACGGCACCAGCGGCAGTACTTCTTCAACTCCAGGCGCTCCCTGGTGTTGGACTTGCTCTTCGTCGTCACGTAGTTGCGCCGCTTGCACTCCTCGCATGCGAGGTTGACCGGCGGCCGTTTGTCACTTGCCATTGTCGAGTCTCCAGTCTCCCTCCCCCCGCCGAAGGTGGGGGGAGGTGCCCCTCCGGGACGGAGGGGGGCTTCCTTGTGAGTGGGGGGAGGTGCCCCTCCGGGACGGAGGGGGACTTCCTTACAACTATCTACTTGATGATCTTGGTGACACGGCCCGCACCCACCGTGCGACCACCCTCACGAATCGCGAAACGCAGACCCTCATCCATCGCGATCGACTTCCCCAACACCACCGTCATCTCCGTGTTATCACCCGGCATCACCATCTCGGTACCCGCAGGCAACGACACCGAACCCGTCACATCCGTCGTACGGAAATAGAACTGCGGCCGATACCCATCAAAGAACGGGTTATGACGCCCACCCTCATCCTTCGTCAACACATACACCTGCGCCTCAAACTCGGTATGCGGCGTAATCGAACCAGGCTTCGCAATCACCTGACCCCGCTCCACATCATCCTTCCCAATCCCCCGCAACAACAACCCCACATTGTCCCCAGCCATCGCCTGATCCAGAAGCTTGCGGAACATCTCCACACCCGTCACCGTCGTCGTCTGGATATCACGCAAACCAACAATCTCAACCTGCTCCCCAACATTGAGCACACCCTGCTCAACACGACCCGTCACCACCGTCCCACGACCCGTAATCGAAAACACATCCTCAATCGGCATCGAGAACGGCTTCTCCGTATCACGAGGCGGCTCAGGAATATACGAATCCACCGCCTCCATCAACTCAACAACCGACGCCTCAAACCCCTCCTCACCCGCCAACGCCTTCAACGCAGAACCACGCACCACCGGAATATCGTCCCCAGGGAACTCATACTCCGTCAACAGATCCCGCACCTCCAACTCAACGAGATCCAACAACTCCTCATCATCAACCTGGTCCGTCTTATTCATATACACCACGATGTACGGCACACCCACCTGACGCGCCAACAACACATGCTCACGCGTCTGCGGCATCGGACCATCAGCCGCCGACACCACCAACACCGCACCATCAATCTGCGCAGCACCCGTAATCATGTTCTTCACATAATCAGCATGCCCCGGCATATCGACATGCGCATAATGACGATTCGCCGTCTCATACTCCACATGAGCAATCGCAATCGTGATCCCACGCTCACGCTCCTCAGGCGCCTTATCAATATCATCAAACGCCGTAAACACCGTCGAACCCTCACCAGACTCCGCCAACACCTTCGTAATCGCAGCCGTCAACGTCGTCTTCCCATGATCAATATGACCCATGGTCCCAATATTCACATGCGGCTTCGACCGCTCAAACTTCGCCTTCGCCATCAGCGCTCTCCTTGGTGCTGGGTGGTGTCTGTCTGCCTGGCGTAGCGGCGGGCGGACTCGAACCGCCGACCTCTCGATTATGAGTCGAGCGCTCTCACCGTCTGAGCTACGCCGCCTTGTGTTGGTTCCCGCCTTGGCGGGTTGGTCCGGTCACGATCGACCGGTTTGAGCCTCCTCCGGGATTCGAACCCGGGACCCCTTCCTTACCATGGAAGTGCTCTACCACTGAGCTAAGGAGGCGTGCTTCACGCCCTATGTGGTTGTGCCGCCTCGTTACCTCAGCGACCTCACTGAGGCGAAGCAGCGTTCGGCGAAGACTACCTACGCTCGTGCTGGGAGAAGGATTTGAACCTCCGTAGGCATCAGCCGGCAGATTTACAGTCTGCTCCCTTTGGCCACTCGGGCATCCCAGCAAATGGAACCGCACACCGGAGCGCACGGGTCAACGGCGACGTAGGTTACCGCGCCTCGGTCACATGTGTACCTGGAGCAATCAGCGGATACCGGTCGCCATCTCTTCGAGGCGTTCGATCCGCTCGGGGATGGGAGGGTGCGTCGAGAACATCCGGCTGAACCTGAGTTGCTGCCGCTGCTTCGCCGACATCGCGCGGTAGGGGTCGGCAATGAACAACGTCGACGCCGAGGCCCCCACGTCCATCGGGATCCTGGCCGTTCCGGCATCGAGTTTGCGCAAGGCGCTCGCCAGGACGAGCGGTGCGCCGGTCGTGAGGGCTCCCGACCGATCGGCCTCGAACTCTCGAGCGCGGCTGATCGCCATGCGGATCACCACCGCCACAAGCGGGGCGATGATGATCGCAGCGATGCCGGCAATCGCGCCAATGGCGCCGTTGTCGTTACGACGTCCCATCGAACCCCAGAACGCCATCCGGGCGAAGAACGACATCGCGGCGCCGATGGTGGCGGCGATCGAACCGATCAGGATGTCCCGGTTCTTCACGTGCGAGAGTTCATGGGCGAGGATCGTCTCGAGCTCCTGGTAGGACATCATCTCAACGATTCCGCGAGTCACGGCGATCGAGGCGTGCCTGGGGTTCCGGCCGGTCGCGAATGCATTGGGCTGGGGCGCCTCCATGAAGTAGATCTTGGGCTCCGGGATGTTCATCCGCTGCGCCAGGGACCGCACCATCCCGTAGACCTCGGGCATCTCGTGCTCGGCCACCGGCCGTGCCTTCGCCGCGGCGATCGCGAGCTTGTCCGAGAACCAGTACATCCCGAGGTTCATGACGACGGCGATCCCGAGCGCGATCAGCGCCATCTGCTGTCCGCCGATCAGCCAGCCGATGCCGACGAACACTCCGCCGAGGAGGGCGAGAAGGGCAACCGTCTTCAGGCTGTTCGTCATGGGTTGGAGCGTACCGCTCCTCGCCGTTTGCTGCGACGCGTCGACCGCCTCGGATGTCCAGCCGGACTCCTGGGAGACCGCGAAGAGGGGGAGAATTCCGTTCGCATTCGCACGACCGCGCAGAGCACGATCGACATGTGAGCGGTCCCCGCGCGTCGGCAGGTCGAACGTACGGAAGGAGTGCGTGAGCCTTCGGGCTACCCACCCGGGTCACATGCGTCGGGAGATCATCACACGAAAGTCGCCGAGGCCCCGCGGATGGAGCAAGGTCTCGGCGTCGGTTGCTTCGGAACGGACGATCAGACGTTGCATCGAGTCGCCCGACCGAGCGAGGTCGCGTTCCCGGTGTCTGAGGTTCGAGACGACTTCTCGGAGCCCGAGGGCTTCGAGGAAGTCGTCCTGGCGGTGGATCTGGACCGAAGCTCCGGCGGCCGCAGCGGCCGCGGCCATGGCGGTGAAGTTGACGTCGACCGTCACATCCGTCGCCCCCGGTTCGAGCAGCGGGTCGGGTCCGAGGTGATGGCTGCGGTACGTGCGGAGCGTTCCCTGCGTTCGTCTCGGTTCGAGTTCCTCAGCCGTTCCGCCGTAATCGACCACAACGAGCGTTCCTCGACCGATGCGATCCAGTGTGGCTCTCACCCAGTCGGCCGCCGCCAGCTGAACCTCGACCATGCCTCCTTCGGGCACCGTCCCGGCGTAGGCATCGCACCAGGCGACGACTTCGGGTCGCGCCGGGCTCGTCACGAACCCGAATCGGTGGTCGGTCGCCCCAACCCATCGTTCGACCCACCCTTCACCTGATCTGATCGCGAGTGCGACCGGGAGGTTGTCGAGAAGCTCATTAGCGACCACAACCCCGTCGAATCGCTCCGGCAGTTCAGCGAGCGAAGCGTGAACCCGCTCGATGCCGAGCAATTCGCCGAGCGCCGCCCGAGCGGCAGGCGAAGCTTCGACGGCGTGGAAGTCATAGCGTTGCCCCCCTGCCTCGTCGCTGCGCTCCTCCGCGTCCCCCGTCCTCCGGCCGGGGGGACAACCGCACTGGCGACTTCCTCAATCAGCGGTCCCAACAAAGACCCCGATCCCGCTCCCACTTCGGCCACCATGAACGGATCGGCCCCCGTCCTCACCTGCTCTCCCGCGACGAAGCGGCCCAGCATCCGCCCGAACCACGGGCTCACCTCGGGGCTGGTGAGGAAGTCGCCGCTCTTGGACGAGCGCAGCGGCCCGGTCGCGAAGAAGCCGCCTTCCGGGTCGTAGAGACAGGCGGC
Organism: uncultured Actinomycetota bacterium; assembly: GCA_963700375.1. Taxonomy (GTDB): domain Bacteria; phylum Actinomycetota; class Acidimicrobiia; order Spongiisociales; family UBA5794; genus JAHEEL01. The sequence continues at coordinate 182,262 of CAVOXF010000003.1, forward strand.
CATGTACTCCTCAAACGGCATCGGGCCATCGGCACGGATGCGGTTTCGGAGACGATCGGCGAGCACGCGAGGAATCTAGAAGCCGGTGGCGATGACTTCGGCGGTGAATCTCGAAAGGCTGGCGATCACACCGGGGAACACACCGAGGACGAGAACGAGAACCGTCGTGACGCCCAGAGCGAAGGCGAGTGTCGGCGCCAGCTTCATCCGGCCGAGCAGGTCCGGATCGATCGAGTCCGGTACCGGATCGAAGAGAACCGTCTTGACAACCTTCGAATAGTAGACGAGGGCGACGACGGCGTTGAGCGCTGCGATGACGGCGATCGAATAGCCCCACGGCGACGCCACGCTGATGGTCGCGCTGAACATCGCCAGCTTCGCGAACCAGCCGGCGAGCGGCGGGATCCCGGCAAGTGACATGAAGAACACCGACAGCAAGACCGCGAGGCCGGGCGCCCAGCGATACATGCCGCCCCAGCCGGCGAGTTCGTATGACTTCACACGAGCACCCACGGCGATCACCACGCCGAACGCACCGAGGTTCATCACGGCATAGATGAGGAGGTAGGCGACGGTCGCGGCGAACCCTTCGGCGAGGTCGGCGCCGGCTGCGGCCGCGGCGCCGAAGGGAGCCAGCATGAATCCGGCCTGGGCGATCGACGAGTAGCCGAGCAGGCGGACGATGTTCGTCTGCTTGATTGCCACAAGGTTCCCGATCGTCATCGAGAGCGCCGCGAGGAGCCATAGCAGGGGTCCCCATACCGACGACTGATCGGGGAACGCGAGATAGGCGACCGTGAGCACCCCGACGAATCCGGCACCTTTGGAGCCGACTGACAGCCACGCCGTCACCGGCGTCGGTGACCCCTCGTAGACGTCCGGCGTCCACACGTGGAACGGCACAGCCGAAATCTTGAAGGCGAAACCGAGGAACACGAACAGCATCCCGAGCACGAAGACCGGTTCGTCCACGATCGACTGCGGGACGACGGCGAGTTCGGAGAAGAGTTGTGTTCCGCTGATCCCGTAGAGCAGGCTCACGCCCATCACCAGGAGGGCAAACGCAACTACGCCGATGATGAAGAACTTGAGCGCCGCCTCGTTGGACTTCTCGTCCGCCTTCCGCCAGCCGGCCAGCAGGAACCCCGGCCCCGAGACCAGTTCCAGGCCGACAATCATCGTGATGAAGTCGCGGGACGATGCCATCACGACGGCGCCGAGCACGGCAGACAGGAGCAGGAAGTAGTACTCGCCCTCGTAGTACCGGTCGGACTCGAGATATGCCACGGAGAGCAACAGGACGACGAACGCCGACGCGAGGAACAGGCCCTTCAGCACGACCGCGTACTGGTCGACCACATAGGACCCGCCGAACAACTCTCGGGGCAGGGTGCCGGCGCAGAACGACAGGTCAGCGCACATCGCGAGCGTGATGAGCGGGACGAACGCTGCGAACAGACCGACCATCCCGACGATCGCCCCGTAGAACTTCTCACGGGTCACGAGATCCGTGGCGAGGACGGCCAGAACCGTCACCGCCAGGATGATCTCGGGAAGGATCGCGTGGTAGTCGATCACGTCATCAGCCTCCGAAAGCCTTCGCGACCAAATTGATGACGGCGTCGTTCGTGGCGCCGAAGACGATCGCCGGGTAGACGCCTATGGCAATGGTCATCACCACGAGCGGCGCCCAGGCCATCCACTCGTACTTGTCGATGTCGTGGAAGTCGTGTCCGACCCACTCGGTGGCAGGTTCGCCGAAGTCGACGCTGCGGAGCATCCACAGCATGTAGCCGGCGGTGAGCACGGTCCCGACGGCGGCGACCACCATGAGGGTCCGGAACAATCCGAGACTCAGACCGGGCAGCGGGTTGAACGCCGCGAGCAGCGACATGAACTCGCCCCAGAACCCGGCGAGGGCGGGCAGGCCGAGCGATGCCATCGCCGCGAAGCCGAGGACGACTCCCATCTTCGGCATCAGAATCATCTGGCCACCAAGGCGGTTCATATCCCTCGTGTGGTAGCGGTGAGCCATGGAACCTGCGATGAAGAACAGCAAGCCGGTGATCAGGCCGTGGGCGACCATGCCGATGATCGCCGCATTGATGCCGATCTCGTTCATGGTCGCGACGCCGAGCATGACGAAGCCCATGTGCCCGACCGACGAATAGGCGATGAGTCGCTTCATGTCGCTCTGGGCAAGGCACGCCAGCGACCCGTAGATGATGCCGATGACGGCGAGCACCCCGATGAACCACGCCCAGTTCTTGGCTTCCTCCGGGAGGATCGGAATCGAGATCCTGATGAAGCCATAGGTACCGAGCTTCAGGAGGATGGCTGCAAGAATCACGGAACCGATCGTCGGCGCAGCGGTATGGGCGTCGGGGAGCCAGGTATGCAGAGGCCACATCGGCACCTTCACGGCGAAGCCGAGGAACATCGCGGCGAAGACCCAGAACGCGAACGTCCCCGCGAACAGGCCGGCCTGGCCGAGTGCCGACAACTCGAGGATGTCGAAGGTTCTCGCGCCGGCGTCTGCCGACTTGAAGTAGAGCGCCAGGAACCCGAGCAGCATGAACGCCGAGCCGAACAGCGTGAACAGGAAGAACTTGATCGATGCGTAGAGCCGCATCTCGATCTGCCAGTTGACGACGGGCACCGTCCGCATGCTCGTATCGCCCCAGATCCCGATCATGAAGTACATCGGGAGCAGGACCACCTCGAAGAACACGAAGAACAGGATGAGGTCGAGGGCGACGAACGTTCCCGTCATCCCCGTGGCGAGGATCATGGTGAGGATCAAGAGCAGCTTCGGGTTGTGCGGCTCGGGCCAATGGTTCCACGAATAGACCACGACGAGGGTCGTGATGAAGGTGGAGAGCACCACCAGCGGCAGCGAGATCCCGTCGACGCCGATGTGGTACCGAGCGTTGATCGCCTCGATCCACGGCAGGTCGGTGCCGAACTGCATCTGTGCCGCGGCGCCGTAATCGAAGCGCACCGCAAGGAGGATGGCGAGCGCAAAGGTTCCGAGCGCCGTGATGAGAGCCACCCATTTCATTCCTGCTTCGGCCGAACGCGGGATCGCCGCCAGGATCAACGCGCCGACCAACGGCAGGAAGACAATGAGGCTCAGGCCCCAGCCGCTGTCGAACCACTCCATTTCGTTGTTCCTCCTATCAGAAGATCATGAACAGCACGGCGACGATGACCACGCCGGCAAAACTGATTGCTACGTACTGCTGGACCCGTCCTGTGAACGCTTTGCGCAGGAACGAACCGGTAGCGCCGGTTCCCGCGCTCAACGTGTTGAACACGCCGTCGACCGCACGTTGATCGAACGCGTTCACCACGTCTGCGGTGTGTTTGGCTCCGCCTGCGGCCAGGTTCGGAACGGCGTCGACCACGTGCTCGTCGACCCACAGCGTTCCATCAGCCAGCGGTCCCATGGTCGGCCGAACGATGCCATCCATGTAGAAGTCGTCGACGTAGTACTTGTGGTCGAGCAGGGGATAGAGCACGGGGATGCTGAATTCGTCGCGTTCTGCCTGGGTCGCCTTCGGGCGGTACAGAGAGAAGCCGACGGCGAGGGCGATCAGCACCACGGGCGTGACGATCGCGATCAGCCCCCAACTCGGGGCTTCGAAGTGGTGCTCCATGATCGGGAAGGCCCGCACCGTCACCCAGTCGGTGAACACGTGCGTGAGTCCGGGTGCGTTGAGAAGGCCGGTCACCGCGGCGAACCCCGCGAGGATCACCAGCGGCACGGTCATGATCTTCGGAGACTCGTGCGGTTTGCCGTGGCCCTGGTACGCGCCGAAGAAGGTCAGCGAGACGGCACGGGCCATGTAGAACGCGGTGATGAACGCCCCGGCGATCGAGAGCACCACCATGAACCACGCGGCAGCGGTCGGATCCTCAGACGCGTTGTAGTAGGCCGACGCGATGATCTCATCCTTCGACCAGAACCCGGCGAACGGGAACAGCCCCACGAGTGCCGCGGTGCCGATCATGAACGTCCAGAACGTGGCCGGGAGGTACTTCCGCAGACCGCCCATGTCCGACATGTTGTTCGAATGGACGGCGTGAATGACCGAGCCTGCGCCGAGGAACAGCAGCGACTTGAAGAACGCGTGGGTGAACAGGTGGAACAGGCCTGCGGTGTAGGCCCCGACGCCCATCGCCGCCATCATGTAGCCCAACTGGCTGACGGTGGAGTAGGCCAGCACCTTCTTGATGTCGTTCTGGACGAGCGCCAGCAACCCCATGAAGAACAGCGTGATCGCTCCGATGATGGTGATGATCCAGGAGACACCGCCGCCGTATTCGGGTAGTTGGTAGAACGGGAACAGTCGGGCGATGAGGTAGATACCCGCCGTGACCATGGTCGCGGCGTGCATGAGCGCCGATACCGGGGTCGGACCGGCCATGGCGTCGGGCAGCCAGACGTGGAACGGGAACTGGGCGCTCTTGCCCATCGCGCCGACGAAGAGGGCGAGGCCGGCCCAGAAGCCGAACTGGGCGAGCGTCGAGTTGCCGCCGGTCATCGTCTCGAAGATCTCGGAGAACTGGAACGATCCTGCCGACAGGGCCATGATGATCGCCCCGATGAACAGGCCGGCGTCTGCGACCTTGTTGACGATGAAGGCCTTGTTGCCGGCGTCGACGTTGTCGAAATCCTCCCAGTAGTGGGCGATGAGGAGATACGAGGACACGCCGACGAGCTCCCAGCCGACGATCAGTTGGATGAGGTTGGGCGCCGAGACGAGCACCAGCATCCCGCCGGCGAACAGTGAGAACGACGCAAAGAACCAGGTGTAGCGCACGTCGCCCTTCATGTATCCGTTGGCATAGACGAATACGAGAAAACCGACGACGCCGACGAGGAAGTACATCATGATGGAGAGGCCATCGACGACCCAGCCCCACTCGAGGGTGAAGGCCCCGATCTTCCCGATCTCGATGGCGCCTTCGTAGATGATGCCTTCCTGGAGGTTCACCCACGCGAGGGCCGTGCCGTAGACGGCAACGAACGCCATCCCGAACGTCGCCATTCCCCATCCCTTCAGGGGTGAGCGCTTGCCGAAGAAGACGATGAGGAACGTGATGACCAGCGGGACGACGACGACCAGCCACGCCCACTCGGCGAGCCAACCGCCGTCGCCGGCGTGGATCTCGCGTTCGCCCTCCTCTGAGAAGAGCAAGAATCCGGTGACCATCGGAGTGAGTGAAGCAAACATCAGTACCTCATCACATCCAGGTCGTCGACATCCGCCGTACGACGATTCCGGAAGATCATGAGCACGATGGCGATACCGATCCCGACCTCGGCGGCGGCGAGGGCAATGATGAACAGCGCCATCACCTGCCCGGCGCTCGATACATCGGCCAGGTATACGTCGAAGGCCACGAGGTTCACGTTGACGGCCGCCAGCATCACCTCGACCGACGCCAGCACGAGCACCGCGTTCCTCCGGGTCAGCACGCCGTAGAGACCGATCGAGAAGAGGGCCGCACCCAGAAGAGCGAACTGCACGACGGTCATGTCCCACCCTCCTCAGACGGATCCCGCCGTGCCAGGGTGATGCCTCCGATGAGGGCCGCGAGGAGAACGAACGATACGACCTCGAACGGGACGACCCAGTTCGTGAACAGTGCCTCGCCGATCGAGACGGTCCTCGTTGCCTCATCGGGAAGCGGGATGGCTTCGGCGCCGAACGAAGCGATCAACGCCCAGGCGATCACGCCGAACAGCAGCACCGAGAGGAGGACCGCCGGTGCCCGCGCCGACATCGGCTGGCTGAGATCGGTGCTCTTCCGCAGCGGCGACTGCGTGATCATGATCCCCATGAGGAACAGAATGACGACGGCCCCGATGTAGACGAGGACGACCGTCCAGCCGACGAACTCGGCGCCGAGCATCAGGAACAGCGCCGCCGTCCCGGCGAGGGTCACGACGAGGGCAAGAACCGCTCGCACGACGTTCTTGGCGGTCACGACGAAGAACGCGGCGGCGACGGTCGGAAGCGCAATCAGGAGAAAGACCCAGTTCGCGGCTTCCGTGATCCAGTCGGTGAAGGAGACCGTCATTCTTGCGGCTCCAACGCCGGCGGCTCCGGGACGGTCTTGAGCCAGTCCTTCAAGCGGGTCTTCCCGTGGATGAGGTCGGCAACCCCGTAGCTGCTGTACTCGTACTCGGGACTCCAGAACAACGCGTCGAACGGGCAGACCTCCACGCAGATACCGCAGTACATACAGAGCGAGTAGTCGATCTCGAACAGATCGAGTGCGTTCCGAGTCCTGGCCCGGCCTCCGGGCTTCGCAGGCGGCTGCCCCTCTTTGTGGCCCTCGATGTAGATGCACCAGTCGGGGCATTCGCGGGCGCACAGCATGCAGACGGTGCAGGCTTCGGGGTCGAGGGCGATGACGCCGCGAGCTCTCGGCACCGGGATCTCCTGGACCTGCGGGTACATGACGGTCGGCACCGGCTTGAAGAGGTTCTTGAGCGTGAACCACATGCCCTTCCACAGGCCGGTGAACGGGAAGCGAATGCTCTTGTCCTCTGGATGCTTCGCCATCAGAACACCACCACCTTGAAGAAGGCAATCACGAGAATGTTGGCCAACGACAGCGGGATCAACCAGCGCCACGCGAGGTCCTGGAGTTGGTCCTCACGGAGGCGGGGCCAGGTCGAGCGGATCCAGAGGATGAAGAAGACCAGTATGGCGATCTTGGCGATCAGGATGATCGGACCGACGAAGGTGAGAGCCGACTCGGGCACGAACGGCATCCAGTATCCGCCGAGGAACAGCGTCGCGGCAATGGCCGAGAGCGAAATCATGGCCGCATACTCGCCGAGGAAGAACATCGTGAACCGCAGCGACGAGTACTCGGTCAGGTAGCCCATCGTGAGCTCCGACTCGGCGATCGGCATGTCGAATGGGATACGGGAGAGCTCCGCGACGCCCGCCACGAGGAAGATGACGAAGCCAACGATCTGCCCTTTGAGGAGGAACGGGAGGCTGATCGAGAGCCCGCCGATCTCGATCGGCGCGGCTTGCGCATCAACGATACCGACGAGCGACATCGTCCCTGCCTGGACCACAACCGCGACCACCACCAGCACCAGCGGGAGTTCGTATGCGATCAACTGCGCACCGGCGCGGAGGCCACCCATGAGCGAGTACTTGTTCGCCGACGCCCATCCGGCCATGAGCACGCCGATGGTGGTGAGCGAGGAGATGGCGAGGAGGAAGTAGACGCCGAGGTCGAGGTTTCGTGCGACGAGGCTGGGGCTGAACGGGATCACGACGAACGTCGCCACGGTCGAAGCCACGACGACGTATGGCGCCGATTTGAAGATCACGGCGTCGGCGCCGGCCGGGACGAGATCCTCCTTCTGGATGAACTTGAGGGCATCGGCGAAGGGCTGCGCCCATCCCCACCGGCCTCCGGCGTAGTACGGGCCGATGCGGTTCTGCATGTGGGCCATGACCTTCAGCTCGGCGTAGATGGCCACCAAGGCAAGCCCGATCATCACGACGAGCACCAGAACCACCTTGATGATCAGATCAACCCAGAACCACCCGGTGATCACAGGCGCACCTCCGGTGCGTCGCAGCCCGGTCCTCGGGGCTCGCAGCTCTCCCTCATCGGTCCACGTCTCCGAGGACGAAGTCGAGGCTGCCCATGATCGCGACGAGGTCGGGGACCAGCGCACCCTTGAGGACCCACGGCAGGATCGAGAGATTCGAGAACGAGGTCGATCGGATCTTCAGCCGGTACGGCTTCTGTCCGCCTTCGGAGATGATGTAGTAGCCGAACTCACCCTTCGGATTCTCGCCCCGGACGTAGACCTGACCCTTGGGAACCTTGAGGACTCGAGGTGCCTTCGCCCGCAGGGGCCCGGCCGGGATCTTCTCGATGGCCTGGAGAACGATCTTCACCGATTCGCGGATCTCCTGGAGCCGAACCCAGTAGCGGTCGTAGCAGTCTCCGTCTTGGCCGCTGATCACATCGAACTCGACCTGGTCGTATGGCAGGTGGAACTCCTGCTTCCGCAGGTCGTACGCCACGCCGGACGCCCGCAGGTTCGGGCCGGAGAGCCCGTACTCGATCGCCTTGTCCGCCGGTATGCGGCCGACGCCGACGGTCCTGGCCTTGATCAACTCGTTGCCGGTGACGAGCGTATCGCTGTCATCGGTCGCGCCGAGCACCCGCTCCATCGCGGCCTTGACGTCCTCGAGCCAGCCCGCCGGTATGTCCATCGAAACCTGCTTCTGGGTCTTCCCTCCCCCGGCCGCGGGCTTGATACCGCCGACGCGATTGAAGTTCGGATGGAAGCGCCCCCCGGTCATCGCCTCGATGAGTTCGAGGACGCGTTCGCGTTCGCGGAGCGCGTGGAACAGCGGCGTCACACCGCCCAGCTCGAGCGGATACGAGGAGGTGAACACGAGGTGCGACGAAATCCGGAACAGTTCCGTCAGGATGAGCCGGATCCACTGGGCCCGCTCTGGAGGTTCGATGCCTGCGAGCTTCTCGACGGCGATGATGAACGGAACCTCGCTGGCGAAGCCGGACACCCAGTCGATCCGGTTGACGAGGGCCGTCATCTGAGCGTAGGTGCGCACCTCGGCGAGCTTCTCGTAGCCCCGGTGCATGTAGCCGATCACGGGCTCCACACCGGTGATCCGCTCTCCGTCCACGTTCGCGACGAGGCGCAGCACGCCGTGTGTCGACGGATGCTGGGGCCCGATGTTGAGCGTCATGTCCTGCGTCTGCAACTCCACCGACACCGCAACCTCAGACCGATGCATGAGCGCCTCGTAGCCGGTATCCGGCGGCTGGTAGCTCACGCTTCCGCCCCCTCTTCCTCCGGCATGCCTTCGACGTCAACGTCGCCGGGCCAGGGCTTTACTTCTCTGGCGAGTAGTGGGTACGACTTGAGAAGTGGGTGACCGATGAATCCCTCCGGCAGGTAGATCGGAGAGAGGTTGGGGTTCCCGGTGAAGTCGATGCCGAACATGTCGTGGGCTTCGCGTTCGTGCCACTCGGCTCCACCGAACAGGTCGGTGATCGAGTCGATGACCGGATCGTCTTTCGGGAGCGTGGCGATGAACTGTGCGCCGTCGGCATTCTCGACCGAGGAGAGGCGGCATATGACCTCGAAGCGTTCTACCAGGTCGTCGGGATCTTCAACGGTTTCGCCGACCTCGACGTCCTTCGACCAGTCGATGCCGGAGAGCCAAGAGAAGAACGTGAGACCCTCTTCGTCTCGCGCCCGGCGAAGCGTCTCGACCCAGTCGGCCCGGTCGATGGAGATCCGCACGGTGTCGTGCTCGATGACCGCACGGCCTCCGAGACGCTCGGCGAGGCCGGTGCCGTAGGCGTCGAGGGCCTCGGTGGAATCAGGTTGGTCGTTCATCGACCTTCCTCCATACCTCGCGCGGGTCTTCGTTCGTGATCTGTGCTTGCAGCATGATGATGCCCTCGAGCAGCGCTTCGGGGCGGGGAGGGCAACCCGGCACATACACGTCGACCGGCATCACCTGGTCGACGCCTTTGAGGACCGAGTACGAGTCCCAGTAGGGGCCACCGGTGTTCGCGCACGAGCCCATCGAGATGATGTACTTGGGTTCCGGCATCTGCTCGTAGAGGCGCTTGATGGCCGGTGCCATCTTGTCGGTGACCGTACCTGCCACCACCATGAGGTCTGCCTGGCGCGGTGATGCCGGAAGCGGAACGATCCCGAACCGCATGAAGTCGTATCTCGGACTCGAGACAGCCATCACCTCGATGGCGCAGCACGCCAGCCCGAACTGGAAGTACCAAAGCGAGTATTTGCGTGACCAGTTGAGCAGCCACGAGACGGGCTTGATGCCACCGAACTTCTCCACTACTCCCATCTCAGGACACCCTTGCGGATCGCATAGATGAGGCCGAGGAAGAGGATGACCACAAACGCGACCATCTCGAAGAACACGAGCGTGCCATTGCCGATCCCCTTGAAGTACTCGGTCGAGACCGCCCACGGGAAGATGAAGACCGCCTCGACGTCGAATACGAGGAACAGCAGGGCGAACACGTAGTACCGAATGTGGCTCTGGTTCCAGCCTCCGCCGATCGGTTCAATGCCCGATTCGTACGGAGTGCTCTTCAGCAGGCTGGGACGACGTGGGGCGACCAGCCTGGCGGTGAAAACTGCGGCCCCGACGAGGAGCACACCGGCAAGCAGGAATACGGCGACCGTGGTGTAGTCGCCGAAGTACTCATTGCGCACGTATGGTCGCCCTCTCGAAGATTCCGCCTGGCCCCGCTCCGGGCCCTCCGACGCCGAAAGTCTATCGGGTTGGTGGGGCGGTCCAAATCAGCGGGTGATCACACCGAGACCGTCGCGCCGCTGAGTCGCCCTGCCTGCGTAATCACACGGGCGCTCCATCAACTACCGTCGGCTGGTGCCTTCGATCACCATCCCCGACTACTCCGGTGGCTCGCTTCCGAACCTCGTGTCGGAGCTCGAGTTCCGTTTGACCGGATCGTCGACATTCGCGCTCCTCCACCCGTGGCTCGCGGCCGAGATCCCGGATGCCTCAACCTACGTCCTCTTCCTCTTCGACGGCCTCGGGAGCCTCCAACTCGACCACCCGTCTGCATCGCCGCTGAGGACGGGGCTTCGCGCAAGCATCGATGCTCCGTTCCCTGCCACCACCACGGTGAGCCTCGCCTCGGTCGCAACGGCCCTCCCCCCGTCGCAGCACGGACTCCTCGGCTACCAATCGTGGATTCCCGAGCTCGACCTGGTCGTCAACACCATCAAGTGGACAACGCTGTGGGGTGAGTCGGTGGAGTACGACACGTCATCCCTCCTCCCGGCACCGAACCTGTGGGAGCGATTGAGTGCCGCCGGGATCGAACCGATCACCGTTCAACCCGGCAACTTCATCGGCTCACCGCTGTCGAAGGCGCTCTACCGGGGATGCCGGATCGAGCCGGCGTTCAGCCTCGACGAGACGGTCGAAGCCACACTGCAGCTTGCGGCCGGGCCGGGGCGGCTGGTGTTCACCTACCTGCCGCATGTTGACTTCGCGGCGCACGTCTACGGGCAGGACTCGGATGAGTACGGCGAGGCGCTCGCCAGGGTGGCCCGGTCCTGGGAGCACGTGGCCTCGCGCCTGCCGGACGGAGCCGTCATGGTGGGGACCGCCGACCACGGGCATGTGGACTTCCCAAAGCGGTGCCAGATCAAGATCCCAAGGCGTCTCGAGCAGGACCGCATCTTCTTCGGTGATGGGCGTGCGATGTTCGTCATCGGTGACGGCGCTCCCCTTGGCGCAGAGCTTCCTGCCACATGGGTCCCGATCGGGGACATGATCGAATGGTGGGGTCCCGGCCCGCACCACCCTTCGTTCGATGGTCGGGCTCCCGACGGCGCCCTCATCGCCGACGACGACATTCTCCTCCTGCACCGGCACTCCGACGACCGGATGGTCGGCAACCACGGCGCCCTCACCCATGCCGAGCGACGCATCCCGCTGCTCGCCGCCGACTCAAGATCGCGCTGATTCGCCGAAGTCAAGATCCTTCCCTGTGGTGTCGATACATGGACTACCTGCCGTCGCGTATCTGACGCTCGCAGGACGGTGGGAAACCGGCAATCGAACCGGACTGAGCGGCAGTGACTAGTCCTTCCGACCGAGTCACAGTAGCCCTGGAAATAGCGGATCGTGGTGATACCTTCAAACGGTAGGACCGGTTGCGGATGGACCTGAGCGGAGGAATTGTGAAGCGCAGCGAACGGGGCGCGTCGATCGTGGAGTTCGCGGTCGTTGTGCCGTTGTTCGTTCTCCTGGTCTTCGGCATTATCGAAGCTGGCTGGTTCTTCGCACAGCAAGTTGAGGTCCGCAATGCGGTCAGAGAAGGCGCGCGTATCGCGGTCGTGGACTATGGAAGCGCGGCCGCGACGATCGCTGAGACGTGCAGCCGGGCCGACCTCTCGGGATCCAACGGCACCGTGACCATCACCCTCAGCGCAAGCGATACCTACGGCCTCGGTGCCGACTCGGTGTCGGTCACGATGTCCAAGAACTACGAATCGCTGACGGGATTCATCGCCTTCTTCAATCGGCCGATTACATCGACCGCTGAAATGCGTACCGAGCGGCCACTCGTGAACCTCTCCAACGGCACCGGAGTCTGTCCATGATTGACCAGCCTCCGGGACGCGAGACCGGGGCGATTCTTCCGTTGACCGCGCTCCTCATCGTCATCCTTCTGGTGTTCGCTGCGTTTGCGGTCGACCTTGGAGCGGCGTGGGCCGAGCGCCGCGAGGCCCAGACCGCAGCCGATGCCGGTGTCATGGGTGCAGCGCTGCAATACCTGGTCTCCACTCCGGACGAGGACGGCATCTACGACCTCGTCAACACCTATGTGAACCTCAACAACACGGGGACCGCTTTCACTTTCGAGGATTGGGAGGATTGCGTCGATCCGGACCGCCCGAGCGACTATGCACCCCTCGGCGACAGCGGCACATGGGATTCGCCCCGAGAATGGACTGAGCATTGACCTGATCGACTGCATTTCGGTGAAGCAGGCCGGGTGACGAACCCGCGGTGCTGCGGGTCCGGCTTCCGATCGAATCGATGCCAACCGCGTTCGCCCGCGTCATCGGGATGGACTCCATCGACATCTCTGCGTCGCAGAGGCGGAGATTCGCAACAGCGAGTCATCGGACGTCCTGCCGTTCGCTCTTCCCGCCAATCCAACTACTGAAGAGTGTCTCGGGACACCACCGAGCGGACTCACTGCCCCCGGAGGTTGCACCGTGCACGGGGCCCACATCGGGCAACTTCGGAATGCTGGACGTTTGGTGGTTCGGTGCCGGCGACCCGTACGACACGCTCGGGGAAGGTTGTCCGAGCAAGCCACCGTTCACCAAACGGTCGCCGCAGAATCTCGCAATCGGTGTCGACCACCCGATCACGACCTGGCCCGATACCGACGACGATCCCACCACCTACGACGGGCCCTCGGTCGGCACCAACCTCCCGAACAACCACCCGGGAGCCGAGAGTTGCGAGAGCGCGGCAAACGACGTGATCCCGTATGTCGTCAAGACGGAGACCGGCAATACGATGATCGTCTTGCACGAGGGGTTCTTCGGCGACGGTCCGTTCGGCACCACAGCAACAACACCCCGGGTCGACTCCGCCAGCCTCGCCCATTTCTGCATCGATCTCCAGCGAGCCGGCCCGCCTCTCGTTCGTGACCGCCTCGGACAGCTACACGGTCGACAATCTCGGGCTGTGGGAGTACCTGGATCAGTCCAAGATCGATCCTACGAGCCAATGTCACACCAACGCATTCACGGCGCTCGAGCCCGACGAACCGGGGCTCCCCTGGCGGGACGTGAGCTCACCGATCAGATGGAACTCTGTCTCACGAGACCGGACCCAAAGCACCGAAGTTCGTCGACGACCTCATCGAGTCTCCCCGTTTCGCTGTCGTGCCCGCAACTGAACTACGCAACTGGGGCGCAAGCCGGCACCGAGTGGTGGGCCATCATGGAGATGATGCCCGTCTATGTCCAGAACACGTGGTTCCTTTGCGGTACGCCAACCGCGGACTGCCTGTTCGAGCCGACGGGCTTCAGCCTCGCGGCAGGGGGACGGGAGAAGCGTCTTCTTCAATCCAGGCGAAGGCTCGGCATCTCCGTGCCTCCCCAAGAAGGGCGCCTGCAACACGCCGAAGACGATCGCCGCGGCCGGCGCATCGGCTTTCGTCATCGACCTGAGTTGGCTCACCGATGAAGCCAGGAACTCACTCGGCAAGGGAGCGCCCTACGAGGTCTATCCTGAAACGGTGAGTCCTCGCCCCCTATTTGCACTACTCCCGTAGTGTAAATAGGGTTTGGTGACGTCAGTCGTGTCTCCTGCAGAGGTATCCCGTGTTGAAGCCCTTGTTGCTGGCCGTATGTCTCGCCGTGGCCACCGGGCATGTGGCTCGGCACCGTCGGACGAACGAGGCGATCACGGTCTACTCCGGACGGTCGGAGGAGTTGATTGCGCCCCTGATCGCGCGAGTTCGAGGAGCAGTCGGGAATCGATGTTTCGGTGCGGTATGGGGACTCGGCCGAGCTCGCGGCAACCATTCTCGAGGAGGGCGGCCGCTCGCCCGCCTCGCTCTTCCTCGCGCAGGACCCGGCTTCTCTGGGTTCGGTCGCGCTGGCCGACCTGTTCGAACCACTGCCCGCAGACCTGCTCGATCAGGTGCCGGCGAAGTTCTCCGACACCATCGGTCGATGGATCGGCATCTCCGGTCGCGCCCGAACCGTTGTCTACGACCCGTCTTCGATCAGCCCGGCCGATCTCCCCGACACCGAAGACGGCCTCATCGAGTCCGCATGGGCCGGGAGCGTCGGCATCGCCCCCACCAACGGATCATTCCTCGCGTTCGTCGCCGCCAAGATCCTCATCGACGGCGAGGCGGCGACGCGTGCCTGGCTCGAGGGGATGAAGGCAAATGAGGCGCCAACCTTCCCAAGTAACTCGACCATCGTCTCAGCCGTCGCCGATGGACAGATCGATGCCGGCCTCGCAAACCACTACTACGCGCTGCAACTCCTGGCCCGGGATCCGACAGCACCGGTCACCAACTACTTCTTCCCCGAAGCGTCGGCCGGGTCCCTCGTGATGCCATCCGGTGCCGGCATCCTCGCGAGCGCAGATGCGCCCGAATCTGCGAAGAAGCTCATCACGTTCCTGCTCTCGGCCAAGGCCCAGGAGTACTTCGCTATGGAGACGTTCGAGTACCCACTCGTTCCCGGTGTTCCGCCGTCTGAGGATCTTCCACCCCTCGACACGATTCCGACACCGGACATCGACCTTTCGGACCTCGCTCCGATGCTCGACCTGGCCACCGACCTCGTCGCAGAGGCCGGGCTCTTGTGACATCGCCGGCCGTTCCCGCCTCGCCGTCGGGTCGGTTCGAGGGAGCCCCCTCGGCCGGGCCCGGCCGGGCCCCGGCGCGACCCGTCGGGCGTCGCCCCTCTCCCTGGTTATGGGCCGCGGGACTGCTGGTACTCATCCCGACCGCACTCCCCATCGGCGCACTCTTCGTCCGGGTCCTTGGTGCTTCGGGCGACGCCGCCTCGGTCCTCTTCTCGCAGAGAACGCTCGAACTCCTCGTGCGGTCGGCGCTCCTGACGGCCCTGGTCACGCTGTCGGCCATCGCGGTCGGGGTCGCAGCCGCCTGGATCACCGTGCGCACCGACCTCCGTGGTCGAACCGTGTGGGGCGTCCTGGTCGCGATGCCGCTCGTGGTTCCCTCCTATGTCATCGCGCTCTCCCTTCTATCGGCGTCGGGCCCTCGCGGTCTCTTCGCCCAGGCCACCGGCATCTCGCTGCCGGTCCTCGACGGCCTGCCGGGAGCGTGGGTGGCCCTCACCCTCTCCACATTCCCGTACGTGTTCCTCATCGTCGGCGCAGCGCTTCGCCGGATGGACCCGGCTCTGGAGGACGCCGCCCGCGGGCTCGGAGCGTCACAGCGACGGGTCTTTCGCACCGTGACGCTCCCGCAGCTACGGCCGTCAATCGGCGCCGGGGCGCTCCTGGTGGCGCTCTACACACTCTCCGATTTCGGCGCCGTGTCCCTGATGCGCTTCGACGCCTTCACTCGTGTCATCTACGCGCAGTATGCCGGGCGCCTCGACCGGACACCGGCGGCCGTCTTGTCGGTCGCCCTGATCGGTATCGCGCTCATCATCATCTGGGCCGAGGGACGCACGCGTGGATCCGCCAGGTATTTCTCGCATCGGCCGAAACGAGTGGCGACGCCGCGACATCTGAGCCGCCCCACGCGAATCGTGACGATCGTCGTGCTCGGCGCCATCGTCCTCGCAGGCCTCCTCCTCCCGGTCGCCGTCCTCGTATCCTGGGTTGTCGAGGGTGACGGCCTCACGGTGGGATCGATCGTCGACTGGTCCGCCGTTGGCGGTTCGCTCGTCGGATCGTCCCTTGCCGCGGTGGTTGCCATGGCGGCTGCCGTCCCGGTTGTGGTTCTCGCCGTCCGGCATCGCAGCCGGGCTTCGGTATGGCTGGAGCGATCTGTCTTCGTGTCGTTCTCGCTGCCGCACATCACCGTCGCCGTAGCGGTCGTGTTCTTCTCGGTCCGGTACCTCGGACCGCTCTATCAATCGCTGACCGTTCTGGTGGTGGTGTACGCCACCATGTTCCTCGCTCAAGCGACCGGCTCGGCCAAAGCATCGTTTCTCCAGGTAGATCCATCGCTCGAAGAAGCATCCCTCAACCTCGGCAAGGGCCCGTGGGCGACGCTCCGGGCGGTGACGATCCCCTTGATTCGACCCGGATTGCTTGCCGGCGGAGCCCTGGTGTTCCTCACGACCATGAAGGAACTCCCGGCGACCTTGCTTCTGCGTCCAACTGGATTCGACACCCTGGCGATCGATATCTGGTCAGCGGCCAACGAACTGCTCTATGCGCGTGCCGCCGCCTCGGCCCTCGTGCTCCTCGCGATCTCCGCAGTACCGATGTTTCTCCTGGTGGTCCGCGAGAAGGACGTGCCGGCATGAGTGCAATGGCCGCCATCTCGTGCCGCGGGCTAGAGAAGTCGTATGCCGGCACACCGGCGCTACTCGGCTTCGACCTGGAGGTTGAGCAGGGGACGATCGTAAGCCTTCTCGGGCCGTCGGGATGCGGGAAGACAACGGCGCTGCGGGCGATCGCGGGCTTCGAGGCTGCCGACGCAGGCTCCATCTGCGTCGGCGACCGCCTGGTATTCGGAGACGGGGTGGATGCCGCCCCAGACAAGCGGCGGGTCGGAATGGTCTTCCAGGAGTATGCCCTCTTCCCGCATATGAGCGTCGCCCGCAACATCGCATACGGTCTCACCGACCGCCATCCTTCGGCGCGGGTCGACGAGGTGCTCGACCTCGTCGGACTCTCCGGGCTGGAATCCCGGATGCCTCACGAGTTGTCGGGCGGCGAGCAACAGCGCGTCGCGCTGGCCCGTGCCCTCGCCCCGAACCCTGAGGTTGTGCTGCTCGATGAGCCATTCTCGAATCTCGACGCACCGCAACGGGACCGCATGCGCCGCGAGGTTCGCCGCATCCTGATCGAGGCCGGCGCGACTGCCGTGTTCGTGACCCACGACCAGGAGGAGGCCCTCGCAATCGCGGATGTGGTGGCCGTCATGCGCAACGGTGCGATCGTTCAAACCGGTACGCCAACCGACGTCTACTCGCGCCCGGACGATCCGTGGACCGCCTCGTTCCTCGGCGACAGCGTATTCCTGGACGGTGTGGCTACGGCTGACGGACTCGTTGTCACGTCGCTCGGCGGCATCCCGTCTCGAAGCGCCAAACCGGGACCCGTGCGAGTGATGGTCCGTCCCGAGTGGGTCGTCCCGCTCCCCGATCCCCGGGGAGATTCAACGGTCGTTGACCGTGAGTACTTCGGCCATGACCAGATGCTCCTGATCGAGCGTCCGGATGGCTCCACCGTGAAGTGCCGGGTGGGAGCCAGACCGAACCTGCGACAGGGTGATCGTGTCACCCTGTCGGTCGACGAGGCCGTGGTCTTCCCGATCGCCTAGCGAGTCGGAAGACCCCAGTCATCGGTTGGTCGATTGCCGTCGAGATTCGGGGTATCCGAGACTGGTTCCGAATCGACGGCTGCAGGCTCAGACGATGAAGGCGAGAGACCCCCTCCCTCGGTAGGCCGTTCGCTGGGCTCTCCGGATTCCGGGGAATCCGAAGCCGATGGCGAGTCTGGAGACGGCCGATCCGACGCTGAGGGCGACCGACCCCCTCTGCCCCGAGCTTCGCTCAGGCCACCTCCTTCTGAGGGGGAGGGATCGCTTTGGGGATGACCCTCTGCGTCGTCGCTGCGCTCCTCCGCCTTCCCCCGTCCTGCGGTCGGGGGGACAAGACGCTGGTCATTCGCCTCCGGCGGCGCTTCCTCCCTCGATGGCGGAAGGGGATACTCCCACCCGTCGGGAATATCGTCGTCTTTGACGGTCAGGGCGGGCGGGAGCGCTTCACGGTCTACCGGGCGGGCGGCCCGGATACGCCAAGCGCCGAGCACCCAGCCGCCGACGCCCCAGATGAGCCCGGCAAGATACAGCAGCACGCCGACGATCGGGATCAGCCATATCCCGAGCCGCCACAGCACCGCACCGATGACGAATCCTCCGAAGAGCCCACCCTTGCGACGCAGGAGGAGATCCCCCCCGGCGGCAACGGCCGGCACCGGTCCGAAGACGAGTCCCAGGAGCATCGCAGCGAGGAGCACGGCAGCCAACGGCAGTCCCACCAGCGTGACGGCCAGCAGCAGCACCAGGATCGGAGCAGCGACGAGAGCCAGCACACCAATCAGCACCGTCTTGATGGGGTGGCGTTCGATCGCCTCCACGGCCGCAGCGCCGGTGCCGCGGAAGAGCCAGATCAAGATGATCCCGGACACGATGAACGCCAGCAGCCCGAGAACGTTCGCGATGGCAAGAATGACCCCGAAGATGAAATTGGACTGTGCCGGCAGTTGAACGACCTGCCCATCGACCGTGCCGGGAGCAATCGAGGCTTCGGTCGGCGAGCGATACAGCACATCACCGGCCACCGACGCGCCGGAGTCGACCGTC
Organism: uncultured Actinomycetota bacterium; assembly: GCA_963700375.1. Lineage (GTDB taxonomy): Bacteria > Actinomycetota > Acidimicrobiia > Spongiisociales > UBA5794 > JAHEEL01. Next base: position 200,916 of record CAVOXF010000003.1, read on the forward strand.
AGACGCTGCACGCTGAGATCGATATCGCGCCCGACCGTGCCGACCACCAAAGTGTTGAGGAGGCGCCCGCGCACATCGCGCCCGACGGCTCCGTCGATCGTGAGCGTGCCTCCGAACAGAATGACGTCGCGTCCGACGGTTCCGGTTGGGCCGATCTCCACACCGAGACCCGTAACGAACACATCATTCCGAATATCACCGTCGATCACGACTTGGGGCGTCACCGTTCGCAGCGAACCCTCGACAACGCCGCCCGGCTCCACGCGGACCGTTCCCGACGTGAGGGCGATAACGTCGCCGGCGACCGTCCCGGAGATCGAGAGACTGCCGGCCGTGATCACGAGGTCTCCCTCGATGCGCCCTTCGACACGACCCGACGTCGCTGCAACGTAGACGTCTTCGGCTATGGGCTCGTCTTCGGAGACGATGAACAGATCGGTCGTGACGACCGACGGCGCAACCGACGCGACCAGCGGCGCAACGGCGACGAGGAGGGCGATGCCCGTGAGGACGCGATAGCGGATCCTGCCGGATCCCGGGTCAGAACGGGAGTGCTTCACGAGCGAGATCGAGCAGCGGCCACGGGTTCACGCCGACGACGATCTGGCTCACCACGACCACGGCAATCACGAGCCGCGCCACGACTGAGACATCGAGCGGTGGCGCATCGTCGTCCGGTGGGGCGAAGAACATCTTGGCTGCGATCCGGAAGTAGACATAGAGGCCCACAACCGTTGTGAGCAGTGCCAGAATCGTGAGCCAGAGGTACCCGGTATCTGCTGCCACGGTGAAGACCGAAACCTTCGCCACGAAGCCGGCCATGAACGGGATGCCTCCCATCGACAACAGCAGGACGAGCATGGACCAGGCCAGTTCGGGTGAGCGACGAGCCAAACCGGCCCAATCATCAAGATCGGAACGGCCGGGTGTCGTCTTCGAAACAACGGCGACGATGGCGAACGCGCCCACGAGCATGACGCCGTACATCGAGACGTAGAACCACATCGAACCGATGCCCTCGGAGCCGGCAACGAAGGCCATCATGATGTACCCGGCCTGGGCCACGCCCGAGTACGCCAGCATGCGCTTGACGTCGGTCTGAACGGCGGCCACGGCCGTCCCGATGATCATCGACAGCCCGGCGATGATGGCCAGGATCGGTGCCCACTCGTCGATCTGTGTTGGCAGCGCCCCCACGAGAATCCGGCCGAGCGCCGCGAATCCTGCAACCTTGACCCCGGCAGCCATCAGGCCGACGGCGCCGGTCGGTGCCCCCTGGTACACGTCCGGCGCCCACTGGTGGAACGGCGCTGCCGACACCTTGAAGGCCAGGCCAACGATCACGAGGCCCATGCCGAGGAGCAGCACACCCGGTTCCCCGATGATGGTGCCGGCGAGGAACGCCTTCATGCCGCCCGCGCCGTAGAACGACGTCGACCCCGTCGCCGCGAACAGCATGGCGGCGCCGTAGACGAAGATCGCGGATGCCAGCGAACCGAGGAGGAAGTACTTCACCGCGGCTTCGTCGGCCTCCTCGCGCTGGCGGGTGAAGCCGGCGACGACGTAGAACGAGATGGAAGCGGTCTCGAGACCCAGGAACAGCAGAATGATGTTCGCGGACATCGCCATCATGTGGAGTCCGGCGAAGGCGAGCAGGATCAGCGCGACCAGTTCGACACCCCGTGTCTTGACTCTCTGGACGAGCGCCCACACGGCGCCGAGGCCGAGGAGACCCACCGTGAAGATCACGATCCCAGCGAACGCCGAGTAGTGATCCATGACCACCATCGGGACGCGGAGGATGGGAACGTCCCTGGCGCTGAAGAAGAGCAGACTGCTTCCTTCCGCGATCAGATCGTCAACGGCCCGCCACTGCAGAACCGACACCACCATCGCAATCACGAAGGACAGAGCGGCAACGAATCCCCAGTCGCGCCGCGGCCGTTCGAGCATCACGCCGAGGATGATCACGATGAGGGCACCGAGGAGGAGAACCGCCTCGGGTGCGACGGCGAGGAATGAGGCGTTGTTCATTCCGAACCCTCCTCTTCAGCGTGTTCGCCGTCGTCGGTCTCGTGACCCTCGGGTTCGCTGCGGACGTCGCGCGGTTCGACGACTTCGTCGATACGCCCGTACTCGGGAGCCACGTAGTCGGTCGTCGCCTCGATTCGATCCAGGATGATCTCGACGGAGGGTTCAACGCGATCGAACACCGGCTTGGGATAGACCCCGATGCCGATGATCAGGACGATCAGCGGAACGAGGATCGCAAGTTCCCGGAAGCCCAGATCGGAGAGGATTTCGTTCTTCGGGTTGGTGACCGGTCCGGTGAACACCCGCTCATACGCCCACAGCATGTAGACCGCGGCGAGGATGACGCCCGATCCGGCGATGATCGCAAGAACGGGGAGGGTCAGATAGCTGCCGAGGAGAACGCCGAACTCCCCGACGAACCCCGACAGGCCCGGCAGACCGACCGAAGCGAACGCCATGAACAGGAAGATGCCCGCATACACCGGCATCACCTTTGCGAGCCCGCCGTACTCGGAGATCAACCTGGTATGACGCCGGTCGTAGATCATGCCGATGAGGAGGAACAGCGCACCCGTCGTCAGACCGTGACTGATCATGACGAAGACGGCGCCGGAGAGGCCCTGGCTGGTGAGGGCGAAGATGCCGAGCATCACGAAACCCATGTGACTGACCGACGAATAGGCCACGAGGCGCTTGACGTCGGGTTGGACGATCGCGACGGCGGCTCCGTAGATGATGCCGATCACCCCGAGGATTCCGACGTAGACCGCCAGGTCAACCGACGCTTCGGGGAACAGGGTCAGGTTGAATCGGAGGAAGCCGTAGGCGCCCATCTTCAGGAGAACACCGGCCAGGATGACCGAACCCGCCGTCGGCGCCTCGGTGTGGGCGTCCGGCAGCCACGTGTGGAAGGGGAAGATCGGCACCTTGATCGCAAACGCAATGCCGAACGCCAGGAAAAGCCAGATCTGGGTCGTCGAGGCGATGTCGAGCGTGAGCATGGTGCGGAAGTCGAACGAGGTCGCGGTCCCGACCGAGTCGCCGGCAAGAATCGCCAGCACGATGATCCCGGCAAGGAGGAAGATCGAGCCGAACGCCGTGAACAGGACGAACTTGATCGCGGCGTACAGGCGGTTGTCCGATCCCCAGATCCCGATGAGGAGGTACATCGGAACCAGCACGATCTCGAAGAAGGCGAAGAACAACAGGAGGTCGAGGGAGACGAACACGCCCATCAAACCGGTCTCGAGCACCAGCATCGCCACCATGAACTGCTTGGGACGCTCGGTGATCGACTTCGAAGCGGCGAGCGCCATCGGCATGAGGATGCCGGTCAGCACGACCATGAACAGCGAGATGCCGTCGATGCCAAGCCGCCACCCGAAGCCGAACGTCTCGGACAGGGCGTAGTCCTCCGTGAACTGGAAGAGCGGGTCACCGGTGACGAAGTTGATCAGGATCCACAGCGATGCGGCAAGCGGGAGCATGCTCACGCCGATCGCGACCGGGAAGACCAATTCGGTGCGTCGCTTCGGGAGCACGGCTACTGCGACGGCACCGAGCAGCGGCAGCAGGATGAGGATGGTGAGCGTCATCAGAACGCACCCCCCTGCCACAGCAGCCAGAGAACAACGCCGAGGCTGCCGGCGACGATGCCGGCGGCATAGGACCGTACCCAGCCGGTCTGCAGAACCCGCATCGTCGAGCCAAACGAACGCACGGTGGCGCCGAGGCCGTTGACCGCGCCGTCAACGACTTTCGGATCGAAGAACACCGCAAACCAGGTTGCGATCGCCTTGCCGGGGGCGACGATGACCGCGCCGTAGAACGCGTCAACCCCGTATCCCTCCAGGACCGCAGCCCAGTAGCCGCCCTCTTCGGTCGGAAGCTCGCGGCGGCCGTAGCGGTGATAGGCGATGGCGATGCCGATGATCACCACGACGAGCGAAGCGAGCGCCAGCGCCCAGAGTGTGAAGCCCTCCGGCGGGTGAATCTGATGGACACCTTCGAACGACGGCTCGAGGAAGTGCTCGAGACCAAGCCGCACCGGTGTGTTCAGCAGACCCGCTCCCGCAGAGAGAATCGCAAGCACGATCAGTGGAATCGTCATGGTCCACGGCGACTCGTGCGGATGGACGCCCTCGTCCCAGCGCTTCTCGCCGAAGAACGTGAGGATCATGAGACGGGTCATGTAGAACGCCGTGATGAGTGCCGTCACGATGCCGATGAGCCACAGGATCAGGTAGAAGCCGCCCTTTGCGAACGCCGCACCGAGGATCTCATCCTTGGACCAGAATCCGGCAAGCGGGAACAGCCCGCTGATCGCGAGCCAACCGATCGCCATCGTCACGAACGTGATCTTCATGTACTTGCGGAGGCCGCCCATCTTCCACATGTCCTGTTCGTTGGCCATGGCGTGGATGACCGATCCGGCCCCGAGGAAGAGCAGCGCCTTGAAGAAGGCGTGTGTCATGAGGTGGAAGATTCCTGCGGTGAACGCCGTGAGGCCGACCGCCATGATCATGTATCCGAGCTGGCTGATCGTCGAATACGCCAGCACCCGCTTGATGTCCCGTTGACCTATGGCGATCGTTGCCGCCAGCAACGCCGTGGCTGCACCGACGCTCGCCACGATTGCGAGGGTGACCGGAGCGAGTTCGAAGAGGGCGGCAGACCGGGCGATCATGTAGACGCCCGCGGTCACCATCGTCGCAGCGTGGATCAGGGCCGAGACCGGCGTCGGGCCTTCCATTGCGTCCGGGAGCCAGATGTAGAGCGGGATCTGCGCCGACTTGCCGGTCGCTCCGACGAAGAGCAGCAGGGTGATCGCCGTGGCCATCCCGACGCTCAGCAGCCCACGAGCCTCGCCGAAGACAACGCCGAAGTCGAGCGTCCCGAACGCGGCGAAGATCAGCATCAGGCCGACCAGGAAGCCCCAGTCACCGATACGGTTGACGATGAATGCCTTCTTGCCCGCCGCAGCCGCCGAGGGCTTCGTGAACCAGAAGCTGATGAGCAGATAGGACGACAACCCGACGAGCTCCCAGCCGACGAACATCAGGCCGAAGTTGTCGGCGAGAACCAGCGTCAGCATCGAACCGATGAACAGGTTCATGTACCCGAAGAATCGGGGATAGCGCTCGTCCCCGTGCATGTAGCCGACCGAGTAGAGGTGGATCAATGACCCGACACCGGTGACGATGAGCGTCATGAGCGCCGACAGGGGATCCCATAGGAGCGAAGCGTTCGCCCCGACCATCGGGATCCATTCGAAGAGGAACACCGTCTCTGGCTCGCCGCCGTCGAGGAACGGCACTGTGAGAATGGCGGCCATCACAAAAGGAACGGCGATGAGGGCCGACGCCAGCCATCCCGACGCGGGTTCGCCGATGCGCTTGCCGAACAGGATCAGCGTTGCCGAGCCGAGGAACGGAAGTGCGATCAGGAGCCAGAGGTAGTCGATCACGCGCTCATCCCTTCAGCCCCGAAAGGGCATCCACGTTCGCGGTGCTCCGGCGGCGGAACACGGCGACGAGGATGGCGAGTCCTACGGTGACCTCCGCTGCGGCGACCACCATCACGAAGAGGGCGGCGACCTGGCCCTCGATCAGACCCATTTCGTTGCCCGCTGCGACAAAAGTGAGATTGACCGCGTTCAGCATCAACTCGATCGACATGAACATCACGAGCGCGTTGCGTCGCAGCAGCACACCGGCGGCGCCCATCGAAAACAGCACAGCGGCGAACACCATGTACCAGGCGACGGTGACGGTCATGCGCCTTCCTCCGTCTCCGTGGCACCGACCGCGGTCGGCCCGAAGAGCGCGAGGGCAATCGTGCCGAGCGCGGCGATCGTGAGGAGGAAGACGGTAGAGAGGAATGCGATCGTCCAGTTGCCGAACAGGGAGTCTGCAACGTTCTCGATCGTTCCGTTGAGGCCGGGTGTTCCGAACGCTTCGCTGCCGGTGATCCATGCCTGGCGGCCCGCGAGGATGATGACGGCGGCGAGTCCACCGGCAACCACGAACGTGATCAACCGCTGGAACGGGATGGACTCGGCGTTGTCTTCCTTCTTGTCGACCCCGATCATCATGATCACGAACAAGAAGAGCGTCATGACGGCACCGGCGTAGACCAGCAGTTGCACCGCCGCCACGAAGTGGGCATCGAGCATGACGTAGTAGACGGAAATGGAGAACATCACAATGAGCAGGCCCATCGCCGAGTAGACCGGGTTCCTGGCCGTCAGCATCACCACGGCACCGGCCAACGCCACCGCCGCAAACAACCCGAACAGAAGGACCTCAGTCATGCGCCACCTCCGGTGGCACGGTCGCCGGTCGCCGGTCGCCGGTCGCCGGGAAGACCGTCATGACGACTCCTTCTCGGTGGCTGCGTCGGCGGCGGCGGTCCCAGACGCCGGTGGGACGGCTTCGGACTGGGGGCTGGGGACTGGCGACTGGCGAACCTCTTGCCCTGGCTCTGCTGGGGAGAGACCGCCCATCCTCGCGCTCGGGGTCCAGGCTTCGATGCCTTCGAAAGCCGCACGGCCGGATGGTGAAGTCGCTCGCATCCATCCGTCACCGAGCCTCAGCTCGTTGATATCGATGAGCGGCGTATCCGGCAGCGGGTGATTGGGCGTCCCGTCCGGCTCCACGAGGAGGCTGTCCTTGGCGAAGATGCCTTCTTCACGGCTGGTGACCGACATCTCGAACAGGTGCGTCATCGTGATGGCCTCGGTCGGGCACGCCTCGACGCACATGGCGCAGAAGATGCAGCGCAGCATGTTGATCTCGTAGACGAACCCGAATCGCTCCCCCGGGCTCACCGGATCGTCCGGCGGGTTGTCGGCACCGCGCACGTAGATGCAGCGAGCGGGACAGACACCGGAACACAATTCGCATCCGATGCACTTCTCCATGCCGTCCGGATAGCGGTTCAGCACGTGGCGACCGTGGAACCGCTGCGGCTTGACGCGCTTCACCTTCGGGTACTGGATCGTCACCTTCGGCTTGAACATCTGGCGGAACGTCACGGCAAACCCGCGCCACGGACCGAGGAGATCGGCAAACCAGCTCATCGCAGCACCTCCGTCATGCCCATGGCAACCCGAATCGCCGAACGCCGACCGCCACCATGGCCAGGATGATCCAGGCAAGTGAGACGGGGATGAGGCGCTTCCAACCGAATGCCATCAGCTGGTCGTACCGCATCCGGGGCAGCGTGCCCCTGACCCAGATGAAGAAGAAGAGAACGACGGCGGTCTTGAGCAGGAACCAGAACACCGGCAGGATCCAGACGAGGAACGTCGGTCCGAACACCGGCCCTTGCCAGCCGCCGAGGAAGAGGGTCACGGTGAGGGCCGACATGGTGAACATGTTGATGTATTCGGCCAGGAAGAAGAGGGCGAATCGGAGGCCCGAGTACTCCGTGTGGAATCCCCCGACGATCTCCTGTTCGGCCTCGACGAGGTCGAACGGAGCGCGGTTCGTCTCGGCGAACGCCGCGATCAGGAACACGATGAACGACGGCAGCAGCACGATGTTCCATGCGGGGATGAACCCGTAGTAGGTGCCGCCTTGTGCTTCGACGATCTCAGCCAGCGACGTCGTACCGTTGAACATGATGACCGGCACGATCGCCAGGCCCATCGCCGCCTCGTACGAGATCATCTGCGCCGAGGCACGGACCGAACCGAGCAGCGGGTACTTCGACCCGGACGACCACCCGGCGAACGTGATGGCGTAGACCGCCATCGACGAAAGGGCGAGGATGTAGAGAACGCCGACGTTGAGATCGGTGACCTGCAGCGTGTAGGTGGTGTCACCAACGGTGATCGGCGCCCCGACCGGGATGACCATGAAGATCAGAAGCGCCGGGAGCAGGGCCATGACCGGGGCTGCGAGGTAGAGCACGACCTCGGCACGGTCCGGTGTCATCGACTCCTTGAACATCAGCTTCACGCCGTCGGCGAGCGTCTGCAGGATGCCCATCGGACCGGCGCGGTTCGGCCCGATACGGTTCTGCATGAACGCCACGATCCGGCGCTCGGCCCACACCAAGAGCAGGACGACCCCGAACAGGAAGGCGAAGGCGATGAGCACCTTGACGCCTGCAACGATGAAGTCCTCCATCAGGCGTCACCTCCCCTCACGGCATCGATACGCAGTGTTCCGACCGCGCCGAGTCCGCGAGTGGCGGCGAGGTTGAAGGGTACGTAGATGGTCCCTTCGGTGAGGGTGGGGTCGACCACGACGGGAAGCCGCACGGTGCCGTCGAGATGGATCACGACTTCGTCGCCATCGGCAACGGCCAACATGGAGGCATCTCTTGGATGGAGATAGGCGGCTGCTCGTTGGGCGAGACCGGCGATCCCGTCGCTGTGTCGGATCATCACGCCGTCGTCGTAGAGCACCCGTGCGGTGTACAGCACGCGGTGGCCGGCGACCACGGGGACGCCGCGATCGATCGGGACGTACTGAATCGGCTGGGTTCCCTCCCGTCCGGGCAGGACGACGCCCTCTCTCCCGGGCCCCCATGACAGCGAGTCCCAGGTCACGCCGGCGTACGCCGGAGCAACGACGGCGATCTCCGCCGAGACCGCTTCGGCCGATGTCAATCCAAGGTCGGACCCCATGGACAGTGCGAGATCGTTCATGATCGACCACACCGGGCGGGACGCCCCGGCGGGTGTGATGATCCGATTCATCTTCTGAATCCGACCCTCGAGGTTTGTTGCGGTTCCTTCGACTTCGCCCAAACCCGCGACCGGGAATACCACGTCGGCATACGCCCCCGAGTCGGATATGAACATCTCGAACGCCACGACGAACGGCGCGGCCTCGAGTGCCGCGGTGGCCAACGAGGGAATCGGATGGTCGCGCACCGGATCGGACCCGTTGAGGATGAGAGCGCCGAGTTGCCCGTCGGCGAGCGCGCGAAGGATCGCCGTTGAATTCATCCCCGGCCCGTCAGGGATGGATCCCCACGCCGCTTCGAGCGCCGCGCGGCCGTCGGGGTCGTCGACCGCAACGCGACCGGGCAGGAGCGTTGGGGCGACGCCCATGTCGAGAGCGCCGAACACGTTGCCCCTGCGCATCAGTGGGAGAACCCTGGCATCCGGCAGGTCGAGGGTGAACGCCGCTACGGCCTCGGCCATATCGGGATCCTCCGTGAGGCCGGTGCGTCCAACCAGCGCCACGACCGGGCCTTCAGCCAGCAGGGCGCGTGCGACCCCGTACTCGCCATCGCCGGCAGCGAACTTCCGGAGCACGTCGGGGCCGGTGCCGGGCTTGTAGCGGATGGTCTCGGTCGCAACGTCGTCGAGGCCGTTGCGCCGCGGATGGACGACGACCAGGTTCGCTCCGAGTTCGGTTGCGGCTCGCCGGACGCGAAGGTAGAGAACCGGCAGTTCTTCCTTGAGGTCCGGGCCCCAGAGCAAGATGGTCTTGACCGACTCGAGATCGTTGATGGCCGCACGGGATACGACCGACGTCGCGAACACCGGGTCAAGGCCGTCGGCAAGCTGGGCATCGAGATGAGGGGTACCGACCACGGCCCGCATGAACTTCGAGAAGGCATACGCGTCCTCGTTCGTCGAGCGTGCACCGCCAAGACCGGCAACGGCGGGGCCATCGAAGGAAGCGAGACGTTCGGATACTCGGCTGATGGCCTCTGCCCAGGACGCCTCGCGCAGCGCACCGTTCTCCTTGATCATCGGTGAGGTGACCCGGTCTGATGACTGAACGTGGTTGTGTACGAACCGGTCCTTGTCCGACAGCCAACCGTGGTTGGTCGCGTCGTTGTCCACCCCGTAGATCCGGATGATCTCGTTGTGGCTGGTCTGGATCGAGATCCTCGAGTGGACCGCATCGACGAGCGAGACCGACTCGACGCCATCGATGTCCCACGGGCGAGCCTTGAACCGGTAGGGCTTCGCAGTGAGCGCACCCACCGGACAGATCTGCACGGTGTTCCCTGAGAAGTAGGAGGCGAACGGCTCGTTCGGGAACGTGATCACCTGGACGTAGTTGCCGCGGTCCTTGAACTCGATCAGTGGATCGCCGGAGATCTCGTCCGAGAATCGGGTGCAACGCGCACACAGGATGCATCGTTCGCGATCGAGGAGGATGAGGTCTGAGATCTCGATCGGCTTCTCGTAGTGGCGCTTCTCCTCGACGAACCGCGACTCTCCGGGTCCGTAGGCGAATGCCTGATCCTGGAGGGGGCACTCTCCGCCCTTGTCACACACCGGGCAGTCGAGCGGGTGGTTGATGAGGAGGAATTCGAGGACGCCCTCCTGGGCCTTCTTCGCAGTCTCCGACTTGGCGTGGACGACCATGCCGTCGGAAACCGGGAGCGTGCACGATGGTACGAGTGCGGAACCGCGGGGGCCTTCCACCTCGACCAGGCAGGCACGGCAGAGTCCGGCGGCGTTCATGCGGGGGTGGTAACAGAAGCGGGGAATGTAGGTTCCCGCCTTCTGCGCCGCGTCGATGAGCGGCTGGCCGGCCTCGACTTCCACGTCGACGCCATCGATGGTGATGGTCACGGTGTTGCGGACGTCAGTCACTGGCGGCCTCCCCACGCATGCTCTCATCGGCGCCGACCAGGGCATCCGCCAGGGCCGGAATCATGGCTTCGACCTCGCCGCGGAAGTAGCGCATGATCGAGACGACTGGAGCCGTCGCCGACGGGCCAAGGGGGCAGATGGTGGTCATGGCCGGCGGCCAACGGAGTCCGGGGCTGATGTTGTCCGACACATCGAGCAAGAGACCGATGTCCTCCGGTCGGCCGTACCCATGGAGGATCCGATCGAGGATACGCTCGAGCCACGTGGTGCCTTCCCGGCATGGCGTGCACTGGCCGCACGATTCGTGTGAGAAGAAGCGGACGAGTCGATGGGCGGCACCGACAACGTTCGTGGAATCATCCATGACGATCACCGCTCCGGATCCGATCATCGAACCCTGCTTCGCGATGTCGTCGATCGTCACCGGCGTGTCGAGATGTTCGGACGGCACGAACCACGGTGCGGAGGCACCGCCCGGCACCCATGCCTTCAGGTCCCTGTCGTCGAGGATGCCCCCGCCGACGTCGTAGATGAGATCTCGCCACGTGAGCCCCGCGACGATCTCGTAGTCGCCCGGCTTCTTCAGGTGACCGGAGAGCGACATGACGCGTGTTCCGGACGAGGTCTCCGGACCGATCGCCGCGTACTTCGCCCCGCCGTTCGCAACGATCCACGGGACGTTCGAAATGGTCTCGACGTTGTTGACGATCGTCGGCTTGGCGTACAACCCTTCGATCGCGGGGAACGGCGGCTTGAGCCTCGGCTCACCACGGCGGCCTTCCAGACTCGAAAGCAGCGCCGTCTCTTCGCCGCAGATGTAGGCGCCGCCGCCCAGGTGGACCGTGACGTCCAGATCGAATCCGGACCCGAGGATATCCTTCCCGAGATAGCCCGCTTCGTAGGCCTCGTCGATGGCGCGCTGGAGCCTGCGGGCCGGCTTTGGATATTCGCCGCGGATGTAGACGAAGGCCTCCTGAACGTCGAGCGCGTATGCCGAGATCGCGACGCCCTCGACGAGCTGATGCGGATCGCGCTCGAGGAGCATCCGATCCTTGAACGTTCCCGGCTCGGACTCATCGCCGTTGATGACGAGATAGCGCGGCCGCGTGTCCGGCGGCAGGAAACCCCATTTGACCCCGGTCGGGAACGACGCTCCCCCGCGTCCACGGATATTCGAGGTCTTCACCTCGGCAGCGACATCCTCGGGCTTCATCGTCGTGAGCGCCTTGCGCAGCGCCGCGTACCCACCCGTTGCGAGGTACCGCCCGAGCGTGTTCGAATCCGCCGGGTGCGCTTCCATCCGAGCAAGAAGGATCTTGGAAGTCATGCGGCGATCCCTTCGGGATGCCGGAGTCGCCCGTCGCCCGTCGCCCGTCGCCGGAAAGAACGCACGACCGCAACGCCACGCCCCGCACGTCGGACCGGCGACTGGAGGCTGGTGAACGGTGGCGGCATTGTCATCGTCCGTCTGCCTTTGCGGTTCCGTAGGGGTCGAACGCGGGGAGCGGGGCAATGGCGCCCTCGTGCTCCTTCGGCCCCCAATCGAACGACTCCCGACCGCCGAACAGCAGCTGCATTTCGTCACCGAACACGACAGCGGGCTTCGCTTCGCGCAGCCACGCGATCAACTCGCGCGCCTTGTCGGGTTCGAGGCCCTCGACGAGTTCCCAGTTGACGTTGACGGCCGGTGCGCCGCCGCACGCGCCTGCACACTCGACGTGTTCGACGGAGAACATGCCGTCCGGTGTCGTCTCCCCGTCCAGCACGCCGGTCTCGTCCTCAATGGCCTCAAGGACCGCATCGGCGCCTCGCAGATAGCACGAGATCGACGTGCACACCGAGACGAGATACTTCCCGACGGGAGTGCGCTTGTACATCGTGTAGAAGGAGGCGACGGCCTGCATCTGAGCCGAGGAGAGGCCGGTCATCTCCGCGACCTCGCGCATCGCGTCGTCGGTCACATAGCCGTGCTCATGCGCGGCGATGTACAGCAGCGGCATCGCCGCCGACCGCTTCTCGGGGTACCGGTCGAGGATCTTCTGTGCCCGCCGTTGGTTCTCGTGGCTCCAGTGGCTGATCATCGGTCCACATCCCCCAGCACGGGATCGAGCGACGCGAGGGTCGCGATCACGTCGGCGACGATGAGGTCGGTCAGCATGACCGGCAATGCCTGCACGGTCGCGAAGGACGGAGTCCGCACGTGAAGGCGCCACGGCTTCGCTGTGCCGTTTGAAACCAAATACATGCCGAGTTCGCCGCGTGGCGACTCAACGGCCTGGTATGCCTCACCGACCGGCACCTTGAAGCCTTCGGTGAAGAGCTTGAAATGGTGGATCAGCGCTTCCATTGACTCGTCAATGCGCTTGCGGGGCGGTGGGGTGACCTTGCGATCGTCCGTTCGATAGTCGCCGGCCGGCATCGTCTCGAGGACCTGTTCGACGATGCGGATGGACTGACGGATCTCCTCCGTTCGCACGAGGTAGCGGTCGAAGACGTCGCCATGCTTGCCGAGAGGCACGTCGAACTCGTACTGCTCGATGCCGCTGTAGGGGAACGCCTTGCGGATGTCGAAGTTCACACCGGCGGCACGGGCGATCGGCCCGGTCGCACCGTACTGCTGAGCCTCGGCCGGTGTGATGACGCCGACGCCCTGGGTCCGATCGAGGAAGATCGGGTTGCCGTTGAGCAGATCCTGGTAGTCATCGAGGCCGGCCCGGACAACATCGAAGATGCCCTCGACGTCTTCTTCCCATCCCGGAGGGAGGTCGGCGGCCACACCACCCGGGCGGATGTAGTTGTGGTTCATCCGAAGCCCGGTGGTCTTCTCGAAGAAGTCGAGCACCGACTCGCGCTCGCGGAAACCGTAGATCATCATCGAGAGCGCCCCGATGTCCATGCCGAACGTCGCGAGCCAGATGAGGTGGCTCGAGATGCGATTGAGTTCGGTCATCAGGACTCGAATCGCTTGGGCTCTCGGCGGAATGTCGACATCGAGGAGTTGCTCGACGACGAGGGAGTAGCACAGCTCGTTGTTGAGCGGCGACAGGTAGTCCATCCGCGTCACGTTCGTGCCGCCGGCCATGTATGGCAGCGTCTCGGCGGTCTTCTCCATCCCCGTATGGAGGTACCCGATGATGGGCTTCACCCGCCGGATCGTCTCACCCTCGAGCTCCATGTGCAGCCGCAGAACGCCGTGCGTCGCGGGGTGCTGCGGCCCCATGTTGATGATCTGACGCTCATCATCGATGATCGTCTCTTCATCGAGGTAGTCATCGTCGACAACGACGCCTCGCTGCACCTGCAGTGCCGGGTCGATGTCGCGGGGGAGCATCTCCTGCGCCCCCTCGTCGGTGGCGTGAGCGAGCCACTCGGGCTCCTCGGTTCCGGCAACCCAGATCTCATGCTCTCGAAGGCGTTCGGCTGCAGCCGACTCGCCGACGGCCTCGGCCGGCGCATCGAGGCGTGGAGCCGCGCCTTCTTCTTCGGTGTGAGGCGTATCGGTCATGACGACTTGTGTGATCCTTTGAACTGAACCGGCACCGCGCCGACGTTGTAGTTCTTGCGCAGCGGATGCCCGACCCACTCATCGGGGAGCAGAATCCTGGTGAGGTCGGTGTGTCCTTCGAACACAATGCCGAACAGGTCCCAGGTCTCGCGCTCGTAGAAGTTGGCACCGACGTAGATCGATGTGATCGACGGGATCGTCGGGTCGTCCCCGGCGAGGCCGACCTTGATGATGAGCCGCTGGGTGTGCTCCATCGAGAGCAGGTTGATGACGACGTCGTAGCGCGGTTCACGATTGAGGTGGTCGACGCCGCACAGGTCGACGAAGGTCTCGAATCCGGCGTCCTTCACGGCTTGCACGAACGCGACCAGGTCATCACGAGGAACTGTCACGGTGTCCTGGCGAGGGCCGCTTCGCGGCCGGAACGATGTGAACTCGGACGTCGGAAAGGCCTCGGCGAGTGATGCGAGGATCGGATCGTCCGGTAGGTCGCGGCACGGGGACTTCGGCGACCGCGGCGTCCGCCTCCTCCGCTTGCGGCTCGTCCCGGGGTGTCGTGTCGCCGCTCATCAGACGATCCCCGTCGAGCGTCTGATCTCGCCCGACATGACCTTGTCCTGGAGGGTCAGGATCCCATGGATCAGCGACTGCGGCCCGGGTGGGCAGCCCGGCACGTAAACGTCGACCGGGACGATCTCGTCGACACCCTGCACGAGGGCATAGTTGTTGAACATGCCGCCGGTCGACGCGCAGGCTCCCATCGAGATCACCCACTTCGGCTCGGCCATCTGGTCGTACACCTGACGGAGAACCGGCGCCATCTTCTGCGAGACCCTCCCTGCCACGATCATCAGGTCGGCCTGGCGGGGGACGCACGAAAGACCTCCATGCCGAAACGCGAGAGATCATTGTGGGCGGCCCCGGTCGCCATCATCTCGATGGCGCAGCACGCGAGCCCGAACGTCGCCGGCCACATCGATCGGGTGCGGGTCCAGTTGACGCCCTTCTCCATCGTCGTGAGGAGGAAGTTCGGGTTGCTGGTCTCGCCTGCCACTAGGCGGCCTCCTCGACCGAAGCCTCCGGCGCGACCACCCTGCGGTAGCGAGCCCTGCTCGAAAGATTCCAGTCGAGCGCTCCGCGCTTCCAGACGTAGCCGAGGGTCTCGATCAGGAGCACCATGAACAGACCAATTGCGGCGATCCCGGCCCAGCCGAACTCGTCGATTCGGACCGCCCACGCAAAGAGGAAGATGATCTCGACATCGAAGATCACGAAGAGCATGGCGACGAGATAGAACTTCACGGGGAATCGTTCAACCGGATCCTGAAGCGGCACAATGCCGCACTCATAGGGGGCCAGCTTCTCGGGCGTCGGGTTGTTCGGGGCGAGCTTCCACGACAGGAGCAGAGAGACCACCGCGAAACCAAGTCCGAGGAGGAACATCAAAGCGATCGGGAGATACGCGACGAGATCCATGTGTGGTCCGAGAGTCTACGGGTCTCACGCGCGTTGCCAAACCAAAGCCGGGTCGCCAGTCGCCGGCCGTCGGTCTTCGCCTCTCCCACGCAGTGGGGGAGGCGCGTCCGAGCGGCCGCTCGGACGCGGAGGGGGCTGTCTTGCCGGATGGCCGGAGCGGAGTGGAGGGGGCGACCTGGGAGCCTGAACCACGAAGATGCGGCCTGTCGGGGTGTCAGACTCGTGGCTCAACGACTGCCACCCGACAGCTCTCGCCCCCCTACCCTCCCCCAATGGCCCAATTCGCGAATCGGTCACTGCTGCAGTGGATCGTGCCGGGGGACGTCATCGTCCTCGTGGTGTTGACCATCATCGGCTTCGCGTCCCACTCGACACTCGACGAAACCTCGCGGCTCATCGTCACGACGGGGGGGGTGCTCGTGGCGTGGGCCGTGGTCGCACCCTGGTTCGGCGCCTTCCGCACCGAGACGATCACGCGATGGACCGCCGTGTGGCGGGTTGCGTTGGCGTGGTCCGTCGCGGCCCCAGTCGCGGGATTCCTCAGGGGGGTGATCCTCGACCTCGTGGTCTCGCCGACATTCATCGTCGTGACAATCGCCGTCAACGGCGCCGCCCTCGTGGTGTGGCGACTCGGGTTCGCCGCCGTGTACCGCCGGCGTACGTGATCAGGCTTTGATTCGGCGGACACCCGGCATCTCGATGGCGCGCTCGATCGCCACATAGACCTTCTCCGTCATCCCCCGTTCCTCGGGTTCGAGGAGATTCGCCATGACTTTCAATGCCCACTCCATGAGCGGGCGCGATCTCATGCCGACCGTGGTGAGGGTCCTCATGACGGTCGGGTTGCCGATCACCGACGTGAAGATGCGAGCGACGCGGTGATAGCTTGCGTACTCGGCGTCGAGAACGTCTGCATACCCCGCCAGCGCTCCTTGGTCTCCTGTGGCGAGCGCCTCAGCGATAGTTCCGGCGGCGAGACGTCCGGTCTCGTATGCGTAGTCGATGCCCTCCCCGTTGAATGGGTTGACAGCACCCGCAGCGTCTCCGACAAGGAGCCAGTTGCTGCCGGACTTCGGCCCGACCGAGAGGGCCATTGGGAGCTTCCCTCCGATTGGTCGGGCAACCGGTTCGTCGGCGATCTGCCAGTGTTCGGGGAGTTCGGCGAGGTAGGCGTCCAGAATGCGACTGGTGTTGATGTCCTTCCACCCCTTGAAGGTGGAGACCAGGCCCGCTCCGATGTTGACCGTGCCGTCCCCCATCGGAAACACCCATCCGTATCCAGGCATGGCTCGGCCTTCGCCGTCGCGAATGTCGAGTTGGCTCTCGATGAACCCGTCCGTCGAATTGGGGCTCTCCCAGTAGCCGCGAACGGCGAGACCGAACGGATAGTCGCGCCGCCGCTGCGCACCGAGCTGTCGACCGAACCGGGAGAGCGACCCGTCGGCAACAACCACGTAGTCGGGGCAGACCACTTCGGTCTCTTCGCCCTCGCGCCTCAACTCGACGGCGGTGAGTTCTCCGTCGTCGACGACGGCAACCGCCTCTACGCCCTGGAGGACCGTCGCGCCTGCCACTTCGGCCAGGCCGGCGACGCGGCCATCGAGGTCGGACCGGCGCAGGGTCGCGCCCCAGTTCGGATAGACGGAATGCTCCGGCCACGGCATCTCCAACATGACGCCGCCGGCGTACGACCGGAGGCCGACCACACGGTGGACGTCGGGACGGTCGAAGTCGAAACCCATGTCGACGAGTTGGCGCACGGCCCTCGGTGTGAGGCCGTCTCCGCAAGCCTTCTCCCTGGGGTAGCGCTTCTTCTCGACCAAGAGCACATCGATGCCGGCGGTGGCGAGCCAGAAGGCCGCCGAGGCTCCGCCCGGGCCACCACCGACGACGAGCACCCGGGGTGAAGATGACATGCGGGAGAGGCTAGTGGTCTGTGCTGAGGTGGGGTCTGGGTAACTCCGCGGCATCGGGGTCATCCGGCAAGGACGCACAACGAAGCCGCAGTCGGGAATGTGTCGAGCCGGAAGACGCCGCCGGTGGCGCCGAGGGCCGGACAGACACGGCAGCCACTTCTGCGAAAGACCACGAGTCCGTCCGTTGGCTTCCGAGCACCGACCGAATCAGGTCAGCCTTCTTCAACCCCAAGGCCGCACTCGGTCTCGGTCGGTTCGACCTCCAGGCCTCCGAACTCCACTCGTTCGTAGAGCACGACCTGGGCAATCTCGACGTCGGTGAGTTGTCCATCGAAGCCGGGCATGCCACCAGCGACCGGCGTGTCGTTGGCTCCGTAGGTCGCGTCCGGCCAGTTGGACGACCCGAGGGTCACCCACTCGATCTGAGCTGAACACGACGATGCTGGGAAAGCCGCCAGCACGGCGCCGCCGGCCATTGCCGGTCCGGCGCCGCCTCCTCCGTCGGTACCGTGGCAGACCGCGCACGACGCTTCATAGACGGTTGCACCGATTGCGAAGTTGCTGACGTCGTCGACGCCGTACTCCCCGCCGCCGCACGCGACGGCGACACCGGTTGCCGGGTCGATCGCAAGCTGACCGGCGCTGCCGCAGGTCGGTTGGTTGGGAACCACAACAAGGTAGAGCACCGCGAGCAGTGGTATCACGACGAGCGCCGCTGCGAGCCAGGCCGGGTAGCGGGTACGCGGCGAATCCGGCTCCTCGGGTTCTGGTTCAGCGAGCGGTTCAATTTCGGGAGGCGATGGAATCGCGGCTTTCTGAGGCGTACGCGTGTCCGCGGCGGTGGCGTCGGAAAGCTCCTCGGTGTCTTCCGATTGGTCGGTCGCAGAAACCAACTCTCTGGACTCGGCGGCAGCCGAGGACGGTCCTACGACCGGCGACAGGACCACGCCCTCCTCTTCGGCCCACTCCAACAGCACGTCGTCGACCGAAGCATCGGTCTGCTTGGAGCGAGCCTTGGCGGAACGCTCAACCAGCGACTCCGGCATCTTGCGAGCCGCAGCCACTGCCGACAACAGCGCCGCACCCGACAAGGGACCCGAGGCGGCAACTGCACCGTCTTCGGCCGGCGGCTGGCGACTGGCGACTGGCGACTCGGCATCCACGGTCGGCGACTCGGACGCATCGGTCGGCGCAGGTCCACCGACATCGAGGCCCTCCTCTTCGGCCCACTCACGCAGCACGTCGTCGACGTCGACACCGGTCGGTCTTGGCGCGAGCGCTTGCGGAACGCTCAACCAGCGACTCCGGCATCTTGCGAGCCGCAGCCACTGCCGACAACAGCGCCGCACCCGACAAGGGACCCGAGGCGGCAACTGCACCGTCTTCGGCCGGCGGCTGGCGACTGGCGACTGGCGACTCGGCATCCACGGTCGGCGACTCGGACGCATCGGTCGGCGCAGGTCCACCGACATCGAGGCCCTCCTCTTCGGCCCACTCACGCAGCACGTCGTCGACGTCGACACCGGCGGTCTTGGCGCGGGCGGCTGCGGATCGTTGGACCAGCGACTCCGGCATGCCCCGGGCTTCGGCAACCGCCGCAAGCAGCGCAGCGCCCGTGAGCGCGCCGGCCGAAGCAGCAGGAGGGTCTTCGACCGGCGACCCGGCCTCTTCGACTGACGAATGGTGACCGGTGACCGGTGACGTGGCATCGCCCAGGCCTTCTTCGGCCGCCCATTCTTGGAGGACGTCCTCGACCGATCCTCCGGTGGCGCTGGCGCGGGCCTTGGCCGAACGCTCGATCAGTGAAGCCGGCATCCTTCGGGCCTCAGCCACGGCAGCGAGTAGCGCGGCCCCGGTGAGAGCGGAGGTCGCGGAGGAAGGAGCGTCCGCGACTGGCGTTTGGCGGCCTGCGGCCGGCAACTCTCCGACCGGCGACCCTGCCTTCTCGGCTTCATCCTCCGGCATCGCGCCGTTCCCGACCCACTGAGCCAGGACCGCTTCGATTGTCGAACCCGAGGCGCTTGCCCGCGCCGCAGCAGAGCGTTTGAAGAGCGAGGCCGGTGCTCCGTACGTTGCTTCGAGTTGTTCTAGGTTCTCTTCCATCGCTACCTCAGTGAGAGCAGGTACTCGGCAAGGGCATCGAGATCGCCCTGGGTCAGATATCGGTACGACGGCATGATCGACCACGAACGCTCGGCGCGCGGGTCGTCGAGGTGGGGACCGAGACCGCTTGGATCTTCGATTCGGCTCCCCACATGCATGAGGTCCGGTCCGAGTCTTTCGGTTCCGATCAGCGCCGGAACTTCGTTCACGTAGTCGCCGGCGACACTCACGGCGCCAAGTCCGACGTCGGGAACGATGGGCCGAACCGATTGTGTATGACAGGCGACACAGCCCTCTCGCACGTACACGTCGCGACCGGCGGCCACCGCCGAACCCTCCGGATACGACCGGACCGTCTCCGCAAGGATCGTTCCCGTGGTGACGCTCGCGTCGAGGGTTGGGACAAGAACCATCACCACCGCGGCCACGGCAAAGGCGGCAACAATGCCGCCCCGCAGAGCCGGGTACGAAATCGTTGCGCCGCGGCCGGTCAGTTGGAGATCGAATGCCTCATCCTCGACACGAGGTACGGCGGACGAAACCCGCCACGAGGCCGCGAGGATGGCTGCTCCGAAGAGCAGCTGGGCAAGGCCGAAGATCACGGCACCGGCCGCCCGGAAGCCGAGGAACGGAACGAGCATCTTGCCAATGACCGACCAGCCGTCACCAAACGATGTCGGCTCCGCGGCGTTGACCCCTGCCGCCCACGTCAGACCGGTGGCAGCTCCGGCGGTCCACATGGCACCAATCGCAACGGCCAGGCCGGTGACCGACAGCATGAGGTGCCAGGTGGCCAATCCGCGCCGGTTCGCTCCGGCGCCAGATGCGTAGTAGGAGAAGGCGAAGATCCAGAACGTGAACGCGCCACCGAAGAGCAACAGATCGCCGGCAGCGGTCCACTCGGTCAAGCCGACGATCGAACTCGAGGTTCGCAGCGCCTGCACGAGGTTGTGAACGGGGACCAGCACGAACAGAAGCATCCCGAAGGAGGCAAACGCGAGCGTGACGCGATCCTCGACGAGCCTCGCACGGCCCCGCATGAGAATCGAGAGGTCCCTCGTGATGAGAGCGACCGGGACAAACAACGCGATCGAAAACGCAACGCCGACGCTCTGGAGCCAGCCGGGAATCGGGCCGTAGATGTAGAGGACCGGAGCCGTGGCCGCCCACACGAACGCAAGCGACCAGAAACCGAGGGCGGAGAGCGGTGTCCCCTCGAACGAGGTCTGTCCCGTGAGCTTCGGCACCAGGTAGTAGAGGAAGGCAATCCCGGCCGCGGCGAACCAGAAGCCGGCGAGTCCGGCGCGAAGGAACCCGATCTGCATCGCTCCGGCCACACCGGGAAGACCGGGAATGAGCGAGAACGCGATCAGAAGGACTGCCCACCATGAAGAACCGAGCAGGTACCACTGGGCTGGAACCAGCTGCCCGGCGTCCTGCGCCACGGTCCGGGTAACCGTCACCGCCGAGAGAATCAATCCGACCAGAAACAGCAGTTCAGCGATGAGCGGTGCTGCGAGATAGGGCTGTCCGTCGCCGAGTCCGGCGGCGATTTCGGCTGCCCCCGAGACGACGGAAATGACGAGCAGAAGCAGCGAAATCGGGGCCAGGGTCGCTCCCTTGACCGAGCGTCCGGAGATGCGAGGGAGCACGAAGTACACCGCGGCGAGGAAACCGAGCGCGAGCCAACCGTACAGGAAGAGGTGCGTCGCGACCGCCGACAGCCTCCCGTAGGAGAGGAATGAGATTCGGGCGCCGATGTCCGGAAAGACCAGTTGCAGAGCGACGACGGCACCGACGACCACGGCCAAGATGAGGAAGACGGTCGCAGACACGAGGTGCCAGCGAACGATGCCTTCGACGCCAGATCGCGCTTCGCTCTGGGCTGCGTCGTCCGCGTTCACGATTCCGATGTCCTCCGTCGCCATTGCAGGCCCGTCTCTCCCGTGGGCGGCCGAAAGCCTAGCCGGAGACATCCCGGTTCACCGGCCTGAATCGGTGGTTCCCCGTCTCCCGGGCCGCGCGTTTCGGACTCCACGATATCGTCGCGGCCGGAGGCCGAACGCTTTTGTATGCGCGGCGAACTTGTTCGGCATAGAATCGCCGCCGTGTGGAGGAGGAAGCAGTGACGGATCGACAGAAGCTCGCGGCCGGCGGAGCGGCGATCGCGATCGGCATCATCACGGTGATCGCTGCCTCCTTGTTCGTCCATGCCGCCGAGTCACCAACGACGGACGTTGTCGGCAACGAACTATGGCCCCTCGTCCCCCGCGGGTGGGTTCCCGCCACCATCGGACAACTCATCGCAGCCGGCGGTGTGTTCTTGATTCTCGGCGGCGCCACGCTCGGCTTCGTGTACGGCCGTCAGCTCACGTGGGCGCGGGCGGCCATCGGCGCCTTCCTCTTCACGGCGATGGCTCTGTTCGTGTTCGCGATCATTCCAAACCAGTTCGTGACTCTCACTCAGGCGTCCCTCGAGTGGACCCCTCAGAAGACGCTCGTCACGATTCCGCCCGCACTCGTCCTCGGGAACGAGATGTCGATCTCGTATTCCACCTTCCAGCAGATGATCGTTGGCGGATATCCGGTCGCCATGCTGGTCCTCATCGCAGGCACGATGGTGGTGTGGCAGAAACGGAGCCGCAGCGTGCCGAAGCAGAAGCCGACACCGATCTCGGCCTTCGGCCGTCCGATGCGGGACGGCCCAGAATCATGATCACTTCGACCACGCGAAGCGAGACCGGAAACCCGGGTAGACGGCCCGGACGCAGGAGAGGGAACAGGTGACGGACGACAAGGGCAGCGGGAAGAGCATCGGGACCGCCGTGACCGGCGTGATCGATCACATTCGCGAAAGCCAGGTCTGGACTTCGATCTTCAGGCCCGGCTCACCGATGCGCGTCGACAATCAGGACACGCCGCGCAACCGTTCCTACGTCGTGATGAACAACGTGCTCTACCACCTCCACCCGGTGAAGGTGAAGCGCCACGGCGTCCGCCTCTCGTACACCCTCTGCCTCGGGGGTTTGAGCTTCTTCCTCTTCATCGTGCTCACGATCACCGGCATCTTCCTGATGTTCTACTACTCGCCGACCTCACCGCAGGCCTACTTCGATCTCGAAGCGCTGAACACCGACGTTGCCTTCGGACAGCTGGTGCGCAACATGCACCGGTGGGGTGCCCACCTCATGGTGTTGACCGTGTTCCTCCACATGGCGCGGGTGTTCTACCACGGCGCCTACAAGCCGCCGCGCGAGTTCAACTGGATCGTCGGAGTGATCCTCCTGCTCCTCACCCTGCTGATGTCGTTCACCGGATACCTGCTCCCCTGGGATCAGCTGGCGCTTTGGGCGGTCACGGTGGGGACCACGATGGGGAGGTATGCCCCGGTCTTCGGCGAGCAAGTGAACTTCGCCCTGATCGGCGGCGTGCAGATCACTCCGGACACGCTCCTACGTTGGTACGTCCTCCACGTCCTCTTCCTCCCGTTCATCATCACGCTGTTCATGGCCGTCCACTTCTGGCGCGTCCGCAAGGACGGCGGAATCTCCGGGCCGCTGTAGGGAGTCACCGTGGCACAAATCCCCGACAAGATCCTGCGCCGCTCAGCCGAGGCACGAGCGAAGAAGGAAGGCCGCCCGGTCGACGACATCCTCGCCGAAATGAAGGGTGAGGCCCCGGCGGCTGAAGCAGGACCCGCGTCCGCACCGGCGGAGGCACCACCGGTCGAGGCTCCTGCCGGGGCGGCCGCTGCGCCGGCCGTCGCCCCTGAACCGGTCGCCGCGGCCACAGCGGTCGCCGCGGCGGTCGAAGAAGAAGCTGCCGTCGAACGCAACGGGGATCTGAACGGAGCGAAGTCGGCACGGCTCCTCACCGTGATTCGAGCCGGCGGAGTTCAGCGGATTCGCTCGGCACCGACCGACCGTGTGACGGTCTGGCCTCACCTGCTCGCCATCGAGTTCGTAGCGCTGCTTGTCGTCCTGATCCTGCTCATCACTCTGGCGACCTTCCTGGATGCGCCACTCCTCGAGTTCGCGAACTTCAACGAACAGCCGAACCCGTCGAAGGCACCGTGGTACTTCCTCGGCCTGCAGGAGCTGCTTTCGTACTTCGACCCACAGATCGCCGGCATCATCGTCCCGACCTTCGGCGCCATCGCGATCGCGATCATTCCCTACATCGACAAGAACCCGTCGGTCCGGCCGTCGCACCGCAAGTTCGCCATCATGCTGTTCACGTTCTTCATCATGGCTGCGGCCGTCCTCACGATCCTCGGCTCGTTCTTCCGAGGTCCCGGTTTCAACTTCACGTTCCCATGGGAAGACGGCATCTTCTTCGACGACCTCAAGTCACTCCTGGAATGAGGTCCCAACCGTGAGCGCAACCACCATCTTCATCATCGCAATCATCGGCGCCGGGATCCTCACCGTGCTCGGCATCTTCGCGATCGCAATCCGCCGCGGCCCGTCGGCCGGACCGATCACACCGGAAGAACTGTCGGGAGCCGCGCCTGCCGCAGCGCCGAACGCTCCCGTCGTCGTCGTCGGGTCCGACGAGCCTGGTGGGGCCGACAGCGCAGCGTCGACGGTCGCCATCATCACCGACGACTCGGCCGAACCCCCGGTCGACCCGCTCACGGACAAGAAGGTGGTCACACCCGCCGAGTACGGAGTGACGCGCCGCAAGTTCCTCAACCGTGCGCTCTACCTCGTCTTCGGGCTGTTCCTCGCTCAGTTCGCTCTCGGTGCCTTGGCCTATGTCTGGCCGAAGCTCAAGGGAGGATTCGGGACACCGATCAACGTCGGCAACGTCGGCGAACTGAAGGCAGCGCTCACCGACGGTGGCACCGTCATCCCAACCTTCGTGCCTGCGGCACAGGCGTGGCTCGTGCCGTTCGAGATGTCCAAGCTCCCCGGCTCGTCATACGAGGGAGTCCCGTTCGTGGTCGCAGGCGGCGAGAGCGACGGTGTCGGGGTGATGGCGCTCTGGCAGCGATGTGTCCATCTCGGATGCCGCGTGCCGGATTGCGTCCCGTCGCAGGGATTCGAATGCCCATGCCACGGATCCCGCTACAACATCCACGGCGAATACAACTCCGGTCCCGCGCCGCGCAACATGGACCGTTTCGGGCTGTCCGTCAACGGCGCCGGCGATCTCATCATCGAGACCGGCACGGTCGTGCAGACACCTCGCTCGAAGGAACTCACGGCCGAGTATCCACAGGGACCGTTCTGTGTATGAGGTGGACGTGCTGAACCCCGCGCTCCCGATCATCCTCGCTGCCGGCGACGAGGCCGAACCGGCGGCCGCGACCGGCAGCTTCGGCATCGGTTCGATCGTCCTGGTCATCGCCGTCGTCTCGATCCTCGCCTGGATGGCATATCTATTCGTTAGCAGCCGTCGCTCCCGGTCGACCGTCAAGGAGACACCGCCGCCGAACCGCACTCCGTACATGTCGGATCCGGAACTCGAGAACGTACGAACCACGAAGGTGCTGCGCGCAGCCGTCTTCGCAGCGGCGACGCTGGCGCTCATCATCCCGGCATATGCATTCAATGAGTCGAACCGCCAGGCCGAGGCGGCTGATGATCTGGTCCAGCTCGCGCTCGAGGAAGGCGAGTCCTGGTACACCCTGTTCGCGTGCGCTTCGTGCCACGGCGCCGACGGTGGTGGTGGCGCCGCCGCGTACACCGAGGCGCGCAGCGGTGTCGATACCTCGTGGCAGGTCCCCTCGCTCAACGACGTGATGTACCGGTTCGACCGCGAGGAGATCACGGATGTCATCGTCTACGGACGGGCCGGCACGCCGATGCCGGCGAGCGGTCTCGAGGGCGGCGGCGCCATGACGATCCAGGAGATCGACCGGGTGATCGACTACCTCGCCTCGATCCAATTGCCGCAGGTCGATGTGGTCGACAAGACGGATTCGACCGTGTCGAGCGCCGTGAACCGCATCGCCGGAGGCGCCGACGCCACACAGGGTCTCATCGATCTGCAACAGGCCGCGATCGACGACGTGTTGCTGGCTCCGGATCAGCTCGCCATGGCCGGTGGCCTCGGAGACGAGACCAGGGCCCTGCTCGGAAGTGCGGCAACATGCACCGAGGCCTCGGCAGCCGCGGTCCTGACAACCTGTGACGACCCCGCACCGGATGCCGACCGCGATGGACTCTCCGACGCGGCCGAACCGAGGCTCACCGAAATCGCAGCGACCTCGCTCGAGACACTCACGGAGCTGCGCGGCACGATCCAGGTCGAACAGAAGGTCTACGAGATCGCCTTCGACCCGGCCGTGGCATACACCAACGTCGACGGCGATGGTCGGCCCGTCGCGGACCTCGACGAGGCGATCACCATGCTCGCCGCCATCGAATCCGACCTCCTCCTCATCGGGGTCACCGCCGAGCGCCAGGACCTGTTCCTCGACGAGCTCGACTCCGGCATGGACTTCCTCGAGACATCCGCAGAAACGCAGCTCTGGCTGGTCGATGTCGTCGAGGTTGCCTCGGCGATGAGCGACGTTTCAGGGACCGCGGTGAGTGCCGGCGACGCAGAGCGAGCCGTCGGGCTCTTCAACGGCTACTGCGCCCGCTGTCACACCGGCGGCTACAGCGCCGGCTCGACGTTCGAGGTCGGCGCCGGAACCGGCGCATGGGGTCCCGCCATCACCAACGGCCGGTCGATCACCCAGTTCCCGTCGATCGAAGACCAGGTCGACTTCATTATCAACGGCAGTAGCGCCTCTCAGCCATACGGTGTGAATGGGCTCGGAACCGGACGCATGCCGGGATTCGGTGCGTCGCTCAGCAAGGCCGATATCGAACTGATTGCTCTCTATGAGAGGACGATGTGATGGCACGCCCTGCTGTAACAATTCGTCGGGTCGCCCGGTCAGAAGGCGGCCTCGGGACGCTCGAGATCCTCGGCATCATCGCGATGATCGCCCTCCTCCTTGCGATGCTCCCGTTCGTCAGAGAGGCCGTCCAAGACATCGTCGGGGCAGTCTTCAACCGCCGGGATGAGGCAACCGGAGAAATCACCGACTTCTCGCAAATGGCACGCGGCGTCTTCTTCACCGTCGGGGCGATCTTCGTCTTCATGGGAGCCGGGTGGCTGATCCTCTCGACCAACCTGGGCAAGCACCTCGCGTTTCTGGTCACGGCAAGCGCCGTCTTCGGGTGGCTCACGCTCAGCGGCGTCCTCTTCGTGGTCTACGCCCCGCGAGGCATCCGCCCGGCGAACCTCGAAGGGCTCAACGCCTTCCAGCTTCGGATCCCGGCGATCGCCCTTGCACTCGGGGCATTCATTCTGTTCGTGATGTTCGTCATGGCCCTCGACCGTTACGAGCGCGACACCCCGTCCGAATAGATCGTGGTATCCCCGTTCAGCACCGCGTCCTGGTCGATGGGATACGGCGCCGAGATGGCACCTCCACCTCCGATTCGGCGACCGGACGGCTCCGAGGTCCAGCAGCCAGGCAACGATCGAGCGTGGTGGGACGACCGACTCTCCGCCGCAACCGCTCTCGGGCTCACCGATCTGCGGGTCCACACCACGAAACCGGACCAGGCCTGCTTCTGGGGCGTGAGCGCGCTCCATGAGGGGCGGCCCGTCTCGATCCGGCTCCCCAGATACCTCGAACGGCGAGGTGGTGACGCCATCACCGACGAGATCATGGTGACCGTCTCCGCTCGTGCGCTTCCGGTTTCGCTCGGAATCTGGATCATCGAGTCCCCCGCCAAGTGGTTTCGCGGACGGCGCGCCTGGGCCTTCAACCGTCCGGCGTTCGTCACCGGGGTTCTGTCATTCGACGCGGAAACGGCCGCGTGGGCGTGGGACTGTTCGGAAGGCCCCGACGCCCTTCGGGCGGCGCTCGCACCGCTTCTCCCGACGATCCGGCAGATCCTCGACACGCAGCCCGGCGCCATCGTCACCGACTCCGGAATCGGCACCTGGATCCCCGTAGACGATGTCGACGATCGCCTCCCAACACTGCTCGAGTCAGCACGCAGGCTGGCGGGCCGCATCTGAATCATCAGAGCTCCCAGAGCCCCCCTGCGTCGTCGCTGACGCTCCTCCGCATCCCCCGCCCTTCGGCCGGGGGGACCGGCTACTCGGCTGCTCCGTCGGCACGTTCCTGCAGGTGATAGGCGAGGATCTGAAGCTCGCTCGAAAGATCGACGACGCGAACCTCTGCCAGTTCGACGTTGATGACCACGGGGGCGAAGTTCAGGATCGAGCGGATCCCGGCCGCCATGAGGCGCTCCGCGACCGGCTGCGCCTGATCGTGCGGCGTTGCGATGATCCCGATCTCGATGTCGCGCTCATCGACGATGATCTCGAGATCGGACATCGACTCGACCGTGGTCCCGCTGATCGTGCTGCCGATTCGGCGAGCATCAACATCGAGAATCGCGGCGATCGAGAAGCCCCACTCTCCGAATCCCCGATAGTTCGCTAGCGCACGTCCGAGGTTCCCCGCCCCGACGATGACGACCGGGAAATCATGAGTGAGTCCCAGCGCCCCGCGGATCTCCTCTCGGAGCGTATCCACGTCGTAGCCGACGCCTCTCGTTCCACGAGCCCCGAGGAACGAGAGGTCTTTTCGCACCTGTGCGGCGTTGACACCGGCCGTCCTGGCAAGATCCTCGGATGAGCAGGTTCCGGTGCCGGCCCGCATGGCCAGGCAGCGGAGATATACCGGCAGGCGGGCAACGGTCGCGTCGGGAATGTGCGTCTTCATCGATACCAGACTACCGGGCGTGACGGCGTCGGCCCTGTCGAGGGAGCACCGTTCCCCGTGCCTGACAGGAGGAGCGCGGTATCGTCACCGCATGCGCCCGTTCACCGCGATCGTCGTCATCGGTCTCCTCGTCCTCATCGTCGGGGCGTTCGTGGCGAAGCTCATTGCGACGGGCCTCACGCCCTGAGGGTCAGGATTCGTCGGCAGTGGCCGGCCTGATGGGTATCCCGGTCCCGCCGGGGGCGCGGAATCCGACGGCGGTTCGAACCGTCAGCGGGTACAGCGCATCGGCCCGGCCGCCGCGGACCGCGATCGCGATTTGACCGTACGAGTCGACGTGGAGCAGGCCTTCGCCGGGTGCGACGTCGCCGTATGCGGTGCACCACTGGAGTGACCGCCCGACCCCGGCGATCGACATCGACACCTCGTCACCCGGTTCCAGACCAAGCGAAGCCAGATCAGCCGGGCTCACATTGGTTTGCGCGTTGCCGAAGTGGTCGATCCATAGCACTTCGCCGAGCATCCCCCCGAGCCCATCCGGTTCGACGAGGGGAATCATCATCGGAGCGACCGTGCCGGGGTCGACGACGGGACCGAGGTCCTCGATTGTCGCCTCGCCGGCCGCGAGCACCGCCGCGGCCGGGCCGAAGACATCGCGCCCGTGGAACGTCTCGCCTTCCGCCGGCAGACGGAACCGCGGATCCTCGATCGACACGATCAGGTCGGCACCACCCACGATGGCGACGGCAGGGGCGAGCAGTCCGTTGTCCGGACCGACGAAGAAGCCCCACGGTGTGCGTGCGGCAATGGCTCTGCGGCTCGTGCCAACACCCGGGTCGACGACGGCGAGCGCAACACCTTCCGGCAGGTACTGAATCGATCGCATGAGCGCCAGCGCTGCGCCGTGAACATCGCCCGCGGCGAAGTCGTGGCCGACGTCGATCACCCGTGCCCCGGGCGCGATCCGCGCGATCACACCATGAACCACCCCGACAAACTCGTCGGCACGACCGAAATCGGAGAGAAAGGAAATGGGAAGCGTCATGGTGAGACAGGGTAGTTGTCCAACCGCCACCACCCCGCTCGAGAGACGGCACCGGGAAGCTCCCTCCCAATCTGCGTCGCGAGCCATCGCGCGGTTTCGATCGTGTCAGCCGGATCGATGGCCGTCTCGACACCCATCCGTTCGAACAAGAAGAGCAGGTCTTCCGTCGCGACGTTCCCGGTCGCGTTCGGAGCGAACGGACATCCACCCGCGCCGCCGACCGACGCGTCGAAGGATCGGATCCCGGCGGCGTACGCGGTGGCGACGTTGGCGACCGCCGTGTTACGCGTGTCGTGGAAGTGGCAGCGGAGCGGAACGTCGGTGACTTCCCGAACGGCGGTAATCACCTCGACGACTTGAGTGGGGACGGCGACGCCGATCGTGTCACCAAGGGCGATCTCGTCCGCGCCGGCGGTCGCCGCCGACTCGGCGAGGCGCACCACGTCGGCAACCGGCACTCCCCCCTCGTAGGGACAACCGAAGGCTACGGAGATCGTCACCGTCGTCGCCCGATCCCCGACATCAGCCATCATCCGGGTGATCTCCGTCATCGTTTCGTCTTGAGTAGCACCGGCGTTCGCCTGGTTGAATCCGACCGTTGCCCCGACGACGAAGTTGACCTCGTCAATCGTTGTCGAGATCGCCCGTTCGAGGCCGCGGCGATTGAGGACAAGGCCGATGTACGAGGAGCCGGAGGGGCTCGGTCCGAGCGCGGAGACGACCGACTCGGCATCGGCCATCTGGGGGACGCGCTCAGGGTTGACGAATGAGGCGACCTCGATGCGGCGAGACCCGGCGCCGACCATGCGCTCGATGAGTTCCACCTTGACGGCGGTTGTCAGGATCGCGTCCTCGTTCTGCAGACCGTCCCGAGCACCGACCTCAACGAGGTCGATCCGGTTCGCTCCCTCGGTGGCCGCGGTGGGTTCTGCTGCGTTCGTCATCGGCCCTCCCCTCGGAACAGAGGAAACCACTCGGAGTATGGCCCAGATCCAACCGCCGTGGTGCAACTGCGGTCACCCCCGTACGATGCCGCTCCATGGCAGAACACCGATCCCACATCGCCGTAGGGCACGGGAGGGTCCCCCAATGACGATGCTGATACCGGACGCGCGCCGAGGTCTCCTCGGCGGCCTGGTCGACGACGCAACGCTGCTCGGCGATTCCGCCCCGGACGTTGGGAGCGCGGTCGCGGCATATCGAATGTTGCGTACCGGCACACACGGTTGGATGGTCGGCCGATTGGTCGTTCCGGCGTCTCTGCTCGAGGACCTCGCCGGCGTGCTCGTTCGAACGATGGCGGCCGGTGATTCGCCAATCCCGATCGCGGCGGTGTTCGACGACCACATCGCTTCGGATGCTTCGAAGGCGTCGGCGTTCCACGCGACGATGGACCCGGCGGCGCGAATCGAAGTGGTCCGACTTGCCGCCGGGAACGAACGAAGCGCCGGCGCCGTGGTGGAAGCAGCGAGCGCAACGCGCGGGATCCACCACGACGTGCTTCCGATGATGGCCTTGGCACTCACCGAGAACGCCGCCTCCATCGTTCGCGCCATCGGCGCGGCCAAGGAAGCGGTACTGCATTCCGTGGGTGCAGTCGTGGTACTCCCGACTGATACCACCGACGCCCCCTCCATCGCTTCGTCCATCCGCGTCTGCGTCGAAGCGATGGTTCCGCTCACCGTCCAAGCCGAGTGGTTCCCCGCGTCCACCCTGATCGATCGTTCGACCGGACACATCAGCGTCGGAGCGATGAACCTCCTCGCGGCGGTTCTTCAGGCCGATGCAACGGATGCGGATACGGCCTCGATTCTCTCGGACGATGAACCCGGAGTCCACACGATCGGCTTCGCCGGCCTTGCGCAGCACGGGACCACCATCCGGACCGGCCGCTCGACTGGCGCCGATCGGAGTCCCCTGATCTCGCTCGCGGCGCTCCAACCGGCCGCCACACTCGAGGCGCTCGGCGGTCTCGATCTCTCTGCGTGACCCCGATCGGCCCAAGCGGTCCTCGGCCGAAGCTCATACACGACTAGCCTATCCGCCGATGCCAACGCTTCGATTGTTCGCACGCTTCAGAGAGATCGCCGGAACCGACGAGATGGTCGTCGACGAGGGCACGGTCGGGGAGATTCTCGATCGCGCAGCGGACGAATACGGTCCAGCATTCACCAACGGCCTGAGATCCGCAGGGGTGTGGGTCAACGGCAACCCCGCCGACCGCGACGCCGTCGTCGGGCCCGACGACGAGATGGCGATCATCCCGCCGGTCTCCGGAGGAACATACGCCGCCCCCACCACCCAGCGCTCCCTCACCCTCGACCCGGCCGAGGGCATCCTGTCGGTGATCGTGCTCGCCGCCTTGCTCGTATCAGCATGGGTGCCCTTGGAATGGTTCGTCGTGGTCACGGTCGGCGCCGCACTCGCATGGCTCTGGGACCTCGCCGACACCGACGCGACACGGGCCGGATCCATCAACCTCTATGCCACCCTGTTCGCTCCCACGATCGCCGCAGCAGCCACCTACGCCTGGGGGTACGAGGGTTTCGCCGGCGGATTCGCCGCGGCCGTCGCCGTCACCATCTTCTGGCCAATCTTCCAGTCCAGGTGGAGAGGTGTCGAATCCATTGCGATGACGGCGTCGGTCTCGATGATCGCGGCGGCCGGAGCCGGCGCCCTCGTCATGCTCCGGATGATGTCCACATCGATTGCCCTGGCGTACCTGCTGATCGTGGCCCTGGCCATTGTCGTCGCAATGGTGACCGCGATCCGCGGCGGCCAGACGATCGATCCGAATGTCGGCACGCTCATCGGGGCGCTCATCGCAGGTCTCCTGGCCGGAGTCCTCACCGGAGATATCGAAATCGCAACCGGACTCGTAGCCGCCGTCGCCGTAGCTACCGGTCTGATCGCCGGGAGGGTGCTCGGCTCGATGGTCCGAACGGGCACGATCGTGCACACGGTCAGACTGCCCGGGCAGCTCAGCCCAATCGACGGACTCTGGCTTGCCGCGCCCTTGTTCTGGCTCGCTCTCGTCGCTCTTGGCTGATCGAGGGACTGTTCGTTCCCGGAACCCTCCACTAGCCTGACATCTCTATGTCAATGCATCGCGGCTATCGCGGCTTGATTCTCCTCCTTATCGTCGCCCTCCTAGCGGTCGTCCCCGTCGGCGCGTCCGCCCAGACCGAACGCGATGTCGAGCGGGCCCAAGACCAGGTCGAGCGGGCCGGAGACGCGACTTCTGCCGCCTACCAGAAGTGGAAGGCTGCGCAAGACGAACTCGAAGCCGCTCTCCTCGAACTCGAACAAGTCACCAGCCAGCTCGACAACTTGATCTACACGATCGGCCTGCTCGAGAGCAAGATCTCCACCTACGAGGACGAAGTCGACGGACTCAAGGCGACGGCCCAGGATCTCGTTCTTGAGGCCTACACGTCGGGAGGTCGCGGGCTCGTCACGGCGGCATTCGAAGCCGGGTCGATCCAGGACCTCCTCACGTCCCAGCAGCTGATGGACCGAGCCGCGAGCCGCGACATCGCCGACCTCGATCGGTTGCAGGCCGTATCGAGGGAGATGGATCGCCTCAAGCTCGAATTGATCGACAACAAGGCCGAGGTCGAGATTCTCGAAGCGAAGGCTGCCGAACTCGTTGATCGCCAGGCTTCGCTCTCCGAACAGGCGAAGCAGACCTACAGCGAAGCGTCCGCCGCCGAGCAGCGTGCGATCGACAACCTCGCAAAGGAGCGCCATGAGCTCCAGGCGGCCATCGCCCTCAAGAAGGCCCGGGATGTCGCCGCCGCGAACAACAAGCCCGGAACCGCTGCGGGTCTCCCGCCGGCGGCAACTCCGGGCTTCCAATGCCCGGTTCAGGGCGGAGCATCGTTCATCGACTCGTGGGGCTTCCCGAGGTCGGGCGGTCGGCGTCACAAGGGTGTCGACATGTTCAATTCTCGCAATACCCCACTCGTCGCGGTAGTCGACGGCAGGGTCAAGTTCTCGTCGAACAGCCTCGGTGGGCTCTCGACACATCTCTATGCAGGTGGCACGACCTACTACTACACCCACCTCGAGAGCCATCCGACCAACATTTCCTCCGGGCAGAACGTGGCGGCGGGGACGGTCATCGGCTACCTCGGCAACAGCGGGAACGCCCGGTACACCTCACCGCATCTGCACTTCGAGATCCGGCCGGGCAACACCGCGATCAATCCCTATCCGACCGTCCGCCACTACTGTCCCTGAAGCGAAACACATACTTGGAGCCGCACACGTGGAACGTCGCAGGAGACGCATCGACCTGATTTCCGATCCGGCGTACGTCGAGGATCTCGAATCGCTTCCGATGGACGAGTTGAGAAAACGCAGGATCATCCTCGACGACCTCGACACGGAGTTCTCGTTCTACCGCAGAATGCTCCACGGCCGCATGGACCTGCTCTCGTTCGAGATGCGGCGCCGTTCCGGCGAGGAGACACGCTCCCTGATCGAAGCGCTGCCGCAGATTCTCGCCGACGGTATCGACGGGCCGAGCCGCCACACGATCCCCAGAGACCTCCCTCTCACCCTTCCGGATCTCAGCGGCGACGGCAATCGATCCATCGATCGGGTCCTTGGCGACGACTTCCTCACACACCTCCCGAGCCTCGACGACGACGAACTCGAGGAGATCCAGACCGCACTCACCGAGGCGGAGCGAGAAGTCTCGACCCAGCGCCGTGCCGTCTACGACGTACACGATCAGATCAGCGCGGAAATCACCCGGCGATATCGCGACGGCCTCGCCGACGCGGCCGACCTTCTCGACGGGCAGTAGCCGTCTTGCAGTTCCTGACCGTCCGCACCGGGCTGACAGAGTCGATCCACGATGTGGCGGTCTGCGCCGTCGATGCGAAAGGCAACGAGCTCTACCGCTCAGGCGATCCCGACCGGCCCCTGTTCTACCGATCGGCCGTCAAGCCTCTGCAGGCCACCGTTGCGCTCGAAGCGGGGGTCGAACTGCCACCGGAGCACGTCGCGGTGGCCAGCTCGAGCCACAGCGGGTGGCCGGTCCACATCGCAATCATTCGGTCGATGCTCGCCGGCGTCGGTCTCGACGAGGGAGCCCTCCGGTGTCCCGCCGTCTGGCCGCTCTCGCAAGGTGCGCGAGACCTCCAGCTTGGGCGCGGGATCCGCGCGCCCAAGCGCATATTCCACAACTGCTCGGGCAAGCACGCCGCGATGCTGGCCGCGTGTGTCACACAGGGCTGGCCGACCGAGTCGTATCTCGAACCCGATCACCCGCTGCAGCGCCGCATCATCGATCTGGTTGCCGAGGTCACGGGCATCAGCCCGGAGCCCGTGGGCGTTGACGGCTGCGGCGCACCGACGCTGCGCGGATCCGTTCGCGGGCTTGCAACCGCGTTCGCTCAATTGAGCTCTGCGAGCCGGTTCGAACGAGCGACCGATGCCATCTCTCGGTTCCCGGCGCTGGTCGCCGACAGTGCCAGGCCCGACGGTCACCTCGCCAGGTGGTGGGGAGGGCCGGTCAAGGTCGGAGCGGAGGGTCAGATCGGTATCGGCCGCCACGGCGTCGGAATCGCAACCAAGGCCAGAGCGGGTGGGAGCGACGTTGCAGTAGCTGCGGTGATCGCAGCTGCGCACGATCTCGGCCTCCTCCCGGAAGCGATGCGAGTAGGGCTTGCATCAGAGGTGGCACCCCCGGTTCTCGGCGGCGGGGTTCCCGTCGGCGCCCTCACCGGGGAGTAGACGGTGACCTCCGATCTCGTCCCTTCATGGAACGACCGTGCCCGCACGCTGCCGTCGACGGCACCGTTCACCGGCCCGTTCCCCCTCGCCCCGTTTCTCGAGGCTTGGGCATCTCACGCCGCAGCGCCGGGAACAGAGACGCTCGTTGTGTCCTCGCCCGACGGCGCCCTGCCGATCTGGGTCGACGGCCGAACGGTGCGATTCCAGGGCGATCCCGATCTCACGGATTACCACTCGCCGCTCGGAGACTCGATCGACGCATGCATGGTGCAGATCGCTCGGCGATACGCCGGCTACCGGTTCTCGTTCGACAGCCTCCCGGCGGAGGCGCTGGGACCGCTCGTCCATTCACTCGAGGGTCTCTCGGCATCAGCTGCCACCCGCGAACACTCGGCGACCCTGGCTCTCGATCTGCCGACCGACTACGAGGCCTGGCTTGCGATGCTGTCGAAGAAGCATCGACACGAGGTCCGTCGGAAGCAGCGTCGGTTCGAGAAGCTCGTGGGAGAGGCCGCCTATCAGCGCCGGCGCGATCCGGAAGCGTTCGGCGCCTTCGTCGACATGCATCGGAGGGCCGACGGTGACAAGGGTGCGTTCATGTCCGAACGGGTGGAGCGCTTCTTTCTCGCACTGCTCACCGAAGCCGGGGCCTCAATCGATGTGCTGAGCGTCGCCGGCCGCCCTGTTGCCGCCGCGTTCGGATTTGCCGACCGCCGGGGGTACTACCTCTACAACTCGGCGTACGAGCCTGAACTCGTCGGCGCCGCTCCCGGGATCGTGCTCCTCTCTGCGATGATCGAACGGTCGATCTCCGACGGCGTATCGCGGTTCGACTTCCTCAAGGGCGACGAGCGCTACAAGTACCACCTCGGTGGCGTCGAGCGTCCTCTTTGGGTCGTCGAGGGAGTATTCGCGTGATCAAGCGGGTGGCCTACCTCGCCATGCACACGTCGCCGCTCCTGCAACCGGGCGTTGGCAACGCCGGCGGCATGAACGTCTACGTCAATGAACTCGCATGCACCATGGCGTCCCGCGGAATCGAGGCGGTCGTGTTCACCCGCCGCAACGCTCCCGAGCAGCCCGCTTCGGTCGAGGTCCGGGAGGGCTACCGGGTCGTTCACATCGACGCAGGACCGCCGAAGCCGCTCTCGATCGAGCAACTCGTTCCGTACGTGGCCGAGTTCGGGGAAGGTGTCGTTGCGGCGACTGCCAACGGAGGCTTCGACGTCGTTCACTCGCACTACTGGCTGTCAGGTTGGGCGGGGGTCCTGGTCAAGGAGGCGCATGGACTCCCCCTCGCAAACTCGTTCCACACGCTGGGGAGGGTCAAGGACGCAGCCCGCCGTGAAGACGAATCGCCGTCCAGTTCTGCGAGGTTGCGAGCCGAGGAAGGAGTCATCGCTCTCTCCGACTGTGTGCTGGCGTCAACACCGTATGAGTTCGACGACCTCATCGATCACTACCGGGCGAGCCCCGAACGCCTGTGTGTCTCGGAACCCGGCATCGACCACACGCTGTTCAATCCGGGCGACCGTGACGAAGCCAGGCGACGGATCGGAGTCGGCGCCGAGCCGCTCATCCTGTTCGTCGGGAGGATCCAGGCCCACAAGGGAATCGATATCGCCATCGAGATGCTGGCGCACCTCCCGGAGACCGTGGCCATCGGGCAGGGACCTCCGCGGCTGATGATCGTCGGGGGACCGAGCGGCACCAACGGCTCACGCGAGGTCGATCGCCTGCGGGAGCAGGCACGCGCCGTTGGGGTCGCCGAGCGTGTCTCGTTCGTCGATCCGCAACCGCACGACACGCTCGTGCAGTACTACCGGGCGGCGGACATGCTGGTGATGCCGTCCCGCTCCGAGTCATTCGGACTGGTCGCAGCCGAGGCACAGGCTTCGGGACTCCCCGTCGTCGCGAGTCGCGTCGGGGGTCTTCCCTACGTCGTCGGCTCATCGATCTCCGGACTGCTCATCAACAAGCATGACCCGCTCTCCTTCGCCGCGGCGGCGACCGCGATTCTCGACCACCCCGACTTCCGTGACCACCTCTCCCGCGGCGCTCTCGACTATGCCCAACGCTTTTCATGGGCGGCCACTGCAGATCGCCTCATCGACCTCTACAACGGCATTGCCGCGTCGTGACGGAAGCGCGAAACATCTCGTTCAGAAACTTGTCCATACCGCGTTGTGCACAAGCGCCTGTGGATAGCTGTGGATTTGTGGAGAAGTCGCCAGACGTTGGTCAGTTGTGCCAAAGAGGCACCACATGCGTGTCTCAAGAGCGCGGAAACATCCGCTGAAGGCGCGTTTCGAGGGCTTGAAGCCGGTTTGCGGTATCCGTAGGGTCGACTATGGATGGTCCAAGGTGCCGGAGCAGTCAGCCCTCGTTCGGGGAAGTGCGGGGAACGTCTGCAAGGGTTCCTTGGACCATTCGACAATGGGTCTTCGGACCGCCGTCCGGCAGCCGGGGCCGGGACCGTCTAGATCCCGAAGATCAACTGGCGGAGACGCACATCCTGGGTGGTGAAGGTCTCGAGGTCAACCCGGAGCGATCCAAGCCGAAGCCCGCGCATCTCTTCACCGAGATGGGTCGCGACCCGCAGCACGCCGCCTGTGGATTCCACGACTCCCAGGCCGAGGCATCGACCCTCATCGTCCTGCACTCCGACGAGCATGCCGTTGAGACGGTCGAGATCGAATTCCTCGGGGAGTGTCGGGGCGAATACCGTTGTCTGTACCCGCCACCTGGGCAGCGGCGAGGCAAGCGCCCTGCCAAAGGCGTCTGACTGGCGCGTTTGCCGCTCCGTGGGGGAAGGAGGCGTCGCATCGTTTGGCGGTTCGGCCGTCGTGATCTTCGCCGAGAAGAACCGCCGGAGCATGCCGATGATCGGTTCGAGTTCCTCCCCGCGTTGCAGGGCGATACCAAGGTCAGGTTTGGTCAATTCCCAGAGGTGGTACTTGAGGGTCTGGCCGACGACGCCGCCGACGACGCTCGTCGTGTCGACGATGACGACATCGGCCTGAGATCGGCCCGCCTCGACGAGGCTGGCAACCGCGACGACATGCGGCAGGACCACACCCTGGGGCGACGTCGATCCGACGAAGCGCATCTCAGCGGGCGGCGTATCGGGATCGAGATCTGCCGGGGACTTCACGTACTTGAGGCCGACGCAACCGGGCGGTCCGGCAATCGTCGATGCGACGTCTCCGTCGACGAAGGCGACCGAGAGTCCAGCATCGAGAGCGTCGAGGATGAGAAGCTTGGCGAGGGTCGTCTTGCCGGTCTCCGCCGCCCCGATGAGCATGACGACGCCGGTAACGCCGACCATACGATCACGCAGCGAGCCATAGACCCGACCCCGCACCGCACACCTCCCTTGTGTCGACGGTCACATTGTAGGAACGAGGCCCTGGGTAGCTGCGTGCTCCGGGTGGTGGGTCCGACCGAGAAGCAGAGTCGGCGCGTTGCCGGGCGCTCGCCGCCCACTTCCCGATGCAGCGACGAAGACGTGGACGCTTTCCAGCAGGAGCGTTGGAGTGGCCATGTGGAATCACAGGCGGCAGGTGTGGCGTGAGGGTGAGGCGGTTGCGGAACACCACATCCAGGACTGACTGAAAGGTCCACTGGCCCTAGCGAGAGCCGGACCGTTCCACTAGTTCGTGCCTAGAACGGCCGTACGAGCAGGAGAGGCCGGATTCGTCTGTGCTGAGACCATCGACGGCAAAGTGGTTCAGCGAGGGAGCGGTTCGATGTTCGATATGTTTAGGCCAAAGCCGACTTGGTACTTCTGGCGGCGCTGGTTCGGCGATGATCGATCCGATGCCCGCGATCCGGCGGCCGAGTCGGAGGTCGCGGTCGAGGGGGATGACCGCATCGATGTGTCTGATGAGGAGCAGCACAGTCGTGGCGCCAGATCGGCATCGCCCGCGGCCGGAATCGAAGACCGCCAGGATGAACCCCATCTTCGAACGACTCCGGGAACTCAGGCGGAAACTGGAGGCTTGCTGACAGAGGGCGCCGAGCTCGCTGGTTCCACGCCAGACGATTCGGTGGGTGAGACGCCCGGCATCATCGTTGATCGAGCTATGCCGGCTCCGCCGGTTGGTGCGGACGACAGCCCGGTCGATATCGATCAGGATCCTGGGTCGGTACCGCCCGAAGCTATGCCGGCTCCGCCGGTTGGTGCGGACGACAGCCCGGTCGATATCGATCAGGATCCTGGGTCGGTACCGCCCGAAGCTATGCCGGCTCCGCCGGTTGGTGCGGACGACAGCCCGGTCGATATCGATCAGGATCCTGGGTCGGTACCGCCCGAAGCTATGCCGGCTCCGCCGGTTGGTGCGGACGACAGCCCGGTCGATATCGATCAGGATCCTGGGTCGGTACCGCCCGAAGCTATGCCGGCTCCGCCGGTTGGTGCGGACGACAGCCCGGTCGATATCGATCAGGATCCTGGGTCGGTACCGCCCGAAGCTATGCCGGCTCCGCCGGTTGGTGCGGACGACAGCCCGGTCGATATCGATCAGGATCCTGGGTCGGTACCGCCCGAAGCTATGCCGGCTCCGCCGGTTGGTGCGGACGACAGCCCGGTCGATATCGATCAGGATCCTGGGTCCACGGTTGAGTCTGGTGATGAGGGCGGTGGGTTCGATTCGTCGGATATTGGGTCCACGGTTGAGTCTGGTGATGAGGGCGGCGGGTTCGATTCGTCGGATATTGGGTCCACGGTTGAGTCTGGTGATGAGGGCGGTGGGTTCGATTCGTCGGATATTGGGTCCACGGTTGAGTCTGGTGATGAGGGCGGCGGGTTCGATTCGTCGGATATTGGGTCCACGGTTGAGTCTGGTGATGAGGGCGGCGGGTTCGATTCGTCGGATATTGGGTCCACGGTTGAGTCTGGTGATGAGGGCGGCGGGTTCGATTCGTCGGATATTGGGTCCACGGTTGAGTCTGGTGATGAGGGCGGCGGGTTCGATTCGTCGGATATTGGGTCCACGGTTGAGTCTGGTGATGAGGGCGGCGGGTTCGATTCGTCGGATATTGGGTCCACGGTTGAGTCTGGTGATGAGGGCGGTGGGTTCGATTCGTCGGATATTGGGTCCACGGTTGAGTCTGGTGATGAGGGCGGCGGGTTCGATTCGTCGGATATTGGGTCCACGGTTGAGTCTGGTGATGAGGGCGGCGGGTTCGATTCGTCGGATATTGGGTCCACGGTTGAGTCTGGTGATGAGGGCGGCGGGTTCGATTCGTCGGATGAGGGTGGTGGGTTCGATTCGTCGGATGAGGGTGGTGGGTTCGATTCGTCGGATATTGGGTCCACGGTTGAGTCTGGTGATGAGGGCGGTGGGTTCGATTCGTCGGATGAGGGTGGTGGGTTCGATTCGTCGGATGAGGGTGGTGGGTTCGATTCGTCGGATATTGGGTCCACGGTTGAGTCTGGTGATGAGGGTGGTGGGTTCGATTCGTCGGATGAGGGTGGTGGGTTCCGATTGGCGGTTGAGTCTGGTGATGAGGGTGGTGGGTTCGATTCGTCGGATGAGGGTGGTGGGTTCGATTCGTCGGATGAGGGTGGTGGGTTCGATTCGTCGGATGAGGGTGGTGGGTTCGATTCGTCGGATGAGGGTGGTGGGTTCGATTCGTCGGATGAGGGTGGTGGGTTCGATTCGTCGGATGAGGGTGGTGGGTTCGATTCGTCGGATGAGGGTGGTGGGTTCGATTCGTCGGATGAGGGTGGGAGCCAAGAAGGCCCCGCCTTGGGCTCCACTGTTGCAGTCGGCCCGGATGAACTGGAGGGCGCAAAGGGGGACAACGATTCAGACGAGTCCGGAACAGTCGGCTTTGTCGACACCTTCGGAGGCGGCTACATCGGCAGTGACGGTGGCGGCGGAGGGGATGATGGCGGCGGAGGGGATGATGGCGGGAGTGATGGTGAGGACGGCGACGATGACGATGACGGGGGTAGCGACGAGGACGGCGATGACGGCGACGATGACGATGACGGGGGTAGCGACGAGGACGGCGATGACGGGGACGAGGATTCGGAAGACGACGCGGAAATGGACGGACCCGACGGCGGAGGTGACGATGGCTGGGGCCGCGGATTCTTCCAACCCGGCCCAGGAGACATCGACCCCGATGCTGGAGGAGGGACACTGCTGGATCCGGATGACGGCTCGCGGTCTGGGGAGTCGGGTGGCGGAACGGAATCTGGTCTCAATCCGAGCCACGACTCAGGCCAGGTCACCGATCCACCCGAATCCGAAGGGCCAGGGGCGGTCGGCGGTGGGCTGAGGCCCCTGGGACAACTCGTGACCGACCCCGCCGAACCCGAAGGTTACGAGGACGGCGGCCTGCCCTATCTCCCCCCTTCCCGCGAGCCAGCCCCAAGACCTCAGCCGATGGATGATCAGCCAGACAGCCCAGACCCATTCACGTTCGAGAGCACCGTGGGAGACGTGGGGGGGCTCGGTGAGATGGACCGTGCGGCCTCCGATCTGGATGTGCCGTTCAGCGATGAGATCTTCGAAGTCGAAGACGGGCAGGACCTACCGGCGGACCCATTCACGTTCGAGAGCACCGTGGGAGACGTGGGGGGGCTCGGTGAGATGGACCGTGCGGCCTCCGATCTGGATGTGCCGTTCAGCGATGAGATTTTCGAACTCGAAGACGGGCAGGACCTGCTGGACGACTCCTAGCTGGCGCCCTCGAGCCCACGAACGCCGAACTCGTCCGGGGAGGCTCTCACGGATCACCCCGGGGCCGGCTCCCTGGCCAGAGGCGACGGTGATCATGAAACCGAGCCAGGGGGCTCCATCCGGCCGATCTCAGCGCGAGACACATTCCCGGTCGCGGCACGAGTGCCGCCTTCGCTACACCCGCCACCGGACAAGACCCTCGCCGGACCGACGCCGGAGAATCTCCGGCTCCGTCGGATTCGACTCGCCTCCGCGTTGAAACGACTGGGCACAGGGCCGCCTTCCAGGCGCTGAACTACCACCCGGTTCCCGGATATCCAAACAACGACGCCGCCTGATGGCACAGCGAGAGGCACACGACGAAGTGACTGACCTTGGAGCAGCCCCTGACAACGGCGGAGTCGGCCGGAATACCTTTGATCGACGGTCGATCAAACAGAATCCCGCAACTGGGCGTAGATGCCCTCGTACCACCGAACCACAATCGAGAAGGCCTCGGCATCTCTCCTCGTGGCGAGGGGATGCTCGGTGCGGTCCCTCCAGTACTGAATACCTTCGAGCGCTCGCGCCCTCGCCGCTGACGTGTCGG
Organism: uncultured Actinomycetota bacterium; assembly: GCA_963700375.1. GTDB lineage: Bacteria > Actinomycetota > Acidimicrobiia > Spongiisociales > UBA5794 > JAHEEL01. The sequence continues at coordinate 243,339 of CAVOXF010000003.1, forward strand.
TGTCCGGTTCGAGCCCGAGGCGATCCAGGACGGCCGCACCCGGCGCGACCCGCCGGGCGTCGGCAAGTTCGTCCTCATCGATCGCGACCGAACCCGACGAGATCAGATCCCAGAGCCGGAACTCTGCGAACTCCTCGGCTTCAGCCCACAACGCTTCGACGGCGCGGTCGATACCGGCGGCAGCCGAGCGGTCGCCGGCGGAGGGGTTCCGAACCGCATCGCGCAGGGCGGTCATTGCCGAATTGGCCTTCAGTGCCCGGGCCCGGCTGCGGAAATGATGATCCAACAGTGCCTGAAGGTCATCGATGCCGGAGACGAGACGGAGCATGCGGGCCAGGTCTGTAGCTGTGAGCGACCGGTTCCGCGCCAACGCGTCGAGCGACGTTCGTACGCCGAACATCCCGAGCCGGTCAAACAGATCCAGACGGGTCTGAGAGGGGAGAGGGGTAGAGGCGGGATCCGTGAACCGGTCGGCCGATAGCAGCGTGGTTGCGAGGCCGTCCGAATCCATCGTCAACAAGGAGCGCATGGCGGCGACCTCGTCCTCGCGCAGGCCTGCCGCCGACTCTGCAAGGAGGCCTGCGACTGGGATGACCGTCGCGCACAGCGCCCGGATCTGGTTGTCCTGCGTGTACCTGGCCGCAATCGATCGGGCCGATTCGAGCGCATCGGTCCGTCCGCCGCCGATCTCGTCCGCGCGCGACAACACGGCGATTGCAGTGGTGGGAGAGGGCGGCCCTAGCTCGTGGTCACCGAATGCCTCGAGGAAGTCGACGTCACGGAAATGCAGGTGCCGCATCAGGTAGATGACGGCGTCCGCCGCAGCCGGTTCCATCTGAGGTGGCGAATCGGCGAGACGGGCGCTACCGAGTCCAGGGGTGTCAATCAGCGTCATGTCCTCGAGCCGGGTTGCCGGCCAGCGGATCTCGACGTGATCAATCGCCGTGCCGGCCACGTCCTCGAGGTCGAACGTCACCGCACCGGGGTCCCGCCGGAACCGAAGCGACCGCTGGGTCCCGTCATTGAGGATCGCATTGACGTCGTAGGAAAGCGCATGCCGGTACCAGGTGATGTACCGGGTGCATTCGGAAGCGTCCGTGGCGGCGAGACGTTCACCGACGAGGCCGTTGACGAGCGTTGACTTGCCGGCCTTGACCCGGCCGGCGACGGCTACTCGGAGCGGCTCGTGGAGTCGGGTGCGAGCCGCCGCAATGCCGACATGCCCGCCAAGGTGGCGTTCGGCCTCGGCGCAGAGCAGGTCGACGCGGTCGATCAGGGAGTCGCTCATGTCGTGTCACCCGCCGTCTCCTGGACGAGCTCATCGATCCGCCGCATCACAGCGTCGAGATCCGCAATCGTCTGCTGCAGGTAGTCGAGCCGTCGCTGCCGTGCCGCTTGCTCCTCCTGCAGCGCTGTCTGCATCGCGACCTGCGGCTTCCGTCGAGGTCCGGTTGAGCTCCGCAATGCGTTCGGTGAAGTGGTCTCGCAGTACCCGAAGCGCTTCCTGGGCGTTGCGACGATCTTGTGTACCGAGTTCGACTTGAACCTGGCGTAGGTACTGCTGGATGATGGAACGAGCTTCGCGACGGCGCATCTCAGCTTGCCGGTGGCGATCGTCCATGAGTTGCTTCGCTCCGAAGACGAAACCCGCTCCGAGCGCGATCGGGCTTGCCAGCGCCAGCCCAGCGAGCGATCCGACGATTCCGAGCATGACCACTCCGCTCGAGCCGCCCCTGATTGCTGCCAGCACCGTTGCAGATCGACTCGGACCACCCGAGAGGGCATCGTCTGGGCCGTCCCACAAGCCGTCGATGTCAACGGACTCGCTGTGACCGGCAGCGGTTCCGTCGGGAGCCGTATCACCGATGATCGTCGCGATCCTTCGGGCGATCTCCTCCGACCTCTCGCCGCTCGACGAGCTCAGATTGGCCGCAATGTCACCTACCCGCCTCTGGACATCGACCACGAGAGCGGGCCATACCGTTCCGGGGTCGGACTTCTCGAGCCGCTCGTCGACGTCACGCAACAGCAGTCGTACCTCGTTGCGCAGCAATTGGTCGTGTTCCGCGATGAGATCCGAGAATCCGTCGTTGAGAGCGATCGACCACCGAGAACCGGACTTGCGAAGCGCCGCCGTTCGCTCGCGCGCCTCCTCGAGTTTGGCGCCAAGGTCGTCAGAGCGCGAGGGATCCGCCAATGCGTCGCGTTCGGTACGGCCGGCCGCTGCGAGACCGAGGATGAGCGACCTCGTCTCGTTGAGGGCTCGCTTGCATGTCTCTTCGGCTCTTCGGTCGACGACGGTCCGGCGTATTGCTCCCAGCAACCCTGGAATGCCGCTCTCGGTGTTCAGGTCGGCATCATGGCGCCGCAGCGCCGCGGCTCGCAGATCCGCGGAGACCGGCAGAATTGCAGCTTGAGCAATTCCCCAGGTCCGGAGGTGGGCGGCGTCGATTTCGGCAATGCGACGCCAATGGGCATAGAGATCGATCTTCGTCAGAGCGACCAGCACCGCCGGGCATTTCTCCATCGCGCGGCGGAGAAACACGAGCTCTGATTCGGAGAGTTCCGCAGACGCGTCGGTGACGAGGATCAGCCCGTCGGCGTCCGGAAGGAAGCCGAGAATCGATGCCATCCGCCCGGATTGAATCCCCCCCGAACCGGGCATGTCGACGAAGCCGATACCGCGTTGGAGGACCGGGCTGGGGTGACCTACCTCGACTAGATCCACGCGACGTCCGGCGGCACCTGGTCCGTCCTCACGGATGTAGTCATCGATCTGATCCACTGCGATCACTTCCACGATGTGCTCATCCCCATCGACCAGGCGCACACGAGCCGTCGGCTCTGAGGCGGCATGGATCCACGTCGGCACCGCCGTGGCGACATCGTCATGAACCGGACAGATGGCGTCACCACAGAGAGCGTTGACGAGTGCGCTCTTTCCCTGCTTGAACTCACCGACGACACAGATCACCGTTTGGGTGCGGCTCATCCTGTTGCGTGCGCGGATGAGCCGGTCGGACAGATCGGATCGACCCAGACGGTGCACAGTGTCAGCCGCCTCCCCCACCACGGCCTCGGTTCGCTCGAGAACGGAGGACGGCGGAGATCCTGGAGCCCTGGATTCGACGCGATCCGCCATTGGTGACCCTGTCTTCCGAACGTTGGCTGACGCGGATTCTATTCACCGCGTTCGGACGGGTGGTCATTCGGCCCTGGTGCGCAGCGGGAATTCCCCGGAGGCTTGGGGACAACGCCGTCGCATTCGGGGTGAAGTCGTGCCGTACGTGCTGGGTGTCGATCTTGGGACCACCTACTCCGCGACCGCCGTGGGTACGAGCGACCGGATCGAGATCTTCCAACTCGGCACACGGATGGCCGCCATTCCCTCGGTCGTCCTGCTGCGAGAAGACGGATCCGTGCTGGTGGGGGACCCGGCGGAGCGCAGGTCGGTCACCGAAGCCCGCCGCACCGCCCGGGAATTCAAGAGGCGACTAGGAGATCCCACTCCAATCGTCCTCGGCGGGACTCCCTACGGGGCCGAGTCTCTCACCGCCCACCTGCTGCGCGCGATCGTGGATCGAGCCGCAGCCGAGCAGGGCGAGCGCCCAGAACTGGTTGTTCTCACCCACCCGGCATCATTCGGGCCCTACAAGCTCGAGGTGCTGAGCGAAGCTGTCCGGCTCGCCGAAGTGGGTCCTTGTCGCTTCCTTTCCGAGCCGGAGGCCGCTGCCATCCACTACTCGGCCCGGGAGCGACTCCAGCCGGGAGCGCTGCTTGCGGTATACGACCTCGGCGGAGGAACTCTCGATGTCGCTGCGCTGCGCGTCACCGATGGCGGATTCGAGATCGTGGGCACCCCCGAGGGTATGAACCAGTTCGGTGGGGTGGATCTCGACGAAGCGGTGCTCGCCCACGTCTGGGCTTCGCTCGGCGACCAAGTCGATGGACTCGATCGCCGGGATTCCGAAACCGTCGCCGCTCTTGCTGCCCTTCGGTTCTCGTGTCGCGAAGCCAAAGAGGGCCTCTCGTCGGATACGGATGTCGTGGTTCCCGTCATGCTGCCCGGAATCCACACCCAGGTCAGGCTTACCCGAGGTGAGTTTGAGGAAATGATCCGGCCTCGCGTCGAAGAGACGCTGGTGGTGCTGGGTCGGGTGATCTCGAGTGTCGGATCATTCGAGGAGGTATCCCGGGTGCTACTCGTGGGCGGCGCCTCGCGCATTCCGTTGATCTCCGAGATGATCCGCGCCTCTACCGGGTGCACCCTCGCGGTGGATGCGAATCCAAAGCATGCCGTTGCCCTCGGCGCCGCCCGGATGGGCATGGCTTGGCTCCGTGAGATGCCCCAGGCCGCGGAGGCGGTGGTGCCGACTCTCTCGGGCACTGTGGAGCGTCCGGAACCGACATCCTCAGTATCCGAGGTCGAAGCCGAGCCCGATCAGCCGTCAGCAACACCCGCGACGCACGCCTCCGGAGCGAAAGCGGTGGTGTCGGCAGAGACACACGGGACATCGTACGTCCCCGTTCAGGATGAAGCTGTCGAGCGGTTTGCGCCAAATTCCGAAGAGGAATCGGAAGGGCCTGAGCTTGGCGAAACGACGGCGGGTCCGATACCCGACCAGCACCGCCGACCCTGGTGGCCCTGGGCGGCGGTCGTCGCCGCTGTGGTCGCCGCCACCATCGTGGCGGTCATCGTGCTTGGAGATCGCGGGGACGGTGATCCGTCGGCGTCGGAGAATCCGCAACCCCCGGAGAGCTCACCCCTGACCACCACGGCCGGGCAGGTAGAGGCGGCGACGACCGCGCCCGGTCAGGCGACCACGACCGTACAAGCCAACACGGCGAGCCCGATTGCAGCCGACATCGACGGGGCCGAGCTGATCATGATCGGTCCCGCAGGCGAAGCCGAGGACGTCGCCGTCAACTCTGTTCTCAGCGGAGCGTTCAACGATCAGACCGGCGCGCACGCTGAGTACATGGGAGTGCCGGACGTTCCCGCCGACCTCGACGCGAGAGTCAACGCCGGCGCACCGCCGGACCTGGTCATCCTTCCCGACGCAGCCACCGTGGTCGAGTACGCCGCCGGAGGGTGGCTGACGTCCCTTGAGGACCTCGGACTTGACGTTGGGCAGATCACCACCGACTACGGCGACTACTCCCTCGGGCTGGTCGAATATGAGGGGGAGCACTACGGAGTACCCACGCGTCCCACCATGAAGAGCCTCGTCTGGTATCACCGTCCCACGTTCGAGGCCCGCGGGTACGTAGCGCCAACGACGTGGGACGACCTGATGACGCTGTCGGCCCGAATGGTGGACGATGGGCTTACGCCGTGGTGTACGGGGACCGAATCCGGAGAATCCAGCGGGTGGCCGGCCACCGATTGGGTGGAGGACATTCTCCTTCGCAGCGAGGGTTCTGCCACCTACGACCGGTGGGTGGCGCACGAGATCGAGTTCGACGATCCGACGGTCGTTCGTGCATTGGATCAGTTTGGAGAGATCATCTTCGGAGACGGCTTCGTGCTCGGTACCGCGAACTCGATTCCGACTCGGTCATTCGCCGATGCGTTCAATCTGATGGCCGAAGGGCAATGCGTGATGGACCGTCAGGCCGATTTCATCCTGCTCTACGGCGCCGACGTAACACCCGGTCAGGACGTCGGTGTCTTCGCCTTCCCGTCCATCGACGGTCGATATGGAGCGTTGATCGCGCCGCAGTACGTTGCGGTCGCGCACGACGGCTCTGCACCAGCGGCGTTCCTCGAGTGGTTCGTCTCACGGGAGGCGCAGTGCGAGATCGGTCTACGGGGTGCCACGCCGTACACCTCTCTGCACGAGCAGGTGGGCCCGGAGTGCTTTGCCGATCCGATCGCAGTGCTGTCCAAGGACATCCTCGAGGCGGCCGCTCCGGTCGACGGGATCCGACAGGACGGCTCCGATCTGATGCCGGACTCGATCGGCAAGGGTGCGTTCCTCGATGCGATGAACGACTACATGCTCGGTGGTCCCGACAGTGCTGTCGAAGTGCTCGGCCGAGTCGAAGCCGCGTGGCCCTAGACGTCGACGTCGCTTGCTGTGACGTTGGACCCTATCGGGCATGGAGAGAATCTGATACCGCGATCGCGAGAGACGTTGCAGTGAGCGTTGGACGCAAGCTCCTGTACCGGTTCATTCAAGGAGGCTGGCATGCACGATGAGACAGCGTCGGGCGGTGGTGTATCGTACGGCAGCGTAATAGGCCCCAATGATCCTCGCGTATCCGACGCGGAGGCGGAGCTCCTTCGTAGATTGCAGTTGGGCAGCGAAGACGCCCGGCGAGCACCCGAGCGTCCAGAGGAACCCGCCGGACCTGCCCGTCGAGCTCCTTCCGCCGGTCTCGTGACCGCAGGATTCGATGATGGAGAGCGTCACCCGGAACAGTTGGAATCGTCTCCCGAGAGCGTGGATTCGCTTGGATCAGGGGGTGCAGATGCGTCACAGGTGGATGCCAATTCGCTGGTGCAATCGATCCTCCAAGAGTCGTATAGCGATGCCCGGGACGAACTGGAGTCCCATGCGGAGAAGGTCAGGCTGATCAACGAGCAGAAGGCGGCAATACGCGAGTCCCTTGTTGATATCGATCGGCAAGCAGTTGAACGAACCACTGCCAGTAGGACAGAACCACAGTCAGAGCAAGTTCGATTCGATGAGAACATCGCGAAATCCCCCGAAGTGCAAGGCACGGTTGAGGGGATGGATCCAGGTGAGTTGGTTGGGGCGATTCCGATCAATCTGCCGGATCCGCCGGCTCCTGAGGTGATGGCGCCGGGTGAGGTGGTGGAGGCGATTCCGATTACGTTGCCGGATCCGCCGGCTCCTGAGGTGATGGCGCCGGGTGAGGTGGTGGAGGCGATTCCGATTACGTTGCCGGATCCGCCGGCTCCCGAGATGGCGGTGGTGGTGAGGCTGAGGCGATTCCGATCCATTTGCCGGATCCGCCGGCTCCCGAGGTGATGGTGCCGGGTGAGGTGGTGGAGGCGATTCCGATTACGTTGCCGGATCCGCCGGCTCCCGAGATGCGGGGTGGTGAGGCTGAGGCGATTCCGATCAATTTGCCGGATCCGCCGGCTCCCGAGGTGATGGTGCCGGGTGAGGTGGTGGAGGCGATTCCAATTACGTTGCCGGATCCGCCGGCTCCCGAGATGCGGGGTGGTGAGGCTGAGGCGATTCCGATCCATTTGCCAGATCCGCCGGCTCCCGAGGTGATGGTGCCGGGTGAGGTGGTGGAGGCGATTCCGATTACGTTGCCGGATCCGCCGGCTCCCGAGATGCGGGGTGGTGAGGCTGAGGCGATTCCGATCCATTTGCCAGATCCGCCGGCTCCCGAGGTGATGGTGCCGGGTGAGGTGGTGGAGGCGATTCCAATTACGTTGCCGGATCCGCCGGCTCCCGAGATGCGGGGTGGTGAGGCTGAGGCGATTCCGATCCATTCGCCGGATCCGCCGGCTCCCGAGGTGACACCTGACCCTCTCTCGACTCCGGATCCGTCGATGGACCTTCGGTCTGGCGAGTTGGTGGAGAATCTGCCGTTGCCGATACCCGATCCGGATATGGGGATGGGTCACTCGCTTGTGGGCAATCTCCCGGTCCCAATCCCCGAGCCGTCGATCGATGCGGGATCCGGCGGGTTGGTCGAGACGATGCCGGATCCGCTGCCCGATCCGTCTCTGGAGATCGGTCTCGGCGATTCCGTCTTCGATGAGTCACTCTCGAATCGCGTGGGCGACATTGACGTCGACGAGGGGTTCGCCAGGGGAGTGGAGCACGTCGAGGGACTGGAAGATCTCGACGATGGTGTGTTTGACCGGTAGTCACCGTGTGACATGGCCGCGATAGCGCCGGTCTCGCCCTGACGCGAGCGGTCGCCGGGCAAGACCGGACGCCTTCTCAGCTAGCGTCGGGCGACGCGAGACCGACTGCCGTCGGTCTCGTCGTCGGCGAGTCCCAGCGGCGATGCCGCTTCATGCGAGGGTCCTCTGGGGAGTGATTGAGCGAACGGACGACCTTGATCAGCTCTCGACTTCCAGGGTGTGCCGTGCCATCTCGATGTCGGGCACCGCCCAGCCCTTCTGCTCCATGAGGTCCAGGAAGGCCCGACGGAAGAGCAGGGTGACTTCGACCGTGACCGGTCCACCCGGAGGTGCGGCGAACTCGTACCGTGTTGTGTTGCTGTCGAGCGCGGCGATTCGATTGTCCGACACGACACGGGTCGGGTTCCAATACGCCCCGGTTGGTGCGACTCCGGTCCACAGTTCCTCGAGGACCTTCGCATAGGCGATACCGGGGAGTCCTGCGTAGTGGCCCGTCTCAGGGTCTCCGATACCCGCCCAGTCGGGCAGGACGGGGCCGTCCACCAGCCGGAGCACTGTCCCCGCGGCATCGGAGGCTGTGACCAGGAGGATGAGGTGACGGAGCGGCGAATCGGTGGGCACGTGGTGTCCGGCTCCGGTGTTCTCAATCGTCACTTCGGCGGCAACACCCGGTCCCTCCCTCGTGGCGGTCGCCGATACTGTGACTGCGCCGCGGAGTAGCTCCTCGTCGCTTGCACCGGGCATGAGATGACTCCGGATCGTCTCGGGATCCCGCTCCAAACCTCCGGCGTCCGGCCTGACGAATACGGTCGCGCCGGTCTTCGGCATGTGGCAGTCCTGGCACGTCTGTCCGTTCTCAGGATCACTGTACGGACTGCGGAGCCATTCACCGTAGGAGTCGTAGACGACGGTGTCCCAGAACACGGCGGAGTGGCACGCCGCGGAGTATGCGCTCGTGGTCTGCAGGGGGGAGTAGGTGTCCTCTCCCGGGGCGACGTCGTCGAAGGGGCCGGCGAAGAACTGATGGCCGTCCGCGGGGCGGAGGAATTCGGTGGAAAGCACACCCGGCCGATTGGGCAACGGCATTGTGGTCGCGGGGTCGAGCACCACATCCCAGACCTTGTGGCAGTAGTCGCAGGTGATGCCTTCGGTCTCGACGCCGACGAGGTCACGGGGGTCGACACCGTACGGGTCGTGGGTTGCCGCCAACGGTGCATGGCAGGTGGCGCAGTTCCCGGAAGTGTCGGGGAAATCCAGGACGTAGCCGGGTCCGTAGTAGGGCAGTGTCGGATTGGGCGCCAGCGGCACCCGCCCGTAGTCACGGTTGGTGACGTACCGAGTTGCCGGGCTCTGCCGACCATCGACGTCGGTTCCGGAATACATGGTGAGGAATCGCGGATTCCCGGCTGAGGCAGCATGGGCATCTTCGCGCCACTCATCCACCGGCAGGGCGAACGGAAGGTCGCTTCCCGCTCGGCTGTGGCAGGCGGCGCACCCCTGATCCTCTCCCGTGCCGTCGGCTGCCACGGTGAGCCATTCGTAGTCCGGATTGTCAGAGGTGGGGATGCCGTGGAGCGTGAGCGAAGCCTCGGTACTTGGTTCGTGCTCGTCCCCTCCGGCGATGTAGTAGCCGGGCGCCCACGCTGTCAGTCGCAGGGCGTCGGAGGCTGCGATTTCGAATCTGCCGTCCGCTCCGGTGCGCACGGCTCGATCGGTCGTCTGGACGCGAACGATTGCGCCGGCAATCGGTGTCCCGTCATCGGCGAGCACCGTGCCGCGGACGACGGGATCGGCGGACGGCCCGGCATGCACGCAGCCGCCGACGATCGCCAGTGCCGTGAGCAGGACCGCCAGGTTCCGGTGGCTCATGATTCACTTCCGTGTCTGGCGACGGCGGACACTGCCGAGCATTACGGCGCCCAGTAGCACGAGCGCGGCGCCGACAACGGTCCACACCACCCACGGGGTCCCGGCCTCCTGAGCGCTGTCTGCCGCTTCCGGTGCGACCGCAGCGTTCGCATTGTCTGCAACGGTCGTGTCTGCGGCGGTGGTGTCTGTGACGGTGGTGTCTGTGACGGTGGTGTCTGTGACGATCGTGGTCGCCGTGGCCGTGGGGAATGTGGCATCTGCCGGCGGAGAGCCGTCGAGGTCGAGGCGGTAGACGCCTTCACCTTCGGTCGTGGCGTAGAGATGATTTCCGTCGTGCGAGACAGCCAGGTCGTTCACAGCACGCGTTCGGAGCCCGTCGTTGATCGCCTCCCACGTCAACCCGGCATCGCCCGATCGGTAGACGCCGCTCCCAATGTCTGCGGCAAACACGATGTCGGGATCGACCGGACTGAACTCGAAATCAACGAAAGTCGACTCCGGCGCTACGCCGGCCGCAGACTGGGACCAACTCTCGCCGCCGTCGACGCTACGCAAGATGCCTCTCGATCCGGCAAGGATGACGCTGGGATCCGCCGGGTGGACCGCCACAGCGAACATTGGGACGTCGGTAGGGCTGGTGGTGATGCGCCAGGCTTGTCCGCCGTCAAGGGATCGGAGGATGCCGGTGCTGGTGGTGGCGGCGAAGACCCGATCGACATCGCGCGGGTCGACGGCGATACCGGTGACGTGGGCGGTTGCCGAGAGGTCGTCATTCGCAGATTGCCAGGTTCTCCCACCGTCTTCGGAACGATGGATGCCGCCGCCGGGGATGGACTCGTCGAAGTAGCTCGGAGTGAAGAACGCTCCGATTCCGGCATAGGCCACTTCGGGATTCGACGGTGCGAATGCGAAGGCTCGAACGGCCTGCGGATACGGCCAACTCGGCGGGGTGTATCGCCACTCCCGGCCGTCACCAGAGGCGACACCGCGTTCGACGTTGTCGGCTTCCAGCTTCGATCCGTCTGCGGCGATTGCCAACGCCATCCCCTCGAACGTTGGCCGGGGATCGAACGGCGACTGGCCGGTCCAGGTGGTGCCACCGTCGGTCGAAACGAACAGGCCGCTGCGTCCGGTAACCCAGACCCGACCTGGGTGGGCCGGATCGACGACGACACCGCGGATTTGCGCACCCGTATATCCGGTGCTGGCAACCATCCAGGTATGGCCACCGTCGGTGCTCAGGAAGTTTCCGCCGCCGTACGCGTTGATGAACACCCGATTGGGGTTGCGTGGATCGACCTGGAGATCGATCGGGAAGCCACCGCGGATCGGCGGTTCGCCCCACGCCGTGCCCGGTGGGGTCATCACCGTCCAACTGCGGCCGGCATCCTCGCTTCGATACACCCGGTTGCTCGAGGCTGCGTAGGCGATGTTTGGGTCGGACACGGAGAACTCGACAGAGTGAAACCCCTCGGCTTCCTGGCCGGCGTCGGTGAGCACGGATTCCCAAGTCGCTGCACCGTCGGTGGTGAGATAGACGCCGGTGCCCTCGTAGTAGACGTTGCTGCCGGCCGCGGCAAGGAGAACACGAGGGTTCTCGGGATGCATGAACAGGCTACCGATGTAGAGGTTGTCCAATCCCTGGTTGGCGTGTATCCAGGTGCTTCCCCCATCCGTCGTCTTGAGGATGCCTTCACCGCCTGGGATCCCTGCTTCCGGATTGGAGTTGGCCGCCTCGCGGTCGAAGATCCCCGTCGAGACGTAGACGATGTCAGAGTCGCTGGGGTCGATCCAGATGTACCGGGCCAGGTTGTCCCCTCTCCACATCGGATGCCATTGGGTGCCGCCGTCGGTTGTGCGGTAGATGACGCCCTCCACGAGATCGAAGCCGCGCCCAGTCCTCTCCGACCGGCCGCCGGCCCAGCTGGAGATCTCGGCTGCGGCCCACACGACATCGGAGTCATGCGGATCGACGGCGAAGCCACGGAATGTGATCCCGTCACTCTCGACGACGCCGTTGTCGTGCTCGGCCCACGTGTGGCCGCCATCGACGGACTTGAAGATGCCGCGAATGTTCTGGGTACCCGCCCACACGATTTCCGGATCCTTGGGATCGATCGTGACACAGAACACCGGAATCGCATCTCCGGTAGGTCCGGTGCGGGTTGTGATCCCCTCATTGGTCGGGAACCACGTGGCACCTGCGTCGGTGCTCATGAACATGCCCGCCCACGCGTCGGTGACGAGCATTGTGTCGGGGTTGTCCGGCCGCATCCGCACGTCGTAGCCGAGTCCGCCGATGGGCCCGCCCGTACGAACCCACTCCGGGCTGCCGGTTGCCGCTTGCGGAGCAGTGGCCGCCGGTACCACGAGCAGCGCCGCGAGAACTGCTATGACAACGAAGCGTCGCGCCATGAGCCTCCTTCGCTCCTGCGACCGACCGCCGTTCCCAGTATCCGCAGCGGGCCTTCGTCGAACCAGAGTCGATGGTCACGCACGCGGTCTGGTGCACGCGTGACGGACGCTCCTGAGCAGAAGGCGCCGCGCTTCTCAGCCGGATGCGTCGACATGGAACAACGCCGGATCCACAACGGCTTTTTCGCGCCTCCGCGAAAGGGCCGGGTCGCCGGCCAATGCCAGATGAGAACGACGCTTTCCAGCATGGGCGGGGTTCGGTCAGCCGTCGGTTTCTGGATCTGCGGGCTCGATCCACCCAGATATGCGATAACTCTCGTGCGGGTCACCCTCGGGGCCGAAGTCATTCGACTGGGCGTAGAAATTCTCGTACACGAGGCCCTCGTACGCGCCCTCGCCGACGTATCGGGTGTGTCCAGTGGTCTTCAAATCCCCGTTCTGGTCGAAGAACTCGCTGCCGAAGCCTTCCCCGTCGCTCCAGGACCCTCCCTCTTCGTTGGTGAGGGTGGCATCGTTGTACTCGAACCAATGCACCTCGGGATCGAAGCCCGGAAACATGGAGAGGGTCATCGGGAGTTCCTCTCGGCCGCTCACGCGAGAATCGGACATGTGAGCGATGCAGGTGCAGGTCCCGGTGAGGACCAGCGCCTCGCCCTCCTCCTGCGCCGAGGGGAAGTCGCAATCGCAGTTGCCGGTTCCGGAAACCGGTACTCGGCCACCGGCCAAAGCCGGGCTTGCCGCTGCCACGGTCGTTGTCGGTGCCGCCGTGGTTTTGGTGGTTGTGGTGGAATCAGCCGAGCCGTCGCCTCCGCACCCGGCGAGGACGAGCCCGACCAGGCTCACAACAAGTACCAGATGGCCGAGCCGACGTGGCAAGCGGTGTTGAGCGGACATGGCGAGCCTTCCTTCCGCGTTCCTGTTCCTGAGGGCATCGGGATGACGTCACGGATTCGACGAAGCGAGCAGCTCGACCCACGTTCCGATGGCAGTGTCGAAAGCCCACACGTCGTCCCTGGGGACCCAGTACGGAGGCGTAGCGAGCGTCCGAGCATCGCCGCCGATCACGACGGTTCGGTGGTTGATCGAGTCGTACACCACCGCGCTTCCCTGGCGGTAGTGGACCCCTTGTCGGGCTGCCAATCCGTCTGATTCAGCGGGACTCTCCCAGAGGACCTCCCACTGGTGAAGCGCCGTTTCGTAGCCCACCACCACGTCGTTCCCAGCAACGACGGGCTGGCCAGTCACGTTGTCGTAGACCATCGACCCGAAGGAGGGCGCGGGCGACAGTTCCGGTGTCGTCGTGTCTTCGACCGCCCACTCACCTTCCCGAAGGTCGTACGTCCATGTCATCTCGGTACCTGCACCGTCCCAGATTCCGAAGCCGTATGAGTTGTCGCTCAGGTAGAGCACGATTCGGTCGGTCGCTTCGTCGTAGGCAAAGTGTTGGGTCCAGAAATTCGGTCCGGCCGAGGTGAAGATGGCCGGGTCCCCCGGTGGCAACATCGCTCCCTGGCGGATCTTCGTCCAAGTGTCGGTGTCGACGTCGTAGGCCCACATCTCGGAGGACTCCAGCAGTCGCACCACAATCAATCCGGAGACGGGGTCGTACAAAGCATCGCGCCGCAGCGAATCGCCGGCGTTCGGCGCGGGACCGCGCTGCGTCCACGTATCGGTGTCGGTGTCGTATGCAGCAACCGACTGACCGATCGCCACGACGACATCAGAGTCCGCGTCGTAGACAAGTGTCCGTGTCCCGGCCGACGGCACCCATCCGGTCGACTGCATTTCCGTCCAGGTGTTCGTGCACACATCGAACGTCCAGGTTTCGGTTCCGGCGCCCGCGTCGGCGACGGCAACGATTCGTCCGGACTCGGATGTCCATCGCCGCCCGGAGCCACGGTCCCGAACCCTTCGGCGGGCGAGCCTGATCGATCGGCCCGGGAGCATCTGGTCTTGCATCCGTCGGACAGGCTGCGGCCGGTCCGACCGTTCTGGACACGGTTGTGGCCAGGATGTCCTCACCGCCTTCGATGATCGTGTGCGGTACCTCGGTCGTCGGTCGCGCGCTCTCGTCAACCCGAAGCACGACCGCTTCGGCACCGTCGAAGCCGATGACACCCGACCGAGACGAAACCCAGAGCGTTCCTGAGTCATCGACCGCGGCGCCTCCCCAGCCGAACCCGACTCCGACGTCGGAGATCGCGGTTGGTGACCAGATCCCACCGTCGAATCGCGAGAGCCCACCGGTTGCGCGTTCCGTGCTGGTAGCCGGGGTATGGGTCGCGCCGTGAATGGCCCACACGGTGCCGTCCGGCCCAACGTCGAGCGCGCTCACAACGTTCGAGTACAGGCCGTCTCCCTTGTCGAAGACGGTCCAGACGTCACCGTCGAATCGCCCGACGCCGCCGGCCGGTTCGCCCTCGAAGTCGTCGCCGGTGCCAACCCAGATGTCACCGTTGGGTGCCACTGCCACAGAGTTGACATCCCCGGGTGGCAGCCCGTCGCCCGCCGTGAACCGATTCCACGCGGTTCCGTCGTAGCGGAGCAGCTCCTCCGACGAAGCGATCCAGAGCGCCCCGTCCGACGCCACTGCCATGTCCGTGGCCCAACCATATGCACCATCACCGTGGACCTCGATATCGGGTGCGGGAACGACGTTCCAGGCGGTGCCATCGAACTGCAGGAGCGTCTCCGGCCCGACGGCAAGCGACACGAGGTTGTCGGGCCCGATGGCCATCGCGGTGATCGGGTTCCGACAGTCCTCGCTGGGAACACACCGCGGGTTCACGATGTCGACCTGGTCGTAGCCATGCGGTTCGGTCCACCGGGCACCGTCGAACATGACGACGTCCTGGGTCCACGAGTATGCCCAGACGGCCCCGTCCGGCGCCACTGCAACCCGCCCCATGCCGCCTTCGGCGATCGGGAGACCGTTGCCCGGCGTGAACACCTCGGCGCTGCGGTCTTCGAGATGCCATCGAACCATGCCCCCCTCAGTCGCCACCCACAGGGAACCGTCTGCTATGGAAACCCCGGATGTCTCGTCGATCGGAGCGCGTGTGGACGAGGCGGGCAGCGCGTTGACGGCGACCGGAATCACCGCGTCCGGAACACTCGCCGGCGTGGTGGTCGTCGTCGGCATCGGTTCTTCAACGACCTCCGATCCGCCATGACCCAGGAGCCACGCGACGCCGCCGATCAAGACGAACACGGCGGCGGCGACCCCTGCAGCAAGGAACGGCCCCTGCCATCGACGTCGCCGTGGACGGAACCCGTCGAGATCTGGCGCCTGTTCCGCGGCGACCCCAACGCCGGAGGAAATGCCCTCGACTGCGAGCTGCATTTCGAGACGCCACACCAGCACATCGATCGGTACCGGCTCCGCGCGATCGGCCAGCAGTTCGAGTGCGTGTTCAAGTTGTTGCATCATCGCCCTCCTCGACGAGCGAGCGGCGCAGACGACGCCTCGCCCGGGATGCCGTCTTGCGGGCAGACGTCTCCGTACAGCCCAAGAGTTCGCCAATCTCCTCGTACGGCAGGCCTTCGATCACATGGAGGTACAGGACCGCCCGCGCCTTGGGCGGGAGTCGCAGCAGCTCCTCGACTTGCCATGGCTCCTGGGGGGTGTCCGCCTCGGCAGCGGCGATCCGAACGAGTCCCCTCTGCTCGGCAGCCCAATGGCGCCGTGCAGATACGGCCAGGTGATAGATCGCAGACCGTAGGTATGCCTTCGGGTGCTCCAATCGGGAAAGGGGGCCGCGTCGTAGCGCCCGCATCAAGGCTTCCTGGACAAGGTCGTTTGGATCCTCGTGGGCCGGAGCAACCACCGACGCAAACGCTCGCAACTGCGGATACAGCCCGGCGATCAGCTTCGTCCCACCCTGATCAACCTGTGATGTGACCCGGTGTGTCACAGTCGGTTCCTTTCCTAACCACTATGACGCATCAGACCCCCGAAATGTGACCCCTATTTCGGAAACCATCCATCGAGCTGCTTCAGCCGACGATTGTCCGACCGGGTGCTTCAGTTGCTCGATCGTAGTTGTTCGCCCACTCCCGGTTGAGTCGTGTGGAATCCGTTCCCCGCACCTGAGGCGACGACCTCGGTGATCCATGCGTCGAATACGTCCGCGGCGGTCGCTTCGACGCCGGCCTCAGCGGCCGCAAACGTCGCAACGAGTTCGTCTGGATCCGTACCGGCTTCCAACGTCATCTGACGAGCGTCGCCGTCTGCGAGCCAGCCGGCCAGGATGGCCGGTGTGATCTCCGGGTGCGGCTGGATGCCGACGGCCGAGCCCATTCGGAACGCCTGTGTGAAACCACCGGCCGACGCGAGCAGCGTCGCACCAGCCGGCAGATCGAACGTATCCCGGTGAAACCGGACCACCGGGCGTCCGTCGAACGCCGCGACGATCGGCTCACGCCAGCCCTCGATCGTCGGCTCGATCGGAGCAAACAACACCTCCGCGGCCTCAGCGCGGTAGGCGCGTCCACCGAGCGCATCGGCCAGCAACTGACAGCCGAGGCAGATCCCGAGCACCGGTACCCCCCTGTCGGTGCACCTTGCCAGGAATCGTTTCTCCTCGACGAGGAAGGGATACGCGTCCTCGTCATACGACCCCATCGCACCTCCAAGGGCCGCTGCCCCTGCCGCATCTTGCGGGTCGGGAAGCACATCACCTTCGTGCAGGCGCACAACCGTCCACTCGACCCCGCGTCGATCGAGTGCGTCACCGAGATAGGCCGGTGGAGCATCCACCTCATTCTGAATCACGACCACCGGTTTCATTCGTACCTGGCTCTGAGCTCGCGGCGCATCACCTTCGCGGATGCCGTGCGCGGCAGCACGTCGACGACGACCACCTGGTGGATCTTGAAGAGGGGATTCAGTTCGGAGCGGATCGCCTGCTGCATCTCCCGCTTCCAGACTTCGGGATCGGCCTGGACATCTGGAGCAGGGACACCGTAGATGACGAGGCGACTCGGCCCGCCACCGGAGGGAGAAACAGCGACAGCCGCCACCTCGACAACGCCGTCGATCATGCCAACCACACGCTCGAGCTCCGCGGACGAGATCTTGACGCCCCCGAGGTTCATCGTGTCGTCGACCCGACCGAGTGCCCGGTAGTAGCCGTTGGGCAGTCGCTCCATGTGATCGCCATGGCGCCGGAGCACCACATCGGACTCGGGGACGCCCGCGTAGTAGACCTCATCGTGATCGCGGCCGAGAAGTTCTTGCGAGAGGCCGAACGAAGGCGGGACGATGTACATCTCACCGTTGTCGGACGGCCGGCCGTCATCGTCGAGGATCCGGACATCGAGGCCAAGCGCCGGCGTGGTGAACGTCGCCGGCACGGCGTCCTGGACCACCGTCCCGGAGATGTAGCCGCCGCCGATCTCGGTCCCTCCGCAATACTCGATAACCGGGACACCACCCGCGGTGTCCATCAACCAGGCATAGTCCTCAGGGACCGATGCTTCTCCCGACGACGACAGCACCCGCAGGTTCGTCCACCCGGAGCCCTCCAGCACGCCGGTCGCGCGCCACGCCGCCACGATGGACGGAACGAAGCCGAGCACCGTCACGCCGGTGTCCCTCACGAAGTCGATGAAGCCGCGCCCGGTCGGAGCATCGTCGTAGAGAGCCATTGCGGCATCGTTGATCAACGCCGCGAAGATGAGCCAGGGTCCCAGCATCCAGCCGAGATTGGTGGGCCAGGCCACGAGATCATCCGGATGGATGTCGTGGTGGAAATGGCCGTCCATCGCCGACTTGACGGCGGTGAGATGCGTCCAGGGAATCGCCTTCGGCTCACCGGTCGTCCCGGACGAGAACAGGATGTTCACGTGCCCGTCGGGCGCGCACGGAACGGGATCGAGCAATCCCTCGTCGCCGAGAAACTGATCCCAGGTGGCGTCGCCTTCCCTGATCGGGACGCCACCGCCGGTGTCGACCACCACACACTTCGGTGCGCCGGCGTCGGCGACCTTCTCGAACATCGGGTGTTCGCGGCCGGACCGGAAGAACAGATCCTGGGTGACGACGAGCGCCGGTTCGGTCATCCGCAGCCGGGCTGCGATCTCCTGCGGTGCGAACGAATCGGCGATCGATACGACGGTTGCACCGACTGCAACCGTTCCCAGGTAGGCGACCACGGCCTCAACCGTCATCGGCATGGCGATCGCGACACGATGCCCCGCGCCGACTCCGCAATCGGTCAACCCACGAGCGAATTGACCGACGCGGTGGCGCAAGTCCCCGTACGAGAGCCGGTGAATGGTGCCCTCCTGGCGGTACACCACCGCCGTCTTCTCCGCGGGCGCGGTGAAACACGAGTCGACGATGTTCAGGCGAGCGCCGGCGAGCCAGGTCGGCTGCCGCGGTGAACCGATCAGGATCTCTTCCGGTGGTTCGTCGAAGACGATCCCGAGGCGGTTGAGCACCATCTGCCAGAAGCCGCCTCGATCTTCGATAGACCAGCGGTGCAGATCCGCGTAGGAGTCGAGCCCCCGCTGGCGCATGACCGCGGTCACATTCGCATTGCCGACCGTCGCGTCGTCGGGTTGCCATACGGCTTGGTGGACCTGGCTCATCGACGCGAGATTACCCATCACCGGAGGCCGCGCTCCGTAGAGTTCTGGGATACGACTGCCGAACGAGAGGGGAAGCATGACCAACCGTTTCCGGAGGAACACGGCACTGAGCCTGACCGTGTTGATGCTCGGAATGATGATGATCTTGCTCCTCGCAACTCCGGCCGGTGCCGAAGTGACCCGCGGGGACTGCACCGGATTCGCCGAGTTCCCATCGAAGACATCGGACAAGACGCTCGTTGCTGAGCGGCCCAGGTCAGACGTATTCCTGGTGCCGAAAGAAGAGACCATCGCCTACTACGGAACGCTGCAAGAGGGCGCCCAACCGCTCGCCGGCCCGGTCGCGTTCGAGGGCGGCGTCGCATTGTCGACTCCGCTCAACACGTGGCAGGTCGTCACCTGGGGCGGTGAGACGGCCAACGTGTCGGCTGACGGCACCTACACGTACTCGGTACCGAGTTGGGTCCCGGCCGGCGCAGGAGAGATCCAGGTCACTGCCTGGCACAAACAGGGCGATGTTGATTGCGAAGTGGTCGTGACCGTCCAACTCGACGGTGATCCCGGCCCGGCTGCCCTCGTCGCCGCCGCAGGCACCGTCGTGATGGGAGCCGGAGTGCTCGCTGCCGGATCGAAGAAAGGGGTGAAGTGATGAAGGGACACCCGTTCTTGGGAGTCATCACAGGATTCCTCTTCGGCCTCTTCCTCGGCATCACGCTGTTCCTCTACGGCGTCATTCCGCTGACCAGTGACTGGCTGTGGATCCTGCCGTTGCTCGGAATCCTGCTCGGCCTGATCATGGCGGCCTGGGCTCCATTCGGGAAGAGCACTGCGCCGGTCCCGGCACCGCCGGTACCGAACGCTCCCCCTGCGACGATTCCGCCTGCGACCGACGCACCCGTCCCGCCCGCCGATACCGACCCGAACGACGCGACGGACGACGGAGACGACTCGACGATCATCTGAACCCAACCGCCGGGGAGCGGGCACAATGGCATCCATGCAGCGTGCCCGCCCCTCGTGGTGGGGGAGCCCCCTCCACATCACCTACACGATCATCGTGTTCGTGGTGCTCGCATCGCTCGACAACGCCGCGATCTTCATGATCCCGTCGATGGTGCTCCCCGTATCCGATGCTCTTGACACTTCGTCTGGGGCGATCGGGTTCATGACGGGCGCCACCATCCTCGTGACCGCGATCGCAGCCGTCGGGTGGGGCTACGCCGGCGACGCAACGAACCGCAAACCGCTGCTGTTCTGGGGGACGATCATCTGGTCGGGGGCGACGCTGCTTTCCGCGACGTCCGCCACGTATTGGATGTTGTTCCTGTGGCAGATCCTCGCCGCTATCGGCCTTGGGGCGATCGCGTCCGTCGGCTTCTCCGTGATCTCGGACTTCGTCGGTCCGAGACGCCGCGGACTGGCGATGAGCTTCTGGGGCCTCTCCCAGGGCATCGGGACACTCGTCGGAGGCCTCCTCGCCTCGCAACTGGGAGCGGGGAGCTTCCGGATACCGCTCGCGCTCATCGCCGTAGCCGGACTGTTCTTCGCTCTGCTGTACCTGACTACCTACGAGGCGCCCCGCGGCTTCAGGGAGCCCGAACTCGCGCCGTTGTACGCGTCGGGCGCCGACTACGAGTACCGGATCGAGCGGGCGCAGATCCCGACGCTGCTCCACCGCAAGACGAACCTCTGGCTGATCCTCCAGGGATTCACCGCGCAGTTCGCGTACGGATCGCTCCTCTGGATTCCGCTGCTCTATCAAGAGAAGGTGATCGCCGAAGGATATGGCGAGGCGACCGGCACCAAGGTCGGCGGACTGTTCGCCGCGATGTTCACCGTGGGAGCCTTGTTCTCGATCCTCTTTGGCCACCTCGGCGATCGGCTTCAGCGTCGGACGCCGCGAGGGCGGGCGCTCCTCTCTGCGGTCGGGATCCTCGGCGCCGTCCCCATGTTCCTCGTCTTCTTCTGGGTGCCGCTGCGCGGCCTTGACGTCACCGAGGGCGCGGGAACGCTGACCCTCACCACAGAAGTATTCGTCAGCTTCTTCACCAATCCGTGGTCGGCCCTGGCGTTCCTGTCCGCGGTCGCCGCGATCGCCCTGACGTCGGCCGACTCCCCGAATTGGTTCGCCCTCATCTCCGATGTCAACGTACCGGAGCATCGCGGTACTGTCTTTGGCCTCGGGAACTTCGTCAACGGGATCGGCCGCTCCGCCGGCGCGGCACTGACTGCCTCAGCGGCATCAGCAATCGAGCGCTCGGTGCCTCCGCCGTTCAACTGGGCCGTCGGCCTGTCGCTGTTCCAGGTCTTCTTCCTCCCAACGGGTTGGTGCTATTGGAAGGCCTCGAAGACCGCTCCGGCTGACATTGCAGACGTCGCAGCCACGCTGTCCGAACGGGCGGAACAGACGATTGCAGGCGACTGAACGAGTCCTCGCGAAAACAATTGGGGCTCCGCGAAAACCTCTTGCCGCTCAGACTTGCCGTTGCGCCGATCGGCACCTAGAAAGGGCAAGCACCGTCTGATTGGGGCCCGCGACGACCCGTTTTCAGCCCATTTCCGGTCAAAACGGGGAACGTTTGACGGATGGCACGTGTGTAATTACACTCGTGAAACCGTGCTAGATGTAGGGGGTACGCCGATGCCTCACCCCAACATCTAGTGGGTGTGTATAGATTTGTGGATATTGTGCGTCGGTGGTGGCGCCACTTGAGGAGGAACGATGACGGAAGGGCTCCATGTCGAACGGCGGTTCACCACCGCGGGGGTCGATCCATACGAAACAGTGGAGTGGGTCCGCAAGGATTCGCGCATCACCAACCCCGACGGTTCGATCGTCTTCGAAATGGAGAACGCCGAAGTCCCGGCATCCTGGTCGCAGGTTGCCGCCGACATCCTGGTGTCGAAGTACCTCAGGAAGGCCGGTGTTCCGCAGAGAGACGACGACGGACATCTCCTCCTCGACGAGGACGGCAGCCCCGTCCTCGGATCGGAGACGTCCGCCCGCCAGGTGATCGACCGGCTGGCATCCACCTGGCGCTGGTGGGGTGAAGACAACGGCTACTTCGCGTCGAGCGACGACGCCCAGGCGTTCGAAGACGAGGTCGCCTTCATGCTCCTCCACCAAATGGCGGCACCCAATTCACCGCAGTGGTTCAACACGGGCCTCAACCACCGCTACGGCATCGAAGGTGTTGCACAAGGCTTCTGGTACGTCGATCCGGAGACTGGGATGAACGTCGAGTCACCCGACGCGTACAGCCGCCCCGCTCCCCACGCGTGCTTCATCATGAGCGTCGACGACGACCTCGTGAACCCCGGTGGCATCATGGATCTGTGGGTCCGTGAAGCCCGTCTCTTCAAGATGGGCGCAGGCGCTGGCGCGAACTTCTCGCGGATTCGCGGTGAAGGCGAACCCCTCTCCGGCGGCGGCAAGTCGTCCGGCCTCATGAGCTTCCTCAAGGTCGGTGACCGCGCAGCGGGCGCCATCAAATCCGGCGGGACCACGCGGCGCGCCGCCAAGATGGTCATCGTCGACATCGACCACCCCGACGTCGAGACGTTCATCGCCTGGAAGGCGAAAGAAGAGGAGAAGGTTCGGGCGCTGGTCGCCGCCGGCTACCCGGCCGACTTCAACGGCGAGGCGTACGCAACCGTCTCGGGCCAGAACTCCAACAACTCAGTGCGGCTCACGAACGAGTTCGTCGATGCGGTGATAGACGATGCCGACTGGGATCTGACCAGCCGAACGGACGGCACCCCGGTTCGCACGGTTCGAGCCCGTGACCTCTGGCGCCAGATCGCCGAAGCCGCGTGGGCGAGCGCCGATCCCGGCGTGCAGTTCCACACGACCGTCAACGAGTGGCACACGGCACCGGCCGAGGGCGAGATTCGCGCCTCGAATCCGTGCTCGGAATACATGTTCCTCGACAACACGGCATGCAACCTGGCCTCGCTCAACCTCGGCCGGTTCTACGACGACGCCAAGGGTGTATTCGATCTCGACGCCTACCGGCACGCCATCCGCCTCTGGACCATCGTGCTCGAGATCTCGGTGACGATGGCTCAGTTCCCAGCCAAGGAGATCGCACAGGGTTCCTACGACTACCGGACGCTCGGCCTTGGCTACGCCAACCTCGGTTCCCTGCTGATGAGGATCGGCATCCCCTACGACTCCGACGAGGGCCGGGCGATCGCCGGATCCCTGACGGCCATCCTCACCGGCGACGCATACGCCACCTCGGCGGAGATGGCGAGCGTTCTCGGACCGTTCCCGAAGTACGAAATGAACCGTGAGGCGATGCTGCGGGTGATGAGGAACCATCGCCGTGCCGCGTACAACGCCGACCAGGGCGACTACGCAGGTGTGAGCCATTTCGTCACCGGCATCGATCCGGCATTCGGACCGCCGGAGATGGTGGCCGAGGCCCGCGAAGCGTGGGACAGGGCCGTCGAACTCGGCGAGAAGTACGGCTACCGCAACGCCCAGGCCACGGTACTTGCACCGACAGGAACCATCGGTCTCTTGATGGACTGCGACACGACCGGAGTCGAACCGGACTTCGCTCTGGTGAAGTTCAAGAAGCTGGCAGGCGGCGGCTACTTCAAGATCGCCAACCGTTCGATCGCTCCGGCCCTAGCGAGACTCGGATACACCGAGGATCGTGCCCAGCAGATCATCGACTACGTCATCGGCACGATGAGCATCCAGCGGGCGCCCCACATCAACGCCGCAACGCTGATGACGAAGGGCTTCACCGCCCAGGACATCGACAAGATCGAGGCGGTGCTTCCGTCGGTCTTCGAGATTGGCTTCGCGTTCAATCAGTGGACGCTCGGCGAGGAGACGATGCAGAGCCTGGGGTTCACTCCCGGGCAGTACAACGGACCAGGCTTCTCGATGCTGCATGAACTCGGCTTCACCGATGGACAGATCCGGGATGCCAACGACTATGTCTGCGGGCGTCAGACGATCGAAGGTGCGCCGGGCTTGCTCGATGAGCATCTCCCGGTCTTCGACACGGCGAATCGCAACGGTCGATACGGCGAGCGATTCATCGACTACAGCGGTCACATCAAGATGATGGCTGCCGCTCAGCCGTTCATCTCGGGTGCGATCTCCAAGACCATCAACATGCCATCCGAGGTCACGGTCGAGGATATCGAAGAGTCGTACCGGCTCTCGTGGGAACTCGGCCTGAAGGCAATGGCGCTCTACCGCGACGGCTCGAAGGCATCTCAACCACTCCAGTCGACGACCGACGACGTTGCCGGGGAGGACGAATCGGAGGCGGTCACCGAGACCATCATCCGCGAGGTCATGATCCACGCCGGAATGTTCCGTCCGGGCCTGTCCCCGACCGAGGCCTACAACGACATCTCTCGGCCTCGATTCCTGCTGCCGTCCCGCCGGATGGGCTTCACGCAGGAGGCACGCGTCGGCGGGCACAAGGTGTTCCTCCGGACCGGCGAGTACGAGGACGGCACACTTGGTGAGCTCTTCATCGATCTCGCCAAGGAAGGCGCCACTCTGCGCGGCGTCCTGAGCTGCTTCGCCATCGCCGTCTCGAAGGGCTTGCAGTACGGCGTTCCGCTCGAGGAGTTCGTGGATACGTTCACGTTCCAGACCTTCGAGCCGCGTGGCTTCGTCGAAGGTCACCCCAACATCAAGATGTCGAACTCGATCATCGACTACGTGTTCCGTGCCCTCGGTGTGGAGTACCTCGCCCGGGACGAACTCGTCCAGGTGCCTCCGGATCGCTCCGGCGAGCTGCCGGAGCCGCCAAAGGGCATCGCTGTCGACGCCGGCACCCAGCTCGACCTGACCGACGCCGCGATGGAGGGCGACATCGACGCACAGGTAGCTGCTGCGAAGTTCGTCGACGACGACACCAGCACGATGCCGGAACTCATGCCGGCTCGCGCCACGGTCGCCGTCTCGGACGGGCCCGGTACGGCGGTGGCGGCCGCCACTACGGCCGCTGAGGCATCCCTCGGTGACCTGATGGGCGACGCACCCGCCTGCTCGACGTGCGGCCACATGACCGTGCGAAGCGGCTCGTGCTACGTCTGTCTGACGTGCGGAGACACCACCGGCTGCAGCTGACGCACGCCCTCGGGGAGACACAACCCCGCCGGTTCACGCGGTGGGATGCTCTGAGCGTTGCTTGATGCCGCGGAGCATTTCGTTCTCCATGACGTAGTTGATTGGCTCAACGATGTGCCAGAGGACGGATTGCCCGGGGCTGTACGTGCTGCGTTGGCGGACGATCAGTCGGGTGTGGCCGCTCGCCACGGGTTCGATCACCCATTGCCAGGTTGAAGCGACGTAGCCCTTGGCGGGGACTCGGTCGACCACGGCCGGCACGTCGACCTCTGCCGCTGTGCCAGCCCCTTGGAGTACGAGGTGATGGGGAGGTACCGCGTCCATCACGATCCAACATGGGTAGCTGTCGCGGCCGGAACGGACGATGTCGCCGGCTGCGATGTGTTGGTGTTGGGGAAGGACCTCGGCGACGCTGTGTATTCCGCAGCCGAACAGGTTTTCGAGCGCGTCGAAGCTGTACAAGCCCCCGCGGCCTTGACCGATTTGGGCGAGCCACGGCCACACTTCGGTTGGGGGTGCTTTGATGGTGATGGCACGTGTGTACCCGAGCTTGGGCTCGCGGACGAGTTCGTCGCCGGGGAGGGTCCGCCGGACTTCTTCGTCGGTGGCGCCGGCCCTGTTGTAGCGGCCCCGCATCAGGGGAGCAGCTAGCAGCGTGAACATGACTCTGACGCCACCGACGGTGATGTCCCGAATCGGGCTCCAGATGGTGCGCTCGTGCATTATCGGTCGGCTCTTCTTCGTATCGTCTGGCGGTCGCGACACCGGCGCAACCGGCGGTCTCGTAGGGAGGGCTCCGCCGTTCACGGCCCCGTGTCGGGGACGAGCAGCAGTATGTCGGGTGGGTCGTTGTTCCACAAGTCGCTCGGCGTCCCGACATCCCGACTACTCGGCCACTGGTTACGTGGCTCGCCAGGGCGTTCGGGTGGGTGCGGTGTGGATGTGGGGGCGGAGGAGTTGTCTTGTGTGGGGTGGCCTGTTGGGGTTGATGGTGAAGCCTTGGCCGTAGGTCATGAAGTGGCGGTGGACCCAGCACAGGGTTGATAGGTTCTCCGGGTCGGTCCGGCCGTCCTGGGACGAGGGGGTGTTGTGGTGCACTTGGAGGCGGTAGCGGGACCCTCAGCCCGTGACCGTGCAGGTCCCGCTGCCTACCAGGGGCTTGAACGATCACAGCTTCGTCGTCAAGCAGGCATCGCTCGAGCACATCGGTGGTGAGACTCTTCGCATCCGTAGGAGCAACGTATCAAACGCCTGTGACAGAAGACCCGAGGTGGGGAAGAGATTGTGGAAGCACCCCTGCGGACTCGCCAAGCCAATCCGCGTCCCCCCACCCTCGGGGCGGGGGGACAGAAGGAGGCGTACTCAGCTACCGGCTACTCGCTCGGCACCAGTGGCTGGATCGGTAACGGCGTTTATGGTGCGCAGATGCATACGGAGACGGAACTCGTGGCCGACCGGTCGGCCACGATCCGGTGGGCCCTGGCGTTGTGGTCGATCGTCGTCGCTGTCTACGTCGTGATTGCCGTTCCAGCTCTGCGTGGCCTTGTGGAACCGATCGATGAGTGGTTCTGTGAGACCTCCGTCGAGTTCCAGTGGCAACCCGTCGTTGACGTTGCAGACGCCCTGCGCAACATCGGCAGCGCCTGGGTGATGGTCCCATTTGAGATCGCGGTGGGGATCTGGCTGTACACCCGTCGCCGGCGGCATTCCCTCGTGTTCTGGGCTGCCGCGGTAGGCCTCACGGAAGCCGTCGTCTGGACCTCGAAGGTCCTCTATGACCGATCCCGGCCGCCCGACTCCCTGGTCCCCACAACCGGTGCATCCTTTCCGTCCGGGCATTCCACAACCGCAGCCGTCGTGGCGATAGGCCTTGTCCTCCTGTTCGCCCCGATCGCGAGGAAGCGCCGGTATTGGTTCGTCGCAGCGGCGTCCTGGGCCACCCTGATGGCAGCAAGTCGGCTGATCGTGCGAGCCCATTGGTTCACCGACGTCGTAGCCGGCGCCACGCTGGGCGCGGCGATGGCCCTCACCATCGCGCTCGCCGTCGATCGGTGGGACGGCTCCGCGGGCAGTGAGACCAAGCATCCGGCGAAGGAATGACCGGCCGGTAGGATCGTGAGCCCGTCACAGCGAGTCGAGGCTCATGAGCCAATCCGTGGAGATCAAGGTTCCCGAAGTGGACGACAGCCGTTCGCTCGCCAACCGATGCGCTGCGGTTCGTCACCGCAATGCTCGTGGCGACTGGAACCTTCTTCGCCGTGATCGTCTTCCCGGACATCTTTGGCGGCCTCGGACTCGACCTCGACACGATCTTCGAGAACCCGTCGGGCGCCGGGGCCGAGATCGCAGAATTGGTCCTCACGGCGATCGTCCTCCTGCTCCCGGCGATCCTGGTCGTCACCTTCGTATGGCGCCGCGAGCTTCGCCGCCCTGCAACCGTCGTACTCGCGGCAGTCGTCGGCTCCTGCGGCGCCGTGGATGAGCCGCCGGTAGCAACGAGTGTCCTGGGCATCGCTGGGCCTGATGGTCATCATCCGTCTCGTTCTCGGATCGAGCATTCCCGCCGAACTCGTCCTTGCACTCTCCCTCGGTGCGGCCGCCGGCGCGGGCGTCCTCTTCGCGTTCGGATCGCCGAGCCGTCATGCCAGCGGGCTGCAGATTGTCGAGACACTTCGGCGCTCGGGGATCGAGCCGGTGCGGATCGACGCCGCCATTGTCGACGCACGGGGATCCACCCCGTAGTTCGTCAAGCCGGCTGAAGGTGATCGAATCTTCGTGAAGACGCTCAGCACGGACGAACGAAGCGCCGACATCCTCTTTCGCCTGTATCGCCGATTCCGGTTCACCAGCATCGGCGACGAGCCGGCGTTCTCCAGCCTGCGCCGGGCGGGTGAGCACGAGGCGCTGCTGTCCCTCAGCGCTACGGCCGCAGGCGTTCGCACTCCGAAGCTCGTCGCGGTCGGCCGGATCGGAGACGAGGACGACTCGATGCTGCTGGCCCAACGGACAATCGATGGGCGTCCACTCGACTCTTTCGGCCCCGAGGAACTCGCCGCCACGAAGCTGCTCCTCGACAGCGACGTGGCGGAGCCGATCAGAACAGAGATCGCGCAGACGGCGGGGCATTCGATGCCACCGCTCGACAAGATCAAGCGTCTCCGCCCGGCTCCGAGTAGCGACTCGCTGAACCCCCACGAGGGAGCAACGCAATGACCACCGGCAAGGCACTGCGCATCGGAGGAGCGGCGATCGCGCTGGTCGGCTCGGCGGTCGTCGCCAGACAAGGACTCCCCGATTGGGAGCGCCGCATCTATCGCTTCGTCAACGACGCCCCCGATGCGCTGGCGCCCGCGGTCTGGCTCCCGATGCAGGCGGGAAGTCTTTCCGCCCCGTTTGTTCTCGCAGGCTGGTCCTTCTGGCGCACACGAGAGCCGGATCCGTCGCTCGCCTTCGCGGCGGCCGGTTTCGCCACCTGGCTCACGGCCAAGGGATTCAAGAAGGTGGTCGGGCGCGGCCGGCCGTACGACCACGATCGCTCCACCAACCTCCGGCTCGCCACCCAGACCGACGGGAGTCTCGGCTACGTCTCCGGACACGCGGCGGTCGCCGGCACGCTGGCGACCGTGATGGGTGACGGACGACCTGCGGAAGAAGCTGTCGCCCTGCAGGCATTCGCGATCATGGTCGGGGTGACCCGTATCTACGCCGGCGCGCACCTCCCGCTCGATGTTGTCGGAGGCTCGGCGCTCGGCATCCTCGTCGGCGAGGCCACGAACGCGATTCGGGCCCGGCTCACCGCCTGACCGCCGTTCGCGGTCTCTCGTCAGTTCTCATTCGTTTCTCAGGAACATCTGACACCCTGTTTCGTTCCTGATAGTGAGATGAACGAGCACGCAACGAACGGATGATCATGACCTACGCCCCGCCACCTCTCAATCGGCCAACGTACTCCACACTGACGACCAGCTCCGGCATACGGCCGGCCGCTCCAACGCCTCCCGCGCCGCAACGCCGGCGCAAGGGCTGGCTTGCCATACCGGTTGCCCTCGCCGTCGTCGTTGCAGGCTTCGGCGGCGGGCTCATCGGCTCATCCATGCAGCAGGAGCGGCCACCAGTAATCATCGAGCAGGCACGCCCGGAACGGGTCGTGACTGCTCAACCGGTCTCGGCGACCGTGGCCCCGGATACCGCCGCCGTCGGCGCTGCCGTGATCCCAAGCATCGTCACAGTTGAGGTCGGAACAGAGCCGAACGGAACGTTCACCATCTCTGGATCCGGTTCAGGTGTGGTGCTCGATGCTGCCGGGAACATCGCGACCAACAATCACGTCGTCGAAGGCGGAACGGCAGCACGAGTCATCCTCTCCGACGGTCGCATCTACGAAGCCGACCTGATCGGTACCGATCCGCTCACCGACCTCGCCGTACTGAAGGTTTCCGCCGACGACCTCGCTCCGATCACCCTCGGTTCGACCGACGGTCTGACAATCGGTACGCCGGCCATCGCCGTCGGAAGCCCGCTCGGACTCGAGGGCGGCCCCTCGTTGTCCGTCGGCGTCGTCTCCGCACTCGGGCGAGAGGTCCAAACCGGCCCCGAGACGGTGCTGTACGGCATGCTCCAGACCGATGCTCCGATCACGAGTGGTTCGAGCGGTGGTTCCCTGGTTGACGCCGACGGCAAGCTGATCGGGATCACTACGGCGGTGGGTGTGTCCAGCATCGGCGTCGAGGGCATCGGGTTCGCCACGCCGGTCGAGATCGTCAAGCGGGTCACGTCCGAGATCATCGCAACGGGCTCCGCCTCGCACGCCTTGCTCGGGATCGGTGGTGACACGGCCTACGACCAGATCACCGACGGAGGTTCGGCTCCGATGGGGGTCGACGTCCGCACCGTATCAGCAGGCTCTGCAGCGGAGGCTGCCGGCATCCAGGTCGGCGACGTGATCACGGCCGTCGACGGAACAGCGGTCCGCGCGATGGACGAACTCATTACGGCGCTTCGCAGGGTTGGTGGCGGCGACACCGTCGAGATCTCACTGCGTGACGGTCGCGTCGTCACGACCACGCTCGCGACCCGGTAGTACCGGCGCGGGCGGAACTGCGAGGGTCCCGGGGTCGCCCACGCCCCGGGACCCTACCGCGTGGGGCACCGAGAGCGGCCCGCTCGCGTCACTCTTCGGACTGAGGCCAAATCCCCCATACGGATGATGTGGCGAATACCGACCAACAGATACCATCGCCCCGTGACCAGCCTCCAGAAGGATTCCGCCCTGGGCAGTTGATGCCCTCCTCGCGCTGACGCTGACGATCGGTTCCCTCGTCGACTTCGCCGGACTCGATCTCGACACGATCAGAACGCTGGGCTGGCGAGAGCCGGATGCCCTCGCGGTCGTGCTGATACTCGTCCAAACCATCCCGGTCGCATTCCGCCGCCGATTCCCGACGATGGCACTCGTCGTGGCCTCGCTCGGATTCTTCCTCGATCGGAACCTGAACTACCCGTCCACGATCGCGATCTTTGGACTGCTCTTCGTCTTCCATGCGATCGGATCCGAGCTACCCCGCCGCCGGGCGCTCATCACCGGGTGGACCGCGATCGGGCTGATGACGGCATTCACGATCTCCGGTGTCTTTGCCGATCAGGTCTCGTTCGGAACGCCGCTCGTGGTGTTCATATTCACCAGCTTCCCGTTCCTCCTCGGACTCGAGTCACGGGAACGCCGGGAGACCGAGGCGGAGTTCGCCGTACGAACATCGCAGCTCGAGTTCGACAAGGCAGAGGCGGTCCAGCAGGAGCGAGCCAGGATCGCGCGAGAGCTGCACGACGTAGTCGCCCATGAAATGACGGTCGCAACGATCCAGGCGGCCGCCGCCCGGCGGCTCATCGGGGCCGACGACGAAGAGGCCGCGAGGGCGGCAGCGGAGGCGGAACGTGCCGGCCATGAGGGTCTCGTCGAACTCAGGCGCCTCCTCGGGGTTCTGCGCACCGAAGAACCGGCGAGCCGGTCGCCACAGCCCGGTCTTCAGCAACTCGATGCTCTCGCCGACCAGATGCGCGAAGCCGGTCTGGACGTCATGGTCGATATCGACGGCGATCGGAGGGATATCCCGCCGGGCATGGACCTGAACGCCTACCGCATCGTCCAGGAGGCGCTCACCAACGCCCTGAAGCATGCGGGCCCCGGCGTCACCGCCGTAGTCAGGATCTCCTATCGACCCGAAGCAATCGAGATCGTCGTCAGCGACGACGGCAGAGGGGCTTCGAGTTCGTATGGCGCACCCGGCACGGGTCACGGCCTGATCGGCATGCGCGAGCGGACGGCGATGCTCCAAGGAACGTTCGCCGCCGAACCCGTACCCGGTGGAGGCTTCCGTGTCTCCGCCACGATCCCGTGTGACGGCGCGTGACGGTTATCCGCATTCTCGTCGTCGACGACCAAGCACTCATTCGATCCGGCCTGCGGATGATCCTCGAGTCCGAGCCCGACATGAGTGTTGTCGGCGAGGCGGGCGACGGCCAGGAAGCCGTCGAGATGGGCAAACGCCTTCGACCCGACGTGATCCTCATGGATGTGCGCATGCCGGTCATGGACGGCATCGACGCGACACGGAAGCTGGTCGGAGCAGGGCTGAACCCCGATCCGAGTGTCCTCATCCTCACCACGTTCGACCTCGACGAGTACGTGTACGCGGCAATCCGGGCCGGTGCGAGCGGGTTCCTCCTCAAGGACGCCCCACCGGACGACCTGATCCACGCCATCCACGTCGTCGCCGGGGGTGATGCGCTCCTTGCGCCTTCGGTCACCCGCCGACTCATCGAGGAGTTCGCCGCACGGCCAACACCCGACACGCCACCGGACGGGATACATGATCTGACGGAGCGCGAAGTAGAGGTCCTCCGGAGTCTCGCCGCCGGTCACTCGAACGCCGAGATCGCCGACGCCCTGTACGTCTCGGAGGCGACGGTGAAGACCCACGTGTCGCACATCCTCACGAAGCTCGACCTGCGTGACCGGGTTCAGGCGGTTGTCGTTGCCTACGAATCCGGGCTGGTCCGTCCGGGAGACAACCCCGAGGTCTGAGCCGGACACCCCGACCCAATCTCAGGGTTCCCTCATCCGATCGGATGACCCACAACCCGCCGAACGGCCGATGCAGGATCAACAGAATGCGCGTAGGTTTGACACGTCCACCAGCAACCTCAAGGGGATCCAATGCTCGAGACCAAGCCAACGACGGACCTCGCCGCGCGTATCAGCGACGGCACCAAGATCTACGGCGAGGGCGACACAGAGGTGCGCGCGCTCGACGGCGTCTCAGAGGCGTTCGAGAAGGGTCGCTACACCGCCATCATGGGCCCCTCGGGCAGCGGGAAGTCAACGCTTCTGCATTGCATTGCCGGACTCGATGAGCTCACTTCCGGGCAGGTGTACATCGGCGACACCGACCTCGGCTCCCTCAACGACAAGAACCTGACGCTGCTGCGCCGTCAGAAGGTCGGATTCGTCTTCCAATCCTTCAACCTGGTCCCGACGCTGTCAGCGAAAGAGAACATCCTGCTCCCGCTTCTCATCGCCGGCGAAAAGGAGGACGACGCCTGGTTCGACCAGGTTGTCGGCATCCTCGGACTCGGCGATCGTCTCAAGCATCGACCGTCGGAACTGTCAGGCGGCCAGCAACAACGGGTTGCCGCCGCGCGTGCTCTCGTGTCGCGGCCCGACATCATCTTTGCCGACGAACCGAGTGGGAATCTCGACTCCAAGTCCGCAGCAGAGTTGCTCGACTTCATGCGCCGGGCGGTGCGCGAATTTGGGCAGACGATCGTGATGGTCACCCACGATCCGGTTGCGGCCAGCTACGCCGATCGCATCGTCTACCTCGAGGATGGGCGGATCGCAGGAGAGATGCACGATCCGACCCCCGAGATGGTCATCGACCGGATGAAGCAGTTCGGCGGGTAACGTCATGATTCGAACCGCGCTCAAGACCATATTCGCGCACAAGCTGCGCCTCGTGCTCACCGCGATGTCGGTGATGATCGGCGTCGCGTTCATCGCCGGGACGTTCATCTTCACGGACACCATCAACCAGACCTTCACCGATCTCTTCGACGACCAGTTCGCCGGTCAAGACGTCATCGTGCAGGCAGAGGCGGAGTTCGACGTGGGCTTCGGCGGACCTCCGCCGATCGAGGAGTCCGTACTCGACACCGTGCTGGGCGTCCAGGGCGTCGCCGCAGCTGAAGGATCTGCTGGCGGCTTCGCCTTGATCTACGACAGTAGCGGGGAGGCAATCGTCCCAATGGGGCCGCCCACGATCGGGGCCTCCTCGACGGAGGACGAACGCCTGAGGGGCAACATCGTGATTCGGGAGGGCAGGACCCCCGCTGGACCAACCGAAGTCGTCATCGATGCCAAGACGGCCGGTGACAACGGACTCTCTGTCGGCACGGTCATCCAAGTGCAAACGGTCGGCGGGGTCGCTGAGTATGACCTGGTCGGCATCGTCGGATTCGGAGAGGCAGACAACATCGCGGGGGCAACGGTGGCCGTGTTCGACCTCGAGACCGCCCAGACACTATTCGGCCTCGAAGGTTTGTACAGCGGAATCGCGGTCATCGGCGAGGAGGGTGTCAGCCCGGAGCTCTTGCGCAACAACATCGCTCTCGCGCTGCCCGACGGGGTTGAGGCGGTCGTCTCTGCAGACGAAGCAGAAGCGCAGGCCGAGGCCCTTCAGGAGAGCCTCGGTTTCCTCAACACCGCGCTCCTCGTATTCGCCGCAGTCGCGGTGTTCGTGGCCGCGTTCATCATTCAGAACACCTTCCGGATCATCGTTCGGCAGCGCCAGCGTGAACTGGCTCTGATGCGCGCCGTCGGAGCGACCGGCGGCCAGGTGGTATGGATGGTTGCGATCGAAGCCCTCATTGTCGGGATCTTTGCGTCCGTGCTCGGCATCGCGCTGGGATTCGTGATCTCTGCCCTGCTCACCGGGGGCATGGCAGCAATCGGCTTTGATCTGCCGTCGACGTCGGCGTCGCTGGCGCCACGCACGATCATCGTCGGCTTCATTGTGGGAGTCGGGGTGACGCTCATCGCTGCGATCCTTCCGGCCATTCGCGCAGCACGGATCCCTCCCGTTGCGGCGCTCCAAGATGTCGACGTGCGGCTGCGAATGTCCGACCGGAGGCGCACGATATTCGGGTCGATCCTGCTCGTCATCGGTGTGGGCCTGATCGTCGCGGGGCTGTTCGGTGACGTCATCGACCTTGGCCCGCTCAACGAGTTGACGGCCGTCGGCATCGGGGCGTTGGTCGTCTTCCTGGCGGTCAGCCTGCTGAGCTCGCTGGTCGTGCCGTCCCTGGCGCGTTTCATCGGATGGCCGCTACCGAAGATCGACAATCTGACCGGCACTCTCGCCATCGCCAATGCCGTACGGAAACCACGCCGAACGGCGACCACGGCGTCGGCGCTCATGATTGGCCTTGCGCTCGTGGCGTTCTTCTTCATCCTCGGCGCTTCGATCAAAGCTTCGGTCAGCGATTCGATCGAGGCGGGGCTCCGTGCCGACTACGTCATCACCGTCGACGGCTTCGCCGGGGGTTTCAGCCCTTCATTGGCCGAGGACCTGAAGGGGCAGGAGGAGATCGAAGCTACAACTTCGCTGAGAATGGGCTTCTGGGATCGCAATGGCACGGAAGATTTCGTCATGGGAATCGAGGCTGAGACGGTCGACCAAACCATCTTCCTCGACGTACAAAGTGGCAGCATCACTGCGCTTGTTGCCGGCGGGGTCTTCGTACACGAAGACGTTGCCTCCGAGGAGGGCTGGGTCGTGGGTGACACCATACCGATGGGATTCGCGGCCACTGGCCTGCAGGAGGTCGAGATCGTCGGCATCTACGGCGAGCAGAATGTTGTTCAGTCCAACTTCCTGGTCGGTCTCGAGTTCTATGAGGCGAACTTCTCCGGATTCGGTACCGACACCGACTTCGCGGTCGCCGTCGCCGGAGCGGAAGGGGCCTCACCAGAGGCGACCAGAGCCGTCGTCGAGGAAGCGGCCGCGGAGTACGGGAACGTCACCGTGCGCAATCAAGCCGAGTATCGGAAATCTCAGGAAGCCCAAGTCGACTCGCTGCTTGTGATGTTCAACGCACTTCTGATCCTGGCAGTGATCATTGCCTTGTTCGGGATCATGAACACGCTGAGCCTGTCAATCTATGAGCGGACCCGCGAGATCGGTCTCTTGCGGGCCGTCGGCATGACCCGGTCTCAGACGCGACGCATGATCCGTTGGGAATCGATCATGGTCGCCGTCATCGGAGCAGTTCTTGGAATTGTCGTCGGCCTGTTCTTTGGGGTCGTGGTCACGGCGGCATTGAAGTCACAGGGCATCAACGTGCTCTCGATCCCGGCAATCCAGATCGCCGGCTTGGTGGTTTTCGGCGTGGTAGCGGGTCTGCTCGCTGCCATTGTTCCGGCCCGCCGGGCCGCCAAGCTGAACATCCTGAACGCCATTGCCTACGAGTAGACAACGCCCAGACGGTTCAACCAGAGGGGGGTCGGTGATCCCACCATCGGCCCTCCTCACGGTTGCGGGCGGCGTGGCGTGATATCGTCGCCGCATGCTTGATCGACAGATCCCGTTGCTGGTTCTGATTGTTGCCGCAGCGGCCTCGCGGGACGGCGAACGCGAGAAACGGGAAGGACTGTTCAGCCGGATCTCGTCCGGGGTGACGGGTGCGGTCGTCGACATCGTCGACCCAGAGAGGATCGTCGAACAGATCGACGTAAACGCACTGATGGAGCGCGTTGATATCAACGAACTCCTCGACCGGGTCGACATCAACGAGTTGATGGACCGGGTCGACGTTGATGCGCTCCTCGACCGGGTCGACGTCAACCACCTGATGGACCGCGTCGACGTCAACGAACTCCTCGACCGGGTGGATGTGAACCACCTGATGGACCGGATCGACGTCAACCACCTGATGGATGGTGTCGACGTCAAGGCGCTCACCGACCGGGCCGGTATCCCGGAGATCGTTCGGGAGAGCACCGGGGAACTCGCAGGGTCGGCAATGGACACGGTCCGGAGGCAGTTCGTCTCCCTCGACGAGATCATTGGTCGATTCACGTACAGGCTCATCGGGCGGGACCCACAAGCCCGTCCGATCGCCCCGCCCCTGCACGATGGAACGGTCGGCATCGACGCAGGCGGGCGAGCCCAGGTAACCGGTCACTACGCGGGTCCGGTCTCGCGACTGGCGGCCTTCATTCTCGACTCGGCCTTCATCTGGTTCTCTTTCATCCTGTTTCTGTTTGGGATCGGATTCGTCCTGCAGTACATCTTCCATGTCGACGTCGACACGGCATGGCGCCAGACCTTCATTGGGGTCGCCCTCTTCGTTGCGTGGGCATTCACCTACTTCTGGGTTGGGTTCGGCCTCGCCGGCCGAACCCCCGGCATGGGAATCGTCGGCATCGGTGTCGTGAACCGGCAGGGCACCACGATTCCCGGCAAGAACGCACTCATCCGGACGCTGACCTTCCCCGTCTCGTTCCTCGTCTTCGGTCTTGGATTCCTCGGCATATTCACCAGCCCAACGCGCCGGGCGCTTCACGATGCGGCGGCCGGCACGGTCGTCGTCTACGACTGGGGCGAGCGTCCGGCCGAGATGAATGCTCCAATCACGAAGTGGGTCAACGAGCACACCGAAAACGGCTCAGCGAAGGGCCCCCCCAACGACGGAACCGCAGCAGAAGTCCGGCCGGCGGCGGACGCGTCAGAGCCGTCGAAGAGCTAGCCGATCCAATCGGGAGCCTGCTCCACGACGTACATGCTGACGGCGTGAACGCGGTCGAGCGTTTCACAGAGGCTGTCCTGTCGGAACATGAGATCGACGATCGACAGATCGACCGCTGCAACGACCGAGAGGCGGCGCTCCTCACCGTCGGAAAGCGCTCCAAAGCTGTCCACGGCCGAAACCTCGATAGGCAGGTCGATACCGCCGATCCCGGCGAGTTCGGCAGAGAGCACGATCAGGTCTGGAGGATTCTTCAACGGGGGGAGCCCCCAATTGAAGATGAACGGGGTTGCAAAGCGTCCGTCGGGGTCGTCGGGTGTATCCGGTGAATCCGTGAGAAGGTCCTCGAGGTCCAGCACCACGCGCGGGTCGAGGTCGATCGCCATGTGGAGGTCGAGCGGGCCCTCACACGCTTCCGCCGGGTGAAGGTCGACCTCCCATGCCTGCCGGAGTGTGTAGGTCTCCACGAAGTGGCGCTCGTCGTGAACGTGAAAACCATGCTCGACAGCATGGTCCTTGAGGTAGGTGACGGTGCCTGCGAGATCCACGGCCATGATCGGAGGCTACCGGTTCGTCGCGCGATAGGGTGCGGCGAACCTGCTCGGGAATGCGAGGTCCCATGTCCTGGTCGTTCGGCGCGAGTGTTCGAAGACGCCGCCACGCGATGGTCTACAGCGACGGCAAGTGGTGGTATGACCCGGCGACGAACGTGTTCGGGTTCCGCACCGGTGGCGAGCATCCCCTCGCGTGGGACGATGTCACGTGGGAGTTCCCTGGTCCAGACGAGTACGCGGAGCTTGCCGCAGAAGTCGAGCCAGGCTGGTTCGCGAAGTCGGGAGAGAAGGCCATGCGTGCCGCCCTGCTGACCGGTGACCCGCACGCGATCGACCTGACGGCCGGCCAGCACCCGCACTACCGGAACACGGCGGATGTCCTCGCGGGGCTTCTCTCGCTGTCGGTGCGGCGCACGTACGCAGCCGAACTCCTGCAGCGTTCGGTCGCGTCCGGCTACGAACCGAAGAACGACCCGTTCATCAGGAAGTACCTCCCAACCGCCGGCGTGGGTGTTCCGATCGCTCCCGGAGTTGCCGTCGAACTCCCCATCATGCGGGTCGTCGTCGCCCTCACGGTCGCCGAACTCCGCCAGGAGGCGAACGACCACGACGGGGCTATTGAGACTCTCAACGCGGTCGAGCGGACGACCCACGTCGTTCTATCGCTCGTGGAACTCCTCAACGCTGTGGGGAGATTCGCAGAGACCATCCAGATCAGCGATGCCACAGTCAATGCCGACGACGTCACCGCCATGATCCTGGCATATCGCGCCGTCGCCCTCCGGAATGTCGGAAGGACCGACGAGGCCCGATCGACGCTCAACCGACTGCTCGCCGACGGGGGTCGCTCGACGGCAATCAGAGCGTTCGTGGGCGTGGTCAACGCGTCGATGGGGCCGTTGGACGCGACCTCAGGCGATCCTGGCGACTGAGCCGTCAGGAGGCGGTGCGAACCGCAATCCCGCCGAAGTATGCGCGAGCATCGACAACGAGCAAGGGGGCATCGACGGCGGCGGCGTCGGGATCGGTGAAGTTCTCGACGCCACCGGCGAACAGAGAAGACGTCATCTCGACGCGCCAGTTGTCGGGCACGGTGACGTCGATCCCGCCGGCGACCGCCGTCAGTTCGAGGGTCGCCGAGTTTGCGAAATCAGCTTCGGTCAAGTCGATCGTCATCCCACCCATCACCGCCGTTCCCGATCCAGCACGGAACGAATCAGATCGGTTGACGATCTCGGCACCGTCCATCGCAGCCACCGCTGCGAAGACGTCGGAGTCGTCGTCACCGTACGCCGGCAGCATTCGCTTCGCCACGAGGGCGGCGGCAACGAGGAGGACATTCACGAGCAGAACGCCGAAGATGATGCGTCTCATGACTCTCATAGCGACGACGCTACCAGGCAGACAGGGCCTACCTCGCCGGCTCGAGCGGCCCTTCCACGTCGGCGGTCCCCCATCGCTGGATCGCGGCGGCGGCGCCGATCACCATCGCACCGCCCACAATCTGGATCACGCTGAGGTACTGGCCGAGCAGAATCCAGGCCGCGGCAGCGGCGAACACCGGCTCGGTCGTGGAGATGACGCCAACGATTCCCGATGCCGCCCGGCGAAGGGCGGAGAACCCGAAGAGGAACGGAATCGCCGTTCCCGCAATCCCCACCCAGATCAGTTCCGCCCATACCTTGGTCGAGAGGTCGGACGGGAACGTCCAGAGCGGCTGTACGACGAGCCAGATCGCCGAGGCGAAGATGAAGCCCCAGGTGACGATCGTAATCGACGGGTAGCGCCGCCCCAGGAACTCGCCATAGATGAGATACGAGGCGAAGGCGACCGCCGACACGAGTCCCCACG
This sequence comes from uncultured Actinomycetota bacterium, assembly GCA_963700375.1. Classification (GTDB taxonomy): domain Bacteria; phylum Actinomycetota; class Acidimicrobiia; order Spongiisociales; family UBA5794; genus JAHEEL01. Next base: position 282,385 of record CAVOXF010000003.1, read on the forward strand.
CCACGCCGATCCAGTCGCCGCCCTCGAGGTTCCACGCTTCGGTAATGAAGAAGACGCCGGTCACGGCGACCACGGCGGCAACCCACACGGTCGGAGACACACTCCGCTTCTGGACGACAACCATCCACATGAGCACGAAGATCGGAGCGAGGAACTGAATGGTCGCACCCGGCCCTACACCGAGCCGGTCGATCGCCCAGTAGAACGTCACGTTGACGATGGCGAGGTTGACCCCCAGCATTGCGAACCAGGCCAGTCCGCCCCTCGGAGCGAGCGCTCCCCGATAGAGCGCGAACGGTACGAAGACCAGCGACGTCACCAGCGCCCTCACCTCGGCGACACGGGCCGGTGACACCGCGGCGAACGCGTCGGCCGCAATCGCCCCGCTGAAGCCCCAGAAGACGGCAGCAAGCAGCGCGAACGCGACCCCGTTCCGTGTAGACCGATCCATGGGGTGGAAGGTAGCCGAGAGTCACCGGTCACTGGTCGTCCCCCAGCCGAAGGATTCCTTCCCCAAGGGGAAGGAAATGGACAACAGGTGCCGGATCGCGGACTACTCGCCTACTCTCGCCGCAGGCGCAGCCGATCGGGGAGTTCCCATGGCACAACCAACCGTCCCCTTCGTCTGTGTCCACAATGCCGGGCGGTCGCACATGGCGGCGGGGCTGCTCGCGTATCGCGGGCCGGGCGGGTGGAGGTACGCAGCACCGGGTCAGCGCCAGGCAACCACGTCAATCCTTCGGCGGTGGCCGTGATGGCGGAACTCGGCATCGACCGCAGCGGTGAGCAGCCACAACGGTTGACCGATCACCTCGTCAAGGAGTCCGACGTGGCGGTCACCATGGGATGCGGGGATGGGTGCCCGATCTACCCGGGCAAGCGCTACCTGGGCTGGGAGGCGCCCGACCCGGCCGACCTCCCGCCCGAGGACGTGCGCCCGATCCGGGATGAGATCGACCGCCACGTCCTGATCCTCCTCTCGGAACTCCTCGCAGAATCGTGAGTGCAACGCAGCGTCCACCTGCGGGGTTCTTCACCTCGAGATGACCACGACCCTCGACCGCCTGCCACGACGCCTCGCCGCCGATCGGGATGGCGCCTTCCCCGACCTGGTGCGAACCCTGCAGGACGGCATCTTCTCCGGCGTGATCCAGTTCACTCGAAACCGCCACGACGCCGAGGATGTGACCCAGGAGACGTTCATCCGCGCGTATCGGGCCCTCGGCAGCTACGACAACGAGCGGATCCTCAGCCTGCAGCTCCGACCTTGGGTCTGGACCATCGCCCTCAACCTCTGCCGAAACCGGTCCCGGACCAAGGCCCGCCATCCCGAGGCCCCCCTCATCGCCGACCACGCCGCGACGTTCGAGGACGCCTCCACCGCGGCCGTCGAAAACGCCTGTCTCGAGGAATGGCGGCATCGACTGGCGGCGCTGCCGGAACCACAGCGGACGGCGGTCGTTCTCCACCACGTTGTCGGGTTGCCGTACGCGGAAGTCGCCGAGTCGACCGGAAGGGCGGAGAGCACCACCCGCTCCGACGTGAAGCGGGGCCTCACCAGACTGCGGATACTGATCGAAGAGGAGACCCGATGACCAGCTACGAAGCAATCACAGAAGAACTCTCAACGCTCCGCCGCAGCGCGCCGACCGATCTCCTTCAGAGCGTGATGCGCGGCACCGACCTCGCTGACGAGTTCACCGAGATCGAGGGCCCGACCGGGCCCGCCTACGTGGCATGGAACGGACGCGGGATCACTGCCTTCGTCCCAACCGACGCGGTTGGGACCCACGAGGACTTCGAGTCCCGGCATCCGCGTGATGCGTTCTATGTGGATGCACCACCGCCATCGCTGGCACGGCACCTCGACCGGACGATCCAGACCGGCCGACTCGGGAAGCTCCCGATCGACCTCTCGTCCATCGGCGCATTCCAGCGCAGAGTCCTCGAGAAGTGCGCCGAGATCCCTCCCGGCGAGATCCGCCCGTACGGATGGATCGCCAGGGAGATCGGGAGCCCCGGAGCCGTCCGGGCAGTTGGAACGGCCCTCGGCCGCAACCCGGTCCCCGTCCTCATACCCTGTCATCGGGTGGTCCGGACCGACGGTCGGATCGGAAACTACGCCTATGGCTCACCGATGAAGCGGGCGTTGCTCGAGCACGAAGGCCTCGACCCCGACGCCATTGAGACGACCGCCCAGCGCGGGGTGCGGCTCGTCGGTAGCGATACCACCGGCATCTACTGCTACCCGACGTGCCAGCACGCGAGGCGGATCACCGACGTCCACCGGGTCGAGTTTCGCTCCGAAGCGGCCGCTCACGCCGACGGCTATCGGGCGTGCAAGGTCTGCCGCCCCGCCGCCTAGCTCAGCACGGGAAGGAGGGGAGCTCCAATCGCCACTCCCCTCCTTCTCGTTGATTCGGACTGCGAACTGCGGGTTGCGGATCTGCAATCGGAGCTTCGGGATCGAGTTGAGGAGATTGATGCCGTAGACGAACAGGTATGCGGTCCGGTAGGGACCGTCGGTGATCATTGGATCGATCACCTCCTGCATCGCGCCGGGCCCGGCTGCGGGCTGCCGGCTCGATCGGGATCGCAGGGCTTGGATCTCGCTTCTTGGCTCGTCGCTCTACTGTTCAGACCATGGATCTGGTCGAGACCATTCGCGCCTCCGTCATCGGTTCGGACTACACCGTGCCCGGGCCGTTCGGCCGACGACGGGTGACGTATGCGGACTACACCGCGTCGGGCCGGTCGCTCTCGTTCATCGAGGACTACCTGCGCGAGGTCGTGCTTCCGCTCTACGCCAACACCCACACCGAGTCGTCCGGCACCGGACTGCAGACGACGCGCTTCCGCGAGGAGGCGCGAGAGATGATCCGATGCTGCGTGAACGCCGGCGACGATCATGCGGTCGTGTTCGCCGGATCCGGAGCAACCGGGGCCATCGATCGGCTGGTCTCGGTCCTCGGCCTCCGAATCCCGTGCAGGCTCGAGGAGCAATATCACCTGTCCGACCACATCCCGGCGTCCGAACGCCCGGTGGTCTTCATCGGGCCGTTCGAGCACCACTCGAACGAGCTCCCATGGAGGGAATCGATCGCCGACGTCGTGAGAATCGAGGAGGACGCCGACGGCCATATCGACCTCACCCAGTTGGAGCAAGCCCTCGAGGAGTACCGGGACCGGCCGCTGAAGATCGGGAGCTTCTCCGCGGCATCCAACGTCACCGGGATCATCACCGACACCCGGGCCGTCGCCCGCCTCTTGCACGAACACGATGCCCTCTCGTTCTGGGACTTCGCCGCGGCGGCACCGTATGTGTCGATCGACATGAACCCTGAGGACGACCGCGCCGCGTACAAGGACGCCGTGTTCTTCTCCCCGCACAAGATGATCGGCGGACCGGGCACGCCGGGCGTGCTGGTGGCGCGCAAGGAGCTGTTCACCAACCGCGTACCTGCGGTACCCGGCGGCGGTACCGTCGCGTTCGTCAACCCGAACGATCACCGCTACCTCGACGACATCGAAACTCGCGAGGAAGGCGGCACACCGGCAATCGTCGAAGCGATCCGGGCCGGCCTCGTCTTCCAGCTCAAGCGGGCCGTCGGCTCCGAACGGATCAGGGAACTCGAGGAATCGTTCATCAAGCGAGCCATCGCCTCGTGGAGCAGGGATCCGAACATCAAGCTCCTCGGCAACCCCACCGCCGAGCGCCTCTCGATCGTGTCATTCGTGATTCGTCACGACGACCGCTACCTCCACCACAACTACGTCGTCGCATTGCTCAACGACCTCTTCGGGATTCAGTCCAGGGGCGGCTGTTCGTGCGCCGGACCCTACGGCCACCGTCTGCTCGGAATCGACCTCGACACGTCGGGCGAGTTCGAGCGTGAGATCACGCGCGGCTGTGAGGGGATCAAGCCCGGCTGGGTTCGGGTCAACTTCAACTACTTCATCTCGGAAGCCGTGTTCGACTTCATCGTCGACGCCGTTCGCATGATCGCAAGCGAAGGGTGGCGTCTGCTCCCCTACTACCGGTTCGAGGCCGAGACCGGTCTCTGGGAGCATCGTGAAGGCCGAGGCGAAGCCCCGCTGAGCCTGAGCGACGTCGACTACTCGACCGGTGCGATGACGTTCGACCACCGACCGAGCCGGGACGCCGACCACGTTCTCTCCGACTACCTTGCCGTAGCACGGTCGATTCTCGACGATGCCCTCCCGGCTGACCCCGAGACGTCGGTTGAGGTGTTCAACGAAGACTTCGAACACCTACGTTGGTTCACGCTTCCGCATGAGGTCTTCGATGGCTGAGTCCGCCGCTCCGGCGTGGTTCGCACGTGCCATCGAAACGCCATACAAGGACCACCGGATCTCCGTCGAGGGAACGGACGTTCACTACCTCGATTGGGGCGAACGCGGGCGCCCCGGATTGGTGTTCGTTCACGGCGGTGCGGCGCACGCCCACTGGTGGTCGTTCATCGCCCCGATGTTCACCGCGGACTGGCACGCGATCGCCATCGACTTGTCCGGTCATGGCGATAGTGGACGGCGAGATCACTACGACCACGGCCTTTGGGCAAGTGAAGTACTCGCCGTCGCCGACGCAGCGGGATTCCCGGGGCCACCCGTCGTGGTCGGACACTCGCTCGGTGGCGGCATCACGCTCGAGCTCGCCTCCGCCCACGGGGAACGGCTCGCGGGAGCGGTCGTCGTGGACACGCCGGTGCGGCGGCCCGATCCGGAATCGAGCGAGGGAGCGCGAGGACGGGCGTTTCGCTCACCGGGTACCTACCCGGACAAGGCGACGGCGCTGGAGCACTTCCGGCTCGTGCCGTCACAGCCGTGCGAGAACGCCTACGTTGTCGACCACGTCGGCGGTCTCTCCGTCCACGAGACGGAGTCCGGTTGGACGTGGAAGTTCGATCCGCACTTGTTCGAGCAGACACTCGTCTCGTTCCGGGACCAGTTCACCTCGGTCCGTTGCAGGCTTGCGCTCTTCCGCGGCGAGTACAGCACGATCGTCCCCGACGACACGGCGGCGTACATGTATGAGTTGACGGGCCGCAACGTGCCGTTCGTTTCCATCCCCGAGGCCCACCACCACCTCATCCTCGACCAGCCGCTGGCGTTCGTGGCGGCTCTTCGGACGCTTCTCGCCGACTGGGAGCACTCGATTCCGCGTTCTGCCCTTGAGGAATCGACCTGATCTGCCGATACAGAGTCGGTACGTACTCTGGAAAGGCCGAGCGATGCGCCAAACATCGGTTCCTCCGCTCACACTCGATCAGGCCTACCAAGCGGCATACCTGTGGATGTTCCACGCAGGAGAACCACCGGTCGAGATCGCCGAACGGGGGGCCCAGAGCGTGGAACTTCGCTCAGAAGGTATGGTCGCGTTCGTACGCATCCCCGACCACGAACTCAACCAGCGGACCGTGCTCGCCGTACTCGCCTCGGAACCCGATCGCCGAGCACGCTTGATCTTCTCGACCGCCGGGTTCACGCCGGGAGCGATCAGCATCGCCGAGGCTCAGGGCATCGCCCTCTACACGCTGGACATCGACGGGTCGGCGATACCGGAGAACGGACGGGCGGCCGAGCTCGCGCCGCTCGAACCGGCGCCGCCGCCGTTCCCAGTGAAGCGCACGGAAGAGGAGTTCGTCATCACAAAGGCGAACTGGGGTCGCACCGAATTCCCCGACGAGGAGTGGGTCGACTGCCCGACCTGTGGCACGAACCAGCACCGATCGCTCGAAGCCTGCCGGGTCTGCGGTAGCCAACTCGCGGCAGCGGTCGCCGGAGCAGGAACCGATGTCACCTACCGGTGCGTTGATTGCGGATCGCACAACGTCGAAGTCATCGTCCCGGCCGTCGCCCCCCGTCGCGCTGAGCGCCACTGACCCGGGTTGCGCCTCCCCCCGAAGTGGAGGAGGCGCAAGCATCCGGGCGGAAGGCCGGAGGGCCGAAGCGGATTGGGGCGGGTCTGGGAGACCAAACCGCGGAGATGAGATCTCTACCCGGCGGGAGCGGCAAACACCGCGCCGAGCGGGGGTAGATCGAGCGATAGGGAGTGCGCCCGTCCGTGCATCGGCGCTTCGGCCGCTGCGATGGTTCCGCGAGATCCGGCGCCCGAACCCCAGTAGACCTCGTCGTCGCTGTTGAGCAGTACTTCCCACATGCCGGCGATGGGCACGCCGATCCGGTAGCCGGGTCGTGTCACCGGCGTGAGGTTCATGACCGCGAGCACGGGCCGACCGCCTCCCTTGCGAAGGAGGCTGAAGACGCTCGCCCCGGCATCGCCGGCGTCGATCCACTCGAAGCCTTGGGGGTCGTAGTCGTCCACGAAGAGGGCCGGTTCCGCTCGGTAGACGGCGTTGAGATCCTTGACCCACCGCTGCATTCCGGCGTGATTGTCGTGTTCGAGAACGAACCACTCGAGCTGGCGATCCACCGACCACTCCGAGCGTTGCGCGAACTCGCCACCCATGAACACGCACTTCTTGGCGGGGAGGGCGTACTGGTATCCGTAGAGAGCGCGTAGGTTGGCAAACTGCTGCCACTCATCGCCCGGCATCTTGTTGATGAGAGATCCCTTGCCGTGAACGACTTCGTCATGCGACAGCGCAAGGATGAAGTTCTCGTCGTAGGCGTACAGCATCCTGAATGTCAGGTCGTTCTGATGGAACGAGCGATGGACCGGTTCGTGAGCGAAGTACTCGAGCGTGTCGTGCATCCACCCCATATCCCACTTGTATCCAAAGCCGAGCCCGCCTGCATCAACTGGACGGGAGACGCCGGGGAATGCGGTTGACTCCTCGGCGATCATTGCGATGCCGGGATGCTCGCCGTAGGCCACGCTGTTCACCTGCTTGAGCAGCGATATCGCATCGAGGTTCTCGTTGCCACCCAGTGCATTCGGCTCCCACTCGCCATCTTCGCGGGAGTAGTCGCGATACAGCATGGAGGCGACGCCGTCTACGCGCAAGCCATCAGCGTGGTACTTGTCGAGCCAGAAATTGGCCGACGAGACGAGGAACGATCGCACCTCGTTCCTGCCGTAGTTGAAGATGAAGCTGCCCCAGTCGGGGTGGAACCCTTGTCGCGGATCGGCATGTTCGTAGAGCGCCGTGCCGTCGAAGCCGGAGAGACCATGGCCATCGGTGGCGAAGTGGGATGGGACCCAGTCGATGATCACACCGATCCCGGCCTGATGCAGGTGATCGATCAGATACATGAGTTCCTGCGGAGTACCGAATCGACTGGTCGGTGAGAAGTAGCCGGTCACCTGGTAGCCCCACGACGGGTAGTACGGATGCTCGGCCAGCGGCATGAACTCGACGTGGGTGTAGCCCATCTCGATCATGTAGTCGCTCAACGGCTCGGCAAGCTCGCGATAGGAGTAGGAGTCCCCGTTCGCGCCGCGCTGCCACGATCCGGAATGCAGTTCGTAGATGGCGATCGGAGCATCGTGCGCCTGACGGGATCCCCGCGTCGTCATCCATGATTCGTCGCCCCACTCATAGTCGAGGTTCCATACCACCGAGGCGCTCTTCGGAGGCACCTCGGCAAGGAATGCAACCGGGTCGGCCTTCTCGATCCTGTTGCCGGCTCCGGTTGTGATCACGTACTTGTACGTGTTGCCCTGGTGAACCGTCGGAACATGGGCCTTCCAGATGCCGGACCCGGTCGGGAACATCGGATTCGCCGTCACGTCCCAGCCGTTGAAATCGCCGACGACGGAGACTTCGCGGGCGCTCGGCGCCCACACGGCGAAGTGGGCGCCCCCATCCGGAAGCATCTGCGCACCGAGGTGGTCGTATACGCGAGTCTGCGTGCCTTCGTTGAAGAGATGGACGTCGAGATCGCCAAGGAGTTCCATGACATGGCAGCCTACCTACCCGGACGCCGCACGCGCCTGCGAGAATCACGACGGCGATCGAAAGGATGCCATGCCGTACCGCACCATCATCGAGCCATTCCGGATTCACACCGTACAAGCCATCGACCTGCCGACAATCGAAGAGCGCGAAGCCGCCCTTCAACGCGCCGGCTACAACCTCTTCGGACTCCACGCCGACGAGGTGATCATCGACCTGCTCACCGACTCGGGGACCGGCGCCATGTCATCAGAACAGTGGGCCGGCATGATGCGGGGCGACGAATCGTACGCGGGGAGCAGAAGCTTCTACCGGTTTGAGCACGCGGTGAAGGACCTCACCGGCTACTCCGAGGTCATCCCCACCCATCAGGGACGCGCCGCCGAGAAGATCTTGTTCACCGTGATGGTTGCCGAAGGCGATGTCGTCCCCAACAACACCCACTTCGACACGACGCGGGCGAACGTCGAGTATCAGGGCGGCGAGGCGCTCGATCTCGTCGAACCGTCCAGCCCGTCGGAGATCCTGCCGTTCAAGGGCAACATGGACGTCGACGCTCTGAAGGCGACGATCAGGGACATCGGTGTCGAACGGATCCCGCTCGTGATGATGACGGTCACGAACAACTCCGGCGGCGGCCAGCCGGTCTCGATGCAGAACTTGCGGGACGTGCGCGCCGTATGCGACATGTACGGCATCCCGATGTTCCTCGACGCCTGCCGATTCGCGGAGAATGCATGGTTCATCAAGCTGAGGGAGCCCGGCTACGAGGACCGGACACCGAAGGAGATCGCCCAGGAGATGTTCTCTCTCGCCGACGGCTGCACCATGTCGGCCAAGAAGGACGGCCTGGTGAACATCGGCGGGTTCCTCGCCCTGAACAACCGCCAGCTATCCCTCCAGGCGAGGAACCTCCTGATCCTGACCGAAGGGTTCCCGACGTACGGCGGGCTCGCCGGATACGACCTCGAGGCGCTCGCACAGGGCTTGGAGGAGGTCGTCGACGAGGACTATCTCCGCTACCGGATTCGATCGACCGAGTACCTTGCCGATCGGGTCGTTGACGCCGGGGTTCCGATCGTGCTACCGGCCGGCGGCCATGCGGTCTATCTCGACGCGAAGGCGTTGCTCCCCCATATTCCCCCCCACCGGTACCCGGCGCAGGCGCTCGCCGTTGAGCTGTATCGCAACGGCGGCGTGCGCGGCGTCGAGATCGGGACGGTCATGTTCGGCCGTCCCGGACCCGACGGAGCCCCCGACCAGCCGGCGCCGATGGAACTCGTCCGCCTGGCAATCCCCCGCCGCACCTACACCCAGAGCCACATCGACTACGTCGCGGAAGTGGTGATCGATGTCGCCGCCGGTGCCGCCGACATCCGCGGCTATGAGATCGTGGAACAAGCCCCGTGGCTGAGACACTTCACGGCGAAGTTCGCACCAGTTTGAGACTCAAGCTGCGAGCTACTCCGCTGCTCGCCCACTTCCGCCGCGCTTCACCTTCTGCATCCGCGCTCTCAGCTTCCGCTGTGCCTCGGCGCGGTCTTCACCAAGGAGGTGCAGCGTTGCTCCCGCGGCGGCGAGTTGGAGCGAGAGGGCGGAACGAAACTTCTGAGGCACGGCGGCGAACCCGGCGAGGGGAACGATCTCGCCTCTCGCCAGGCGCTCGTACTCCTCGTCGTCGACGGTCCGGGGGAACGGTGCCGCAAGCGGCTTGCCGGGATTGATCGACTCCCCGAGGGTGGTGACCACGCCGTCTGTCTCCGCATCGAGGGCGATGCGGATATACCAGGGCAGCGTCTGGGCGTTCTCATCGAAATCGAGCGCCACCTCATCGACACAGTCGTACGGAATGCGGAACGCCCAGTCGCCGTCGGCACCTCCGGCGACGATGTAGAGCGCGCGGTCGGACAGCAGCCAGAACATCACGAAGCTCTCCGAAGTCCGACGGTCGAGCCCGGCGGCGGACCGTTCGAAGGTCTCGTCGTCGACAAGCAGTGGGCGCGCTTTCGAGCGGGCCTCACTTCTGCCGAGGCTCAACACCTGTTGCTTGAACGCATCGAGGAGTGCCATGGGTACCAGGGTAGCGTCGCGACGCGAACCCGCCGGTAGGGTTCTGGTCCATGGCCGACCCCAAAGACGCCGCGAACGGTTCCGCAGAGCATGTGCCGCACGCGACCGGCGACGCCTCTGCCGCGTCGTGGACCCGGGCGGAGTGGGACCGCATGTGGCGACCGTCGATGTGGCTACGCAAGCCCGCTCAGCAGCACGGTGTGCATGTCTGGCACGTCGTAGCCATCGTCGCACTCACCGGGTACGCCAACGTCATTGCCAACGCCGTGCTCAACCCCTGGTTGCACATCCCGTTCAATCTCGGAATCCTCGGAGTGGCGCTCGCCATCGCACGCCACGCCGGGGTCACGGTTCCCGATCTCGGCTACTGCAAGGACCGCCTCCGCCGCGGCGTGATCGTTGGCGGGACTGTGATGGGGGTCATCGGCCTCGGCGTCCTGGTGGGTGTGGCGATCCCGGCGACACGGGAATTCTTCTACGACGACCGCGTGATTGAACGATCGACCACCGTCGTCCTCTTCGATGCGTTGATCCGTATCCCTCTCGCCACCGCGTTCTACGAAGAGACGCTGTTTCGGGGTGTGATCTTCGGCATGTTCGTTCGGCGCTGGGCGCCACTCTGGGCGGCGATCTCCACCAGCCTGCTCTTCGGCCTCTGGCACATCCTGCCCACCATCAGCACACTCGAGACGAATCCTGCCGGAGGGATGGTCGAGGGAATCCCCGGGGTTGTCGCCGCTGCAATCGCGAGCGTCGCCGGGACCGCTATTGCCGGGTTCGTGTTCTTGTGGCTGCGACTGCGGGCCAACAGCACCGTTGCCCCGGTGATGGCGCACATCGCAACCAACTCGTTCGCGTTGATCGCCGCGCTCTTCGTCGTTCGTGTCCTCAGCTGAGCAGCCGCTTTCGGATTCGCTATTCGCCTGAAGCCGGCGCAACCGTCAGTGCACCGATGTCGCACCGCAGGCTCACGGATTTCGTAGACGGCGTCTCGACGAGCCACTCGATGGTCTCACCGGCGGCGAGACTGTCGACGTTCGCCTGGAGCGACGCAAGGACCGTTCCCACGACCGGTCGTGTCATCTCAACACCGAATCGGTAGTCGAGCGTTTGACCGAGCGGCGAGTTGTTCCGAATCTCCCCACTCGCGCGCAGCATGCCGTCGATGCGGTCGCACTCGCTCATGGTGAGGGTCACGATCACCGCCGTTCTGCCGACGCGGTACCAGACCGGATAGCCAACTCGCGGTGCCTCGATCAGCACGGGTTCGGTTACCGGAGCCGCAGCCGTGGGTCCGTCCGCGATCGGAATCGTCGTTGTGGTGGTCGAGGTCGCCGCCGTGCGTTGGTTCGACGCGGCCGAGGCATCCTCCGCCCGAGACAGGAGTCCGAACACGACAGCGACGAGCGCAACGACTGCCACGGCCCCGACAGCGACGGCACCCCAGGTGGCGTACCGCCACTGGTCTTCGGTCATCGTGCGGCGTGGCGGTCGGTCATATTTCGATGCTCCAGCGCCATGAGCCACTTCTTCGCCGGCAGGGGTACCCGTTTCGGTCTCTACCACCGCTTCCGGGTCAGGCGCTTCGATGTGTTCGGGGACCGACCCGGTATCGGGAGGGGGCGGAGAGGTGACAACCGCAGCACCGCAGGCGCTGCAGAACCGGGCCTCCGGGTCGGTGAGACCGGATCCGCACGCGGCACAATTCGTCGACGCCATCTCGTTGATGTCGGCCCGTATCCCCCGCACCTTGACCGACATGATCAGCCTCGGCTGGTTGGGCCTGAGGCTTGACAGGCTCGACGGAGCGCGCGAGAGTTTGGCGTGTCAGACGGCCCCCGGGCCACCGCGTCGAGCGAGGAGTGCGTACGGATGTTCCGCGACACACAGCCCAACAGCCTCCAGGCGGCCCTCGCGCGCGCCCGTTTCCGGTTCTGACCCGGCAGCAGCGTAGAAGCGAGTGAGCCGCCCACCGGGCGGCTTTTTCAATGGCCGCAATGGCCCCTGCCGAACGACCCAGGACACGACATGATTCCCGTAAGAGCGTATTTCACCCTCCTCACCAACTACCTGAGACCTCTGCGACCGCGTGTCGTACTGCTCAGCTTCGTGCTGTTCGCAACCATCGGACTTCAGCTCCTCAACCCCCAGTTGATCAAGCGATTCATCGACGGCGCGATCGATGGGCGCAGCGCGAGCGCGCTCATCCCGATAGCGGTCGCCTTCATGCTGGTCGCCGTCGCACAGCAGGCGTTGGCGATCTGGGCGACCTACCTCGCCGAGGACGTGGGCTGGTCCGCGACGAACCACCTCAGAGGAGATCTGACCGAACACGTCCTCCGGCTCGACATGGGCTTCCACAAAGGGCATTCCGCCGGCGAACTCATCGAGCGCATCGACGGCGACGTGACCTCGCTCTCGAACTTCTTCTCGGCCATGATGATCAAGGTCGTCGGCAATGGCGCCCTCGTGATCGGCATACTCGTGATGCTGTGGCTCGAGAGTTGGATCGTCGGTCTCACCGTCACCGTCTTCACGTTCCTCGCGATCGCAGCGATGAGCGGGTTCCACCGGATCGCCGTGCCGTGGTGGAAGGCCGTTCGTGCGACCGCAGCAGAGGCATTCGGATTCGTGGGCGAGGTTGTTGAGGGGACCGAAGACATCGCCGCCAACGGCGCTGGCCCCTACATGGAGGAGCGCTTCAACGACGTCCAGAGGAAGTGGATGCCGCAGACAATCCGAAGCTGGATGGGCTGGGCGACGATGTGGAGCACCACCATCGTCCTGTACGGGCTCTCGACGTCGATCGTCTTCATCCTCGGATCGTGGTTGTTCGGTGTCGGCACGCTGACGATCGGCTCGGTCTATCTGGTGTTCCACTACGTCGAGATGACGCGCCACCCCATGGAGCAGATCCGCGCCCAGATGGAGGACCTGCAGAAGGCCGGAGCCGCGATCGCACGCGTGGGCGAACTGATGACGACCGAGACCAAGCTCAAAGCCGAAGGTGGCGAGCCGATCGGCGCTGGAGCGCTCGGAGTCGAGTTTGACAATGTCAGCTTCTCGTACAACGACGACGGAGAAGCCGACGACGCGACCGTGCTGCGAGATGTGAGCTTTGACATCGGAGCCGGCCGCGTCGTGGGCCTTCTCGGTCGCACCGGCAGCGGCAAGTCGACCATCGCCCGCTTGGTGACCCGCCTGTACGAACCACAGGCCGGAACGGTACGGCTCGACGGTGTCGCGACCTGGGATGCCCACGTCGCCGACTTCCGCAAGCGCGTCGGCATGGTCACGCAGGACGTACAACTGTTCCGCGCCTCGATCCGCGACAACCTCACGTTCTTCAACGACGACATTCCGGAAGAGCAGATCCTCGACGCGATCCATCGACTCGAACTCGATCCCTGGCTGGCGTCGATGCCAAACGGCCTCGACACCGTCCTCGACTCGGGGAGCGGAGGGTTGTCCGCCGGACAGGCTCAGCTCCTCGCGTTCACGCGCATCTTCCTCGAGGACCCGGGTGTTGTCGTCCTCGACGAGGCGTCGTCGCGACTCGATCCAGCAACCGAGGCGCTTATCGAGCGCGCCGTCGACCATCTCCTCGAGGGTCGAACGGGGATCGTCATCGCCCACCGCCTCGGGACCGTCACCCGAGCCGACGATATCCTCATCCTCGACGACGGATGCGTGGCCGAGTTCGGTGAACGGACGAGGCTCGCCGCTGACCCTGAGTCCCGCTTCTCGCAGCTCCTCGCGACCGGCATGGAGGAGGTACTCGCATGACGACACGGTCTCAGGCGCCGATCATGCGCATGATCCTGGCGCTCATTCGAAACCAGCCGGTCCGATACACGTTCAGTGTGCTGATGTGGATCACGATCTGGACCATGCCGATCATCGTCGGCCTGATCGTCGCGGCATTCTTCGACGATCTGACCGGCGAGGCCGCAGGGTGGAACCTGCCCACGATCCTTCTTGCGCTCTGGGCGTACGTCGTTGCGCGCATCGTCATCGTCTTCGGTGCCATGCGCCTGCACTCCGAGACGCTGTTCCGCGCCGGGGCGTCCATGCGGGGATCGATGCTGGCGTGGATCTTCTCGCTGCCGGGAGCACGACCCCTCGAGGAGACGCCGGGTGAAGTGGTTTCGCGCTTCCGCGACGATGTGGACCACACAGTCGAGGCGATGGATTTCACCGTCGACTTCGTCGGGTCGATGTTGTCGGCCCTCGTCGCTGTGATCCTGCTGTTCGCGATCGATCCCTTCATCACGATCGTCGTGTTCGCTCCGGTCGCGATCATCATCCTGGTCGTGAGTCGTACCGGTTCGACGATCCGCCGCTATCGCACCGCCGCACGTGAGTCGACGGAGGCCATCACCGGCTTCCTCGGCGAGACCTTCGGGTCCGTGCAGTCGGTGAAGGTGGCCGGCGCCGAGTCCACGATGCTGGAACACTTCGACCGACTCAACACGGTCCGGCGCAAGATGATGGTCAGGGACCGCACGTTCAGCGCGGGGCTCGAGGCCGTGTTCTACAACACCGTCAGCATCGGCACCGGGTTGATCCTGATTCTGACGGCCGGATCGATCTCTACCGACGGCTCGGCCGGGATCACCGTGGGCGAGTTCAGCCTGTTCGTGTACCTCCTGGCGATGGTGACCGACTCGGCCTACTTCGTGGGCCTGTTCCTCGCGAGGGTCAAACAGGCCGGCGTATCGGCCGACCGGATGATCTCGCTGATGCGCGGCTCGACGTGGCGAGATGTCGTCGGCCCGCGCGACCTCTTCGCTCCCCGCGCTCCACGCCTTCAGCCGGGTTCCGGCCAATTCGCGTCAGCGGGTCGCACTGGGGCTCCGCTCATCGCGGCCCGCGACCTCAGCTATCGGTACCCATCCTCGGGTGCCGGTATCGAATCGATCGACCTCGATGTGTACCCGGGACAGTTCGTGGTCGTCACCGGTCGGATCGGATCGGGGAAGACGACGCTGTTGCGAACTGTGCTCGGACTGCTGCCCGCCGACGCCGGCGAGGTGTCCTGGAACGGCGAGCCGGTCACCGATCCGGCCGAGTTCATGAAGCCGCCGCGCACGGCCTATACCCCGCAGGTGCCGCGCTTGTTCTCACTGACGCTCGACGAGAACCTCAAACTCGGCATCGACGCGACGAACGAACAGGTTGCCGGGGCGATTCACACGGCCACGATGGAATCCGACGTCGAGAGCATGCCGGAGGGACTCGAGACCATGGTTGGCCCTCGCGGCGTTCGGTTGTCAGGCGGCCAGGTCCAACGTTCGGCGGCAGCCCGCATGCTGGTGCGTGATCCCGAACTGTTGGTCTTCGACGATCTCTCGAGTGCGCTCGACGTCGAGACCGAGCAGCTGCTCTGGGATCGCTTGTTCTCCGATGGCTCCGGGGCAACCGCGCTCGTCGTATCACACCGCAGGCCGGCGTTGCAGCGCGCCGACCTGGTCGTCGTCATGAAGGACGGACGCATCGCTGCGCAGGGAACGGCGACCGAGTTGCTCGAAACGAGCGCCGAGTTCCGGCGCCTCTGGACCGGCGAAGCAGACCAGTAGGGTGAGGCTCGTGGATTCTGCGGTTTCTGAGCGCGATGGGCGGGCCGACTTCGGCGTCGACTCGATGGTCGGTGATCTCCTGTCGGTGGCCATGCGGAGGCCCGGAGCGATCCTGACTGCGAACGCCGACGACTGGCACTACGCGAAACCGATCGACGCCGACGCGCTGCTCGCTCAGTTCGAAGCCTTCGCAGAGGTGCTGGAGGCTTCCGGTGTCCGTATCGAATGGCTCCCCGAAGACGAGTCCGACGGGCTCGCCGATTCGGTGTTCACATTCGACCCGTCGTTCGTGATCCCGGCAGGAGCAGTCATCCTCCGTCCTGGCAAACCGGCCCGTCTGGCAGAAGTCGATGTACACCGGGCATTCTACGAAGACCTGATGCCCGTCATCGGATCCGTCGAGGCGCCCGGCGTCATCGAAGGCGGCGACTGCTGCTGGCTCGACGCAACCACGTTGGCCGTAGGGCGCGGATTCCGAACCAACCAGGCTGGAATCGACCAACTCAGTGCGATCGTGGATCCCTTCGGAATCAGCGTCGAGGCCTACGACCTGCCGTACGGAAGCGGCCCTGACGCCTGCCTGCATCTGCTCTCCATGGTCAACCCGCTCGATGTCGACCTCGCCCTGGTGCGAACGCCCCTTCTGCCGACAGCGCTCTATCAGCGCATGATGGAGATGGGGTATCGGCTCCTCCACGTCCCGGACGACGAGTTCGAGGCAAGCGCCGGCCTCAACCTCAATGTCCTCGCCATTGGCCCGCGACGCTGTCTCGCGATCGACGGGTTCCCACGAACGGTCGAGATCATGCGAGAGGCAGGATGCGACGTCTCGGTCTTTCGAGCCGACGAACTCTGCTTGCCCTGTGAGGGCGGCCCCACCTGTCTCACTCGGCCGTTGCATCGAGCGAGTGTCTGAGGACCTGCCCGGCCGATCGCGCCTCTCCCGCTACGGGCGGGTGATCGACAGGATCTCGATATCGAACGTCAGGGCCTGTCCGGCGAACTTGTGGTTCGCATCGAGGACGACCGTTCCCTCTTTGACCTCGAGCACAACCGCCGGCTGACCGGTGTTGAGGACGACCTCGTCACCGACGGCGACATCGGCCTGGTCCGGGCCGTACGGCAACTCGACGACGAGTTCCTCATCCCGCTCTCCGTAGGCGTCCGCCGGCTGAATCGTCACGACCCGGGTGTCACCGACCTTGAGCCCGCGGACCGCCTCGTCGAATCCTGCAATGACCTGCCCCGTGCCCACCGTGAACGTGAACGGCGTGTCGCTCTCGCGTGACGAGTCGAAGACCGAGCCATCGTCGAGGGTTCCGACGTAGTGCACCTCGAGGAGATCCCCATCTTGAACCATGAAACCTCCGTCGGTGTCACTCGTTGTTTCGCCTTCAGACGCTGAGTCGTCTCCAGACGAGCATGCGGCGAGCAGCAGGGCTGCCAGTGCGAGCACGAGGAGAAGATGACGCTTGAGCATTGGGCTCCCCTGGTCGATGTATGAGGAATACGAGAGCCTATGGCGTACCCTCTGATAAGCGAGTGAATGGGAAGCGATGACCGCCGAACGAACCAACGTAGCGACGCCCACCATCAAGACCGTGGAGTTCATCGACTCATGGCTGAACGAGAATGCCACGTGGGTCGACACCCGGGTCATGGACTTCGCCCTCGACGTTCGCACCCTCCTGTCCACGGATTTCATGTCCGACACCAAGGACCGCGAGCCGATCGGCGCAGACGCCTAGTTGTGCTCTTCGAGCACGGTGCCCGTCGCCTATCCTCGCGGCATGGTCGATTTCACCCCTCCGCTGCGCGACATCAAGTTCAACCTCCGCCACATCGCCGACCTCGATTCGTTGATCGGACTCCCCGGGTTCGAACACGTCGACCCCGACACCGTTGACGGAGCACTCGACGAGGCCGGTCGCTTCATGGCCGAAGTCGTTGCTCCCACCAATCGGGCGGGGGACGAGATCGGTTGCACCTTGGTCGACGGTCAGGTCACAACGCCGAACGCGTTCAAGGACGCCTGGCGCAAGTACGTCGATGCCGGCTGGAGTGCGGTGGCCGGCCCTGCCGAGTACGGGGGCCACGGATTCCCCGAGACAGTCGGTTTCGCGATCAGTGAGATGTTCGTCGCCGCCAACCTGGCGTTCTCGCTGAACCCAATGCTCACAGGGTCGGCCATCACGGTGATCCGCGATCACGCAGACGAGACGGTACGGTCGAACTACCTCGAGAACCTCGTGACCGCCGAGTGGACCGGGACGATGGTCCTCACGGAATCCGAAGCCGGATCCGATGTCGGTGCCCTCCGCGCGAAGGCCGTCCCGGTCGATGACGGGACCTATCGGATCTCCGGGTCGAAGATCTTCATCACCTGGGGCGACCACGATCTCACCGACAACATCGTCCATCTCGTACTCGCACGACTGCCGGACGCGCCACCCGGAACGAAGGGCATCTCGCTCTTCGTCGTCCCGAAGATGCTCGTCAACGACGACGGCACCGTTGGTGCTAGGAACAATGTCGAGACGGTCTCGATCGAACACAAACTCGGGATTCATGGAAGCCCGACGTGCGTCCTGTCGTTCGAAGACTCCGTCGGCTACATCGTGGGCGAGCCGAACCAGGGCATGCGCTACATGTTCGCAATGATGAACCAGGCGAGACGTGAGGTCGGCCTCGAGGGACTCGGCATCGCCGAACGGGCGTATCAGCAGGCCGTCTCGTATGCGCAGGAGCGCACGCAGGGACGGGCAATCGGCACACCGAACACCGAAGTGTCCCCGATCATCGAGCATCCAGATGTTCGCCGGATGCTGATGACGATGAAGGCCTACAACGAGGCCTGCCGCGGCCTTCTCTACGACACGGCCGCCGCCGGCGAACGCGCACATCGCGACACAGACGACGCGCGTCGCAAGACAGCCGCCGATCGCGTCGCGCTCCTCACTCCCATAGCGAAGGCTTGGTGTACCGACGTCGGAGTCACCGTCACGTCGATCGGTATTCAGGTGCACGGCGGCGTGGGCTACGTCGAGGAGACCGGCGCCGCGCAGCACTATCGCGATGCCCGCATCACACCCATCTACGAGGGTACGAACGGCATCCAGGCGATCGACCTCGTGATGCGGAAGCTTCCGATGGACGACGGCGCCGTGGTCGGATCGTATCTCGACGAGATGGAGGCGCTCGACGCTCCCCTTGCTGCCGACGGTGACGAGCGACTCGAAACCATGCGCAAGCCGCTTGCGGCCGCGGTCGCCGCTCTGCGCGAGGCAACCGAGTGGCTCAATGCCGCGAAGGATCCGAATGACCGCCTGGCTGGAGCAGGGCCCTACCTCGACATGTTCGGCACGGTTGCCGGCGGGGCGTATCTCGCTCGGATGGCGCTCGCCGCGGCTGCGGGGGATCGCGACGAGTGGATCGAGGCGAAGATCAACACCGCCGTCTTCTACGCACACCAGATTCTGCCGCGCGCAGCCGGTTGGCTCCCGTCCGTGACGGCGGGAGCCGCCGAGCTGTTCGCGACCCCCGTCGGCGGCCTGGAGACGTCAAGGTGAGCTCGCCGACCCCCCGCCGTGCCGCAGCCTTCTTCGACCTCGACCGAACGATCATCGGCGGGTCGTCCGTATTCGCCCTCGGAATAGTGGCCTACCGGGCCGGAATGGTCTCGACGCGCGAGCTGCTCGGCGATGCGACCAACGCCATGACGTTCCTCTTCGCCGGAGCCTCCGATGAGAAGACCGAGGCCGTGAAGAACCGCCTCCTCCAGGCAATCAAGGGTGTGCCGGTGGATCGGATGGCCGAACTCGGCGACCAGATCATCCCGAGGCTCGAGCGCGATGTCCGCCGCGAGGCGCGTGGACTCCTCGACCTTCACCACGCGGCAGATCGCGACACGTTCATCGTGTCGGCATCGCCCATCGAAATCGTTGGGGACTTCGCCGCCGCCATCGGCCTCACCGGCGGCATCGGCACCGTCGCCGCCATCGAGGACGGCGTCTACACCGGGGAACTCGCTGAGCCCTTCTGTTACGGCGAAGGCAAGGCACTGGCCATCCAGAAGATCGCCGACGAGCGCGGCTACGACCTCCGGCTCTCGTACGCGTACACCGATTCGGCCGGTGACCTCCCGATGCTCGAAATCGTCGGCCATCCGGTGGCCGTCAACCCAGATAGGGCGCTCGAGGCCATCGCGTATCATCGCGGTTGGCCGATCGTAGAGTTCAGCCGAACACGCAAGACCGTCGTGAAGCGAACGACGGCCGCGGTCGGAGCGACGGGAATAGCCGGTGTGGCGTTTGCCGTCGGTGTAGCAGCAGGCAAACGTGCGGCGGCCCGGCAGAGCCTGATACGCCGCGTCCTCGCGTGACGGTCAATCCGGGCAGGGTGAGTCCAGGGCCGTGCAGCCGCGGGTTCGGACCGTTCCATGACGGCCAGCTGGCCAAACGATGCAGGGGGTACTGCTGTTCCACCGCTACCGTTGGCAGTGGCCGGATCCGGCCTACCTCTCCATGACCACTTCCATGATCAACGAACTTGCCACCGACACCACCTTTGCCGACCTTGGGATAGCTCCCGACCTGGTTGCCGTACTTGTGGAAGCCGGAATCGATGTTCCGTTCCCAATTCAGGCAATGACGATTCCCGACGGCCTCGCCGGCGTCGACGTACTCGGCAAGGCAAAGACCGGTTCCGGCAAGACGCTCGCATTCGGCCTGCCAATCGTGGAAAGACTCGAATCGGCGCAGCCATACCACCCGAAGGCACTCGTGCTGGTTCCGACCCGCGAACTGGCCATGCAGCTGACCCGGGACCTGAAACCGCTCGTCGAGGCCCGAGGTTTCAGCCTCGTGACCGTCTATGGCGGGGCCTCCATGACGGACCAGATCGATGCGCTCGATGCCGGCGTCGAATTGCTGATCGCCACGCCGGGACGCCTGATCGACCTCATGGAACGCCGCAAGGCCCGCCTCGACGACATCGCCGTCGTCTGCATCGATGAGGCCGACCAGATGGCCGACATGGGTTTCATGCCCCAGGTCCGCAAGATCATGGCTGCCGTGCCCGACATTCACCAGACGTACCTGTACTCGGCGACGCTCGACTCGCAGGTTCAGGAGCTCGTCAACCGCTACATGACCGAGCCGGTCAGTCACGAGGTCGAGTCGGACACCGAGACGGTCAACACGATGGAACACCGCTTCTTGAAGGTGCATCACCTCGACAAGCCGAAGATGGCGGCGGCGCTCAGCCGATCCGCCGACCGAACGCTCATGTTCACTCGCACGAAGTGGCAGGCGGATGACCTCACGAAGAAGCTCCGGGAACTCGGCATCTCCGCCGCTGCGATCCACGGTGATCTCCCCCAGCAGAAGCGCGAGCAGTCGCTCACGCGTTTCCGGGAAGGCAAGGCCACCGCTCTCGTCGCAACGAATGTCGCGGCGCGCGGCCTTCACATCGACGGGGTCGACATCGTGTTGCACTACGACCCGCCGGACGACCCCAAGACGTACCTCCATCGCTCCGGACGGACCGCACGCGCCGGCGAGGACGGCCTCGTTGTGACGCTCGTTGAATGGGATCAGGTCAACGAGGTGCTCGGGATTCAGCGCCGCGCCGGTCTGAACGTTCCGATCATCAAGATGTTCTCGAACGACGAGCGCGTCGCTGATCTCTTCTCGTGGCAGCCACCGGAAGACCAGGCCCCGTTCAAGGCCGGATCCCAACGCAAGCGCCGCCGCCGCCGCTTCTAGCAGCCCCGCGACAACGGAATCGATCGGAGCACGGTCCCCCCGTCAAGATCCGGATCTCCCTAGGGTTCACCCCTCAGCACCCGACCGGAGGAGCCGCAATGGCCGCCCAATACGACGCCCCACCCGAGTTGACGATCGATCTCTCGAAGTCCTACACCGCGAAGATCGACACCAGCGCCGGTGACATCACGGTTCAGTTCTACGCCGCAGACGCGCCGCAGACGGTCAACAACTTCGTGTTTCTCGCCCGCGACGGGTTCTACGACGGCGTCATCTTCCACCGCACCATCCCGGGCTTCATGATCCAAGGCGGCGATCCTACGGGCACGGGTACCGGCGGACCCGGCTACCGCTTTCGCGACGAGTTCCACGGCAAGACCACGTACCGCCGTGGAACCGTGGCAATGGCGAACGCCGGCCCCAACACGAATGGCTCGCAGTTCTTCATCTGCCACGACAACGTGGGGCTCCCGAACGCCTACACGATCTTCGGCGAGGTCACCGACGGTCTGGACGTCGTCGACACGATCGCCCAGAACCCTACCGGCCCCCAAGATCGCCCCTTCGACCCGGTCACGATCAACTCCGTGGAGGTCACCGAGTCGTAGGCGGTCCTCTGATCCCACGTACAGCATCTCGGACGCCGCCCTGGCACTCGGTCTTCGTCCCAGCACTGGCTCCGAGTGGCCGGAGCGAAGCCGTGAGATTGTGACGAGCGGCCCTATGTCACAGGGGCCGAAGCTGTTGGGATACGGCCCTATCTGCGGAGTAGGTCTTGGCGACTGAACGAACTTCCCTCTACGTCCTCATCGGCACGGCTGCTGCCATGCTCGGTGGCATCGCCTTGTACCTCGCCGGCGCCGAGACCGTCGCCACCGGACTCTGGATTACGGCGGGCGTCGTACCAATTCCGTTCCTGGTGCGGGGAATCATCTCCGACGTGCGAACCGGGAGTGCGGGTGTCGACGTCATCGCGTTGCTTGCCATCGGTGGTGCGCTCGCGCTCGGAGAGTTCCTGACCGCGGCAATCGTCGGCCTCATGCTCGCGACGGGCCAGTATCTCGAGGCCTACGCCGCCGGGCGGGCCGAGCGGGAGTTGACGGCTCTGATCGAGCGAGCTCCGCGAACCGCGCACCGAGTCGACGGCGACGCCATCGAGACCGTAGACATCGACGACATCGTCGCGGGAGATCGACTGTTGGTCCAGTCAGGGGAAGTCGTACCCGTCGACGGCATCATCCTGTCCAACATTGCGGTCCTCGACGAGTCGGCCCTCACAGGCGAGAGCATGCCGGTCGAGCGAGTCGAGGGAGCACTCGTCGCAAGCGGTGTCGTCAATGGCGCGGGATCATTCGAGATGCGAGCCCTGGCGAAGGCCGAGGAGAGCACCTACGCCGGCGTTGTCCGGCTGGTCCGCCAGGCCCAGCGAGATCGCTCTCCGGCCGTTCGACTCGCCGATCGATGGGCCGCATGGTTCGTTCCGCTCGCAATCGGTCTCGCCGCCCTCGCGTGGATCGTTTCGGGGGAATCGACTCGAGCGCTCGCCGTTCTCGTTGTAGCTACGCCCTGCCCGCTGCTTCTCGCCGTTCCCATAGCAATCGTCTCGGGTATCAGTCGGGCGGCAAAGCGCGGCATCATCTTTCGCGGCGGAGGAGCGCTCGAGTCCCTCGCTCGCGTCGACATGCTGTTGCTCGACAAGACCGGCACACTGACCGTCGGACTGCCGGTGCTCCGCAGGATCACAACATTCGATCACGACATCGACGGCGCCGAGGTCCTCCGACTGGCTGCAGCCGTCGATCAAGCTTCGACACACATCCTCGCGAAGGCGCTTGTCGAGGAAGCTCATCATCGCGATCTGCGGCTTCCGATCCCGACCGACGTGAGCGAGACCGCAGGGGGTGGTGTCGTCGGCTCGGTGGACGAGCATGTGGTGTCCGTCGGCAACATCAAGTTTCTGCTCGGCGACCAGGATGAGCCGGCCGAAGTCGCTCGCTTCCGTCGCAAGGTGATGCGCATGGCGCCGCTCACGGTATTCATCGCGGTTGACGGAGATGTCGTTGGGGCCGCCTCGTTCGACGACGTCATTCGTCCCGACGCGGCCGGCACCATTCGATCGCTTCGACGGCTCGGCATCCGGAAGATCGTGATGGCCACCGGCGACCATCCGGTGGTGGCTCAGTCGGTCGGCCTCGCGGTCGGCGTCGACCTCGTGCTCGCCGAATGCACTCCCCAGGAGAAAGTCGAAGCGCTGACCGACATGCGGGCAGAGGGCGTCGCCGCGATGGTGGGAGACGGTATCAACGATGCTCCTGCACTTGCCGCCGCCGATGTCGGCGTCGCCATGGGCGCCCGCGGGGCGACGGCGTCATCTGAGGCGGCCGATGTGGTGATCATGGTTGACCGCCTCCAGCGGCTGGTGATCGGGATCGAGATCGCGCATCGCTCCCGTCGCATCGCCCTGCAGAGCGTCATCATCGGAATGGGCCTCTCCCTCATCGCTATGGTGGCCGCGGCGCTGGGATTCATCCCTCCGATCGCCGGTGCGCTCATTCAAGAGGTCATCGACGTAATAGCAATCCTGAACGCGCTCCGTGCCCTGACCGGGGACCGTCCGCTCGCCAGCACACCGCGTCTCTCGCCGGCACTCTCGCGTCAGTTGCGGGCCGACCACGACGTGTTGATGCCGAGGCTGCAGACGATTGGCGAAGCGGCCGACCAACTCGACGATCTACCGCGGGGTGAGGCGCTTGCCGTGCTACAAGACGTGGAGATGTTCCTTCTCGAGGAGATCCTGCCCCATGAAGAGGAAGATGAGCGCCAGATCTACCCGGAGATCGAAGGAGTCCTCGGAGGCGCAGACCCCCTGCAGTCCATGAGCCGCGCCCATCGCGAGATCTTCCACCTGACCGATCGATACTGTCGCATCGTCGATGACATCCCGGCTTCGGGGCCCGACCCTGCCGATCTCCAGGAACTACGGAGGCTTCTGTACGGTCTTCACGCCATCCTGCGCCTCCACTTCGACCAAGAAGAGGAGCTGTACGCGTCACTCGACGAGGAGTACGCCGGCCACGTCGCGGATCGGAGCCTCCGAACGTCGCGGGGCTGACCGACGTCGCTGTGCTCTGGGCCGTAGCCGACCCGATCCGCTTCCGGATCATGGAGGAACCGGCTGACGATGTGCGGTATGCGTGTGATCTGCGACGCGCTATCGGCTGCGCGGTGCGCTTCCCCCAGTCTTCGCACTGGGTACGATCCGATGACCGTCCCCGGGGAAAGGGGATCGGGAGGTCTCCTGCCCTCGGCGGATTCTCTCGTCTCGACCGCTCCTTGCCGCTGTGGATCGGCCTGGCGGTGCCGGCGCTCGCCCTCGGACGCCTCGTCCCATAGCCAGACGATGCGCTCGATGCACGCAAGATCGGCGTCGTTTCAGTCTCGATCGCGATCGGGCTTTCGTTGATGATGCACCCGGCTCTCGCCAACGTGCGCCACTCCCGCCTCGAGGACGTCGCGACCGATCGAACCGTGCCGGCACAACCTCGCTCGCGCTCAACTGGGTCGTTGGGCCGCTCCCGACGTTCGCCCGCGCGTGGTTTCGCTCCCGGAACTTCCGGCGTCCCACACCGGCCTCATCATCGTTGACTTGGCTCGGTGTCTCCCGATGGTGCTGATCTGGAAGGCGTCGCCTTCGGCGACCGCGAGGGGGCAGCCGTGCCGGTCGCACTCGATTCTGTCTTCCATGGCGTCGCGTATGCCTTCCCAGGCTGTTTCTCGTTGCACGTGGTTCCGGGCTGGCTTGGAGTGGCCACGGAAGAGGCTGCAATCTCGATGTGGGAGATCGCCCAGGCGGTTCTGATCTTCCCCAGCATTCCGCTCGTTACCGGGTACCTGACCCGGCTCTGGGGAGATTGGACGCACGGGATCGACCGGAACGGGAACGCCTTCCTCCCGCGGCTGAGTTTCGGCCACCTGCGCAGCACGGCCGGCGCATTCACCGCAGCCGGCAACAACTCCGAACTCGCCGGCGACGACGCAGGGGGTCCGGAAGCCGAATCAATGAAGATGAGGTCGGCAGGAGCCCATAGAGGGCTCTGGGAGCCCACATCGCGACGACGAGGTCCGCCGCGACGCTCGCCAACGTCGACCGGCCTAGCCGCCTTCGGGCGGCGGCGGAGGCTCAGTGGGCGGCGGAGGCTCAGTGGGCGGCGGAGGCTCGGCAGCCGTCGTGGTGGTCGTTGAGGCCTCCGTCGTCGTCGTCTCACCCGTGGTGGTGGTCGTGACGCTCGGCGGCTTCGTCGTCGTCGTGGTCTCTTTGGGCTTGGGCTGCTTGTAGTTCCACGTCCACGACTGGGTGGTGATGCTGCCGTCGGGATGGGTCATCACCCGGGTAATCGTGTTGCCGGACCGTTCCGAGGTACAGACCCGGCCGCCGTTGTTCCCGTAGAACGTGACGGTGATCGAGCCACCCGTGTACGACGTGTCGATGAACACCGGAGCATCCGAATCGTTCCGGAACTTGACATCCGGAGCCGGGAAGCCCAGCGTCGCCTCTCGCACGTACGGGTAGCGAGTGAAGTAGAGGCTGTGCGGTTGGTGCTCGACGTCCTCATAGCATCCGAAGAACACAGCGTTGTAGAAGGTCGTGGCGAACTGGCTCGTCCCGCCACCGACGTTCGCCGGGTTGTCGCAGCAGTAGACCTCGCCGCCGATGATCGCCCCGGCCCGGACGTAGCCCTCGGCCGTTGTCCGCTTTCCCGCCGTCTCGTTGATGGAGAAGGTCTCGCCCGGCATCACGATCGAACCGTCGATCTCGTCGGCAATCAGATGGATGTTCGTCACACGGCTCGCACAGCAGGGGTGAGTGGTCGTGAACGTCGACACTTCATCGAACGGACCCATCGCCTCTGCCATCTCGGTGGTCAGTGCCGGGGCGTCGCCGATCATGATCGGAAGGCGTGCGGCCCCGGTATCGAGGGCTGCATCGATCACGACACCCGGAACGGCCGCTAGGTCCACGACGGTGCCCATCTCGGAGGGGACGATCGTGACTGCGGCAGTCTCCTTGTCGAACAGGAACGTCGCATCGACTGGAGGAGTCGCAAAGCGCTCAACGTTGTCCACAGCGAGTGCCTGGAGGGTCGGTTCGTCCAACTCGACAACGATGGTGGCAGGGGAGTTCACTACGACCTCGGTCCGGAGAGCCGACGCAAGGCCCGCCGACGTGTACATCAGACGACCGTCGAAACCCTCCCGCCACAGCATCACCGGCTCGCCGATGAGATCGTTGGCCCTGGCGACGGCATCATCGACCTGCGCGTTGGTCACGACCGGTGCGAGCTCGGTGAGTGGAAGGACTGCCGGAATCCGATCGAGGGTGTCGAGCGATAGGGCCACCGCCTCGAACGACGGCAGCCGGTCGATCAGAGCGCCCGGACGCGGATACTCGGGAACCGCGACGTTGTTCTCGACGAGTACGGCACCCTCGTAGGCGGGATGGTCGACGACCGACCGATCCCACTCGTGGAAGACGACTTCGATCATCTCGTTGTCGACGGTCGTGGGAACCTCGATCTCGATCGGGTCCCACCGGGCTCCGACCCATCCGAAGAAGTCGGAGAAGAACCCGCCCTCCCGCCGCTGGTCGAGTGCCTCGTCGACCACGGCCTGCTCATCCACAGCAAGCCCGGCGTCGGCCGGGTCGAGCACCACGTCGATTCCATCGACAACGAACGGCGCAGGTGTTTCGATGAGAAGCCGTTCGTACGCTGCGATTGCGGCTGTTGCGTCTTCGGTCGAGTACCCCGAAACGTCGATCCGTGCGATCGAGACATTGCGCGAAATCCGTTCCGGATGCAGAACTTCGTCGTACACGTACGCTCCTGCAACGACCATCACGATCAGCACCGGTATGGCGATCGCGATGCCTATGAGTGTGCGGCGCAAGAGAATCCCCGTCAGTCCAAGTGGCCATGAGTGTATGGCGGAACACTCGTTGTGCAACGACCTTCGGAACGGAACGACCCGCGGCCGGTGCTACTCGAACGCCCTGGGGATCTCCAGAGAGCTCCAATCCGGATCCACGTAGTCACCGGCGGGCTGTCGTTCGGGGAGATCAAGCGGCGACGGGGTGAGATCCCCGTAGGGGATCTGGCTGAGGAGATGACTGATGACGTTGAGACGTCCGGACTTCTTGTCTTCGAGATCTGCGAGGTGCCAGGGCGCCCACTCGGTGCTCGTGTTCTCGAACGTCACATCGCGGGCTTTCGAGTAGTCGACCCAGCGCGACCGCGCCGTGAGGTCCATCGGGCTGAGCTTCCACCGCTTCTTCGGATCGGTGTTCCTGGCCTGGAATCTCCGCTCCTGCTCGTCGTCGCT
Source organism: uncultured Actinomycetota bacterium (assembly GCA_963700375.1). Taxonomy (GTDB): domain Bacteria; phylum Actinomycetota; class Acidimicrobiia; order Spongiisociales; family UBA5794; genus JAHEEL01. The sequence continues at coordinate 310,057 of CAVOXF010000003.1, forward strand.
GGTGTGCAGCCAGTACTTGATCAGGGTGATGCCGTCGTCGACGAGGGTCTCCTCGAACGACGGGCAGAGCGCAAGGAAGCGTTCATATTGCTCGTCGGTGCAGAACCCCATGACCTTCTCGACGTTCAGGCGGTTGTACCAGGAGCGGTCGAACAGGACCATCTCGCCGGCCGCGGGGAGGTGCGGCACATACCGCTGAAGGAACCACTCGGATTTCTGCCGGTCGGTCGGCGCTGGAAGCGCGACCGTCCGTACCACACGAGGGTTGAGGCGGCGCGTGATCGTCTTGATCGTCCCGCCCTTGCCCGCTGCATCGCGGCCTTCGAAGATCACGACGACGCGGAGACCCTTCTCCATGATCCACGCCTGGAGTTTGGCGAGTTCGACCTCGAGATCAGCGAGCTGCTCGTTGTAGTCCTTGGTCTTCATCCAAGGAATCGTAGCCCCCGCACCGCGGCCCATACGCAACGACATGGGCGGGCGCGAGGGTCTCGAAGGGGGGAGGAGGGTTAGGGCACATCCTCTCCAATCCACCGGATCTGGTGAATCAGCCATGTCCCGTTGTCGTGGGTGAGCGTGGTGATATCGAATCCGTGCACGCCGGGATTCCCCTCCCAGGTGGCGATGCCAGGTTCAGCGACAATGTATGTGTCATCTCCGCTGGTTGCGACGATTGGGCCGGTCGCTTCGAGCTGGAAGCCCAAACTCTCGTAGTAGGAGTCGATGTACTCCATGTAGGCGTCGACTTCCGTCACGTCCCCGTACGACTGGAAGGTGAAGTCGTCGGTCAGGTACTGCCGCATTTGTTCGGTGTCGTAGTTGGCAAGTGCAGCGTTGGCCCGATAGAGGACCGCCACGGCCTCGCCAGGCAGCGTGACGTCTTGCGCTGCGATCGGTGTCACTTGTGCCGCATCGAGTTCGGCGATGACGGCGGCGACCTGCGCGTCGGCCTGTGTGAGTTCCTGATTTGCCTCAGCGAGTTGCTGTTGTGTGTCGGCCAGTTGTTGTTCGAGCGTCTGGTATTCGTCGGATGCGGTCGGATCGGTTGAGCATGATGTGATCAGACCGATGATCAGCAGCGAAACTGGAATGAGTCTGAGCTTCATCTCGTGTCCTTTCTCCTGTTTCCTTGCTAGCCGGTGACTCTGACGGGGAGTAGGGCTGTTCCCGCCCATGACCCCCCAGCTGCGTTGGCGGCGATCACGAGTCCTCCTTCTGCGATGATCTCGTCGGTCAGTGTGACGGTCACCACGATCGGGTAGGTGACCGTTTCGGACACGTTGGATACGAGGGGGACACACAGTTCGTCGAGGATGTCGGTTGAGAGATCTGGTTCCACGTTGCCGCCGAGGCCTGGACATGCCCACGGAAGGGTCCATGCCTCGCTTTGCCAGACATACACTTCGACGTCGTAATCGCCAGGAACTGATGGGAGTGTCGAAGGGCTCAGTGCAATCTCGATTCCGAAGGTTTCAGGGTGAACCCAGGAATCGTCGATCTCTTCTTCGTAGGTCATCTCACCGGTTCGTTCAAGCAGCTGGGTCCATTCGCCGGTGTCGAAGTCAACGGCCCAGATGTCGTTGACTGTGTGATACCTCGCTCCATTGAACCCGTCACCGTATCCGTAGATGAGGACGACCCGGTCGTTGATCGGTTCGCCGACGATTGCGGCGAGGAGTCCGGCTCCGTTTCCGGTTGCTCGCGGGCGGTCTGCGAGGCTCAGGCAATCCCACTCCAGTGACTCGGGATTCAGTCGGCAGAAGGGGCCGTCGAGCACGTAGACCGTGTCGGTGTTGGTCGCGAAGTTGAGGCGACCGAACCCTGCGAACATGTCGTCGAACGGGGCAGCGAGTTCTGCGGTAGCGCCGGTTCGGGGGTTGACGGTCATTCCCCGGTCGTCGTCGACGTTGAGGAACACGAACCGGTCAGTCGCGGGCAGATATCCAACGAGGTAGGACGGGTACTCCTTGTCCTCGATACCGCCGAGCGGGGTCCACGTGTCGGTCTCGACGTCGTAGGCGACGAGACCCGACGATGCGGTCTGGACCACGACAAGACCCGACACAGGGTCGTAGCCAGCGCCGGACCCCGGCATGCCCGTGTCGTATTCATCGGGTTGGGGTCGGCTTGTCCAGCTATTCGATTCAGCGTCGTAGACGGCCAGGATGCCTCCCAGGAAGCTGATCGTCAGATCGGAGTCGACGTCGTAGACGAGCTGACCCGACCAGCCACCCTCAAACAGGCCGGGAGTGTCAAAGCTCGGGTTCATCGCCTGCCATGTATTTGTGCACACGTCGAACGTCCACGTCTCACCGACCTCGTCGACGAAGACGAGCCTCCCGGCATGCTGGTCGAAGACGGCAGCCTGGTTGCTCCACGACGCTCCCCACGGCCGGGACTGACCTACCGAACCGAGCACATCGGGGGTCGCGCCCTCAGGACACGTAGCCGCAGGTGGCGCAGCCGCCGCTTTCGTTGTGGCCAGGATCGGGTCCCACAAACCCGGGACAACTCCATCGATCATCGGGGCGATTGTCGTCGGTGTCTCCATCACGGTCGTCGTCGGGGCAACCGTCGTGGTGGCAACTGCCTTCTCCAACACCGTGGTTGGCGTAGGTTCGTCGACGATGTCGAAGGAATCGCCACCGCGGAGCATCAACAGCGACACTCCGACGACGGCGATGACCGCCACCGCCGTGCCGACCGCGATCAGGGGACCACGCCACACCGGTGATGAACCGGTCTGCCGCCGCGTTTCGGAGTGCGGAGTTCCAACAAGGTCGGTGATCGGCGGTGGAACAAGATCGCCTAGTGCTTCTCTCACGCCTTGGGCCGCATCGGTGAGTCGTCGTTCAAGCATCAGCGTCCTCCTCCCCAAGTCGTGTAGCCAGCGCCTTCCTGCCTCGCTTCAGATGCGTCCGAACCGTCTCGTGGGAGCACCCGATCACCCGGCTCGCCTCCGGGACCGTCATGCCATCGAAATACACCAACGCAATGACCTGACCCTGACGCTTCGGAAGCGCCCGAACCGCCGCCCACACCTCAGCCGAACGAGCATCGACCGCCAGGTCCGGTGACGCCCCGGGGGAGACCATCCGCGCAAACGCTCGCCGCTCAACCCCGCGCCGCCGCAAACGGGACACCGATTGGTTCACCACCACTCGACGCACCCACGCTCCCGGCCGATCCAAAGCCCCTACCCGGTCCCAATTCCGGCACGCCGCGGCGAATCCCTCCTGTGCCAACTCCTCGGCAACCCACCGATCACCGGTCAACACGAACCCGAGACCAACCACATCCCGCCACTCGCGGCGATAGAACTCAGCAAACGAATCCGAAACCACACCCAGAGAACCCGGCCGATACTGTCGCATCACATCCATAGCCCCGATCCTCCTGAACGTAACTCGCTCAACCACCCCCAGAAGGGGGACAAAGACCTTTGCGGCAACGGAAGCAGCTCGACCCGTGCAAAGAAGCCGACACCTACCACCCACCTGGATTCGGCACCATGGGCGATTCGATCAGACTCTCGTGCCTTGAGCTGGCGGGCCGTATGGGTGATCTGCACAGAGCATCCATGCCGCCGACCCGGGCTGCCGATGTGTGTGGGTCGAACGGCCCTTGCGTCAGGATCGTCGCGCCGATCACAATGATCGGTGGGGGAGCACATCAGAACCCCCGAGGACGCAGCCAGGGGAAGCTTGATGCGCGACGATCGCAGACGGAAGGCGAAGGTGCCGCCGCGGTGGTTTGTACGCCTGGCGTGGTCTATCCACCGCGGCTTGTATCGCGTCACCGGTGGCCGCTTCGGGTTGAGGCGTCCCAGGGGAACGCGCTACGGCATGATGAGGCTCACCACCATCGGGCGCCGCAGTGGCCAGGAGCGGAGCGTGATCCTCGCCTATTTCGAGAACGGGTCGAACCTGGTCACCATGGCGATGAATGGCTGGGTCGATGATGAGCCGGCCTGGTGGCTCAACCTCCAGGCGCATCCCAAGGCGAGCGTCGATCTCGCCGACGGTCAACGTACCGTCGAGGGGCGAGCGGCCACAGGTGACGAACGATCGCGACTGTGGGATCGGTGGCGCGAGATCGACGGAAACCTGGACGCCTACGCGTCGCTCCGATCCGGCGAGACTGCCGTTGTAGTCCTCGAGCCCTTGCCCGACCAGTGAAGCACTGACCTCCCACGACCGGGGGTTCACCCTCAGAACCCTCCACCGCGGTTCAGTCTGGACCTGTTGGCCACTTTCACCGACAGATTGCCGCGGTGAGGATTCGCTACGAGGCCTTCCGCCTGGCGCGGTCTCGAGTGCGACGGCGGAGCCGTCGGCGCTCACCGGCGTCCATCCCGCCCCACACCCCTTCGGACTGCGCCGTCTCAAGCGCGAAGTTCAGGCACTCCTCCTGCACGGGGCACCCGGCGCAGATCGCCTTCGCCTTCTGTGACGCGCCGGGCACGTCGCTCGGCGGGAAGAACACTTCAGCGGCGTGGGAGGCACAGGCGGCGTCCTCGTACCACGCTTCTTCGGAATCGAAATACAGCTCACCAACTAGGGATGCCATCTCGTCGCTCCACCGCTCGGCTTGCGGGGAGAAACGTCGGAAGTGGCAGGATTGTTCCCGAACCGACGGCCAGGCGAGTCGGCTTCTACGGCGTTGGGCCGGCCGCGACGTCATCGAACGACCACGCAAGATCGCTCTCACAGCGAACGACACCCTCGATACGTCCGACCAGTTCCTCGAGCAGCCGGGCGTCGGAGCGATTAGGAACGTGCCCGGAGAGCTCCACAACGCCGTCGGTCACGTGAACCGACACGTCGCGTGACTCGAGCATGAGGATCCGGCGGATCACTCCCCGCTCGACGTCGTCGGCGATCGCCTCATCGTCCCGCGCGAAGGCCACGAGGATGTCAGCCCGACTCACGATCCCTTCGAGGCGGCCGTCCGGATCCAGAACCGGCAGGCGCTTCACCTTGCGGTCGGCCATCAGGCGGGCTGCAGCGGCAACGGTGGTGTTGCGGTCGACGAAGACCGGGTAGCGCGTCATGGCGGCGTCGACGGTCGATGGAACCTTCATCTTCTTCTCCCCGAAGACGGTGTCGAACAGGCGCTGCCGGCCCTTGGCACGACCTGCTTCGGTCTCGATGAAGTCCGCTTCGGTGATGATGCCGACAAGCGAGTCGTCCGAGTCGATCACGGGGAGTCCGGATACTCCGGCCTTGATCATGACCCGCGCCGCCTTCTTGAGCGACCACTCCGGTCGGGCCACAATCACATCGGCCGTCATGACGTCAACAACTCTCATCTCACGCCCCCGAGGCTCCAATCTCGAAGGGGTGGGCGGTCATTGCGTCCACTCCTCCGGTGGGTACTGGTGTTCGTGCTTCGTGGCAACGCGCGCGGCGTATGCGGCCGCCTCGCTCCGCCGAGACATCTCCATCTTGGCGAGAAGATTCGACACGTAGTTCTTGACGGTCTTCTCCGCGAGGAACATCTCCTCAGCGATCTGACGATTGGTCATGCCGTCGGCGATCAGGTCGAGGATCCGCCGCTCCTGGGGCGACAATCTTCGGATCAACGGATCATCCACCGTGTGCCCGCGCAGGCGATCGAAGAGCGGCTCAGCCATTGCGGGATCGAGCAACGTCTCGCCGGCACCCACTCGCCGGATGCTGTCGATCAACGCTTCTGCATCGATCCGCTTCAGGACATAGCCGGCGGCACCGCCCATGATCGCCGACATCAGCGCCTCCTCGTCTGCGAACGACGTGAGGATCAGCACCCCGACATCCGGCCACCGATCAACGATCTCCCGACAGGCTTCGACTCCCGAGCCGTCCGGGAGGCGCACATCCATGACCACGACATCGGGGACGTCATAGCCAACGCGCCGCACACCCTCTTTCGCCGTTCCCGCCTCGCCGACGACCGAGAGGTCGTCGTACGAATCAATGAGCGATCGGAGGCCGCGCCGAACGACTTCATGGTCATCGACGAGCACAACGCGGAGCGAACCCGCCGGCTTCTTCTTTCGTGGCACACCTGCAAGGTACTGCATTCACGGGCTTGACGCGGCACAGAGTGACTCCGTTTGGGACCGAGTAGCCTTCTCCCGTGGTGTTGAGACAGTTCACTCCAGCACGGCTCCGCGACCTGGTCGAAGGGGCCGCAGCGGTAGCCGGTCAGACCGATCTCCAGGCGATCCTCGCAACAACCGTTGAGATCGCCATGGACCTCACCGGCGCGCCGCATGGCGCTCTCGGCGTGGTCGGTCAGCACGGCGGCCTTGTCGACTTCGTACATGCCGGACTCGACCCCAGCGAGGCGGAGGCGATCGGTGGTCCACCCCAGGGACGCGGCGTGCTCGGTATCATCTCCCGTGAAGGCAAGACGGTCCGCCTCAACCACATCGCCGACCATCCAGACTCGGTCGGCATGCCGCCGAATCACCCGGAGATGGGCCCGTTCCTCGGAGTTCCCGTCCGTGCGGGACCGAATCTGTTCGGGAATCTCTACCTCACCGACAAGGAAGGCGGCTTCACAGAGGAAGACGAGGCGCTCGTAGAAGCGCTCGCGATGATCGCGGGGACCGCCATCCGCACCGTACGCCTCCAGCGAAGACTCCAGAGCCTGGCCGTCGCGGAGGATCGAGAACGCATCGCCCGCGACCTCCACGATGCCATCATTCAGAACCTCTTTGCGGTCGGTCTCTCGCTCCAACGACAGGCGCTCAAGGTCGCCGACCCGGAGGTGCGAAGAGCACTCGAACAGGACGTCGAGAGCCTCGACCAGACGATCACGTCACTTCGTGCCTTCATCTTCGACCTTGGCACACCCGGGAGCGACGAGCGAACGCTCCGATCCGAGATGCGAGAACTCGTCACGCGCCTGGCGGGGCCGCACGACACCGAAGTGCACGTCACGTACACCGGGACGTTGGAGACACTGCCACGCCGTGTTGTCGAAGACGCGCTGCAGCTCGTTCGCGAGTCCCTGAGCAACTCGCTGCGTCACTCGCAGGCGGACCGCGTCACGATAGAGATTCATGGCGGGGATGATCGACTCGCCCTCTTGATATCCGACAACGGCATCGGATTCGACCCCGCCTCGGTTGCGTGGGGCCTTGGGCTCACGAATCTGCGGGAGCGCGCGACGCGGGCCGGTGGCCAAATATCGATCGATTCGGAAGCGGAGACAGGCACAATCGTGCGCGCGGCACTGCCCCTTTCCTAGGCGTGAACCGGGACTTTTGATACAAGACGCAGGGCACCACTAGATTTCAGCCCTCAGCACGCACGCGAAAATGGGGAATCATGGACCTGAGGGTCGCTGCCACCGGTGACGTCGTCACCGTACCTGCCGGAACCACGGCCGTTATCGGCGCGGATCCCTCGGCAACCATTCGAGTTGCGCGACCTGGCATCTCACGGCGTCATGCGGTCGTGAAGTACGACGGTTCCCACTGGGTGCTGCAGGATGCTTCAAGCCGGAACGGCACCTTCTACAACGGCGCCCGCATCCAGTTCCTCGACATCAAGGGCCCGACCACTGTTCGGCTCGGCCACCCGATCGAGGGAACCGAGGTTCAGCTCACGCCGACGGCCACGGCAGCGGCAAAGGCGACAGCCCCTACAGGACAGAAACCGGCGACCATCGATACTCCCTCGGCGGCAACCAGGTCGGACTCGGCTGCCACGCCGCCGCCGCCACTCGCCACGGCTCCCGCGCAGCGGACTCGTGTCGCTCCGACGATGCAGGCCGCGCCGGGGAACGTTGACCCTCGTCTCGACGATCTCGTGTCTGCACTCAACGACACCATGAAGTCGATCAAGGGCCTCACGTGGTCGGTTTGGGCCATGATCGCGGTCACCGCCGTGCTGGCAATCCTGACGCTCTTCGTCGGAATCATCGGCAACTAGCCGACGAGCCGAGACCTACGAATCGTCGTCAGAGGCTGACCGGAGGTACTTCTCCACTTCGGCGCCAATCTCGTCGGCCGGCAATACCTGCAACGGCGAGATCAGCTCCGGGCGGTCCTCCTGCATCTGCTCGAGGCGTTCGACGTACTGGCGCGCGTCCTCACGCTCGGCCAGATCCGCGTCGATCTGCTCCAGTTGGGTCGCCGCCTCCAACGCCAGGTCACCGACCGGGAATCGGACGCCGACCTGGCCGCCGACTCGTTCGATCAGGCTCAGCACTCCCGAATGGAACGGACTCTGGAGGTAGTGCGGGACCTGCGCCCAGTACCCGATCGAGGGAACGCCTGCATCGGCGACGCCCTGACGCAGCACGCTGACTGCGGCGCCCGGAACGACCAGGTCATCCGGCAGCACTTCGTCTCCCTCGCGCAGGAGAGCCTCGTCAGACGTGGTGCATATGACGCGTATAGGGCGCGTATGGGGCGCCGGCGCCGGTACGGCGCCGAGTGTGACGAACTTGGTCACCCCGTACCGCTGGGTGAGACCGACGAACTCTCCGATCAGTTCCTGCCAGCGGAAGTCGGGTTCGTTCCCGACGGCGAGGAGGAGGTCGACGCCGTCGACCGTTCGGTGGATGAGCTCGAGCCGAGGCCAGACCGTATCGATCAGCTTGCCCTCCGAGAAGTGCAGGGTCGGCCGGGACGATCGGTAGTCGAACAGGGCATCCGGATCGAAGGCGGCGACGACATCCCCACCGTCGGATATGCGCTCGGCCGCATCGGTACCGACGGAGGCCGCGTCTACCCATCCGGACATCGCCAGAAGCATGACCGGGTCGTGGAGATCAAGATCGGATACGAACGAAAGCAGCGTCATTGCCGCCGACGATACTCAGCTCCGTGTTGTCACGCCGAGACGAAACCGGCTGCAGCGGCCTCGCGGTCCATCGCCTCGATCACCCGGGCGCGCAGTTCCTCGAAGAACTCGCGCGTGTTGAAGATCTCGAGACCCGAATCACCCATCGGCCCGTGGGCTTCGTCAGGAACCCGATAGTCGTCGATCTCGAATCCGCACCGCCGCTCGTTGACGTAGCCCCGCAGCTGAGTTCGTAGGGCCGCTCGGTTCAGATCGTCGCCGGTGACATCGAGGCCCGTTGCGATCCGCACTGCCTCGGCTTCCAGGTCGGCGCTGGCGTTGGCGAACTTGCAAAGTCCGGTCAGGTCGTCGAGCAGATACAGCGGACCCGTAGCAGTGATGGCATCGAACCAGTAGTCGAGATCCGTCTGCTTCTCCTGGGCGTAGAGCATGAACGTACGCATCGACATATGACCACCGGCCAAGGCCCACGGGAATCCAGGATTCACGTGGGCATGGAAGGCCGGATACTCGACACCTTTCGAATGCATGGCATAGCCGGTCTCACCCATCTGTTCCGATAGTCGCTTGACCCCCCCGGTGAGCTCCGGGAGATGCCCTCCTGCTGCTGCGCGGATCGCCGCTGCAACTCCGTCGACGTCGCCGTAGCTCAAGCCACCGAGCAGATCGCCATCGTTGCGCCGGTTGTACTCCATCACGTAGGCGAGTGTCACCCCTAGGGAGATCGAGTCCAATCCGAGTTCATCCGAAAGGTGAATGAGGGAGAGCGCCGCATCGGCGTCGTAGATCCCGAGATTCGACGACAGCAGGGCCATCGGCTCATAGTCGACCTTCGCGCGAAAACGCCCTGCTTCTCCGTCCCGGTCTTCGTCATACACGTTCTTGTGGCAGCGGATGCCGCAGAGGTAGCAGCCTTCCGCCTTCACGACGTAGGGTCCAGCCTCGACAGTGGGCCGGTAGAGCGAAACGGCTGCCGTAGTTCCAGTCGGGCTGTAGTTGAATTCGGGAAGCGCCCGCTCTTCGTGCATCCACTTCAGCGTGCGCCACGTCCCCCCTCGATCGTCTTCGAGGTCGCGGTAGCGGGCGCTCCCAGGTCCGAGGTTGATCTCGCGATTGACGTCCCTCAGGCCACGGGATCGCCCCGGATCGGGACCGTCGGCGGCGATCGCCCATAGGTTCTTCGACGCCATGACGCCGCCGTACCCTCCGCGTCCGCAGAAGCGCGGTTTGGGATCGCCCGTCTCGAGTTGATTGTCGGTGGAGAGCCCGATCGCGGCGTAGCGCACCGTTTCGTAGTGCTCGGCGGCGGGTCCGATGGATGCAAAGTGCGCATCGGGATAACGCTGATGCAGTGTCTGGATACGCTCGTTGATCGTCAGACCAGCCAGATCGGATGCAGGGAGGAACTCAAACCTCGCCGGTCCGCCTTCCTCTCCCTGGGCGAGACGGAGCAACGTCGGTCGCGAGGCGCGGCCCGTGAAGATCACCTCGTCGATTCCCAGCCCGCGGATCTTCGGGCCAAAATGACCGCTCCCGGCCGTCCACATGAGGCCGGCGGCACCGCTATCGGAAGCCTTCAGAGGCGAATAGCCGTGGAAGAAGGTACGCAACCCCGTCATCACCCGCGTGCCACTCAACAGGCCAAGGTTCATTATCAGCGGTGCAGAGGGAGCGTAGGGATCGTCGACAGCGACATGACTCAGTAGCTTCGTTGCGCGCGCGACACCGCCCAGAGCATCTTCGAGATCCTCGGCTTGAACCGTTTCGAGGCGAACCGTTTCGTCGGAGAGGTCCACGTGATAGCGGTGGATCACTACCGAAGTGACCGGTAGCACGTCAGATTCCTGCACGATGACTCTTCCTTTCGTTCGCTCGACGCATCGTAGCGACCGGCTGAGCCGCGCCGCCCACTGCGAGACGAGGCGTCCGGTGAATCATGCCGCTGGCCGGAACTGAGGCTCGGCACACCCTCCGCAGCCCTTGGATCGCCGACTGCCGATAACGCCCAGGAGTTTCGGCCCCCTACAGATACAACCCCGTTTGCTCTTCGTCCCCCGGTGCTTCGAGGGCGCGCCGGCGACGCATCTGCTCCAACTGCGCCTGGGCCGACATCTGCTGGGTCCAGAGCGACGCCTGGATCCCCTGGAACAGACCTTCGAGCCACCCGATCAGCTGGGCTTGCGCGACTCGGATCTCCGGCTCCGTCGGTGTCTCGCCCTCGAGTGGGACGAAGATGAAATCGAGTTCTTCCTTGAGGTCGTCAGAGAGCACATCGCGCAGTTCGTCGATCGAGCGGTGGTAGACAGAGAGGAGCCGTTGGCGTCCCACATCGTCCATTCCTGACGCCCGCACTTCTTCAAGCATCGCCCGGGTCATCGAAGCGATCCGGATCAACTTCGAAGGCTCGCTCACGAACGTGCCCCCATCTTCCGGTTCATCGGCTGCCGCGGGATCAATCACTTCCGGCGTGATCGGTTCCTCGGCTTCGGGCGTTGGGGTCGAGTCGGTTTGGTTCTTCATGACCCCATCGTAAGGCGGCGCGGCCCGAGGTGAGACGGTACTCTCGGATCCATGACTGACGCAGAAGCGCTGAGCGACGGGCAAAAGCGGTCGCGCACATGGTGGAAGGTTCTCATCGGAGTCATCGCCGGGTTGCTCGTGGTCGTTGTTGTTGGCGTGGCGCTGTTCATGCGCGTCTCGGTGCGGCGTGCGTTCCCCGATGTCGGCGGAGAGGTCGCAATCGTCGGCCTCGACTCCAGCGTCGAGGTCGTGCGCGACACCATGGGCGTTCCCCACATCTACGCATCGAGCACTCATGACGTGTTCATGGCCCAGGGATATGTTCACGCCCAGGAGAGGTTCTGGCAGATGGACGTCTGGCGTCACATCGGTTCGGGCCGACTCTCCGAGATGTTCGGCGAATCGCAGGTCGAGACCGACACGTTCCTCCGAACACTCGGCTGGCACGAGATCGCGGAGGCCCAGTACGCGGCCGCGCCGCCCGACATGCGGGCGATCATGGACGCCTACGCGGACGGCGTGAACGCCTACCTGGCGACCCAGTCCCCCGCCGATCTCAGCTTCGAGTACACCGTGCTCGAATTCACGAACCACTCCTACACGCCCGAGATGTGGACTCCGGTCGACACCCTCAGCTGGGGCATCGCCATGGCCTGGGAGCTTCGCGGCAACATGGATTCCGAGATCGAGCGGGCGATGCTGCTTGGCACATTGAGTGAGTCCCAGGTTGCCCAACTCTTCCCTCCGTACCCCGGCGACATCAACCCCTACATCGTCCCGGCCAACGAGAACGTGGCCAACGTGACGACATCGGTGACCGCCTCGCTCCGGTCGATCCCGGGGGTCCACTCTGCGCTGTCATCCGCGCAGGGGAACATCGACCTCCTCGCAACCCTCGGAGCGTCTGCACCCGAGGCCGGCATCGGCTCGAATTCCTGGGTCGTCTCGGGTGACCGAACGGCCACCGGTGCGCCGATCCTCGCCAACGATCCCCACCTCGCGATCCAGATGCCCTCGATCTGGTTCCAGAACGGCCTCCACTGCACCAACGTGTCCGCCGCGTGTCCGTTCGACGTCGCCGGATTCTCGTTTGCGGGAGTGCCGGGCGTGATCATCGGCCACAACGCCAACATCGCATGGGGGGTCACGAACCTCGGCCCCGATGTTCAGGACCTCTATGTCGAGAAGGTGAACCCCGACAATCCGAACCAATACGAGGTCAACGGTGCGTGGGTGGACATGGATGTCCACGAAGAAGCCATCGCCGTCGCCGGCGGCGATCCGGTCACAATCGAGGTCAAGGCGACACGTCACGGCCCGGTCATCTCAGGTTCGTACGAGGCCCTGGACGACTTCGCCGGATCCGGCGTCGATTCGCCGGATCCGTATGCAATTGCCCTCCGTTGGACGGCGCTCGAATCGAATCCGGGAATCGTTCAGGCGTTCATCGGTCTCGACATGGCGGCGAACTGGGACGACTTCCGTGCCGCGCTCTCAACGTTCACTGTGCCTGCCCAGAACTTCATCTATGCCGACACGGCAGGAAATATCGGCTACCAGGCACCGGGCTTCGTTCCGATCCGCGCAGGTGGCGATGGGACACTGCCGGTTCCAGGATGGACCGACGACTACGAATGGACCGGATACATCCCGTTCGAAGAACTGCCCCGCTCGTACAACCCGGAGAGCGGCTACATCGTCACGGCCAACAACGCCGTCGTCGACGACGGGTATCCGTATCTCCTCACCTACGACTGGAACCACGGGTACCGGGCCAGGCGGATCCTCGATCTCGTTGGATCGAACAGCGGAATCGACCTAGCGGAACATGGCTCGATCCAGTTCGACTCGTACAGCCTCAACGCGCAGACGCTCGTGCCCTACCTGACGGCTCTCGAGTCGCCACTCAAGGATGTGCTTGCCGCATGGGACCTCGGGAACCAGGCCGACTCGAGTGCAGCCGCGGCGTTCAACGCCGTCTGGGCTCGCCTGCTCGAGTACACGTTCCACGATGACCTGCCAGAGGACTACTGGCCCAGCGGGGCTGGACGCTGGTACACGGTCGTCGGTGCGATGCTCGAGGACCCGACCGATCCCTTCTGGGACGACAAGACAACGCCCGACGTCGAGGACCGTGACACCATGCTCGCTCAGGCGCTCGCCGCCGGGTACGGCGATCTCGACGATTGGTTCGGTGACAACCCGGAGGACTGGAGGTGGGGTGACCTGCACCTCTCGACCTTCCGGAACCAGACCCTCGGGGAATCCGGAATCGGCCTCATCGAGGATCGTTTCAACCGCGGCCCGTACGAGACGTCGGGTGGGGCGGACCTCGTCAATGCAACCGGTTGGACCGCGTTCGAGGGCTTCGAGACCACGTGGCTGCCATCGATGCGGATGCTGGTCGATCTCGGTGACCTCTCCCGGTCCCTCACGACCCACACCACCGGACAGTCCGGTCACACCGACCACCCCCACTACGACGACATGATCCCGCTCTGGCTGGCAGGCGAGTACTCCCCGATGAACTGGACCCGGCCCCAGGTCGACGCCGCAGCAGAAGCGACCCAGATGCTGACGCCGGGTGAGTAGCCGGGAAGCGCGTGTTCCGTCCCCCCGCCCTGAGGGTGGGGGGTCGCGGAGGAGCGCCGGCGACGACGCGGGGCATCCGCATTCTCCTTCGCCGGCATCGTCTTCCGTCACCCATGCTTGATACGTTGCGGGGATGGGACACCAGGTTCTCACCACCGAGACGATCGAGCAGGTCGCGTTCAACGCCCGGTATGTGTCGGTTCAGCCCAATGTGGACGGGTCGGCGTGGCGTCTCCACGGGCAGCTCCCGGCGCAGCGGGCCGCGTCGTCGTCGACGCCCGCGACGCGAGCAGCCGACGTCTTCCCCACTAACCCGGACGGCACCGTGCCACGCACCACCCGCAACGCCGACGCCCTGTGGTCGAGCAGCCTCGACTCCCTCATCGGTGGTGACGGCGGGGTCTGCACCGCGGCGGACCGCGTGTCGCGCTCTCGCCTCCACGTCCATCACACCATCCCCTGGTCCCACGGCGGCCGCACCGACCCTTCATCGCCACCCCAACGCAGACGACACCCACACCCACACATCCACGCCCCACCAACCCGCACAACCTGGAAAGTGGCGCAACCCGCCCCCAGGACCCCCCGGCCCAAGGACGAGGCGGGACGCGGATTCGTTCTAACGAATGCGCAGGGGGGCGTCCGGACGCTAGAACCACGAAGATCAGGCCCGTCCGCGGCGCTACCGGGAGCCTGAACCAGGAAGATCAGGCCAACCCGATGGTTTGTGCTGGTAGCTGGAAGCCCGGAACTCCTCGTTCAAACGAAGGCGTAGACCGCGTAGGCGACGAAGGCGGCGAGGAGGATGCCGCCTTCGTTCCGGCTGATTCTCTGGCCGCTGAAAGAGAAGACGCCGGCGATCAACGCCGACGCGACCATGAGAGCGAGAGGAACCACAGTGATCTCGGTGAGCGGACCAGGGCCAATCACGGCGGCGAGACCGATGACACCGAGCGAGTTGAAGATGTTGGATCCAAGCACGTTGCCGAGCACGAGTTCCGGTTCCTTGTGCCGCGCAGCCGAGATCCCGGCAGCAAGCTCGGGGAGGCTGGTCCCGACGCCCGTGATGAGACCGAGGAACACGGCTGAGAGCCCAAAATACTCCCCGAATCCAACGACGCCATCGAGCAGGGCGTCGGCGGCGATCACGGTCACGATGAGGGCCACCACACCGATGAGGATCTCCTTACCAACCGACTCTCGCCACTCGGGTCGCCACTCCGGCCCATCGTCGTCCTCGTCGGCGGCCTCGATGATCTGAGCCATGACCGCCTCCGGATCATCGTTCGACCAGCGGATCATCATCCAGATCGCACCACCAAGGAGGCCAAGCAGCACGAATCCTTCCCAGGCGCTGAGCCAGGAGTTGGCGAGGAACGCCGTCATGATCGCAACGGCGGCAAACATGAGCGCACCCTCACGCCTGATGATCCTGCGCCGGGCGGCGATCGAAGTCAACAACGCGGAAGAGCCGAGGACCAAGGTCAGATTGGCCGTGTTCGAACTGAGGACGTTGGCAACCGCGAGATCGAGTTCACCCTCGAGAGCGGCGATCGCCGACACCACGAATTCCGGGACCGACGTGCCGAAGCCGACGATGACCGCGCCGATCAGCACCACGGAGACGCCGAACGCACGCGAGATACGCACCGCCGACGTGACGAGACGGTCGGCCGCGTAGATCAATGCAACCAGACCAGCGATGATTCTGATGGCGTCGAGAAGCAACGCACCCTTTCAGAGAGGTGGTGGGATGGTACCCGTGCGCGGCGAAGGTCAACCGACCCGACACCGCTAGCCTCCCATGACGCATGGAACACGACACCGAACCACTTCACCGCACCTGGATCCACGCCGACGGTCCGCTCCAACGCCGCTTCGTTCGACCGGCACTTGGCTTCATGGCGACCGAGGCATCCGGTGCCATAGTCCTACTCGCAGCAACCGTCGCTGCGCTCGTATGGGCAAACTCGGCATGGGGGGACTCGTACTTCAAGTTCTGGGAAACACCGTTCGCGATCGAGATCGGTGCATTCCACTTCGACGAATCGCTGAAGTACCTCGTCAACGACGGACTGATGGCGGTCTTCTTCTTCGTCGTTGGCCTCGAGATCAAGCGGGAGTTGGTCGTCGGTGAGCTGAACTCAGCGAAGAAGGCGGCGCTCCCTGCCATGGCCGCTCTTGGCGGCATGGTCGTTCCCGCCCTCATCTTTGTGGCATTCGTCTGGTCGAACGGTCCGGCTGATGCCCTGGCCGGCTGGGGAATCCCGATGGCGACCGACATCGCATTCTCGGTCGGTGTGATCGCCCTCCTCGGAAGCCGCGTTCCGATCGGAGCAAAGCTGTTCCTGCTCGCCCTCGCGATCGTGGACGACATCGGAGCGATCGTCGTGATCGCAATCTTCTACACCGAAGACCTCTCCTTCCTCTGGATGGCGGTTGCTGCTGCAACCCTCCTGGTCATATTCATTGCCCGTCAGGCCGGCATCCGGGCCGGTCTCATCTATCTTCCGCTCGCCATCCTCGCCTGGTTCGCGTTCCTCGAATCGGGCGTCCACGCGACGATCGCCGGTGTCATCCTCGGCCTGCTCGTCCCGGCGCGGTCCTACTACAGCGATAGGGATTTCAGGAGGAAGGCCGGGTGGATCCTCGAGCGCTTCGACCGGGACCAGGCGTCTCCTCACGCCCATGCCCGGCTCGACCAGGACGCAATGGCCCTCGCCGCAATCTCCCGCGAGTCCGTCTCACCGCTGGAGCGATGGGAGCATTCGCTCCACCCGTGGTCGTCGTTCCTCATCGTCCCGCTGTTTGCTCTGGCGAATGCCGGAGTTCGGTTCGTCGGAGTCGACATCGCCGCCGCCGTACTGAGCCCCGTCGCGCTCGGCGTCTCCGTCGGTCTTGCGATCGGGAAGCCGGTTGGTATCTCTCTGGCAGCCTGGATCGCGTTGAAGCTCAAGCTCGGACAACTCCCGCGCCACACGACATTCGGCCATATCGTCGGGCTCGGTCTCATCGCCGGCATCGGCTTCACCGTGTCGCTGTTCATCTCTGAGCTTGCGTTCCGCAGCAGCGCCGAGGCGCACCTCTTCGCCGATGAGGCCAAGATCGGCATCTTCCTCGGCTCGATCGTCGCCGGCGTCGCCGGATTCACGTACCTCCACCTCTACAAGGGGAGGAAGACTCCCCGCTGAGCTCGGAAGCGCGAGAACAGGCCCGTCGAGGAACTCCAGAGATGTCATGCCTGATTTGACCCCGCCGGGTCGGCCTCGAACATCGGTTGCGGCGGCCGTCGACGCCATTGCCTCGCCGGGATTGCATCGAGGCAGGCGCCATCAACTCCTTCACCGTTCGCCGCACGGTCTCTGTGCCGCCTACCGACAACGTTGTGACCGCTCTGCTCTCCCGGTCAGCTGCCGCTCCGGATCAGGCCGCGCTCTCCCTACCGGGACGGCGCAGAATTCGCAACGATGGAGCCCGCGTCGTTCGTCGCGGAGGTGATGGAGGTCGCCGCAGGCATCGACAATCCACTTGCCGTTCGGGCCAAATCCGACGCCAACCAGGAACCGACAGATCGACCAGACGCAGATCACGGTGAGCATCAATTCGGCAGCGATTGCTGCCGGCATGCGCCATGCCCGATCGAGGCGAACGACGAGCGCCGCACCTGCCCACGCGATGTCGAGGGCGGAGAGCAACTGGAGGAACTATGGCGAAGGCGGATATCGCAGCGCGGCTGATGAGGCGATCGCCACGAGGCCTACCAGTCCCGTCACCAGGAATACGATGGCGACTCCGGATGCAAGCGACCGCCAGTGCGGCGTCCATGGCCGGGCCCTGAACAACCGAAGCGAGGCAGCGAAGCCGAGCAGGACCAGGACGGTCAGGTGGACGAGCACGAGACCAAGCGGCGGTGGCGACCACCGGATGAACAACAGAGACAGCGAGGCAACGACACCAACAGCGAGGAACGGCACCGTCTCAAGAACAGCCCGTTCCATCCGTGCGTCGGCACCCGGAGCCGCTGCGATCACCGGGAGGTCGTCCGGCGTCCAGCCCGCTCCGACGCGATGCGCTTCTCTGCCAGTGCTGCATACGCAGGGTCGGTCTCGTAGCCGACGTAGTGGCGGCCCGTCTCTGCCGCGGCAATCGCGGTTGATCCCGAGCCGAGGAAGGGGTCGAGAACAAGGTCACCCTCGAACGTGTACAACTCGATGAGGCGACGGGGAAGCTCCGTCGGGAACGGTGCAGGATGACCTACCCGACGGGCCGACTCCGGGAGGATGTCCCACACCGACATCGTTGCCTCGAGGAAGGTCTCCTTCGAGATCGTGTCGGTGCCGGTGCGCTCCCGCCTGAATGAGGCCTTCGATGCGATGAGCACATACTCGTGAACGTCGCGCAGCGTCGGATTCTTCGCGGACTGCCACGACCCCCACGCCGTGGATCCGCCTGCGGCCTTGGCCTTCTGCCAGATGATCTCTCCACGCAGGAGGAACCCGACCTCGGTCAGGAGAACGCCCACGAGGTGGTTGAGCGGCAGGTACGGCTTGCGGCCGAGGTTGGCCACGTTGACCGCCACGCGGCCGCCCGGTTCCACCACCCGGTAGGTCTCCCTGAAGACGCTGAGGAGCAGGTTCAGGTACTCGTCGAGGTCGAGGTCTTCGTCGTAGTCCTTGCCCACGTTGTAGGGCGGGGAGGTGACCATGAGGGCGACACAGTCGTTTGGGAGTTGATCCATCGACTCGGACGACTGGACGAAGACCTTGTCGAGCACATTGGCCGGGGCATCGCGGACTTCTCCCACGTCACCTGGGGCCGGTGTGCGCACCATGCGGCGGGCGTAGTAGGCGGACGAGTCGTGGCTCTCCCGCTTGCTCGCGCCGAAGCTTGTGGTGCTGGTCGCCATTCGTCTTGCCTCCTGGCGACAACGGTAGTTGTGGACCGGCCCGGCAGCGCGGACCATCGCATGACATGAAACCCGACTCTTCAGATCCTCGGCTAGCCGACCGCACGCACGTAGCTTCCGAGCACCCAGAGGTCGGCGCACGTGGCGGGGGGCGGGTCGATCACGCGAGCGAGCCCCCCCGGACCCGGATCGTGGATCAGGTCGACGAAGAACCGGTACGACCAGGCCTCGTTCGACGGTCGTGATTCGATCCTCGTCAGGTTCGCACCGCGGAGCCCGAGTTCGGCGAGCACGAGCGCGAGAGCGCCCGGCGTGTGCGACGTCGTGAAGAGCACGGTGGTCTTGTCGTCGTCCGGGTCGACCTGGGGTTCCCCCGGAGCGAGGACGACGAACCGGGTGGTGTTGTGCGCCCGATCCATGACGTCGCTCTTCAAGACCTCGAGTCCGTAGATCGCGGCCGCGCCTGGGGGAGCGAGAGCGGCGATCCTTGGATCGCCGATCTCGACGACCTCGCGAACAGCGCCGGCCGTGTCGGGACGGGCAACCGCCTCGACACCCATGTCGAGCAGGTGAATCTCTGCCTGTGCAAGCGCCTGAGGATGGGACCGAACCTCGGTCAGTTCGTCGATCGAGGCCCCGGGCAGGCCGAGGATCGCATGCCGGACCTCGACAAGATGCTCGGCGACGATCGCAAAGGGTTGGTGCCCTTCGCCTCCGGGGAGGCGGTCGAGGACCGGGAGGACCGAACCGGTCGTCGAATTCTCGACCGGGACGACCAGCCGATCGATCTCACCCTCCTCGAGTGCGGCGAACGCTGCCGCGAAGCCGATCAACCCGATCGGTTCTCCATCGGCGAACAACTCGCCAACGGCCCGATAGCTGTACGAACCCGGTTCGCCCTGATATCCAATGCGCATGGCGTGACGATAGGCCTTCCGGGTCCTACCAGCGTGCGTGCACATGTTCGGCGATCAAACGCCCGTACACGTCGTTCACAGCGGCCATCGTCACGGCGTCGAGTCCCGGCAGATCGGAGGCGGTCGCATTGGCGACCGCCTGCTCCACGTTCTTCGCTCCGGGAATCGCGGCCGAGACCGCTTCCTGCATCAAGATCCACCGCAGAGCGGATTGCGCCATCGTTGGGCCGTCGGGCAGAAGACCCTGCAGTTCCGCCGCCGCGATGACACCTGTCTCGTACGGCACACCGGCGAACGTCTCACCGACGTCAAAGGCTTCTCCGCTTCGGTTGTAGCTCCTGTGGTCATCGGGCGTGAAGGTCGTGTCGGCGGTCATCTTCCCGGTGAGGAGTCCGCTCGCGAGCGGCACCCGGACGATGACTCCGACATTGGCTGCCATGGCGAGATCGAAGAACCGGTCGGCCGGTCGCTGACGGAACATGTTGTAGATGATCTGAACCGTCGCGACCCCGGGGTACTCGATGGCCTTCATGGCCTCTTCGACCCGCTCAACGCTGACGCCGTAGTGCCGGATCTTCCCCTTGTCCTTCAGCGCATCGAGTTCTCGGAAGAGCTCCGGCTGGTAGTAGACGTCGGTCGGCGGGCAATGCAGTTGAACGAGGTCGAGCGAGTCAGTGTCGAGGTTGATCAGGCTGCGATCGATGAAGCGTTCAATGTTCTCGCCGGTGTATCCGTCGGCCGTGTGTGGACTGAGCCGACGGCCGGCCTTGGTGGCCACGACGAGGTCGGTGTCGGGCCGTTCCTTCACGAGACGGGCGACGAACCGCTCGCTTCGCCCGTCTCCGTAGACATCGGCCGTGTCGATGAACGTGACTCCGGCGTCGACGGCAGCGTGGAGCGCGGCCATCGCGGTGTCGTCGTCGACATCTCCCCAGTCCGCGCCGATCGCCCACGCCCCGAACCCGATCTCCGAAACTCGGTACCCGGTGCTGCCGAGCATTCGATACTTCATCGTTTGGGCTCCTTGCTGTGGGTGAGGCGAGGCGGATCGTATGGTCGCGAGTCGCGAGTCGCCAGTCCTCCTCCCCCTGAGGGGGAGGTGGCGCCCGCAGGGAAACGGAGAGGGTCTAGCACCTCTGCACGTACGCCAAGAACCCCTTCCGTCAGCGCCGGGCGGCGCTGCCACCTTCCCCTGAGGGGAAGGAATCCGCCCCCACGACTCGGAGGATTGCGGCGCTCGTGACCGATGCCGCATCCGCGAGATCGTCGCTCTCCATTGCGAGGTCACCTGCGGCGAGGAGCAGGCCTTCTACCAGAACGGCATGGGCACCCGGGTCGATCGATTCGTTGAAGGATCCGTCGGCGACACCTTCGGCGATGATCGATGCGATCAGTGACCGGATGGATGTCACGTGCTGGTCGAGGTGGGCGCGGGCGTAGGTCGACAGTGCGTTGCGGATCTCAGAAACCGGGTGACCGTGCCGCGCCCCTGCGACTGTGTGCCTGGTCAACAGGTTCAGCTTGTCCTCAGCCGTCTTCGTGGCATCGAGCAGGTCGGTGAGGTGGGCAAAGCCCGCCTGCGTGTACTCCTCGATGCCCGCGATGACGATCTGCTCCACGTCGTTGAAGTGGTTGTAGAGCGTCTGGCGCGCCACGTCGGCACGTTCTGCGATCGCCGTCATGGTGACGGCGCCCAGGCCCTCCTCGGCAACCAACTCGAAGGTGGCGTGCATGATCCGGTCCCTCGATTCGCCCCGATCGGCGTTCGTCGTTGTCATGCGGACTTCCGATAGATCGCGACCGACAGCGGCACGAAGACCGCCAGCAACCCCACGATCCACGCAACCGACCACAGGACCGCATCCCCCGCCGGGATTCCGTTGCAGAGGTTCCTCGCCGCATCACCAACGACCGAGATCGGTTGCCACTTGGCAAATCCCTGGAGCCAACCGGGCATCTGCTCGGCCGGTGTGAACACGGTGCTCGCGAGCATGAGGGGGAAGAGCCAGAACATGGAGAGCATGCCGACCATCTCGGCACTCTTCACCTGGGCGGCAATCGCTGCATTCATCCAGGAGAACGCGTACCCAACGCCCACGGAGAGGGCGATGGCACCGATGGCTCCGCCGACCGAAGTGAACCGGAATCCGAGGAGGTACCCGACCGCGGCAACGAGCAGCACACCGACGATGTTGCGCGAGGCATCCGCGATCGTTCGGCCACCGAGAACGGCAAACTGGCTCATCGGTAACGATCGGAATCGGTCGGTGACTCCCTCGGCGAGGTCTGCGGCGAGACCCGTCCCCGTCTGCTGCGCGCCGGTGAGCGTCGTGATCACGAAGATCCCCGGAACGAGATACTGGATGTAATCGACACCAGCGCCGGCCGCGATCGCACCACCGAACACCCAGTAGAACAGCAGGAGGAAGAACACACCCATGATCACGGCGAACGACAGCATCTCGGGTTGGCGACGCGTGCGCAGGAGGTCACGCCACGTCATGGTCAGGGTGTCCTGAACCGCCCAACGGAATCGCTGCCCCATACCGGGCTCCGCCACGGCCGCGGTCTCCACCGTCGTCATCGCCCACCTCCATTGCCGGTCATCGCAAGGAATACGTCATCGAGGGTCGGCTTCCTCAACTGGAAGTCGGCGACCTCGACCCCGTCAGAATCGAGCGTCCGGAGGATCGTCAGGCTCTGACGGGCTCCGCCGGTGAGCGGAATCTGGAGTCGCGTACCTTCAGGATCCGAGGAGGCGGTCAGGCCTGCTCCGGCGACCGACTCCGCGGCCGCAGTGAGATCACCCCGGGAGGCGACATGAACCTCCAGCACGTCCCGCTCGAGGTCGCGCTTCAGATCGGCGCCCGTTCCCGAAGCCTTCACCGCGCCCTCGTCGATGATCACGATCGAGTCGGAGAGTCGATCGGCTTCCTCGAGGTATTGGGTGGTCAGCACCACGGCCGTGCCGTCGTCCGCCAGGTCACGGATCTCCCCCCACAGCTCCGCTCGAGTATGCGGATCGAGGCCGGTGGTCGGTTCGTCGAGGAAGAGAACCGGCGGAGAGGCGATCAGGCTGGCGACGACATCGAGTCGCCGCCGCTGGCCCCCGGAGTAGGTTTCAGCGACGCGGTCGGCGAAGCCCGTGAGGTCGAACCGATCGATCAGGTAGTCGATGCGCTTGCTCCGCTCGGCCGACGGGATCTTGTACAGCCGACCGAAGAGTTGGAGATTCTCTCTGGCCGTCAGCTTCTCATCGACCGCAGCCGACTGCCCGGCGAGGCCGATCACGCGCCGCACCGCGTCCGGTCGGGAAGCGACGTCGATGCCGGCGATCGACGCCGAGCCTGCGTCGATGGACAACAGGGTGGTCAGCATCTTGATCGTTGTCGTCTTTCCAGCACCATTCGGTCCGAGGAGTCCGGTCACCTCGCCCGCTCGGGCATCGAAGCTGAGATCGGTGACTGCGTGGGTGTTGCCGAAGCTCTTGAAGAGCCCGCGCGCTGCAACAGCGATCGGGGGCGAGCTATCGCCGGTGGGTACAGAGGCCTCGACCGTCATGGATCCCTCGATTCAATCGCGATATGGACACGCTATCATCTCTGATGGACACTATGTCCAGTTCTGGGGTCCTGCGAATTCTCCGATCGCCGAATCGCCCGGTACGCGTCGCCGTCGATGCGTAAGATGCCGCCCATGGCAGGCCCTTCCCCCACTACGGATCCATCCCGATGACGGTCGAGCACCGTCTGCTCCCGGAGACTCCATTCCGGAGTCTCGACGACTACGTCGCTGCCGGTGGCGGACACGGTCTCGAGGCGCTCGATCGGATGGGGCCATCCGACGCACTCGCCGAGATCCGTGCATCGGGATTGCGAGGACGCGGTGGCGCCGGGTTCCCGACCGCAATCAAGTTGGGTGGCGTCGCAGCATCGGACGCCGAACGCAAGTTCGTCGTCGCCAACGTCTCCGAAGGTGAACCGGGAACGTTCAAGGACCGGTGGATGCTCCAGAACAACCCGTACCAGTTGCTCGAAGGTATCACCATCGCCGCACTCATGACCGGCGCAGAGCAAGCCTTCATCGGCATCAAGTACAAGCACTACAAGGCAATCGATCGACTCGAGCAGGCTGCGGTCGAGATGGTGGACGCCGGGATGATCGGGCAGGTGCCGATCACCATCGTGCGCGGACCGGACGCCTACCTCTTCGGCGAGGAGAAGGCGATGCTCGAAGTCATCGAGGGCAACGAACCGAAGCCGCGTCTCTATCCACCGTACATGCGGGGCCTGTTCGAGACGCAGGGTTCGCCGCTGAATACCACCTCGGTCAACAACGCGGAGACGCTGTCCCATCTCCCGAAGATCCTCGCCAACGGGGCCGAATGGTTCCGGTCGGTTGGAACCGGACAGTCCCCCGGCACCATGATCTTCGCCCTCGGTGGCGACACCGCCGTCAACACGGTCGTGGAACTCGCGCTCGGCACCCCGATGCGCGACCTCGTCGAGGTCCACGCCGGCGGCATGCCCGCAGGGCGATCGATCAAGATGATCACCAACGGTGTCTCGAACCGCCCCATTCGGGCCGAGCACCTGGATGTCCCGCTCTCCTACGAGGGATTGCAGTCGATCGGGAGTGGCCTCGGTTCGGCCGGGTTCACGCTCTACGACGACACGATCTGTCCGGTTCAGGCGATCGGGGCATACGCCGCATTCAACGCCCGCGGTTCGTGCGGCCAGTGCGTCCCGTGCAAGGTCGGAGCTACCGAACTCGCCCGCCGTCTGATTGCCCTCTCTGAGGGGCGCGGCGGTGCACAGCAGATGGACGAGATCTCCGGCTGGGTGGCGAAGGTCACCGACTGGAATCGCTGCGGACTTGGAGCCGGCCAGCAGATGCTCGTCGGCGGGTTCGTCGAGGAATACCCGGACGACATCGCCATGCACCTCGGCGGCATGCCGTGCGAGCGCGACCGCAAGGTCGACGTGCCGGTCGTCGCCGACTGGGACCTCGAGACCGGCCGGTTCACCTACTACGAAACCCCCGGCTACGCCGAGGGCCTGGAGATCCCCCTCGACCTCCGGTGATCACGGCGGCGCGCAATCGGAATCCGGCTGATCCGCCGTGTATTCCGTCGCCCGCGTACTATTCCGGCCCAGTCGCAACCATCTCGAAGGGTCATCCACGTGTCGACGAACGCCAAGCACGATCCGAGCACCTGCGCACATTGCCTTCGCAACCGCTCGGCTTCGACCGATCTCAGCAGCCGCCCTTCATGGGTTCAGGATGCCGTGTTCTATCAGATCTTCCCCGACCGCTTCGCGAAGTCCGACCGGGTCCGCAAGCCCGTCAATCTCGAAGCCTGGGACTCTCCCCCGACCTACCACGGCTACAAAGGCGGAGACCTCCTCGGTGTCGTTGAACACCTCGACTGGCTGAGCAACCTCGGCGTCACGGCGATCTACTTCAACCCCGTCTTCCGGTCGGCCTCGAACCATCGCTATCACACGCACGATTACTACCGCATCGATCCAATCCTCGGAACGGATGCCGATTTCGACGAACTCCTCGCGACGTGCCACGAACGCGGCATCCGTGTGATCCTCGACGGCGTCTTCAATCACTCGAGCCGCGGCTTCTTCCGATTCCACGATGTGCTCGAGAACGGCGAGCAGTCCCCGTACGTCGGATGGTTCCACATCAGCGGGTTCCCTCTGAACCCCTACGACATGGATGAGCCTGCGAACTACGACGCTTGGTGGGGCATGCGAGCGCTGCCGAAGTTCAACACCGACAACACCGAAGCGCGCGACTACCTGATGCGCGTCGGCGAGTACTGGGCCGAGCGGGGCATCGACGGGTGGCGTCTCGACGTGCCGGAGGAGATCCAGACCCCCGGCTTCTGGGAGGAGTTCAGGGAGCGCACCCGGGCCGTGAACCCCGACCTCTATATCGTCGGGGAGATCTGGTCCGAGGCAAGCGCGTTCGTCAACGACGGTGACCGCTTCGACGGCACGATGAACTACCCCTTCACCGCCGCCACGATCGCATTCGCCGTCGGGGACCGCCTGGACACTTCGACGATCATGGACAACCCGCACTACGACGTGGCCCCGGCCCTGGACGGATCCGGCTACCGACACCGAATCGAACGACTCCTCAACCACTATCCCGAGGCGGCGACTCCTCGCGAACCTCAACCTCCTCGACTCACACGACACGGCACGCATCCTCTCGATCGCCTCTGATGACGAGGACTCGGTGGTTCTCTCCCTGGCTTTGCTCCTCACGTTCCCCGGTGCGCCGAGCATCTACTACGGATCGGAGATCGGACTCGAAGGAGGCCTCGATCCCGACTGCCGCCGGTCGTTCCCCTGGGACTACGAAGACCACTGGAACCAGCGCATCCTCAGCGCCACCCGGGAACTCATCGCCCTGCGCCACGCTCATCCGGCACTTCGTGGCGCCGGCTACCGGATCGTGTGGCCGCCGGACGACGGCGACGGCTCCATGTTGTATGCATTCGAACGCACCGCCGGCGAAGACCGCCTCCTGGTCGTGGTGAACGCCGGACGGTGGAGAGAGACGCAAGCGATCAACCGAGATCAGGTTCGCTTCGCCACGGCCGACCTCACATGGGGATCCGGCGAACTCGACCCCGGCAAGAACCACACCACGATCTCGATGCCGCCTCGTTCCGCAGCGATCTGGGTCCTGGGTAGCTGAGTAGCGAGCGCTACACGACCACCGAGTCGTAGATCACCTCGTACTCGACGGCACGGGCGCTCCAAGACCAGTCCCTCGTCATGCCGTTGACCTGCACTTCGGTCCACAGGTCGGGCATCGCGGACCAGTAGCGCATGGCGCGACGAATCGTCTTCGTCAGTGAGGGGTGATCGAACGATCGGAACACGAAGCCGGTTCCATTCTTCGTGTCTTCGTCGATGTCGAACACCGTGTCCTCTAGGCCACCGGTGAAGTGAACGATCGGAGGTGCGCCGTACTGCATGGCGTAGATCTGACCGAGACCACACGGTTCGTACTGCGATGGCATGAGGTAGCCATCCGAACCGGCGAAGACGAGGCGGGACGCCGATGGCTCGAACGGCACGTGGGCGACCGCCTTCGGATGGCGATCGGCCCAAGCGTCCACAAGCGAGTCCAGGTCGCCGCTCCCCATGAAGACGAACCGCACTCCTTCATCAACCAGGGCGTCGAGGTCGTAGTCGACAAGGCCGAGGCCTTTCTGTCCCGACATCCGGCCGACATTGCCGAGCACGAACCCGTCGTCGAGGCCGTACGTTGTGAGCAGGGCGCGCCGGGAGGCCTCACGGCCGGCCAGGTCGCGGGCCGAGAACGGCTTGGGGAGGGTCGAGTCGCGGCTCGGGTTCCAGTCGTCGGTGTCGATCCCGTTGAGGACTCCGAGGAGCGGGCGGAAGACCCCGCGAATCAGACCGCCAAGACCGAACGAGGTCTCATCGACCGCCAACTCCCTGGCATGGCCGGGGCTGACCGTCGTTGCCTGGGTCGATCCAACGATGCCTGCCTTCAGGAAGTTCGCCTCGCCGAACCACTCCAGGTCACCGCCCATCACCGAGGCCTTTGGTCCAAGGCCGAGCAGTTCCACGGAGGGACCGAGCGGGCCGATCATCGGATACGAGGCGTTGTGGATCGTGAACACCGTTGGAACCACGGTCTTGAGTGCAACGGCTCCGACATGGCTGTCGTGGAGGTGTACGAGGTCGAAGTCACCGGCGAGTTCGGAAACCGCGACGGAGAAACGTGCGAAGCGATCCCAGTTGTCGTCGTATGACGAAGAGGCATCGGGCCCGTAGATACCCGGCCGGTCGAACGATTCATCGAGCCAGAACACCACCTCGATGTCTCCATCGCGATGCCGTCGCCAGGGGCGTCCGGCGAGCTTGCGACCCGGTGTGTCGCCATCCCGGTAGCCCGGAACGACCACCGTGACGTCGTGATCGGCAGCGATCGCATGCGCGAGGCCCGCCACGGCGTTCCCCAATCCACCGGTACTGATGAACGGGGCGAGCTCTGCGGAAGCGAACAGGATGTTCATAGACCCGCATCGTACCGCTTGTAGGCGGACCTGCTATCGGGCGGCGGCCACGGCTTTCACGGGGCCGGTCGACCGTCCGACAACCAACTCGGGAGCGAACACCTGTGTCTGGTTGACAGCGTTCCCCGCGATCGAATCCAGGAGCAGCTCGGTTGCCGCGGAGGACATGCGATCAATCGGCTGGCGCATCGTCGTGAGCCGTGGTGCCGTATATGACATCGGCGGTGTGCCGTCGAATCCGATCACGGATACATCGTCCGGAACGGAACCGCCCCAGGCACGAACCGCAGCAATCACGCCGGCCGCCATCAAGTCGTTCGCGGCGATGATCCCCGTTGCTCCGGCTTCGAGGAGTTGGGCGCTCCCGGCCTGTCCACCCTCATAGGTGAACACCGTCTCGGAGATCATGGTCTCGTCGCAGGCGACGCCGAACCGATCGGACGCAAGGCGGCAGCCCTCGATCATGTCGAGCGAGGTCGAGTAGCGAAGTGGTCCGATGACCATCCCGATCCGCCGGTGGCCGAGGGTGACGAGATGGCGCACCGCGGCGGCCGTGGCCGCTCTCAGGTCGATGGCGATCGCCGGCAGCGGACTCGGATGATGAATGCCGTTGACGAGGACCAGCGGAAGGCCACCGTCTCGAGTGGCAACGTAGGAGTCGTAGCCAACCTCGGGCTGTGCATACCGGCCGTTGACGACGATGGCGCCCGCGGCTCGGGACGACACGAAGTGGTCGAGGTAGTCCTGCTCGTTGACGGTCTCCGATGTGGCAGAGCACACGACCGGGAGCATGCCCCGGCTCGCCAGGTGCGACTGAAGCGACTGTGCGAACAGCGCGAACACCGGGTTCTCGAGTTCGGGGGTGATGATCCCCACAACTCCGGATCGGCCCACGAGGGACGGTACGTCACGGTAGCCGAGATCACTCACCACATCGAGCACGCGTCGACGGGTTGCCTCGGCCACGCCGGGACGACCGTTGAGCACGCGGCTGACCGTGGCTTCACTGACTTCGGCGAGGTGGGCGACTTCGGCGAGTTTTGGTCTCATCGGTTGCAAGCGTACGGCATCGTCGTCTATTCTTGCAAGGTCACTGCAAGCTTGCTGCAAGGTTGCAGTGACTTTGCAGGACTATTGGCAAGGGGGGCGTAGACTCTCCGACGGTCGCGAATCCGCGACCCGAAATCCGTCCACAAGGAGGAACTCCCGAATGAGGAGTCGATTCACAATCCTCGTCGGTCTGGTACTCGCACTCGCCCTTGTCGCCGCTGCTTGCAGCAGTGACGACACCGGTGACGAGAGCACAACGACCACCGAGGCAACGACCACGACCACCGAAGCAGCAACGACCACAACCGCTGTGGAGACCACAACCACTGCCGCGGCAGAGGCGATCGATCTCGTGATCTGGGCCGACGAGAAGCGCGCCCCGATCCTCGAGACGCTCGCTCCGAAGGTCCTCGAAGAGACCAACGTCAATCTTGTCATCGACGTGATCGTCTACGACGACCTGCGCGAGCAGGTCACCACGGCCGCTCCGGCCGGCGAAGGTCCTGACATCTTCATCGGCGCCCACGACTGGACCGGCGAGATGGCCGCAAGCGGCATCTCCGCGCCGATCGACCTCGGCGGACGCGACGATGAGTGGTTCCCGGTTGCCCTGCAGTCGTTCAACTACAACGGCCAGCTCTACGCCCTGCCGTACCAGAGCGAAGCGGTTGCTTTGTACTACAACACCGACCTCGTCCCCGAGCCGCCGACGACGCTCGACGAGCTCACCGCGATCTGTGACGAGCTCACCGACATCGAGAACTGCTGGGCCATCCCCGGTGGCGGCGACGGAGCCGACCCGTACCACAACTACGCGTTCGTTTCGGCGCTCGGCGGCTACATCTTCGCCTTCGACGCTGCAACCGGCTACGACGTAACGGACGTGGGCCTCGACAACGAGGGCGCGATTGCAGGCGTGACAGTGCTCGAGCAGCTCGTCAAGGACGGCTACGTCGGCAATGTCAACGGCGGCGACGCCCAGACACAGTTCCAGGACGGCAAAGCCGCGTTCTTCCTCAGCGGTCCGTGGCAGCTCGCGGGCTTCGACGAGCTCGGGATTCCCTACGGCGTGGCGAAGCTCCCGACCATCGAGGGACAGCCGATGCGTCCGTTCCTCGGCGCCGGCGGTTGGTTCATCAACCAGTTCAGTGAGAACACCGGGATCGCCGAGGCGTTCCTCCTCGACTACATCGCCACCGATGATGCGATGCTGGCGCTCTACGAGGCCGACCCACGCAACCCGGTCTTCAAGACCACCTTCGAGGCCGTTGCAGCCGACAACCCGATCGCCGAGACCTTCGCGTTGTCCGGCGCGGACGGCTTCCCGATGCCGAACATCCCAGAGATGGGGAGCGTCTGGGGTCCGCTCGGTGAGCAGATCCTCGGAGTGCGCAATCTCCAGATCGATGCGGCCACCGCGATGGCGAACGCAGCCGAGCAGGTTCGCGCAGCCGTCGGAGGCTGATCAAGCAAGTGACCGCGGGATTCGTCCCGCTCACGTGACAGAAGCGGGAGGGGTTTCGGCCCCTCCCGCTTCGCGTCCGGTCCCGCCCCGACAAGCCGATTATCATGCCGGCCGAATGACCGATCTCGACATCCGACAACCCGAAGGCAGCGAACGACCCGACCGATGGTCCTCGTCGCTCGGCCTCGGGTTCTGGCTCAAGATGGCAGGTCTTGCCCTCCTCGATGCACTGGCCGTATATGCGTTCATCGTGTTCATCGGCGAAGGCGACTGGGTGATCGCCGGATTCCTTGCGGTCCTCGTCGTGCTCATCAACTGGGTCTATGTCTGGCCTGGAACCGGCGCACTCAGGTGGCTGACCCCAGGCCTGACATTCCTGCTCGTCTTCATGATCATTCCGATCATCTTCACGGCGTTTGTTTCGGTGACGAACTGGTCGACGGGTCATACGCTGACGAAGGACCAGGCGATCGAGGTCCTGGAATCGAAGCCGTACCTGGATCCCGACGCGGCCGAGGTGGTCTTCGAACTCGCGGTGTACCAAGACGCGGGAACGGGAGAACTTCTGTTCTTGCTCGTCAACGACGAAACCGGCGAGGTCATCGCGGGGATTCCGCGACCCGCCTCCGACGAACCGGCCGAGGACGGTACGGTGGATCTTGCCAGCTACGCCGTCGTCGAAGGCGACGACGGCCTCCCTGCGAGCGTCGGCCCCTTCGTACGGCTCTCCGGCCCCGGCCTCTTCGCGGTTGCGAACGAACTGAAGAGTTGGACGCTGGACCTGCCGAACGGCGAGGCGATCCCTATCGGCACCAGCAGGATTCGTGTTGTGCAGGGGGCCCAGCGGTTCGTGTACGCACCGGAGACCGACACGCTATTCGACAGGGCAACCGATCAGGCGTGTGCGCCCGACGATGAAGGCAGTTTCGTGTGCGCTGACGGCACGGTCCTCGAGCCCGGCTGGCGCGTTGTCATCGGATTCGAGAACTACTGGGACATTCTCACCGACTCCAGGATTCGCGGTCCGATCCTCGGCGTCCTCGTTTGGAACATCATCTTCGCTCTCGGGTCGGTGGTGCTCACCTTCACACTCGGACTCGCCCTTGCGTTGACCTTCAACAGCAAACGGATGAGAGGGACCGGGATCTACCGGTCGATCTACATCCTGCCCTATGCCATACCGGCGTTCCTGAGCGTTCTCATCTGGCGCGGTCTCCTCAACGAGCAATTCGGACAAATCAACAGCCTGCTCGGGACGTTCGGCATCGATCCGGTGCCGTGGCTCACGAATCCGACCTGGGCGAAGATCGCCCTGCTCTTGGTCAATACCTGGCTCGGATTCACCTACATGTATCTCATCTCGACCGGGGCGCTCACATCGATCC
Source organism: uncultured Actinomycetota bacterium (assembly GCA_963700375.1). GTDB lineage: Bacteria > Actinomycetota > Acidimicrobiia > Spongiisociales > UBA5794 > JAHEEL01. The sequence continues at coordinate 341,767 of CAVOXF010000003.1, forward strand.
CAACCGAGCTACAGGAAGCGGCTCGCGTCGACGGTGCGAGCGCATTCCAGGTATTCCGGCGGATCACGTTCCCAATGCTCATGGTCTCGTTGGCTCCGCTCCTCATCGGGTCGTTCGCATTCAACTTCAACAATTTCGTCATCGTCGAGTTTCTCACGCAAGGGGGTCCACCGATCCTCGACGCATCGGTGCCCGTGGGAGCAACCGACATCCTGATCACATTCACGTTCAACATCGCTGTGTCCGCCGGCCGCGGGAACAACTACGGCGTCGGAACGGCGATCACGATCCTCATCTTCTTCATCCTGGTGATCATCTCGAGCATCAGCTTCCGATTCACCCGGCGCTTGGAGGACATCTATGGCGGACTCTGACATGGGCCGCGATCATCGCGCCGATCCGATCACACCGCTCGTGGGCGGAACTGCTGCGAGCGCTCGCTCCGCCGGTGCCATCGCCTCGGTGACTGCAGCCCGCAGGCGCGGCAGGAAGCCGAAAGAGAAGCTGCCACCTCTGCCTTTGAGGCGCTGGGTCCGAGAGGTCGGATGGCGCCACCTCGTCGCTCTGATCGTTGCCTTCTTCGCCCTCTACCCGGTGGTCTGGATCATCTCGGCCTCCGTCAATCCAGTCGACAGCCTGTCCAACGCCAAGCTGATCCCGGACGGGGCGACGCTCGACAGCTACCGGACGATCTTCTCGAATCCGGAGCTCAATCCGTTCATGACATGGTTGTGGAACTCGTGGAAGATCTCGATCATCGCCGCGAGCTTCAATCTGCTCCTGGCGGCCATGGCTGCCTACGCATTCAGTCGCTTCCGGTTCAAGGGTCGACGGCTCGGGCTCCTCAGTCTTCTGCTCGTCCAGGTGTTCCCCCAGTACTTGATGTTCATCGCGATCTTCCTGATCCTGCAACGGATCGGAGTGGTATTCCCCGCATTCGGACTCAACACCCACGCGGGGCTCATCGTCGTCTACCTCGGTGGGGCGATCGGGTTCAACACGTTCCTCATCAAAGGATTCATGGACTCGGTGCCGATGTCACTCGATGAGGCAGCCAGGGTCGACGGTGCCGGTCCGTCGCTGATCTTCTGGCGGATCATCCTGCCGCTCACGCGACCGATCCTGGCTGTCATCTTCATCATCACGGTGGTGAACACGTTCTCCGAGTACCTCTTGGCGCGAACGATGCTCCGATCGACATCACAGCTCACGTACATCCTCGGTCTGCAGAACTACACGATCGCCGAGTACGCGTCGAAGTGGGGTGAACTCGCCGCCGGCGCGGTTGTTGGCGCGCTCCCGATCGTGGTCACGTTCCTCATCGCGCAGAAGGCGATCGTCTCCGGCCTGACTCAAGGTTCCGTCAAGGGCTAGCTGCCTGCCCCACCCACACCCAGAGCACCCACAGGGCGACCATGGCCGTCCCTGCAGCGAACTGGAGGCCCGACGCGAGCAGCATCGACTTGAGCGTCGCCCATGTGGCGGCGAGGGCCTCCTGGAAGTGCCGCTCGCGGAGCAGTGTCACCACCAGGATCCCCACGCCGAAACCGACGGGAGCGCCAACGACCGGAATGAAGAAGAACCCGGCAATCGCACATGCAAGTGCAAACACCTGGCCCCACCAGGGAACACCAACGGACGCTGCCGACCGTTGTGGAAGGTAGAACGACGTGGCCGTGGCCGCACCCGCCAGTGCCGTGATCACGGTCATCGTGATCCAACCCACGACCCCGAAACCGGAGAACACCCCATATCCCACCGCGGCCGCCCATATGAGCCACAGACCGGGCAGGATCGGGAGAACGGTTCCGGCAAGACCGATCACCATGATCAACGCAACCAGGACGACGAGCAGGGTTTCGGAACTCACCCCTCGGACCGCAGACTCTCCTCGAGGAGCATGGCGATGTCCTTCACCACGACGGTCTCTTCTGCCCCGAGGTCCCGGACACCGTCATCCACCATGACGAAGCAGAACGGGCAGCCGGTCGCAACGACGTCGGTGCCGCAGGCGACGGCCTCCTCGGTTCGTTCGATGTTGATCTTCTTGCCGGTGTCCTCTTCGAACCACATCTTCCCGCCGCCGGCGCCGCAGCAGAATGCGTCGCTCTTGGTACGCGGCATCTCGACGCGGGCCCCGATGGCATCGATCACCTCACGCGGCGGGTCGTATCCTTCGTTGTAGCGACCGAGATAGCAGGGATCGTGGAACGTCACGGTCTTGTCGCTCGAGACCGGCTTGATCCTCCCCTCATCGACGAGACGCATGAGCAGTTCCGAGTGGTGCATGGTCTCGTACACGCCGCCGAACTGCGGATACTCGTTCTTCAGCGTGTTGAAGCAATGGGGACACTGCGTGACGATCTTGGTGACGCCGAGGTCGTTCAGCGTCTCGATGTTCTGGAGAGCAAGCCCCTGGAACACGTACTCGTTCCCGGTCCGGCGGGCCGGATCACCCGTGCACAACTCGTTCTTCCCGAGGATGGCGAAATCCACGCCGGCGCTGTGCAGGAGCTTCGCCGTCGACAGCGTCACCTTCCGGTTGCGATCGTCGAATGAACCGGCGCATCCCACCCAGTAGAGGTACTCGGCGGTCACCCCCGGCTCGCCGAGGACCTTCACCTCGAAGTCCAGTTCCTTCACCCAGTCGCCCCGGGTCGTCTGGTCCATGCCGTAGATGTTCGACGAGTTCTCGAGGCTCACGTATGCCCTACCGAGCTCCGAGGGGAACTCCGCCTCCATCAACGACAGGAACCGACGCATGTCGAGGATCTTGTCGACGATCTCGAGTCCGGCCGGGCACACTTGGTCGCAGGCACGGCACGTCGTACATGCCCAGAGCTCCTCCGGAGTGATGCGCTCGAAAACCAGATCGGACGACACCGTGAGTTCGGCGTCGACGCTGACCGGGGGCGAGACGGGATCGGCCGCGCTCTGGCCGGCAACCTGCCCGAGCTTCAGGACGATCTCTCGGGGGTCGAGCGCCTTCCCGGTCTGGTTCGCCGGACAAACATCGGTGCACCGACCGCAGATCGTGCAGGCGTCCGTGTCGAACAGTTGCTTCCAGGTGAACTCACCGACCCGTGAGGCGCCGATCGTCTCGATGTCCTCCGCCTCCATGAGGTTCGGGACGGGACTCATGGCCCCCTTCGGCCGCGTCCGCGGCGAGAGGGCGAGGTTCGCCGGTGACGTCACGGCGTGACGGAGCTTGGTCGTTGGAAGCACAACGAGGAACATGACAAACGCCACCGCGTGCGAGACCCAGAAGGCCTGGTGCCAGCCGGACGCCGTCGCCTCAGGCACGAGATACGAGAGCGGGTATCCGACGAACGACCACATCTCGAAGGAGGGACGAGAAGCCAGGGAGATCCGCGCGGCCTCGGTCAGAAGACCGGAGATCCCGATGAACGCAAGGATGATGAGGATCCAGGCGTCTTCGGGCCGGGTCTTTGTTCTGAGGCGCCAGGGCTTCTGACCGTACCGACGCACAACGGCCCACACGATGCCGACCAAGAACACCACGGCGGCAAGGTCGAGCACGGCCGAGTAGCCCTCATAGAACCAACCGTGGAGGAACTTCATGCTCGCCGGCAGCAGGTGGTCGAGTTCGAGCGTGATCGTCCCGATCAGCAGTACAACGAAGCCCCAGTAGATCATCGAATGCATGAGGCCGGCCTGACGGTCCTCGAGCACGGTCCGCATCAGGACGGCGTCGCGCAGGCGGATCATCCGCTGCTTCCACAATCCGGAGCGTGACTCCCAGACGCCCCGTTCCCAACTGGATGCTCTCTGAGCGAAGAGGTAGAACATCACGGCGAGGAACGTGGCGATCATCACGTAGAAGAGGGCAACGCCGATGGCGGGGATGTTGCCGAAGACCACACGACCGATCGCGAATTCCGGGTCTTCCGGCAGCGAGCCGAGCCACCAGAAGATCAGTGTCCCGACGACCGAGAGCCCGGCGAGCCAGGCGAGGACGACACTGGGTTTGACCCTCCAACCCGTTCGCTGCTCTTCACTCTCGGGCGGCGTCTCGGTGGTCGTCAACACATGCCTCCTGTGGGTCCAACAGGAGTGTAGAGAAAGCGATCGAGGGCCCGGTCATAGGCCCCCGATCGTCTTCGTTCCTCGGATCCGTCCAACGAGAGCGGTGGGTCTAGATCCCCTTCGAGGCGTAGGTCACGAGCATCTTCATGTAGTTGGCCCGGACGAACGCGTCCGGATTCGGTGCCGATCCCATGCTCATCGAGCCCTGCATCTGCCGCACCGACGCGTACTCGTTCTCTTCGAGCCACACGCGCATCTCGTCGACGACGGTTGCGACATGCGCAGCGCCGTGCTTGAGCAGCGCCGAAGCCATCATGACCGCCTTCGAACCGACGAGCAGCGACTTGAGCGCATCCTCAGAGGTGTGAACCCCCGACGTGATGGCCAGGTCGGCATCGACCTTGCCATTCAGCAAGCCGATCCAGCGCATCGGCAGCGTGAGCGCCGCGGATGTCGACAGGTTCACCCTCGGCACGATCTCCAGGCTCTCGAGGTCGATGTCCGGCTGGTAGAACCGGTTGAACAGCACCAGCGCATCGGCACCCGCCTCCGCAAGCCGCACTGCCATGTTGGGCGTCGACGAGAAGTACGGGCCGACCTTGACCGCAAGCGGAATCGTGACCTGTTGCCGTACCTCCCAGACGAGATCGAGATACCGGTCCTCGATCTCTGCCCCGGTGGTACCCGGATCGGTCGGGATCAGGTAGACGTTGAGTTCCAGCGCGTCCGCGCCCGCCTCTTCGATCCGCTTGGCGTAGTTCACCCAGCCACCGTTGGTCGTTCCGTTGAGCGATCCGATGACGGGAACCGACAGCGCTTCCTTCGCTTGCGTCACACTCCGCAGATACGTCTCCGTACCAGTTACGTAGTCTTCGAGCTCCGGGAAGTACCCCGACATCGCCTCGGCGTAGGCCCCAGCGCCCTGCTCCATGGCGCGTTGAATCTCCATCGCCTCGTTCTCGATCTGCTCCTCGAACAGCGAAGGCAGCACGACTGCAGCCACCCCGGCATCCTCGAGTTCGAGCAGAGAGTCGAGGCGCGCCGTCATTGGAGACGCTGACGCCACCATCGGGTTCTTCAGATCGAACCCGAGGTACGACGTCGAGAGATCGACGCTCATTCTTCTTCCTCCTCTTCCTCGGCACTGACCCGGTCGATTTCGGTGAAGTCCTCGTAGAGCGCCCACCGATTGTCGACGTCCTGCTGGGCCATCAGCATCAACTGGCTGTACTGGCTCGGGTTGACCCGCTTCAGAACGGCGTACCGGGCTTCTTGCGAGATGACATCGATCAGCGGAATCGACGGAGGCCGTCCGTCGAGATGGAACGGCTGCTTGCCCTCTTCGACCAATCGTGGGTCGTACCGGTAGAGCGGCCAGTACCCGGCGTCAACCAGATCCTTCTGGTGGCTCATCGACGTCTCCATGTCGATTCCGTGTGCGATGCACGTCGAGTAGGCGATCACCAGCGACGGACCGGGGAAGGCCTCTGCCTCGGCGATGGCCTTGACGGTCTGAAGGTTGTTGGCCCCCATCGCGATCTGGGCGACGTAGACGTTGCCGTAGGACATGGCGATCTGACCGAGGTCCTTCTTCGCGGTCATCTTGCCGCCGGAAGCGAACTTCGCGACCGCACCGCGCGGCGTCGCCTTCGAGGCTTGGCCGCCGGTGTTCGAGTAGACCTCCGTGTCCATCACGAGGATGTTCACGTTGCGACCCGAAGCGAGGGCATGGTCGAGGCCGCCGAAGCCGATGTCGTAGGCCCAGCCGTCTCCACCCATGATCCAGACCGACTTGCGGACCAAGGCACCGGAAACCACTTCGAGTCGCCGCGCCTGCTCGTCGTCGATTCCAGCGAGCTTCGTCATCAGCTCGACAACATGCGAACGCTGAGACTCGATGCCGACTTGATCCGATTGGTCTGCCTCAAGCAGTGCCGTCGCGAGATCCTCACCGATCTGGGACGACAGCGCCCCGACAAGCCTTCTCGCTTCGGACTCCTCCATGTCGAGTGCGAGCCGCATCCCGAGGCCGAACTCGGCGTTGTCTTCGAACAGCGAGTTTGCCCACACCGGACCACGACCTTCGTCGTTGGTGCGCCATGGGGTCGTCGGCAGGTTCCCGCCGTAAATCGACGAGCATCCTGTGGCGTTCGCCACCATCAGGCGATCTCCAACCAATTGGCTGACCAGCTTCACATACGGCGTCTCGCCGCAACCGGAGCATGCACCCGAAAACTCGAACAGCGGTTCGAGCATCTGCGAGCCCTTGACGTTCTCTTCCTTGAAGAGGCCACGGGCCGGCGCTTCGATCGTCTCGAAGAAGTCCCAGTTCGCTCGTTCGGCATCGAGGTGGTCGAGTTTCGGCTCCATGTTGATGGCCTTGTGCTTGACCTCTTCCTTCGACTTGGCCGGGCACACATCCACGCAGACCCCGCATCCGGTGCAGTCGTCCGGCGCGACCTGGATCGTCATGAGATGATCCGGCACTTCACGACTCCGGAAGCCACGCGACTTGAACGTGTCCGGTGCACCGTCGAGCGCCGAAGGTTCGAATACCTTCAGGCGGATCGCGGCGTGCGGGCAGACCAGCGCACACTTGGCGCACTCGATGCAGATCTCCGGATCGAAGATCGGAATGTCGATGGCGATGCTGCGCTTCTCGTACTGGGTTGTCCCGGTGGGGAACGTGCCGTCGACCGGCAAGGCTGAGACGGGCAGGAGGTTCCCGCGGTCTTCGAGCATCATGGCGGTGACCCGCTGCACGAAGTCCGGCGCGTCTTCCGGCACCGTTCGCTTCATCCTCAGAGTCGATGTCACCGTGCTCGGGTAATCGACCTTGTGCAGGTTCGCGACCGCCAGGTCAACCGCCGCGTTGTTCTTCTCAACGACGACTTCACCGAACTTCGAATACGACTTCTCGATCGCCTTCTTGATCGACGTGATCGCCTCCTCTTGCGGCATGAGGTCGGCGAGAGCAAAGAAGCAAGTCTGGAGGACCGTGTTCGTACGCTGACCGAGCCCGGCCGACCGGGCGACGGCCGTTGCGTCGATCATGTAGAACTCGAGCTTCTTGTCGATGATCTGCTGCTGCACTTCGGCCGGCAGATGTCCCCAGACTTCGTCCGGCCCGTATGGGCTGTTGAGGAGGAACGTCGCACCGTTCGAAGCCTTGGCGAGAACATCGACCTTGGTCATGAACTCGAACTGGTGGCACGCGACGAAGTTGGCATCGCTGATCTCGTAGGTGGCTTCGATGCGCACGGGGTCGAACCGGACGTGTGACGTCGTCATCGCTCCCGACTTCTTCGAGTCATACACGAAGTGACCCTGAGCGAAGAGATCCGAGTGCTCGCCGACGATCTTCACCGTGTTCTTGTTGGCGCCGACGGTGCCGTCTGCGCCGAGGCCGTAGAACACCGCGCGCACCTGCGACTGACGGCCGGTGGTGAAGTCCTCCGGAATGTCGATCGAGAGCCCGGTGACGTCGTCCACGATCCCAACCGTGAAGCGACGCTTCGGATCGTCCTTGCGGGCCTCTTCGAACACGCCGGCGACCATCGCCGGTGTGAACTCCTTGGACGAAAGGCCGTAGCGCCCGCCGATGATCCGGGGCATCACCGACCAGGAGGTACGTCCGGCCTGCGTCTCTTCGACGACCGACACCATCACGTCCTGCATGAGCGGCTCACCGACGGCGCCCGGTTCCTTCGTCCGGTCGAGAACGGCAATGTTCTGAACCGTCGCCGGCAGTGCCGCAATCAGCGCCTGCGGTGAAAAGGCCCGGAATAGTCGGACCTTCACGAGGCCGACCTTCTCGCCCCGGTCGACAAGCGCCTTGACGGTCTCCTCGGCTGCCCCAACGCCCGAGCCCATCATGACGATGACATCGGTGGCGTCGGGGGCGCCGACGTAGTCGAACAGGTGATAGTGGCGACCGGTCCGGTCGGCGAAACGATCCATGGCGCCCTGAACGATGTCGGGGATCGCGTCGTAGAACGGGTTGCAGGCTTCGCGGGCCTGGAAGAACACGTCCGGGTTCTGGGCGGTGCCTCGGAGCACCGGACGGTCCGGATCCATGCGACGCTTGCGGTGCGCGAGCACACCCTCGATGGGGATCAACGCCCGCAGATCATCGTCGGACAGTTCCTCGATCATGTTCACTTCGTGCGAGGTGCGGAAACCGTCGAAGAAGTGAAGGAACGGGATCCGGCTCTCCAGCGTCGCCATCTGGGCGATGGCCGCCATGTCGTGTGCTTCCTGAACGGAGTTCGACGCGAGCATCGCCCAACCGGTCGAGCGGGTCGACATGACATCGCTGTGATCACCGAAGATCGACAGCGCGTGGGTGGCAACCGTTCTGGCCGCAACGTGGAAGACCGCGGGGGTCAGTTCCCCTGCGATCTTGAACATGTTCGGGATCATCAACAGGAGGCCCTGCGACGCCGTGAACGTCGAGGTGAGCGCCCCACCCTGGATGGCGCCGTGAGCGGTTCCGGCGGCGCCGGCCTCGCTCTGCATCTCGATCACTTCCGGGATGTTCCCCCAGATGTTCGGGCGCTTCTGGTTCGACCAGTCATCCGAAAACTCGCCCATCGGTGACGACGGCGTGATCGGATAGATCGCCAGGACTTCATTGGTTCGGTAGGCAACGGAAGCCGCGGCTTCGTTGCCATCGACGGTGACGACGGTCCGCGTCGGCGCCTCGAGCATGGTCATAAGGAGAGCTCCTCCGGCATCGCGAAGCCCACATGCTAGGAGATGCGCGGAGGACCCATTCCGCTATGACGTCATGCAGTCGTTTCGGTGGCCTCACCCTCGGCTTCCGGCGCCGGGGTGGCCGCGCCGTCGTCGGTCAGTCCGAGCTCCGCCTTCAACTCTGCGAGCTTCGCATCGGCCTGCGCTTCGTTCATCGCCTGCCGTAGCTCGACCTCGCCGCCCTCGGGCGTCACGTCGAAGACCTCGGCCTGACCCATGGCCTGAGCCTGGCGCTTCTCTATCTTGTTCTGGACATCTTCGAGCGACGGCATCGAATCGTCCATCGTCGCGGACATCGACTGAACGGCTGCGTTGACCGACTCCTGCATCTTGGCCTGCTCGAGCGCTCCGAGCAGCTGCATCTGCTTCGCGGTGAGCTCCTGCAGCCTGGCCGCGTTTGCCTGAACAGCAGCTTTCGCGTTGTCGGCCTGCGTGATCGCCACTTCGTACTGACTCTTCAGCGAGGTGAGGTTGTTCTCCGCGGCCTGCAGCTTGGTGGCCTGCCCCTGAGCGATATTGGTCCACTTCGCCACGCCGGCGGTGTCGCCGGCCGCCTTCGACTCTTCTGCCTTGAGGATCGCCTGCTTCGCCATCTCGCGGGTCTCACCGACCTCGTCGGCCGCCCGCTCGATCTTGCTCTCGAGCTGGGTGCGGTGCGCGACGATGTTCGCGGCCTGGTTCCTGAGGTCCTGGTTCTTCTTGTTCGCCTGATCAATCGCCATCTGGATCTCGATCTCGGGATCCATCATCTTGTCGGACTGCACGCCGAACCACGACTTGATGTACGCCCACCACTTCTTGAACACGATTGGCTCCCCTCTTGTTTGTGTACAACGGTTCTTCCGATTCTAGGACGGGCGTCATCTCCTCCGTCGGCCGCCGCCGCGCATCCGGGTGCTACCCGACGCCCGCGTCCGGCCCGACGAGCCGGACCTACCACCCGATGACCCGCCGAACATCCCTCCCGCGGACCGGCCGGATGACCGGCGGGACGAGCCCATCGATCCCACGAGGATCCCGGTCAGGATTGCCGTCGTGTTCGATGAACTGCGGCGATTCGGACGGCGATACGTGCCGTCGGGTACCCGCGGGGGTGTGGTGATCGACGGGCCTCCCGGGGATGACGGCCGGGACTGCGTCTGCGAGGGCGGGGTCTGCGGTTGCGGCTTCACCGGTTTCGGGGGGACCGGCTTGCCGTCGAGCAAGGCCTCGACACTGTCGAGTTGCCAGATCGCCTGGTCCAACGCTTCGGCCGTCGTCATGAGTTGGGCCGGCGACTCGGCACGCTCGTAGTCCTCGAGCGCCTTCGAGTACGCCTCGGTCGCCGACTCGTACAGCACGGGGACCGCCGCGATCGCCGAGCCGGCGACGTCGTCCTCGAGGTCGATGATGTCGTTGGCGACGTCGTCGAGGCGCTTCTTCACCTCGGCCCGTGCGGATTCGATGGCGGCCGCTTCGCTGCGCTTCGAAGACTGCTTCATCCGCAAGAACAGGAACGCTCCGCCTGCGACCACGACGAAGATCAGAATCCATCCCCAGGGGAGTCCGCCACCACCACCCGGTTCGGCTGCGCCGACCGGCTGGTCGATGAGAGTGGCCACGAAGAGCTCGACCACTTCGGTGTCGGAATCCCCATCGAGCGACGCATCGGTGGCCACATCGAGCTGCTCCCGCGTGTAGATGTCACCTTCCGACGCCCAGCCGACGGTATCAGGGCCGACCGTGAACACGGTGCCGACCCCGCCCATCTCGTCGAGTGTGTTCTCACCGAACACGGTCGCTCCGCCGGCCGGCTCGGAAGCCAGGACGGTGACCGAGAGGTTCCCTCCCTCGAAGCGGGCGGCGACGACGGCGTCCTCGACGGCACCCGGGTCGGCGTTCGATCCGTTCTCGACGAAGTACCCCTGCGCATCGAGGACGGCCGCCACCTCAGCAGGTGACGCAGCGGCGACGAGGACAACGAGGGCGACAAGGGCAAGGAGCAGGCGTTTCATGGGCAGATCGTACCCACTCGCCCGGAAACGATGGCTACCGGCCAGCTGCGGCTCGAAGGAAGAACGCCAGGTTGGCGGGCCGCTCGGCCATTCGGCGAGTCAGATACGGGTACCAGGCGGTCCCATATGGAACGTAGACGCGCAGCGGATAGCCGTCCGCGATCAACGACGCCTGCAGTGAGTTACGAACTCCGTAGAGCATCTGGAACTCCCATGGATTGCTCCGCTGTTGGCTCAGCCGTTTCGTGAGTTCGATCCGGTTCGTATCGTGGGTCGCGATCGCAGGCGTGATGCCGGGCGTCGCCATCAGCCTCCTGGTGAGGGCGTCGAAGGCTCCGTCGACCCGGTCGGCATCCTGGTGCGCGACCTCGGCGGGCTCGGCGTAGGCCCCCTTGCACAGACGGACATGACCGCCTCGAGCGACGATTCGGTCGAGGTCGAACGGCGTGCGATACAGGTAGCTCTGCACCGCGATGCCCACGTTTCCGTGTCGGGCTTGGACCGCCTCGAATGCCGTGACCGTCCGCTCGACGATTTCGGATTCCTCCATGTCGATCGTCATCGTCGTTCCGCCGGCCGCCGCCCTCGCCGCGAGGGCGTCAAGGGACTCGAGTGCAAGCCCATCGTCCACACCGAGGCCGAGTTGCGTCAGCTTGACGGAGATGTTCGCATCGAGGCCGTCGTCCCGAATGCGATCAAGGCATTGGAGGTAGTCGTCCCTCGCCGCCGCTGCGGCGGCTGCGTCTGCGACATGCTCTCCGAGATGATCCAGAGACACGCGGGCGCCCGCCTGGTTCAGGGCGAGCGCTGCGGCCGCAGCGTCGTTCAGGGTCTCCCCGGCGACAAAGCGGAGCGAGAGTCGCCGCCCGGCGGAGGACTCGGCGAAGATCGTGCGAACGGTTGAACGGTTGGTGACGGCGAGCAGACTGCGGCCGACGAGGTTCATGGAGCCGGTTCGTTGGATCCGGCGGAGCCGAGTTCGCGCGAGCGCCGCGTTGCTGCCTGGATCGCGTCTTCCATGAGCGCACGGAAGCCGCCCTCTTCGAGGACGTGCATCGCCGCGGCGGTGGTGCCGCCCGGAGACGTCACCTCGCCCCGCAGTCGGAACGCGCTCTTGTCGGATCCGGAGAGCAGCATCCCGGCACCTCGCAGTGTCTGGTGTACCAGTTTCTCGGCGGCGTGGTGTGGCAGGCCCTCGCGGATTGCGGCCTCGGTCATCGACTCGGCCAGCAGGAACACATAGGCGGGTCCGGTTCCCGAGACGGCGGTGACGGCGTCGAGCAGGTCCTCGGACAGCCGGATGGTCTCCCCTACGGCGCCGAGGACGGTGGCGGCGTCCGCGAGCGCAGCGTCGTCGGCGTTTCTGCCGCCGCAGTAGGCGGTCATCCCTTCATCGACTGCAGCCGGGGTGTTCGGCATGGATCGGATGATTGGGATCCCGGGTAGTTCCCGCTCGAACGCGGCCGTCGTCACGCCTGCGGCTAGGGATACGACCACCTGGTCGGGGGTGATCGTCTCCCGGATCTGATCGAGGAGTTCCATCACATCCTTCGGCTTGACCGCAACGACCACGACTCGCTTCCCCGCCGCAGCTTCGGCGGCGTCGAGCGTGGTCGGGACGCCGGTATGGAACTCGGTCTCCCTCGCCCGCTCGGGGCGTCTGACCGCAAGCGACAGATCGTCCGGGTCCCATCCCGCACGCAGCAGACCAAGGGCGAAGATCTCGCCCATGGAACCGACTCCGAGAATGCCGACCGAAGGTTTCATGGTGCTGATGTTAGAGCGATCAGGCGCCGGTGAAACGCAGTGCCAGCCTGAACTGCCCGGCGGTGTGCTCGTCGAACGCGACGAGCCGGACATCACGCATCGTCCCACCGCTGTCGAGCCAATCGCGGACGGCACCAACGATGATGCGGCATGCGTCTGCGAGCGGGTAGCCGTAGACGCCCGCCGAGATGGCGGGGAGCGCAACTGAGGTGGCACCGAGTAGGGCCGAGGCATCGAGCGCCGCCGCAACGGCCTCTGCCAGATGGAGTTCATCGTCCGGACTGCCCTGGTACACGGGGCCCACCACGTGCACCACGTACGCGGCCGCCATGTTCCCCGCCGTTGTGACGGCTGCGCCGCCGCGTGGCACCGGCCCATGCTCCGCGACCCACACACGGGATCCTTCATCGACGGCCGGGCCGCCGGCCCGTGCAATCGCAGCCGCGACGCCGCCGCCGTGGGCAAGGCGAGCATTGGCCGCGTTCACGATCACGTCGACATTCTGCAGTGTGATGTCTCCATGGACGACGGTGATCCGCGGGTCTGAGCGGACCGGAATGGCAACCGGCGTCACCTCGACCTGCTGTCCCACCAATCGTTCGATCTGAGCCGCGAACCGATCGGGATCACCGGTCGTGAGATACCGCGTCACGCCGGAACCACGCTCGTCATCGTCACCGCGGATCCGGGCCGTCTGACGGGCAACAGCCGCAGCAGGATCGATGACCTCGACGCCGTCACCGGCTGCGGCCCGGATTCGATCCGCAGCAAACGAGTAGTGCGTACAGCCGAGAACGATCGTATCTGCTCCCCTGCGGACGACGTCTTCCGTGTAGCGCCGGACCAACCCGTCGATATCGCCGCCGTCTTCTATCGCCGCCGCAAGACCGGGACAGGCCCTCGCAACGACCGATACGCCGCGGGCGTGCCGATCGACGACCGAGGCGAAGAGTTCGCCCTGGAACGTCGCCTCGGTGGCAAGGACGCCGATGGTTCCGCGCTTCGTGATTCCGGCTGCGGGCTTCACGGCCGGTTCCATCCCGACAAATGAAGTCGATGGGAAACGCTCCCTGAGCTCGTGGAGGGCGGCGGCCGATGCGCTGTTGCAGGCGACGACCACAGCAGAGGCTCCGTCATTGATCAGATACTCGCTGATCGCAACGGCGCGTTCCCGCACCGCATCGAGTCCACGTTCTCCGTAGGGTGAGAAGGCCTGGTCGGCCACGTAGGTCAGTTCGGCTCCGGGGAGCAACGTGCGGATCTCGATCAGTACGCCGAGTCCACCGACTCCGGAGTCGAAGATGCCGATAGACCCGCTGATCACCCGGACCCACCATGACGGTTGTGGAACGCCACCTCGTGTATCGGCTTGCGGCCGCCCTGGGGGCGGGGGGCGGTGTCCGCGGCCGGGTATCCGAGCGTGACGGCGTACCGGCAGCGGGCCCCTTCGGGCAGACCGAGGACGACCGCCGCATCCTCGGTACGGTGCAGCGTGATCGGACACGACGCAATCCCAAGGGCATCGGCTGCGAGCATGATGTTCTGGGCGAGTCGACCGGTATCGAATTCGTTCCCTCCCGGCTCCTCGACGAGTGCGATGGCAACCGGCGCATTGTGGACCGGGCCGGTGAAGCTGCCACAAGCGGCGAGCCGTTCCTTCTGATCCCCGTCGACGACGATGAACGACCAGTTCTGCAGGTTCTTGCTGCTCCCCGTCCACCGGGCGGCCTCGAGCAGCCTGGCAAGGTCCGCCTCGCTCAGGGGATCGTCGCGGTAGGTCCGATGGGCCCGGAGGGCGAGGATTCGTTGGTACATGTCATTGGTGCTCATGGTTCAAGCGTAGACGCGCGCCATTCGCGGGCGCCCATAGAGAAAGGGACCGGGCACAGCCCGGTCCCTCGCCTCATTCAATTCGGTCGGCTCAGCCGAGTAGCTTCGCCTTCTGTGCGGCGAACTCTTCGTCACTGAGCTTGCCGGCATCGTGAAGATCCGAGAGGGTCTTCAGCTGGTCGGCCGTGGTCTCGGTCCCTGCGACACTCTTGATGTAGGCGTTCTGCGCCTGCTGCGCCGCAGCCGCCTGCTCCATAGAGCGCTCCTGCATCTTGCCACCGTTGGCGATCAGGTAGACGAGCACACCGAGGAACGGCAGGATGATCACGAAGATGGTCCAACCAGCCTTCGCCCATCCGGACATCGGGCTGCGGAAGATGTCTGCAAAGATCGAAATGAGCAACCAGATCCAGATCATGAACATGAAGAACCACAACATCCACCAGAAGACGTTGAGGAGCGGATACGACGACTCGGCGAGTATCAACATGATGCACCTTTCAGAGCGACAAATGGCCTGCAACGCCAGAGCCGTCGAGAGACCGCCCCTCGCCGACCGTGACCGCGAGCAGATTCTAGGCCCGATTGAATTCCCAGGTAGGCCTCAGAAGGACTCGACCGGCAAGTCCATCAAGCTCCCGTCCTCGGCCTCGGCGAGTTCGCGGCGCAGCTTCGCCTTCGGGAGAACAGTCCTTGCGAAATACCGGGCCGAGGCGATCTTGCCTTCGTAGAAGGCGCGATCGACCTCACTGGCTCCGCCCATCGCGAGCACGGCGATCTCAGCGTGGCGGATCAGCAACCAGCCCATGACCACCTCGGCCAGGCTCTCGAGGAGCGGGGTGGTGTGCAGGCCGGTCTTGTAGATCTCGGGCGGGTCCTGCATCGCCGCCATCGAGTGACCGACCAGTACTCCAACATGCGCCTGGAGATCGTCGAGGGCCCTGCCGAGCAGCTCACGCTCGATCTCGAAGTCCTCCGACCCGCCTTTGACGGTCTCGAGGATGTCCTGGCCGAGGCGCATCAGCGTGGCCCCCTGATCCCGCACGATCTTGCGGAAGAAGAGATCGAGGCCCTGGATGGCGGTCGTCCCTTCATAGATGGTGTCGATCTTGGCGTCGCGGATGTACTGCTCGATCGGGTAATCCCGTGTATAGCCGGAACCGCCGAAGACCTGCAGCGACTGCGCGAGCAACTCGTACGCCTTCTCGGACGAGTAGCCCTTGACGAGCGGCAGCAGGAGGTCGTTGAGCTTCGCGTAGTAGGGCTCGTCGGGGTGCAGGTGCGCCTTGTCGAGCAGCCACGCGGCGTACATCACCATCGCACGCATGCCCTCGGCATGGACCTTCTGGGTCATCAGCATCCGGCGAACGGCAGGGTGCTTGATGATGGGGACGCGCGGAGCCGTCTTGTCGCGACTCTGTGTGAGGTCCGCCGACTGAACGCGCTCCTGCGCGTACTCGAGAGCGTTGAGGTAGCCCGTCGAGAGGGTTGCCGCGGCCTTCACGCCGATCGACATGCGGGCGTCCTCGATGATCAGGAACATCTGGCGAATGCCGTCGTGCACGTCACCGACGAGGTAGCCGACCGCGGGTTCATCCATGCCGAAGGTCAGTTCGCACGTCGTGGAACCGCGGATCCCCATCTTGTCCTCGAGGTTCGTCGTGACCACGCCGTTGCGTTCTCCGATCGAACCGTCTTCGTTCACGTTGAACTTGGGAACGATGAACATCGAAAGACCCTTCGTGCCCGGTTCGCCTCCGGGTCGGCGGGCGAGGACAAGGTGGATGATGTTCTCGTAGTAGTCGTTGTCGCCCGACGTGATGAACCGCTTCACGCCTTCGATGTGCCATTTGTCACCTTCGACGTGGTTCGCCTTGGTGATGCCGGCACCAACGTCTGAGCCTGCGTCCGCCTCGGTAAGCACCATCGTGGCGCCCCAATTTCGCTCGATCATCGGCTTCGCGAAGCGCTCGGTCTGCTCCGGCGTGCCGACGGCCTCGATGACGCGGGCCATCAAGCCTCCGATGGCATAGAGGTAGACCGCTGCGTTGGCCCCGGCGAACAACTCGCTGCCGGCCCACCGCAGCGCGTCGGGTGCCCCGAACCCGCCGAGACTCTGGGTCACGCCCATGAGATGCCAGCCGCCGTCGTGTAGGGCATCGAGGCTCTTCTTCACGCCGGCGGGAAGTTCGACGTTGCCGTCGACCAGCTTCAGCTTCGTGCGATCGGCCTCGACAAAGCTCTCGGCAAAGTCCTCGGTTGCGAGCCGATCGATCTCGCGGAGCATGTCCATCGCCGTGTCGTGGTCGAACTCCTCGAACGGAGCGATTCCGAGGTACTCGTCGATGCCGTAGGCCTCGAAGAGATTGAACTGGAGATCTCGAAGGTTGCTCTTGTAGTGGCTCATTGCTCACTCCCCGTCTCGTGTCGCCGTTGCGGTTCGGGTAACGAACGTCTCCGGAGGCGGACCGCCGGGCGTCCGACATTTTGAGTATACACTCCATTTTGGAGCGGCCGCTCAAGATCGGGGTATGCTCGATCGTGAAGGAGGAGCCGGAATGGCCCGGTACCAGGTCGGAATCAGAACCGAGACCAGGATCCTCGATGCAACCCGTGAACTACTCGCCGAGGAAGGCATCGAGGGCACGACGCTCAAGGCGATCTGCGACCGTGCCGGAGTGCGGGCCGGTTCTTTCTACAACCTCTTCCCGTCGAAGGAACAAGCCATCATGCGCGTGGCTCGCGACGCGATCAGGGCCGTTGACCCGGATCCCGAACAGGCCGGCACCGACAGCCTCGACGACCTCGTCGAGGCCTACATACGGTTCATCACCGACCAACCGGAATTGGCGCGCGTCTACCTCCAGATCGGGGTGTCCGGCAGCAACGACGATTCGGCCGCAAGGCGATTCCTCCGCCATCACGTGCGGCGGGTCGAACGCTTCGCTGAGACGATCCGGCGCGAGAATCCGGGTGTCACCAGAGACGAGGCGACGATGACGGCCGAGGTCCTGCTCGGGGCGCTCGATGGGCTCGCGTTCCGATGGGTCCTCGATCAGGCGTTCGACTTCCCGCGGCACGCAAGGGCTGCCGCCACCCAGTGGCGCTGACGCAGTAGGTCGCGTGCCGTGCCTTGGGTCGTCTGCCGGTCAGGCCGGCGCCGGCCGACGCCCCCGCAGCGTCTCCCTGCGCTCAGGGTGATGGACGAACACCCACGCACCGCCGAACACGATGAGGAGCATCACAAAGCCGGGCGAGAATCCGAGTTGCTGGATCAGCATCTGAGATGCACCGAGGACCCAGATAGTGACGAACCACGCATTCCACCGGCGCCACGTTGAGTTTCCCATGACAATCGCCACCGTGATCACCACAACCGCGCCGTCTTGCGACATGGCGTGGGGGGACATCAGCAGGATCGCCGGCACAGTGATCGCGAGCAGACCCGCGAGGTCGTTGTCCCGATTCCTCCACCACAGCCAACTGAGGAATACGGCGGTGGCGCCCGCGAGCGCCCAGGAAGCGGCGACGGCGGGCGAGACACCGACACCGAAAAGGTTCTCTGCTACACCGATGAACGAGATACTCGAGTGGCCGTTCACTTCTGCGTCGAGCCTTCCGAAGCTGGAAGCCGCATCCAGCCACGCTGCGCCCCACGCCCAACCCTGCAGTGCGGCGCCGGTCACGTAGAAGACCAGGGCACCGATCGCTCCGCCGACAGCGACCCGCCAGTATCCGGCGAGCAGGAACAGGCCAATCAAAGGAAGCGCGAACTGTGGCTTGTAGAGCAGGCCGGCAAGAAGCAAGCCAGCTGTGATCGGGGCATTCCCGTTGATCAGGCGCCACGCCGCGACGATCAGGAACACAGTGAGCGCAGCATTCGAACCGCCGGTCACCGCACGAAACATCGGCCAGAACAGGAGGGCGATGGCGAACGCCGCGGCGGCCCGGCCCTCGAGCCACGGGATCATCGGCCGCAGCAGCAGCACCGACGCCCAGAGCAACATGGCCATCACGACCGTGTGGATCAGGTAGGACCAGTGGTAGTCAAGAGCGGCTAGCGGTCGGTAGGCGAAGGCGACCTGAGGCGGGTAGGCAAAGAACCAGGCGACCTCGCCCTCGTCGGCTGGATGGAGTCCCGCCTGTGCCTCGACCTGACGGTCGAACTCGTAGAGGTTTGCCCAGTCGCCGTCCGCCGCGATCCGACCGGCGCCGTAGAACGCCGGATAGTCACCACCGATCCGATCAGCCGGGGCGGGCGAATCGGCCGCAGCGAGTGTTGCGATCAACAGCGCAACCGCGATCGCTGCGACGACCCCGATGGCATAGAACTGCATGCGGGCGGTCCACCGGGAATCGACGCGTTCACCGGTTGCACTGGCTGATGCGGTCCCGGCAAGAGCCGTCGCCTGGTCGTTCACAACGCGAGCTCGAACTCGGCCTCGCTGCGATCGTAGGCTCCGCGTGCCAGGCGGAATCGCACGCCGAGAACTTCCGTGAGCGTCACGAGGTAGGAGAACGCGGTCACGCGGCTCTCTTCCATGTGGGCCCACGTGATGGGAACCTCGACGAGACTGAATCCGAGTCGTCTTGCGACCGCAAGGGCCTCTACGTCGAACCCCCACCCGTCCACGACACTCCTCGAGAAGATCGCCTCGGCAGCGTCGTGTGAGAACAACTTGAATCCGCGTTGTGAGTCGTTCACACCCGGAAGCGCGATCACCTGAATCAGACGATTCCCCATGCGTCCTGCGGCAGGCCGGATTCCGTTCTGCGGACGAATCACGGCGGCGCCTGGAACCGCAATCGAAGCGAACGCCACGCCGGAACCTCCGATGCGATCCAGTTCGGCATTGAGGTGCTCGAACTCGGCGATCGTCGCGGAGCTGTCGGCATCCATGAAGAGTCGCCGCTCCCCCGACGCCGCGAGCATCCCAACCCGGACCGCGTGGCCCTTGCCCCGGTTCCGGTCGGTGGAGATGAGGCGGAGATTGGGACATCGGCTGGCGTTCACGACAGCGATGGTCTCGTCGGCCGACCCGTCGTCGACAACGATGATCTCGGTCGCCTCACACCGCGCAGCGGCGAACGAACCGAGAGAGTCGAGTGTCGGTTCGATCCGGTGCGCTTCGTTGAAGGCGGGCACGACGATCGAAAGAGAGGTCATCGACCACCGCCGTCGACGGCCCGGCCACTCGGCAGTGGGTTCGTCGAAGAAGACCCCCGCGGCGCTCTCCAAACTTCCATCATGACGGTATCGGAAGAAGCGCCGTGTTCTTGAGCAGGAACCCCCGCCGGCGGCCCCTCTCAATCGCCGGTTCGTCAGGTCTGCCGTACCGTCGCCGAATCTCGACGATCGAGTGGAGGTTGCCGCGGAATTCGCGATCCAGACCAGCGGCGTGTACGAGGACGTGCCGGCCGCGGCATGGTTCTCCGAGGAACGCGGCCTCCCGACGATCGCCCTTCCCGACCACTACCTCATGGCCCTCGATGAGGTGAAGGCCAAGACAACGCCCGCATCGGACGCACTCATCCAACTGGCGGGCCTCGCTTGCGATACGGACCGGATTGGACTCGTCGTCCCGGTCTCACCGATCACGTTCCGCCACCCTGCCGTCCTCGTGAAGTCGGTCTTCACCATCGACCGGATGCCGGCGGTCGTTTCACGCTGGGCATCGGCACCGGGTGGATTGATTGAGAGCGTGAGGTCTTCGGCTTCCCGTATCCACCCATGGCCGACCGATTCGCCATGCCGGAGGAAGCCCTCGCCTATGCCGGCGCGATGCTCTCGGACGAACCCACAGGGTTTCGAGGCGACGACCACGCACTCGAGCCATTCCCGATCACCCGAGCACCGTCCGGCAACGTTCGTCTTCTCGTCGTCGGCGTCGGAGCCTCAAAGACGCCCCGCCTCGCCGGCACCTACGCCGACGAGCCCAGCGTCTACCCGGGAGCGGACCTGAGCGACAGAATCGACCGTGTCCACGAGGCCGCGCGCCGGGCAGGTGATTGGCGCCGATACCGAGGTGGAACTCGAGCGCCGACTCGATACCCTCGCCTCGGAGGCCTACATGACGAGGGACGCACTCGCCACACACTTCGAGGAATGCAAAACGCCAGTAGCAACTTGGGGACGACTCCGGCACCAGTTCGCCGAGATGGAGGCCCTCGGCATCACCCGGTTCCACCTCCAGGCCGGACACGACCCGGATACGAGCCCCGAACTCCTCGACGCTGTCTCCGATTCGAGCCGGTAGCGTTGGGCTTGTGAAGACCAAGATGCTCAACATCGGCGGACCGGTCCGGATCGCTGAGTACGGCGGTGAAGGGCCCCTGATCCTGCTCGTGCACGGACTCGGCGGCTCAACTGAGAATTGGGATGTGGCCGGGCCACTCCTCACCGGCGCCGGTCGTGTCGTGGCGATCGACCTCATCGGTTTCGGAGATTCCGAGCCGGGCGACCGACGCCCGAGCGTCGAGGACAACGCCCGCCTTGTGTCCGAGGTCATTCGCCTGCTCGGATATGAATCCGCAACGCTGGTCGGCAATTCCATGGGCGGCCTCATCTCCATGATCACTGCCGTCGAGCACGCCAACCGTGTCGACCGGTTGGTCCTGGTGAATCCGGCCCTGCCCGTGAGCCGACGGCGGCCACCCGATCTCGAGGTGATCACGAAGCTGATCGGTCCACTCGTACCCGGCATCGGCGTTCCGGCGTTTCGCGTCTACCGCGCCGCTCACTCTCCCGAAGAGGAGACCACCGAGACGCTTCGGATGATCGCGGCCGACGCCGACACCGTGCCGGGCTGGGCACGACAGCGCCTCACCGAAGTGAATCGCCTGCGGCGCGGCCGGGACTGGGCAATCCCTGCGTTCCTCGAGGCGGACCGTTCGATTCCGCGGTACGTGCTCCGCCCCCGGCGGTTCGCCCGTCTGATCCACCGGGTTGGGGCCCCGACGCTGCTCGTGCATGGCTCTGAAGACCGACTGGTATCCGTCGACTCGGCCCGGTGGGCGGCACAGCAACGCCCTGACTGGACCTACATCGAGATGGAGGGGGTCGGCCACGTCCCGATGCTGGAAGCGGCCAACGAGTTCGCTTCCGTCACCCTGGCTTGGCTCGACTCGGCGCGGTGAGCTTCGACTTCGCAGCCATCTACCGCTCCCATCGCGAGCGCTTCAGCGCTCTCGTCCTTGACCTCGACGCCCACGCCCTTGCAACGGTGGTTCCGGCCACACCGCTCTGGACGGTGCAGGACGCGTTTGCCCATGTAGCCGGAGTTGCATTCGACATCAGCGTCGGGCGCCTCGATGGCGTCACCTCCGAGCTATGGACCCAACGGCAGGTCGACGAGCGCCACGGTCGCACGCCCGGCGAGATCGAGCGCGAGTGGTCGGACCTCGGGCCTACCGTCGAAGCGATCTTGGAAGCGGCCGGCCCGGCGATGTCCCACATGGTGATGGATGTGGTGATGCATCACTGCGATGTGACGGGTGCACTCGGAATCCCGGCGCCGCGGGAAGATGAGGGGTTGCGCCTCTGCCTCCGAGCGGCGAACGCCATCTCTGCGAAGATCGACGCCGCCGGCCTCCCGGCTCTGCGGGTCGAGACCGAGGGTCTCGACCGCGTGCTCGGGAACGGTGACGCGAGCATCACTGTTCGCGGTGACTCGTACGAGATCGCGCGCGCACTGTTCGGCCGCCGCAGCATCGCCCAGATCGCCATGTTCGACTGGACCGGAGACCCGACCCCGTACCTACCGCTCTTCTCGGTCTTCACTCCCCGCCAGACCCCTCTGGTGGAGTAGCCGGTACCGCAGGCTCGGCCGAGACATCACCCCTCGACCGGATACCCCGACTCGATCCAATTGACGATGCCGCCGTCGATTTCGTACACCTCCGTGAACCCGAGGTCCTTCATCGTCTTGACGGCATCCGACGACCGGTTCCCGGACCGGCAGTACATCACGTACGGGTCGTTCTTGTCGAGCGTGTCGAGTTGGTCGGCGAAGTCGGCGTCGTAGTAGTCGACGTTGATTGCGCCGTCGAGACGGACCTCGTCGAACTCTTCAGGGGTCCGAATATCGAGGATCACGAGTCCGGCCGGATCGTCAGCGATCACCTCTGCCGCTTGCTCGGGTGAAACGAGTTCGACGGTTGCGGTGTCACTTCCGGACGAACAGGCCGTCGCCAGTACCCCCAGCACGAGCACCAGGGCGAACAGCCTTCGGATCATTCCAGTCTTCATCGTGATGTTCCTCCTCTTCCATTGAACACGGTGAGATCGTTCAGGCCAACCCAAGGGCAACGAGCCCTCCGGTGAGGTTGGCGACTTCGTCGAAGCCATGACGCACAAACAGTTGGGCGGCCACACCGGAGCGATTCCCCGTGCGGCACACGAACAGGATTGCCCGGTCGCGGTCGAGATCGTTGAGTCGCCCGAACAGCGAACCAAGGCCGATCAGTTCCGCTCCCGGAAGTGTCCCCATGGCCCACTCGAACGGTTCGCGGACGTCGATGATGACGGCGTCGTGATTCTGGCTCCAGGCCTGCCAGTCGCGAGCCTCGACGAGGACTACTTCGCTCATTCCCTCACCGTTCAGGTCAGCTGCATGAACAGCTTCTCGAGTCGCTCGGGGTCGTAGCCCTCGAGCGCGGCACTCTCGGGATCGAGGGCGCAGGTGGTCAGGGTCATGGCGAAGTACCGGTATCCAGCCTGCTCGAGCGCACGCATCGAGGCGGAGAACTGCGTGATGACGTCAGCGCATTCGCGCCCGTCCTCGAGCATGCCCTGAATACCCCGAATCTGGCCTTCGACACGGCGGAGCCTCGTCAGGATGTCGTGAATATCGACAGCGTCCGGCTTCATAGGGCCAGGATATACCCCCACGGGGTATATGGCAGGCGAAACTCTCCACGAATCTCGTCAGAAGCCGGAATTGATACGACCCGACTCAGGTTATAGTACTCACAACCACTCACAGGCACCCCCCACCGCACCGGTGGGCACCGACAACGAAGGAGCACACCCACATGGGACGCGCCGTAGGCATTGACCTCGGAACCACGAACTCCGTCATCTCAACCCTTGAGGGCGGAGAACCAAAGATCATCAGCAACGCCGAGGGGCACCGCACGACCCCTTCGGTCGTCGCGTTCGCCAAGAACGGCGAGGTCCTGGTCGGCGACCAGGCGAAACGACAGGCCATCACCAACCCGGAGCGGACTGTTCGATCGGTCAAGCGCCACATGGGCACCGATTGGGACGTCGAGGTTGACGGCAAGGCGTACAACTCGCAAGAGATCGCCGCCCGAATCCTCATGAAGCTGAAGCGCGACGCAGAAGCGTTTCTCGGCGAACCGGTCACCGAGGCGGTGATCACCGTCCCCGCCTACTTCGGTGACGCTCAGCGTCAGGCGACCAAGGAAGCCGGCCAGATCGCCGGCCTTGAAGTCCTGCGCATCATCAACGAGCCGACCGCCGCGGCCCTGGCATACGGACTCGACAAGACCGAAGACGACCACCTCATCCTCGTCTACGACCTCGGCGGCGGCACATTCGACGTGTCGGTGCTCGAGATCGGCGAAGGCGTATTCGAGGTCAAGTCGACCCACGGCGACACCAACCTCGGCGGCGACGACTGGGACGACAAGATCATCAACTGGCTCGTCGAAGGCTTCAAGAGCGAAAACGGCGTCGATCTCTCGAAGGATCCGATGGCGCTGACGCGCCTCAAGGAAGCTGCCGAGAAGGCGAAGATCGATCTGTCCTCGGTCATGGAGACCGAGATCAATCTGCCGTTCATCACCGCGACGAACGAAGGCCCGATTCACCTGCTCCGCAAGCTCACCCGCTCGGAGTTCGACCAGATGACCGAGGACCTCGTCGAGCGCACTCGCATGCCGTTCGAGGAAGCCCTCAAGGACGCGGGCGTGACCATGAACGACATCGATCAGGTCATCCTCGTCGGCGGTTCAACCCGTATGCCATCCGTGCAGAAGCTCGTGAACGACCTGGCCGGCAAAGAGCCGAACAAGGGTGTCAACCCGGATGAGGTCGTTGCCGATGGGGCAGCCCTCCAGGCCGGCGTACTCACCGGCGACGTGAAGGGCATTCTCCTCCTCGACGTCACCCCGCTGACGCTGGGTGTCGAGACGGAGGGTGGCGTCTCGACGAAGATGATCGAACGCAATACCACGATCCCAACTCGTCGGTCGGAGATCTTCACGACGGCCGCCGACAATCAGCCTGAAGTCGAGATCCACGTGCTCCAGGGCGAACGCGCCATGGCGGGCGACAACAAGAGCCTCGGGCGCTTCAAGCTCCCGGGTATCGCCCCCGCGCGGCGCGGCGTTCCCCAGATCGAGGTCACGTTCGACATCGACGCCAACGGCATCGTTTCAGTGTCCGCAAAGGACCTTGGAACCGGCCAGACCCAGCAGGTCACGATCACCGGTGGAACCGCGCTGTCGGACGAGGACATCGAGAAGATGATCAAGGATGCCGAAGCGCATGCCAACGACGACGCGAAGCGCAAGGAAGCGGCCGAAGCCCGCAACCAGGCCGACCAGGCGGTGTATCAGATCGAGAAGCAACTCGCCGAGCACGGTGACAAGCTGACCGACGACGAGCGCAAGCCGATCGACGACAAGATCGTCGAGATTCGCGGGATGCTCGCCAGTGAAGCCACCGGTGCCGAAGCGTTGAAGGCCGCGACCAACGAGCTGCTCACATCGTCTCAGATCCTCGGGCAGAAGATCTACGAGGCGTCCGCCGCCGAGAGTGCGGCCGCGACAGCCGATGACGCACCGCCGAGCGACGATGACGTCGTCGAGGCTGAGGTGGTGGAGGACGATGACGAGTCCTGACGACCGTCGCGGATCGCCAGTCGCCGGTCACCAGCCTGAGGATGCCACCGCCGATGCGGGAGGCGCCGGCGGGCCGTTCCAGGACGGCGAGATTATCGAGGGTCTCGTGGTCCAAGAGGCGGGGCCTACGGCGCATGAGCTTGGACTCGAACTGCCGGAAGACCCGATCGAGGCGCAGGCGTTGCTGTTGCGCGAGCTGAGTGAAGCCCGGCAGGAAGCCGGCGAGCAACTCGAGATGCTGCAGCGCGTCGCCGCCGACTTCGACAACTACCGGCGGCGCGTCGAACGAGACCAGGTGGAGAACGTCGAGCGCGCGTCACAGCGCGTGATCGAGAGCCTCCTCCCGACCCTGGATGCCTTCGATGCCGCTACGGCATTCGAGCCGCTATCGCCCTCCGAGCAGAACACGCTCGACGGCATGCTCGCGACCCGAGCCCAACTGCTCGAGACCCTCGCCCGT
This sequence comes from uncultured Actinomycetota bacterium, assembly GCA_963700375.1. Classification (GTDB taxonomy): domain Bacteria; phylum Actinomycetota; class Acidimicrobiia; order Spongiisociales; family UBA5794; genus JAHEEL01. The sequence continues at coordinate 367,489 of CAVOXF010000003.1, forward strand.
GAGGGTTTCGAGCCGATCCCCGCGGCCGGCGAGCACTTTGATCCGAAGGTTCACGAGGCGGTCTCCGGACCGGCCGGCGGTGAGGGTGACCTCATCGTCGACGCCGAATTGCGCCGCGGCTACGTCATGCGCGGCCGGGTGATTCGGCCCTCACTGGTGACGGTGAAGCATGCGTAAGGAATGGCTCGAGAAGGACTACTACGCCACGCTCGGAGTCTCGAAGACCGCTTCGAGCAAGGAGATCAAGAAGGCGTTCCGAAAGCTCGCTCGCGAGTTCCACCCGGACAACAATCCGGGCGATGCGGTTGCCGAAGCGCGTTTCAAGGAGATCAACGAGGCATACGACACCCTCTCGGACGCCGATGATCGGAAGGAATACGACCACGCTCGCGAGATGGGCTATTTCGTCGGCGACCCCGGCGGCCATCAGCAGTACGTTCGTGTCGAGGACCTCTTCGGGGGTCGGCAACCGGGCGGCGGGGGCGGCTTCCAGGATCTGCTTGGAGGCCTTGGCGACTTGTTCGGACAGGGCGGCGGACGGCAGTACCAGCCACGTCCGACGGTGGGCCGCAACCTACAGGCCGATCTGTCCCTGACGTTCCACGAGGCGCTCGCAGGTGCCACGAAGACCGTGAACGTCGGTGGGCGGAACGTCAAGGTCAAGGTGCCCAAGGGGATATCCGACGGCACCAAGGTCCGCCTGGCAGGCAAGGGAGAGCCGGGCTCGGCAGGAGCTCCTGCGGGCGATCTGTTCGTCCGCGTCCACGTAGCCGAGCACCCGATCTTCGAGCGATCCGGAAGGCGCGATCTCAAGATCGACGTTCCGGTCACGTTCGCAGAAGCCGCGCTCGGCGCCGTCGTCCAGGTTCCGACCCTCGACGGTACGACGAAGATCCGGGTACCGGCCGGCACCCAGGGCGGAACGCTCATGAAGGTGTCCGGCAAGGGCGTCGAGAACGCCAACAAGACCGGCGATCTCCTCGTGACCATCCGGGTCACCGTCCCAACCGACTTGTCCGAGACGGAAAAGGAACTGCTCGAGGCCTTCCGCGACGAGCGATTGCCGGACAATCCACGGACACACCTGGGGGTGGCATGATGGACCGCGAGGAAGCCCGCTACGTGATCTCCGTTGCCGCGGAGATGTCCGGTATGCACCCGCAGACGCTGCGCATCTATGAGCGCCGCGGCCTCATCGAGCCGTACCGAACTCCGGGAGGAACCAGGCGGTACTCCGAAGCCGACATCGAGCGATTGGGCCTCATCCAGGAGCTCACGAGTGCCGGCGTGAACCTCGAGGGCGTGCGCCGGATCCTGATGCTGGAGAGCGAACTCGCACGACACCGGAGCCAGATCGATCGACTGCGGCGCCTCCTCGAGGAGTCCGACGCCCGCTTCGTCGGCGACCCGGAGCGGAGAACGGTCATCCGGATGGGCGTGGTTCAGCGGCGCAACCTCCCGGCGATCCGAACCACCTACCCGTTGAGCGAGTAGTGCTGCGGAGTAGCGGAGTAGCTGAGTAGCTGAGTAGCGTCCGTCTCTCTCTTGGAGGTAGCCGTGATGCTCGATGTTGAAGCCGTTCGCAACCAGTTCCCCGCGTTGTCTCGGATGGTTGGGGGGCGGCCGGCCGGCTATCTCGATGGCCCGGGTGGGACGCAAGTACCGAAGTCCGTCATCGACGCGATGGCGGACTTCATGCGTGCGGGCGGTAGCAACCACGGCGGGCCGTTCGCGACATCGCGCGAGACCGACGCCGTCGCGGAGTCGGCTCGCCTGGCGGTCGCCGACCTCTTCGGGGCGTCGCCGGATGAGATTGCGTTCGGCCAGAACATGACCTCGTTGACCCTCTCGGTCAGCCGGGCGCTCGGTGCCACGTGGACGGCCGGGGACAACATCATCGTCACCCGCCTCGACCACGACGCCAACGTCTGGCCCTGGGTTATCGCTGCACGGGACGCCGGTGCCGAGGTCCGCTGGATCGACTTCGACCCCGACAACGGATGCCGACTCAAAGACGATCACCTCGCCGAGCTCATCGACGTGCGGACCCGCCTGGTCGCCGTAACCCACGCCTCGAACGCGGTTGGCACCATCACCGACGTGCACCCTTTCATCGAGGCCGCCCATGCCGTCGGCGCACGCACCTACGTGGACGCCGTGCACTACTCCCCCCATGGACTCCTCGATGTCGCAGCACTCGGGACCGACTTCCTCGCTGCCTCGTCGTACAAGTTCTTCGGCCCACACACCGGCTGCCTCTACGGAACCACCGAAGCGCTCACCAACGTTGCCGCATACAAGATCCGTCCGGCCCCCGACGAACCGCCCGGCAAGTGGGAAACCGGGACACAGAGCTTCGAGAGCCTGGCAGGGATCACGGCGGCGGTCGACTACATCGCCTCGCTCGGCAACGGCCCATCACGCCGGGATCGAATCGCGTCCGCGATGACGATCATCGGCGAATACGAACGGTCCATATCGGCCCGATTCCTCGATGGAATGGCAGCGCTTCCCCGGATCACCCTCTACGGGCGAGACGTTCCCGAAGCCAGGACGCCAACGTTTGCGGTGTCCGTCGACGGCGTCCACCCAGACACCGTGGCCTCCATACTCGGCGACCTCGGGATCTTTGTGTGGTCCGGCGACTACTACGCCGTCGAGGTGATGCGCCGACTCGGCGTCGCTGATCAAGGCGGCCTCGTCCGCATCGGGTTCGTCCACTACAACACGTTCGAGGAAGTCGATCGTGTCGTCGCCGCTCTCGGGGATCTTTGCCCGTGACCTCGTTCCCGGACGACTTCATCTTCGGTGTCTCGGCATCGGCCTACCAGATCGAGGGCGCGTGGAACGAAGACGGCAAGGGCGAATCGATATGGGACCGTTTCGTGCGGGAACCCGGACGCATCCTCGACGGCGATACCGGTGATGTCGCGTGCAATCACTACCACCGGTACCCCGAAGACGTCGCCCTCCTGGCCGAAGCCGGGATCCCCGCGTACAGCCTGACGACGGCCTGGACCAGGGTCATCCCCGACGGGACCGGACCCGTTGAGCCACGCGGGATCGCCTTCTACGATCGGCTGATCGACGAACTCCTCGAGCACGGCATCGCCCCCCATGTCACGCTCTACCACTGGGATCTGCCACAGGCGCTCCAGGACAACGGCGGGTGGGCCAGCCGTGACACCGTCGACGCGTTCGTGCGATACGCCGATGTCATGAGCGTGGCGCTCGGCGATCGCGTGAAGCACTGGGAGACGCACAACGAACCGTGGGTAGCGGCGTTCCTCGGCCACTACTTCGGCGAGTTCGCTCCTGGCCACAGCGACCTCTCCGAAGCGCTCACCGTAGGGCATCACCTGCTCCTCGCTCACGGCCGCTCCGTGCCGGTGATTCGGGCGAACGTCGAACACGCCGAGGTGGGCATCATCCTCGACTGCCGGCCGTCGACCCCCGCGAGCGCCGACCCAGTTGACGTCGCAGCGAACCGCCACTTCGACGGTTTCCGGAACCGCTGGTTCTTCGACGCCGTCTTCGGAAAGGGATACCCGCAGGACATGGTCGATGCATACCGGGATCGGGGAGCGTTCGACACCGGGATACTGCCGTTCGTCCACGCCGGCGACCTTGCAGAGGTCGCAGTGCCGCTCGACTTCATCGGCATCAACTACTACACCGCGGTCGCGGTGGCGGCCGGCCAGGAGGAAGAAGAGATCACCCGGTTGGCGCCAGGCCCGAACCCGCCGGACGGTTTCACCGAGATGGGTTGGGAGATCGTCCCGTCGGCGCTCACCACCTTCCTCAAGCGGATTCACGATGACTACGGCGCAACGGACATTCGGGTGACCGAGAACGGCGCCTCCTACTCGGATGGGCCGGGACCCAAAGGTCGGATCCACGACCGAAGGCGTATCGAGTATCTGTGGGCGCACCTCAATGCGATCGCCGACGCCATTGCGCTCGGCGTTCCGGTAACGGGCTACTTCGTGTGGTCGGTTCTCGACAACTTCGAATGGACCCTCGGCTACAGCCAACGATTCGGCCTCATCTGGGTCGATCATGCAACCGGCGAACGCATCCCGAAGGACAGCCTCTCCTGGTACGGCAAGGTGATCGCATCGCGGTCACTCGGCTGAACTCTGCCGAATGGCCCTAGCCCGCGCCGGGATCCGGACCAAGTATTCGCAATGAGCAACGCGCTCCCCGGGGGAAGAGGAGGTGCGTCATGCGGCGCATCGTGTTGGTACCCATTCTTGTCGTAGTTCTCGTCGGCGCCTGCACCACGAGTCCAGAATCGACCACGACCACAACGACGTCCCCTCCCGTGACATCCACGACGCTCGGGCCACCGACCACAGTGCCGGCCACGACGGTTGCGACGACCACGACCGCTGCTCCTGGCTATCTGCCGCTGCCCCCAACCGGATTCGGCGCCACACTCCTCGACGTCCCCCTCATCACCGAGGGGACCTACCCCGGGCCGTCGTGGCCGACATCGTTGAACGACGTCACCTTCGCCGAGGATGTGCCGGAAAGACTCCGGAGCGCCCTCGTTGCGAACGGATTCGCGATCGAGCCGAATGTCCAAGCGTTCGACGAGGAGTACGGCCTCGAGCAGCTGGGGATGGAATCTCAGTTCTCCGCCATATATGAACGACTGAGCCCGTACGGAAGCGGCGAGCGAGCGGTGTTCGTCACCACCGACGCCGCGTACCATCACTGGCATCTCGCGTTCGACAAGGTGCTGCGCGATACGGAAGAACGGGGGCTGCTCCCGATTCTCGAGGATCTAGTGGTGGACCTCGTCGCTGCGAGTCGCGAAGAAGCGGCATCAGTCGCCGGCACCGGCATCGTAGAGGGCATGCGGCGTGCCGAAGATCACCTCTCGGCCGTTGCAGCCGTGCTCGGCCTCGACGTTGGGCCCCTCTCGGATCTAGCGATAGCAGAAGTGGCACTGGTGGAAGAGCACGCCGCGATGACCTATCCCCCGACGGTCGTCGGAGAGATCGTCGAGTCGTGCGAAGGGGAACTCTGGGCTGCACCTTCCTGCGTCGACTACACACTCATGAAGCCCCGCGGCCACTACACGCGCACGGAAGACCTCACCCGGTACTTCAAGGCGATGTCGATGTTGGGCAACACCGGGTTCTCACTCACCGATGCAGAGGTTCTGCGCGTCGGTCTGCTCATCGCGCAGCTCATCGTCAGCGACTCCGACCGAGCTGCCGCCTGGGCGACGATCTACGATCCGACGGCGTTCCTCGTCGGTTCCGCCGACGACTACACGCCATTCGAGGCCGCTTCGGCCGCAGCCTCGGTCCTGCCCGAGGGTCTCGCGAACGCTTCACTCCTTGCCGACGACAACACCGTGCTGGCGATCGGCGCCGCCATGCAGGAAGCGCGTCCCGTACTCATCGACCCGGGGCGGGCCTCACTGCGCACCATGGGTGCACGATTCGTACTCGACTCATGGACCTACGACCAGCTCACCGCCCCGTTCGTCACGGGACGACTCCGCCCGAGTCCCCTCGACTTCGCTTCGGTGCTGGGGAGCACAACCGCCGCTGGGATTCAGGACGAAGCCGGCGATCCGGCCACCTACCCCGAGTACGCGCCGAAGGTCGCCGAACTCGAGGCGGCGACTGCGGTTCGGACGATCGACGACTGGGGGCGCACGGTCTACGACGCATGGCTGTACGCGATCGAACCGCAGTGGGCGAACCAGCATGACGAGGCTTTCCCGCCCTTCATGCGAAACACCGCGTGGAAGACGAAGGCGCTCGCCACCGGATTCGGCTCATACGCGGAGTTGAAACACGACACCATCCTCTACGCCAAGCAAGCCATGGCGGAGGGTGAGGGCCCGGAGCCGAAGCCCACGCTGCACTGGGTGGAGCCCGATCCGGTGACGTTCGGTCGCCTCGCCGCCGTCACCGCGATGCTGCGGGATGGTCTCATCGGCGCAGGCCTCATGTTGGAAGGCGATTATGACGCCGAGGACGGCGACCCATTCGACGAGGACGAAGCGACGCGTTGGCTCGCGGACACGCTCATCGATATGTTCCAACGGTTCGAACGAATCGCACGAGACGAACTCGCTGCACAACCGATCTCGCAGGATGACAACGCCTGGCTCGCCAACATCGGCTCGGCGTTCGGTGTGGTTCGCGACCACACCGGCTACGAGTACGGATTCGATCCATCACCCTTGATCGCCGACATCTTCCTCGACGGAGGCGATGACCCGTTCCTCGAGGTCGCAACTGGCCCACCCGATTTGATCTACGTCCTCGTTCCCGATGACCGGGGCGGCTTCCAGGTAGCGACCGGCGCTGTCTACGCCTACTACGAATTCTGGAACGCGGAGCGTCTGAGCGATGAAGAATGGTGGGACCGCATCGTCGCAGGTGACCTCCCGGATCGGCCATCGTGGTGGACCGACGAATTCGATTGACGCTCGGCCTCGTCGCCGCCCTCGTCTGCGGGTCGTGTGTCGCCGCCCCGGCCGATGACACTGAGGCATCGACGCCGCCCGGGGCGCCCGCGATCACCGTCCTTCTCGCCGGTGACGCGATGCTCGGCCGAAACGTTGCCCCGATCGTGGCCGCCGATCCCAGCGGCCTGTTCGCCGACGTTCGCCGTGAGATTCGGCGGGCCGACGTTGCTGCCGTGAACATCGAATCTCCGCTGACCGATCGCCTGCACATCTCACCCAATCCCTACGCGTTGGAGGCCGCTCCACAGAGTGCAACCCTGCTCTCCGATGCCGGTTTCGACGTCGCAGGCATCGCCAACAACCACGCAGGCGATGCCGGCCCGCTGTCCGTCGTCGACTCCGTGGGCGCTATCAGCAACGCGGGCATGGAAGCGGTCGGCGGCGGAATCAACCTCGCCGAAGCGTGGACACCGGTGATCGTCGAGGCGGGAGGAGTCAAGATCGCCTTTCTCGCAATCGATGGCTCCCGACAGGGCCTCGCTGCAACGGCGTCGGAACCCGGTGTTGCGTCCTGGGATACGGACCGTGCGCGAACAGCAATGGCCGGGGCCCGTTCCGCCGCTGATGTCGTGATCGTTGGACTCCACGGTGGCGTCGAATACCGGACTCGCCCCGATCCGCTACTCGGTCCTATCGCCGACGAACTCGCCTCGATGGGGGCCGACGTGGTGTGGGGCCACGGACCGCACGTCGAACAGCCGATCGCCATCACCGAACCGCGAAGCGATGGTCGACGGACGTTGATTGCCACCTCACTCGGCAACTTCCTCTTCGACCAGCACCGGCCGGGAACCGATACCGGGATCCTCCTCGAGGTTCTCGTCGACCCCGATGGCGTGATCGCACACCGCGTCGGGGAGACGAACACGAGCGACCTGCGCGTCCACTTCGCCGGATGGCGCCCTCCCACAGGCAACGCAGCCCTCGTCGCCGGGAGGTTGTGGACCCTCGACCGCCCCATCAGCCCCGTTGGCAGATCGGCCGCCCGTCCGCGGTTCTCCGAAGGCACCGTGATCGATAGTGCAGCGGGTGATCTGGACGGCGATGGTGCAGATGAGGTCGTCATCTCCTACCGCCATCCACTTCGCATCAAGTCCGGTGAGCCGGGCGGGCCACCGCCGACCGACTCGTCAGGCATGTCCGCGCACCTCGGCGTGGTCGAGATCGACGGGACGCCGCTCTGGCTGTCTCGTCGCCCGCCACATGCGATCGGCCACATCGCCGCCTGTGACCGCGCGGTGGCGTTCGCCTACACCGAACTCGACAGCGAGACGGTGGTCGCGACCGGCACCGGGACGTGGAGCGGCTTCGGCTTCGTGCTGGAGGAGGAGCTGCCGGGTCCAGGCAGCGTCGGGTGCGCGGATGTCGACGGCAACGGACTCCTCGACCCGGTGGTACTCGACCGATGATCGAGGCGGGTTGTCGAATCGAAGCCGACACGCGCCCCTTGGGCCGATACGCTGTCAACCGTGCGCACACTGATCAGCGTCCGTGAGCCCGGGGGAGTTCCGTTCCCGCTCGTCATCGAAGGAGATCGCTTCACCGATCCGGATGGCGGACCAATCGACGACGAGATCCGGACCGGCCACCTCTACGCCCTACCGGGCCTGGCCGACTGCCACGCCCACCTCGGTATTGGAACCATCGGCCAGATGGGCACCCTCACCGACGATGAGATCCGCTCCAACTGCATCGACAATGCCTGGATGCAGATCGAGAGTGGAGTGCTCCTGATCTCGGACAAGGGTTCGTCGAGCGACGTCTCCCTCGAAATCCTCGACGCTCCACCGACGACTCGACCAAGGATGCAGATGGCCGGCCGGATCATCTCGTCGCCCGGCGGCTACTACCCGGGATACGGGCACGAGGTCGATGACGCCGGCCTGGCCGACGCCGTGCAAGCGGCCTGCGCCACGCGTGCTTCGTGGGTCAAGATCATCGGAGACTGGCCGCGCAGAGGGCTCGGAACGCGAGCCAACTTCACCGAGGAGGCACTGCGGACTGCGGTCGAGATTGCCCATGCGGCCGGCTGCCGGGTGGCCGTCCACACGATGGCGCCCGAAGGCATCGGGCCTGCCGTCGAAGCGGGCATCGACTCGATCGAACACGGACCGTTCCTCTCCGGAACCGAACTTCCGAGGATTGCGGCACGGGGCGGAGCGTGGGTTCCGACCGTCCTTGGCGCTGAAGCGGTCATCTCCTTCCTGGGCGCCAAGAGCACGGGCGGCCGACTGCTGAAACGGGGCGTCGCCAACATCCGCGACCTCTTGCCGGAGGCCGAGCGCCTTGGTGTTGTCGTGCTGGCCGGCACCGACCTCGCCGTACCCCACGGGGCGGTCGCTCACGAGGCAATTCGGCTCCGCGATCTCGGTCTCAGCAGCCCGGCCGCTCTCCATGCCGTCACCCGGGCCGCGTACGACTATCTCGGAATCGAACGCGGGTTCCGTCCCGGCATGACCGCCGACGGCGTATTCGTCCGCGACGATCCGCGGGAGCACCTGGAGACGCTGCTCGACCCGGCCGTCATCATCCGATCAGGCCAAGCGCTCGTTGCGCTGTGAACCGCGCGATCAATCAGCCATGCAGGTGCCGGTCGCCACGGCGAATAGGGTGCATTCATCGTCGATGCGGCAGTTGCGAATACCGGGGATTCGGTTGAACGGAATGAGGTTCTCGGCCACCTCGACGAGGACCGCGAGGGCCTCGAAATCGTACATATCGCGAGGGTACGGCGCGCCTTTGTGACAGAAATCGCAAATGACGCTTGCTCTCTTGGTGGATTTGTGTCATATTGGGCGCTCGAACGAGCCGACCGGCGCTCGTGGAACCCCTCCGTCGTTGAGAGCGTTGTTCTGCGTATGCCAACCCATCGGCCGGGAACCAAATCGTGCGGAAGAGCGTCTAAGTAGGGACGCTGGAGCCGACAGGGCCGAATCTCCTATACGCACAGCGTTGCGACGCGAACCCAAAGGTCAAGGAACTTACAGAATGAAGACGGCAGAGAAGATGCGCTGGGTCGGACAACCGCTCGAAATGGGCGATAGCTTGACCCGCTACCTCCAAGAGATCTCATATCACGAGCTGCTCACCGCAGACGAAGAAGTCGAACTCGCCCAGGCGATCGAAGCCGGAACCGCGGCCGAGGAGCAGCTTGCTGCCGTCTCGGTTCGAGGGGCCGAGAAGGTGCGCCTCGAGCGGACCGCCCGCAAGGGTCGCGACGCCCGTGAGCGCTTCACGCAAGCGAACCTCCGCCTCGTGGTCAGCCAGGCGAAGCGGTATCGCAGCCAGTACGGTATCGAGTTCATCGACCTCATCCAAGAGGGCAACCTCGGACTCATCCGTGCAGTCGAGAAGTTCGACTGGCGCAAGGGCTTCAAGTTCTCCACGTACGCAACGTGGTGGATCCGTCAGTCCATGCAGCGTGCCGTGGCGGAGAAGTCGCGCACGGTTCGTCTCCCGAACTCCCTGCACGACACGCTCGTGACGCTCAACAGCACCAGGAACCGCCTGCTCTCGGAGCTTGGCCGTGAGCCGACCCCCGAGGAGCTCTCGGACGAGTCCGGACTGTCGTTCGACGCGGTGGTCGAGGCTCAGCTCGTCAACGATTCGGTGTCGCTCGAGGCGCCGGTCGGTGAAGACGGTGCCGTGCTCGGCGACTTCGTCTCCCATCACGATGAAGAGGACCCTGTCCGCGAGACCGAGAAGGCCAGCGCCATCGAGGCGTTGCGAGATGCGATCAATCGCCTGCCGGAGCGCGAGGCCTACATCCTTTCGATGCGGGTCGGCTTCGAAGATGGCCTTCCCCGTACGCACGAAGAGATCGGCGGGAACCTCGGTCTCGGCCCGACCCGGGTTCGCTCGATCGAGAAGCTCGCCTTGTCGAAGCTGCGCCACCCGGCGTTCGGCCTCCGAGAGGACGCCATGGACTTCTAGTCCAGGCAGATCCCGCTTCACTGCGAAAGCCGCTCCGGCAACGGGGCGGCTTTCAGCGTTCCCGGGCGACTCCCGCTCCCCAGCCGCCGGCCGTGCGCGAGAATGTAGAAGCTGTCTACACGAGGGAGTTCCCATGGCCGCGAAACATCCCGGCGTCGTCTACGGACGCCGAGTCGCGATCGTTGACGGTCTTCGAACGCCGTTCGTCAAGTCAGGGACGGACTTCAAGGATCTCTCGGCACTCGATCTCGCATCGGGCGTCGTCACCGAGCTGCTGCAACGCTCCGGGGTCCGCGGATCCCAGATCGATCAGGTCGTCTACGGAACCGTCGTCCCGGATGTCGGCGGTCCGAATATCGCACGGGAGATCGTTCTCGCCTGTGATATTCCGGAGAGCGTTGACGCGTTCTCGGTTTCCCGGGCGTGTGCAACCTCAACACAGGCCGTTGTCTCCGGTGCGCAGTCGATCTTGCTCGGCGACGCCGATGTCGTGATCGCTGGTGGGGCCGACTCGTTCTCGAAGCCGCCGATCCTCTACTCCGATCGGTTCGTTGACATCCTGATGGATGCCAACGCCGCGAAAGACATCACCAGCAAGATCAGAACCTTCTCGGCGCTCCGTCCGAAGGATCTGGCACCGAACCCGCCGGCAATCGCAGAGCGGTCGACCGGGCTCACCATGGGCGGATCCGCGGAGGTCATGGCGAAACAGAACGGCATCACGCGCGAAGCGCAGGATGCGTTTGCGCTGCGCTCTCATCAGAAGGCGATCGAGGCATGGGAGGGCGGGATCTTCGATGACGAGGTCATGCCGTTCCCTGTGGGACCCGACTACAAGAGGATCGTGTCGCGAGACAACCTCCCCCGGTCGGACTCGAGCCTCGAGGCGCTCGCAGGACTCAGACCGGTCTTCGACCGTCGATACGGCACGATCACCGCAGGCAACTCGTCGCCTCTCACCGACGGAGCGTCGGCCGTTGTCCTGATGGAGGAGAAGATGGCGGAACGACTCGGTCTCGTTCCGAAGGCATTCATTCGCTCGTGGGCGTTCACGGCGCTCGACCCGAACTGGCAACTGCTCATGGGGCCGTCGTTCGCGACGCCGGTGGCGCTCGACAAAGCAGGATTGACCCTCGCCGACATCGACGTGATCGACATGCACGAGGCATTCGCCGCGCAGGTCCTGTCGAACACCCAGGCGTTCGCGTCCGCTGAGTGGGCCAAACGCTGGCTCGGCCGCGACGAGGCGATCGGCGAGATCCCCGACGACAAGTTCAATCTATACGGCGGGTCGATCAGCCTCGGACACCCCTTCGGAGCGACCGGCGCCCGACAGATCATCACGATGGCCAACGAACTCGCGCGGCGTGACGGAGGCACCGCCCTCGTCACACAATGCGCGGCAGGCGGACTCGGCGCAGCCGTCATACTGGAGCGGTAGGGGAGATCATGGAACTCACACACTTCGCGTTCGACGTTGAAGACAACCTCGCAATCGTCCTCCTCGACCGTGCCGCCGAACCGGTCAACACCATCGGGCCGGCGATCTTCGAGGACTTCGTCGCGGTCGTCGACCGCATCGAATCCGATCCCGGCATCAAGGCCGTGGTATTCGGCTCCGCAAAGAAGGGGAACTTCCTCGCAGGCGCCGACCTTCGGTTCTTCGAGACGCTCACAGATCCGAATGAGGCATCCGATGCCATCAGGGAACTCCACGCCCTGTTCGCACGGATCGAATCCCTCCACACCGTGCATGCCAAACCCGTCGTCATGGCGATCGACGGTGCCTGCCTTGGCGGAGGCCTCGAGTTCGCTCTCACAGGATCGATGCGCATCGCCACGGATCACAAGAAGACCCAACTCGGTCAGCCGGAGGTGCAACTCGGCGTGCTCCCGGCCGGTGGCGGGACGCAACGCCTTCCGAAGATCGTCGGCATCGCCGCTGCCCTCGACATGATCCTGACGGGCCGGTCTCTGCGTCCGTACAGAGCCCACAAGATCGGTCTCATCGACGAGATCGTGCCCCAAGAGGTTCTCTACGTCATCGCGAAGCAGCGGGCGATCGAGGCTCTCGGTCACCTCGGTGAGTCCGGGGGGTCCTCGGTGAAGGGATTCCTGGCTCCGTCGCACCTGCAGGAACTCGCGCTCGAACAGAATCCGGTCGGGCGACGGATGCTCTTCCGCAAGGCTGAGGAAGCCATGCTCGCCAAGACCAAGGGACTGTACCCGGCACCGAAGCGGGCGCTGGAGGCCGTCAAGATCGGCATCGACGAAGGCAACGAGGCGGGATACGAGGCCGAAGCGAAGTTCTTCGGAGAACTCGTCACGTCGTCGGAGTCGAAGGCACTGCGGGGGATCTTCTTTGCATCCCAGATGATGAAGTACTCCACCGGCATCTCGGGATACGCCGACCCGACCAAGGTGGCAAAGGTCGGTGTCCTCGGCGGCGGCCTGATGGGGGCGGGCATCGCATCGGTGTCGGTGCTGCGAGCGGGGGCAACGGTTCGCGTCAAGGAGGTCGACGAATCGGGGGTGTCGCGGGCGTTGGCACACGTTGCGAACAACATCACCCGTCAAGTGCAGCAGCGTCGCCTGCGCCCGTTCGAGGGTGAACAGGCGATGAACCGGATCACCGGCACGACCGACTGGAGCGGCTTCCGGAACGCCGACCTCGTGATCGAAGCCGTGTTCGAGAGCCTTGAACTCAAGCAGGCGCTGCTCGCTCAGGTCGAGTCGGCCACACCCGAAGGAACCGTTTTCGCCTCGAATACGTCGTCGCTTCCGATCACCGACATCGCAGCGAACGCAACCCGCCCCGATGCCGTGCTCGGCATGCACTACTTCTCCCCGGTGGAGAAGATGCCGCTGCTCGAAGTGATCGTCACTGAAGCCACCGCCGACTGGGCGACGGTCACCGCCGTCGAGTTCGGCAAGCGGCAAGGGAAGACGGTGATCGTCGTCAAAGACGGCCCGGGCTTCTACACCACCCGCATCCTCGTGCCCTACATGAACGAGGCGTTCCATCTCCTCGCGGACGGCGCTTCGATCGAATCGATCGACAACGCCATGACCGCCTGGGGGTTCCCGGTTGGTCCCGTGCTGCTGAGCGACGAGGTCGGCATCGACGTCGGAGCCCATATCTCGAACATCATGGTCGCGGCATTCGGTGAGAGGATGTCCGGTCCGATGATGGCCGCCAACCTCGTCGGCGATGAACGCATGGGTCGCAAGAACGGCCGCGGATTCTATCGCTACGACGACAAGGGCAAACGCGGTGGCGTCGACGAGACCGTCTACCAGGCACTCAAGATCGGGCCGCGCCGCGTGATCCTCGAAGCGGAAATCCAGGAGCGGATCGCGCTCGCGATGATCAACGAAGCGGCCCGCTGCCTCGAAGAAGGCATCCTCCAGTCGGCGGTCGACGGCGACATGGGCGCCGTGATGGGCCTCGGCTTCCCGCCGTTCCGCGGTGGTCCGTTCTGGTGGGTCGATCAGGTCGGAGCGGCCACGACCGTCTCCAAGCTCAACGCCCTGGCCGAACGTCACGGCATGCGGTTCGAACCCGCCGAGATCCTCCGTGCCCATGCAGAGTCGGGGAAGACCTTCCGGTAGCGGACTCCCGGGCATTCCTCCGCTGTCCGGTGCCGAAGATCTGCGTCCCGACCGGGGACGGATAGATCCCTGCGCTTGTCGGCCGCTTGGAAACCGGTCGAAAGACGCACGGCGCAGGTGCTTGTGACACGTTGAGCCCGATTCGCTACTCCTGGATGCGGCACCGGACGTGAGCCCCAAGGTACGTCGATGAGAGAAGGGGCACGGGAGCCGCCAACGAGGGCGCCGGCGACACCCGCAACGGCGAGGCACCACCGTGCACCGCCGCACCACCCAGGTCGCGAAGCCCAACGGTATCTTCCCCGGCTGCCGCACATGCGCCACCGCGACCGACCAGGGCCACCGCGCCCCATACTCCGAAGCCGGAACCACCAACGGACAACACCTTGCACCCGCCTACCGCCACGACCACTGCATCCGCCACCAACGCAGCCGGACCCACAAACCCTTCCCCGACAACGACCACCAATAGACCAGCCAACACGACCACACCTGCACCACCAGCAGAACACCCCTGGAAGCCACCAACGGGCCGGGCCGCCAACGCACGGGCGCACAGGAGATACCCGCACCCAACACGTCCCGGCCGCCCGTAATCTCCATCCGTCAGGTGCGGCCCATCTGCCTATGCTTGAGCAATCCGAAGGTCCTAGGAAGGCAAAGGGCGCATTGGACAATCTTGCATTCCCGGAACTCGTCATCGTTGCTGTTGCCATTGGGCTGTTCGTCCTCTGGTTGATGGGGGTCATCAAGCTCTTCCAGAAGAATCAGACGGTGCTTGGCTGGATTGCCGTGGCAGGCATCATCGTCCCACCCATCGGCCTCGTCGGCTTCTCCGGTTGGTTCGTCGGTCCCCGGACGGAGTAGTCGTCGGCTCCAATTCACACGATCTCGCCGGATCGGCCGCCGCCCTGCTGGAAAGCTCGATCGCCGACTTCGGCCAGTCGGCGCGTCGATAGGCTTCGCCGGTGACCGACCGCCTCTTCACTCGTCCGTTCGTCTTCGTCTGGCTCGCCAACTTCGGCAGCGGCATGGCGTATTCGCTCTTCCTGCACTTCTCCGGGTACCTCGCCAACCTCGGTGCCAGCGACACCCAGATCGGCTTGATCTACGCGGTGACGGCGGTGGCATCCGTTGCGATGCGGCCTCTTCTCGGAACGATCATGGACCGCCATGGACGCCGGCCCGTGATTCTCCTCGGGAACGTCCTGAATATCGCCTTTGTTCTCATGTACCTGACGGTCACGACGCTCGGGCCGTGGGTCTACGCAGTGCGGATCGGCCATGGGGTAGCCGAGGCGATGCTGTTCAGCGCATTGTTCACGTACGGCGCCGATGTCGTCCCGCGGGCTCGCCGAACTGAAGGCATCGCATTGTTCGGCGTGTCGGGCTTGCTCCCGCTCGGCGTGGCCGGAATCCTCGGCGACTTCGTTCTGTCCATCGCGGGATTCAAAGAGCTGTTCTTGACGGCTGCCGCATTCGCCATCGCCACCCTGGTCTTTTCGCTCCCGCTCCCGGAGCGGCGCCCGGTCCTCAAACCCGGCGAGAAGCCGGAGGGCTTCTGGCGCATCGTGGTGACACCCAACCTGATGCCGATCTGGTGGATGCTCGGCTCGTTCTCGCTGGTCCTCACCGGCTACTTCGTCTTCATCCGCCGCTACGTCGACGACACCGGGTATGGGAGTGTCGGCCTGTTCTTCTCCGCGTATGTGATCGTTGCCATTCTCGAGCGCGTCTTCCTCGGCTGGCTCCCCGACCGCATTGGCAAGAAGAGGGTGCTGTATCCATCCGTGGGGGCGCTGATATTCGGGTTCTTCGCTCTCGCATTCGCCGGCTCATGGGTCGGGGTGGTTATTGCCGGCGCCCTTTGCGGGGCAGGCCACGGCTTCGTGTTCCCGATCCTCACGGCGATGCTCGTAGACCGCGCTCCCGACTCTGACCGCGGGTCGGCGATGTCGTTCTTCACGGCGACGCTCGACATCGGGACCCTCATCGGAGGTCCACTCCTCGGCGCCCTCATCGATACCGCCGGGTGGAGTCCGATGTACGTTCTGTCGGGGGTGTTCCTCGCTATTGCGACGGTGATCTTCGCCAGGTGGGACCGCCACGCAACCGACGAGACCGAGCCCGAACCGGCTATCCCCGGCCGGGCGTGAACCCGACCATCGGAATCTGTTCCATCATGGCGATCCACGATTCCTGCGTCTCGTCGTGCGAAACACCCATCATCGACTCCAGCTTGGCCGCCGTCTTCGGGTGCTTCGCTTCGTAGACCTTCATGACCTCAACGGCTTGCTCCGTGGGGAGGAACCGCGCCGCCGCTGGATATCGGTGACTCCCGATCCAGATCGCCACCGCGGGGTCCGCCTGCATGTTGCGATACCAGTCCGCCTCGATTCCGGTCCCGGATGTCACGACGTACTCGTCTCGCTCCGGGTCGTAGTGGGCGACTTCAAGTGGCGTTTGATAGACCTTGCCCGACGTGCGGCCCTTGTGCTCGAGCAGGAGGAATCTCGACCCGAACACGAACCCGAGCCGGGCGCGGTACAGCCATTTCGGCGACTGGTAGAACCACTTGGCCACGCCGGTCGGCTTCTTGGCGACCCCTCTCGGCTCGGTGGTATCAGTCATTGCTCAGGCCTCTGTGGTGTCGTCGTCGGTGCGGTAGGCGTCCGTGGGCGGACACGAACAGACGAGGTGCCGGTCACCGAACGCGTTGTCGATGCGGCTCACCGGAGGCCAGTACTTGGCTCGCCGCAGTTCCTCGACCGGGTAGGCGGCGACCTCCCTCGGATAGGGGCGGTCCCATTCCTCCCCGATGAGATCCTCGGCCGGGTGAGGTGAGCGCCTGAGCATGCTCGCCTCCACGTCGATCAACCCCGATGAGACATCGTCGATCTCGGCCCTGATCGCGATCATGGCATCGCAGAAGCGATCGAGCTCACGCTTCGACTCCGATTCGGTCGGTTCGATCATCAGGGTCCCGGCGACGGGGAACGACATCGTCGGTGCATGGAAGCCGTAGTCGATCAGGCGCTTGGCGATGTCCTCGTTCGTCACACCGGTGTCGTGCTGGATGTCCCGGATGTCGATGATGCATTCGTGTGCGACGAGGCCGTCGTTGCCCGTGTACAGCACGGGGTAGAACGGAGCGAGCCTGGTGGCGATGTAGTTGGCGTTGAGAATCGCAACCTCGGTAGAACGGCGCAGTCCGGCGGGTCCCATCAGTGTGATGTAGGCCCACGAGATCGCCAGCACACCGGCCGAACCCCACGGAGCGGATGCGACCGCTCCGATTCCGTCCTCGTGGCCCGGCATGTCCGGTACCAGCGGATGGCCCGGGAGGAAGGGAGCGAGGTGTCCGCGAACGGCGACCGGGCCGACGCCCGGTCCTCCACCACCGTGCGGGATCGCGAACGTCTTGTGGAGGTTGAGATGCGACACGTCGCCACCGAACGATCCCGGCTCGGCGATACCGACCATGGCGTTCAGGTTCGCGCCGTCGAGGTAGACCTGGCCGCCGTGCCGGTGCACGACCTCGCACACCTCGACGATGGAGTCCTCGAACACGCCGTGAGTCGATGGGTACGTGACCATGATCGCCGCGAGATCGTCGGCATGCGCCGCGGCCTTCGATCGGAGATCATCCATGTCGATGCTGCCATCGGCGTCCGTGTCGAGCACCACCACCCGCAGGCCGGCCATCGACGCGGACGCCGGGTTCGTCCCGTGAGCCGATGCCGGAATCAGGCACACGTCGCGGTGGCCCTCGCCACGGGACTCGTGATACGCCTTGATCGCGAGCAGTCCGGTGAACTCCCCCTGGGCGCCCGAGTTGGGCTGCACCGAGACCGCGTCGTAGCCGGTCAGGTCGGCGAGCCACCGTTCCATATCCGCGATCAACCGCAGATATCCCTCGACCTGATCGAGTGGGACAAATGGGTGGATGTCGGCGAACCCGGGCCAGGTGATCGCCGCCAACTCCGCTGCGGCGTTGAGTTTCATCGTGCACGAACCGAGCGGGATCATCGACCGATCGAGTGCGATGTCCCGGTCCTGGAGGCGCCGCAGATAGCGCATCATCTCGGTCTCGGATCGGTAGTCGTGGAATACCTCGTGAGTCATGAACGGCGTTTTCCGCTCCAGGCTTGACGGAATCCCGCTCTTGGCCCCGTCGAGAAGAGCCTCGGCTCGTGCGTCGACGCCGAAGATCTCGAAGAGGGCATCGACGTATGCCGGCGTGATCGTCTCGTCGAGGGTGACACCGACGGTGGTCGCATCGACCGGCCGCAGGTTGATCCTGCGATTCGTGGCTTCGACCAGCGTTTCCTCGGCGTTCTCCACCTCCACGGTCAGCGTGTCGAACCATGAGGCGCTTCTCAGCGTCATTCCGTTGTCGAGGAGTCCCCGGGCGAGGGTGTTCGTGAGGCGGTGGATGCGGGTCGCGATCCGCTCGAGGCCGTCCGGCCCGTGATAGACGCCGTACATGGCGGCCATCACCGCCAGCAACACCTGGGCGGTGCAGATATTCGAGGTTGCCTTCTCCCTCCGGATGTGCTGCTCGCGGGTCTGCAGCGCCAGCCGAAGCGCCGATCGACCGTCCGCATCCTGCGACACGCCGACCATGCGACCCGGCAGTTGGCGCTTGTGCTCATCCCGGGTTGCCAGGAACGCGGCGTGGGGGCCGCCGAACATCATCGGCACACCGAATCGTTGCGAGCTGCCGACGACGGCGTCCGCCCCGATCTCGCCCGGCGGCACCAGCAGCGTCAAGGAGAGCAGATCGACGGCGAAGATCGCCAGGGCGCCCGCCCCGTGGATGCGCTCGACGGCGGCCGCATGGTCGCGTACGGCGCCAAACGTGCCCGGGTACTGGATCAACACGGCGAAGACGCCGTCTGGGAGGTGGGTGTGCGGGTCACCGACGACGACTTCGAGTCCGAGTGGGAACGCCCGGGTCTTGATGACCTCGATGGTCTGCGGGTGTGCCTGCTCGTCAACGAAGAAGACCGGCCCGGAGCCCCGGTTGACCCGCTTGAGCATCGCCATCGCCTCGGCCGCCGCTGTCCCCTCGTCGAGCAGGGAGGAATTCGACAGATCCATGGCGGTCAAGTCCGAAACCATGGTTTGGAAATTGAGCAAAGCCTCGAGTCGACCCTGTGAGATCTCCGGCTGATACGGCGTGTACGCGGTGTACCAGCCGGGGTTCTCGAGGATGTTCCGCTGAATCACCTGCGGGACGATCGTGTCCGTGTACCCCATGCCGATGAGAGACGTGTATCGCTCGTTGAGGCCGGCGAGCATGCGCAATCGCTCCACGACCTCACGCTCAGACATCGGTCCGGGGACCTCGTGCTCATGTTCGATCCGGATTGCGGGCGGGACCGCTCGGTTGATGAGGTCGTCCATCGAGGATGCCCCGACGATGTCCAGCATCTCGGACAGCTCCGCACTCGAGGGGCCGATGTGGCGCGACCAGAAGTCTTCAGTCGGCTCGAGATCCCGGAACGGTGTTTCGGTCATCGGCTGCTCCTCGGTCGGCGCGCGGTCTGCCTGCGCCCCGTCTGTCGCATGACCTGAGAGATTCACCGCATGAGCGGCTTTCCCCTTCGGTGAGGGCCGTGACCCTGCTCTCCAGAGGTGCCTCGCCCCACGGTCCGTGTGCCTGTAAGTTTCCCGGGGTGGTTGCTCCGTCGGCGCGACCTTCGTCGCTCTCCCGCGGGGGTCGATGGCCCTGAGATCGTACCAGCCGGGGCCGGCTTTCGAGATGCCTCTGGTCTCCTCGCCCATCCTGCGCGAGACTGGACGGAGAGGAGGTGATGCATGGTTACTCACATCCTGGTGGCCGTCGACGGGTCCGCCCACGCGGATCGGGCGCTGGCCTGCGCGTCGGACCTCGCCGTGAAGTACGGGGCCGACCTGACCATCCTGAACGTCGTGTCCTATGCGTCGACGGTTCCCCTGGCGCTGGGCGCCTATGCGGAACTCGAAGGTCTCTACGCCGAGTCTCGCTCCGTCCTCCAGGAAGCCGGGGCGAAGATCGTCGAGAGCGCCGCCGAACAGGCACGTCGCCTGGGGGTCGAAGACGTCAAGACGGTGGTCGAACTCGGTTCACCGGCTCAATCGATCTGCGAAGCGGCGAATGCCAACGGGATCGATGTGATCGTCATGGGGCGCCGGGGCCTCAGCGACTTCACGGGGTTCTTCCTCGGGAGCATCTCGCACAAGGTTGCTCATTCGGCAGACTGCACGGTCATAACCGTCAAATAGGGAGCACACATGAGTCCGCTCGCCGAGTCGATCGTTTGTGTCGAGTGCGGTGGGACGGCCCACCTCCTGCAGCGTTTCACGCTGGAGGATCCACCGAGAGCAGGTGACATCGTCGCCTACCGCTGCTCAGACTGCGTGGACCGCTTCGATATCGTCGTCGACGACGCCGACCTGGAAGACGACTGACGCCGTCAGGGGGTCTCGTGCGGCGGGTGCGGATCGTGGGGCAGGTCGAGTCGTCCAATCCTGAACATGGCGTATGGTCCCGGATACAGCAGGTTCGAGACCCGCGACGTGTAGATGTCGGCGTAGCGTTCGACCTGCCGGGCCAGAAGACTCTTGTCGGCGCCGGCTCGCATCATGAGGCCCCATGCGGGGTTCCGGAGGTGTCCGGCTTCGATTGCGAGCGGCGCAATCACGTCGTCGAGTTCGAGCAACTCAGTCCTCGTCTCGGTGATCGCCGCCGCCACGTCCGGCACGTCGATCATCGGCGCGGCATGATCGGTGCGTGCGCGCAGCGCGGCGAGCCGCAGGGCGCTCAGTCTCGCCTCGAGCGCTTCCTTCTGTTCCATGAGTTCGCCGAGACGCCGCTGCGTTGGGAGGAAGCCCTCGAGCGCCCGCACCTCCGACTCGAGTTCCTGCAGGATCAGAGCGGTCCTCCACCGGAGGAGCGCCTTCGAGAAGTGCACATCGCCATAGAGGTGGTCGCCGACATAGAGGATCTGGTCGCCCGAAAGTCCCAGGTACTCCTCGACCAACCGGGCGTTGCCTCCGAAGAAGATCCCGCGTTCCTCAATCGAAGCAAAGTGTGGTTCGAGGAGGCTGCGTTCCTCGTCGACGACCTTGTAGAGAGCATTCGACGAGGTGAAGAAGTCCGGCTTCGATGCCGAGACGATCACGGTTCCGAAGAGGTCTCGCCACGTTCGGCCGGCAGGAAGGAACCGGTCAAACGTGTAGGTCATCATCGCATTGGCAAACGACCATTCCGAGTTCGTGATGAGCATGAGGCGCTTCCCTGCGGCCTGTTGATCGAGAAGGCTCGCAACGATGTCTCCATCGAGCGAGATGAAACGCTCCGGATCGGTGAGCACATCGTCCTTGAGGATCCCGTCGCGATGCGCACCGTCGACCGCCGCCCGCACCGCGCTGAAGAGTTCGCGATAGCCGACACCGCTTGGAAGCTTCCCGGCGTCGAGGAGTTCGACGCACTGGGCGAAGAGGCTTGCTTCTGAGAGCGAGAACAGCGTGTTGAGGAATACGTAGCGATCGTCTCCGAGGTCGACGAGGGTGCCGGAGTATGAGCGCCGGAGTTCCTGGTAGTCGAGGAATCGGGTGCCGTGCATGGCTCGGATTACCCATCCGAACCGGGTTGCCTTGAGAAGGTTTCCGAGTTCGAGGTCCATAACCAGGCCGCGGCTCACGATCCGGGGATCGAACTCCACCGCCTCGACCGGCCATCCGAGCGCGGCAAGACGGTCACGGGCGTGCGCGAATGCACGCTCTTCCCACGCCTCTGCGTGGTACTGCGTGAGCGTGTAGTCCATGTCATACCCGATCGCCTTGATCGAGCGCATGTTCAGGGTGCGATTGGTGAAGACCCGCCGCTCGGGCGACGGATCGGGAATGGGGATCGGGTCGGTGGGCATGACCACGAGTCTACGGACGGTCACGGTGGCGGCGGGCGATCCGACGCAGCCTTGGCCCGCAGACGGCCTTCACCTATCGAACCGGAGTCGTCTCGACCCCAAGAACGACGGGGGTCCCGCCAGATGGCGGGACCCCCGTCTGACCGGCGAATTGGGCCGAACGCTCAACGACCCCCTTGGCGATTGTGAGGAACGGACACCTCAACGGTGTCAATGACTTCGTTGCCACAAGCATCCGTAGCCCGGTAGGTGATGGTGTAGATCCTGCCGTCACCCCCTCCGGCGCGTTCTGCACGCAACTTGAACGTGAAGTCGTCGACGATCACAATGTCGTTGATCGTGTTGCCGTCTCCCAGTCCGTTGTCCGGCTCGTTTGACACAACGGAGACGAGTTCAACCGTCGGATTCGGATCGAAGTTGTCGTCAACAACGACGGCGGTGGTCACCCGCACGTACTTGTGGTTTGCGGGCCACAAGACCGACGGCTTGGCCGTCACCTTTTCGAAGATCGGAGCAATCTCGTCGCAGACGTTGAGGCCGATGATGACGGGATCGTGATCCGATGACCGATACGCGTCGGGCGCGTAAATCGCGTCCTGCGCATCCTGCTTGAACGACATGTCGTAGTCGATCAGATCGGCTTCGTCGGCATTGATATGCCACACGGTGACATCAGAGATCTCATCCATGAGGGCCGCGTTTGCGAGCGCATGGTCGAGATAGCCAATCTGACCGTCGAACACGTACGAGTACGCGTCCTCTCCGACATAGTGGTAGATCAGGTCGGTGTAGTCGTCCCCCGTTCCGAGCGTGTCATCAGAACCCACCACGATCGCATCGATCGGATCTTCCTTGTCGTACGAGTTCAGGTCCCCGATGATCAGGAAGTCCTCGTCGCCGCTCCCCGTCGGATCACCGGAGAGCCAGTCGACCAACGCCGCGGCTGCCAGTGTCCGCGTGACGTTGCAGTTGCCTGCACCGTCACCGAGATCCGGGTCTCCGACATCGTCACAAGCGGATCCCTTGGACTTCAAGTGGTTCACCGCGACCGTGAAGACCCCGCCGGTCGTCGTGTCCATGAACGTCTGCGCGAGCGCCGGCCGGTTCTTCGTGTCGAGGAACCGCGTGTCTACCGAGCTGTCGAGTATCGCGTAAGTCGCCGACAGGCGACACCGTCGCCGGCTTGTAGATGAACGCGACCTTGATCTCATCGCGTGCCGATGGCGCCCGTATCGATGTAGGCGTAGGTGCCGGCTCCAGCCAGTCGTTCAGTCCATCGACCAGATCAGCAATCGCCTCGGTCGTTGTTCTCGATCTCGATGAGACCGACGACGTCGGCATCCATTGCTGCCAGCGCCGAGAAGATCTTGGCCCGCTGTCGCGCGAACTCCTCCTCTGTGTTGGCTCCACGGCTGTTCAGGGTCGTGAAGTAGTTCAAGACATTGAACGAAGCAACCTTCAGCCTGCCACCGACATCATCGGGTTCGGCCGAACGCGGATTCTCATTCGTGTAGACGGCGCCCTGCGTCGGCTGGATGCGGTACAGGCCGAACGAGTAATCCATGACGCCGGTCACGTTCGCGACCGTGTCACCACCCCGGAATAGGTTGTCGAGATCGAAGACCCCTCCGTTCGGATGAATCGCCGGGTCCGGGTTCTGGCTCGAGCGCCCATCATCGAGCGTGATCTTGTCGAGCAGGAAGGCGTTCGCCGCAGCAATCGCATCGGGTCCCGGTTCGAACTCTGCTGTCGGTGTCAGATGTCGGTCCGACGTCAACACGATCTCGCCGAAGCGATCGAAGTTGAAGTACTCGGAGATGACGAGCACCTGCGGGAACGTGACGTACATCCCCTCGTAGGCCTCGAAATCGTCGACACTCGTGACCGGAAGCGAGAGCAGCGACGCCGCCGGCAACGAATTCCCGGAGCCGATGACACTGACGCCGGTGAAGGATGTGATCTCCGTCAGGCCGTTGAACTCGGAGACCGAACCCTCCACCTTCACCAGGTCGCCGATCTGCACATCGACGGCAGGCGAACTGCCGTTGAAGACGAAGATGCCTTCTGACGTCAACGGATCGGCGTCTGCGTCGGCGTCTTCCTCCTGCACGAAGAAGCCATTCAGGTCGCCGTTCGTACCACTCGGACCGTCCTGGAAATCACCGACCACGATTCCTTCGATGATGACGGTCTGACCGACCATCGGGCTCGCGGCTCCGGATCCCTGGACGTCGTGGATCTTGACCTCGGCAACCGGTGCCTCACACAGGTTTTTACCGCTGGGCGTCGGTGCCCACTGGGCGAACGTATCGGTGTTGAGCGCCCCACCGCTGCCGTTCGGACAGCGCTGATTCGACTGGTTTGCGCTGTCGCCAGCACTGTTCTCGTCCACCTGCGGTTGACCCGCATTCAGCAACACCAGAAGCCCGGGATCGTCCGCGTCGCTGGTGTCATAGACAACCGCGTCAAGCAACCCGACGGTCGTCACCGGGGTGTTGTTCGGGAAACCGCCGAGATCAGCCGCATACAACGCCACTGCATCGGCACCATTCTGGAGACCGTTGCTCGCAAAGACCACGTCAACGCCGGCAACAGCCGCATTCCCAAGCACGAAATACCGTCAGAATCGGTCACGTAGCCATTGAGATCGTACGCCGCATAGGAGAGATCGTTGACTGCCGTTGTAGAACACCACCACCATTCCGTCGAGGGCCGTGTTCCCGACGCCGCCGTCGTACAACTCAACGAACTCCAAGACGTCAGTACCCGGTGTATCCGAGTCGACCTCGTTGATTACCACGCTCGCAACGGGAGGAGTGCCACCGCAGTCCGTGGCGTGACTTCCGAGGCCATCGAAGGTGTTGTTCGCGAAGGTGTCCCACTCGACGCTGGCATCAAAGGCGTCGTCCGCATTGGTATCTCCGGCGCACACAGCGGCCTTGCGGCGTAGCGTGTCATCCTGTCCACCGCCCGGCCATTGCGACCCCGAGGTCAACTCCCGATCTGCCCGAACGCGTCAATGACGGCACCGTTCTTGCGGAGGACCACGGCGTCGTCCCCGTTGAAGTTGATGACGGACCCGCTTGTGGTGTCTGCCTCGGCCAGAATGGCGGCAGCGGCGCTCGGATGTGCCAGCACGTAGACATCGCCGTCGGCGAATGCTGCCGGACAGGCCTAGTGACTGGCTTGGTGTCGCGCGCCACGACATTGCTGTAAGCTCAACCAGACCGTCCGGAGAACCGCTGCAGGTCGCAGCAGCGAAATCACCGCACCCTGGACGTCTCAGCGTCGATCACACCGACCGGCGCCGTGAGATACGCGCTCCGGTTCCGTTGTAGACATCATCAATCGCCTTATTGCAAGCATCACCAGTGCTTCAACAAACTCTCCGGCATCAGTACCGACGTTGTCGTAATGGAACTCACTGACGAACACGCCCGTCGCGAGGTCGTAGCCGCCCCCGCCGGCGCCGTGCCCATTGGTAGCAATGCGGCCACCATTCCCACTACCAACAACAACGCAGACCGCGTCCGTCTCATGAAGCCCTCCTTGGCGTCCGTTTGCCGTGATCCCCCAACAAGAAACGGTCCTTGCACTCGCAAGGACCGCCGCCGCCGACTGAGGGTGGAGCGCAACGGGACATCTGACAATCCGTCATTGAGTCCCTGTGCTCCGTCTGAGCGTGCTCCATCTATGAGCAACGAACTCCCCTTCACAATCCAGCGCTCTTCCGAGCCTAGTCAACGCGGCACCACGGTGCGTGGCCCTCCTACTCCCATCTGCGTTCGCCGATTTCGACCGAACGCTGCCGCCAATCGGCTGCGCCAGACGAGCCCGCCACGGACGACTGGAGCACAGCTCCAACGCCACCCGAGAGCCGCAAACCGTTGCAGACAAAGGACCAGGGGTCAGATGGCGTCGGAAATCGACCGCCGTCCGCATGCCCCGATCTCGATGCTTGCGTCTCGCAGACCGGGCTGATCGCGATTTTCGTAACTGAAGCGCGAAACATTGTCAGATCGACCTGCTTGAACCATGCGGCCATCCCGTGGTACTTGTTCACCAGGGCATAGACGGAAGGGGGAACGGATATGGATCCGATGGGGCATCCGGATCTGGTGCGACTCGGGCGCACCCTCCGCAACCGCCTCGACGACACCCTCGACGCGGAGCAGGCGGCGGCTCGCGCGGCGGCACGCCGACGCAGCACCTTGCGTGATCGGCTCCTCGACTCCGAAGACCGAACCGAGCACGTGATCCTGACCACCTCCGACGGTCACATCCATCGGGGTCTCGTCGAGGCGGTCGGCATCGACCATGTGGTAGTCATCGACGGCCCCACCGAGCGATTCATCTCGATCCAACATATCGTCACGGTGGAGGCACGCTGATGGCCATCGGGGTTCGCACACACGGCATCTCGATCCCCACGCCGGACACGAGAACGCTGGTCGGAATCGGTCTAGCAGCCGTCGCCGCGCTCCTCGTGTTGTGGATGACACGGCCCGTTCCGACGACACCGATTCTCGTTGCCGGCGCCGACCTTCCGGCCGGAACGCCGATCTCCGAACTGGACCTAGTGGTTCGGTACGCACAAGATGCGACCGGCATGGTCACCGGCGACTCGCCCGGCGAACTCTCGAACTGGGTACTTGTTGCTCCGCTGGCCGCAGGCGAACCTCTCCTCCCGAGCCTGCTCCGACCGCCTGAGGTTCAGACAGCGCCGGACCTCCTCGCCCTCGACATCGCCCGGTCACATGCCGTCCTCGGACAGATCGACCCCGGCGACCGCGTCGACATCTATGCCTCGACCTCCCAGGTTGGGCAACCCTCCGAAACACGCCTGATCGCAGCGTCGGTCTACGTCGTCGACGCCTCGGTCGCCGAGTCGTCGGTCAACGACGACCGCGTTCAACTCCTTCTCGCCGTGGACGATGAACTCGCCGCAACGCTGACCGCAGCCATGAACGGAGGAGACCTCGACTTGGTCAGGGTGGGACGATGAGCGTTCGTGTCGCCACCGTCCTCTCCGCCCGTGACTGGGAGCCGGGGCTCGTCTCCTACGCACGGGAAACCGCCGAGGTTCTGATCGTGCTCCGGGCGTTCCAGCCGCACGAGATCGAGCAGCACGCCGAGGACATCGATGTTGTCGTTGCCGGTGGCGAGGTGTCATGGGTCACGCCTGTCCAGATCGCCTCGTGGCAACGAGCCGGACTCGGTGTGCTCGGCATCCATCCGGAGGAAGATGGACCGGCAGCGTCGATGCTGCGCAGCGCCGGCGTCGACGAGCTCCTTCCCGACTCGGCCGACGTGCGGACGATCGTCACGGCCATCCGGTTCATCTCACCGGAGTTGGGACCCATCGATCGCGGCGGCACCGGAACCGTCACCGCAGTCATCGGTCCAAGGGGCGCCCCGGGCACCACCGAGGTTGCAGTCGGCCTGGCATGGGAGGCCGGTCGGCGGTCCTCGACACTCCTCCTCGATCTCGATCTGGACGGTCCGTCGATTGCGATCAGGCTGGGACTCCCCCCGCGGCCCGATATCGCCGATGCCGCCGACCACGTCCGCGCCACCGGAGCGATCGCTGCCGCGGTGGTGCAGAAGTACGGGCGCATCTCCGTCATCACCGGGTCCCATCGGGTGGGCGAGGCACCGCTCAGACCGGCAATGATCGATGACCTTGTCGACGCCGCCACCGTGACTTTCGAGCGGGTCATTGTCGATCTGGGAACCGGTGAACCCGATCACCCGGTGCTGAAACGATCCGATACCGCAGTCCTCGTGGCCGACGCCAGTGCCGTGGGTGTGGTCCGCGCCGCGCACCTCGTTGCCATGTGGTCCGGTCCGCCGCCGACCCTCATTCTGAATCGGGCCGCTGCGCGCGGCGCTACGGATGTCATCGCTGCCGCGAAGGAGTGGACCGGAATCGAGCCGGCGGCCGTGATCCCCGACCGACCGTCGATTCGGGCAGCGTCGCTGTGCGCCAAGCGTCCGGACAACCGCCTGCGCAAGCCACTCGCCCACATCGGTGCGGACCTATGACGATAACCGGCGCACCACACCGGCTGGGCTTTCTCGGCGAGCTTCTCAGCGACCAAACCGTCGAGGAGATCATCGTCATCGGCGGCCACCGGACGTTCGTCGTCCGGAACGGCATCAAGGAACTCGTACCCATCGTCGCGGACACGGTCACGCTGCGACGGTTTGCCGATCAGTTGCTAGCCGGCACGGGCCGCCGCCTCGACCTGTCCTCACCCATCGTGTCCGCTCAACTGCCCGACGGATCGCGCGTGCACATCACCGGGCCGCCGGTCACCCACTCCGACCGCCTCAACATCCAGATAAGGAAGTTCGTCGTCTCGGCGACGGGCCTGGACGAACTTGTGGCCCGCGAGACGTTGACCCCTGCGTCTGCGTCTCTCCTTCGCCAGGCCATGCGAGAGGACCTGTCGGTGCTGGTGGCCGGAGCCCCCGGAGCAGGCAAAACCACATTGGTCAACTGCCTCCTGCGAGAAGTACCACCCGACCGGCGGGTTGTCACATGCGAGGAAGTGTTCGAGATCGACGCCGATCTGCCGGATATGACGCAGATGCAGACGCGCGAGGCCGGCCTGGACGGCGGGGCCGAGATCACCCTGCGCGATCTTGTACGAGAGGCACTGCGCCAACGCCCCGACCGCATCGTGGTCGGTGAGGTTCGGGGTCCCGAAGCGCTCGACATGCTGATGGCCCTCAACGCCGGGTGCTCCGGTGTCGCGACGCTGCATGCCAACTCGGCACGCGATGCACTCGAGAAGCTCGTCTCGTACAGCGTGCTGGCAGGCCAGAACGTTGCGATTCCGTTCGTGAGGCGGACGGTCGCCGCCGTAGTTGATCTGGTGGTCTTCCTGCGCCGGAATGGACGCAACCGGGCGGTCGACGAAATCGCCTATGTACCCGGGCAGCTCTCAGGCGATGTATTCACGCTCCAGCCGCTCTTCGAGATGGCGGCCACGGGTCTGCGTTGGACGGGCCGCACAACAGGCGATCCCCGACTCGATCCGGGTGGGTGGTCGAGGTGAGGGGCGTCGCCGCCGTCCTGGCGGGATCCGCCGCCTGGATCGTCGTGTCGGGATGGACTCCTGCCATCCGCATCCCGAAGCCCACACTCCCATCTCCTTGGGTGATACCAGCAGCGATCGGCGCAGGGATCACCGCAGGAGTCTTCTCGCTCGGACTGCTCGCCGTGCCGGCCGTGGCCGTCGCATTGGGACTGCTCGTCGCCGCAATCCCCGTCGCCGTCGACGCGTCTCGACAACGACGGAGTCTTGAGGCAATCGCCGGCGCATGGCCCGACTTCCTTGCCCTGATGAGCAGCCGCATCTCGGCCGGCTCAACGCTCCCCGACGCGTTCATCGCAGCGGCTCGCCGCGCGCCCGAACCGCTCTCAGCAGAGGCGCGGCCCGTCGAAGAAGCTGTGACGTTCGGTGACGGCTTCGTCCCTGCCCTCGAGCGGCTCAAGATGCACCTCGACGATCCCACGTCTGACCGCGTGCTCACAACGCTCGAGTTCGCGCACCGGTCCGGCGGGCACCGGGTGGGCGCCGTGGTTGCTTCACTCGGCGCCTCGATCTCAGACGAACTGCGGCTCAGAAGGGCCCACACCGCTGCCCTTACGGAGCAACGAATGACGGCGGGCGTCGCACTCGCCGCCCCGTGGATCCTGCTGGCCCTCACAATCTCGACGAATCCCCAGGCAGCGACCGCATACCGAACGGCGACCGGCACAGTGGTCGTCGTCGTGGGATTCGTATTGACCACACTGGGCTTCGTCGCTGCACGACGCTCTGCCCGGCTCTCCCGGGCACCGCGGGTAATGCGATGAACGTGGTGATCGCCCTTGCCCTCGCCACCGGGATCTTCCTCGCTGTGACGGGGGGCCGACCGACCGGCCTGAGCGACCGGGTCGGAAGGTACCTACGCCCGGCACCGCCCCCGGATCAACTGCACGGGAGAAGGCCCACCGAATCACCCGTCTCGGATACCGGTCTGGCCTGGTCCCATTCCGAACTGCTGCTCCGACGGTCGGCCGCCGCGGCGGCCGGCGCCATCGTGGGCATCCTCATCGCCCAGGGGGACCTCTTCCTCGAAGGGCCCGGCCGTTCAATGCTGCCTCTCGCCGCGCTCGGCGCGGCCGCTGGGTGGCTTCTGTTCGGCATGTGGCTGTCGACCAAACGCGAACGCCGGGCCCGCCGGCTTCGCTTCGAACTCCCGATCGTCACCGATGCGATCTCGCTCCACGTCATCTCGGGAGAGTCCATCGAATCCTCTCTCCGGCGCTTCACCGAGCAGTCGTCCGGTGTGGCCTCCGACGAGATCGAATGCGCACTCGCCGAAGTGTCATCGGGCCGGGGTATTGCCGATGCGCTCCAGCGCAACGTACACCGAACGGCGGATCCGGAAGCCGGCCGCCTCTACACCCTCCTCGCCCACGCACACGACACCGGGGGGCGTCTTGCTGAAGCGCTCGGCGAGCTCGGCACGGACTACCGGGCGGCGCTCGCCAGAGACGTCACGGCCGAGGGCGGCCGGCGAGCACTCGCCACCTACGGGCCGGTCCTCGCTCTGATGGTCCCCGTCACGTTGCTCTTTCTGCTCTATCCGACGCTCGCCGGTCTTCGCAGCCTGGCGGGCGGACCATGAGAAAGGGGGTGAACATGTGGAACGAAGAACGAGGTTCAACCACGGTCGAGTGGTTGGGTCTGGCAACGATCGCGGTGCTCGTCATCGCAATGCTGTTGCCCGCGGTTCGGAGCGCGACGGCCGACGTATGGACGAGCATCGTGGCGCAGATGACGGGCTTCTTCACCTGAGTCGAGGGTCGACGATCGTGGAGTCGCTAGTTGCGACTGCGGTCATCTTCCTTCTCATTGCCATCATCACCCAGGTGGCCTTCGTTGTTGTCGCCCGCGACACGGCTCAGACAGCGGTGGCGGCGGCAGCACGCCGGGCCGGGCGCCCGGGGGCGGATCTCACCGCGGAGCGCTCGCGCCTCGCCGCCGAACTCGCCCGCGTCGTCCCCGGTGCAACCGGAGTGACGACGGCTCTCGAGTTGGACGAGCGTGCCGTCACCGCACGGGCGTCAATCCAATGGTCGCCGCCGGGCCCCGACCTCATCCCGATCACGCTCCACGCGGAGGCCACGTCGCTGGTGGTGATCGCTCCATGACCGACGACCGGGGTGCAGCTCTGATCGGAACCCTCGCCGTTGCGTTCGTATTCGTGCTGGTGATTGTCCAGACGCTCATCACCGTCGGGCGCCTCGGCGCCTGTGCCGCGGAGGCGGCGGAGACCGCCGCGTTCGCGGCACAGCACGGAGCCAGGCACGGCAACGCCGACGACGCGGCCCGCCTCGCAAGCGAACTATCGCCGGACGCCGCCGTCGTTGCCGTCGACATCGGGGACAGCCTCCTGGTCGAGGTTCGGATCGAGGTACCTCTGCTCGGACCCGAGAGCACTCCGCTCCGGCGAACGGTCACGGGTCGAGCAAGCGCAACGTACAGCCCGTACCGGAGCCGGCCGTGAACGAACGGGGTTCCATGCTCCCCTACCTCGGCGCCCTGTTCTTCGTCGGGTTCGTACTGCTCGGCCTCACGCTCGACGTCGCGTTGCTGGCAGCGACGTATCGGGAGGCCGCGGTCGCGGCGGACGCCGGGGCAGAGGCCGGCGCCGCCCAGATCGAGATTGCGGCTGCCTATGCCGGCGACCGGCGCATCGATGCTTCAGCCGCCATCGCCGCGGCGGAGAGAGCGTCGCTCGCCGCACAACCGAGGGCCGGGCGGACCGCTGCTGCTGCCACCGACGGATTTGGGGTGTGCGTGGTCGTCACCGACCGGTACGAATCTCGCATACTCGGGAGCGTCGGCATCGGGACCAAAGGGATCGCGGTCCGTGCCTGCGCCACTCCGCGGCAGGGGTAGCGACTAGGCGGTGACCGGAGGCAGTTCCGAGGGCTTCCCGTACTTCCGACGGAAGAGGAAGTAGGCGACAAAGCCGACAGGGATTGGCAGCCAGAACTGGAAGAGGCGGTAGGCGAGGGTGGCGAGGAGGGCATTGCCGGCCGGGATGCCGGCGATCGTCAACATTCCGACTAGGCCCGCCTCGACGAAGCCGAGACCACCCGGGGTGATCGGGATCATGCCGAGCACGGCGGCGCCGGCAAACGCGAGCAGCACAAGGCTCGGGTTGGGTTCTGCCCCGACCGCGATCAGGGCCACCACCAGGGTCGCGTAGTCGAGCAGCCAGTTCGCCACCGCCACACCCAGCGCCTTGTGCCACCGTTTGCCGAGCGATTTGACCACTTCGTCGCGTCGCTGGATGATCTCCTCGGTCGTGAGCGACCAGTCCTTCTTGAAGATCCGTGCCGCCCACCCAACGACTCGTTGGGCCACCCACCCGACCCAATACAGCGGTTTGTCGAAGCGGACGACGATCACCGTCACGGTGAACATTGCGACAAACAGAATCGTGCCGGCGATCGCCACGGGGAGCATGCCGTCGGGGATCGGAACGGTGACCAGGGCAATCACCAACGCCACTGCCGGCAGGGCGAGCAAGACGAGGTTCGAGAGGATCCCAACGGCGGCGAGTGCAGCGAGGGCCGTACCCATTGGTACGCCGGACACGGCGAGCATCTGGAAATAGAACGCGCCACCTGCAACCACTCCGCCCGGGATGACCTTCACCGCGGCGTTCGACGTGAGCTGGGCCGTTGCAGCAACGAACCACGAGATGCCCGGCGCCGCGATACGTGTGAGCGCCCACTGGGATACGAATGCCCCGGACATCAGGGCTCCCATCAGGAAGAACCAGCGCCACTTCACACGCTCGAGTTGTGGAGCAGTCGCGAATAGGTCGAGGATCGTTGGAAGGAAGAAATAGAGGGAGACGCCACCAACGAGCAGGAACAGAGCCCTGAGCGCGAGTTTGCCCCACGGCGCTGGTTTGCCGGTGGCTTCTTCGGTTGCCTCAGCCATGGTGAATCATCCCCCAAGCCCTCCGAATCTAGCGAACGAGGGGCTGAATACCGAGACCGACCCAGCCGATCGCATCAGGAGTCAAGCGCAGCCGCGACCCGGAATGGACGCCCGGCCTCGACCATACGGTCGTCGAGCGCATCGATATCGCGGCGCCTCGGTCCGGCGAGAGCGAGCAGAACTAGCGAGGTGGCAGCGATGATGAAGAACGCCGTCGTGGTCCGTGCGACCAACACGAAGGCGAACGCGAGGAGCGGCGGGATCGTTGCGAACGCGCACGCCAGCACCATTCGGCGGGTGTACGCGTCCCGAATCTCAGCGTTCGACTCCGCAGAGAGAATGGCATCGGCGCCAATACTGCGGATCCAGAACAATGACCCGAAGTCGATCAATGCGACCAAGCCGGCAACCACCGTGAACAGTCCCGCGTTGGCACCGGCGGACCGCGGCGATGCGATCGCGACGATGGCGATCGCGATGACCACCGGAAGAACGAACAGAACCCACATGCCCTGCAGCCGTCGTGTCCCGCGGTGGTCGAGATCAGGTAGTGACACCCAGCTCCCTCC
This sequence comes from uncultured Actinomycetota bacterium, assembly GCA_963700375.1. Taxonomy (GTDB): domain Bacteria; phylum Actinomycetota; class Acidimicrobiia; order Spongiisociales; family UBA5794; genus JAHEEL01. Next base: position 401,033 of record CAVOXF010000003.1, read on the forward strand.
CGACCGCAGCGAACGCCGCGGCCCCATCCTCGAGATCGGCCTCACTGTGTGAGGCCGAGATCATGACCCGGATTCGGGCCTTGCCCCTGGCAACCGTCGGGAAGGAGATGGCCTGGGCGAACACGTCCCGGTCCTCGAGCAGCCTTCGGGAGAAGTCCCGAGCCAGATGCTCGTCACCGAGCATCACCGGCGTGATCGGAGTCTCGCTGTGCCCGATATCGAAACCGGAAGCCTTCATCATCGACTTGAACAAGGCGGCGTTCGACCAGAGCCGGTCGACGAGTTCCGTCGACTCGTCGAGGATCTCAACGGCGGCGAGACATGCAGCGACGTCTGACGGCGGGACGGCAGACGAGAAGAGGAAGGGCCGGCCTCGCTGTCGGAGCCATTCGACCACCTCGGTCGATCCAGCGACGTACCCGCCGACGGCCCCGAACGCCTTGGACATCGTTCCGACCTCGACGTCGACGCGACCGTGCAGGCCGAAGTGATCGACGATGCCGCGTCCACCGCGACCGACGACACCCTCGCCATGCGCGTCGTCGACCATCACCATGGCGTCGAAGTCATCGGCGGCGTCGACGATCGCATCGAGCGGAGCGAGATCGCCGTCCATCGAGAACACACCGTCCGTGATCACGAGGATCCGATTCGCCCCTTCCTCGCGGGCCTCCGCAAGGCGCTCGCGCAGCACCCCGGCGTCACTGTGGCCGTAGATCTTCCGGCCGGCCTTGGCGAGACGCACCCCGTCGACGATCGAGGCGTGGTTCAACTCGTCCGAAATGATGACGTCGCCACTGCCGACGAGCGCCGGAATCACTGCCAAGTTGGCGGCAAACCCGGACTGGAACGAAATGGTGGCGTCGACACCCTTGAACCGAGCGAGCGCATCCTCGAGTTCCGTGTGGATCGTCATCGTCCCCGCGATCGTGCGGACCGCCCCGGGGCCGACGCCGTATCGAAGGAGCGCAGCCGTTGCCGCGCCGACCAGGCGTGGGTCGTTGGCGAGACCGAGGTAGTTGTTGGAGCAGAAGTTCAGGACCGTCTCGCCGTTGACGATCAAGTGCGGACCCTGGGGTCCGTCAATGGTCCGGATGGTGTTGTACAGGCCCTGGTCCTTGAGCGCCTGCACCTCGTCTCGAATGAATGCCGTCTTGTCGGTCATCGTGCCTCCCTCAGCTCAGCGGGCCGTCGGCGTAGGCAGGATCCGGGAACATGACAACCTTCCCGCACTCCCCGGATTGCATCAACTCGAACGCCTTGGTGAAGTCATCGAGTGCGAAACGGTGGGTTACCACCGGGGTGAGGTCGACCGCTCCCGAACGGATGAGACCTCGCATCTCGAGCCAGGTCTGCCAGAGGCGGCGTCCCACCACGCCGTACACGGTCGCCCCCTTGAAGATGATGTTGTCGTCGAGATCGAATGGGAAGGCATCGGAGGTCAAGCCCAGCAGCGCCGCCTCGCCTCCCGGCTTCAAGGCGGTGAAGCCAGCCTGAAGTGCCGACGAAGCACCGGACATCTCGAGAAGGACGTCCACACCCTCGCCGTCGGTAATCTCGGCGATCCGCTCGTTCACGTCCTCACGCGTCGGATTCAGGGTCACGTCGGCACCCATCGTCGCGGCGAGGTTCAACCGGTAGTCGGATACATCGGTGGCGTACACGGCACGGGCGCCGAGGGCTTTTGCGACGGCCATGGTCATCACGCCGACAGGCCCGGACCCGGTCACGAGCACCTTGCGACCAGCGATGCTCGGGATGGTTGCCGTGTGGACGGCGTTCCCGAAGTTCTCCTGAAGGGATGCGATCGATAGCGGCATGTCCGGCGGGTCCGGCCACGCGTTCTGCGCCGGTACGGCCACGTACTCCGCGTACGCGCCGTCTCGGTGCACACCGAGGATCTGCGTATTCGGACAGAGATGGCCCTGCCCGGTGCGGCACCAGGCGCACGAGTTGCAGATCACGTGAGACTCGACGGAGACAAGCTGCCCGATCTCCGGTTCGGTGACGTTCGCCCCACGGTCGACGACCACACCGGTCAGTTCGTGCCCGACGGTGATGGGTGGAAGGACATGATCCGCCGCCCACGGGTTCCACTCGTAGATGTGCAGGTCGGTGCCGCAGATAGACGTGGCGCGGACCTCGATGAGCACCTCATCCGGTTCGAGCTTCGGGACCGGCACGTCGACCATGCTGAATCCTGGACCCGGGACGAGCTTTCGGAGTGCGCGCATAGGGCACAGGCTATTACGAACCGCCGCCGCCTGTCGCGCCATGTTCGGGCCGCGCGGCATTGCTCTCCGTCGGTCCTGTTGGGATGGACACCGCCCACAAGCATCTCCCCACGGGCTCGACGACCTGGTCGACAGCCTCCGGTACGAGAGCGAGCCCATCTCCGCCGAGGCGTAGGGCGTCGGAGCGACCCCCGCTCAGCGGTCGGACGAGAATTCGAATACTTCTTCGATCGTCTTCCCGAACACGCCGGCGATCAGGAATGCCAGGCTGAGGGACGGCACATATCGTTCCTTCTCGAGAACGATGATCGTCTGGCGCGTGCAGCCCACCAGGTTGGCCAGTTCCTGCTGGGTCATCTCGTCGTTCTCGAAACGCAGACGCCGGATGTGGTTGGAGATGTTGGCCTTAGGCATCGACCGCGATCTCTCTGCGGTATCCCATGACGATGCCAAGTGACCGTCCGAACGCTCCGAGGATGAACGTGCTCCAGAAGATCAACTGGAGATAGGCGATCGGGAGACTCCCTTCGTCCCAGTACACCTCCGTGAGTACCACGGTCCACGTGAGGAGCGTGAGCAACACGATGATGGACTCGACGCTGAGCGACCGAGCGAGGATGGCGCGGTCCCGCTCATCGACGATCGTCCCCCCGGCGCGGCGCTTCACGGCCCACCAGGCGGCCGCTCCAAGGACGACGCCGCCCATCATGAGGAGCCAGAAGATCCCCCGGGCGGGGGTGTCCGCGCCGATGAAGTCGGCACCCGCGAGCACGACGAGGAGTACCAGGCCAAGACCGACCACTGTCGTGATCCCGAGTCCGATCCACCCGAGCTTCTCGAGCGGGGTGGGCGGCATCCCATCCATGCCGCTCTGCGGGCGAAGGCGCCACACGAACCGTGCCAAACCGGCGACGACGGCAGCACCTACGATGACCGAGACCGTGATCCACACCGCAGACATGATCCCTCCCTACGACCGATTATTCTTACTCAATGTAAGACTTTTCATACATAGAGTCAAGCCTCGTCGCCCCGATTCAGCGCCGGCGCACGGGCACTAGTCACTCCGAGCGAATCAGGATGTGTCTCGTCGTGCCGGTGCGGCACGCCGATGGAAAGGTCATGGAGCAGGTACAACCCATCTACCTCCAGTTCTGCGGCGACTGCGGACGGCCGGCACTCACGTTCGACGAGCAGGGCATCCCACGCTGTGTCGAACACGCAAGCGTCTTCATCCCGGCCGACGGCGCCGCTCGTGACCAGAGGGCCAACGAAGAAGCCGGTTAGCCCCCGCGCACAGGCGTTCAGTCGTACGCAGGTGCGGAATCAGTTGTCCCTTGATGTTGTTTCACAGGAGTCGACCCCCTCTTGACGACGACACGCGTGACGACGAGGGTCCGAGCGACGCGGACGGTGAATCATGACTCAAGACAAGATCACGATCGATCCCGAGTTTCTTCCCCCACCCAAGGAAGGGCCTGGGGGGCGCACGGCGGCGCTCGCTGTTGGCGGCCTCGCGGTTGTGGCGTTGGCATTCGGCTGGCTGCTGAGCTCACCCGATCCGAATGGGTCCAGCGCCGACGCGGCGACCGACTCGTTCGTCGCCCCAGAGACGGTCGAGACGACGTCCACCACGGCGCCGACCTCGGTGGCGTTGGCGTCGCCCCTGGCGAAGACGAGCGTCCCACTGACGCAATTGGTGCCCGGGTTCACCGACACCGTCGTGTTGCTCACAACACCCCCGGGGAGCTTTGACATCGTACGGTGGGAGGCCGCGGCGTCGGCAACGGAGGTTGCGCTGTCGATCGAACGTGATGCTGCCGGCGCCGGCAGTTGGCCAATCGGACTGGACGCGTCCGGATCGTGGTTTGCTCGGGTTCTCAGCGACGGCGTCCTGGTGGCGTATCCCGTGCCCGACTCCCCGGACGAGAAACCGGATCGGCAGCCCATCGGGCTTCGAGTGAGGTCGGCGACGTGGCATGAAACCGAGCCGGGTCAGCTGGCGTGGCTCGCCTGTTCGCGATCGTCACCGGGTCCCGCCGTTCCCACGACTTTGGATCTCGACGACCGGAGCGCGGAGCCGATCACCCTTCATCCGTTCGAACGCGGTTGCGTGACCGGCCGGAGGGGCGGGGTTTGGCTGGGTCGCTGGACGATCGAAGGGGTGACGGTGAATGCATTCGGGCAACGACCCGACACGCCGGTCTCCTTCAGCGTGGGTGCTTCGACGCTCACGGAGCGGCCCTTCGCCCGGTATCCCCAATCGGTGCCGGGTGTCGCCGATAGCCGGCAGATCGTGAACGCCTCGTGGTCTTCCGACGGCACGCTCGTCGCCGCGAACATCACACCGGACCCCGATAGTCCGGCCTCGGTGGTTCGCATTGCGGACACGGAAACGGGTGCGGTCGTGTTCGAGGCCGAGGGGCAGAACTCCGGGGTCATCCCTATGGCGTGGTCGACCAATGATCGATTCCTGCTCTACACGAGGATTCACTCGACCCTCGAGTATCCGATGTCCGGGCTCCTGGTGATCTACGACACCCTCACTGATCGGGCAACCACGGTCCGCCTGGATGAGTTCGTCGACGAGATCAGGACCGAGGCGGGTCCGAATCCGGCCTGAATGACTCCGGGCTGCGATCGAAGGAACGCCGCGGTTCGCCTACGCTCCCCGTATGTCCACCGACCCGAGCCACACTCCCGCATCGCCAACCGTGGTGGTCTCGCGACGAGTTCGCCCGGGCTGCGACGACGCCTTCCGGGCATGGGACCACCAAATTCGCTCAGCCGCAGCCGAGTTCCCCGGCTACTCCGGATCAGACGTGCAGCCACCCGATTCGTCCCACCCGGGTGAGTGGGTCACGGTCTACTCGTTCGAGACGATTCAGCAACTCGACACCTGGATCGAATCGGACGAACGCAAGGCCCTGATCGCAGAAGTCGGCGACATGATCGAAGGAACCGCGCGCGAGCAACGGATCGCCGGACTGAGGACCGCACCCGAACCCGTCACCGTCGTGTTTTCACAGCGCGTCGCACCATCCAACCGCGACGAATTCGCTGCACTGCACGATGACGTCCTCGATCGACTGCAGGCGTTCGACGGCTTCCTTGGTTCCGACCTGCTCCAACCGGTGGAAGGCGTCCAGGATGAGCATGTCATCGTTGCGTCGTTCGCATCACGAGCCGATCTCGACCGGTGGCTCGAATCCGACTCACGCCACGAGTGGCTCACGATGACCGAGCAACTCGTCGAGGGCGACCGCACGGTGAACGTCGTCGGAGGTTTCGGCGGGTGGTTCCCGGCTCAGCCATCCCAGCCCCACGGACCGAAACGATGGAAGCAGTCCATCGCCGTGTTCATCGCCCTCTTCCCGGTCGCGCTGCTCATCACCCTCATTCGGGTCGAGGTGGCCCCGAACATGAACGTCGTGCTTGGTGTGTTCATCGGGAACGTTCTGGGAATTCTCGCACTCACCTATCTACTGATGCCCCGCGTCACCCACTGGCTCAGGAACTGGCTCACACACTGACGATCGGCGCGGACAGAACGATCGCCGGCGATCGCGATCTCGCCCGGCTACACCGCGCCCGATTCCAGCGGGGTGATCAAATCGGGAACATCGTTGGCGACGCGGTTGACGAGGGTGGACACCGCATGCTCGGACAGATCCGGCGCCGGCAGCGCGGCGACAAGGTCGTTTACCGCGTCCCTGTCGCGGAGGTCGGGACCCAACCACGCATCCCAGGCCGTCTTCGGAAGAATCACCGGCATCCGGTCGTGGATCGGCGCGACCACATCCGACGGTTTCCCGGTCACAATCGTGCAGGTGCGGATCCTCTCGCCGCTCTCTGGATCCTTCCATGAGGCCCACAATCCGGCCAGCGCCAGGGGGCTTCGGTCGGTCGCATAGAAGTAGTGGGGCAGCTTGCCGCGGGCCTTCGGCTCCCACTCGTAGAAGCCGTCGGCCGGGACGATGCAACGGCGAGCAGCGAACGAGTCCCGGAATGCCGGTTTCACGCCGGCCGTCTCGACCCGGGCATTGATGAGACGGGCACCGATCTTCCGATCCTTCGCCCAGAACGGAACGAGTCCCCAGCTGAACGTGCCGAGTTGCCGCTCGTCGTCATGCTCGGCGACTGCATATACCCGCTTCGTCGGCGCGACGTTCCACGACCGGAGCAACTCGTCGGTTTGGATGACATCGACCGAGAAGTACGAGCCGTAGTTCTCGGCCTCCTGTGTCTGTACGAAGCGTCCGCACATGCGACGATCCTACGCGACCGCATGCCGCTGCCCCGCCCATTTTGGAGTCGACGGGTAATGGTTCAGGTTCGACGACGCTGCGGCCGATGAATAGCCGGATGGATTCCGCGATTCGCTTCGGCTCGGTCTCGAAGGCCTTCGGTTCAGTTCGCGCGATCGAATCACTCACGTTTCACGCACCGGCCGGTGCGGTAACCGTGCTGCTCGGTCCGAACGGTGCCGGAAAGACCACGACGGTTCGCCTCACCACGGGCGCACTGGTAGCTGACCGCGGGGACATCGAGGTCCTGGGCCTTCACCCCAAGGTCAACGGGGATGAGATCCGGCGTCGGGTCGGCGTCGTACCCCCGAAGCCCGCCTTCTACGATCAGCTGACCGGATGGGACAACCTGCGCTTCGCCGCCCAGGTCTTCGGTTCGGGCGAGGTCGAGGCCTTCAGCGCTGCCGAGCGCTTCTCGATCGAGGACGCCCTCCTGCAGCAAGTCGGAGGCTACTCAACCGGCATGCGGACACGACTGGCACTCGCCCGCGCCGTGATCCACGATCCTGAAGTTCTGCTGCTCGACGAGCCAACCGCAGGACTCGATCCCGAGTCGTCGCGCAGCGTCCTCGCCCTCATTCGTGAGCTCGCCGGACGTGGCCGCACCATCGTGCTGTGCACTCACCTCCTTCACGAGGCCGAAGGGATCGCCGACCAGGTTGTGCTGATGAACAATGGTCACGCGCAGGCGGCAGGAGCACCCGCCAAGCTCGCCGGTGAGTACCTGTCCGAGCCGGTTGTGATCCTCGACGCCGAGGACCGTAGCGCGCTCGCAGGCCTCGGCCATGCCGACGGTGTTATCTCCGTGTCACGCAACGGCGCCGTCCGGGTGACGCTCGACGACCTCAACCGACTCCCCGACCTCGTCACCCGTCTCGTCAACGACGGCGCCCGTCTGACACGGGTGGAGCCGGTTGGGACCACGCTCGAGGAGTTGTACTTCGAGATGCAGCGCACGCACCGGGGGGAGACATCGTGAGATGGTCAAACGTGCGGGCGATCGCCAGCGTCGACCTCCGCCGCCTCTTCAAGAGCAAGGACTACTGGATTCCGCTCGTGCTGCTTGGATCGCTGTTCTTCGTTGTGATCCCCTTCGTAGCGCTCAGCGTGGTGAGCGCCGTTGGGGACACGCCGCTTGCAGACCAGGTCACCAGCATCGTCGGGAACCTCCCGGACAGCATCGGGGACGCCGCGCCGGTCGACAGTCCGGCCGCGCGAGCCGCCTACGTGATCGCCGTCTACATGCTGGCGCCGATCGCCATCATCGTGCCGCTGACGATCTCGGTCGCGGTGGCATCGAACGCCATCGTCGGTGAACGGGAGCGGGGTACCGGGGAGTTCCTGGCCAATAGCCCGCTCACGACTCGCGAGATCTACTACGGCAAGCTCCTCGCAAGCCTGATCCCGGGGTACCTTGCCACCATCGTCGGATTCTCCATGTACGCACTCGTCGTCAATCTGACGGTCGGACCGGACATGGGCGGATGGTTCTTCCCGACCTCCGGGTGGTTCCTGTTGATCCTCTGGGTCATTCCGCCATTCATCGGCGTCGCGATCTCAATCGTTCTCCGCATGTCGGCCCGGATGCGATCGGCGGCGGCGGCACAGCAGTCGTCGAGTCTCGTGACGCTGCCGGTCATCATCTTGTCGTATGCCGTCTCCGCGAGAGTCATCTCAACACCGAACGCTTCGGCGTTCCTCATCGGCGGCATCGCATGGACCGTCGCCATCCTTCTCTCGATCAGGGGTGCGGGCAAGCTGAAGCGGGAACGCCTCCTCGGCGTCGCTTCGGAGACCTGATCCGTCAGCCGGCGGCCTGTTCGGTTCGGTTGCGGCTTCGCCGCCCCCCGCCCCCGCTACCCGGTTCCCACCGGAACCACCTGATCGCGAGCACCATGGCGACGATGCCCCACAGCGCCAGATAGGCGAGATCCGTCCACTCGAACGCAGGTCGGGTCGCTTCAGGTGTGAACGCTGCCACAAACGGTTCGACGAAATGGCTCAACGGGAAGAAGTCCGAGACCGCCGTGAGCCAACTCGGCATGTCTTCGCCGGGAATGATGAACACGCCCGAAACGAACGCCAGCGGCAGCAAAGTCGCGTTGGCGATCGCCGTCGCAGCCTGGCCGGTCGGAGCGAGCGCTGCCACGAGCAGTCCGAGGGCCGCAAACGTCGCCACACCGAAGAAGAACGTCACGATGAGGATTGGGATCGTCTCGATGTACAACTGGAGACCGAAGAAGAGGATCCCGGCGCCGACCATGATCAGCGTGCCGATGAGGGCGATCAGGATCGAGGAGAGGATCTTCCCCCCGAAGAAGATCCACGACGGCAGCGGCGTCCCGCGGACGCGTTTCAGAATCCCTTCGTCGCGCTGATAGGCCGTGGTGATCGAGATGTTCGTGTACGTGGCCGACACCGCGGAGAAGACGGCCAGCGACGGTGCGTAGAACTGCGCGGTCGTGATCCCGAGGTAGTCGATCGTCTCGTTCCCGAAGACGAGCGAGAACACCACGAAGATCAGCAGCGGGAAGAAGATCGTGAAGAACGCCGAGATCGGCGTACGCCAGAAGATCCGCCATTCGTAGCGGGCCTGGTGCCACAGCAGCGAAAACGGCGAGGAACGATTCATGGCGTCCCACCGTCCGTGAGCTCGAGGTAGACGTCTTCGAGCGAGGGTCGCCTGACCGTCAGTCCATGCAACAGAGCGCCCCGCTCGACCGCCCACCCGGTGAGCGTGTGAAGCAGGGCCGTCGGATCGTCGGTGTGGTACTCGATGTCAGATCCGTCTATCACGGCAGGGGGGATGGGAAGGTCATCCGGCAATTGATCGACGAGAGAGAAGCGGACCTGCGTACGAGCGGTTGCCCGTCCGCCGAGCGTGTCGGGGGTGCCTTCGGCGACGATGCGGCCCTGGTCGATCACTGCAACCCGGTCGGCAAGGTTCTGGGCCTCGTCCATGTAGTGGGTCGTCAACAGGATGGTCTTGCCGAGGTCGGTGAGGTTCCCGATCACCTCCCAGGCCTGCCGGCGAGCGGATGGATCGAAGCCGGTCGTCGGTTCGTCGAGGAAGATGAGGTCCGGGTCGCCCACGATGCCGAGCGCAACCTCCAGGCGCCGCTTCTGCCCACCGGACAGCGTCTTCACACGTGCGTCGGCCTTCTCGCCCAAGCCGACGATGTCGATGAGGTCACCGGTGACGAGGCGTTTGGGGTAGACCCGACCATAGGTGTCGATGGCCTCTCGAACGGACAACTCCCGTTCAACCGACGACTCCTGCAGGACGATTCCGATGCGTTCCTTGAACTCACGCTGGTTGGTCGATGGGTCGAAGCCGAGCACGTCGACGTCACCAGTAGTCCGGTCTCGGTAGCCCTCGAGGATCTCAACGATGGTGGTCTTGCCTGCGCCGTTCGGGCCGAGAAGGGCGAACACCTCACCCTCGTTGATGGTGAAATCGACACCACGAACGGCGGCGACATCGCCGTAGCTCTTGGTGAGATTCTCAACCGAAACGACGGCCATGGCGCCCTTTCTGATTCGTCTCGAACTCTTGCAGAAACCGAGATCCTGTGCGATCGGCATCTTGACCGGGAACCTCGTTCGTGTGCGGTATCGTCTCATCATCATGATCAAACGACTTTCACTTCTTGCTCTGTCCATTGCGCTGCTCGGTGCGGCGTGCAGCTCATCTGGAGATGACATGCCGACCGACTATGCCTGGCAATTGACCGAGATGTCCGGTCCCGACGGCACGATGGTCACCCCGATCACCATCCCGACTCTTGGGTTCGAAGATGGCTCGGCGGTGGGCAACGCCTCGTGCAACCGGTACTTCGGGCCGTACGAAATCAACGGCTCGTCGATCAGCTTCGGACCGCTCGCGTCAACCCAGATGTTCTGCGGCGAGCCGGGCGTGATGGACCAGGAGGCCGCGTACCTCGCTGCGCTGGCCGCCATCGACGCGTGGTCGATGGACGGCGAGAAGCTGACCCTGTCGTCCGAAGATACGGCACTGCTCGTCTTCGAGGCGATCTCACAGGAACTGGCCGGCTCGTCCTGGGATCTTCTCGCCTACAACAACGGCACCGGCGGGTTCGAGTCCACCGTGATCGACGTGCCGGTGACGGCTATCTTCGCTGAAGACGGGACGCTGACCGGCTCGGCCGGGTGCAACTCCTACAACGCCTCGTGGGAATCCGATGGCGACAAGCTGGAGATCGGCCCTGCTGCCTCGACGCTGATGGCGTGCGCCGATGAAGCAGTGAACCAGCAGGAGGTCCGGTATCTCGAATTGCTGGGCGAGGCCGACACGTACCGGATCGATGCCGAATCGCTCGAGATCTTCGACGCGGATGGGATGCGGATCCTCCAGTACCAACGGTCCGTGACACCGTAGGCAGACCTGTTCGACGATCGGACTCATCGACGGGGCGACGCCTCAGAAGACAATCACTTGTGCACCACATGTTCTCGTGTGAAAGCGTGGTGATGATCCAGATGCGCAACGTGCCACCTGAACTGCATGCGTTGCTCAGAGGCCGAGCCACGGCGAATGGAATGAATCTCTCGGACTTCCTCAAGGAACAGCTCGCTCGAATGGCCTCGGTCCCGACCAAGGCGGAGATCCTCGCCCGGGTTGAGGCCGATCGGGAGACCGGCCTCCTCCCCAGGATCAGCGCTGAGGAGATCGTCGCCGGCGTCCGAGAGGACAGGGACTCGCGTTGATCGCCGTCGACGCGTCGGTTGTGATCGATGCACTCACCGACCCCGACGACCGGGGTGCCGGAATTCGCTCAATGCTGGCGAAGTCCGATCTCCCGGCCCCAGACCTCATCGACATCGAGATCGCTCAGGGCCTGCGCCGAGTTGCCCTCTCGAGCAGCGGGGACACGACCAAGAGGCCTCCGCCGGTTTCGGCTTCTGTCGATCCGCCGCTTCGACCACCTGCCGCTGTTGCCTCGCATCTGGGAACTTCGCGTGAACCTCACGTCCTACGATGCCGCGTATGTCGCCCTGGCAGAGGAAAGGGGCGCTCGGCTCGTCACGGCGGACCGGCAATGTGCAGCCGCACCAGCGCATCGGACCGAAATCATCCTCGTCTGATCAGTCGATCCAACGTGTCGGTCGTTCCTTGAGCCGGCCGAACCCGAGTTCGTCGCAGAACGCCTCGTAGCGACCACGCGGAACGCCCCTCCATTCGAGATCCGAGAGCGAATCGGGGATCGGTACATCGATTCGGAGCTGCGCGAGGTAGCGATAGAGCAAGGCTTCGCCGATGTGGTCCCGCAGCATCGCCGCAAGCTTCGTGGCGCCGCGCACGTTGACGTCCCAGAGCGCTTCGTCGAGAGGAATGCCTTCGAGATGCCCGTAGCGGGCGAGGATGGTGGCGCTCGACTTCGCTCCCCAGCCGGGGAGGCCTGGCAGGCCGTCGGCGGCATCGCCGACCAAGGCGAGCCAGTCGGGTATCGATGCCGGCTCGACGCCGAACTTCTCGACGACTGCGTCCCGGTCGATGAACGTTCCCTTGCGCCGGTCGTATCCGACGATGCGGGGGTCGTCGTAGATCTGGCAGAGGTCCTTGTCGGGAGACATCACCACGACCTGGTCCACATCGCCCACCCAGCGGCGGGCGCCGGTGGCGAGACCGTCGTCGGCTTCGTAGTCAAACATCGACCACACGGTCACCCCGATCGCCTTCATGGCCCGCTCCGCCAGCGGGAACTGGTCGAGGAGCTCCTGCGCGATGCCCTCGCCGGTCTTGTACTCCGGGAAGACCACGTTGCGGAACGACTCGACGACCGAGTCGAAGGATGCCGCGATGTGCGTCACCTCGGGTTCGTCGAGCAGCGCCAGAGTGGAAGCGACGATGCCGTACGTCGCTCCGACTTCCCGCCCGTCTGGTGAGGTGCGCGGCGGGATCCCGAAGTGGGCACGGAACAGTTCGTACGTGCCGTCGATGAGGTACAGCTTCACGATTCGACCCTACCTCGCGCGAGGCGCGGCGTCACCACCAACACTCCACCGACCGAAGCCACCGTGACGGGTATCCTGCGCATACGGGCCTGTAGCTCCAATGGCAGAGCAGCGGACTTTTAATCCGAAGCGTGTGGGTTCGAGTCCCACCGGGCCCACGCGGACTCGCCTCCGCAGCTTCTGATTGATGGGCCGCTGGAGGTTGTCCCTCCTGCCTCGCGTCGCTCCTCCCGGACTCGGCGGGTCGGGATCCCTCAAGCCCCGACTCCCAGCGCAACGAGGAGCCCCCGCTGATGCGGGGGCTCCTGCTACTCGTCAGGGAGTCTCTGATCCCTGTATTCGATTGTCTGCGGTAGTTCGTTCACCCGATCGGCGCTCGGAGGATCGATCGGCCCAACCACGGAGACCGGATGCAAGGACGCACCCCCCAGCCATAATCACCATGACACCACACCACCGGTCGCCACCACCCGTGGAAAGTGAGCACTGGTAACCCTCCTTGTCTACTCCGACAGCTGTCGGCCTCGTGGCTCGGCTCCAGCCGTGCACCGCCCTCCCCAACACAGTGTTGGGCGAAGCTGCGGAGTCTCCTCGCTCTCGGGAATCCACTCTGCCGAAGCGCCACGTGGACGAGCGAGAGCTGTGTGGATATCTGCGGCCGGACCTGCGGGCGCCCCAAACCGGTCGGCAAGTTGCCTAGGCTCGCGCCATGCAGTGGCAGCTCGCACTCCAAGAGGGCATCCAGATCGGCGACTTTCGTGTCGCCGAGACAATCGCCAACTTGATCGAACTCGCCGCAGTCCTGGCAATCACGATCGCCGTGATTGCCGCCGTCGTGGGAGCGCTCCGCACCAGGATTCGATCTGATTGGGCAACCGCCTTCCAGACGTTCAAGGGATACATGGGCCTGGGACTGCTCATCGGCTTGGACCTCTTGATTGCCGGCGACATCATCAAGACCGTGACTCTCGAGCCAACCTTCGAGAACGCGGCCGTGCTCGGTGTTCTCGTCCTCATCCGCACGTTCCTGAGTTGGACCATCGTCCTGGAAGTCGATGGCCGCTGGCCGTGGCAACCCAAACCGGCGGGGTCGGACGGCGACGCCCTGCTGTAGCCTCGTCGCGTGGATGATGGCACCGGTCACGATCCCCGCATGGATGCGAAGCAGCCCACTCTGATCGCCCGACTGCAATCCCTTGCGCTGCCCGCCGGCGACTATGCCGTCTTCGGGAGCGGCCCACTCATCGTTCGCGGCATCATCGAGGCCACCAACGACCTCGACGTGATCAGCCGTGGCGCAGCTTGGGATCGCGCCTGCGAGCTTGGGGACCTCGTGTATCTCGCGGAGCACGACGTCGAAGTCGTGAGCTTCGACGACGGTGCGATCACCGTAGGTACGGGTTGGGCCTATGGGGAGGTCGACATCGACCGTCTGATCGACACGGCCGAACTCATCGAAGGGCTTCCGTTCGTTCGCCTCGAGCACGTGGTCCGGTACAAGCAAGCAGCGGCTCGACCGAAGGATCTGATCCACCTCCGTGCGCTCGCCGACTACCTGGGCGCAAGCGATCCCGCACGTGAGGAGCGGTAGGCGGTCGTGCGCTAGGTGGCGATGACCATCGAGACCGCCAGGTAGTGCGCCGCGAACGCGGCAACCGTCAGGACATGGAACACCTCATGGAAACCGAACCACTCCGGCGATGGATTCGGCCACTTGGTCCCGTACACAACCGCCCCTGCGCTGTAGAGGACACCGCCGAACGCAATCAGGACCACCGCAACGACGCCGGCCCCACTCACGAGATCGGAGAGGTAGAAGATCGCCACCCAGCCGAGAGCGACGTACACCGGCGTGTAGAGCCAGCGCGGCGCTCCGACCCACAGAACGCGGAACGCCACGCCGATCAGCGCACCGATCCACACGATGAGCAGCAGCACACGGCCTCGCTCGTTCGGCATCGCCAGCACGGCGAATGGCGTGTAGGTGGCGGCAATGATCAGGTAGATGTTCGAGTGATCCATCCGCCGCAGCACTCCCTCCACGCCGGGCGTCCACGTCCCTCGGTGAAGCAGCGCGCTCGTACCGAAGAGGAGGGCGGCCGCAAGGGCGAAGATGGCGACCGAAACGCGCTCCTCCGGAGAATCGGAGAGGGCCACAAGCACGATCCCGCCAAGGATCGCTATCGGGAACATCACGGCATGGAGCCAGCCGCGTAGTCGAGGCTTCTCTGGTTGTGCGGTCGGCTGTTCGACGGAAATCACGGACGGGAAGCTACCGACGGTCACCCGATACACGCTCCGCGTCACCGCGCCAGCCGAACGTCGTCGTCGTTCGCAGGCCGAGGAGCTCCCTACTATTCCGGCTCGAACAAGGAGACTCGATGGCCAACCCAACCCTCAAGAAGCAGTTCGGCGAGTACCCGGACGTGTCCGCCGCAGCCGGTGCGGCGCTCCAGACCCCCCCTCCCGTTTCGCCGATCACCGGTGATGGCGAAGCCATGACCATCGGGGGTACTGCGGCCAAGACCGGACTCCTCTTGCTCCTCACCCTTGCCGCCGGCGCCTGGGGCTGGACGCTTGTCGATCCGCAAACGGGCGGCTCCTCGATGCCGTCTTGGCTCTTCCTCCTGATGATCGGTGTTCTGGTCCTCGCGATCGTCACGGCCTTCAAGCCGAGGATCGCCGTAATCACGGGACCCCTGTACGCGCTCTCCATGGGGACGATGGCGGGAGCGATCAGCCACATCTACGACGCTGAGTTCGGCGGAATCGTGCTCCAGGCGATTCTCGCGACCGTGTGTGTGTTCATCGTGATGCTCGTCCTGTTCGTCACCAGAACGATCAGAGTCACGGACCGGATGCGCGGCGTGGTGGTTGGGGCGACCGCCGGCATCGCCCTGTTCTATCTCTTCAGCATCGTGCTGAGTCTCTTCGGCACGACGGTTCCGCTCATCTGGGATTCCGGATTCGCCGGAATCGCCTTCAGCGTTGTCGTCGTGGGGATCGCTGCGTTCAACCTCATGCTCGATTTCGACATGATCGAACGCGGCGTGCTGGCGCAGGCGCCCCGGTACCTCGAGTGGTACGGCGCGTTCGGGCTGACGGTCACGATCATCTGGATGTACCTCGAGATGCTTCGTCTGCTCGGGAAGACACGGAGCTGAACGAAGCCGACGTTCCAATCAACAAGCTAGCTTGGGGTCATGGCCGATTCCGACGCCCTCCTGATCCGTTCGTTCGAACTCGCCGCCGAGGCGCGGGCCGCCGGTGACCATCCGTTCGGAGCGCTCTTTGCCATCGGCGACGAGATCGTCGCCGAGGCCAGGAACCGGGTGAACACCGACCGCGACACCACGGCGCATGCCGAGATGCACCTCGTCCGACTCGTTGAGCTGCAAGGCATTCTCGATCGATTTGGCGAGGGAACGGTCTACGCGTCGTGCGAACCGTGCCCGATGTGCGTCGGTGCGATGTTCTGGGCGGGCGTGCGCCGGGTGGCGTATGGACTCTCGGCCGCCCGGCTCATGGCGTTGGCGAAGGCACCGGGTCACGAACCCACTGGTTTCACAGTCACGGCGAGCACCCTCGGCGCTTCCGCCATTCCGCGGATGCAGCTCGATGGACCGCACCGCGAGGATGACGCTGCACTCTCCCACATGGGCTTCTGGGTTCCCTGACCCGAGTCCCGGCAGTTGTCTGCTCGCGTCTGCTTTCATGGTGGACGCCACATCCGAATCGCGGGGCACGGTTTGCAGGCCTCCGCCGATCGAGAGAAGAGAGGACCCGAAGCATGGGAACCATCATCGGAACAATCATCGGCGGTCTCATCATGGGCCTCATCCTTGGGCCGCTCGCGCGCTTGGTCATCCCCGGCAAGCAGGACATCTCTCTCGTAGGAACGATCCTGGTCGGTGCCGGTGCCGCAATCGTCGGCGGGTTGGTTGCCGATTGGATCGGTGTCGGAGAGACCTCAGGAATTGATTGGATCAAGCTGTTCATCCAGTTCGCCCTCGCCGTGTTCGGCATCCTCGGCTTTGCGAAGGCATCCGACGGCAAGACGTAGCGACTCGCCGGCGATCGCAATCCAACTCGCTCGCCGTGCGTCGAGCGGGTTGAATGGGCCCATGGATACCGCATCGTTTGTCCGCGCCCTGCCCAAAGCCGAACTCCACCTCCACATCGAGGGCACCCTCGAACCGGAGATGATGTTCGACCTCGCCGCCAGCAACGGAATCGACCTGCCGTTCGCCAACGTCGAGGAAGTCCGCGCTGCGTACGAGTTCACCGACCTCCAGTCGTTCCTCGACATCTACTACCAGGGGGCGGCGGTACTGATCACGGAGCAGGACTTCTTCGACTTGATGTATGCCTACCTCGAACGGGCCGTTGCGGACGGTGTCCGGCGTGCCGAGATCTTCTTCGACCCGCAGACTCACACCGAACGAGGGATCGACTTCTCGGTCTTCATGGGCGGGTTCACGAGGGCGATCGAGGCTGCCCGGGATCGGTGGGGCATCTCAGCGGCGCTGATCATGTGCTTCCTTCGGCACCTCCCCGGTGAAGCAGCGGTTGCCACCTGGAGAGAGGCCGAGCCATACATAGATCAGCTCATCGCCGTCGGGCTCGATTCGGGAGAGGTTGGGAATCCACCCGAGTTGTTTGCCGACGCATACCGACTCGCACGCGATGCGGGACTGCATGCGGTCGCCCACGCCGGTGAGGAGGGACCCCCTGCCTATATCGTCGGTGCACTCGACGCGCTCGGGTCGGAACGGATCGACCACGGCGTTCGCTGCGCCGATGACCCGGCGCTCGTCGATCGCCTCGCCCGGGAGCAGATCCCGCTGACGATGTGCCCGTTGTCGAACCTGAAGCTTCGGGTCTTCGACCGGCTCGAGGATCACAACCTCAAGGACCTACTCGACCGCGGCGTTCGCGTGACGATCAACTCCGACGACCCTGCCTACTTCGGTGGCTACGTCCTCGACAACTACGTCGCGATCGCTGATGCGCTCGGGCTGAGTCGCGACGATCTCGTGACGCTCGCACGAAACTCGATAGAAGCGACGTTCCTCGCGGAAGACAACAAGCAGATCCTCCTCGCCGAACTGGCGGCGATCGATACAGGCCAACCATGACTACCTGGGGCGTTGTCGGCGGCGCAGCTACGCAGAATCAACGAATTGATTCGCCCCATCACATCGCAGCGGTTGTTGCTCGTGTAGTACTGTCGGTTGCCTGCACGTATCGCGCATGGACCATGGTCATCATGAAGGGAGACAGCCGGTGAGTGACGTACAAACGTTCATCAAGGGCCTGCCCAAGGCCGAATTGCACCTTCACCTCGAGGGGACGCTGGAGCCGGATCTGAAATTCAAGTTGTCGGACCGGAACGGCATCGAGATTCCCTACTCGACAGTTGAGGAAATCAAAGCAAGCTATGTCTTTCATGACCTCACGTCATTCCTCGTTGGCTACTACGACGGCATGAGCGTCCTCGTCCAGGAACAGGACTTCTACGACCTTGCGATGGCGTACTTCCGAACGGCTCACTCGCAGAACATCGTCTATGCGGAGCCCTTCTTCGATCCGCAAGCCCACACATCACGTGGCGTGCCGTTTGAAGCCATCATCGCCGGGATTCATCGCGCTCAGGTCGATGCCGAAGCTGAGTTTGGCCTCAAGACGAACTTGATCATGTGCTTCCTCCGAGACATGTCGGCCGAATCCGCAATGGAGACGCTCACCGCGTCGCTTCCATTCAAGGACTGGATCATCGGGGTTGGTCTCGACTCGGATGAGCGAGGCAATCCACCGCTCAAGTTCAAGGATGTGTTCGCTCGAGCCCGAGCGGAGGGGTATCACCTCACCATGCACTGCGACGTCAATCAGGAAGACTCTGTGGGACACATCTGGGACGCCATCAACGAGATTGGAGTCGAACGGATCGACCATGGGGTCAACTCGCTTGAGGACGAGGCGCTCATCGCCGAGATCAAACGGCGCGAGCTCGCTTTGACGGTCTGCCCGGTCTCCAATCGATATGTCACAGGAAGCCTCACAGTTGACGAAATCAAGACCATGCTCGACAACGGCATGCGCGTGTTGATCAATTCCGATGACCCGGCATACATGCAGGCCTACCTGAATGAGAATCTGATCGAGTTGGCCGAGGCGGGCGATTTCACAAAGGAACAGATCGCTCAACTGGCCAGGAACTCCTTCCTCGCTACCTGGGCAACCCCGGAAGACATAGCGGGCTATCTCGCCATGGTCGAGGAGTACGTCGCCTGATATCCCATCCCGTGGAGTTGAGCCCCACAGAGTGGCGGCGCTTTGCATGGGCGAGATTCGTGGGACGCGACGACCGTTGCGACTACTCGCGCTCGAAGGCGGTTCCCAACGCGGACGGGGCTTCGCTGCCGAGCAGGTTTTGCACCCGCGGGAATCGATCACCGATCTTGCGGAACCAACTGGAGTACACGAACACCAGGGCGAGGATCATCAGAGGGAACGGCGCAATCGGGAGCACTTGCGCCAATCCGGGGAGCACGTCCTGAAGCTGGAACGCAAGCACCTGGAGTGCCCCGAACAGGTACGCGCCGAAGGCCACCCGGAGTGGATGCCACCCACCAAAGATGACGATCGCCAGCGCAATCCACCCGAGGTTGAGCGTCAGCGTCTCGCGCCAGCCCAGCTTGATATCGAGGGAGTACGCCGCACCGGCGAGACCGACCATGGCCCCTCCCAGCACGGTGTACCAGAAGCGCACCGTATTGACCCTGATCCCGCGGGCGAACGCTCCCTCGGGTCGTTCCCCGACACCCTGGAGGTTGAGCCCGGGACGTGTGCGGTAGAAGAGCCACCACGTCAGGCCGATGGCGAGAAAGCTGCCGTAGACGACCAGATCGTGGTCAAAGAGGACTTTGCCGAAGAACGGGATGTCCGAGAGGAACGGAATGGGGAGCGCCGGAACCCGGGGGCCACGCTCGCCGACGAATGAGTCCCCGAGGAACGAGGCGAGGTCCGCCGCGAGCAGGGTCAGCACGAATCCCACGGCGATCTGGTTCAGCTTCAGGCGGATGCTCGTGGCGGCGATGATCGCTGCGATCAACGCGCCGACGATCGCTGCCGCGAGGAACCCGGGGAGCGCCTGGCCCAGCCAGAACGCAACCGCGAATCCGGTCATGGCGGACAGGCGCAGGCTCCCTTCGAGCGACAGATTGACGACTCCCGACTTCTCGGTAATCGTCTCGCCCATCGTCATGATGACAAGCGGTGCCGCGGCGGCGATGATGGAATTGAGGGTTGCCTCCATGGCTAGGGCTCCCCTCGGGCAGTGCGCGAGAGGGAGGCCCGCCGTGCCGACCAGGCGCCGCCGATCATGACGAACAGCACGATGATCCCCTGCAGCACCCCGCCGAATGCGGAGTCGAGACCCAGTTGGAGATCGAGTTGCGTGCTCCCCACCGAGATCGCAACGAAGAACAAGGCAATCGGAGCGATCCACACGGCGCTAAACGCGGCCAGCAACACGACGAGGATGCCGAGGAATCCGTAGCCGCCGGACACCGATGGCACGAGCTTGTGATGGAACCCCGTTGCCTGCACGGCTCCGGCAATGCCTGCAAGGGCGCCGCCGATCGCGAAGGCACCGAGGACGTACCGGTTCGTCGGGATGCCGATGAGGAACGCGCTCTTCGGGTTGCTCCCGACCGCTTTCAGCCGCAGACCGAATCTGGTCCCGCGCAGCAGCACCCACACGACGAGAACGCTGACCAACCCAAGAGTCACGGGAACCACCGGCCAATCGGTGCCGAGAGCTCTCAAGGTCGGCATCCACGCCTCCTCGCGGAAGATGTCGGTTCCGCTCGTGGAGGCAACGCCGGTCCGCTGCCACGGACCCAGGACGAGATAGACGACGAGGCCGGCGGCCACGAAGTCGAGCCCGAGCCCCCCGAAGATCTCGTGAACGCCCCCATACGTCTTCAAAACCCCGGCGAGCAGGGCCCACAGTAGGCCCCCGAGAGCCCCGGCCAGGACCGCCGCACCGATCACCATCCAAGCCGGTCCCGGAACGGACCGCGCGACCCATGTTGCGGCAACGGCACCGATCACGATCTGGCCCTCGACGCCGATGTTCCACAACCCGGCGGCGAACGTGACGACAAGACCCGCAGAGGCAAGGAGGAGCGGCGACCAGGCGAGTAGCGTCGCGGAGATCTTGGATGCGGATCCGAATGAGCCCTCGACAAGCAACCACAGCGCTTCCATCGGCGGTGCCCCAACCAATAGCAGCAGTAGGATGCCGACAGCGAGCGCTGCTGCGATCGCGACAAGGGTGGGTGTGGCAGATCGCATTCCGGTTACACCCGTTCTTTCCCGCCGATGAGGTAGCCGAGTTCCTCACCGTCGGTGGCTTCGGTGTTGCGGATCGCGAATACGGAACCGGCGAAGAAGACGAGAATCCGGTCGCTGTAGCGGAGCAGCTCGTCGAGGTCGGCCGAGGCGAACATGATCGACGTACCGTCGGCCCGACGCTCGAGGAGGCGTTTCCACACAAACGCGGCGGACTCGACGTCCAGGCCCCGCGTCGGGTGTTCAAGCAACAGCAGCCGCACATTCTCGGGGATCATGGCAAGCAGCAGCCGCTGCTGGTTCCCGCCTGACAGCGCCTCCGCCGGTGAGCTCGGCCTGCCCTTGATGGAGTAATCCTCGATCTCGGTGCGGGCCGCGTCGTCTGCGGCCTGGCGATCGATGAAGAAGCTGGTGTCGTTCGATGTGAGGAAGAGGTGTTCCGCTATCGAGACCCCTTCGACGAGGCCTTCTTCGAGGCGACCGGCCGGGAGATAGTGCACACCGGCGGCGAGATGTCCTCGATACGAGACCTTGGTCAGGTCCTTCCCGTCGACCACAACCCGTCCGGCAGACGGTTCGAGGAGGCCGGCGCATGCCCGCAACAGCGTCCGTTGCCCGCTCCCCTCAAGCCCGGCCAGGCCCACGACTTCGCCGGCCGAAGTCCCGAGATCGAGGTCTTCGAGCCGCGTCGAGCCTTCGTCGACCGACAAGTGAGCGAGTTGCAGCACGGTAGCGCCGAGGGTTGCCGGCTCACGATCCTCTTCAACGAACACTTTGCCGAACATCTCCTCAACGAGCATCTCGGGGGGTACCGGCATCGCGGCCTCGAACACGACCTTGCCCTGGCGTATCACCGTCACCGAATCGCACATCTCCTCGATCTCCTCGAGCTTGTGGGAGACGAAGAGGACGATCAGGCCGTTCTCTGCGAGCTTGTTGAGGGTCGCGAAGAGCTGAAGTCGTTGCGTCGCCGAGATACCGGTGGTCGGCTCGTCGAAAATCAGCACCCGTGCGCCGAGCCAGATGAGCCGCGTGATCTCGAGTTGCTGGCGCTCGCCCACCGTGAGGTCCCGGGCCAACATTGCCTGATCGAAGCTGAACCCCAGTTCTCCGCTCACCCGCCCCAACTCAAGGCTCGCCGAGGATCGATCCAACCGAAGCGGCCCGGGACTCCCGAGCACGAAGTTGTCCAGAACCGTGGACGGAAGAAACACCAGGGGATCCTGATGAAGCATCCCGATGCCGGCATCAATGGCGTCGGCTGGTGATCCGAGATCGAGGACCTTTCCGTCGAGCACGACCTCGCCCGAGTCTGCCTCGTAGAACCCGGAGAGGATCTTCATCAACGTCGACTTGCCGGCGCCATTCTCTCCAAGGATCCCGTGGAGAGAACCCTCTTCGACGGTGAACGTGATCCCATCGTTCGCTCGAACGGGACCAAAGTGTTTGTAGATGTCCCGGATATCGAGCGCCATTCGTCGCAGGCTACTCGACAAGCCGAGCCCAGACAGAGAGATGGGGGAGGCCGCATCGGCCTCCCCCATCTGGTTCCAGATCGAGGACCGTCAGGCCGAACTTGCGCCCTCGATACCCTCGAGGAGTTGCTTCGTGTACCAGATCTGAGAATCGGTAGCGATCTCCCCGTCTTCGAGGAAGACCGATCCATCCTGGAAGCTGAGTGGTCCAACGAAGAGGTTGATCGACCCGTCACCGAGACCGGTCACGAACGTGTCGAGCGCCGACGCCGCGTCACTGGAGAGTGCATCGCCGTCGACCCAGCCGATCATGCTCGAGTCACGGTTGTTGATGTCGGTCCAATCCGGCGGCAGCCACTGGAAACTCGCGGTGAACGAGTCAGCGATCACCGACTCGACGACGCCGAGGTAGGACGGACCCCAGTTGAAGTACGGCACGCCCAGGCACACCTCTGGCGCTTCCGAGCAGGCGCCGACGTAGTCGAAGGGGATGGACCACACGTTCTCGCCGGCCGCCGCGCGCTGGCCCGCAACGACGAGCGCCTCTGTCGTGTCGATTCCGGATATGACGACGTCCGCTCCACCGTCATAGAAGGCATTGGTGACTTCGGTCGGATCCAGAGTGACACCCGGGATGTTGAACCAGAATCCGATCCAGTTGACCGAGAAGTCCAGGTCGGCCACATCCTTGCCGGCGGCCTCCCAGCAGTGCTTCGCACCGAGGTAGAGGGCGTTGGCGAATCGACGAGTCTCATCGTTGATGAGCGGACCCAGGTAGGCGATGTTGCCGGTTTCGGAGGTCAGCGCTGCGGCACATCCGGCAATCATCTTGCCGTATTCCATCTGACCCATGATGTTGCCGAGGTTCGGCAGGTCGGCCCGGTAGGCCTCACCCTCTTCCCAGGCGTTGTCGCCTGACGACCAGATCATCGGAACATCGGGGTGAGCCGCCGCCGCCGCCTCGATTCCGTCCCGCATGTCATCTGACGTAGCGAAGATCAGGCTGGCACCCTGCTCGATCATGTCGTCGACCACCTGCTCAACCGACGTCTCGGGCCGATCGGCCGTGTTGACGGAGTCGAGCGAGATCATGGTCGCTCCGGTCTTCTCTTCGACATACTGGCCCGCTTCGAAGTGCGCTTGCGACCACCCGCGGTCGTTCTCGGGCCCCACGAGGATCATCCCGAAGGTGAGCCCTTCGCCCGACATCTCCGCCGCTGCCGTTGTTGTCGTTTCCGCAGCAGTTGCAGCGGTTGTTGTCGTTGTGTCATCGCTCGAACTGCTGCACGCCGCCGCAATGATCGCCATCGCAGCCAGCAAGACGAACAGCCCGAACCATCGTCTCTGTTGCTTCATTGATCCTCCCATTGGAATTGCCCCAAGAACACCGAGAATCGCACCCGGCAATTCCACTCTAGGCGCTCCGCCCATGCCGAACGTGACCGAGGACTTGCGCTCAATCCGCAGGGGCCCAAGACTCTGTTCATGGAACGTTTCACAAACCGCCGCTCCGAGTTCGCCGCCGCCCTCGACGGAGGGCTTGCCGTGGTTCCCGCCGCCAACGAGGTCGCGCGCAACGACGATGTCACCTACGAGTTCCGGCAGTCATCGGACTTCTACTTCCTCACGGGTTTCGATGAACCGGACGCGATCGCGCTCTTCGATCCCGACCACGAGAAGCCGTACGTCCTCTTCGTCCGTCCGCGCGACCCGGAGATGGAGGCCTGGAACGGGAGGCGCGCCGGCGTTGACGGGGCGATCGCCCAGTACGGAGCCGATGCCGCCTATCCCATCTCCGACTTCGACAAGGTGTTGCGGGACCGGCTCAGGGGTCGAGGGACACTGTGGTACGCCGTTGGCTCCCCGATCGATAGCCGTGTCCTTGAAGCCCTCAAGCAGGCACGCGGCCTGCGAGCGCGAACCGGGATCACCGTTCCCTCGTCGATCACCGACCCGTCGACGATTCTGGATGAGATGCGGCTCATCAAATCGCCGGAAGAGATCGTGGCCTTGCGTTCGGCCTGCAGGATCTCAGCCGCCGGACACGTCGAAGCGATCCGGTTCGCTGCTCCGGGTCGCGCGGAACACGATGTGCAGGCGATGATGGAGTACATGTTCCGTTCGTGCGGGGCCGTTCGCGAGGGCTACCCGTCGATCGTGGCATCGGGCGACAACGCCTGCATCCTCCACTACACCGAAAACAACCGCCTGATGAAGGACGGTGACCTCCTCCTGATCGACGCGGCAGCCGAGATCGGCTACCTCGCCGCCGACATCACCAGGACGTTCCCGGTGAACGGTACGTTCACGGCGCCCCAGCGTGCCATCTACGACGTAGTTCTGACCGCTCAAGAGGCCGTGATCGAGGCTTGTAGGCCGGGTCTTCCCTTCACCGAGATGCACGACATCGCCGTTCGGGTCCTCACCGAGGGAATGGTGGAGCTCGGATTGCTCCCCGGACCGGTCGAGGACGCCATCGCCTACGGCTGGTACCGGGAGTTCTACTTCCACGGGACCGGCCACTGGCTCGGATTGGATGTCCACGACTCGGGTACCTATCGGATCGACGGCGTCGGACGCCCGCTCGCTCCCGGCATGGCTTTCACCGTCGAACCGGGTATCTACGTGGCACCGGACAAGACAACCCTCACGCTCTCAAAGGCCCCGTTTGACATCGACGCCGAACGAGACCTCGCCTACGAAGTGGGAGGTGCCGAGGCCAAGCGGATGGCTGAGGAGCGGAAGGCCCAGGCCGAGTCCGTCTCCCACCACGTGCCGGAGGAGTTCCTCGGGATCGGTGTCCGTATCGAGGACGATCTGCTCGTCACCGACTCGGGTTGCGAGAACCTCACACGCGACGTGCCGGTTGACCCCGACGAGCTGGAGGCCTTGTGGCGGGTTTCCCGAACCGCGAAGTAGCGATCGGTTGATCGAACCCGGTTTCCACCAGCGGCACGCCGCTACGAACCCTTGAGCGACTTCCTGAACGATTCGAGCGACTTGACCACATTGGCCGCGTCGTCTCCGATGCGGGGGAGCTTTGCCGAGTTGCGTTCGTACCGACTCGCTTGCACGTCGTCGTCCTCTCGCATCTCCTCGGCAACCTTGGGTATGGGCTTGAAGTCCGCGAAGTCATCCTCGACCGCCTCGGGACGGCCGGTTTCGGATTGCTTCTCCGTCACCGGTTCAGAGGCAACCTCGTCCGGCCACGCCGCTCGCCGCGGCTCGGCAGACTCTTCAACGGCGGCCGCAGCGGCCTGCGCGGAGGCATATTGCGCCACTTCGACTCGCTCTTCGGCCAGCCGGGCTCGTTCCTGCTCGATGCGTGCTGCCTGGGCTTCGACCTCTGCCTGGCGCCGCTCGGCGTCGGCCATCAAGGATTCCGAAGCTCGCTTCGCCTCGGCGATGATCTCTTCGGCCCGGGTGGCCGCTTCGTTGGCGATCTGCTCGGCGTGCTCGTTTGCTGTGCGGAGCGCTTGCTCGGCCTCTTCGCCCACGCTGGCGGCCGAGTCGATGGCGATACCGGCCGCATCCACCACGGCCGCCCGCTCAGCCAGCTCAGCGTCCCAGCGCTCGATCTCAGCGAGGCGGGAGCGAAGGTCATCCTCGGCAGCATCTTGTTCGGCGGCCCGACGGTTCAACTCGTCGCGACGCCCGGCCAGTTCGGCCCGGTTCTGCTCGACTTGGTGAATGGTGGCTTCGTATTCGGCCCGTGTGGCCGCGAGTTGCACGACTTCTGCCTGCAGGCGCTCGATCTCGGCCCGGACCGCGGTCGCTTCGCCCTCAGCGGCGGCTCGAATCCCGACGGCTTCTCGCTGGGCCTGTTCGACGATCTCGAAGCCCTGACGTTCGGCGTTCGACAGGTCGGAAGCCTGCATGCGGGCGGCCGTGAGGACCCGGTCGGCTTCGTCGCGAAGTGCGTTCGCCTCGCTACGAATTCGGTTGGCCTCGGCCTCGGCGCCGGCGACCAACTGCTTGGCTTCCCGGCTCTCGAGCTCGGACTCTTCGAGGATCCGTGCGACTTCCTGCTCTCGCTCTTCGGCTTCCGCGATCCGGGCCACGGCCTCGGAGAGGATCTGCCCGGCGCGACCCTCGGCGTCCGCGAGCTTCTCGGATGCCTCGGCCTCGACCCCGGATATGATCTCTGC
Organism: uncultured Actinomycetota bacterium; assembly: GCA_963700375.1. Classification (GTDB taxonomy): domain Bacteria; phylum Actinomycetota; class Acidimicrobiia; order Spongiisociales; family UBA5794; genus JAHEEL01. The sequence continues at coordinate 427,531 of CAVOXF010000003.1, forward strand.
CGCCTTGCCTTCGGCGTCCTGGAGAATCTTGAGCTGCTCTTCGTACTCGTGACGGACGGTAGCCGCCTTCTCGCGCATCTTCGCAACGTCGTCGCGGGCTCCTGCGGTCATGGACTCGACCGACATACGGGCTTCGGTCAGGAGTTCCTCGGCCTCGGTTCGCAGTCGCCGCGCGTACTCCTCGGCTGCGGCGCTGGCAGTCTGCGCGTCACCATGAATGGTCTCGGCGACCTCTTCAGCACGTGAGCGGATGGCGGCGGCAGCTTCCTCAGCCTCGTGGCGGACCAGCTCACACGCTCCGTTCGCCTCACGCACGGTGCGCTCGACCTCATCACGAACCCCCGAACGAATCTCGTCAGCCGCGACCGTGGCCTCACCACGGAGCCGCTCGGACTCCTCGGCGGCGGCGTTCAATGCCTCCTCCGCCTGACGCGCAGTCTCTTCTGCCTCGGCGGCAATCCTGGCTGCTTCGGTGCGAACCCGCCCTGCCTCCTCAGCCGCTTCGTGCAACTTGCGCTCGATCTCCTCATCAGCCCGAGCGCGAATCTGATCGGCCTCGGCGGTTGCCTCGTCACGGAGCCGCTCGGACTCCTCGTAGGCGGCAATCACGGCTTCCTCAGCCTGACGCGCAGTCTCTTCTGCCTCGGCGGCAATCCTGGCTGCTTCGGCGCGAACCCGCCCTGCCTCCTCAGCCGCTTCGTGCAACTTGCGCTCGATCTCCTCATCAGCCCGAGCGCGAATCTGATCGGCCTCGGCGGTTGCCTCGTCACGGAGCCGCTCGGACTCCTCGTAGGCGGCAATCACGGCTTCCTCAGCCTGACGCGCGATCTCGTCAACCGACGCGATTCGCTCTTCGGCGCGCACCTCGGCAGCTGCGAGAATCGCGTGCTGCTCGCTCGCGGCTTCCCACGACATCTCGGCGTCGGCGAGGATCTGCAGAGCTCGCTGCTGCTCGGTCTCGGCCTCAACGTACCTCGCCTCGATGCGGCGATACGCCCCGTCGAATAGTTGGGCGGCCTCGGCGTCGGCTCTGGCGAGCGTCGCCGTTGCGTACCCCTCGGCTTCCGCCTTCACCAACTCGGCCTCACCTCGGAGGGTCTCGGCCGTTGTCTCGGCATCGCGACGCGCCCGGTCTGCTTCCTCTTTGACCCGTATCGCTTCGTCGCGCGCGGCCGCGCGCACGGACTCGGCTTCTTCGTGGAGCCGACGGGCATCGGAAACGATCTCTTCGGCCTGGGCCTCGGCCGAGTGACGGACTCGCTCCGCCTCGTCCCGCAGGGTCCGGGCTTCGCTCCTGGCCTCTTCGATGACGGCTGCCGATTCGCGATCGGCCTCGACCCTGACCCGCTCCGCCTCTTCGCGGATGGTCTGCGCCTCGTCTTCGAATCTCGTCGCCTCGGCACGCAGCTGATCGACGCGCGCTTGTGCCTCGGCGAGCGCCGCACCCGTTCGCTCCTCGGCGGCAACCACCTCGGCGAGCCGATGATCCAGTTCGGCCTTCTGATCTTCCAACTCCGCAGCGGCCTGCGCGGCGAGTTCCTCGGCCGCCTCCTGTGCCGCTCGGATCTCGGAATCAATGTCTGCCCGGCGCTCCAGCGCCTCGTTGATCATCTCTTGCGCTGCGGCCTCGGCGCGCGTCTGCGTTTCCGAACTCTGGGCGAGCGCGGACGCGAGAATCTCCTGCGCCTCAGCTTCGAGCCGTGCGGCGTGTTCCTCGGCAGCCTGGCGGATCTGGGCTCCGCGCTCGTCGAATCCGGTCAGGATCGACTGCATCCGCTCCTCAGCATCAGCGATGAGTTCCCTGGCATCGCGCTGTGCGGTGGAGACCTTTCGCGCCGCTTCGAGCCGGTCCTGATCGGCCTGGTCCCTCGTGCGCGCAGCGGCCTGCTTGATGGCTCGCGCCGATTCTTCGGATCGGTCCATGAGGCCCTGGGCGCGTTCGCGTGCCGCGGCTTCGATAGCCGCGGCACGTTCGACGGCGCTGATCGACTGGTCATCGAGCAAGGCAATCCGGGCCTCGAGATCGCGCTGGAGGTCAACCACCTGCTGTGCTTCGCGTTCGGCGCGCAGCAGGAGCTCTTCCGCCCTTACCTTGGCTGCGACGAGGATTCGCTCCGCCTCTTGCTCGGCAACAACACGAGCAGCGTCGTCAGCGACTCCGGCGCTCGGCACGACAGAGACGTCGGCAGCAGCGGCGGCCGCCTCGGTGAGGATCGCTTCCGCCTGAGCAGCGGCGTTGCTCGCTGCCTCGGCGAGGATCACTCCGGCCCGCTCGCGAGCTGCCCCGACGATCTCAACAGCCTCGGCCTCGCGTTCGGCTCGGAGACTCTCAACCTCGGCAAGCATCGCCTCCCGATCGGATTCGAGGGTCCGCATGCGTTCGTCGAATTCGGCCGCTCGGGCTTCGAGATCGACGCCCGCTTCCGCAGCGGTCGCGAGGATCGCATCTGCACGCTCTTGTGCCTCGGCCAGAATTCGTTCTGCGGCCTCCGCTGCTTCGGCTTCGCGGTTCGGGTCCGGGGCAACAGCCGCGGCCAATTCTTCGGAGAGCCGCTGTACGTCAGCGGTGAGCCGGTCGCGATCGGCTTCCAGCTCGGCGATCCGAGCCTGCTCGCTCGAACGCTCGGCCGCGAGCAACTGCTCGGCTTCGAGGTGCGCGACGGCAATGATCTCTTCGGCCTGGCGCCGGGCATCTTCGATGAGAGCGGCCCCGTCGGCCGAGGTCTGCGCGACCTGGGAATCCAGGCGAACGAGATCGGCCTCCAGCTCCGCGATGCGTTCATTGTCAGTCGATCGCTCGTGAGCGAACAGAGCCTCGGCTTCGATCTTCGCTGCGGCGACGATCTCGTCAGCCTGCCGCTGCGCTTCTTCAACGATGGCGGCAGCTTCGGTGTCGGGAGTGGTGGAAGCCGCCATCCGCTCGGCATCACGCTCGATGGCGGCGGCCCGGTCGCGTGCCTCGGCCTCGATCTTCGCTGCCTGTTTCCGGGCGCGGCTGAGCACCCGGTCTTTGGCGTCGAAGACGGCAACCATGGCGCTGTCGACCGACTGTCCCTCGGACGATCGGGTCTTCTCCGCCTCGAACTCGGCTTTCTGCAAACGGGTCTTCGTCTCCTGCGCCCAGTGTTCGAGCTCGCGGAAGTTCGACTCCAGTTCGCGGAGGAAGTCCTTGACCTCGCGCTTGTCGTAGCCCTTGCGGGTCGTCGAGAACTCGCGGGTGTCAATGGACTCTGGGAGGTTGGGTGCCTTCTCGCTCACGTCCGTATTATCGGCGGCGGGTGCCCCTACCTTGATGCGCAACCTAGTCAGCAACGAACACACCAGTCACCGATCCCGAACATGCGAGTGGGGCGGCCCGAAAGCCGCCCCACTCAACGATCCAACCGATCGTCTAGATGGCGTTGACGATGCTCTCATCGAGGCCCGGGAAGCTCCCTAGGAACTCCCGGCGCTCGGTCTTGAGCCTGCTCACGATCGCGTTGTACTCGTCCATGCGCCCCTGACGCTCGTAGAGGCGCCGCGGCTGGAGGATCTCGGGGTCGGGGAAGCCCGGGAGATCAGCCGCTACGTAGTAGCCAAAGTCGGGATCCTCCTCCCACTCAATCGCACCTTCAACGATGCCCTGGACCACCGCCGACGAATGCTTGATCTTGACCTTCTTCGAACGCTCCTCGCTGTCATCGCCGCCGACCCGTCCGGTCGACATGAGGTACACCTCGAGGTCCGGCATGGTCTCGAGCAGTTCGAGCAGCCGCCGGCCTTGCAGGGCGTCGTTGGTGAAGAAGAACGGGTTGGTCCCGGGGACCCGCAGACTCTTCCCCATCTCGGCGGCGCCGCCGGCCGACGTACCCTTCGTCTCACCCAGCATGAAGTACGCCGCTGCCTGCTCCCGCTTGAGCTTCACCACCGCGGGGATGATGTTCTCGTTGCGGTTGAGCAGCAACAGGTAGTTGACGGGTGGGAGGCCGCTCGGATTGCGATGCCGGATGTTCGCCAGCGGGAACGTGGAACGCCCGTTGGCGGTGTACGAGTCGTCGAAGAAGTCGACCGACCCATCCGGATCAGTGTGGGTGTTCTCGAGCCAGGCGTCCGGTCGGGTGGTCCCGCCGTAGATCGTCGGCTCGTCGTCCTCATCGAGACCGAAGGTCTTCGCGAAACATCCGTTCTCGGACGAGTACACCTTGCCACCGGGGAACAGTGCGACAAAGTCGTCCTGGACCGGGAGCGAGCCAAGCTGCTGTCGGAACGTCGTCGTCGTCTTTCCGGTGCCGGAGAGGCCGAGAATCAACGCCACCTTCTCCTCGCCGCCGACGTCCGGGAAGGTCTTCAGGCCGGAGTGGAGCGCCAGACCGCCAGCTTGGTAGACGAGGAAGTTCCACATCCGGAGCCCGCCCATCTTCGACTCACCGAAGTAGTCGGACCCGAACACGCGGGTGACGTAGTTCTCGTTATCGACAGCGATGAGCCGGTCATCGGACTTGCCTGGCGCCGGGAGGCCCGGCGTGTAGATGACCGTGAACTCAGGCACATACGCATCGTCCTTGGGGAAGAACAACTGCTGCTGCATAGCCGGGATGTTCGCCGACGTCTTCTCCATGTAGAGACGACTCGCGGTCCGGAACTCCGGATCGGGACCGATATAGCCCTCGACGAGGATCATGTCCTTGTCCGCGATATAGGCGTCCTGCTTGGCAGCCCACTCGTCGTACTCGGCACGGGTCATCGCCGGCTTGAAGCTCTCATCGTCGTCGACGAAGAACGTCGACTTCGACAAGCGAGCGGTCACCTCAGCCTTGTAGCTGAGGTTCCCGAACTCGGTCTCGATGATGCGAGGCATGTACTCGAGGGTCCACGCCCGCATCTCTTCCTGCGTCGGATTCTTCGCGACCGACGCCGCATGAGGCAGCTTGATAGCCATCCTTCGTCCTCCCTAAGTTGTGTTGCCTGTCGCCCTCCCCTAGGCGACCGTGATACTTTCGTCCAGGTAGACGTCCTGGATGGCATTGAGCAACGCTGCACCCTCGGCCATCGGGCGCTGGAAAGCCTTCCGACCCGAGATGAGCCCCATGCCACCCGCCCGCTTGTTGATGACGGCCGTCAACACCGCTTGCTCGAGGTCGCCGGCGCCCGAGGACGCGCCACCGCTGTTGATCATCCCCGCTCGGCCCATGTAGCTGTTGACAACCTGCCAACGGGTGAGGTCGATCGGGTTGTCGGACGTCAGCTTCTCGTACACGAGAGGATGCGTCTTGCCATACCCGACGGCCCCGTAGCCGTTGTTGTTCTCCGGGAGCTTCTGCTTGATGATGTCGGCCTCGATCGTCACACCGAGGTGGTTGGCCTGGGCGGTGAGGTCGGAAGACGCCTCGTACGAGACGCCGTCGACCTTGAAGGCCGAGTTGCGGATGTAGCACCAGAGCACGGTGAACATGCCGAGCGCGTGGGCCTCTTCGAAGGCCGCGGCGACCTCTTGGATCTGGCGGTTCGAGTCTTCGGAGCCGAAGTAGATGGTGGCGCCGACGCCCGCTGCGCCGAGGTTCCACGCCTGTTCGGCCGAGCCGAACATGATCTGGTCATAGGTCTCGGGGTACGTCATCAACTCGTTGTGGTTGATCTTCACGATGAACGGAATCTTGTGCGCGTACTTGCGCGACGCCATTCCGAGCACGCCGAACGTCGTCGCAACGGCATTCGTGCCGCCGGCGAGGGCAAGCTCGATGATGTTGATTGGGTCGAAGTAGGCGGGGTTCGGAGCGAACGACGCCGCGCCGGAGTGCTCGACTCCCTGGTCAACCGGGAGGATCGAAACGTAGCCGGTGCCGGCCAAGCGGCCGTGATTGAAGAGGCCCTGGAGGTTGCGAAGAACCTGTGGGTTCCGGTCGGTCTGTCCGAATACGCGATCGACGAAGTCGGGTCCGGGAAGAGAAAGGGTCTCCTTCGGAATGCCGGTCGCCTTGTAGTTGAGCAGGGCGTCGGCGTCGGCGCCGAGCAGCTTCTGGATGTCCATCAAGACTCCTTGAGAGGGGGTGTCCCTTTGATTATCGCGGAACCCGGACGCTGACGACAATCGAACCCCTCACACACGCTGCGAACCCAGGGTTCTGGGCCTTGTATGTGACGCCGTCAGCCCGCGGTTCGGAAACCCCCTCGAACCGCGGGCCCACGGCGCCAAATGGGATGCGGAGAACCCTGGGTTCGCAGCGTCAGAGGCCGAGGAAGTCGACCGCGTCTTGGGCTGCCGCGTTCGCCTTCGCCAGCAACACCTCCTCCGCCGCCAGCCAGTTGTCGCCGGCGTCGCCGCGGAGGTCCACGTAGATCTTCAATTTCGGCTCCGTGCCGGACGGCCGAATCAGGGCGCGCCCCGCGTCGCCGAGCGACAGCTCGACGAGCGGTGTCGCAGCGAGGTAGCGCGGACGGTCCTCGGCCCCGCTCCGGTAGTCGGTGACGCCCGTCACCGGCAGTCCGCCAAGTGTTTGGGGGGTCCGTTCGCTGAGAAGCCGCATCGCTGCCGCGATCTCGTCTGCGCCCTCGGCGCCGGGCCGCACCACACTCTTCTGGGTCGAGACCCAGAGCCCGTGGCGCCGGTAGAGGTCGGCGAGGCGGTCCCACACGGTCTCACCATTGGCCCGGGCATCCGCGACGAGCGCTGCGAACGCAACCGCAGCCGAGATCCCGTCCTTGTCACGGACCGTCTGACCGACGGAGTAGCCGAGCGCCTCTTCATAGCCGAACACATACGACCCGCGGCCCTCCGCTTCGAGGTCGAGCGCCGCGTTCCAGATCCACTTGAAGCCGGTCAGCGTTCGATCGAACCCTGCCCCGTACTCCTCAGCGATCGAGGCGAGCATCGGCGATGAGACGATGCTGTTGAACACGAGCGGCCGATCGGCGCCACCGCCGGCCAGCATGTAGTCGGCGAGCAGCACGCCGATCTGGTTGCCGGTGAGTTGCCGGTAGCCGACACCCGGCTCGGGGATCGAGACCGCGAGGCGGTCGGTATCCGGATCGTTCGCGATCACGAGGTCCGCGTCGATCGACATGGCGAGCTCGTGCGACAGGTCCATCGCTCCCGGCTCCTCGGGATTCGGGAACGCCACGGTGGGAAAGTGTCCGTCCGGTTCGAACTGGGCAGCGACCGGATGCACCCGGGAGAACCCGAACCGGTCGAGCGCAGCAACGACGAACTTGCCGCCGACGCCGTGCATCGCGGCGTACACGATGCTGATGTTGCGGTCGCCGATCGTGCCAGGGAGGCTCCCGGCAACGTCGAACAGGTAGTCCGCGAACAGGTCCTCGCCGATCGGTTGGGCCGCTGCACCCACGATTTCGGCCCGTGGGACTCCGGAGGCAAAGCCAACCGCGGCGATCGCCGCTGCGATGTCCGAGTCGGTCGGTGGGATGATCTGCGCACCGTTCTGCGCGTAGACCTTGTATCCGTTGTCGGCCGGCGGATTGTGAGACGCCGTGATCACCACGGCCGCAACCGCGCCCAGGTTCAGCGACGCGTACGCGACCAGCGGGGTCGGGGTGGGATCGGCAAAGTAGCGCACATGGAAGCCGGCGGCCACGAGTACGCCGATCGTGTCGTCCATGAACATCGCCGATGAGAGCCTCGCGTCGCGCCCTACCACGACCGGTCCGGCGTCGGTCCCCGTCGTCGCGAGGAGGTAGTCGGCGAGGCCCTTGGTCGCCCGAATGACGGTCGCGCGGTTCATCCGGTTCGAACCCGCCTCAACACGCCCGCGCAGGCCGGCGGTTCCAAACTGAAGGGTCGACCCCATACGCTCCGTGAGTTCGTCGAGATCGCCGGAATCCACAATCCCCTGGAGTTCGGCGCGGGTGATGGGATCGGGGTCGCCCGCAATCCACTCGGCTGCGGCGGTGGTGAGATCACTCATGCACCGAATCGTACTGAATCTCGACCGACCGAGCACCCGAACGGTTCATCGTGCGCCGGTCGCGACACCGGGACCATTGGCCCGTGGGCGCGGGTCGTCCTCCCCTGCCCCTCACACCGGGCGGTGCGTACGATGCACCAAGCGATGTCACCTCCACCCGCCCGCCGCCGATTGCGTGTCTCTGGAATCGTTCAGGGCGTTGGCTTTCGACCGTTCGTCTACGGTCTTGCCACAAGCGCCCGACTCGGCGGATTCGTCGGCAATGACACCGACGGCGTGTTCATCGAGGTCGAGGGTGACGCCGCCGCCCTGGACCGCTTCGCTTCCGACATTGACGCGCTTGCCCCACCGGCTGCACGGGTCCAGCGAGTCGAGTCCGAGGATGTACCCGCCACCGGCGACACGTCGTTCAGCATCGTCGCAAGCCACCACGCCACAACCGGGACCGCCCTCGTCTCCCCCGACCTCCGTACTTGTGATGACTGCCTTGCTGAGATGCACGACCCCGGCGATCGACGCAATGCCTATCCGTTCATCAACTGCACGAACTGCGGGCCCCGATTCACCATCACCGAACGCACCCCGTACGACCGACCCGACACCACGATGCGTCCGTTCCCAATGTGCGAACTGTGTCTGGCGGAGTATGAGGACCCCGCCGACCGCCGCTTCCACGCCCAGCCGAACGCCTGCCCGGTGTGCGGCCCGGTCGTGCAATCGGTGCCCTCGTCGGTCGATCCGATTGGCGATTCACGCCGTCGGGTCGCAGCGGGAGAGATCGTCGCCGTCAAAGGTCTCGGCGGGTTCCACCTGGCGTGCGACGCGACATCGGATCACGCCGTTGCACTCTTGCGGGAACGCAAGGGGCGGGTCGGCAAGCCGTTTGCAGTGATGGTCGCCGACCTCGCAACCGCCGCCTCGATCGCGATGATCGATGAAGCCGAGTCCCGTCTGCTCGCGTCGCGAGAGCGACCGATTGTCCTGGTCGCGAAACGAAGCGACTCGGGCCTCTCCAACGCCGTGGCTCCCGGCAACGGCCACATCGGGGTCATGCTGCCGTACACGCCGCTCCACGACCTCCTCCTCGCACCCGGCGATGTGTGGGTCATGACCTCGGGCAATCTCGCCGAGGAACCGATCGTTACCGGGAACGACGAAGCCCTCGACCGTCTATCGGGCCTCGCCGACGCGTATCTGCTCCACAACAGGGACATTTACGTGCCATGCGACGATTCGGTTGTTCGCATCCTCGACGGAGCCGAGTATCCGATCCGCCGCTCACGCGGCTACGCCCCGTTCCCGGTTCCGTTGCCGTTCGACGTGGCGCCGATCCTCGCTACCGGCGGCGAGCTGAAGGCGACCTTCTGTCTCGCGGCGGGGCGCGACGGGTTCATGAGCCAGCACATCGGCGACATGGAGAATCTCGAGACGCTGGACGCCTTCAGCCGTTCCGTCGATCACTTCACGGAACTGTTCCGGATCGAACCCGAGGCGATCGCGGCCGATCTCCACCCCGGATACCTCTCAACCAAGTGGGCGGACCGCCACCCGCTCCCCGTGGTCAAGGTCCAGCATCACCACGCCCATATCGCATCGGTGATGGCCGAACACGGCATCAACGAGCAGGTCATCGGCTTCTCGTTCGACGGTACCGGGTACGGAACGGACGGCGCGGTCTGGGGCGGGGAGATCCTGGTCGCGGACTACGAGCAGTTCGACCGGGTCGGGCATCTCGCCCCGGTCCCCCTCGCCGGAGGAAATGCGGCCGTCCGCCAACCGGCACGCATGGCGCTGGCCCACCTGCAGGCGGCCGGCATCGCCTGGTCGGATGATCTCGCGCCGGTCCGCCACTACACCGAGAGCGAACGACGGACGATCGCGACCCAGATCGAACGAGAGATCCACACCGTGCCGACGACCAGCATGGGCCGCCTCTTCGATGCCGCTGCCGCGCTCGCCGGCGCACGCCAGACCGTCTCGTACGAGGCACAGGCGGCCATCGAATTCGAGGCACTCGTGGATCACGCGGAAGGGTCCTCCTACGACTTCGCACTCACAGACACCGGGGATCGGATCGTCCTCGACCCGGGCCCCGTGCTCACGGCAATCGTGGACGACCTCCGCGAGGCAGTTGCGACCGGGGTGATCGCGGCCCGATTTCACACCGCGGTTGCGACAATGATCGTCGAAGCCGCCGAACGGATCCGGTCGCGAACGGGCATCGCTACCGTTGGCCTGAGCGGAGGGGTATTTCAGAACGTGACATTGACGCATGCGGCCGCAATCGCCTTGAGTGAGAAGGGTTTCTCCGTTCTCACACACCGGCTCGTGCCACCCAATGACGGAGGTCTGGCGCTCGGCCAGGCCGTGATCGCGGCGACGCGGAGGTGATGTGGAATGTGTCTCGGCATACCAGGGAGAGTCATCGAGATCACCGGTGAGGGTGTTACCCGCACCGGAAAGGTCGACTTCGACGGCATCGTGAAGGAGATCAACCTCGCCTACGTGCCGGAGATCTCGATCGGTGACTACACCATCGTCCACGTCGGCTTCGCCATCACACAACTCGACGAGGAAGCGGCGCTCGCCACCCTTGCCCACCTCCAGGAACTCGAGGCCGTCGAGGTGGAACTCGACCCCACGGCGGCGCTCGCCGCAGAAGAAGCGGCGGCGAAGGGCGAGGGATGAAGTACCTCGACGAGTTCAGGGACCCCGACCTGGCGCTCCGACTCATCGACGACATCTCCCGAATCACGACCAAGCGCCATGTCCTGATGGAAGTCTGCGGCGGTCAGACACACTCGATCATCCGCAATGGCATCGACCGCCTCCTCCCCGACGAGATCGAGATGGTGCACGGCCCTGGCTGTCCCGTCTGCGTGACGCCGCTCGAGACCATTGACAAGGCGCTCGCCATCGCATCCCGTGACGGTGTCATCTTCTGCTCGTTCGGCGACATGCTCCGCGTGCCCGGATCGGGCCGGGATCTGTTCTCGGTCAAGAGCGCCGGCGGCGACGTTCGGATCGTCTACTCGCCCCTCGACGCGGTCCAGATCGCACGCGACAACCCGGATCGTGAGGTCGTCTTCTTCGGCATCGGCTTCGAGACCACGGCACCGGCCAATGCCATGGCCGTGTACCAGGCGAAGCAGGAGGGGCTGGCGAACTTCTCGATGCTCGTCTCGCACGTCCTTGTGCCACCGGCGATGCGGGCCATCCTCGACTCGCCGACCAATCGGGTCGAGGCCTTCCTCGCCGCCGGCCACGTCTGTTCGGTGATGGGATACACGGAGTACGACCCGATCGCCGAGCAGTACGGCACTCCGATCGTCGTCACCGGGTTCGAACCGCTCGACCTGCTCCAGGGCATCAAACTCGCCGTCCTTCAACTCGAGGAAGGGCGCAGCGAGGTCGAGAACGCGTACGAGCGAGCGGTCAACCGGATCGGGAATCTGCCGGCACAGGAGATGGTTGGCGATGTCTTCAAGACCATCGACCGCAACTGGCGCGGCATCGGGATGATCCCGCGATCCGGTTGGGCACTCTCGGACGCCTACCGTGACTTCGATGCCGCTGAACGATTCACCGTCACCGACATCGACACGGTCGAGTCGCCCCTCTGCCATGCCGGTGAGGTCCTCCGCGGCACCCTGAAGCCGGATGAGTGCCCGGCCTTCGGCAAGGAGTGCACGCCGCGCACGCCGCTCGGCGCCACCATGGTGTCGGCGGAAGGGGCATGCGCCGCCTACTACCTGTACGGAAGATTCAAGGAACTGGAGGCGACGCCGTGACGATCGACAACTGGTCGTGCCCGATGCCCCTGCGGGACCAGCCGATGATCGTGATGGGTCATGGAGGCGGCGGGCAACTCTCGGCAGAACTGATCGAGCATCTCTTCGTGCCCGCGTTCGGTGGCAGCGAACTCGCCGAACTCGCAGATGCCGCGGTCCTGAACACGGGCGACAAGATCTCGTTCTCGACCGACTCGTTCGTCGTGCGCCCCCGCTTCTTCCCCGGTGGCAATATCGGCGAGCTGGCGGTCAACGGCACCGTCAATGACGTCGCGATGCGCGGCGCCTACCCGCGGTATATCAGCGTCGGCCTCATCCTCGAAGAAGGGCTTCCGCTCGCCGAACTCGGCGTCATCGTCGAGTCGATGGCATCGGCAGCAGCCCACGCCGGGGTGGCGATCGTCACCGGCGACACGAAGGTCGTCGATCGCGGGCACGGCGACGGGATCTACATCAACACCAGCGGCATCGGCATGCTCCGGGACGGCGCCGACATTCGGCCGCAGCGGGCGGCGCCCGGTGACGTCGTGATCGTCTCCGGCACGGTCGGCGATCATGGCATGGCGATCATGTCGGTGCGAGAAGGCCTCGAGTTCGAGACATCGATCGTATCCGACACGGCGGCACTGAACCACATGATCAACGATGTGCTCGACACCGGAGCCGACGTTCACGTCCTCCGCGATCCAACCCGGGGTGGCCTCGCCGCCTCGCTCAACGAGATCGCGAACGCCGCCGATGTCGGTGTACTGCTCGACGAGCGTGCCATCCCGGTCGACCGCACGGTCGCCGCGGCCTGCGAGATGCTCGGCATGGACCCGATGTACGTGGCGAACGAGGGCAAGGTCGTTGCGGTCGTTCCTGCCGCCGACGCCGACAAGGTGCTCGATGCCATGCGGTCCCACACCGAGGGTGCCAACGCAACCGTGGTCGGCGAGGTCACCGACACGCACCGCAAAATGGTCGCTGCACGGACACCGCTCGGCGCGACCCGGGTCGTCGACATGCAGGTTGGCGAGCAGCTACCCCGCATCTGCTGACCGCCTCGGGGATCCGCTCGTACACTCAACACATGAAGATCGAGGTCCGGCCTCTCACGCCAGACGCCTGGGACGACTTCGAGACCGTCATGGGTCCAAGCGGCGGAGACGCCGGCTGTTGGTGCATGTACAACCGCCAGACATCCCGCGAGTTCGCCGCCGCCAAGGGCGAGCCAAACCGGGCCGCCATCCATGCAATCATCGACAGCGGTGAGATCCCCGGCCTCATCGGATATCGGGACGGGGCTCCGATCGGGTGGATCGCCATCCAGCCAAGGCAGGTCTACGGACGCCTGAGCCGCTCGCGGGTCGCCAAGCCACTCGACGACCGCCCGGCCTGGGCTGTGACGTGTTTCGTCGTGCCCAAGGAGCATCGCGGGCAGGGTGTGGCTTCCGCCCTTCTCACCGCGGCGTGCGAGTATGCGGCATCGCAAGGCGCAACCCTGGTCGAGGGCTACCCGGTCGAGCCCCGCGAGGACCGCATGCCCGCCTTCTGGGCGTGGATGGGGTTCGCTTCCATGTTCGAGGACGCCGGCTTCGATGAGGTCGCCCGCCGCACCGAGACGCGACCCTTCATGCGCAAGGAGCTCTAGCTGCCGTTCGTGCGTAGATAGCGGAAGCCGGCTTCGCTCAGTTGCGCAAGAACGGAGGTCACCGACGACGGCGGTCGGATATGGTTGACCGACAGCCCGTTCGTCGAACTGGGCGCAGAATACCGGGGAACAGGTCACCAGGTGCCACCAGACACCCTGTACGCGCGATCACCCAGCGGCGCGATCGGATACCAGGTGTTCGGCGATGGCCCCGTCGACCTCGTGTTCGTCACCCAGTGGGGGACCAACATCGACAACTACTGGGACGAGCCGACGGCCGCACGCTACCTCGACCGACTGGCTTCGTTCTCCCGGGTCATCCTGTTCGACAAGCGCGGAACCGGCATCTCGGATCCGGTACCGCTCGACGACATGCCGCCGATGGAACGGTGGATGGAGGACATCCTCACCGTGATGGACGCCGCGGAGTCTGAGCGCGCCGTGATCGTCGGCGATACCGAGGGCGGTGCGATGGCAATCCTCTTTGCGGCAACCTATCCCGAACGGACTCGCTCGCTGGTCTTGATCAACGCGATCGCCCGGCTGTTCCGCGGTCCGGATTATCCGATCGGAATGCCCGAGCACATGCAGAAGATGTCGGCGGAATTCTTCCTTTCCCAGCACGGGACGACGGGAGCTGTGATCGACATCACGGCACCGTCGGTCGCGAACGACCCTCGGTTCCGACGCTGGTGGGTCAAGTTCCAACGATCGATGATGCCTCCGGGGATGCTCGAATTCGGGTATGCATGGCAGCAACGTGTCGACGTGACGTTCGCCCTGCCGTTGGTGTCGGTTCCGACCCTTGTGATCCATCGCCGGGACAACGTGTATCACCGCGTGGCGTTCGGGAAGTGGATCGCCGACCGCATCTCGGGCGCCGAGTGGGTCGAACTGGAAGGGGCCGATTCGCACCCGTTCCACGTAGGCAACTTCACCGAGATCCTCGACCGGGTCGAAGATTTCGTGACCGGGGAGGTGGTTCCCGTGGAGAGCCACCGTCGTCTGGCGACGGTGCTGTTCACCGACATCGTCGGTTCGACCGAACGAGCAGCCGAGTTGGGCGACGAAGCCTGGCTCGACATCCTCGAAGCGGCGAACCGCATATGCGAGCAGCAGATTGAGCGCTTCGGCGGTACACCGATTCGTAGCACGGGTGATGGATACCTGGCGATCTTCGACGCTCCTGCCAAGGCGGTCGCGACCGCCACCGCGATCCTGGATGAGGTGCGCAATCTCGGTATCGAGATGCGCGCCGGTCTCCACACCGGCGAGATCAGACTCTACGATGACGACATCGGCGGGATCGGCGTTCACATCGCTTCACGCGTCATCGACCATGCCCCCGATGGCGGGATCGCCGTTTCGCGCACGGTCAAGGATCTCACGGTCGGTTCGAGCATTCAGTACGAGCCGATGGGCACGTTCGAACTCAAGGGCGTCCCCGGCGAATGGGATCTGTACGGGGTTCGGTAGCGTTTCGCGTCCGAGGTGGGGACCATCCCGGTTGACCTCGCCTTCGACAGCACGATCCGTGGCTTCGTGGGTCTCGAAGTCACTCAAAGGTCGGATCCGACACCACTGCGGACGAATCGCTCGCTCGTCTCGTAGAAGCAATACTCTGTGGTATCGAGGCAGACCAATGTTGACGGATCCGACGAGCGAGGCCAGCATGAACCTCCTCCGCGTCAGGGCGGCGGGTCGAGAAGCCAAGGAGATGGATCCGACCCGTCAGATTCGAAAGTACAGCAGCGACATGAGGGGACCTCCTTGAGACTTGCATTCGTCGTCAACGACATCGCGACCGAAGAAGCGGGCTACACCACGACCCGACTCGGTATCGCCGCGACGAATCGCGGCCACGAAGCGTGGGTGATCGGCGTCGGTGACCTGGCGTACGATCCCGACGAGAAGGTGAAGGCGCGAGCTCGCCGCGTCCATCGGACCCGATACACGACCGGCCAGACCTATCTGCGGGATCTCCGCGGCAAGAGCGCCGTCCAGGAGCGCGTCACCGTCGATGATCTCGACATCCTGATGCTCAGGAACGACCCGTCGACCGAGAAGGGAAGGCGGGAATGGGCAAAGACCGCTGCCATCGACTTCGGACGGGTTGCGATGCGGCACGGCGTGATCGTCTTGAACGACCCGAACGGACTGGCAAAGGCCCAGAACAAGATGTACTTCCAGACGTTCCCCGAAGAAGTGCGGCCGGAGACCCTCATCACCCGGGACCGCGCAGAGATCAAGTCATTTGTGAGGGACCGCGGCAAGGCTGTGCTGAAGCCGCTCCAGGGATCAGGAGGCGACGGCGTGTTCCTCGTCCGATCCGATGATGTGGCGAACCTGAATCAGATCATCGACGCCGTGACGCGAGACGGCTATGTGATCGCCCAGGAGTACCTCACCAAGGCGGAGGACGGCGACACCCGGCTCTTCCTGATGAACGGCGCGCCGCTCCGACATCGAGGACGCCACGCCGCGTTCCGCCGCATCCGAACCGGTGGCGACATGAGGTCCAATGTCCATGCGGGTGGCAAGCTCGGCAAAGCACACCTAGACGACGATGCGCTCCGTCTCGCCGAGATGGTGCGGCCCAAACTGGTCCAGGATGGAATGTTCCTCGTCGGCCTCGACATCGTGGGAGACAAACTGATGGAGATCAACGTGTTCTCACCGGGTGGCCTCGGCTCGGCCCAGAAGCAGGAGGGCGTCAACTTCTCGGAAGCGGTGATCGATGCACTTGAGAACAAGGTGGACTACATGACGTACTACCGGCGGAGCTTCGAGAACTCGGAGATGGCAACCCTATGACCGACACCGGTTGGACGATCACCACAGATTCGGCCGATCCGATCATCGCCACGGCGATTCATGCCGGTCACGACCTTCGACCCGAGGTCGTCCCATGGACGGCACTCGAGGACGCCGTACGCCTCCGCGAGGAGGACCCGTTCACGGATCGGTGGCTCCCGGTCTCGCTCAATCGGATCGGCGTTCAGCGTTCGCGGTTCGAGGTCGATGTCAATCGGCCGAGGGACGGCGCCGTGTACCTCGACGCCGACGCGGCCTGGTCCCTCGACTTGTGGACGGCCCCGTTGCCCAACGCAGTGATCCAGGGATCACTTGCGGCGTATGACGCGTTCTATCGAGATCTCGCTGCGGTGTGTGACGAAGTCGCCGCCGCCCATCCGAGATTCGTCGTCATCGATCTGCACTCGTACAACCATCGACGCGGCGGACCCGACGCACCAGTCGATGATCCGGATGCGAACCCGGAGATCAACGTCGGTACCGGCACCGTCGACCGTGCACTCTGGGCCGACGCCCTCGACGCATTCGAGACCGCGATGCGAGCGTTTCCGTTCGACGGAGGACACCTCGACGTGAGGGAGAATGTTCGATTCAGGGGCGGCCACATGAGCCGGTGGATCAACGAGCGATATCAAGGCAGGGGCTGTGCCCTCGCGATCGAGGTGAAGAAGATCTTCATGGACGAGTGGACCGGGGAAGTCGAAGAGGCCGTGCTCGGTTCGATCGGTGACGCCCTCTCTGCCGCGACCGACGCGGTTCGAGACGTCCTCGCGACATCATCTACCGCGGTTCGGTGAGGGCGACAAGGTCGTCATTGTCGCGCAGGCGCTCCAACCGGTAGTGCGTGTCGGGAAGGTCGAGATAGCTCGGTCGCAGGGGGGGCGCCACGAGAACTCGCCGCCGCTGAAGTTCCTCGATGACCGACGCTTGGCTCACCGAAATCTTCCCTACGAGGAGGGTTTCGAGTCGTCCGCCGTCACCGAGGTAGGCGACCACTCGCTGGAGGCCGCGCAGGTAGATGGCGTCCTTCACGAAACCTCCGCTGCGGTGAACCCGGGCGGCAATCTGAAATCCCGCGTGTGGAGCCATACCGTATTCGCCCGTCAAGAGTCGGAACGTCTCGATGAACTCACTGCCGTCACCCACAGCGCGGGCTGCGATCACGCGTGCTGCAAGCGTCCGGAGCCGGGCTTCGGTGAGTCCGGCGACGAGATACTCCGCGAGCACGGCCAGCCCTTCTTGCAGTTCGTCGTATCCGGCAAGACCGGTCGCAAGCAGCCTGAACCGCTGCGCCGAACCGTTCCAGTAGGTCAGAACATGGGTGCCGACTTCATGCTGGATGAGCGGCTCGACGCGATGGCTCGCGATTCGCATCTTCGACCCCACGAGAAGGCTCCCTTGGGATACGACGAGCGACGTCACATCGTCACGCACTTCGACCTTGGCGCCGATGGTCGGGTACACAAGCCGATACCGCTCGATCTCCTCAGCAGCGGAGGCCGCAAACTCGGTGGCACCGACACTCCGGGCCCTGCGCGTCGACACGGCAGGCTGGATCCGCACGAGGAGGTCATGGGCGATTCCAACCATCGTCGAATCCACCGCCCCGAAAAGGGCGATACCCGAGTGAAGGAAACGCGCCGTGCCTCGGTCTCCCAGAAGATCCAGCTTCAGCGACAGCTCCCGTTGTTTCTCCGTGAAGATCGATTCGAGCGTCGGGTCCTCGACACGATCGATCGGAATCGAATAGAGCAATCGCTTCAGCGACGCGGGATCGACATCGAGGGGCCGATAGGCAAACCGCGGGGATCGGTCGAACTTGAATCGCTGGAACCTGCGGTACTCACTGTCCGTGTTGACGGGCGAAACCATGAGCAGCAGATCGAATGCGGATCCGATGCTCGCGAGTTCCCGGTCCACGCGGGAGGCCGCCCTCACAAAGGCATGACGACCGAGCGCCTGGTAGTGCCGGGGCCGATGCGTGGTCTGGTTGAATGCGAATTCGTAGAGCGACTGCTGCAGCGCTCTGGAGAACTGACGATGCAGCGCTCGAGCGACGATCGGGTACACCTCTCCGGTATTCCCATCCCGGTAGATCGGCCTGATCTCGATTCCGGTCACCCGGACTGCGGATTTCGCCGTACCGAACGACGGTGAGATCCGGGGCAGGCGCGGAGGCGAGAGACGGCCTCCGGCGGCCAGCTCGACCTCGGCCGACGCTCCATCGATCTCCACCCTTCTCAGTCCGTTCAGCAGGCGAACGACGCTCGGAGAGCCGGCTTCGCGTCGCGCCACGACCACCTTGAATCCGGGCGCCCGAAGGGCGCCGTTGGGCATCGCCGCCGTGTCACGGTCGGGACCGGCCCAGATCTCGACTACCAGGAAGCCGCCGAATACGGCGGTCATCGCGTCGGCGACCGTCGCAACCAGGTCGGCCACCTGCGTGCGGTGCTTGCGGTGTCTGGGCGCGATGAGGTACGACGCCTCGCCCTTCGCGAATCGGTCGGTCCCGAGGTCGTGGCCTGCCTCGGGGGGCCGATAGACGATGAGAAACGGCAGCTGTCGGTCGATATGAAGCCGCCCGCCGTCGGGAAGGGACCGACGGATGGGCAGGTTTCGTTCGAGCCGATCAGAGATCTCTTTGATCAGCCTGCTGCTGATGACGGAACGATTGCCAGCCGATGCCACGATGCTCCAATCGGGCCGGGGGTGCCCGACCGAGAGCCACGACGGCGCCGCGACGCTCGATTCATTCTACGGCCTCGCCATGCCCTCGAACGCCGACATCCGGTCCCCGCGCTCGTCCAGGCTCCCTCAGATCTGCATCACCGCACCGCTAGGATCGGAGTCAACCCAGGAGGATTCGAGTTGGCGCTGGTGGACTGTCCCGAGTGTGGCGACCGGATCTCAACGATCTCGCCGCAATGTCCGAACTGTGGCCACGTCTTCTCTGAGGAAGTAGCGGCAATCCAGCGGGACTCCGAAGTGATTGCCACCCCTCGTCGGGCGGTTGGGCCGCCGTCTTCCGCTGCACAGCCCCGATCACAAAGCAATTGGGTAGTCGGGTTGACCGTTGCGGCCGTCGTTACCGTGATCCTCGTAGTCGTCGGGGCCGCGCTACTCCTGGCTCGATCGGTGAGCATCAGCAATCCTTTCGAGGACTCCGGTACGGTCGACAATGCGTCGACCCAATCCGCGGTCGCGACTGAGACGACCGCTTCCGCTCCAACCACGGTCACGACCATCGCAATCTCCGACG
This sequence comes from uncultured Actinomycetota bacterium, assembly GCA_963700375.1. Classification (GTDB taxonomy): domain Bacteria; phylum Actinomycetota; class Acidimicrobiia; order Spongiisociales; family UBA5794; genus JAHEEL01. The sequence continues at coordinate 446,926 of CAVOXF010000003.1, forward strand.
ACGACTTCGACCTGAGTGTCGGCGAGTGCCTCGACGCCGCCGCGCTGGATCGCTACATCGTCGGCGAGGACTACGACACCACACCGTGCGCCGACCCCCACGACTACGAGGTGTACTTCCTCTATGAGTACGCAGCGGGACCGTTTCCGGGCGAGGATGAGGTGGACGATGAGTTGGCAGCTGCTTGCGAGGATGCATTCGAGGGGTATGTCGGTCGCGACTACGAATCATCTTCGCTCAACATCTACCGTCTCTGGCCGGCGGCGGGACTGTGGGAATCGGGGGGGCGCATCGGCGAATGCCTGCTGTTCGACATCGACTCGAACCCGCTGACGGGCTCGGCATACCAGAGCGGGTGGTGACGTCGCCCACGACCGGCCGGTCAATCCAGGCGGGTGTCGTACACGAGACGGAACGCGCCGTTGGAGTAGGCAACGGTTTCGACCAGGAGCATCGGCCCGTCGTACGCATCGCTGAAGAGGGGGATCCCATCGCCGAGCGCCTCCGGCATCACGGTGATGTCCAGCGTGTCGATCGCACCACCGCGAAGCCCCTCCGTGACCACCCTCCCTCCACCGAACACCCACAGCCGCTTGGGCGTCTCCGCTGAGAACGAGCGAATCGCTTCCGCGGTCGGTCTCGCAGCGAAGCGGATGTCGGCACCTTCGGGAACCGGCAGGTCGGCGCGCGTGGTGAGCACCATCGTCGGCCGGTCGCCCCACGTCCATCCCCATCCGACGGTCTGCACATAGGTGGTGCTTCCCATGATGAGCGCGCCGACACCGTCAACGAACCCGTCGAAGTCGTACTCCTCGATCGGGTACTTCTCGAGGTAGTCAACGGAACCATCGGCCCTGCACACGTAGCCGTCAAGGCTGACGGCGAGGCTCGCGACGACATCTGATTCGGCCATCCGCTCAACCTGCGGCGAGGTCGATCCCGGTCTCGATCGCCTGAAGGTTCACTTCGGAGAACGAACCGGCACCCGCTGACTGTCGCAAGGCGTCGATCGGGTACGGATCGGTCAGGGTCAGGGCGGCGGCAAGGAACACGAGTCCCAGCGATGTCTTCGGGATGCGCTCGGCCGCGGCCTTCGGATCGATCACCACGACCCTGGCGTTGGTGACCACATCGGCGTATTCGGGAATGGTCAGTACCAGGTCGCCGGCGGTCATCCCGGTGAGGTACGGACCGGCCTTCCCGTAGCCGTCGGTCGAGATGATCCCCAGGACGTTCGGGCTCGTCACCGCAGTGAGGGGCATTTCACCAGGGGCAAGCCACAACTCGGTCACCGAGTGGCCGGCCTTCACCGTCACCGGGTAGTCATCGCGCTGCGCCGCCCAGAGACCGGACCGAATGCCGGCGATCGCGATCAGTCGTGCTGCGGAGCGCACCTTTCCGCCTGCGGATCCAGCGATGACAATCGACATCGGCCGATCCAGCGTGTGGTCGTGGTCAACCGGGACGGGCCGGGCGCCGGCAATCGGAGACCCTTTGTCCGAGACGTGAGCGGCCCGGTAACCGATCGCGTACTCGGTCACTGCCCGCTCGTAGAGGAGACCGGGTTCCATCCCCCAGGACCGCATCGAATCTTCCATCCCGGCCCGGGTGAACTTGTTCGACCGAACGTAGTACGCGGTGCACAGGTCCCAGACATCGAGCAGCGCGAATCCCGGCGTCGTCATCGCAGCGATGAACCGGTCCGCGAGGTCCTGATCGAAGGACGACCCGCGGTAGACGTATGCGGCACCGTTCACACCGACCGTGGCGCAGATGTCGAGGGGGTGTTCGAGGTTGCCATACGGGGTCGTCGACGTGATGCCGCCTTCGGGGGTCGTTGTCGAGTGTTGGCCGCCGGTCATGCCGAAATTGAGGTTGTTCATCACGATGACGGTGATCCCGATATTGCGGCGTGCCGCGGAAAGCAGGTGCGCTCCGCCGATGCCCGTCCCCCCGTCGCCCATGATGACGATCACCTCGAGGTCCGGGTTGGCGAGCTTGATCCCGGTCGCGTACGTGACCGACCGCCCGTGAAGACCGTGGAACGCCGATGTGTTGAAGTACTGATCGGAGAGTCCGGAGCAGCCGATGTCGGACACGATCACGACCTTGGCCGGATCGAGCTTGAGTTTGATCATCGCCTCGTTCAGGCGGTCGAGGATCGGCCCGTGGCCACACCCCGGGCAGAACGGGTAGGGGTCGTCGGTGCGGAACGTGGCGATGGGTGTGATCGTGATCGTGCTCATCGGACGGCCTCGACGATCTCGTCGACGGTGATCAGCGTGCCGTCGATCCGGTTCACGCCGAGCACCTCACGGTCTCCTGCGATGCGTTCGATCTCTCGCCGGTACAGGCCCATGTTGAGCTCCGGGATGATGATCCGGTCGATCCCCTCGAATGCAGCGGCAAGTGCCGTCTCCGGGATGGGCCAGAGGCTCTGCACCACCAGCCCTGATGCTTTGACTCCCTCCGACCGAAGCTTGGAGATTGCGGCACGCGCGGCGCCGGCGGTGACGCCGTAGGAGATCACCAGGGTGTCGGCCCCCGGTTCCGAATCGACGTCGACCATCTCGATCTCGTCCCGGTGCGCTTCGATCTTGTCGATGAGGTGTTGGTTGAGCGCCCCGACCTTGGTCGCGTTCTTGGTGATGTATGCGCCTTCGTCGTGGGTCGAACCGGTCAGCCGGAAAGGGTCACCTTCGCCATAGCGCCGCATCGGCTCGACCGCGTCGGACGGGTGCCACGCGTACGGCAGGCCGCTGTCCTTCTCGACCCGGTCGACGACCCCGACCTCGGGGTACTCGTCCACGTCGACGGCCGAAAGCGTCATGGCCAGCTCTTTGTCGGTCAGCAGGAAGACCGGGCAACGGAATCGCTCGGCGAGTTCGAAGGCCTTGGCCGTGAGCCCGTACGATTCGGGGACGCTGGAGGGGGCGAGCACAATCACGGGGTATCCCCCGGCGGTGCCCCACCGGACGAACTGGATGTCGCCCTGTGCGACGGTGGTTGCCCCGCCGGTTGCCGGACCGAGGCGCTGCACGTCAACGACGACGAGCGGGACCTCGCCCATGACCGCAAGGCCGATGTTCTCGGAGTAGAGGCTGATCCCGGGCCCCGACGTCGCGGTCATCGACTTCGCCCCGGCCATGGCCGCTCCGATGCACATGCCCATCGAGGCGATCTCGTCCTCTCCCTGCATGGCGACACCACCCACCTTGGGGAGTTCACGCATCATCGCCATGAGAATCCCGGAGGCGGGAGTAATCGGATATCCGGCGAAGAAGGTGCACCCGGCGTCGATCGCTCCGCGCACGATCGCAGTGGCACCGTCAACGTACTCGCGGCGGGGCGCTTCGGTAGTCGTGGTCATAGGGAAAGGCTAGACCTGGCGAACATGTTCCGGGCTCCACTCCGGGTGCCCAACGCGGACATCCACGCGGCCGGAGCCGCGTGGATGCACCGTGGTCGTCTGGTCGGTCAGTCTTCTGAGCCTGCAGCCTCAGCCGTGAGCTCGGCAACGATGTCTGCGTTGGCCAGCGTCGTCACATCGCCGAGCTGGCGCTGTTCCGAGATGTCCTTGAGCAGGCGCCGCATGATCTTGCCGGACCGCGTCTTCGGCAAGTCGGCCGTGAACACGATGCTCTTCGGCTTTGCGATCGGGCCGATCGACTCGGCGACGTGGTTGCGCAGCTCCTGGATCAGCGCCTCGTCGCCCACGACTCCGCCGCGCACTGTGACGAACGCCGCAATGGCCTGGCCGGTGACCGGGTCGGCGCGTCCGACGACGGCCGCCTCGGCAACAGCCGGATGCGACACGAGCGCCGACTCGACCTCGGTGGTCGAGATGTTGTGACCGGCGATCAGCATGATGTCGTCGACACGACCGAGCAGCCAGAAGTAGCCGTCATCGTCCCGCTTGGCGCCGTCTCCCGGGAAATACATCCCTTCGAAGCGCGACCAATAGGTGTCGACATAGCGCTCGTCGTCGCCCCAAATAGTGCGCAGCATCGACGGCCAGGCGTGAGTCACGGCGAGGAAGCCACCTCCAGGGATGCCTACCTCAACACCGTCGTCGTCGACGACCGTGACGCCGATTCCGGGGAACGGACGCGTTGCCGAACCGGGCTTGGTCGGGAGGGCTCCGGGGAGCGGAGCGATCATCATGGCGCCGGTCTCGGTCTGCCACCACGTGTCGACGATGGGGCAGTTGCCGTGGCCGATGTGCTCGTTGTACCACATCCACGCCTCGGGGTTGATCGGCTCGCCGACCGTTCCAAGGACACGCAAGGACGACAGGTCGTGCATGGCGGGGTACTGATCGCCCCACTTCATGAAGGCACGGATGGCCGTCGGCGCGGTATAGAAGACCGAGACCTTGTAGTCCTCGACGATCTGCCACAGCCGGTCGAATCCCGGATAGTCGGGGGCGCCTTCGAACATCACGCCGGTGGTGCCGTTGGCCAGCGGCCCGTACACGATGTAGGAGTGGCCGGTGACCCAGCCAATGTCCGCCGTGCACCAGTAGATGTCGTCGTCCTTGATGTCGAACACGAGATCGTGGGTAGCCGTCACGCCGGTCAGGTAGCCGCCCTGAGTGTGGACGATGCCCTTGGGCTTGCCGGTAGTCCCGGAGGTATACAGCACGAAGAGGGTGTCCTCTGCGTCCATCACCTCGGGCTCGCAGTCGGCGGACTGGTCGGCCATCAGGTCGCTCCACCAGATGTCCCGGCCTTCGGTCATGTTGACGTCGTTGTCTGTGCGCTTGACGACCACGACCTTCTCGATTGAGGGGGAAGCGGCGACGGAGACATCGGCATGATCCTTCAAGGGGAAGATGCCGCCCTTGCGCCACGAGCCGTCCTGGGTAACGAGGACCTTTGCCTCGCCGTCTTGGATGCGGTCGGCAAGCGAGTCGGAGGAGAATCCGCCGAACACGACCGAGTGGATCGCACCGATGCGGGCACACGCGAGCAGCGTGATCGGCAGTTCGGGGATCATGCCCATGTAGACGGCGACCCGGTCACCCTTTTCGACGCCGAGAGACTTGAGTCCGTTGGCGAACTTCGAGACTTCTTCGTGAAGCTCCTTGAAGGTGATGTCACGCGTGTCTCCGGGCTCGCCGACCCAGTGGTACGCAACCTTGTCGGGGATGGTGTCGAGGTGACGGTCGAGGCAGTTATAGGAGAGGTTCAGCTTCCCGTCCTCGAACCACTTGAAGAACGGAGCGTTCTCGTCGTCGAGGCCGACGGTCGGCTCCTGGTACCAGCTGATGCGCTCGAGTGCCTGCTTCATCCACCAGGCTTCCCAGTCCTCAGACTCTTCGTAGATCTCCGGACCGGCGTTTGCCGCAGCGACAAACTCCTCCGACGGCGGGAAGAGTCTCTCCTCCGACATCAAGTTCTCGAGAGTGTTTTCGGCCACAGCTACCTCCAGATCGCGAACGGATAGGCGCAGGTTAAGTGGTGTGTCCACTGATGGGGAGGGCCGGATGGCCCTGACGTCCGGGAAAGACGACTCTACTCCGTCTGTTCACAAGGGATTCTGAGGGATATACTCCAGGGCTCACTGCCTATCCGAGGCCGTTATGCTTTCGGGGCCCTGCCCCCATCGTCCAGCGGCCTAGGACTCCGCCCTTTCAAGGCGGCAACGGGGATTCGAATTCCCCTGGGGGCACGTTCGGGGGCGTGGTGAAGCCTGGAGTTCACGCCGGCCTGTCAAGCCGGAGGTCGCGGGTTCAAATCCCGTCGCTCCCGCCAGATACTCCCGCCCGGGTCTCGACCCGGGCGCAGGTGTCTCCCGGTCAGGTAGCTCAGCTGGTAGAGCGCTGGTCTGAAAAACCAGAGGTCGGCAGTTCGACCCTGCCCCTGACCACCACCCGAAACCCTTGCACGGCAAGGGTTTCTTTCATCTCCAGGGTGCGGTCGAAACCCCGACATGGCCGTCGCGGGGGCGAACGCGGGGCGAGGAAACAACTCGAGCACGCCACAACTGCAGCGGACGTCCGGCCGGGCACATCCCGCGCCGGGTTGAGAGGTTGACAGCCCTGACTCCAATCGCAGGCTACAAAGATGGGGCAGAGGGGATTCTCATGTTCACGTGCCACGTTGGTCGGCGGTCAGCGAGTGGCACCGACCGTGCAGCTGAGAGGCCGCCCGTAGAGCCTGCGATCTCAGAGGGTGGACGCAACACTCTCGGCGGGAGGGGTTGTCTCTTGTCGAGGAGGTTGTTGTGCCGGTGTTCACTGAGTCTGAGCGGGTCGAGGTGTGGGATCGGCGGCAGGCCGGCGAGTCGAACCGGTCGATCGGGCGTCGGCTTTGTCGGTCGGTCACGTGCGATCTGGATCCGTGTGTCGTTCGACCTCGTTGGCACTCGTGGGTGTTGAGTAGTAGTGGCGGCGCGCCCAGAGCGCCGCGTAGACGAGTGCGATGAGAGCGGGGACTTCGATGAGCGGCCCGACGACGGTGGCCAGGGCTTCGCCTGATGCGATGCCGAATACGCCGATGGCGACGGCGATTGCCAGTTCGAAGTTGTTGCCTGCAGCGGTGAATGCCATGGCCGTGTTCTTGCCGTAGGTGAAGTGCATGCGGTAGCCGAGAACGAACGATCCGAACCACATGATTACGAAGTAGGCGAGGAGCGGGATCGCGATACGGACGACATCGAATGGCTTCGATGTGATCGTCTCGCCTTGGAGGGCGAACATGACGACGACGGTGAAGAGGAGTCCCCAGAGGGCAACGGGTCCGATCTTGGGGAGGAACACGTGCTCGTACCAGTCAACACCTTTGACGCGTTCGCCCCACATCCGTGTCAGGTAGCCGGCAACGAGGGGGATGCCGAGGAAGATCAGGACGGTTTTCGCGATCGCCCACATCGAGATGTCGAGGGCTGCGCCGGCGTCGAGTCCGAGCATGTCGGGGAGCACTTGAAGGTAGAACCAGCCGAGGATCGCGTAGGCGAACACTTGGAATACCGAGTTGAGCGCGACGAGGACGGCGGCTGCTTCGCCGTTGCCGCACGCCAGGTCATTCCAGATGAGCACCATTGCAATGCAGCGCGCCAATCCGACGATGATCAGTCCGGTGCGGTAGGCGGGTAGGTCGGGGAGCAGTATCCACGCCAGCGTGAACATGACCGCCGGACCGACAACCCAGTTGAGGAACAGGGAGGTTCCCATGAGTCGGCGGTCGGCGGTGACTTCCCCGATCTTCGAGTATTTCACCTTGGCGAGTACCGGGTACATCATCGCCAGCAAGCCGATCGCGATCGGCAGCGAAACGGTGTCGATCTTGATCGTGTCGAGCGTGTCATTCAGGCCGCCGAACGTCCTCCCCAAGAGAAGCCCGACAGCCATGGCGATGAGTATCCAGACCGGCAGGAAGCGGTCGAGCGTCGAGAGCTTGCCAACAACACGAGCGTCGTCAGTGGCTGGTTTGGTCATCTCACAAGGCGGCCGTGATCAGGTCGGCGACCTCGTCGGCGGTCGGTACGCGTCCCGTGGTCTTGACATCGCCGTCGATAGCGAGGGCCGGGGTGGACATGACGCCGTATGCGGCGATCTGTCCGTAGTCGGTGACCTTGGCGATCGGTTCGTCGATGCCGAGTTGTCGGAGGGCTTGTTGGGTTGCGGCTTCGAGGGCGTTGCAGTTCTTGCAGCCCGATCCGAGAACTTCGATCTTCATGCGCGTTCTCCTTGGTGATTAGATGATGGCGTTGAACAGGTACCCGGCAGCGATGATGCCGGTGGCGAGAATGGCTACGAACGTTGCGAGAAGCCTGGGTTGCAGGACGCGGCGGAGGAGGATCATCTCGGGGAGTGAGAGCGCAACGACCGCCATCATGAACGCCAGGACGGTTCCGAGTGCGACGCCCTTGTCCGCGAGCGCTCCCGCGAGGGGGACGATGCCTGCCGCGTTCGAATACAGCGGGATGCCGAGCATGACTGCGAACGGTACGGCGAGCGGGTTGCCGGCGCCCGCGAGATCGACGAAGAGGTCTTCAGGTGCCCAGCCGTGGATGACGGCACCGATCCCGATGCCGACGAGGAGGTAGGGCCAGATCTTGCCGATGATGCTCTTGACTTCCTGCCACCCCATCGCGATACGGTCATCCCACGGCAGATCGGTCGACGGTTCAACCACCTCGCCGCGCAACTTCGTTTCGAACACGAACGGCTCCACCCAGCGTTCGAGGTTCAGACGTCCGAGGACATATCCGGCGGCGATGGCGACGATGAGGCCGAAGACGACGTAGACGGCGGCGACTTTCCAGCCGAACAGCCCGAAGATCAGGATCACGGCTACCTCGTTCACCATCGGTGACGCGATGAGGAAGCTGAGCGTCACCCCGAGCGGCACCCCGGCTGCAACGAATCCGATGAACACGGGGACGGCGGAACACGAACAGAAAGGCGTCACCACTCCGAGTCCCGCTGCCGCCACATTGCCGAGACCCTCGCGCCTCCCTCCGAGAAGCCGCCTGGTGCGTTCGATCGTCACGAAGCTGCGCAGGACGGTGACGATGAAGACGATGCCGCCGAGCAGCAACAGGATCTTGGTCGTGTCGTAGACAAAGAAGTGAATCGACGCTCCGAGGCGACTGTCCGGGTCGAGGCCAACCAGGTCGTAGACAACCCAGTCCCACAGTCTCCCGTTCACCGCATAGCCGACCACCCATGCAAACCCCAGCGCAGCAGCCGAACCCCACAACCGCGAAGGCCGAGCCTTCCGATCCGCAGGAGGAAGCGCGGTCGTCACGACCTCAAGCCTTCCGGCAACGCTGCCGTGAACAGGTCCCGAGCGTTGCTCGTCAGCGCGTAGTCGACCCATCGACCGCGCCTCGTACCAACGATCAGACCAGCGTCGCGCAGCACCTTCAAGTGGTAGGACAACAGGTTCGGCGCGAGGTCGAGATGCTCCTGCAAGTGGCAGTTGCACCGAATCTGCGGAGACAACATCTCCAGAATCTCCAGCCGCGTCGGATCCGCAACCGCCTTCAACACTTCCGCGCGAGACACCAGATCCGTCGTTTCAAGAACCATTGAAGTGTCCATGTAGCGATCGTATCGCACCCATCCGCTACATGTCAAGATCTGTTGAACTATTGACTAACCTGGCAACCTCTCGCCACCTATCGGAGGAGACCCGTTGACAACCCGGAACGACACCCCGAGAAGCATTCTCTTCCTCTGCGTCCACAATGCGGGACGCTCACAGATGGCGGCGGGATTCGCCCGTCACCTCGGCGGCGACAACGTCAGCGTCTACTCGGGCGGCTCAGAACCCGCCGATCAGATCAACCCGGCAGCCGTCGCGGTCATGGCCGAGATCGGAATCGACATTGCCACCCAAACACCACAGCAATGGACCGACGAGGTCATCGCCACAACGGACATCGTCGTCACCATGGGATGCGGCGACACCTGCCCGTTCTTCTCCGGCGTCCGCTACCTCGACTGGGAACTCGACGATCCCGCAGGCAAGCCCATCCAGGAAGTCCGCGCCATCCGAAACGATATCGACCAACGAGTCAGGGCACTGCTCACCGACCTCGGCGTCAACGCGCTACCAGAGGAAGGCTGAATCGCTCGTCGACCGCTGGATCGACGCGTATCGGCGCGACGCAGCACCGCGGACCGGCGACGAGCGCCAGACCAGAATCGTCGGTTGACGTCGATCTTCTTCGTCTGGAGGAAGGGTGTTGAGTAGGGTCGCAGCCAATGCCTTGTGAAGACACCAGTGAGATCGTGCGCCTGATGTGGCGGTCGGCGTAGTGGAGACTCTTGCCCGCTGGGTACCCGGCATCACGGTCGTGCGGACCTACGAGAAAGGCTGGCTGCGCAAGGACCTGATGGCGGCACTCGTCCTGACCGCGCTCCTCGTTCCCCAGGGGATGGCATACGCGGAGCTCGCCGGACTCCCCGCCGTCACCGGCTTGTACACGACGGTCGCTGCCTTGATCGGGTATGCGATCTTCGGCCCGTCGCGCATCATGGTCCTCGGGCCCGACTCGTCCCTTGCGCCGCTGATCGCCGCCATCATCGCCCCGTTAGTCATTGGAGACAGCACAGCGGAGGCGGTTGCCCTAGCGGGCATGCTCGCGATCCTCGCCGGACTGATGGAGATCCTTGTTGGCCTCGTGAAGCTGGGAACGATCACGGATCTGCTCTCGATGCCGGTTCGCGTCGGCTACCTGAACGGCATTGCGCTGCTCGTGCTGGTGAGCCAACTCCCCAAGCTGTTCGGCTTCTCCACGGATGGCGACGGGTTCATCTCCGACATCGTTGAGTTCGTGCGGGGCGTGGCGAACGGAGAGACCGTCGTCGCCTCGGTGCTCCTCGGCGGCACCGCCATTGTGCTGATGCTGGCAGGCCGCCAGTTCGCTCCGCGTATCCCGTGGGTCCTGATCGCCGTGATCGCGGCGATCGCGATCGTCGCTCTGCTCGATCTCGCCGATGAGGGCGTTTCGGTGGTCGGCGTGTTGCCCTCGGGCTTCCCGAGCCCGAGGTTCCCGAGGGTGTCGTTCGACGATCTTGTTCCGCTGCTCGTCGGGGCGCTCGGCATCGCCATCGTGAGCGTCGCCGACACAGCGGCGCTCTCACGGAGCTTCTCAGCGAAACGCGGTGATCGGGTCGATCAGAACCAAGAAGCGGTGGGCCTGGGCTTGGCGAACGTCGCCGCAGGTCTCTTCCAGGGATTCCCCATGAGCGCAAGTTCGTCTCGGACCGTTGTCGCCGATTCGGTGGGAGCGAAGACCCAACTCACCGGGGTCATCTCAGCGGTGGCGATCATCGTCCTGCTCGTTGGTGCCAACGGTCTGCTGGCCGACCTGCCCTCGTCGGTTCTCGCCGCCGTTGTGATCGTCGCTTCGTTCGGCCTGTTCGATCTGACAACGCTTCGATGGCTGGCACGAGTTCGCCGCACCGACTTCGCAGCGGCCGTCATCGCGATGCTCGGCGTCATCCTGGTTGGCGTCCTCGAGGGCCTCCTCATCGCGATCGGCGTCTCGCTCGCGGTCTTCATCTGGAAGCGGTGGAGGCCCTACACCGCCATTCTCGGTCGCGTCACCGGCGCCAAGGGCTACCACGATGTCGAGCGCCATCCCGATGCGTATCTGGTTCCAGGCTTGCTGCTGTTCCGGTTCGACTCACCCATCTTCTTCGCCAACGCAGGATTCTTCGAGGAACAGCTCGGCGACGCCATCGGTGCGACGCCCGGTGGAGTGAGCAGGGTCGTGGTTGCGGCCGAACCGATCAGCGACATCGACAGCACAGGGGCCGAGATGCTCGCTCTCCTCCTCGATGATCTCGAGGCCCGGGATATCGAGTTCGCATTCGCCGAGCTGAAGGGTCCGGTGAAGGATCGCCTGCGCAGCTACGGCCTGTATGACCGGATCGGCGATGAGTTCTTCTATCCCACCCTCGGGGTTGCGGTAACCGCCTACGCAGACGAGACGGGCGCTCCATCGAGAGACCCCGGCGGTGGCGACCCGGACCGGTAGCCATCCGCAGCGACAGCCGCGGCCCGGTGTGACATTCGAACGGCCACGTTCGATAATGCGCAGGACACCGCAGAGAGGCCACCACATGCGCGGAGACATCATCCTCGTCGGCGACGAACATCGGCGAGCCGCGGCCGTCATCGTCGATCAGTTGATCGACGAGATCCAGGCGTCGCAGCGTCGGTTCACGATGACCGTCGCAGGAGAATCCGGCAGCGGGAAGTCCGAGACGGGGCAGGCCCTCGCCGAGGTGCTCGAAGAACGCGGCGTTCACGCCGTCGTCCTCCAACAGGACGACTACTACGTGCTGCCACCGAGGTTCAACGACGCCGCGCGGCGTGCCAACTTCGCATGGGTCGGTACGAACGAGGTGAGGATCGACCTGCTCGACGCCCACCTCCAGGCGGCCCAGGAAGGCGCGGCCGAGATCACCAAGCCGCTCGTCATCTATGAGGACAACGCGATCATCGAAGAGACGCTCTCGCTCGCCGGCGCCGACGTCGTGATCGCAGAGGGCGTGTACACGTCGCTGTGCGAGCACGTCGACTACCGGGTGTTCATCGCCCGCAACCGCCTCGAGACGATGGAGCATCGGATGAAGCGAGGGCGTGAGGAGTTCGATCCGTTCATCGAGCAGGTGCTCGTGGAGGAGCACGAGATCATCTCGCAGCACCGGCCGATGGCCGATGTGATCATCACCCGGGACTACGACGTCGAGTTCGTGACCGGGTGACGCTCCGCACCCGGGTCTCGACGGCCTATCGATCGGGAGACGCATCCTTCGCCGTCGGTCTCCGACCTCAGGACGCACTCGCCCTGCCCCTTGCCGAGTCGCTCGAAGTCCTGCAGGAGCGGTTCGGTGATGCGGTCTCGATCGCACTCTCGGACTCCGCCGTCGATCTGGTCCGACCCCTCAGCGAGTTGCCACCCGCGATCCGATCACCGCGATTCGCCGAGCCGGATTCGGGGTGGATTCGGCGATCCAATGTCGTCGGCATCAATATCAGGACCGTCGGCGATATCGGTGGAGTCGTCAAGTATGCGCTCACGCTGCCGGCGGCTGTCGACTCGATCCAACTCCTCCCGATATGGGAACCGGGCGTCGTGAAGTCGCTGTACGGGATCGCAGGATGGAACCTGAACTACGAGTTCTTCTCCGACGAGTTGTACGAGTATGCCCCGAACCTCGACATGATCGAGGAGCAGCTCAGGGCGACGTCGAACCTCCTTCACGTCATGGGCAAGGCGGTCGGGATGGACGTGATCCCGCACACGGACCGCTTCTCCGAGGTTGCGCTGGGCACGCCCGATCTGTTCGAGTGGATGAAGGTGCGAGACCGCGTCATCGTGGACCATTCCGACGGCGTCGTCGACGAAGTGCAGGAATCCATCCTGGCCTGGCTCCAGGACCGCGGTCCAGCGGTGACCGGTCGTAGGCGTTCCCGGCAGCACCGAGACTTTGTACGCCCTCGACGAGGACACGCGTCTTGCGATTCTCTTCGGAACTCCGGGAGATCTGTTCGGTCGGATCGATCGCCGCGTGGATCTGATCAAGCATCTGAAATGGTTCGGTCTCGAACCCGTGCCCGCCACGATGGGCGTGCCCTTCCGGGGGATACAGGTCGACCCCGACCCGGCCCACACGGTCACCGACGGACACGGGATGGAGTGGCCCGACTTCGTCATGGCCGAACCGGAGTTCATGTCTCGGGTCTTCTCTCCCCTGGCCCGGTTCAAGCTCTACGAACGCCTCGACGACAACGCCGATTGGCAGATCGACTTCGATCGGCCGCGCCCCGAGGTTTGGGACTACGTGTGCCGGCACTACGCGGCGGTGCAGCACGTCGGGAACTTCGACTTCATGCGCGGGGACATGTCCCACGTGCAGATGCGGCCCGGTGGCGTTCCCAACGAGATCGACGAGTACTACGACATCCTCGGCGCGGTGAAGACCTTCGTTCAGGAGACTGCCTCGGCGCCGTGGTTCGCCTACTTCGCCGAGACGTTCCTCCCGGCGAGGGACGTCTTCCAGTTCGGCGAGGAACTGGATCACCTCGAAGCCTCCCTCGCCGACGTCACCCTCGGCGACCTCCAGTCGACCGTCGTCGGGGACCCTGAGTTCCTTCGCCGGTTCCGTCGCTATCTCGACGACCTGGCCACACGGTCCACGGCGCCGGCGTTCACCGTCATGACGGCGGACAAGGACGATCCACGCTTCGACCTCTTCTATCGGGCGGGCAACGAGGTACGTCTCTTCACGGCCCTCCTACTACCCGACATGCCGTCGTACACCGGCCTCGGGTTCGAGATCCGTGACGTCCACTGGGAGCCGGTGGAGAACGAGCGGTACACCAAGCTCTTCGTGTTCCACGAGGAAGGCGACTCGAACATCTACCCATCGAAGGCCCGGTTCTCCGACGACTTCATCTGGGGCACCAACGACCGAACTCTTCGAGCGCCTCACCGATCTGCGCCTGTTCGCCGAGGCCGTGCTGCCGGACATTGCTGATTCGACCACGCGGTGGCTCCTGCCACCCGATGCCACGACGCTGCGAGGCATTGCAGCCTGGACCCAGGATCCGCCGTCCCTGCCGCCGGGCGCACGCCGGTATGTGTGCCTCGCCAACTACGACCTGGAACGAGACTCCGGGTACTTCGGGCTTCCCGGCCTGCCGTCGGATGCAGTGCTGAGGCCCATCTTCACAACCCTCGGCGCCGAACATCTCGACACGTCGGTGGTGGCGTCGAACGGCTACTTCCACCGCATCGAGAACGTCGGGCCCGGCGAAGGTCGCGTCTACGTCGTCGGGTAACGTCACAACCCGATCGACTCGAAATCAACCTGGTGTCGGGTGCTACCTACTCGGCGACCCAGGCCTCCGCCTTGTCCCGATCCGCCACCGAGTAGACCTTGATCTCACACGGCACCATCCATGCGAATGCCTTGACACCGTCTTCGTAGCCCTTGTGATCGGTGACCAGCGCGATCCTCTCGAACTTGGGCCAGCGGGACAAGCCGATCTTTGTGTCTTCCCACATCGCTCCGCCGGAGTATCCGTCGAAGTCGTCGCCGAGGACGTAGAGAAGCCGGATCCTGTCGTGTTCTTCGAGGGCCGCGTCAATGGCTGGATCGAGAACCGATCTGTAGTCACCGGACCGAACTTCGCCGACGGCCTCGAACCCGACGGCGTTGTCGGGAAGACCGTTGATCAGGCGAATCATGGTGTGCCCCTCGTGTCCGGAGTGTCGGTGGATCGATCCTAGCGGCAGTCGTTGGGAGGTGGGGACCGTGCCTCACGTTCCGTCTCCCACCCGCGCGCCAATCTCGAAGCAGCGCCCACAAGGGCCCATGCCCGGGATTGTCCGGACAGATCGCCCTACGATCCACTGATGCGTGGCACATGGTTGATCCTCTTGGCCGCGGTCTTGTGGGGCACGACCGGTACGGCTCAGGAGTTGGGGCCCGAAGCGGCCAGTCCACTCGCCGTCGGATCATTGCGGCTCCTCATCGGTACCGCCGTCCTGGTGGTGGTCGCTCTCACCGCGTCGCGCTCAGGAGGCTGGCGATGGCTCATCCAACCGGCGACGCTGTTCGCGGCTCTCGGAGTAGCGGCGTTCCAACTGTTCTTCTTCTCGGGTGTTGACCGCACAGGGGTCGCTGTGGGGACACTCCTCGCCCTCGGGTCTGCGGCGGTGTTCGTCGGTGCGATCGAGGCGGTTCTCTCCCGTGAATGGCCAGACCCCAGGTGGGTCGCGGCCACGGTCCCCGCGATCGTGGGACTTGCCTTCCTCGCGTTCTCCACGCGTGAGGCCGAGGTCGACGGGACGGGGGTACTCCTGTCGCTCGCAGCCGGCCTGTCGTACGCGACCTACATCGTCAGTGCGGCGCGGTTGGCCAGGCTCGGCTCGGTGCGTCACTCGACCGCCGCGGTCTTCAGCCTGGCGTCCGTGATGCTCGCCCCGGTGGCGCTGAGTCAGGATCTGTCCTTCGTCGGCACCATCGAAGGGGCCGTGATGGTCCTGTGGCTCGGCCTGGCAACACTCGCTCTCGCCTATCTGCTGTTCACCTCGGGGCTTCGAACGACCGACTCGAGCACCGCCGCGACGCTCTCGCTCGCGGAACCCGTGACGGCCACCCTGCTCGGGGTCGTGGTTCTCGCTGAACGGCCGAGTATCGGGGCCTGGCTCGGAATCGGTCTCATTGTTCTCGGCCTCGTGCTCGCCGCCCGATCGTCTCGCCCGGACGTGGCGCTGGTCCCCGGCTAGGCCCGGATAGCGGCCGGCCGGCCTCGTTCCTTGGATCACCGAGCGCCGGTCGCGGACGGCTACATTGCCTTCGATCATCAGGCGCCGGGTGAGAGCCCGGGACTCAGGAGGTGGCGGGTGACCGCTCGACCGGATCTCGTGTACCTGACCGAAGCCGACCTGCAGCATTCGCTGACGATGGCCGAGGCCATCATCCTGGCCGAGCGAGGGATTGCGGCCGATGCGATCGGCGATGTGGCCGGCGACAAGTACTACATGGCCGTCGGCGAACAGGGCTTCCTCAAGCCCTTCTCCGGCTACATGAAGGGCGAGGACCTTGCCTACGTCAAGATCTTCAGCTTCTTCGAGGCCAACGCAGAGCACGGCTTGCCGGTGACCGACTCGCAGGCGCTGCTCTATGAGGCCGCAACCGGGCTGCCGGTGGCGATCATGGAGGCCAACTGGATCACCGGCCTGAAGACGGGAGCCTCGACCGCGGTCACCGCGAAACACCTCGCTCGGCCCGACTCCCGGGTAGCGACGGTGTTCGGTGCGGGCGGACTGGGCCGCCACCACGGAGAGGCGCTCGACATCGTGTTCGATCTGGACGAGATCCGAATCGTCGACCCGATTCCGGGTGCGGCCGAACGCTATGCCGCCGACATGGCGGGTGTGCTGAACGCGGAGATCCGCGTGGTCGAATTCTCCGAAGAAGCTGTCAGGGGAGCCGACATCGTGGTCACCGTCACCACCGGCAGCGCCACCAACGTGGAGCCCGAGTGGCTGAAGCCGGGGGCGTTCGTCGCCCGCCTCGGCTCATATCAAGAGGTAGCCCAGGAGCTGTTCGAGGCCGCTCGCCTCGTCGTCGATCGGTGGGCATACGTCAGCTACCGCATCCCGGAGATGGTAAGCCTGATCGCCGCAGGACGCCTGAGCCGGGACGATGCGGTCGAGTGGCCCGACATCGTCGCCGGTCGGACCCCGGGACGCCAATCCGATGACGAGACCATTCTCTACGTTGCGCTGGGAATCTGGGGTGAATACGCAGCAATCCTTCCCGAGGCGTACCGGCGAGCCCGCTCTGCGGGCCTCGGGACGGTGATCGCCGGCGCCTGAGCCACCACGCGCCCCTGGAACCTGCAGTGATCCGGTCGGGGGTAGCACTTCGTCGGCTCCAACGAGAGAGCAGCATCAGATATCGGAGTGCAGCACGGCCGTCGTCGGCGCTCGGCCGGTAGGGCGGATCGTCATGTCGGTCATGATGCCACGCCGAGCCTGTTGATGATCACAGCCCTCCTGATCCTGCATGGCGTTGGGCGAACCGCTATCCCTCGCTATTTGGGTGGAAAGACTCTGGTGCACCTGTGACCGGACCGGCATGGTGGCCGTGGCGACCGAAGGAGACGAACATGACCGACGCAGACGCGAGCACGCCTGAGGAGAGGGCGCGCAAACGTGCCCAGAGCTATGCGAACTTGCTGTGGCACATCGGCGTGTTCGTCGTCATCAACGGATTCCTCTGGATCCTCGATCTCATGACCGGCGCCGACGGTATCCAGTGGGCCTACTGGATCACGATCTTCTGGGGTCTTGGCCTGGCGTTCCACGTGGTCGCCTACTTGGTCGGCGACAGCGGGGTCGAACAGCGGAAGTACCGGAAGGCCCTCGCCGAGGAGCGGCAGGCCGACGACTCATGAAGCCGCAATCGCTGCTCGCGAATCGGCACTTCGTCGACCCCCAGCAGTCCACTCGCTCAGACTCTTGTGAAGAGATTCGGGTGGCATCTCGCGGCTCGTGCGGCCCACGTCCAGGTCAGTACGATCGGTCGGGGACGAATCCGCCGACACGAAGGAGAGACCGATGAAAGCGATCGTCCAACGCGGATACGGCGACGCCGACGTTCTCGAACTTGCAGATGTGGACAAGCCCGTCATTCGCGACGACGAGGTCCTGATTCGTGTACGCGCAGCCTCGGTACACGCCGGAGATGCCCTCCTCATGCAAGGTATTCCCTACGTCATGAGGGTCGGATTCGGCCTGCGGCGCCCTCGGAATCCCATCCCGGGACTCGACGTAGCGGGCACTGTGGAGTCCGTCGGGTCCAAGGTCTCACGCTTCGCGCCCGGCGATGAGGTGTTCGGCAATGGCAAGGGAGCCCTCGCCGAGTATGCAGCCGCCAAGGAGAGCCGGCTCGTCGCCAAGCCGGCGAACCTCACATTCGGGGAAGCTGCCGTCCTCACGGTTTCTGGACTGACCGCCCTCAAGGCTGTTCGCGACGTCGGCAACGTGCAGCCGGGACAGAGCGTCCTCATCAACGGCGCCGCAGGAGGCATCGGCGTATTCGCCATCCAAATCGCCAAGTTACTGGGCGCGGAGGTCACCGCGGTATGCAGCGTCGGGAAGGCCGACTTGGTTCGCTCCCTCGGTGCCGATCACGTAATCGACTACGCCGAGGAGGACTTCACCCGGAGCGATCGCCGGTACGACTTCATTCTGGACAATGTCGGTAATCGTTCGCTTGCCGAGTGTCGGCGAGTATTGAGTCCGAACGGAACCCTGATCCCGAACAGCGGGACGGCAGGAGGGAAATGGATCGGTCCACTGGTCCCGATGGGCCAGGCCGTGATGACCTCCCCATTCGTGAGCCAGAACCTCCGAACGTTCTTGTCGACCGCAAACGAGAACGACCTCAACTCCCTCGTCGAACTCGTCGCGTCCGGGAAGGTCGTGCCCGTCATCGGAAACACCTACGCGCTGAGCGAGGCGGCCGAAGCCATGCGCGTCGTGGCCGGTGGTCATGCCGAGGGCAAGGTCGTAATCACCGTAGCAGCGGACTAGGCGAGGAGACCGCCGAGGCTCGCCCACGATGTCGGGTCGGACCCCTCAGCGGCAGCCGGGTCCGCCTATGTGCTCGGGATGAGAACCACCTTGCCGGTCAGGCTGCGAATGCGCTCGACGAAGTCCTCCGTCCTATGGTCGATCGGTGTGGCTCCGAGGGCAGATACCAGCTCGTGGCTATGTTGGGATGCGGTGCCGTACATCTCCAGTTCGGACAGGCTGCCAAGTTCGAGGAGCGCAGTCCCAACACCTCCGGCCGCACCTTGAACCAGGATGCTCTCACCACTCCGGACCTTGGCGGCCTGGTGCAACATCAGATCTGCAGTGAGGTAATCCGACACCACACACACGGCCTGGCAGAATCCACCCCGTCGGGCACCGGTACCAATTCGTCGGCCGGCACGCAGACGAACTCCGCGCAGCCGCCCCCTTCAGGGCGCGGCCCGGCCGCAACCCTGCCTCCCATCTCGACCGCTGAGACCCCCCGGCCGAGCTTGTCCACCACGCCGACGATGTCCAGCCCCAGGGTGAACGGCACTTTCGGGGTCCCGGGGAGGAGACCCGACCGGCGGTGCATCAGGTCGTAGGCGGAGACTCCGGCAGCCAGCACCTTCACGCGAACCTCGCCGCACAGTGGCTCGGGGAGATCCTCCTCCACCACCTGCAACGCTTCGGGCCCGCCGTGTCGTGACACCACAACGCGATGGTTCTTCACCCCGGTGCCAATCCGACAAGAGATCCTGGCTTCCTGCCCGCCGGGACGTGCGGTGCGACGTCACCGTACCGATGCGTGCGGGATGGCTTCATCTTCATCAGGTTCTCGGTGACTGCCTGTGGAGTCGCGAGGTCCGGCGCGTGCACAGTCTCGCTCAGCCAGGCAGCCACAGATAGGGGCTGACGGCTCCGAATCATCGGTCCTTGTCGGTCGGTCGCCGAAGTGCGCGCCAATGCGAGCGAACTCGGGCTGCACACCCTCGACCGCCGCGGAGAACGTGATGACCGCGATCGTCCACTTGGGGGGCGGACGTGGACGAGCGATGGCCGCGGCTACCGTGGACGAGAACGCAGCCCGGAAACGAGGCAATTGGATCATGGCGGATACGAGGATCATCCTCTCGGGGCTCTGGGTGGCGCTGATGCTGACCTACCTCCTCGGGGATGTGATGCGGTTGTTCGCCGGGGACATGACACCGGGCGAAATGGACGGCCACGAAGCAACGCAGTGGATGTGGCTGGGGGCGGCTGCAGCCATGCTGGTTCCGATCGTCATGGTTGTTCTGTCGCTGACCGTGCCCTATCCCGGAATCCGCTGGGTGAGCATCGTCGTGTCGGTGCTCCTTGTTCTGTTCAATCTCGCCGGACTGCCGTATACCGGTTGGTACGACAACTTCCTGATCGGTGTGAGTTTCGTGTTCAACGGCCTGATCGTTTGGTACGCCTGGACGTGGCACACTCTCGCGTAGCTCCCGTCACCAAACGCGAAGCACACCAACTCGCCGTGGACACGGCGGATCAGCGCCGAGCCCGGCCGAGTCCCTCTCCTGGTCAGGAATCCGGTTCGATTTGGATGGATGCATCCCAGCGTGCCCGGGCAAGCCAGAAGTGGATGACGGCAAGAGCGCAGTAGCCGACGGTCTCGGCGGGGCTACCCGTCAGTGCACCGACGATCGAGAAGACACCACCGGCCACCAATGCCCAGCGGACCGCGGCTCCCCTAGAGAGAATGGCGATGGCCAGGGTGGCCTCGAACACTGCGACGAGGACGGTGACCGTTCCGCTATTCGGCACAAGCAACTCTTCGATGAAGACCTGAGCCGGTCGAAGCCACGCCTGAGCGGCCATGGAGACATAGAACTCCCGGCTATCCGGCAGGACGTACACCGCCTGATGGGCCGCACCCATGGCGTACAGCACACCGATCACGATCTCGGCAACCTTGCGAACCCTCACCGTTCGCCTGCGCCCATGGTGATGACGACCTTTCCTCGGGCATGGCCCTCATATTGATACGTGAGAGCTTCACGAACCTCGCTCAACCGGTAGGTACGGTCGATGACCGGCACGACGTTCCCCGATTCGAGAAGCTGCGTCAGGAACGCCACGTCCCTCTGATTGAACGGCTTCCACATGTGCATCCCCATTGTGCGACTGCCCGCCATCGAGGTCAGCGGTCCGACAACGGCACCTCGGAACACTCCGGCAATCGATCCCGGGACCGCAACGTAGACACCTTTGGCACGCAGCGCCCGCCTCGACTCCCGGATCGTGCGATACGCTGCCATGTCGAGGATCCGGTCGTAGTGCTGCCCCGTTCTCGTGTAGTCCACCTCGGCGTAGTCGATCACATGGTCCGCGCCGATCGAGCGGAGCAGGTCGAGCTTGTCAGCGCTGTCTACACCGGTCACTTCGGCTCCAAGAGACTTCGCAATCTGCACCGCGAACGGACCGATGTTGCCGCCGGCACCGTTGATCAACACGTGCTGTCCTGGCTGGACTGGCCGTTTGGAGCGAATGCCCTGCAGTGCCAGGACTCCCGCTTGGGGTACGGCCGCGGCCGCCTCGAACGACAATCCGATCGGTTTCGGGGCGAATGCATCCTCAGAGGCGCACACATACTCCGCGAAGGCTCCGAAGCCGTGCTCGGTCAGGTCCCCGAAGACTTCAGCTCCTGGTCGGAATCGCGTCGCATTCTCGCCGACCGCCTCCACCACACCGGCCACGTCAAGCCCGAGGCCTCGATTCTTCGGCACGCGTAGCCCGGTGCCGAGGCGAGCGAACTTCGGCCGGCCGAGGAGGTAGTCGACGTCAGCCATGTTCACTGATGACGCACGTACGTGTACCAGAACCTCGCCGTCCTTCGGTGCGGGTGTTGCCGCCTCCTCGAATTGAAGGACGTCGGGTGCGCCGTATTTGGACCGCACGATCGCTCGGATAGTGTTCTCCTCCGGTTCCGGATCGTTGCCGGGTGGCCAAAGCCTCTGGATCACAGTACCGAAGCGCTGAATGCTGAGACGTACCCGCGCCGTCGCTCCCACGACAAGCCACTGTGAACGCAGCTGATGATCATGGTGATCGTTGGGGCGGTCTTCGTTGCCGGCATCGCGATCATCGCGGGGTTGGTGTCGTGGTTGGGGTGGCTGGGCGGGCTGGCTGAATCCCTCGTGATCTTCGCTCTGTTGTCGGGCATGTATGTCTGGGTGATCAAGCCGTGGCACATGCGGTGGGGAGCCACCGATCTGGAGGTCGCTCGGTCGATGCCTGGCGATGAACTGATCCCAGGTACCGGGTCCGCCACACGCGCGATCACCATCGCTGCGACACCGCTGGAGGTATGGCCGTGACGGGTTCAGATCGGCTACAGCAAGGCCGGGTGGTACAGCTACGACTGGATCGACAACGACTCCAAACCGAGCGCCGACCGCATCCTCCCGGAGTGTCAGCATCTCCGAGTCGATGACAAGATCCTGATGATGCCGGACATGGGATTCGTGGTTGACTCGATCGATCGCGAACGCTCGATCGCAAGCGTGCTGGAACACGGGTCGATGAGTTGGTGCCTTGCCCTGGATCCAGCCGATAATGGCGGGACGAGGTTGGTGAGTCGGTGGCGACCCAAGTTCGATGTCACGCCTACCACCGCGGTCATGACTGCTCCGGCGGAACCGGGCACGTTCATCACGGAACAGAAGATGTTGAGGATGATCCGCGATCGGGCCGAGGCGACCTCCGATACCTCTCCGCCCGTGGAGTGGCAGCCGCTCGACGGCGAGTGGCGGCGAACAAGGGCGGTCCAGCGGACGCGCCAGTTCCGCTACGACCGTCCGATTCCCCCGCGACGGTCGTCGATCCGGTGCATGATCGCGGCGCTGAAGATTGCGATCGCTGCCCCGAGTGCCGCCCCTGCGGCCACATCCGTCAACCAGTGCGCGCGGAGATACACGCGGCTGAGCGCCATCACGACCACGAATGCGGCGGCAAGCATCTCGAGATTGCGTCGTTTCGGGCCTGCCCTCACCAACACGATCACCGCAGCGAGAGCGATGGTTGCCGTGGCCACGGAGTGACCGGACGGGAATGACCAGCTCGTCGTCTCAACGAGCGGGAGCGGGGGGCGGACCCTCATGTATGCATCCTTCACCGGACCGATGAGGACCTGTGAGACAACCATCGCCGACATCCAGGTCGCACAAGCCTCCCAACGACGGCGCCAGGCAAGCCAGGCAGCCACCCCAATCATGAGCGGCCAGGTAACCCAGACGCTGCCAAGGAAGTTGAGGACCTTCGCGACCGTGACCGCCGGGGTCCACTCGGCCGACACCGCCCAGCGATATGCGATGTCGTCGAACGCTTGCACGGCGTCGGCGGATGCGGGAATCGCCAGTGCGAGGAAGAGCAGCGCACTCAGCATCCACAGGCCGAGTGCGACCCGCCAGGCAAGCGGATGGTCGTGCAGAAGCGGGTCCAGCTGCAGCCGATCGCTGGATCCCGCCGGCGGTACTTCGGCACTCATGTTTCCTCCGCCCTCACGAGGGGCCTCCGACGCTCGTCCGACACCGCCTGCAGTGCGCCCTCCACCGCAGTCTCCTGCGCGTCACGCCCCCGCACCCACCCGCGCCACCCCTCTTGGACGGCACGAAATGCTAGGACCCGCCTGTCTCGGCGGCGGCCTCCGGTCCATAGTCGTAGGCATCACCCGCGAGTTCTGCCCGCTGTTCCTCGCTCATCTTCCAGCTCTTGTTCAAGCGCCAGATCACATACGAGATGAGGCCGAGCGGAATCGGCAGCAAATAGGTGACGGCCCTGAAGACGAGGATGGCTGCAACAACCTGGGCACTGGTGATGTCATCCAGACCGATGGTCAACACCGCGGCGTATCCGAGTTCGACAACTCCCACTCCTCCTGGGGTCAACGGGAGCGCCGAGATCAGCCGTACGAATGCAAACGCTGCGAGGATCGCGATCCAGCTCACCTCTTCCTGCGACACGCCGACATGGCGCAGGGCAATGAGCAAGACCAGATAGAGCGAGACATGGCTCAGTAGCGTGGCGAACGTGAGCCACAGCCATCGATGTCGCAGGAGCCCAATGGTATCGGTGCGGAAGTCAGAGGACCGTTCGCCCCAACCTTCCATCGGCTCCTTTCGGAGGAGCTTGCGCCCCGAATTGACGACGCGCCCCACGCCCTGCCCGATTGCCCGCGCCAACCGGTCGCTTCGCAGCAGCAGACCGAAGAGCACGACGGCGGAGACCAGAACGATGATTCCGATGGCAGCTGCCGCCACCCGGGCGGGTGTGAGTTGGCCGTCCAGCGCAAGGAGCGCGAGGGCCAGCACCGGCATGCCGAGTTTCACGAAGTTGTTCCAGATCCCCGTCACAACCGCCGAGCGCCCGATGGATCCGATTGTGAATCCCCACGAGGTGAGCATGGCAACCGACACCCCGACTCCGATCACGCCACCGCCGGGCAACGTGTTGGAGACTGCCGTCGAAGCCTGATTGACCACCGCGGCTTCCCGGAGGCGGAGTCCCGGCAACGCAGCGGTCAGCACAAACCAGTAGGTGATCAGATTCCACAGGCCGAACACCACAAGAGAACCAAGCTCCAAGCCGGTCATGGCTCGGATCGTGTCGAATACATCCCCATAGTCGGCGATGAGCGGCATCACGCCGAGGAAGATTCCGGCGACGATCGCAATCGAGATCAGTGCCTGGACGATCCGCTTCCACGGAAGACCTCCGAGCTTGTCATCCCGACTGGATGCAGCGCCCGGTGTGTCCGCCGCTCCATCACCCTCGGCGCTCGAATCTGATGTGCTCCCGCCGGTCACTCAAGACCCCCAAGGCCTGCCTGGCGAGCAAGCTCGTAGATCTCCTCCATCGGGTACATCCCGATGGCGCGAGCCACGTCGGTCTTCACAGACTGCGCCCCCTCACCCTCGGCATCGATGTCATATCGGATGCAGCCACCCTCGAAGGTGTAGAACCAACGAGCCTTGTACACCGGTTCATCGATGTCACCTTCCAACGCTGCGAGTGCCGCATCAAGGTCAAGACCGGAATCCTCATCGTCGCCAACGCGACGCAGACTCACGGTCTCGGTGTCCACCTCGACGTCGTCGACGATGATCGCCGGTGTTCCGGCGGCATGAGCGGACGATATCTTCTCCGAGATCGGCCGATCCGACTCATCGAGCGCCGCGGTGACATGGCGCCCTTTGACCGACTCACTCATGAGGTGGGCAACGACTGCCGTGGCATAGTTGTGATGGCGGTTCGCGACCGGAATGACCACGATCGGAAAGTCGGCGCTGTCTTCCAGAACCTCGATGGAGAGGGTCACATCTCCTTCGTCCGATGTGACCTCGGTTGCCGCCCCGATATCACACGACGGCAGCAGTGTCACTCGCAGAAACTCCATACCCATTCGATCCGAATCGAGCGTGAAGTACGCTTGGCCGCTGCGCGCTTGCACGTGCTCGAATGCCCACCCCGGCCGCAGCGCGTCGACGCACGGAATGTATTCGGTACCCGGGACGGCCTGGGCGGTGAGGATGACGCTGGTCCCAAATTCCTGGGACGGACCGTTGCACTCCACGATCCTCCGACCCAATTCCTGGTTCGCACACCCCGCCGAGATCAGTGCAAGGATGCAAGCTGTGACCACAAGACGTCGCATCAGATGAATCCCTGACCTCGAATGTTGTCGATGATGAACGAGATGAGGATCAGGATTCCGATGACCGTAACCACCGCCATCGCGATCCGGCGGTGCGACCACCGTTGAATCAGGATCCGTTCCCGCGGCGGCGCCAAATCCCGGAAGGTCTGAACGAGATCGATCCGTTTGTCCTTTCGGACGGTGCGCAACATGCTGCGCGACTGTGAAGGGACGCTCACGCTTCGCGTCGCTGCAAATGCTTCCGCCACGTCGTCCGGCGAGAAGAACTGAAGGGCCCTGTTGTAGACCCGCTCGGGGTCGGAGCTCAGGGCGAGCACGAGCATCATGTTGGCGAGATCGATGGCCTGGCGCCATGGCGTTGGACGCACCTGACCGAAAGCGACGTCGATCAACACCACATGCCCGTCGCGCACCATGATGTTGGCCGGTTTGACGTCGCGGTGAGCGAGTCCGGCGTCCCACAGATTCCGGATCACCTCCAACCCTTCGTCGATCTGAGCGTCGGTGAGTTCCACATCACTGATCTCTAGGGCGCCATCAAGGAACTCGGTGACGATCAGATACTCGCGCTCGGGGGTGATCTCAACAATGCCGTACGGGAGCGCACAGGGAATGCCCGAATCGCGCATGACGCGCATCATGTAGTCCTCGTACTCGACAAGGCGTCGAACCGACGTGAACCGGACCTCATCCTCCAGCGTCCCATACACCACCGTGCGCCCCCACTTGTACCAGCGGTCCGCTCGGAGATGGCTCTGTGCATAGAGCTTTGCGAAGACCATCATCGCCTCGGGCGAGTCTGGATCGCGGCGAACGTTCATCTGAAGCGGAGTCGATCCGGCACTTCCCGCAAGACCGACATACCCCAAGTACGTCACCTCGAGACCGAGCTGATCCTGAACCGCCTGCTTGATGGCCTCTCCGCGCTTGCCGCTCACATCGAGGTGCGCTGACTTCCCGTGCGAATACGCGACTGGGAACACCGAGTCGGGCACGAACAACTTGAAGACGACCACCGTTGCTGCGATCGAGAACATGGCGCCAACGACCGCGTCCGATGGATGGTCGACACCGAGATAGATCCGAGCGAAGACCTCGACAAAGAGCAGCACCCCGCTCAGAACGAACCACCGATTGCGCCACTTGCCCTTCGGTATGAGGGAGTAGCCGACTACTCCCAGCGTGGCTGCCAGCGAGGCCAGCGGCGCGGACGGATGCGAATACCCCTCCCACGAAACAAGGATCTCAACCAGCGGACGAGGGCGTGCGACGGCCGCCGCCATCCCGGTGGACACCAAGTCGACGGTGAGGAAGACCGCCATCGCCGCGACGAGGTGGCGCCACCGCCGGTAGAAGACCAGAGCGAGAATGATCCCCCACCGCAGCACGCGGATGACGACATCCGTTGTGAGCAGGTTGAATCCCTTGAGCACCGCGGTGGCGGCGTCCGTCCGCATATCCTCCAACCGGAGCAGCACTCGCATGTCTTGTCGCGTCCACCAATCCGGCGACCCGGCGAGGGCGAAGAGCAAGATCCAGACGACAAGACCCGAGAGCGCGACCAAAGCCCAGAAGGTGCCCGTGCCTCTGAACTCGCGGGGAAGCGGTTCCTTCTCGCCCGAGGGTCTTCTCCGGCGTCCCGTGAACCTCACGCCGCCGATCTTCACGACGCGGCGTTCTCCGATCTGTCCGAGGTCAGAGCGTGGAGCGGCAGCACCGCTGGCAGCGGCACCGACCATGTCACGCGCGTCAGATTCAGAAGAGATGGTGCCTCCTCGGGTCGATCCTACCTTCGTATTCTCCGGCGGCTCAGAACTGTCATCGGCAACCCATCGAGCGCCTCGTCGACTCGACAGTGGCGTGCCTGGCAGCTCGCTGACGCCCGGGGTGGGAGCAAAGAGCGCGGGGCCACCCGCGAGTGCAGGTGCGTCTGGTCGCGCCGACTGGAAGTTGGTGTTGGTGTCGACCCTCGCTCACAGGCGGCCACTGCGGTTCAGCCAGACCAGGGCAAGCCAACCGGGAAGGATCGGCAGCCAGAAGGTCATCAGCCTGAACAGCAGCACGGCTGCGAACGCTGTCGATGCATCCACGCCGACAACGGTGTACCCCGCGATCAGCGCAGCCTCGGTGGCACCGACCCCGCCGGGTGTCGGCGCAGCGGTTGCTACCGCGGCTCCGGCCAGATAGACGACGGCAGCGGTCGCGACCGATACATCCACCCCGAACGCGTTCAGCGAGGCGACCATTGCGATCGTGTAGCTCACGGTGATGATCGCCGACCCAGCGAACAGCGCCAGTAGTTTCGTGGGTGTCTTGGCGATCGCCGCGATCGCCGAAGCCCCAGCGCGCAGGGCGGGCAGGAGGTACTTCGTCAGGAGCTTGCGTCCCGCGGGCAGGACCATGATGAGTCCCGACACCAGGATGAGTGCCGTGACGACGACCACTGTGGTCCCCACATCCGGGACCGGCAGGTCGACATCTTGTGACGCGACGAGGCCGGCCAACACGAGAAGTGAGATGTGGACCAACAGACCGGCGACCGTGTTCAACCCGACTGCCGAAGCGGCCATCGGCAGTGTGAGGTCTTGCTTCTGGAGGAATCGCACGTTGGTAGCCATTCCTCCAACCTTGGCGGGCGTCACTCGGTTGGAGAACGACGAGGCAACCTGCGCCATCGTGACGGACCAAAACGGGAGTCGGACGGGAACTGCCCCCACCATGCCCAGGCCCGCCCCGAGATACGTCGACGCTGACATCACGGCAACGACCGCCACCCAGCCGAGGTGTGCTGTGCGAAGCTCGTCGAGGAATTTCGTTGCAGCCGTCAATTGAGGAATCAGCACGTAGAGAGCGATGGCAACGCTCGCAAGGACGAACAGCGTCCTGGGCTTCACCCGCTCGATTCGCTCGTAGGTGACCTCGGCACCAGCCGCGGCGGCAGCGATCGAGCGGAGCTTCGTGTACCCATCGGACTTTCCGAGTTCGCTTCGGGTCGCCGAGCTGAGGGCAAGCGGCTGGATCCACGGCAGTGCTTCAGAGATGCCCTCCTCGCCTACCACACTCAGAGCTGCCGCAACGGCCCTCTCGGCGCCTACCGCCACCGTCGTCGATGCGAGGAGCTGCGCGTAGTCGCGCGCCAACAGCGACTCGCCGGCAGCCAACTCGGCGGATCCGAGGCCGGTGATCCACGGTACGTCGTCCTCGGCGATGAACACATTCGCCAATCGCAAGTCCCGGTGGGCGATCGCAGCGTCATGCAGCGTGACTACCAGGCGCCAGACATCAGCGAGCATGCCGTCGGTGATCTCCCCCGGATCGAAGTCATCGAGCGACCGGCCCTCGAGCTTGCGGTAGGCGAGGAGCATGCCGTCGCTACCAACCTCGGCGACCGTCACGAGGTGAGGCGTCCGGATCCCGCGAGCGCTCGATGCGAGTGACAGGAAGGCCTCGTGTTCCACGGATCGCCGCAGCGAAGAGAACGGCCGCCGGTCTCCGGCCCTCCGGAGCCGAAGCATGCGGTAGGCGCGCGACATGAGGTCGGCGGCCCGGTTGTCCGAGTCGAGCGTCTTGACGAACAGCGCGTCCCCATCGGACGTTGTCACATACCAGGGAATCGACCCGATGGCATCCATAGGCGCTCGCACCACCTCGGCCACAGAGATACGATCACGCCCTAGGGCGAGGCCAACTTCCGTCGCGGTCGCAGCCCGATCTCGGGTCTTCAGGATGAGCGCCACCAAGGCACCGGCAAGGATCCCGATTCCGACGTCGAAGGGGAGAGTCAGCACTGACGTCGATGCGCCCAAGAACGTCAACGAGGCTGCAGCCACCACCAATCCCACCGTCCACGGACGCAACTTCGGTCCGATCCACACGCTGCCCACGGTCAGCACCGCCACCACCGCCGCCAGGCCGCCATTTCCGAGTCCGTCACTCAGCGTGGTTTCGATGGCGTTCTCGAGCGCGTCGGAGGTCGCGAATGCCAGCACGGCCCGACTCCCCAGCGCCCCGAGCAGCAACGCCGCAAGCGCCGCCAGGTTGATCATGATCCAGCGGCGGAACTTCCTCCGGTACAGCAGAAAGAGATTGGTACCGATCATCGCGATGAAGATGAAGAGAACGATCACTGCCTGGATGCCGTTCGCCAGCCAGTCGGGCCACGCTTGCTGGATCGTCGCGAAGTCCTCCCTCATCCCGAGCAATGCGTTGTCGAAGACCAGCAGCAGCACCATTCCGAGCAGCACGAGCAGCAGACCGACCAGAGTGCGGAGTACGTAGACAGTCGAGCGCACCAGGTGTGGCCTCGGCTCACCGGTTCCACCCTTGGGGTCGGGCGCGGGCAGTGTGTCACGGAGCGCCGCTCGAAGTTGCTGGCTCATTGATTGCGACTGCGCCGGCTCGTTCACATCGATCCGCTCTGACAAGGACGTGCCTCTCCGTCGAAAGAGCATATCCGAGTCGTCCCTGCGCTGGTGCCCGGGCGGCGGTGGGGCCCTTGCGCTGCTACTTCCGCGCTATCGCATAGTGGAGCGTTATGAACTCCGACCTTCTGAGGAGGAAGCGGTGCTCGGTCTTCAAGTCGGCGTGGTCAACGAATACGTCGATTCCTTCCCCGAATGATGCAGGCTGGAGGGTTGTGCGTTCCCGTCCCTGGTGGTCTATGGGGCGGTTGTCGGTGGCGGGCGGTAGGCGTCCTCGGGGTGAGCGGGGAGGGAATCGCAACCCAGCGCATAGTTGACCGTCTCTTTCAATTCGTCGGGAATCCAGGGCGTATCGGCGAACACTCCGCGGGCGGCCGTCGCATCGAGCTTGGTCTGGAATTCTGCGCACACCTGATTATCTGCAGCGAGCGCGGCCCGATAGGCGGCCATCTCGGGGCTCTCCGAGAGTTCGTACCAATCCGCCGCGGTACCGGCGCGGACGGCAAGCTCAGCGATCGGCAGTTCTCGGAAATAGAGCCGGTGGAGATCGGCGATCTGTTCGGGCGGATCGATGGCTTTGGCGGCCTCCAGCGCCTCACCCTGTATCTCTACGAGCCGTTCGAGAGCGACGTGCAAATCTTGCGGGGTGAAGTCGGTGAGCTGCAACCCCTGATCGGCGAACCCGAGATGCGACCCCTGACCCGCAATGAGTACCAGCCCTTGTGGACTTGCGACAAGCTTCTCATAGTGCGCGACACCTTGGTCAAAGATGACGTTGATGCGTTCAACGTACTCGGCCAAGGACATCTCGCCGCCGCCGCATCCAACGAGCAAGAACGTGACCCCGAGCGCGAGTGGAATGAACCGCCTGATCCAGGCACCTCCGTGCATGGGACCGCCACACAGTCCGGCCGAACCCAGATCGCATTCTCGCCCGCCCGGGCCGGCTACCGATAGAGGCTCATTGCTCTGGCGACTCCGCAGCCGCAGCTGCAGCCCACTCCCGAGCCGCGGCAGAAGGGCAGTGCGAAGCCCTCGGCGACATGGGTGGACGGCAGTTGACCGCGGATTCCACGAGCGCCGAGCCCGGCACCACTCCAGGAGTCGGACGAAGCAGCAGACATCTTCAAGAACTCCAAGAGTGGGAAACACGCCCCAGGACACCCAATACGTCAACGTGTTCTTGCAGTAGCCGAGGTCACG
The DNA here is from genome assembly GCA_963700375.1 of uncultured Actinomycetota bacterium. Classification (GTDB taxonomy): domain Bacteria; phylum Actinomycetota; class Acidimicrobiia; order Spongiisociales; family UBA5794; genus JAHEEL01. Next base: position 477,811 of record CAVOXF010000003.1, read on the forward strand.
GTCCCAGATGAACAGGGGAATCGCGGTATGCCGGAACGGTACGGAGGCAACCAGAGCGAGGAGGAACCCCCACCGGTACCCGACGAGCATCCCGATGCTGCCCGAGATCTGGAGGGGTACCCAGAAGATCGCGTCCGACGAGTGCAACCAGCCGGGTAGCGATTGTCACTTCCACGGCTTCTCCTCCCAGTCTCTGGCGATAGTCACGATGATGACAAAGCGACGATGGCAGCCGCGATGGTGATCAAACCCATGACTCCCCAGATGGAGAGGAAGAGATACCCCACCTTCACGCTCTGCGCGGCGCCGATTCGATAGCCCCGGTGCTGCATCGCGCGTCGGGTGAAGATTCCCCGACCGGCGAAGTAGGCGTACATTCCGCCGCCGACGAGCCCGAAGTAGGCCCACGCCGGTTCGTCCACGAGCAGCAACACCCCCGCAACCGGCATCGTCCAGAGCGTCAAGATATCCCACAGTGCTTCGCCTCGAACATCGGCGAAGTAGGCCGCTTCGACCGTTCCCTCGGCCTCGGTCAGTGTCAGCCTCACGGCGGTCCTCGGAGCGAACCATGAGACGGCCTGTCCGCCCCAACACAGAAGTGAAAGCGACACCACCACTGCAGCCCACAGGATCCCCATGTCTCCTTCACCTCCGTTTCTAACGTACCGGCGGAATCCACCTCTTGGCGGTCACGATGGCTCGCCGTACGCCGCCGGACTGCTCGATGGGCACCACCCGTTTGCCGAACCCGGCCAATGGAATGGATGCTCCCGCAATGGTTGCCGCCATACCATCAGGCCCGAGCCCGCGTTGCCAGAGTCGGAGGGCCCACACGGCCGACGAGTCGTCGCTCCAGTCCCCTCGGGGAAGCGGAGTCCGAGAACCGCTCCGACGATCCCGATCACAGAGAGGATGATCCAGGACGGTCCGGCGTCGAGGCCGAGGTAGGCACTTTGCATCACCAGTCGAACATCGTGCCGACCGCCTGTTCGGGGCGGGCCGTTGGCATGATCCAACGGGGCGACCAAGTCTCCGGAAGTGATACAGGCGCCGGTGGCACGTTTCGGGAACTCGGAGTACGTTGGAAGGGCCACGGTCACCGGACGCTCCCGGTTGCTCCGTGCAATCGGAGCCATCACGGCTTTGTGTCTGTTGGGCGCCGCATGTGGCGGCCCATCCGACGGTGCTGGGACGACTTCTGGTGTCACGGGTGGTGCCGTATCAACGTCGTCGCATGCGGAGACCACGACGACCACCGTGGAATCGCCGTCCACGGAAACCGCTCCACTCGCGTTCTCGAGCGGTGACGGCTCGGACTGCTCCGAGGTGGTGTTCGGGTCTCGTACAATCGCCGCTAACGCCGACCTACTGGCTGTCTCGTGCGAGTTGCTGGTCGCCGGCCCAACCGCGGACGACCGGGCAGGCGGCCCCCGATCATTCTTCTCGGACGCAACAGCGGGTTCGGTCAGAAGCGTGACCCTTGCCGGTGACCTCCGCATCGTGGACTTCGAGGACATCCGTGGCGACGTGAGCACGCTTCCACGACCTGTGGACGGGAGACCCTCATCGCTAAACTCGTGAGGACCACGCTCCAGTTCGCAGAGGTTGAACGCGTCACGCACACGATCGACGGCACCTGCGAAGCGTTCCTCAACTGGCTCCAGCGAGCATGCGAAGTGCTGACCCTTCGATAGCCCGTCGGCAACATCACTCGGCGGCGAACGTGTCGAATCTCGAGGCCAGGTCGAGGTCCTTGCTGGTGAGGGCGGCCTGGTCGTGGGTCGTCAGCAGCAGGGTCACCTTGTTCCAGCGGATGTCGATGTCGGGGTGATGGTCCGCCACCTCGGAGGCGATGCCCACCCTCGTGACGAACCCCATCGCTTCGTTGAAATCAGCGAGGACGAAGGTGCGCGAGATCGCCTCGCCGCCGCGGAGCCATCGCGGATGGGCTGAAAGGAAGGCGTCAATGTCTTCAGGAGTGAGATCGGACGGCATCCGATAACGCTACTCGCCGATCCTGGCCCGCGTGCAATCCCCTACGAACTCTCGATCTCGCTGATACCGAAAGCGGCCAGGTGATGTTTGCACGCGGCATCGGCGGCGTCGAAGCCGGCTGCGTCGATGTCCCCAGGGTCGATCATGCCCGATGCACGATCCGGGTCGTGCATGTCGATTCCGGTGTCGCGCATGCAGGCCGCATATGCGAGGAGCGAGTCATCGAGGCTCGCGACCGATGGCGCGGCGCTGTCATCCGAACACGCAGGCGCCACCACAGCAAGCACCGGGATCGGCACGAAGCAGATTCCGCAGTTCATGGAGCGAAATCTGCCGACGGGTTCCAGAAACCAGACGCCATGCACGGCCTATCGGACCGCCGCCGTCACACCGTTGACAAGCTCGCCAACGACTGATCCGCTACAGGAGACGCCCGGGGACGTCCTTTCGGCTGGGGAGCAGCGCTCCCTCGACCTTGCGGACCCGGATCCGGGAGTCCACGACAATCGCCCCATCACCTGGTGCGAGAACCTTGACCGGGTTCAGATCCATCTCGGCAATCTCTGGGATGTTGTCGATCATCACCGACAGACGCAGCAGCAACTCCCGCAGGGCCGGGATGTCGCCCGGTTCAGAGCCGCGATAGCCCTCGAGCAGCCTGGCGGTCTTGACGTCGGCGATCATCGAGTCCACATCGAGATCGGTCAGCGGATTGATCCGGAACGCGACGTCCTTCATCAACTCCACGTAGACCCCGCCGAGCCCGAACACGACCAGAGGACCGAAGAGCGGATCTTCGACCATACCGACGAGAACCTCGCGGCCGCCGCCGACGAAGTCCTGGATGAGGACCCCCTCGGCGTCGTCGCTCACGCCCATCACGCTGCGGTAGGCCTCACGGACTTGTTCGTCACTCGAAAGGTCGAGGGCAACACCGCCGACGTCGCTCTTGTGGAGGACCGACGGCGCGATCACCTTCATCGCAACCGGACCACCGAAGTCCGCAGCGATCGCGGCCGCTTCGTCTTCGGTCGTAGCGACCGCCATGCGGGCGCTTCTGATGCCGTAGGCCGAGAGAACGTTGCCGATCTCCTCCGGCTCGAGCCATCCGCCGTCGGGGCCCATGCGGGCAACGGCACGGCGAACGATCTGCTCAGCCGTCGGCCGGTCGACATCGTCGAACTTGGGGTACTCCCCTGGCGGCTGATCGCGCCATCGGGTGTACTGGTAGGCAGCGCCGAGGGCACGGGCCGCCGACTCGGGATAGGCGTAGAGCGGAATCTTGAGATCCTCGGTGGCGAGTGGATCCGTCGACGAGGGGTCGGCCGCCATGAACACGGCAACGACGGGGATGGACCCATCGCCGTTCGCCACCGACGCGTGTACGGCAGCGGCCACGTCCTCGCACGTGTCGGGTCCCGTGGGGATCTGGATCACCATCAGCGCGTCCACTTCTTTGTATTCGAGGATCGTCTCGATCGTCTGGGCGTAGTTCCCCGGCTGCGCGGCAGCGATCATGTCGACCGGGTTCTGGACGGCAGCCTCTGCCGGCAGATGCTGCCGGAGCGCGGACTGCAGCTCAGGCGAGAACTCGGGAAGCTCGAGCCCGTTCGCCTCGAGGGCATCGGCTGCGAGGATCGCGGGGCCACCCGCATTGGTCATCACGGCGACCCGTGGACCGGTTGGCAGCGGCTGGTTCGCGAGCAGCGCCGTGACGTTGAACAACTCCACCATGGTGTCGGTTCGAATCGTCCCCGACTGCTCGAAGAGCGCGTCGACCGCAACATCGAGGCTGGCCATCGAACCGGTGTGGCTGCTGGCGGCCCGGGCCCCGGAACGAGAACGGCCGGACTTCACGACAACGATCGGCTTGTCCCTGCCGACACGTCGGGCGATGCGGCCGAAGCGCCGCGGGTTGCCGAAGGATTCGGTATACATGACGATCACGTCGGTCATCGGATCGTCTTCCCAATAGAGCATCAGGTCGTTGTTGCTGATGTCCGCCTGGTTGCCGAGGGAGACGAATGACGAGAGGCCGATCTTCAACTGCGTGGCCTGCTTCAGGATCGCAAGCCCGAGGGCGCCGCTCTGGCTCGCCATCGCGACGTTGCCCTGCGGCGGGAACGTCGGACCAAACTGCCCATCCATGCGCACGGCTTCATCGGTGTTGACGATCCCCATGCAGTTCGGCCCAATCAGACGCATGCCGTACCGGCGTGCTGTCTTGACGAGTTCGCGCTCTGCCGAATCTCCGCTGTCGCTCACCTCGCCGAAGCCGGCGGTGATGATCACGACACCACGGACACCCTTGCGTCCGCACTCTTCGATGGCGTTGTGGACGAGCGGGGCCGGCACGGTGACGATCGCAAGATCGACCGGGTCCTCGATGTCGAGTACCGACGAGTAGGCCTTCACCGCATGCACGAATGCGGCGTTCGGGTTGACCGGGAACACCGGTCCGGTGAATCCGCCAGCCAGGAGGTTGCCGAACAGACGGCCGCCGATCGAACGGTCGTTCCGGCTGGCGCCGATCACCGCGATCGACTTGGGACCGAGAATCGGCATGAGCGAAGCCGTGACCGAGCGCTTCTCGTGCTCCCACTCGGCCTCGCGGGCTTCGAGGGAGTACTCGATCGGGTACTCGACGCGGTACACGCCCTCGCCCAACTGGCGTACCAGCTTGTACCCGGAGTTGCGGAAGATGCGCATCATGCCGCGGTTCTCGTCGAGGACGAACGCCTCGAACTCGGTGACCCCCTGGAGCCGTGCGTACACCGTGAGGTGCTGCAGCAACAACGAACCGACACCGCGGCCTTGGAAGTCGTCCTGGACGAGGAATGCCACTTCGGCAATCCGATTCTCGTCGTCACTCTTGTCGAGAAGAACGTCGTAGCGCCCGACCGCGACCATCTCGTCGTCCCGGATCGCGACGAACGCCATCCGGTCGACGTAGTCGACGTTCGTGAAGTGCCTCAACTCGTCGGGCGTGAGATCGGTCTTGACCTGGAAGAACCGCCGATAGACGCTCTCCGGGCCGACGCGCTGGAAGAAGGCATGCTCGAGCGGGGCGTCCTCGGGCTTGATGGGACGCAGGTGTATCGCCCGCCCGTCGCGAAGTAGAACATCGAACTCAAACTCACTGGGGTATTTGGCCACTGGGTCTCCCGGGAAGATCTCTACCCACAGGGTACCGGCCTCGGCGGCCGGCGCGTCCGGCCCGTGGTCTCACGAACCGGACTCGATCGCCTTTCTGAATGCCATCATGCGCTTCTCCGGAACGAAGCCGAGACGCTCGTAGATCCGATTGGCGCCGGTCGGATTCTCGGAGTCGACGCCGAGGCACGCGTATTCCATGCCGTCGTCGCGATAGCCCTTCAACGCCATCGCAATGAGGGTCGATGCGATCCCCCGGCCGCGATGGCTCCGCACCGTGCCAACGGCCTCGATCCACGACTCGGTTCTCCCGCGGTCCTCGAAGTCGTGCGGGTACTTGCCCGACTTGATGTATGCCACGGGAGTCGTCCCGTCGTACACGACCCATGACGTGTGCCGTTGGAAGAACTCACCAGAGTTGTACGACTTCCACGCGTCCTCCTCGATGGGCTGCGAGCCCCAGTGATCGGCGAACGCCGCGTTGTGGACGACCAGGGCGTCGACCTCTGCCTGCGCCGACCACGCCCTGGCAACGAGTCCCTCTGCGAGGGGACGGTCGTCGATCGGAAGGGAGAGGTCGCGGACGTTCTCGGTGAAGTACCGGACCGCTCCATAGCCGTGGCGCTCCATGAGGGCGATCCTGTCGGTCATCCAGTCGTAGACCTCGTATCGGTACAGGGCCGTCGGCACACCATCGGTGAACAACCGCAACCTCTGACAGCCTGCGTCCTCGACCCAATCGAGCAGCGCGTCCTCGATCGCGCCCCGGTACTCCGGGTCGATCTCCATCCAGACGAACCCGCGGTGCTCGGTCACGCCGCTCTGCGGGACCTGCGCCCATCCGAAGGCGAGCAACCTTCCTTCAGGGGTGAACGCGCCGACCGAACAGACCGGTGCGTCTTCGCCGAACCGGTCGAACTCCTCGCGCATCTCGGCTGCGACGATCCGGTGTCCGCCATCCACCGCGAAGCAGGTTTGCTGAAGGGCGGACATCGCGTCGGCATCGTCCGCGGTGAGTGGGCGCCAGACGGCATCGGCGAGTTCGGGGAGTTCGAGTTGAGACACCGAGGCATCGTAGGTACCTCCATTGACGGATTTCGAGCCGGATCTCCCGGTGCCGGACCTCCCTGGCAGAATGGCGCGATGCCGCACTTCCCCGACCACCTGTTCCACGGTGTTCCTGGAGATCTGAATCCGTGGGATGTCCGATTCGACCCGTCCGACGCTGTGCACCTCTCGGTCGAACCGGACGGGCGGATCCGATTCAGGATCGTGACCGAACCGTCGCTTGCCCGCGCCTCCGTAGTCACCGACGACGGAGGCGGTCACACCATGGAGCGCATCTTCGACGAGCAATCGATCCAGATGTGAGAGACGGCTATGGCGGTCGCGGACGGTATGAGATACGCGTTCGCTCTCGAGACGTTGGACGGCCGCCCCGTCAACCGCGTCCCCGCCGGGATCGGCAATGCCGTGGAGCGTCTCGATCGATGGACGGTCGATCGTTCTGCGACCCGAACGGTTGTCACTCCATCGTGGTCTCGCGACATGGTCATGTATCAGATCTTCCCCGAGCGCTTTGAGAACGGCGATCCGTCGCTCAACCCTGACCCGGTGGCGCCGCGGGGATCAGAGCCGCATCGTCACTCGAAGCGCGGACGCCATCGCCTATGTGCGTTCCGACGCCTCCGAGCGCTTGCCGATTGTCGTCGACCGCACCCAGAACCCGTCCGAGATGACGATCCCGATTGCATCACACGGACCGGAGGTCGTCTGGGGTGCGGGACACGCAACGGCATCCGGTGACACCGTCGTCGTCGGCGTCCTCAACGGAGCCTTGATCGTCAGTCTGTAGCGTCTGGATCGGTCCGATTCGACCTGATACGCATGATGAACGGCGCAGCGGCCAGTGCCGCGAAGAAGCCGATGCCGGCCACCTCGACGACGCGCTGGTGCGCCGTCGACCGGGCGTCGACACCCACCACTGAGACAATCGAACCGACGAGCAGCGCCAGGATCAAGGCGATGGCGATTGAGGCGAACAGCCAGGCGACGTAGCCGAGGAGGAGCTTCCAACCGGCAGCGTCGGGATTCACGGGCCGCTGATGAACCGGATGGTCAACGGATACCGATAGAACTCGCCGCCCGCCGCCTTGACACCGGCGACGATGATCACCACGAAGGCGAAGATGCTTACGACCGCGACCATCAAGATGCCGACGAGGATGAGGATCGCGAGAAACGACACGAGCATGTAGATCATCAGCGAGAACTGGAAATTGAGCGACTCCCTGGCGTGATACTCGACGAACGCATCGTCGTCACGCTTGATGAGCCAGATCACCAGCGGGGCAATGAAGCCAACGACGAAGGTGCCGAGGTGGGCCGCTGCCGCCCAGCCACGGGAGTCGGAGGGAACGGGATCAGGGACGGGTGGATAGTCGGTGGTCATCACGATCCTTTCGGGCTCGGCAGCAGGATACCGACCTGGTGGGTCCCCCGGCGTCACCACGGACCGGCTAGTTCGAGAAGGTGAGCGCCTGGCGACTTGCCCATCGGGTCGCCACCCGGGCATATGCGGTGCGAGAGGCCTCACCATCGCCGAGCTCGAGCGCTTCGAGGCTTTCACGCACGTCCATCGCGGACTCGTCGAAGGTCAGGTCGCCGTTGGGAATGTGGGACGCCACGGTGCCGTAGTCGAGCTCCAGCATCGATCCCGCTTCGAAGTCGGCAAGCCACCGCTCGAGATCGCGGACCTGATCGATGACCGGTTCAGAGAACCCTGCGCCGTCGAGTACCCGGATCGCCCAGTCGATCCGATCGATCGCCTCGCCGAGTCCGGTGCGGTAGCGGATGCCAAGCCCTTCCGGTCGGTCGAAGAGTTCCCGCTCCGACGGGCTGAATGCCCCGAACCAGCGCAGCGGAACGTGCCACGGAGACGTGAGAATGTAACTCCTGCGGTCTTCCGCACGAAGACCGGCGAGTTCCTCCTTGAACGATTCGCGTTCGTCTTCGTCCAGCAGCGGAATCCTGGGATACGTGGCCGAGAACGCAAGCGCCCCTTCGATCATCCGCAGCCTCGCGTTGCGTGGGCAGACGTAGGCGGCCCCGTTCCATGTCGCCGTAAACGAATCCTCCCGGGTCGGCTCGTCCCAGATGAACCGCCCGTCGGAGTGGATCGGCGCGTGGAGGCTGCCCTTCGCCGCCTTTCGCACCGCGACGGTCCCGTCGTCCTCGACGTAGACCCGGAGATAGGCGGTATTGATCATCGAGGGATGGTACCGGGACAGGTCTGGGTACGGACCCGGGAACGCCCAACTAGAATCGCTGGTGCACCTCGAGCGGCGGCATGTCCCGTCGCATCGAAAGGAGCCCCGTTGGGAGTATTCGAAGCGATCGGCACCGAAACGCATGAAGAGGTGTTGTTCGGTGCAGACCACGCGAGCGGTCTCCGAACGATCATCGCAATCCACGACACGTCCCTCGGTCCCGCCCTCGGTGGGACCCGCTTCTATCCGTACGCAGACGAAGACGCAGCCTTGCGCGACGTCCTTCGCCTCGCCAAGGGAATGACTCTCAAGTCTGCAGCGGCCGGCCTCGACTTCGGCGGCGGCAAGGCCGTGATCATCGGTGATCCGGCAACGCTGTGGAGCGAGGACCTGATCCGCGCCTACGGACGCGAGATCGACGCGCTCGGCGGACGCTACGTCACCGCCGAGGACGTCGGCACGACGGTCGAGGACATGGTCCTCATCTCGCAAGAGACTCCCTACGTCTCCGGGTTGCCATTCGACCTCGGCGGTTCGGGTGACCCCTCACCGGCCACGGCACGAGGGGTGATGGCCGCCCTGCGCGCCATCGGTGAACGGTTGTGGGGATCAGACGACCTTGCCGGGCGCCGCGTCGCCGTCCAGGGCGTTGGGAAGGTCGGCATGGACCTCGTCAGGCGTCTCACTGAGGTTGGTGCCGAAACCGTCGTCACCGACCCGAACGGCAGCGCCGTCGAGTTCGCGGTCGAAGCGTACGGATCGGCCGCGGTGTCCCTCGACGATATCTACGACGTCCCGTGCGACGTCTTCTCCCCCTGCGCCCTCGGAGCGACGCTCAACGAAGAGACCATTCGCCGCCTGCATTGCACGGCGATCGCGGGATCGGCGAACAACCAACTCGCGGTCGACTGGGACATCGACGCCATCACCGACCGCGGGATCCTGTATGCACCCGACTTCGTCGTGAACGCCGGCGGGGTGATCAACATCGCGGTCGAAGCCGACGGGTATTCCCCGGAACGTGCCGCTGAGATGGTCGACCGCATCTACGACAACCTCATGGCCGTCTTCGAGACCGTTGATACCGACGGCGTCAACACCAACGAAGCGGCCCTTCGGTTTGTCGATCGGAGAATCGAAGAGGCGGGCGGCCGCCGATTCAGACACGAGTGCGCCGCGCAGTGAGAGGAGCGCCGTGACACTGGACTTCGACCACAAGGCCCTCGGGTTGACCAACGACGACCTCGTCGACCTGTACCGCAAGATGCTCATCTCGCGCAGACTCGACGACAAGATGTGGGCATTGAACCGGCAGGGCCGGGTGCCGTTCGTGGTGTCGGTCTCCGGTCACGAGGCAACCCAAATCGGCTTGGCCGCGGTGCTCGACCCGACGAAGGACTGGTCGCTTCCGTACTACCGCGACATCGCCTTCAACATCGGCCTCGGTGTCACACCGAAAGACGTCTTCATGGGTGTGTTCGCGAAGGCCGAGGATCCCGCGTCGGGTGGCCGCCAGATGCCGAACCACTGGTCGGAACCGGATCTGAACCTCTTCACCCACTCGTCCGTGATCGCCACGCAGTATCCGCATGCGGTCGGTGTGGCCTATGAGTTGAAGCGGCGCGGCACCGACGCCGTTGTCTACGTCTCCGGCGGCGAAGGGTCGACGTCCGAAGGCGACTGGCACGAGGCGATGAACTTTGCCGGAATCCACAAGCTGCCGGTGATCTTCCTCATTCAGAACAACCTCTACGCGATCTCCGTCCCCGCGGACGAAGAGGTCGCCGGCCAGGTCGCCGACCGCGCCAAAGGGTACGGCATGAAGGGCGTGGTCGTCGATGGCAACAACATCATCGCGATGTATGCCGCCGCCTCCGCCGCCGTCGAGCGAGCGCGGGCAGGTGACGGCCCAACGCTCATCGAGGCGAAGACCTACCGCTACTACGCCCATACGTCGGACGACGACGACAAGCTGTACCGGACCCGTGAAGAAGTCGAACTCTGGCGCAGGAAGGACCCAATCCCCACCTTCCGACAGTATCTCGTCGAGCAGCGAGCCCTCAGCGCAACGGCCGAGGCGAAGCTCGAATCAGAGGTCACCGCCCTGGTGAACAACGCAGTAGCCGCGGCGGAGGACGCCCCCGATCCAACGGATGCAACCAGCAACGTCTATGCGAACCCGATCGTCCCCTCGACGCCGGTCGAGTTCGTGGAAGCGGCCCCGATCGGCGAAGAGATCAACCTCATCACCGCCATCAACCGCACACTCCACTACGCCATGGGACGGGATCCGAACACGGTCATCTTCGGTGAGGACGTCGCCGATCCGAAGGGCGGCGTCTTCAAGGCGACGGCGGGCTTGACCGACGCCTATGGAGCCGACCGTTCGTTCAATACTCCGCTCGCCGAGTCTGTGATCATCGGCCTCGGCGTCGGCATCGCAGCCACCGGGACCAAGACGATCGCGGAGATCCAGTTCGCCGACTTCATCCATCCTGCGTTCGACCAGATCGTCTCCGAGGTTGCCCGAATTCGATATCGCACCAACGGTCGGTGGTCCTGCCCGATGGTGATACGGACGCCCTACGGGGGCGGCATCCACGGAGCGATGTACCACTCGCAGTCGATCGAGGCGTTCTACGCACACGTGCCGGGCCTCAAGATCGTGACTCCGTCGACCCCGGCCGATGCCAAGGGTCTGCTGCTGTCCGCCATCGATGACCCCGACCCCGTGATGTTCCTCGAGCCGAAGAAGCTGTACCGACTGGCAGTCGGACCGATGCCGGAAGGCGACTATCGCGTTCCGATCGGCCGGGCAGCCCTGCGCCGCGCCGGCAATGACCTGACGATCATCTCGTACGGTGCGATGGCTCACTTCTCCGTCGAAGCCGCCGACCTGCTCCGAAACGAAGGGATCGACGCCACGGTTGTCGACCTCCGCTCGCTCCGCCCGCTCGATTGGCCGACGATCGAAGCAGCCGTCAAGCGGACCAGCAAGGTGCTGATTGTCTACGAGGACAACGAGTTCCTCGGCTACGGCGCTGAGGTCTCGGCCCAGATCTCGGAGAAGGCCTTCGATTGGCTCGACGCCCCGGTTCGTCGCTACGCCTCGCCGGATGTCCCCACGTTCCCGTACGCGACCTCGCTCGAAGAGCAGATCATCCCCAACGTCGCCGGCATCATCGAACACGCAAGAGCCCTCGCCGCGTTCTAGGGACCGGTCTCTCCAGGACTTCCTCCCCTTCAGCTTCCTCTTCCTCCCCCTCAGGGGGAGGTGGCCTGAGCGATGCTCGGGATGGAGGAGGTCTCTCTCTCGCTTCGCTCACCGGCCGATGAATTCGCAAGATCCCTCGAGAGTCTTCATGCCCAGCACCGGTTCCTGTCACACACCGCTGATGTGTTGCGAGTATGGACCCGACGAGTTCCACCACCGACGCGATCGAGCAGAAGCTGCTCGAAGACGAAGCGACCATCGCCCGAGCCCGAGCATCGCAGATGTCTCTACTCCGCGAACTCGACCGGTGCCAGACGGCGGTGCCCGACGGCCACCGGTCCCTGGTCGAATGGTTTGCGGGCCGGATCGATGTTGCCCCCGAGACCGCCAGAACCCTCATCTCCACGGCGAAGCGCTTCCAGGAACTCCCCGAGGTCGACCACGCCGTGGCTTCGGGGGAGATCGGGCTCGACCGGGCCGTCGCGGTGTTGCAGTTCGCGGGTCGGGACGACAGCTTGGACCTCTTGAGTGAGATGGCCGGGTTTGACATTGCCGGGATCCGGCACCTCGCCGCACGACGAGGTCGCATGTCCCGGTTGGACGAGGAATTCGCGTTCGAGTCGCGGTACGTCTCGATGCGCCCGAATCTCGACGAATCCACCTGACGGTTGCACGGGCAGCTTGCCGGGCTTGCGGGCCGGATCGTTGTCGAAGCCCTTGAAGCGCGGGGCGATGGGCTCCCGTACGGACCCAACGCCACCCCGTCACGCACCACCCGCAACGCGGACGCCCTGTGGTCGATCGCACTGGACTCCACCCGCGGCAACGACGGTGCGACGGGAGAAGCCGCTGCCCCGATGGTGACGATCTTCGTGGACGCTTCGGAAGCCGCCGCTACGAACGGCGAGGCCGGCGTGACGGTCGAGGCCGGTCCCCAGGTCGGGCCGAACACGCTCGAAGCGATCCTGTGTGACGGTGTGATCGAGGTCACCGCAAGAACCAAGGACGGCACATCGCTCGCCATCGGGCACAGGTCCCGCGTGATTCCGCCCCGTCTCCGCAGGTTCATTCTGCATCGCGACGCCGCAGGATGCACGATCGCGGGCTGCGTCAGCGGGTATCGCCTTCAGGTGCATCACATCCGGCCCTGGTCCCGAGGCGGCCGTACCGACCCAGACAACCTCACCACCGTCTGTGGTTCCACCATCACGCGGTGATCCACGACCGAGGCTTCACCATCGACCCAACCTCACCGCCCCAACGAAGACGCCTCCTCCACCCGAGGATCCAGGCACCGCCGACCCGCACGAGTTGGCGAGTCGCGTAGCCCGTCCCCCAAGTCCCCCCGCCCGGAGGGTCGGGGACGCGCATTCGCTCTGCGAATGCGCAGGAGGGCCTCTGGGAGCCCGAACCACCCAGATGGGGACCGTCCGCGTGCTTCATCTGGTAGCCGGTAGCTGGTAGCCGGCAACCCTTCCCTGGCGACTCCGCCCTATAGGCGCTTCACGCGCCGTTCTACCTTCTTGCGGATGCGGTTGTAGGACGGTGGCGGGCCCTTCTGCAGTGGCTTGCCTTCGAGATAGACACAGTCGCTCTGGCCACACGCAATCATGTCTACCTGCTCGCTCATATCGATGCTCTCGAACACGACAGCGTCCCCGAATTCGGCGGCTGCGCGCTTTGCTCGCTCATAGACCAGGTTCTGCGCGGGACACCATCCGCTGATGTAGCCGGTGACGGTGACTCTGCCTTCGACCGGTTGCGGTTTCGGTCCCGGTTCGATCCATCGCGGTGGCACCGCGTCGGGGCTGAACGGTTTCCACAGCAACGTCTGGAGCGAGTTGCGGTCAACCGTCCGGTAGCCGTGCTTCTTGAACCACCTGGCCTTCATCCACCACGGTATCGCGACTCCCCACGCGGCCATCCCCTTGAACCCAAGCTCTTCGGCGTCGCGTTCGGCGGCCGTGAGGAGTGCCGTGCCGATGCCGTGACCCTGGTGATCGCCGACTCCCTGTTTGTAGCCGTGCACCCAGATGCACAGGATCATGCAGAGGTCGGTTCCAAGCGCCGGGGAATGCTCGATGGGTATGTACTGAATCATCCCGACCGGGCGGTTCTGGTCGTCGACGGCGAGCTTGACCCGCAGTCCACGGTCGCGCATCTTGCGGTACCAGCGGGATTTGTGGTCGCCGGCCTCGTCCAACTCGTCGGACCAGTCCTCGAGACAACGGAAGTACGAATCCTCGTATTCGGGTGTGAGATCGACGACCTCCATCGCATGCTCCTTTCGCGCTCAAGGCTATCAGCATCGAATATGCCCGTTCCGACGGGGTGGGGTTCGCGAGAGCTTCCCGTCTGCCAACATGTGGTCACTGAGGAGAGCGAGCATCACCGTGCCTACCCACCCTGCAGACGGCAGCCCTGAGTCTGGGCCAACCGGCGCCAAAGGCATGCTGGCCGCTGCGCACGGGCCCCTCATCCGGCGAACAATCACGTGACGCACCCGCCGACCGACGAGTTGGGCGCGCGCCGCCGGTTCTTGCTCCTCCGTGGTCTCAGATGGCTTCCGGCCGGTCTCATGATCCCGGTCCTCGTCCTTCTCCTTCTCGAACGAGGTCTCAGCCTCGGTCAGCTCGGTCTCGCGTTTGCGGCCCAGGGCCTGGTGGTGCTCGTCCTCGAATTGCCGACGGGAGGCTTTGCCGACTCCCTTGGTCGACGCCGGGTTCTGCTTCTTGCGACGGTGTTCGAGGTCGGAGCCATCTCCCTCTTGATGGTTGCCCGCTCGGTGATCGCGCTCGCCGTGGCGTTCGCACTGCTGGGCATCTACCGCGCGTTGGAGAGCGGCCCACTCGACGCCTGGTACGTCGATACCGCCCAGGCGCTCGACCCCAATGCCACCATCGAGCGGGGCCTGTCGCTCGGTGGAGTGGTCGTTGGTGTCGCCATCAGCGTCGGTTCCCTTGCCAGCAGCGTCCTCGTTGCCCTCCAGCCGCTGCCCCGCGTCGATCCACTCGTCACACCGCTGATCGCTGCGCTGGTTCTGCTCGCCGTCGAGTTCGTTGCGATCAGCATCCTCATGACGGAGCCGAATCAACCGTGGAGTCTTCGCGGACTGAAGAAGGCCATGGTGGAGACGCCCCCGATCATCGCGGGAGCGATTCGCACCGTGAAGACGAGCACGGTCCTGATCGCTCTGATCGCCGTCGAGTTTCTATGGGGGTTCGGGATGGTCTCGTTCGAGACGTTCACGCCACCCAGGCTGGCAGCGGTCATGGGGAACGCCGACCATGCGGCAACGGTCCTGGGGCCGGCAAGCACAGGAGCGTGGCTCGCGGCAGCCGGCGGCGCAGCGCTCGTTCCGCTCCTGACGCGTCGATTGCGGCCCGCATATGCGGGAGCGAGCCTCCGGATTGCCCAGGGCTTGACCGTGCTCGGCATCGCGTTCGTCGCTGGACCGGTCGGCGTGGTGGCCGCCTATGTGCTCACCATCGGAATCAACGGCGCCTCAGATCCGATCCATCAGGGCATGCTTCATCGGGCGGTCATTGAACCCGGCGGCCGGGCAACGATCGTCTCCGTCAACAGCCTGACCGCTCACGCCGGAGGGATGCTGGGCGGGATCGCCCTCGGCACGCTCGCCGATACCACCAGCCTGACGACGGCGATGGCGGCCGGGGCCGCAATCCTCAGCGCGGCTGCGCCGCTCTACCTCGTCGCGGCCCGGCGAACGAAGTCGTAGCCGCTCACCTCGACTCCGATCGGTCGGCCCTTGAGATCAATCGGCGTAGCGAGCCAACCACCTCCCGTACAGTCGCTCAACGTGCCGGCGCGGCGCGGCGTAGAACTCGTGCTGCGTCACATCGAGTTCGACCGGTTCTGTAACCGTTTGCACCCGCGGGTTTCGGGCAGCGAACCTGCGAACTACGCCGGCATGTGGCTTGAGTGATCCGTCGGGCCGGACCAGGCCGAAGAACCGTTCGTGGATCGCCTCGTCGCACGGGGGAGACGACCACAACTCCTCGGCGTAGTCGGCGAAACACCACAGCATCGCTCCGGTCGACCCCGCGGCGAGCAGATTCTCGAGCACCTCCTCGAGGTAGGCGGCAAACGCCTCCTCGGATGCCATGAACTGCGTCCGTGGCCGACCGAATGCCATCCACCCCCAGGTTCTCGACGGATTGCCCGGGGCTTCGGTGCAGGCCCCGAACTCTTCCGCCATCGTTGGCTTACCGCAGAACGCCGTCGTGAGAGCGCACATGAACGGCACGAACCGAGTATCGAGTTCGCCACGGGACCAATCGGAGTACATCGGATAGCCGTGCATCACCGCCAAGTCGACAGCCCCGAACACGTCCCCGACCCAGAGGCCGTTGTCGAGTTGCAGGCTCTCGACGTGCAGACCGCAGGTGATCGGATGATCAGGGTCGATCGACCGGATGATCGATGTCATCTCTTCGACCCAGGCCTTTCCTGCCAGGTGCGTCGTCGGCCGTGCGAAGTTGTCAGGCTCGTTCCCGAGGTTCCAGACGCCGATCGCGGGATGACACCGATAGCGCTCGACGACGGTTTGCAGCAACAGGCGTTCGGCACCGAGTACCAGCGGATCCTCGAACGGGTTCCGGACGGCGCAATCGACGACCCTTCCATCGCTGATCACCTGGTTGACGAAGTCCGGCATTGGTTCGGACGGCAGGAGCATCCACGGCGGCGCCCAGTTCGGACCGCTCATGTGGCCGGTGAAGAAGGTGACGTCCAGCCGGAGGCCGAGCTCCTCCGCAATGTCACACACGGTGCCGAGATTGTCGAGCGACCTCTCATCAACCACGTCGGGCTTCGGCTGCCAGTGTTCCCAGAAAAGGAAGATGCGGACCATCGTCATGCCGACTTCAGCGATGATTCCGAACTCCTCGCGCACCTCGTCTTCGTCGAAGTCGGCCCACCACGTCATCGCTTTGCGCCTGGGCCAGTAGTTGACACCCAGGATGAAGGGATCGCCCGTCATCCGGCGATCGATAGGACCGCTACGCCGGCATGTCGCTTTGCCGCCGCTAGACAGTCCACGTCGTTGGAGGCGGCATTCGATTCGAACCGGGTCGTTCGCGGAGCCACGGTTCACGCCCTCGCGTACGTGGCGATCAGAACGCCGGTCGGGGCCTGAGTCACGCTCTCGAGGCGGAGCGTTCGGGCTATCCCGTCGTCGGGGAAGATGCGTTTCCCGCCGCCGAGCAGGACCGGCTCGATCATCAATCGGTAGATATCGACAAGATCCCGGCCTACGAGATACCGAACGAGCTGGGCGCTCCCCCACACCTGAAGATCGCCGCCGATGCGTTCCTTGACGGACGCCACGGAGCCCGCCACATCGTCCGAGGGGAGCAAAGCCGAGTTGTTCCACGCCGTCACGTCCTCGTTCGTGAGCGACCGGGATACGACGTACTTGTCGATCGCATTCATCCGATCCGCGAATGGGTCGCCGGCCCGTTCCGGCCAGGCCGCGGCCATCGCCTGCCACGTGCGCCTGCCGAACAGGAGCGCGTCGGTGGACCCCATCGCCTCGTCGATCGCCGCACCCATCGTTGCGCCGTCAAAGAACGGCATCGACCATCCGCCGTGATCGAAACCGCCGTCGGAGTCCTCGTCGGGACCACCAGGCGCCTGCACGACGCCGTCGAGACTCATGAAGTCGATCACAACAAGCCGCATCGCCTCACCCTTCAGATCGCTGATCACTGCCGTTTGGTGTCTCCAATGATCGCAGCGAGGCCTGCCGTGTGCCGTATTCTTGCCTGGTGACCTCCGAGATCTCTGTTCGCCCCGCACTCCCGAGCGACCACGATGCCATCGCCGATTTCACGCGAGATACGTTCGAGTGGGGTGACTACATCGCCGACGTGTTTGACGAGTGGCTCGAACGCGAGGACACCCGCATTGTCGTCGCCGAGAGCGATGCCCACCGGCCAATCGCCATCGGGGCCGTCCGGATGCTCTCCCCCACCGAGGCGTGGTACTCGGCGGCTCGGGTTCATCCGGAGTTCCGCGGACGGGGTATCGCGGCTCAGGTTTCGCGTGAGCTTCGGCAATGGGCCCGCGAACGCGGCGCCCTGGTGGGGCGACTGCTCGTAGAGGATTGGAACGAGGTCGCGATCCGGCATGTCGAAAAGACCGGGCCCCGCAGGGTCATGTCCGTTGTGCGCTGCTCGAAGCCCGTCGGCGACGCCTCGCCATCGCCGTCGGGCAACGGTGGACGGCGACTCCCGTCGAAGCTCCGAGCTCGACCGGCGGGCTCATCCGAGGCGCAGCCGGCCTACGCATCGTGGTCGATCGGCGAACTGGGGAGAGCATCCCGCGGGCTGATCGGCATCGGCTGGACGTTCCGTCGGCTCACGCTCGCCGACCTCGAGACCGCCGCGCGAGCGGCCTCGTTCTGGGAGATCGGCGCCGGGTGGGCGCTCGCCTCACCCGCTCCCGAATCACACTTCGAAGTGGCATGGCTCGAAACTCGCGAAGAGGACGCCAACGACCTCCTTCGTTCACTGGTCGACCTCGCGATCGGCTCGGGATCCGAATCGATCTCGATCTGGGTCCCAGCCATCGACTGGATGGTCCAGGCCGCCCGCCGCCTCGGCTTCGAAACGAACCTGCTGCACGTGTACGCGAGGGAGATCTGAAGTCCAGTTGCCCATCGCAAGTCGCCGGTTCGGTACGGGCTACTGGATCGCTTGCCAGTACAGCTCGATGGGGTGGACTACTTCGTACCGAGGTCCCAGATACGTCCTCAGCTGCATCTCGCAGCCGGGGTTGGGGGAGGCGACGCACGTAAGTCCGGTTGCGGCGATCTGATCGGCTTTGATGAGGCCGAGCTCGCGCGACACCTCCGGGTGGGAGAGTTGATACGCACCGGCGGCTCCGCAACACATGCCGTGGGGGTCGATCTCGACCGGTCGGTAGCCGGCGGCTCTCAGGATGGCCCGTGGCTCTTCGATGATGCGCTGGGCGTGTCGGAGGTGGCATGGGTCCTGGACCGCGATCGGTTCATCTCCCTCGACGGCCGGAAGGAGACCTTCGGCGATCAGGGATGCCACGAACTCGGTGGCGTCGAACACCGTCCCGGCGAGATCCGCACCGTCATCGGTCAAATGGCCGTAGCCCTTCATGTGGGCGCTGCAGCCGGCCGAGTCGACCACGATCCGGTCGTATTCGGCGAACGCTGCGACGTTCTGCGCGGCCATCCTGGCGGCGTCGTAGGTGGCGCCCTCGTGGGCCGCAAGCGCACCGCAACAGGTCTGCCGAACGGGAACCACGACCCGGAAGCCGGCTGCCCGGAGTACCTGAATCACCGCCAGATGCGTATCCGAAAACCAGGCATCCATGACGCACCCCGCCAGAAACGCCACCGTTCCGGCGGGTTGTCCGTCCGGGAGCCATTCTCGCCCAGCTGTTGTCGGTACGGGAAGGGGAACGGTTCTCAGCGATTCGGTCTTCCGAAGGATGTCGTGAGTGGCCGCGGCGAGGGGCATCCTCTGCATGAGGCCGACGCCCCATGATGCGAGCGCAACCAGGGAACGATTCCCGATGAGCCGGCCGAAGACCACCCTCCTCCCGATCGCGGCCGCGTCGGGGTTCGCCGCCGCCACCTCGCTGCGGGCGCCTGCCATCATCCTGCCGAAGGGCACGAGCGATGGGCACGCGGTCTCACACGCCCGGCATTGGAGACACAGGTCCATGATCTCGCCGAACCGTGCGTCGATCGGAGACAGGCCGGTGTCGATGGCGCGCATTGCCGCGATCCGCCCCCGGGGGGACGCCGACTCGTCTCCGGTGAGTCGGAAGGTGGGACAGGCCGGAAGGCAAAGCCCACAGTCGATGCATATGCGAAGTTCGTCGCTGGTCGGCGCCCAGTCGGTGACCCAGGCCATCAGAGACACCCCGGGAGGATTGATGGGTTGCAGATCCCTGACGGATCGAACGCCGCCTTGATCCGCCGCTGAAGATCGATCGAAGACGGCGGCGTGCCCCACGGATCGAAGGACTCCCCGGCGCCCGCGATGACGACAAGGGCGCCCCCTACTGACTCTGCCCAGGCCCGCGCCTCGCTCAACCCGTCGGTATCGAGGTCCTCGAACCCCGCGCCCACGATTCCAACACCGTGTTGAGCGACCCACCGCACCGCCCGGAGGTCTTGTGCCACCTCGATGGCGATTGCCAGGTGCGCTGCCGGAACCCGCACCTCGATCTGAACCGGTTCAGAGATCGGCTCGGGCCAGACCAGACCGCGGCGGTGCCCCCCACCGAGTTGACCGGCCTGTGCAGCGATCTGCTTCTCAGCGCCTCCGAGATAGGCAAACGACCCCTCGGATGTCTCGAGAACCGCGAGCGGCCGGTACAGCACCCGAAGGGCGTCGGCGGCATCACCCACCTCGACGGTCGCAACTGTGAGCGGCTGCGACCAGAGCTTCAGCGTCACCTCGCCGATCAACCCGAGGCTGCCGAGAGATCCTGTGACAAGTCGGGTGAGTCCGTATCCGGTTGACGACTTGACCACGGGACTCCCGCCGGTGACGACCTTGCCGTAGCCGGTGGCCACCCTCACCCGCAGCACCCGGTCGCGGGTCGGGCCGTAGCGAAGCCGCCGATACCCGGAGAGTCCGGCAGCGACGGCGCCGCCGATGGTCGACCCCGGCATTGTCTCCGGCAACACTGCGGTCTGGCGACGGGCGGCGATCTTTGCTTCCAGAACGTCGATCGGCACTCCCGTCTGGACCACGACGGTGAGGTCGTCGGGCTGCCAGTCCACAATGGTGTCGAGTCGAGTTGTGGTGATCACCAGATCCGCCAAGACCGGGTTCCCGTATCCCCGATGCGTTCCGCTTCCCCTGAAGGCCGTCGGGATGCCCGCTTCGGCCGCTGCCGCCAGGATCGCGGCCGCCTCCTCGAGCGACGACGGCGCTACGACATGAGCGGCGTCGATCTCCATAGAGTCATCCCTGAGTTGCTCGAAGAGCCGAAGCGTGACGGCGCGCAAACCCGTCATTGCACCGGCCGATCGAAGCATCGGGATCCATCCGGGAGCACCTTGCCCGGGTTGAGCAACCGCTCGGGATCGAACGCCTCTCGAACCCGTGCCTGCGCGTCGAGGTCGTCGGCGCTGAACACCTGCGGCATCAGATCCCGCTTCTCGAGCCCGATGCCGTGCTCGCCGCTCAGCGTGCCGCCTGCGGCCACCGAGACCCGCACCATCTCGTGAGCCGCCTCGATGACCCTCTCAGTCATGCCGGGCACCGATGCGTCGTACGAGACGAGCGGATGCAGGTTGCCGTCGCCGGCATGGAAGACATTCATCAGCCGGAGTCCGAAGCGATCTGCGATGGCGTAGATCTCTTCGAGCACATCGACGAACCGGGTGCGTGGCACAACGGTATCGTTGAGGTAGTAGTCGGGCGCGGCTTGGGCAATCGCACCGAAGGCAGACTTTCGTCCTTTCCAGAGCAGTTCACGCTCCTCTTCGTTCGAGGCGACGCGGATCTCGCTTGCCCTGTTTCGTTCTGCGATGCCGCAGATGAGGTCCGCCTCGGCCGTGATTCCGTCGGCGTGGCCGACGACCTCTGCAAGCAACACGGCATCGGCGCCAACCGGCAAGCCGGCATTCACGAAGTTCTCGATGGCCTCGATCATCCCGCGGTCCATCATCTCGAGGGCGGCGGGGACAAGGCCGCTCCCGATGATCTCGGACACGGTGCGGGCAGCGTCGTTGATGTCGTCGAACGAGACCAGCATCGTCGCGACGTACGGAGGGTTCTCGGTGAGTCGGACGAGCACGCGAGTGACGATGCCGAGCGTGCCCTCGGAACCCACGATCAAGCCGCGCAGGTCGTAGCCGGGAAGATCCGGAGCGCACCCGCCAAGCGTCACGACATCGCCGCTCGCCGTGACAATCTCTACACCGAGAATGTGAGCGATCGTCGAACCCTCCGCCAGGCAATGGGGGCCGCCCGCGTTGGTCGCCGCGTTCCCGCCGACAGTCGACGCTTGCTGTGAGGCCGGATCGGGAGCAAAGTGGAGACCGCGATCGGCAAGCGCGTTCGAGAGATCGAGGTTGATCAAGCCGGGGCCAACCCATGCCGTGTGCCCGATCTCGTCGACCTCGAAGATGCCGTTCATGCGGGTCAGGACCACGAGGATCGAACCAGCGCACGGCGCTGCCCCACCGGCCAGACCGGTCCCTGCGCCCCGGGCGACGATTGGCATCCCACAATCGGCGGCGAGACGCACCACGGCGGCAACTTCATCAGTTGTTTCCGGAAGCACGACGATGGCCGGGTCGCCGGGGGTCACGCCCGAGTCCTTGGCGTAGATCATCCGGTCGATGGGGTGGGTGTGGACGCGAGCGACTCCCAGAAGGTCGACCAGTTGGGAAATCACGTCCATGTCCGCAGCGTAGTGACCGGGGTCGCGACGAACGTCATGACTCCGGACCGACCCGGCGATCGACCTGCGCCGACATCGGGACTTCGGGCGTGAACCTCGCCGTCGCCTCAGAGGGTTCGGTTGCTTTCATCACGAACGAGGGCATCGGGTCCCAGGTGCACCGGACGGCCCGCCGAGACGTCGACCTCGCCGAAGCCGGCCAACGTCGTCTATCTGACCGGCCCGAGCCGGGTGGCCGACATCGAACAGCAACTCAACCTCGGTGTCCACGGCCTGCAGGCGGTTCACGTTGTGATCAGCTGACGGCTGGCGATCAGGGCAGCGCCGGCCTCCGCCTGCGGGTGTCAGAACCGGTTCCCGTCTCGGCGCGGCGGTGCGGGCGCTACGCTCGATGGACATGACCGTACAGGTATCCAACACTCCCAATCCCAACGCCCTCAAGTTCGGCGTCGGCGTCGACGTCGGAGGTCCGGCAACGTTCGTCGCCGGCACCGAGACCGACGATGCCACCATGGCCGCGCTCCTGGAGATCGATGGCATCACGAGCATCTTCATGACGGCCGACTTCGTGACCCTGTCGAAGACGCCGGACGCATCGTGGGAGATGATCGTCCCCGTGGCGATCGGGCTCCTCGAGCAGCGATTCGGAGCCTGACGCATTCTCAGGGGCGGCGACCCCGCACGACGATCCAGGGCAGCGTGAGGACGACCGGAAACTCGGTCGGCGGCTGAAGCGAAGCGTCCACCCGCGCCAGCAAGCGGTCGAGCGCGACTGCGTCGAGGAGGGCCGTACCCGGCCAGATCCCTGAACGTACCGCTTCGACGCCCTCGGCAGCGGAGTCGACAACCGCAGCCGGGAGATCCGCACGGCTCTCGACCACATTCTTCAGGCCGGCGCGGACAGCTTCGACTCCGAGGCCGTCCGCCGCGCGGAACCGCAACCGTACGTCGTCGGCGACCGCCGGTTCGGCCTGATAGAGGAAGCCGTAGCGCCTGGCTGCCGGCATCGATTCGGTGAGTCCCCTGGCGTCGATCTCACCCAGCCACACGTTCCCGCCGGGGCGGACGACGCGGACGGCCTCTTCGAGGACATCGAACACACCGGCCGGGCCGCCCCATGCCGAGAGAGCAACGGCCACCTCAAACGTTCCGGCGGCGAATCCGGTTGCAGTTGGGGTGGCGCCGACGGGGACGGGAGTCACGAGAAGGGTGGCGACCGTCGGTGTGGTGTCGCCGGTCGGTGCCGGAAGCTGGTCGGCCACGCTGTCGGCGTATGGTCCGAGGACAAGGGTCTCGGACTCCGCGGTGGCGCCGAGGCCGGCAAGCGTCGAGAGCCAAGCGGCGCGAAGGTTTCGCTGCTGTTGCATATCCGCCAGCGTAGCGAGGCACCGATCCGGGCCGGCGCACGGGCGGGCCTACTCGTGGTCTGTCGCTGAGGTGGTGTCTGGGTAACTCCGAGGCATCGGCGTCACCCGACAAGGGCGGACAACGAAGGCGCAGTCGGGACTCCGTCGCGGCGGAGGACGCCGCCGGTGGCGTCGAGGGCCGAACAGACACGGCAGCTGTTTCCGCGACGGACCACTAGGAACCGGGAATGGTGTCGGAACGCATGACAACCGGCCACCGGTTGCCGGAGCGGTCACCGATCGTGAATACCACACGCCAGTCGGGACCGGCTGAGCCGCTCTGAACGATCTCCGCCTCCTCATCGAACATCCCTGCGTAGTCGAGGGTCGCTGCGATGGCCTCGCCGTGGGCCTCGTCGTCCGTCTGCATCCATCCGTCGATCATGTGGTAGACGGGCGGCATGATCGGGATCGGCAGGTCAGCAATCGCCGTCTGGCCGTCGTCAACAGCGACGAGCACATCGACCGCTCGAACCGGACCGCGGACAAACGCCCCGCTCGGCTCCTCGGTCAGGGACCGGAACACGACCGAGACCGCATAGCCGCGGGCGGTCGGGCGAATGTCGAACGCTCTCGCCCACTCGACGTAGGAGATGTCGGCATCAGCCCTACCCGGCAGTTCCGGGAGCGACGCATCGTTCACGAACGCGGAGAGCAACTCCTCCGGGATCGGACCATCGATGGTGAAGTAGTCCGTGACAAACCACTCCGCGCGTGCGACGGCGGTCAGTTCGGCGACCGATGGTTGCACCGCCATCAAGTCAGCCTCCGAGGGCACGCTCGTTGCGGTGGTACTCGTCGACGTGGAATCTTCGATGCCGGCCTCGGTTGTGGTCGTGTCGGCCGGAGTCGCGAGGGCCGCGTCGTCGCCATGCCCGGGAGCGGTCAACCACCGGACCCCGGCAAATCCCACGACGACGGCGAGGATCACCGCGGCCGCCAGGTACAGCGTCTTTGTTCTCCCCTGGCGGTGCTCCGCCAGCAGGGTGCTCCAGGGGATCTCCTCGTATTCGTCCACGTCATACCTCCGGGATCTGCAGCGTCTGTCCTGGGAAGATCAAGTTCGGGTCATCTCCGATGACGGAGCGGTTGGCCTGGTAGATGACGGGCCAGAAACGGGCGATCTCCACGCTCGAAGGTTCGGTGCCGCCCCGGGCATCGAGGGCGTCCCGTGCAATGCGCCAGAGACAGTCTCCCCGTTGGACGATGTACGGAGCATCCGGTCCATCGGATAGAACCGATGTCGCAGGTGACGCGACGGGAGACGTCAGCATCGGAGCGTTGCTCCCGGCCTCGGCGGTGTCCGTCAGACGAACGATCGGAGGAGCCACCGTCGCGGATGCCGGTCTCGGACGGATCGGTGCAGCGATCACGCTGGCTATCACGAGTACCGCGGCGATCGGCCGGATCGGGATCGGGATGTCGATGGCGCCGATGCGGCGGACGGCGAACGGCAGCGACCCGATCGCGCCAAGCGCGAGGGTGACGGTCGCAATTCCGGCGCACAGGGTCATGGCGGGATCCATCGATCGAACGTACCGATAATCCGAAGTGACCTCAAGAGAAGCGATGAGACATTGTTTCCGCGTTCTCGGCGACGGGGACGGAGCCGATCCGAATCTTCCCCCTAGGCCCCGACACGCTCTCCAGCCGACTCGATCCTGATCAGAACCCTTCAAGTACGATCTTGCCGCGTGCCGTTCCGGCTTCGATCTGAGCGTGTGCCTTGATCAAGGTCGCCGCGTCGATTGGGCCGGCGACCTCCGTGGCAGTAGATCGAATGCGGCCTGCATCGACCAGCGCTGCCACTTCGTTCAAGAGCTTCCCCTGGTCCGCCATGTCAGGCGTTTCGAGAAGCGATCGGGTGAACATCAACTCCCAATGCAGCGATATGGATTTGCCCTTCAACGCCGCGACGGCGAATTCCGCCGGGTCGTCGATCAGACCGAATCGACCTTGGGGTGCCATCAGTTCGATGATATCAGCGAGATGCTGATCGGTGTGAGTGGTCGAGAACACGAAGCCCGGGGCGCCGAGACCAAGGGCCTCGATCTGCGGTGCCATGGGCCGGCGGTGGTCGATCACGTGGTGGGCACCGAGTCCGCGCACCCAGTCCTGCGTCTCGGGACGCGAGGCGGTGGCGATCACCGTCAAATCGGTCAATGCGCGCAGTAGTTGGATGGTGATCGAGCCGACGCCGCCCGCACCGCCGATGACCAGAATGGTCTTCCCGCCTTGAGGCGTTGGGCGTGTGATGTCGAGTCGGTCGAAGAGCATCTCCCAAGCGGTTATCGCCGTGAGCGGGAGCGCAGCGGCCTCCGCATCGGTCAGGGTCGCGGGCTTGCCACCGACGATGCGCTCGTCAACGAGGTGATACTCGCTGTTGGTGCCCGGTCGGGCGATGGAGCCCGCGTAGAAGACGGCGTCGCCGGGCTTGAAGTTCTCGACTTCCAGCCCGACGGCCTCGACAACTCCCGAAGCGTCGAATCCGAGGATCTGCCATCCGTCCCCGTGAGGCAGGCGGTTGAGGCGCACCTTCGTGTCCACGGGGTTCACCGACACGGCGAAGACCTTGACCAGCAGATCTCGGCCTTCGGCTTCAGGTGTATCGAGCATGATGTCCACGAGTGCATCCTCGCGGTCAAGCGGTCCAGGTGTCCTGTAAGCAACGGCTTTCATGGTCAGCCTCCGGTCGCTTTGAAGTGTCGCGACGGTGTTTGGGTTGGATACGCACTCATCAATGCCGAGGTGCCGACGCAGACCGTACACCAACGTCCGACCGCGTTCGGGTGTCCGAGCGGCCCGGCCCGGCCACATTGGTTCCCGTATGCGCCGGCACGGGACGGTTGCCCGACTCGTGCCCGGTTGTTCGAGGGCGGAGCGGTCATCGCCGGAGCGCGCTCTCAACGGATTCGCCGGAGTGTCAGAGGTGGGAGCAGCTAGGCCGTGTTGTTGGGTGTGAGGGTTGAGAGGGCTTCGCCGCCGACCCGGTCTGCGAGTTTCCCGAGAAGCGCTCCGAGTTGGGCGAGCTCGTCGTCGGTGAGGTGTGATCCGACGTGCTCGTCGATGCCGCGCAGGTGGATGCGTCCGGCTTTCTTGAAGACTTCTTCGCCCTGAGGAGTGAGCAGGACATAGGTCCCCCGGCGGTCCGATTCACAGGCGCGACGCTCGACGAGGCCGTCGGATTCGAGCCGATCCACGAGGCGGGTGGTTGCGCTGCGACTCAGTCCGATCTGGTCGGCGAGGTCGCTTGGCCGCATGGCTGCGTCTCCTGACTGTGTGAGCATCAGGAGGATCGCGTACCACTCGAGGGAGATGGGTGTCTCGGCTTCCATCTCCCGGGCGAGGACGGCGTTCACGCGGGTGAACGCCGTCAGCACGTTTCGCCAGGCGTCTGAAGCGGGGGTGGTTCTGATCTTCACGGGAGGCATGCCCGGTCACCCTAAAGAAATTGGTTGCATACCGCAACCACTTCACATATAGTTGCTTCACGCAATCATTGCACATCGCAATCAGAGGAGAATGAAATGTCAACGTCAACCCAGGACCTCACCCGCACCGTCGACGGGGCAGCCGTGCCCGCGGTCGGTACGTGGGTCATCGATGGATCGCACACTTCCGCGGAGTTCGTAGCCCGACACTTGATGGTCGCGAAGGTGCGGGGCGGATTCGGGTCCGTAGCCGGAACGATCGAGGTGGCGGAGGATCCGGCCGCATCTCGCGTCGATGTCGTGATCGATACCGGATCCATCTCGACCGGCGACGCGGACCGCGATGGTCACGTCAAGTCTGCCGACTTCTTCGACGTCGAGAACCACCCCGAGATGAAGTTCGTTTCAACGGCCGTGCGCCCCAACGGATCGTCCTGGGTTCTCGTTGGCGACCTCACCATCAAGGACATCACGAAGCCGGTGACCCTCGAATTCGACTTCGTTGGTCTGGCCACCGATCCGTGGGGCAATCAGAAGGCAGCGTTCTCGGCGAGCACCACCATCAACCGGGAAGACTGGGACCTGAACTGGAACGTCCCCCTCGAAGCGGGTGGGGTTCTCGTCTCGAAGAACGTCAAGATCGAGATTGAGATGCAGGCCGCGCCCGCCGGCGCCTGACAACCGTCGGCGTGACAGGGGTTCGAAACGTCCGGCCCCTGTCACGCCGGCCTGTGCCGCCGCACAGTGGTCGTGGCCGAAGATCCTCGACCACGTCGAGAGCGGGAAATCGACCCCGGGGTCTATGGAGACTGCCCGAAAGGAACAGAATGTCATCCTTGTCAGGGAGCAACGTCCTCGCATCGGCCGCAAGGAGAGAGTGGCCCTGATGGGTGTCATGAACCCCGAGGTGTCTGGTGAGGCATACGCACGATTTCTCGAGGAGCAGGCACCGTCGAGTAGGTCGCGTCCTGAGTGGACCGAGGGCGACGGGCCCCTTCCCGCGATCTACCTGAGTCATGGAGCCCCACCGGTATTCGACGACCCGCATTGGATGACCCAGCTGTTCGGCTGGTCACAAACGCTGCCCAAACCTCGAGCAATCCTGATTGTGAGCGCCCATTGGGAGACTGCTCCTCTGAGCTTGACTGCCTCGGAGTCCAACACGCCGCTCGTCTACGACTTCGGTGGATTCGCCCCGGTCTACTACACGATGACGTATCCCACCCCGGATGCGCGGGTCCTCGCCCGGAAGGTCGCATCCATGATGCCCGACGCCGAGCCGATCCACCAGCACGCGAGCCGTGGCCTCGATCACGGGGCGTGGGTGCCACTCAAGGTCATGTACCCCTATGCCGACGTACCCGTCCTGCAAATGAGCATGCCGACCCACGACCCCCAGCGCCTGTTCGATTTGGGCCGCAGGCTCCGCCCACTGCGTGCCGAAGGGGTTCTGGTCATCGGATCGGGCTTCATGACGCACGGCCTCCGCTACGCCACCCGCGAGATGTTCCTCGACAACCACATACCCGGATGGTCCAAGGAATTCGACACATGGGTGGCGGATGCCCTGGACCGAGGCGACGTGGACGCTCTCGCCGGATACGACCGGGCACCGGGCATGCCATACGCACACCCGACCGTCGAACACTTCACGCCGCTCTTCATCACGCTCGGGGCTGCAACGGACCCGGAACAAACACCCACAACCGTCATCGACGACTTCCAATTCGGCTTCGCCAAGAGGTCGGTTCAATTCGCCTGACCGCCCTCGATCGGGAACGACCGCCATTCCGCCCGCGAGGCGGTGAGGTGCGCCCATACCCGCGGCGTGGACGGCCCGTTGACTCCGGTTGGGTTGCCCGCACTCGGCGCTGTGCGAGCAGTTCGGTTCTGGCCGATGTCTGGGAGGCCAATCATCGAAGATACGGACCTCGCCTTGGGCCAACCTGAGCGGAACCTGGGAATCACCCGGGAACTGCAACACGATATTGGACCGTGTTGCCGGCCTTGCCGACGGGAACGATCACATCGAGGCTGCGCAGGCAGTAGGCCATCTGTTGGGCGGCACGGCGTGTTCTTCCGAGCGTCTTCGCAAGGTCGTTCGTGGTGAACGTCTCGGGGAGCCCGTCGGGAATCAGGTCGGCGAGGTCATCGACGCTGGAGATCATCATCGAGTCCACGATGTCGACCAATCGGCGTTCCGCCACCACCCATCCCTTGCGGCGCCAGGCGCGGCCGGGTGAGTGCCTCCGGTACTCCTCCTCGTCGGTCAACACCAGGTGCAGTTGCAGGAGCGGGTGCGCCACGAGATCGGGGAAGCTCACCAACTCGGCGAAGACGTCGGTCGGTGTTCCATGCCGCGGGGAGCGTCTCCTGCTGAGCACGGTCCCGTCCGCATCGAGTCTCACGATCGATCGGTTCACCGCAATTGGATGAACGATCCTCACCCTCCAGCCGAGGTCAAGCAGAACAGCGACCTTCTGCTTCATCGATGAGAAGCCGCGCGTCTGCACCTCGATCAACAGGTCGCCCCTCACGAGGTCGATCACGAACCGGTCGACCGGTACCTCGATGCGGTCACCCGGGCGGGAATACCAGCGCTTCAGGGCGGCGTGGAGGTGCTTCTCCCTGAGCGTTCCTATGTGCGGTGCGCCGTCACTCACCTTCACGATCGTAGGCCCCTGGGCGGCAGCGACGGGACATCAGAGGGCCCGCAGCGCGCTCGCCGCACGCACAACCGGTCGAGGATGCATACCGTATCGGTCATGCGGCGCCTTCTCCTCCCGGCAGTGCTGATCTCCGTCGCTGCAGTCGCGTGCACAGGTGGAGAGGGCGACACCACCACAATCCCGACCGATCCGTCGTTCGGAACCCCGGCGACCGATGCCGCCAAACAAGCAGACGAGGTCATGCGCGCCGTCCCGGATGGATACGCCGACTGTGGCACGACCAACCTGACGAGCGGTTGGCCGACCACGACGGCGTTCGTCGCAGAGTTCAGCGCCCAATGCATCAACGACGCAGCTGCATCGGGTGAAC
Organism: uncultured Actinomycetota bacterium; assembly: GCA_963700375.1. GTDB lineage: Bacteria > Actinomycetota > Acidimicrobiia > Spongiisociales > UBA5794 > JAHEEL01. Next base: position 507,743 of record CAVOXF010000003.1, read on the forward strand.
AAGCCCAACAGGTATTCAACGGGCGCGACGATGCAGGCGGCATGGATGGCACGATCATTCGAGTCGACGGTCCCGGGGCGATCACCATGATCACCTATCACGTCGACGAGGCAGGTTCGACGACGAGGGCCGAGACGACCTGCAATGAACTCGAGTCGCCGCCGTTCGCTCCGCCAACGTGCGCTGGCTCGTAGGGTCCCCCGGGACGAAGGCGACACCGGTGCGGAGGTCGAACCTTCAGCCGCCGATGTAGGACATCTCGACCTTCGGGAATCCGATCGGCACGCCGGAGCGCTCTTCGCTGTACCGGTCGGTCCGGGCCTCCCACACGCCGGCCACGATGGCGGTCAGGTCGTCGTCGGTCGCTCCCGCCCGCATGACGTCGCGGAGGCCCGTGCCGGCATACGCGAACAGGCACGTGTAGATCGAACCATCCGCCGAGAGTCGCAGACGTGAGCAATCACCACAGAACGGGTCGGTGACGGACGCTATGACGCCGATCTCGCCGGCGCCATCGCGGTATCGCCAGCGGTTCACGACTTCACCGGTGTAGTTCGGCTCCACGGGATCGAGCGGCCACTCGCCACCGATGATTGCGAGGATCTCTTCGGCGCCCAGCACGTCGCTCATCTCCCACCCGTTCGAGGAGCCGACGTCCATGTACTCGATGAACCGGACGATGTGGCCGGTGCCCCGGAACATGGCGGCGATCTCGAGCAGGGCATCGTCGTTCAACCCACGGCGGACCACGGTGTTGATCTTCACCGGTGACAGACCGGCGTTCTTCGCAGCGTCGATGCCTTCAAGAACCCTGGCCACCGGGAAATCCACGTCTGCGGCATGGCGGAAGCGGGCGTCGTCGACAGCGTCGAGGCTCACGGTGATGCGATCGAGTCCGGCGTCCGCGAGGTCCTGGGCGTGCCTGGCGAGTGTGCTTCCGTTCGTTGTCATTGCGATATCGCGAATCCCGTCAACCGCCGAGATCCGTCTCACCAGGTCGGCGACCCCGTGTCGGAGCAGCGGTTCGCCACCCGTCAGCCGGATCTTCTCGACGCCGAGAGCGGCGAAGAGGCCCACCAGGCGCTCGATCTCTTCGAACGTGAGGATCTCATCGCGCGGCAGAAACACGTGGTCCCGGTCGTACACGTCGCGCGGCATGCAATAGGCACATCGAAAGTTGCAGCGGTCCGTTACGGACACGCGCAGGTCACGCAGCGGTCTTCCGAGAGTATCGAGCAGCATCGATCAGAGGCTACAGAACACTCAGCGCTCCGGACACCATCAACGAATGAGGTCGAGGAACTCGTTGCGGGTCCGTGGATCGTCCTTGAACGTGCCGCGCATGGCGCTCGTGATCATGGCGCTCTCCTGCTTCTGGACACCGCGCATCATCATGCAGAGGTGGCGCCCTTCCATCACGACGGCGACCCCGTGGGGGTCGAGGATCTCGGTGAGAGCATCGCCGACCTGGTTGGTCAGGCGTTCCTGTACCTGGAGACGGCGAGCGAACACATCGACAATCCGGGCGACCTTCGAGAGTCCGATGATCTTCCCCTTGGGGAGATAGGCGACGGCCGCCTTGCCGAAGAACGGGAGCATGTGGTGCTCGCACATCGAATAGAACTCGATGTCCTTGACCAGCACCATCTCCTCGGCGCCTTCCGCATCGAATACGGCGTTGTTCACGACCTCTTCGAGCGACGTCGAGTAGCCGCTGGTCAAGAAGTCCATCGCCTTCGCGACGCGCAGGGGCGTGCGCTGCAGCCCCTCGCGGTCAGGATCCTCACCGATTTCGAGGAGTTGCTCGCGAACCAGACCTTCGAACTTCGGGGCGTAGACGTCCGCGACATCGTCGAAGTCCTCAAGACCCCGTGGCGAATAGGGGGAACTCAGATGAATAGCCATGACGATACGAACCTCTCCTGGGCCGACTTGTTCCGCTATCTCCTTCGTAGTCCTGCCGTCACTTGGATGAACCCAATCGGGGGCGACCTCCGCGATCGGAATGGCAACATGTGGGGCGGTGCCCGCCAGCGGGTCCGGGAGCACCCATCCATCGAGGTCGATTTCCACATCTCCGAAGTACGCGATGTCGAGATCGATTGTTCGGGGAGCATCCGGGTCGTCCGTTCGCTGTCGTCCCAACTCGTCCTCGATATCGCGAAGGGCCCGTCGCAGATCCACTGGTCCAAGCTCCGTGCAGATGAGGGCGGCCGCATTGAAGAAGTCGGGGGCTCCTTCGGGTCCACCAACCGACGGAGACTCGTAGAAGTGGCTCACCCGCTCGACCGTGACGTGCGGCGCTCGACGAAGGAGGCGGATCGCCTCCGCCACATTGCGCTCCTTCTCGATGTTCGACCCGATGGCCACGATGGCCCTAGCTGTTCCGTCCCGCATCGACGACCTCTTCTCTGGTTCGGTAGATGGTGATGCCAACTGATCGTGCATGACGCAAGGCGCCCGGCTTCTCCACGGTCATCTCAACCGCGGCGACCCGATCATCCGAGTCGAAGCAGATGTCGACGAGTTCGGCGACGAGGCGCTCAACCAGCAACGGTTCACCGTGCTCGATGTGAGCGATGAGGCGCTTCGTGATCGTCCGGTAGTTGACGGCATCGTCGATGTCGTCGCTTGCGGCCGCCGGCCGCGTGTCCGCCCAGAGCGTGGCATTGATGAGGATGTCCTGTGGATTCACCCGCTCATCCGGATTGATCCCCAAGATCCCCGATACCAACAGGTCCTTGATGAGAATCCGATCGAGCGACCCCCTCATGTTCCCTCCCTCCACGGACCGACGCTGTCTTTGCGCTGGCGACCGGCAACTCGTGACAGGCGACTCATACCAGATGCCCCCCACCGTCGACACGAATGATCTCCCCGGTCACAAAGTCGTTCTCGAGCAGGGACAGGACCGCGGCAACCACTGGGGCCGTCCCCCCGACCCGTTTGAGCGGGAGTTCGGCGGCAAGACGGATCGCGTAGTCATCATCCTCCTGTGGCGGCGGGAGGATGACTCCGAGGGCGACGGCGTTGACCCGGATGCGGGGTGCGAGCTGCAACGCAGCGGTCCTGGTGAACGTGTCGATGCCGCCCTTCGCCACGATGTAGCTGAAGTGTTCCCGGTACGGGCTCTGCGTGCGGACGTCGGTGATGCTCACCACGGCACCCTCAAGGTCTTCCGGGAGGGCATTGGCGAACGCCTGGGTCGCGAAGACGGGTGAGGTCAGCGTCAAGTCGAGTGTGCGCCACCAGCCCTCGAGTGTCACGCCTCGGATCGTGTCTGTTGGGAACCCTGAAGCGCTGTTGACGAGGATCGAAGGGGTGCCCAGCGACCGCTTGGCGAGGTCGATGAGTTCGCCGCTGTTCGAAGGATCGGACAGATCGACCGATCCGGTCGCGCCACGCACCCCGAGGTTGCGGACCGCTTCTGCGGTCTCCTCGGCCGGAGCGGCAGACCGGTTGTAGTGAACGAACACATCAGCACCCGCGCCGGCGAGGCCGAGCGCGATGGCGCGTCCAACACGAACACCTCCGCCGGTCACGATCGCAGTTCTTCCTCGCAGGTCCATGGGTCTGAGCGTAACCAGTCGGTGATTGTTCCCCCCGAGGTTTCACGCGTAACCGCTGCCTTGCTCCGTGACCGCCTATCCTTGCCGCTGTGAGCAAGGAAGACCCGAAGCACGGACGCTGGATCCTCCCGGCCGTAGTTGCCGCGTTGATCGGCCTCACCTACCTGTTTGTCAACGCGCTCCCACCTGCCGAAATCCCGGTGGGTACCACCACAACCGTTGTGGCATCCGAAAGCACGACGACCACGGTGGCCGACGGAACGACGTCCACCACCCTTCCGTCGGACTTCGCCGCATTCATCGAACTCATCGATGGCTACGCCGGCGACGGAACCACCATTGCCGCCGATGTCGACGCTGCCAACACCGCGTGGGAGAACGATGAGGCGACATTCGCCGACACGCTCGCTTCGTTCGAGTCATCAAAGGTCCGGGCCCAGACGCTGAGTGACAACGTTGAGGCAACCAACGCCCCCGACGCGTACGCCGTCGTGTGGCCGGACGCCGTGGCTGCTGCCGCTGCACTTCCGCCCGGTGTCGATGCCGTGATCGAGGGCCTGCGTGCTCCGGACGACGGCACCGCTCGCCGCGAGGCTGTTGCGGCCTACGCAGCCCTCAATGACACCTTCCTCACGGCGATCGACGCCGTCAAGGCTGCAACTCCGTAGTCGGTGTGACATCCAGCCGTCGCTGAGTGGCTGTGTGGCTGGATTGCCCGCACCCGTTCCCGGAAGTCAAGACGGCGCTTTGCGCGCGCTACTCGGTACTGATGTCGGAGAGTCTCGTCGACGACAGCGAAGAGATGCCGATTCGAGCGTTCTCGACGATCCCTTCACATCTGGGCCGTGAACATCCCGACCGTGCCTCTTGACGGGACTTTGACGGCCATGCCGGAAGCCGTCGTTGTCCGCACCGACCAGACGCGAAGGCCCATGGTGGCGAGGCGGTCGGACGAGGAGTCGGTCCCGACCGACCCGGTCCCGCGAGATGGTCGTTCGCCGAATCGCGCTGTTGGGCCGATCGGGCTCGGCAAGCTCGGCACCCGTCGACAGAGTGCCGGCGATTCGTTACAGTCGCCCGGCCCCCCCACGACCCCGACGAGACCAGGTACGCCATGCTGGCCTTTGCGACAACTGCATTTCTGACGCTGTTCGTCATCGTCGACCCCGTCGGGCTGTCCTCGCTGTTCCTCAGCATCACCGATGGTTACACCCCGCAGCATCGCCGCTCGACCGGCCTTCGGGCGGTGCTCATCGCGGCCGTCATCCTTCTGGTATTCCTGTTCGTCGGCGAGCCACTCCTTCGATACCTCGGCGTCAGCATCGACGCCCTGCGGATCGCAGGAGGCCTCCTGCTCTTCAAGCTGGCGTTCGACATGGTGTTCGCGAAACGCGAGCGCCAGACCGAGACCGAGGAAGCCGAGGCGCATACCCGTGACGACGTCGCGGTATTCCCACTTGCGATTCCCCTCATCGCCGGGCCAGGGGCATTCGCCACGATGCTGGTGCTCGCGACCGAGATCGACAATCAGTCCGAGTACCTCGCGATCTTGATCGGCGCGCTCGTCGTCGTTCTGATTCTCGTGTACGTGGGTTTCCGCCTTGCGATGCCGATCCACCGGGTCCTCGGTGACACCGGAACGGCGGTCATCACCCGGGTGCTCGGCATCCTCCTCGCAGCCCTGGCCGTCCAACTCGTCATCGATGCGGTGCTCGCCCTCGCCTGAGATCGCTGACTAGTGCCAGCGCGTCCTGCAGCAACCATTCTTTACCAGACTCCCGCGAGCAACGATGATGTGACCTGGAATGGAAGACACCTACCCGCAACACCCAACCGGCCGCATCTGCACCTTCTGTGGCGGCATCGCAGTCGTGGATTTGGACGGCATCTATCTCTGCGCCGGCGACGCCATCCGCTCGATGGGAGTGAACCCGGAGTCCGTGCGTCGCAGGCCGGTTGTAGCGGGATCGAAGCCTGCGGTTCTCGTTGATCTGACCGACGTGGGGGAGGTCAGGTCGACGAGAACCGCCGACGATCGTTCAATGTCACCGTTCGCTCGATGCCAAGCGCCGACACGCCGCCGAAGAGCGTACGGACACACCTACCACTGATGGCACCCGGGTCGGACGGCTATTCCTGATCAGCCGGTGGCGTCAGGTACCACTCGACGTACTCGGAGCATCTGGCGTCCTCGTCGAAGGTGAGTTGCCAGATGTTGAGGAAAGTCTTTCCATCGACATAGCGGGTCTCTCCAACGGCGACGGCGCGGTTCCCCGCGACGACGAACGGGCGATACTCCGCGTTCCAACTCTGCGGCTCATCTCTCTCTGACACCCAGTCGGCCACAATCGCTTCCCTGCCCCGGATCGGCTCATCCCAGGGGTGGTACGCGTACGTGGCTTCTTCGGCGAAGAGGTCGCCAATAGCACCGGCGTCGTAGCTCCGCCACGCCTCGATGTAGGCGTCGAGCCATTCCTGAACGGCTTCCGGTGTCACGGACTGAGCGTAGCGAAACCGTCGGATCCCGAGGGCTTTCGCCGACGCCCGGACGGCCGGCGTCCCCGAATACGAGAAGCCCGCCCCCACGGACGAGGGGACGGGCTTCTCCGCTCGGTTGACTTGTCGCTTGGCTGCCGTGCTACTCGGCGAGTGCCCCACAGATCTTGTTGGTCATGAGGGCCGCCACCGTGTAGGGATCGGCGTTGGCGTTCGGACGACGATCCTCGATGTAGCCCTTGCCGTCTTTGGCGGTTTGCCAGGGGATCCGCACCGATGCACCACGGTCGGAGACGCCGTAGGAGAACTCGGTCCACGGTGCGGTCTCATGGAGACCGGTCAGGCGGCGCTCGATGCCCGCCCCGTACACCTTGATGTGCTCCTCGGGATTGATCGCAAGCGCTTCGCACGCTGCGATGATCGGCTCGTAGGACTCGCGCATAGCGATAGTCGAGAAGTTCGTGTGCATCCCGGCACCGTTCCAGTCACCGTCGACCGGCTTCGGGTTGAGGTGAGCGGAAATGTCGTAGTCCTCGGCGATTCGGTAGAGCAGCCAGCGCGCCATCCAGAGATGGTCGCCGACCTCGACCGGACCGAGCGGCCCAATCTGGAACTCCCACTGGCCGATCATGACTTCTGCGTTGGTGCCGGAGATCTCGAGGCCGGCTTCCATGCAGGCGGCCGTATGGTCCTCGACGACGTCGCGGCCCCAGATCTCGTCAGCACCGACACCGCAGTAGTAGCCGCCTTGTGGGGCCGGATAGCCGCCGACGGGCCAGCCGTGCGGCCGGCCGTCCTTGAAGAACGTGTACTCCTGCTCGAGACCGAACCACGGATCCTGGTCCTTGTACTTCTCGTAGGCGGCGACGGCACCAGCCCGCGTGTTCGAGGGGTGCGGCTCCATGTCCGGCGTCAGTACCTCGCACAACACGAGGACGTCATCGCCGCCACGAATGGGATCAGGGCGGATGAAGACCGGATTCAACACGCAGTCGGAAAGGTTCCCGGGAGCCTGCTCGGTGCTCGATCCGTCAAAGCCCCAGATCGGCGGTTCTTCGCCGGCCGGCACGATCTTGGTCTTCGACCTCAGCTTCGATGTCGGCTGCTGCCCGTCGATCCAAATGTATTCCGCTCGATACGCCATTGGTGCCTCCGATGTCCGTTGGTGCGTTCGACGAAGCAGGCATGCTCCGCCGAACAAGTTGAGTACAGGATGCCATGCGGTCATTACCCGCCGGTAACCGCCGTGTGAACGCTGTGTTACGAGGTGGTCGGGGGCTGGCGCCACAGCAGGAACGCCGTACGATAGTGGCTCTCGGAGGCCACACACTTATGGACAGACAGCACGAATACGTCCTCAGGACCGTTGAAGAGCGGGGGATCCGGTTCATCCGTCTCTGGTTCACCGACGTCCTCGGGTTCCTCAAGTCGTTCGCCATCACACCAGCGGAGCTCGAAGTTGCGCTCGAAGACGGCCTGACCTTCGACGGCTCATCGATCGACGGGTTCTCCCGCACCTACGAGGCCGACATGCTGGCCCGTCCCGATCCCACAACGTTCCAGACTCTGCCGTGGAAGTCGGGCGATGCCGGCGTGGCGCGCATGTTCTGTGACATCGTCACCCCCGACGGAGAGCCGTTCGAGGGTGACCCTCGCTACGTCCTGCGCCGGACGATGAAGCGAGCCGCCGACCTCGGCTACACCTTCTACGTCGCGCCGGAGATCGAGTACTTCTACTTCGCCGACTCGGGTCCCGAACCGCAGGTGCTCGACCGGGGCGGATACTTCGACCTCACGCCGCTCGACGTCGCGCAGGAGTACCGCCGCTCAACGATCCTGGCGCTGGAGGAACTCGGAATCCCCGTCGAGTTCTCCCACCACGAGGTATCGCCGTCCCAACACGAACTCGATCTGCGGCACACCGACGCTCTGACGATGGCAGACAGCATCGTGACCACGAGGCTCGTCGTGAAGGAGGTCGCCATGGAGCACGGCATCTATGCCACGTTCATGCCGAAGCCCCTTGCCGAGTTCGACGGCTCCGGACTGCACCTGCACCTGTCGCTGTTCGAGGGTGAGACCAACTCGTTCCACGAGGAGGGCGCCGAGTACGGGCTCTCGAAGGTCGCTCACGGCTTCATCGCGGGTCTGCTCCGCCACGCGAACGAGATCACGGCCGTCACGAACCAGTGGGTCAACTCGTACAAGCGCCTTGTCGGCGGGTTCGACGCCCCCGTGTTCGAGACATGGGCACGCAACGACCAGACGGCCCTCGTTCGGATCCCCGCGGCCAAGCGGGGCAGGATCGACTCGACCCGGATCGAATACCGGTCGCCTGACCCTGCAACGAATCCCTACCTAGCCTTCGCGGTGATCCTCGCGGCGGGACTGGACGGGATCGAGAAGGGCTACGAGTTGCCGGATGAGATGGGTCACGACGTGCTCGGCATGTCGCCGGAACAGCTGACGGCAGCCGGCATTGAGCGACTCCCCTCGAACCTCAACTCCGCATTGCATGTGATGCAGGAATCCGAACTGGTTCGCTCCACGCTCGGCGAGCACGTCTTCGAGTGGTTCATCAAGAACAAGCGCCGCGAGTGGTCCAGATACGAGCAGCACGTGTCGCGGTACGAGCTTTCGGAATACCTCCCGGTTCTCTGATGTTCGTCGCGGTCTTTCCTCCCACACCGTCGGCCGCCCTCACCGGGGCGCTGATCTCGGTCGGCTACAGCCCCGTGCCGGTGGCGGACGTCGCGGACGCAGGCCGGCGGGAACCGGATCAGGGGTGGTCGGCCGCCGTTGTGGAACTCGCCGAGGACGCCGGTCTTGCCGTGATCGTGGCTCGCAAGCTCCGCGAGGAATACGGCATTCCGGTCCTCCTCGTCGTCGATCGAACGTTGACCGCCGACTTGAGCGACCAGGACGGATTCGACGACTTCGTGCTCACCCCGGTCGATCACCGTGAATTGGCGGTGCGCCTCGGGCGCCTCAACCGGGTCGAACCAGTCGAGTTCGACGATCCGATCCTCCGCCATGATGATCTCGAGCTCAACACGGCGACGTATCAAGCGACGATCAACGGCAAGCCGCGTGATCTCACGTTCATGGAGTACGAACTCCTCCGATTCTTCGTGGAGCACCCCCGGAGGGTGTGGTCGCGGGAGCAGATCCTCTCGAAGGTGTGGGGCTACGACTACTACGGAGGTTCACGCACCGTCGATGTGCATGTGCGGCGCCTCCGCGCCAAGCTCGGCGAAGAGCGCTCCTCCTGGATCGCCACCGTGAGAAGCGTCGGCTACCGGTTCGGCTGACGCTGACTGCTCGGCTACTCGGCTACTCCGCTACTCGGCTACTCGGCTACTCGGCTACTCGGCGATCGTGCCCGCAGTCGCTCTGCGAGGGCCAATGGGACGATCTGCATGGCGGCGAAGCCCACGGCCACGAGCAACACCACGATCACCATCAGCCAGCGCTGCCATTTCAGGTCGCTCTGGATGTCGGCGATCACGACGGTCGCCTCCGCCGCCGTCGACGAGTAGTCACCGAGCAAGCGCTCGGCTTCGTCCAACTGTGTCTGGAGCGCGGCGAGATCGTCTGCAATCACGACCGTTGAATCGCCAAATGACTCGAAGCTCGCCGCGAGGGCATTGAGCGGAGCCGCCTGCGCCCGAAGTTGGGCCGGGAGCGGGGCAATCGCCGTCTCCAACGCTGCGACCGCATCACCGAACGGCACCTCCGGGTCGTACTCGACACCGACGAAGCTGAGCACCCGAAGCGCACCGTCAACCACGGTCGCAGCGCTCTCGATCGCGGGCATCGCAGCCACCACGGCATCGAGCGCGTCCGGCACATCGACGGTCGCGACCTGGGCGGTCCCGGAGATCACCGCCCCGGCATCCTCAAACGCCGTCGCTGCGGTCTCCGCCGATGGAACCAGCGTGTCGAACGACTCGCTCACGATCCCGACGGTATCGGCGGCAAGTGCAACGGTTTCATCTGCCGAAGTCACGGCGTCCGCCGTCACCGAAAGGGAACGGTCCATCGAGTTGGCGGCAGTGGCCACGACGGCGATACCGAGAATCCCGGCAACGACGGCAGCCGTCAAGCCGCCAAAGCCCAGACCCATGAATAGCCGGGCGAGCCTCTCATCATCCTCGGCGACCGCCGAGTACCAACTCATCCGAATTCGATGCCCTGCGCCAGCGGCAATTCGCCGGACCAGTTGATCGTGACGGTCTGGCGCCGCATGTACGCCTTCCACGCATCCGATCCCGATTCGCGTCCCCCGCCGGTCTCCTTCTCGCCACCGAACGCGCCACCGATCTCTGCACCAGACGTACCGATGTTGATGTTCGCGATTCCGCAGTCCGACCCGGCGGCGGATAGGAACGTCTCGCCGGAACTCACCGAGTCGGTGAAGATCGCGGACGACAACCCCTGGGTCACGCCGTTGTTGATCTTGATCGCCTCCTCCAACGTGTCGAACTCGACGAGGTAGAGGATCGGGGCGAACGTCTCGATCTGGAGAATCGGGGCGTCGACCGGCATCTTGATGATCGTCGGCTCCACGAAGTAGCCGGGTCCGTCGATCACTCCGCCGCCACAGAGCACCTCGCCGCCCTGCTCCTGAGCGATGCCTACCGCCGCCGAGAAGTTGATGACCGCGACCTCGTCGACGAGGGGGCCCATGAGGTTCGCGTCGTCGAGCGGATCACCGATCTGGATCGTGGCGTATGCCGAAACGAGACGTTGCGCGATCTCATCCGAGATTCCCCGTTGGACGATGAGGCGACGCAGCGATGTGCAGCGCTGACCAGCGGTCCCGACCGCGGCAAAGAGAGCAGCACGGGTCGCCAGGTCGATGTCGGCGTCGTTCATCACCACCATCGCGTTGTTGCCACCAAGTTCGAGGAGGGATCGACCGAGGCGCTTCGCCACGGCCGTGCCGACCTTCTCCCCCATCCCACACGACCCGGTGGCCGACACGAGCGGGACCCGGCGATCGTTGATCATCACGTCTCCGACTTCCGCCCCCGAGCCGACAACGAGGTTGAAGACACCCTCGAAGCCGGATCCCTCCATCGCCCTGGCAGCAAGCTTGTTGGTAGCGACGGCGGTGAGCGGCGTCTTCGATGAGGGCTTCCAGATCATCGTGTCGCCACACACGGCAGCGATCATCGAGTTCCAGGACCAGACCGCAACCGGGAAGTTGAACGAGGTGATGACACCAACCGGTCCGAGCGGATGCCACTGCTCGTACATGCGGTGGCGGGGCCGCTCCGACGCGATCGTCAGGCCATAGAGTTGCCGCGAGAGGCCGACCGCGAAGTCGGTGATGTCGATCATCTCCTGGACTTCGCCCTCACCCTCGGCCCTGATCTTGCCCATCTCGAGAGCGACGAGCGCGCCGAGCGGCGCCTGATACTCGCGGAGGAGGTCTCCGATGACGCGCACATACTTGCCGCGTTCGGGGGCGGGAAGCATCCGCCACTCGGCGAACGTGTCGACGGCGGAGGCGACAACCTTCTCGTAGTCGGCGCTGTTCGCCCGCTTCACCGCTCCGATTCGCTCGCCGGATGCGGGGTTCTCGACCTCGAGTTCAGCGCCGCCGGTCTCGAGCCACTCGCCGGCGTAGGCGCCGGAGCTGACATCGTCAAGATCGAGTGCGGAGAAGATTGCGTCCCGGTTCACGTTCGGACCTCCTAGCGGGAATGCTCGATAGGTGAACGGTAGCAATGTGGAGTTCTCGGACATCCAGGCCTGGCGTTCGCTCACCGGGCCTCGCCGCGTATGCTCGACGGGGATGGCTCGCCGAATTCGGTGTCTCCATCGATGCCGCCCACTACGGGGGTTCTCATGGATCGGGCTCTGCCGAGCAGCGACATCACCGAGATCGCGAAGGACGCATACATCTTCTCGTTCCCGATGCTGATGGGGTACCGGTATCGCGTACGCGACCTTCCTCGCACCAGCAGCGCCCTCATACCGAGGAGCGCCCAATGAGATGCACGGGGACCCTGCCACCCTCGACTACCGCTTTCGCGACGTCATCACCCCGAACGCCGACACTCCGTGCTCGATGGCCCTCCTCGACCTTCGCGCCGAGCCGGTCGTCGTCGAGGTGCCGGCTGTCGAAGACCGCTACTACGTGCTCCAGTTCGAGGATCTCTTCGGGACGAACGTCCACTACGCGGGTTCACGCGCGACCGGGACGAAGCCAGGAACCTATCTCGCGGTGGGACCGCACTGGGCCGGAGAGGTGCCGTCCGGCATCACCAAGGTCCTTGCATTCGAGACCGAGTTCGTCTTCGTCATTGGCCGGACTCAGATCTTCGGCCCCGACGACGTCGGCGCCCTTTCCGAGGTGATGAACAATTACCGAATCCGACCACTGTCCGTCTCGCTCGGCGAGGTGGAACCGGTCAAGGCCCCCACCATCGCGTGGCCGGAATGGGACGACCCGGCATCCCGTGACGAGCGCTTCATCGGGTACGTCAACGCGCTGCTCCGGTTCTGCCAGCCGCCACATCCTTCCGAGGTCGCGTTGATGAGCCGTTTCGCACAGATCGGCGTCGGCCCGGGCCTTTCGTTCGACGCCGGCGCCGTGGACGGGCGAATCCGCGCCGCGCTCGAGGCAGGTGTGAGCGCGGCACGCGAAGCGATCTCGGCCCATGTCGGCGATCTCGGGAAGCAAGTCAACGGTTGGAGCGCCGTCAACGCACTCGGCAGCCGCGAGTTCTTCAACGGCGACTACCTGCTGCGTGCGGCGGGAGCGATGGCCGGCTGGGGCGGCAACGACAAGATTGAGGCGTTCTACCCCTTGACTCACCAGGACTCCGACGACCGACCGCTCACCGGCGACCATCGGTACCGTTTGACGTTCGAGACCCTGCCCCCCACCAAGGCCTTCTGGTCGGTCACGATGTACGACACGTCCTATGACGGCGTCGGGGGGTACTTGATCAAGAATCCGATTGACCGATACCTGATCAACTCGACCACGCCGGGACTCGTCACCGGTGTTGACGGATCACTGACCCTCTTCGTCCAGCGGGACGAACCCGCCACCAACGAAGGCAGGGCGAATTGGCTTCCGTGTCCGGAGGGCAACTTCTATCTGGCCATGCGACTCTACTGGCCGACCAAAGCGGTGCTCGACGGCTCCTGGGAGCCGCCACCGGTCATCAGGATCTAGTGGTCCGTCGCAAATGTGGCCGCCGTGTCTGTCCGGCCCTCGACGCCACCGGCGGCCATGCCTCGGGAGTGCCCAGCCTCCACCTCGGCGACACACCGCTAGCGGGCCGCAATCACTTCGATCTCGACAACGAAGCCGCCGGGCAAGGCGCTGACCTCGACCGTCGATCGCGCCGGCATCGCTCCGCTCACGTATGAGCCATAGACTTCGTTGACGGCCGGGAAGTCCTGCATATTGGTGACGAAGATCGTGGTCTTGACGATGTCGTCGTACCCGAGGCCGACGTCGCCCAATACAGCACCGATATTCCGCATGACCTGTTCGGTCTGCGACGCCGCCCCACCGGCAACGGATTGGCCGGTCGCCGGATCGATTGCGATCATCCCGGAGAGGAACACGAAACCGGCCGCTTCGGTGGCAACACTGTAGGGGCCGAGTGGCTTCGGCCCGCTCGGGGTGTCGTGGGTCTTCTTCGGCATGGAACCTCCCGATTCGCTCAGGAGGAAGTCTACGGAGTGCGGCTACCCGCGTTTGCCGCAGGTGCAGGAATGCCCGGTCTCGTTCGGGTTGTCGATCGAGAATCCGGACCCGTCGAGGCCTTCATCGCGGAAATCGACCGTTGCTCCCGCGAGGCGCTCGGCGCTTGCTGCATCGATCACGACCTTGAAGGATCCTGCGTCCACGACCGAGTCGGTCTCTGAGACCGTCGCGTCGAAGAACATGTCGTATCGGAATCCGGAACAGCCTCCTGGGCGGGCACCAAGTCGGAGTGCCAAGCCTTCGTCGTTCTCGTCCGCGAGCAGTTCTCGAACCTTCGCCGCCGCGGCATCGGTGAGGGCCACCGGGGTCATCTCAAGCGTCATTGAACGTTGCCTCCTCCGCACGTCGCCGGACGATTCTATCAACTACCGCCGTGTGTGTAATACGAATCTCCAACGGTAGGATCGAAGGTGTGACCATGCGAGATGACATTGAATCTGCTCTTCGCGGCGTGATCGACCCCGAACTCAACGCGGACATCGTTGAGCTCGGCATGGTGAGCGGGATCAACGTCGATGGCACCCATGCTTCGATCGGTGTTGCGCTGACCGTTGCCGCCTGTCCCATGCGGGACCAGATCGAGACCGACGTCGTCCGCAAGGTGAAGGCGATACCGGGCATCGATTCGGTCACCGTCGATGTCACCGCCATGACGTCCCGGCAGCGTTCCGAGCTCATGGGAAAGGTGCGGTTGCGCGCGAGGGAGACCGCGACGCCCACCATGATCAGCCCACAGACCCGGGTCATCGCCGTGTCGAGCGGAAAGGGTGGCGTCGGGAAGTCCTCGCTGAGCGTCAACCTCGCCCTCGCCATCTCGGCCCTCGGTCATCGCACCGGCCTGCTCGACGCCGACATCTGGGGATTCTCGGTACCCAGGATGCTGGCCGCGATCGACGAACGGCTCGAAGCCGGCGACGACCGCAAGATCCAGCCGCTCAAGGCCGCCGGACTCGAAGTCGTCTCGACCGGCCTTCTCCTCGACGACGAGGACACCGCTCTGATGTGGCGCGGCCTGATGCTGTCGAAGGCGCTCGAGCAGTTCCTGACCGACGTGGCGTGGAGCCCGAACCTCGGCTACCTCGTCATCGACATGCCCCCTGGCACCGGTGACGTCCAGATGGCACTCTCTCGAATGCTCCCCCAGGCTGAGATGGTGGTCGTCACCACGCCGCAGCGAGCCGCGCAGAAGGTTGCGGCGCGGGTCGCCGACATGGCCCGGCGCTCCCACATGCCGGTCGTCGGCGTGGTCGAGAACATGTCGGGATTCACCACCGAGGACGGCCGCCACTACGCCCTCTTCGGATCCGGGGGCGGCCTTGAACTCGCTGAGCAACTCGGGGTACCGCTCCTCGGACAGATCCCATTGGATCCCAACGTGGTGAACGGCGGCGACGAAGGTCGGCCCGTGGTCACCGAAGACCCGGACGGTCCGGCCGGGGCATCGATCCGGTCCGTGGCGGCACGACTCCTCGAATTGGTGCCGCCCGCCGCCGAAGACTCTTGCACGGCGAGGATCGCTGTTCTCGCGGAGCAGATCGCCGCCATGTAGCCCGGCGATCACCGTTTCTCTACGCCGCGCTACTGTCTCGTGGATGGTCGCCAGATTCTCACGCTTCGCCGTGTTGGTCCTTGCCGTGTCGCTGGTCGTAGCAGCCTGCGGCGGTGAGCCCCGGCCGTCGATCGCCGAGTGGCAGCCGCACTGGGAGGCCGTGCAAGCCATCATCCCGGCTCCGGAGCTCCTCGGCGAACCGCCGGACTCTGAACTGTGCAATACCACCCATGTGGCCGTGCGGTACGAAGCACCCAAGCTGTTCCCTACGCCGGATCCGACGCTCGACGACGCGCTGACTGATTGGACGGAGGTCGCTCGTGGGATGTTCTTCGAATGTCCGCCCGACGAGCCCGGCATGCGCGGCTTCGACGAGGCGTATGCCGAACTCGAACGGTTCGCCGCTGAGATCGATGCGGTGATCGCTCTCGACGTTCATGGCCTCAGCGAATCAAGCAACGGCTGAGCCGGTTGCGAACAACCGCAGGCGGTCGCGTGCGGGAGAGAATGCAGGAGAGCCACAACGCTGTCTCTCGCCGATTTCGCCTGGGCAGTTCCGATCGCGATGCTGTGCGCCATTCTCGGTGTCGGAGTCGTGGGACTCGGCCAGCGCCTGCATCGCTTCGTCAACACCAGATGCCTGATGTGGTTACCGATCGTGGGCGCCGTCGTTGCGGTGCTGGCGGTGCTGTTCGACCAGATCACAGGCGAATCCGAACTGGCGATCCTCTTCTCGGGATTCAAAGCGCTCAAACCCGTCGTTGAGCAGGCCGACGCCCTCGCACTCGCCACCATTGCCTGGATGCTCCTATTCAAGGCAGCCGCGTAGAAACTCTCGATGGGAAGCTTCCGGGGCGGCCCGGTGTCCCCAACAATCTTCGTTGGCGCCGTCGCCGGACTGCTCGCGGCGCATCTGCCTGGTCTTCCGATGAGCTCGGCAGTGCCAGTGGCGATGGCAGCCACCGTCGTCGCGGTGATCCGTTTGCCTCTGGCGGCATCGGTGATAGCGCTCCTCCTGACAGGGAGCGCCGGAATGCAGGCCGCGGCCCTGATCATCACCGCGATAGTCGTTGGGCACGTGACCGGCGAAGTGATCAGAGGGCGGTTCCTGGAGAATAACGAGACGCCAAGCACGCCAGGCAACGTACCGATGTAGACGCCTGACACGCGCCCGTACGGCCCCGTCGACCCACACGCCATCGATCGGCATACAGGAGCGGGTGCCGCCCTATCCGGGGAAGACGTCGCCCTACGCAGCCCTCGCGGAACGTCTTCTCAGCCACCACATGACGAACGACACGGCAAGCAGCAGGCATCCGCCGGCGAACACCGCCCAATCAGGTCCTTCCTCGAGACGCCGGCCATCCTCGATCGTGGTCAATGCGGAGACGTCGAGATACGACTCCCCTCCCCGTTCCGGGTCGTGATACCGCCACACGCCCGTCGCCCGCACGAGCGGCCCCTCAAGGCGATAGCCGCCGACCGGTGCGAGTCCCTCACCGAGTGCCGTGGGCATCCGGATACCGACACCTACGTTGGACCCCGCCCTCGGCCCGCCATCCACGAGCGCGTCTCGTGCGTAGGGGTCGTCGTTGAGTTGCGTCCACATGTACCCGTCGTGCCGGAAGCCGTAGTCACCCACGAGTTCGCCTTCCACTGTGATCTCACGACCGGCGAATCGTCTGCCGTCCTCCAACAGGTCTGAGACCGGAACCACCTGACCTGCAAAAGCGAGCGGCGTCCCGGAAAGGAGGAACAGCAGCGCGGTGATCAACGGAAGCAGGCGCGCCCGCGTTCGGCGCTCGAGGAACACATGGTGCTTCACGTCACTTCCCCCTCACCCAGGCGTAGACGAAGCCAAGCAGCGCGAAAACCGCGACGAACTCGAGTCGGCCGGCCCACATCTGGACGATGTAGGTGAGCTTCAGCAGCACCGGCATCGTCGGCTCGGTAACCCCAACCGACAGGCCGACATTTGCCCCAGCGCTCACCGACTCGAAGATGGCCTCCTGGAATCCATAGCCGTAGCCGAGCGCCACCCCGGCGCCCAGTAGGAAGAGCGCAACGTAGAGCAGGGCAACCGTCATCGCCGATTGCGCGAGTTCGGGAGTGAGCCGCTTCCTGCCCGACTGGAAGTACTGCGTGCTGACAACCGCTCCTTCAGGAAGGAGCAACTGCTTTGTCTGGGCAACAACGGACTTGACGATCAGGCCGACGCGTAGCGCCTTGATCCCGCCGGCCGTCGACGACGCCATGCCTCCGAGCGCCATGGCGACGACGATCCCGGCAAACGCGAGGCCGCCCCACGTCGCCAACTCAACGGAAGGGATGGTGGAGAACCCGGTTCCGCTGTGAGCCGAGATGACCTGGAAGAAGCCTTGGCGGGTGAGCCCCGGCACGGTGGTGTAGACCCCGGCGACACCCAACCCGACCATAGTGAGCAGTGTTGCCGTCGTGACCGTGGTCAGAATCATGCGCGTCTCGAGATTCTTGAACAGGGATCGTCGAGGGCCACGCCACAAGGCGTAGTGCAGTCCGAACGACATCGCCCCGGCAACCATGATCACCACCGTCGCAAACTCGAAGATGGCCGAGTGGTAGTAGCCGAGGCTCGTCGACTGAGGAGCGAAGCCGCCGGTGTCGAAGCCGGCGAAGAAGATCATGAGGCCGTGGAAGAACGCTCGCTTCCACTCAAACCCAAGGACCTGATGAGCGATCACGCCGAGCACGACTACGCCGAAGACGAGATGAACAAGGGCAACGGTCCAGATGAAACGTGCCGTCGATCGGACCGACGGCAGGATCCGTTCGTCGCGTGCCTCGCCGTAGTACAAGGTCAGACCACCGCCGCCGACGAACAGCACCAGTGCAGCGATGATGATCCCCTGGCCTCCGAGGAAGTGCAGCAGATGGCGCCAGAAGTTCAGGGACGGCGCCATGTGGTCGAGGTCCTGAACGAGGGCAAGCCCGGTCGTCGACAGGCCCGACATCGCATCGAACACGGCGTCCACCGGTCCTCCGTAGTGGCCGGAGAAGAAGAAGGGGATCGAGCCAATCGCCGGAACAACCACCCACGTCAAGGCGACAACCACCATGCCGTGGCTCCAGTCGAGTCGCTCTCTGGGCGGCCGGTAGCGCAGGCCGAGCTGCCCGAGGAACGCGAAGACGCCGATCATCAGCAGGAACGACGCGAACGGATGCCACTCGCGCCCGAGCACGGCCCACAACAATGGCGCGCAGCTTGCCGCAGCAACCACCGTGAAGATCCGGCCGAGAGCGAACCCAACGATCTGGAAGTCCTCGCGGCCGGGCTTGATCAGCATGTCAGGTCGCCGCGACGACGACGGCGGCGATCACGAGCGCGACCGCCACAAGGCCGGCAACGATGCCGAGTTCGAGCACGAACGCCAGCGCGGCACCGGCCAGATCATCGGACCAGGCTTGGACACGGCGAACGACGCGTCGTCTCACGGCGGATTCCCATTCGCAGCAAAGACTTGCTGGAGCGCCGATTCCTGGGCCACCGTCGTCACCGCCGTAATTCGGTCTCCCGGACGGATACGGGTTCCCGCCTCCGGAACAATGACCTCATCTGCACGCACGATGGCTGCGATGAGCGACGGAGCGGGAAGCTCGAGATCTCGCAGTGCCGTGGGTGAGAATCCCTTCGGAATCTCGTACTCGCAGAGCGACAGTTGTCCCCGTCCGATTACCGCGATTCTCTCGAGTTGGGAGAGCGCCACCTCCTGCGATATCACCTGAACCATCAGATCGGTGATGCCGACGACGGGAATGTTGAGTGCCTCGAACGTCGCCCGGTTCCACGGCGTATTGAGCCGGGCCAACACATGTTGCACCCCCAAGGTGAGGCCGAGCTGGCACGCCACGAAATTGACCTCGTCGAGACCGGTCACCGCAAGGAGCCAGTCAGCGTCGTCGACACCGGCGGCTTCGAGGACCCCGACATTGGTGCCGTCTCCATGAATGACAACCGCATTGACGTCGTCGGCGACGGCTTGAACTCGGTCTTGATTCTCCTCGACAAGGGCGACAAAGTGTCCCGCCGAGACCAGCCTCGAAGCAAGGAACGACCCGACCTTGCCGCCGCCGATCAGAAGCATCCTCATAGCGGCTCCAACGGTTGGAGGTACTGCTGCACTCGATCCCGCACACCCAGGCGCGCCGCCGCCACGACGAGGTCGTGCTCCCGGAGTTTGAACGAGCCTGTGGGAATGTGGGTGTGGTCGCCGCGTCGCACCGCGGCGACGCGGAGTTGGCCATCGACCTCCAGCTTCTCAACGGTGAACGCGTCGGAGTTCGCGCCGATGATCATCTCGACGATCTCGACATCCCCACCCGAGAACGTGACGTGGTACTCGAACTCCTCCTCGATGATCCGTTCGAAGATGACGTTGGCGGTGAGCTGAGCACCTGCCACGTACGAGATATCGAGCGCCCGGTAGGAGTCGGCGCGCCCCGGCTCGTCGAGGCGGGCCAGCGTTCGGGGGACGCCGAACACCCGCTTGGCCAGCTCCACCGACATCACGTTCGTGTTGTCGGAGTTGGTGACGGCCACGAACGCGTCGGCGAATTCGATCCCGGCTTCCTTCAGTAGACGAATGTCGATCGGTCGACCGAAATGGGTCGTTCCGTTGAAGGTCGAGCCGAGCGCCTTGAAGGTGCCGGGACGGTCGTCGATGATCGATACATCATGGCCCTCTTCAGCCAGGTGCAGCGCAAGGTCGCTCCCAACGCGGCCACATCCGGCGATGACGATTCTCGTGTCGGCTCTCCTGTTCGCAGTCTCACAATCCTAGGACAATGACCGCTCCGTTCCTCCCCGTTGCGGGCATCAACGGCACCGCCACCTTCGGCGGTTGCCTACCTACACAGGCTGTTGACCATCGGGTAGGGGTTCGCCCAGTCGCCGCCACCGGGTTGCCAGCCGAAATGGAGATGCGGCGCCCATGACGGTGAGTTCCCGGTCGTGCCCACGACGCCGACGGGATCGCCGGCTGCGACCTTCTCGCCGCCGGCCAACCCCTCGGCCCATGCATCGAGGTGGGCGTAGTAGTACATATCTCCGGAGTTCCCCAGGAGGTAGAGAGAGATCCCGCCAAGCGAACTGGTGGACAACCGGTAGATGCGCCCGCTCTCAATCGCAGCGACCGGCGTTCCGCGAGACGCTGACATGTCGACACCCTTGTGGATCCGGCCGCCCGACCGCGGAGCGCCCCACGTGTCCGAGAACGACGAGGCACCGTTCACCGGACAGACGCGGCTCGCCGACGCAGGCACCGGGACGGTGGTGGTTGTTGTCGATGCCGGTTCTGTCGTGGTCGTTGTGGCCGCATCGCTTGATTCGGCGGACACAGCCGTCGTGGTGGTCGTGGTCGTGGACTCCGGCGGCGCCGTCGCGGGTGCCGGGCCGGCGGTCGTCGCGGGTGCCGGGCCGGCAGTCGTCGTGGTCGTGTCGGCCACGACTTCGGCCGGCCGCGCGACGGTGGTGGTCGTCGACGAGGCCGCAGCCTGTGCAGCGGCCGCGACTGCTTCGGCCTCCGTCCGCTTCCGCTCTGCTTCGAGCTCCAGAAGACGCCGCTCCTCGGCCTCGCGTTGCTTGCGCTCCTCCTCCTGCTCCTGCCAGGTCGTCTCGAGTTTCCGGTACTCGGCATTTGCGGCGTCGAGTTCGCTGAGGAGTCGTGTCGCAAGGGATTCGATCTCGACAACGAGGTCCCGCTGCAGCTCGAGCGCATCGTCCAGGTCCTCGACCTGTGACCGGTACTCGCCCTCGACGGCCAGCATCTCGTCGATAACCCGTAGGTCCTGGCCGTGTGCAGCCTGGAGATAGGTGGCACGGACCGGAATATCGGTGAAGCTCGTCGATCCGAACACGGTTGTGACCGCTCCGTCGGACCCGGCGGTCATGTAGCTCTCACGAACAACGTCTTCGGCGGCGAGCCGCAGAATCGCAAGGCGCTGCTCGGTCTCCGTGACCCGGGTCGCGAGGCCGTGGAGGCTCTCTCGAATCTGGATCTCGTCCGCAATCGCGGCTTCATAGCGGATGTCCGTCGCTTCGAGGCTCGCCGATATCTCTCGGTTCCTCAGCCTGGCCGCTTCGAGATCGTCTTGGGTCACCTCGCCCTCATCTGCGGCAAGCACGGGCGCGGCCAGGCCCACCATGAGAATCAGGATGAGGGCGATGCTGCTCTTCATTGTCCCGCGATCAACTCGACCATGTTGGATGGCCCCGGTGCGCCCGCCGAGACCCTCACCTTGTCATCGGCCGAGAGCTTCGCCAGCTGAACGGTGACCTGATGGACCGCTGCCATCCGGAGGTCCGCCGGGACGAACGCGTAGACCGTATCGACGACATCCGATACGGTCCTGGCTCCCGCCCCGATCGCGTCAAGGATCTCCCGTTCACGGGCTCGGCGGTGCTCGATGTATCCGGCAATCACCGCTCCGGCGTCATCCATCGAGTCTCCGTGGCCCGGTTCGATACGCGCAACACCGAGATCCCGGACGCGGTACAGCGATTCGAGGTATGCGGACGCATCCTCCATCACGACCGTCGATCCTCCCATGATGTGATCCCCGGTGAACAGCCGTTCCGAAAGACGGAAGCACAGGTGGTCTTCAGTGTGACCCGGTGTGCAAACGGCTTCGAGGCTCAGATGTCCCACGCCGACGGTGTCTCCGTCCGACAGACGAACGTCGGGTTCGAAACCTGGTCCTGGCCGGTTGCCGAGGACCGGAACGTCCAGGCGAGCGGCGAGCATGTTCGAGAGGGGCGCGTGATCGGGGTGGGAGTGGGTGGCGATGACGGCCGTGGCGGTGCGTCTCCCAATGGCATCCAGGATCGCGAGGAGGTGGCTCCTGATGACCGGCCCGGGGTCGAGGACGGCGACCTCGTCGCGATCGCCGATCAGATACGTGTTCGTACCCGGTCCGGTGTAGATGCCGGGATTGGGTGCCAGCACCCGCTCCACGGTCACGCCGACTCGACCTCCGGCAGGGTTCCATCCCCTGAACGCGCGATACGCTCAAGGGCGTCGAGGAGCGCAGGGTCGCCCTCCTCTATGGCAGCGTCATCGAACCGGGGATCCCCTGGCATCAAGACCTCGACCGTCCCGTCGACAACCGACAGGCGAGGCTCGATCGACTCGATCGACGCCTGGCTCGCTATGTCGTCCAGCATCTGCCGCGTCGAACCGAACGAACCGAGATACTCGAGAATTCTCCTAGTCGGGAATGCGACAGCCCATGTTCCACTGTCGGCGCGCCGGAGTGCGTCGTCCGGCCGGATCCACACGGCGTCGACCAACTCGCGCCCGTCAACGATCGGATCGACTCCGCCCGGCGCAACCGCGACGAAGAACCGGGTATCGAAGCGGATCGGGAGGGACGTCGGGGTGATCCAGTTCGCGAAGAACCGGAGCGAATCGCCGGCGAGGCGTCGATCATGCTCGAGGGCGGAAGCGAAAACGGCATCGCCGATCGGTCGTTCCGCGGACACCGCGGCGCCGCTCTCGAGCACCCAGATGCCGGTCTCCTCGACAAGCTCTCGCAGCGCTGCGGCCCGCCACACCAGCAGCCTGGGATCGGATGACGAGACCGCCGCGCACGCGGCGACAGACTCGTCCCCTTCGTCGACAGATCCACCCGGAAACACCCAGGCTCCCCCCATGAACCGTGCGGCGGGATTGCGCTGCACCATGAGAACCTCGACACGACCGGTCGAGTCACGAACGACGCAGATCGAAGCGGCGGGGCGTGGTACCGCGCTCACCGAACGATGGTCCAGCGGTTCGCTGATCGGGCGACGAACCACCGTCGGATCGCAGCGCGCACGGCGGGAATCAGGAGCAGAAACCCGGTCGCGTCGGTGAGCAGACCCGGCGTGAGAAGAAACGCTCCAGAGATCAGAATCATGACCCCGTCGGCAAGCGACGCCGTTGGAACCTCTCCTTGCTGGAACTGCAGCCGGACCGACTGGACGGCGTCCCGGCCCTGCCGGGCGACGAGCCACGAACCGAAGAACGCTGTGAAGACGACGAGGCCGATCGTCCACCAAACGCCGACCGCCTGACTGAACGCCACGAGGATGGCGATCTCCACGACCGGGACCACCACGAAGGCAGCGAACAGGATCCAGCGCCATCTCATGGAGTCGAGGATACCGGTGCCGGTAGTCTGCCGACGTGGACCCGCGCGATCTCCCGTCCGTCGATGCGCTGGCCGGCGACCTCGCCGGTGACTTCGACCTGCCCCGCACGTTGCTCGTCACGGTCGCCAGGCAGGCGCTCGAGGAGGCTCGCGTTGCGTTGCAGTCGGGATCCCCGGCCGACGCGGCAGCGAGTGCCCGCCGGCGACTCAGGAGTCCTGTCGATGTCGCGTCTGCAAGGCGTCGTCAATGCAACCGGTGTGCTTCTCCATACCAACCTCGGCCGGGCGCCGACGATCGGCTCGGACGTGCCGGGCTTCAGCAATCTCGAGTTTGATTTGGAGAGCGGGACGCGGGGCAGTCGCTCCACCTACCTCAATGAATTGATCGCCTCCACCGTCGGAGCGGAAGCCGCTCACGTGGTGAACAACAACGCCGGAAGCCTGTTCCTCGCGCTCGCCGCACTCGCCGGCCGGGACGGGCGCGTCGCCGTCTCGCGGGGCGAACTGATCGAGATCGGCGGTTCGTTCCGGCTCCCCGACCTGATCACCGCAGCGGGGGTCCATCTCGTCGAGGTTGGAACCACCAACCGGACCAGGGCCAGCGACTTCACGAATGCACCGGGGACGATCGAGGCTGTTCTCAAGGTGCATCCGTCGAACTACCGGGTCGAAGGCTTCACCGAGGAGGTGCCCTTCTCCGACATGTCCTCGATCGCCGACGCACTCGACGCGCCATTCATCGCCGATGTCGGGAGCGGACTCCTCGACGCCAACGTTCCGTGGATCCAGGGTGGCCCGCCGCCGTGGCTTGCAGGGGAACCAGGCGTCCGGCAGACGCTCGAGCAAGGAGCGGACGTGGTCCTCTTCTCCGGCGACAAACTCCTCGGCGGTCCGCAGGCCGGCATCGCCGTGGGCAAGCGGGAGATCATCGAACGCCTCGCCACGCATCCCGTGGCGAGAGCACTGCGGATCAACAGTCCGACGATCGGGATGCTGACTGCAACCTTCGAGGCGTACGCATCCGGAACGGCCGCAACACTCCCCTTCTGGACGATGGCCACGAGGCCGATCGAGACCATCAGCGCCCGCACAGCCCATGTCCTGGAGGCCTCCGGGGCGGCCGGCACGATTGTCGAAGGGGCATCTCTTCCCGGTGCCGGTTCGGTGCCCGGCCTCACGATCCCGACCCCGGTCCTCCGACTGGATGGGAATGAAGAGCGGGCCTGGCGGACGCTCGCCGAACACACCCCTCCCGTCGTTGCCGCTCGAAGGGGCGGTGCGACGCTGGTGAACCTGCGGTCCGTTGACCCGGACGAAGACACGGTCGTCGCATCGGCGCTGGCCGCGATCTGATGCCGATCATCGGTACGGCCGGCCACGTCGACCACGGCAAGTCCACGCTGGTGGAGGCGCTCACCGGTCGGGATCCCGATCGCTGGATCGAGGAGAAGGAACGCGGGCTCACCATCGACCTCGGATTCGCCTGGGCACAATTCGCCGACGAAGCGGTCGGCTTCGTCGATGTCCCCGGCCACGAGCGATTCATCAAGAACATGCTCGCCGGTGTCGGCGGAATCGATGTCGCACTCTTCGTTGTGGCCGCCGACGAGGGTTGGATGCCGCAGTCGGAGGAGCACCTCGCGGTGCTCGATCTCCTCGACACCACGTACGGGATCATCGCGCTCACGAGAATCGACCTGGCTGACGACGATCTCATCGAACTCTCGATGCTCGATGTCGAGGAACACGTCGACGGCACGGTGGCGGAGTCGTGGCCGGTGGTCAGGGTCTCTGCCGTCACCGGTCAGGGCATCGAAGACCTCGTCGCAGCCATCGAGAACGCCCTGGCGGCGGCGGGTCCCGCACCGGATGGCGGGAGTCCGCGGATGTGGGTCGATCGCGCGTTTGGAATCGCCGGGGCCGGTGTCGTCGCAACGGGAACACTGACCGGAGGACCGCTCTCCGTCGGCGATCGACTGCAGTGCTACCCCGGTGGCGAGGTCAGAATCCGGAGCCTGCAGTCCCACGAAATCGATCGAGAGACCATCGAGCCGGGATCTCGCGCTGCCGCCAATCTCGTCGGCGTAGAGCGGCGAGATCTCGAACGGGGAACGCTCCTTGCGCCCCCGGGCGCGATCGGGATGTCAAAGCGCTTCCTCGCCAAGTTGGCGTTCCCGCCTCGCTCGGACGGGGAGATCACGGACCGCGGTGCCTATCACGTCCATCTCGGCACCGCGACGATCCCGGCGCGACTGCGGGCGGTCACGGACGGACCAGAACCCGCCGTGATCATCACGCCGAGCCAACCCGTGCCCGTGGCCATGGGCGATCGATTCATTCTGCGAGACACCGGACGCCGAGCGGTCGTCGCCGGAGGCACCGTCTTGGACCCCGCACCGACGCACCGACCGTCCCGGGAGGACATCACCATCCTGTCCGGTGCAATCACCGGCGGCCCGAATGCGCGGGCCGATGCGCTCGTCGCCACCCACGGCACGATCAGCGTGAACGAGACCGAACAGTCAACCGGAGGTGGTGTCCCGGCATCGGCCGTCACCGTGGGAGATCGATACCTGGCTCAGAACGTCTTCAGTGAACGGGGACAGGAGTTGGTGGCCGCGGTCGCCGACTATCACGCCCGGTACCCCCTCCGGCAGGGTCTCCCAAAATCGGAGGCCGCATCGCGCCTTCGAATCGACACGAGCCTGGTGGTGGCGCTCGTCGAAGCCTGCACCGATCTCATCGAAGACGGCCCCGCGATTCTCCGCCGAGGCTTCTCACCCGAACTCGGCCCAACCGAGGTGGCATCATGGGAGAAGGCACGAGCGGCACTCGCCTCGGATCTGGCCGTCCCGAGGGCGTCTGAACTCAGCCTCCCGGACGAACTCATGCACGTGCTGATCCGGCGGGGGGATCTCGTACGGATCGATAACGATCTTGTGCTGCTGCCGGCACAGGTCGACGAGATCGCGGCCGGGATTCAGGCGCTACCGGATGGATTCACGGTTGCGGTGTTCCGCGACCACTTCGGTCTGTCGCGCAGGCAAGCGGTGCCGCTGCTCGAATGGCTGGACGGTGAGGGATGGACCCGCCGTCGTGGGAACGGGCGTTCGGTCAGTTCGCCGCCCGGAGGCTCTGCTGGCGACGCTCCGCCTCCGTGAGGCCACCCCAGATCCCGTATGGCTCCCGGATCGTCAGGGCGTAGTCGAGGCACTCATCGCCCACCGGGCAGATCCGGCAGATCGACTTCGCTCTGATCTCTCGCCGTTCTCTCTCTTCTTTGCGTTCGGTGACACTCGGGGGGAAGAACAAGTGGGAGTGGCTGCCGCTGCATGATGCAACCGGCTGCCAGGAACGGTCGAGCGCTATCACGATATATGCCCTCCACAAGCTCAAGTATCGAAGCCTCGGAGAATGTAGGAACACTCGGCCACCGATGCCAGGAAAATCCTGGCAATTCAAGAGGGTTTTTCGCGACATTTTTCGCGCTCTTACGCGCGAGTTCGAACGGATCCCATCACTTCGGGGTCGCCGGAGCAACATCGAGCACGATCCCGTCGACGCCGGTCACCGCGACGCCGTCGCCCGGTTCGATCCCCGCCTCCCGGTGGGAGCGACCCCTCCAACGCGCCTCGTCAACGATCACGATGCCGTCCGGATCGAAGGCCGTCTCCGCGATGCCGGTCTTCCCGATCAGGTTCTCGCGCCCGATGGTGGTGGTTGAGAAGCGGGACCTCACGATCGTCGTCAGGGCGACACCGTAGAAGAGCGCCATCCCCGCAACCACGACGAGCACGACCCACCAGGTCGGCGCCATCTGTGGCCGCGCCACGGTGAAGGTAAGGCCACCGGCGATGAGCGCAACAGTCCCCGCAATGCTTCGCCACCCCAACCGATTCCGCTGGAAGTCCCACGTGTAGAGGAGGAGACCGGCCACGACCACGGCGACCGACGGCCACGAGATCGGGAGCGTCGCCATGCCGTAGCCCGCCAGCAGGAATGCAACCACCGAAGCGACGGCGCTCACCCCTGCTCCGGCGGCGTAGAACTCGAAGGTGGCCGCGGCGATCGCCGCTACGAGGAAGAAGAACGCGGCTTCCGGTTCGGACGCAAGTCGAAGGAAGCGATCCCAGAGATCGGGCTTCATGAACTGAACCACCCGGGACGGTGTTGCGACCTCCGTCCCGTCCTCCAACGTGACAAGGTCGGCGGTCTCGACCTCGAACGTAGCGTCGCCTCGTATGATCTCCTCGCCGTCGAGGCCGACGATCAACTGCCCGATCGATGGAACCACGCGGTCGACGAATCCCGGGATCGCGTCCTCGACGACAATGGACTCCTCGTTCAGGAGTGCAGTCACGGCATTGGATTGGGCGATCCGTTCCTCTTCCGTCTCGCCGGGGAACCGCGCGGGATCAACCGATACGGATCGAGAGTTCGTCATCACGGTCGGTTTGAGGTAGCCGACCCTCGTTCCAGGGGCCGCCGCTCCCAAGTCCGCCCGATTGAGGAGGCTCGCGACACCGCCGTACGCCACGGCAGGTCTGGCGCCCACCCAGATGACCACCGGAGCGTTGGCAGCGTCGATCGCGTCGAGCAACGGAGCAAGATCGCCCGAGGCGACCCCCGGTGCATCGACCTGCAGGACGTACAGGTGGGCCGGCGTATCCGAGAGCGTCTGCACCGCGAAGTCCAGGAGTCGTTGGTCGAACGCCTTCTTGAGGTCGACCACCACCACCGGAAGGTCGTCATCCTGGGCAACCGCAG
Source organism: uncultured Actinomycetota bacterium (assembly GCA_963700375.1). Taxonomy (GTDB): domain Bacteria; phylum Actinomycetota; class Acidimicrobiia; order Spongiisociales; family UBA5794; genus JAHEEL01. Next base: position 536,025 of record CAVOXF010000003.1, read on the forward strand.
TCCCGGCGCACACAAGGACGACGACACCCAGAAGCAGAGCGGAAAGGAAACGAAGAAGCACCCGACGATGTTACGGCGGCCCCCAGCCCAAGACACGGGGCCGTTTCCCCCCTCAGGCAACTGGCGACTGGCGACCACGGACTCGCAACCGGTGACAGGCGACTGGGGACTACTCTCAGGCCCATGTCACGCGTACTCGTCGTCGCCAACGATCCCTGGGTGGTGAGCGAGGTCCATGCCGCCCTCAGCATCGGGTCGACTGAACTGATCAACCACGATGATCCTGCCACAGCGGCCGCTGCGGCAATCGAGCATTCAGTCGATGCGGCGGTCGTCGACCTCCAGGTCGCGTCGATGGGCGGAATGGCGATCACTCGTTCCATCCGTGACAGCGCTGATCCGGTTCCGGTCGTCTTGCTGCTCGACCGCGAGGCCGACACGTTTCTCGCAGGCCGATCCGGTGCCGATGCCTGGGTCGTCAAGCCCTTCACGGCCTCGGCCCTACGAACAGCCGTCGCCTCAGTCGCCGAGGTGACGGATTCCGACGACGACGCCGGGGACGCGTGACGGAGCCTTCCCAACCTCCGAGTACCAGGGCTGACGGGGCGTTCTCGTGAGTGGCGAGCAGATCATCTACCTCACGATTCTGGCGGCCTGCACGGTCGCTTCCGGGTTCTTCTCCGGTTCCGAGACGGCACTTGTCGGGATCTCAAAGGAGCGGGTCCACCAACTCGCGTCTGAGAGCAAGGCCGGCCGCCGGATCGAGCAACTGATCTCGGACCCCGAGCGGATGCTGTCGACATTGCTGGTTGCGAACAACGTTGTGAACGTTCTAGCGGCGGCCGTTGCCACGACCCTGTTCATCGGGCTGGTCGGGGAGCAGTGGGGTCCGTGGCTGGCAACCGCAGCCGTCACGACCGTGATCCTCATCTTTGGAGAGATCACACCGAAGACCCTCGCCAACCGCTACCCCGAACGATTCGCTCTGGCGGTTGCTCCGGCGATCTGGCAGCTCTCGCGGGTGCTCGCCCCCGTGGCCTCGTTCTTTGGCGCCATCACACGCGGGATCCTGCGACTCCTCCGTGTCCCGATTAGGGGCGACTCCGATGCGGTGACCGATGCCGACATCCGGGCCCTCGCCGAATTGGGACACCGCGACGGTCACATCGAGAAGGTCGAGCGGGAGATCATCGATGCCCTATTCGACCTGGCCGACCGACCGATCCGGGATGTGATGACCCCGAGGGTCGACATCGTCTCTCTGACCGATCCGGTCTCCATGGACGAGATTCGGAGCGCGGTCGCGGCGACCGGCCACTCCCGATTCCCCGTCACCAAGGGCGATCTCGACGATCTGCTCGGGATCCTCTTCGTCAAGGATCTCCTCCAGCCGACCGCTGATGCGTCGTCAGAGGACATCGTCGGGCTGCTCCGCTACCCGCAGTTCATGCCGGAGACGGCGACCATCCTCGACGCCCTCACCGAGATGCGCCAGCGCAAGTTCGCTATTGCGTGCGTCGTCGACGAGCACGGGGGCATCGAGGGGATCGTCACCGCGAAGGATCTGCTGGCCGAACTCGTCGGGGAGCTCCAGGACGAGTACGACCCCGGCGTCGCGTCCGTCGTCCGGATCGGTCCTCGGCAGTGGGTCGCCGACGGGCGACTACCGATCGAGGACCTGGCTGCCGAGATCGACCACGAGCTTCCGAGCGGGCCGTACAGCACGGTCGCGGGCTTCTTCATGGCCGTCGCCGGTCATGTTCCCGATGAAGGCGACTCGATCGTCGTCGACGGAATCCGCCTCGGGGTTCTGGACATGGAACGCAATCGCGTCGACCGAATTGACGTCTCCATCATCTGACCGAACGCCACAGCAGGAACGGGGGTACAATCCCCGTATTCGGGACGTAGCGCAGCTTGGTAGCGCGCATCGTTCGGGACGATGAGGTCGCCGGTTCAAATCCGGCCGTCCCGACTCATCGAAACCCCGCCCTCGTGGCGGGGTTTCGCATTTCCGAGCCTCTGACGCTGCGAACCCAGGGTTCTCCGCATCGCATATGGCGCCGACAGCCCGCGGAATGGACTGATCGAGGGAATCGGCACCTACCGGTCGAGTAGCAGCTCGGCAAGCTGAACGGCGTTGAGCGCCGCGCCCTTGCGCAAGTTGTCGCCAACGACCCAGAGACTGATCCCTCCACGATCCCCGACGGTCTGGCGAACGCGACCGATGAGGACATCATCGATTCCGGCCGAGTCGAGCGGCGTCGGAACGTGATCATCCGCCCAGAGTTGCGTCCCAGGTGCATCGGCAAGGATCGCCTTCGCCTCCTCGAGCGGCAGCGGACGATTGAAGAACATCGTGGCGGCGATGCCGTGACCGACCATCGTGGGTACGCGAACGCACGTCGGCTCCACCTTGATCATCGGGGCATCGAGGATCTTCCTCGTCTCATGGACGAGCTTCCACTCCTCGTCGGTATACCCCTCTTCGGTGATGGCACCGGCCATGGGCAGCACGTTGTACGCAATCGGACGCTGGTAGAGATCGCCACCCGGATCCTTCCAGCCGCCGTGCTGAAGAGCCTCGCGGTTGCCGCGGAACCAGTCGATCTCACGCTCGAGCGTCGCCATACCCTGCTGGCCCGAGCCACCGGTCGCCTGATACGACGAAGCGACCATCCGGTCGATTCCCGCCGCCTCGTGGAGCGGCCCGGCCGCCATCATCAAGGCCATCGTCGTGCAGTTGGGGTTGGCGACGATTCCGCGGTGGCTCTCGATCGCCGAATCGTTGACTTCGGCTACCACGAGCGGAACGTTCGGATCCATCCGCCATGCCGACGAGTTGTCGACAACCGTGGCCCCCGCCTCGACGAACCGCGGCGCATATTCCTTAGAGCGTCCACCGCCGGCCGAGAAGATCGCGATGTCGATCCCGGTCGGGTCTGCTGCGGCCAGGTCTTCGATTGTGACCGACCCCCACGGGGTCTCCGCAACGGTTCCGGCCGAGCGCTCCGAAGCGAGCAGGCGAATACTCCTGATCGGGAAGTCCCGCTCGGCGAGAATGGCCTGCATCGTGCGCCCGACTGCCCCGGTTGCACCGACGACTGCGACGGTTGGATTCGCGTAGCGTTTCATGAATCCACTCCGATCAGACCTTGGTGCAGCGCCTCGACGGCCGCCTGGGTGTCGTCGCCTCGGACGACACAGCTGATGCGAATCGAAGACGTCGAGATCATCTCGATGTTGACTCCGGCGTCCGACAGGATGCGGAACATCTTCGCTGCCACGCCGGACTCCGACTTCATCCCTGCCCCGACGACCGTGATCTTCGCGATATCAGGATCGAGGTCGACGCCGTCCGCTCCGATCTCGGCGGCGACCCGTTCTGCGACCTCCACCGCTGTTGCCGCTGAAGCGACCGGAACCGTAAACGAGATATCCGTGACACCCTGGCTCGAGATGTTCTGGACGATCATGTCAACGTTGACGCCCGCGGCGCCCATCGGCTCGAACACGGCGGCAGCAATCCCGGGCTGATCCGGAACGCCCTTGACGGTCAACTTGGCTTCGGAGTCGTCGTGCGCGATCCCGCGGATGATCGGTTCTTCCATCGTCTCCTCCTTGACCCAAGTTCCTTCTTGGTCGTGGAACGACGACCGAACGTGGATGGGAATGTTGTAGCGGATTCCGAACTCGACGCTCCTCGGCATGAGGACGCCGGCGCCGGCATTGGCAAGTTCGAGCATCTCAGCGAATGTGACTTCGTCGAGCTTCCTGGCGGATGCCACGACCCTGGGATCGGCCGTGAAGACGCCGTCGACATCGGTGTAGATCTCGCAGAGGTCGGCGCCAAGCGATGCCGCCAGCGCCACGGCCGTGGCGTCGGAACCGCCTCGGCCGAGCGTCGTCACGTCCTTCGAGTCCGGGCTGACGCCCTGGAAGCCGGCGACGATGGCAACCTTGCCTTCTTCGAGGCACTCGCGCACCCGGAAGGCACGGATGTCGACGATCTCAGCCCGACCGTGATCTGCCGTTGTCAGGATCCCTGCCTGAGACCCGGTGAAGCTGACCGCCGGAACATCGTGGGCCTCGATCGCCATGGCAACAAGCGCCATTGAGATCCGCTCGCCCGCCGTAAGGAGCATGTCCATCTCACGGGGGTGCGGGTTCTCCGAGATCTGCGTTGCGAGGTCGATGAGCGCGTCCGTCGACTTCCCCATTGCCGAGACGACTACCACCACGTCGTTTCCGGCCCGGTAGGTCTCGACCACCCTGCGGGCCACGTTGCGAATTCGGTCTGCATCGGCGAGCGACGTGCCGCCGAACTTCTTTACCACAAGTGCCATGTGGCGGTTGAGTGTAGGTGTGAGGCGAGAGTCTTCTGCGCAGCCCTGATCGACCGCGCCGCAACCTCGTTCCGCGGGCTGTCGGCGTCACATACGAGGTGGAGAACCCTGGGTTCGCAGCGCTACCCGTTCCGCGGGCTGTCGGCGTCATATGCGAGGTGGAGAACCCTGGGTTCGCAGCGTTTGGTATCTGGGGGGCGAACGTAGGATCCCGGCCGTGAAACGGTTCATCATCCCCGCCATTGCCGCCGCCGCTCTGCTCCTCGCCGCGTGCAACGGCTCCGAGACCAACGCAACGTCCACGACCACCACCTCCACGACGATGCCGGCCTCGAAGACCCCGCAGCCGGAGGTCGCCCTCGAAGTGGTACCTCGCAACTACGCAGAGTTCCGGGCGCAACCGACCGCATGCTCCGCCGAAGCGCCCGCGGAACTCACCCCCATGGAGTTCGCCGCGCCCGCAGACATGGGTCTGGACGCCGCCGAACCGTTCACGGTGGTCATGTCGACCACCTGCGGCGACATCGAGATCGAGCTCGACCCGTCTCTGGCGCCCGAAACTGTGAACTCATTCGTATTCCTCGCTACTGAGGGATACTTCGATGGAATCGCCTTGCACCGTGTGATCCCCGGGTTCGTGGTCCAGGGCGGAGACCCGACGGCCACAGGGACCGGGGGTCCCGGCTACACGGTCCCCGACGAGTTCCCGCCGGCCGGTGTCGGATACGAACGCGGCACCCTCGCCATGGCGAACGCCGGCACCGGCACGACTGGGAGCCAATTCTTCCTCGTCCTCGCAGACGTCGGCCTCCCCCCGCAATACAACATCTTCGGGAGGATCACAGCGGGTCTCGACGTCCTCGACCTTCTCCAGAGTGTGCCGCTCGGACAGGCGGCCGGCAGCCCCGACCCAACGCCGAGCACCCCGCTCGAGTCGATCTACATCAACAGCGTGACGATCAAGCCATGACGCGGGGAAGGGGGAGCGCATCGCGCTCCCCCTTCCCCTCTCTTGAGTCGTTGTGACGTTTGGCTCAGCTGACCTGGGAATCGTCCCGCGGTGCCAAGTATTTCGCCCACCACTTCTTCGCGGTGTCGATCCCGCCAACGCCGAAGGCGATCGCGAAGGCGATGCCAAGAGCAGCGGTCAGGATCTTCGTGATGTCGGCCGCGAAGTTGATCTGGAGCAGATCCATCGCGAAGAGAACACCGAAGAGGACGATGAGGATCTGGACGACCCACGTCAGCCACGGCACATCCTTCTCCTGAGCGAACGGCCGCACGAGGCCGGCAGTCCAACTCGCCACCGCAGCTGCGACCACCACGACGATCGCGGCGACCAGAACGATCGGAATCCACGCCAGGAACCGGACGAGGAGAACCTCCAGCGTCTGGATCTGAAGCACGCGGACCACCATGAGCCACAGCACCACGACCAGGTAGGCGTAGATGATCGTGGCCGTGATTCCTGCGGCCGTCTGATCCGTCCCAGCGAGAGCACTCGTGATGCCCGCCTTGTCGAAGATCGCCTGCATGAAGCTCCAATTCAGGACCTTCTCGATGAGCTTGCGGACCCATTTGAGGATCCAGCGGCCGATGATGAGAATCAGCAGCGCAACAACAATGCGCGGCAACCACTCAGCGGTCAGCTGCCCAAGGGTCTCGAACTCGGCGACGAGTTGGTCCCAAAAGGACATAGTGCTCCACTCCTTTGTGTGCGTTGGTCTTGCGAGCCGAGCATAGCTCCGCGCCTTCGGGCTCCGCTGAAGCGCCCCTGCCTGCACCGGATTTCCCTCTGCCGTCACGTCCAGTAGCCTTCCGTTCATGGCAACCGACAAGCGAGACCGACAGCGGGCGAATCGCGCAGAGAAGCAGAAAGCCGACGCGAAGGTTCAACGCCGGAAGCACTACATCGCACTGGCGAAGAGATACGGCCTCTATGCACTGCTCATCGTCATCGCCCTGCTGGTGATCACCTTCCTCTCGAACTGAATCCGTGGCGGTTGACCTCCACGTCCACTCCTCGGCCTCCGACGGGACCGACCCGCCCCGCGATGTTGTAGCCAAGGCCGCAGCGCTCGGCCTGTCGGCAATCGCTCTCACCGACCACGACACCCTCTCCGGTATCCCCGAGGCACGTGCGGCCGCGGTCACCCTCCCGATCGACGTCGTCCCCGGCGTCGAACTCTCCGTGAACCATGCCGATCTGAAGATCCACATGTTGGCCTACTTCATCGAACCCGGCCCCGGACCGCTCCAGGACCGCCTTGCGGCCCTCCGTTCCGGGCGCACCGTCAGGAACAAGATCATCATCCGGCGTTTGAAGGAGCTCGGCTACCCGATCACCATGGACGACGTACTGCGCCATGCCCGCGGCGACGCCGTCGGTCGCCCGCACATCGCTGATGCCCTCGTTGAAGCAGGCGCACTCGCCAGTCGTTCCGAAGCGTTTTTCGAACTCCTCTCGGACGGCGGGAAGGCCTACGTCGAGCGCGAGCGCCTGACCGCCGTAGATGCCATCGAGCTGACCGCGCAGTCGGGTGGTGTCACGTCGATCGCCCACCCGCTCACGATCAGTGGCGACGCGGCGTCGCTGCGTTCAACGTTCCGCGACCTTCGCGATGCCGGACTCTCCGGGATCGAGGTCTACTACTCGGAGCATCCGCCGGCGATCAGGAGTCAGCTTGCCGCCGCCGCAGCCGATCTCGATCTCGTAGCGACCGGCGGATCCGACTATCACGGAACCGGCAAGCCCGGCCTCGAGATCGGCTCCGGTCACGGAGACCTCGTCGTTCCCGATGCGGCCCTCGAGGAACTTCGACAGCGGCGCCCCTAATAGGTCAACACCTGGCTCAAACCCGCCGATAGACGATTGGGGAATCGAAAGGACTTGAGTGACTTCGGTGGTGTCGGTGTCGGCCTATCGGGCGCCGATTGACTACGCGACGATACGCGTGCAGTTCCAGAGTGCCCGTGCCGCCATTGCGGCGGCCACGTGCATTGTGGCGCTCATCCTTGTCGCGTCCGGCGCCGGAACATTCGCCATCCCGTTCGCGGTCGGCGCATTCGTCATCGCCGCCGACGCGCTCTACCGCCGTACCCACGGGGATTCCGCGGCAACGCCGCTCCTGATCGATATCACGGCGCTTGGCGCGATGTTCACCGTCGGTGGGGCCGCTCCGGCAGTCCACGTTGCGGCCATGGCGTACGGCCTCGTCGCCATGGCGCTCCTCCTCCCTGTTCGACAGGCTGGGCTCTTCTTCGCCTACGCCGCCGTGTGGGCCACCGTGATCGCCGCCACGGGCGGAAGTGGCCTCCTGTCGACCAATGCCCATGCGGGGTTCAACGCGTTCTTCACCATTGTCCTGATGGTCGCCGTCGCGGCGTTGATCTCCGGTGCCGCACGCGTCCTGATCCAGGTTCAGGACCGGCAGCAGCGCCTTCTCGAACAGGAGCGAAGGACCGTCCAGGTCAAGAACGAATTCGTCTCGATGGTCTCCCACGAACTGCGCACGCCGATCACCGGGATCTCGGGGTTCTCCGAGACGCTGCGTGATCATTGGCGCGACCTTCCTCCTTCCGAAGTCGACGAGTTCTTGACCATCCTGCGGGGCGAGTCGGATCACCTCGCGAACCTCGTCGAGGACATCCTGGTGATACCGCGCCTCGACTCCGGGCACCTCCGTTTCCACCTTGAACAGGTCAGCGTCGCAACGGTCGCCGAGACCGTTGCCGAGACGGTGTTCGACGACGACACCTCGGTCGAGATCGACATCCCGGTCTACGTGTTCGTGTGGTCGGATCCCGTTCGCCTTCGACAGATCCTCCGCAACCTGATGGAGAACGCCGGCAAGTATGGTGGCAACGAGGTCTACGTCTCCGGCGAGGAACGCCGCGAAGGCACGTACACCGTGATCGTCGCCGACAACGGGGTCGGCGTCGCCGAAGCGGATCGGGAACGGATCTTCGAGCACTTCGAGCAGCTCTCGTCAGGTGATGCCCGGCTCGAACAGGGCGTCGGTCTCGGCCTGCCGATCGCGAAGAAGCTGGCGACGGCGATGGGCGGTCACCTCTGGTACGAGGACCGCTTCCCCGTCGGCGCCCAATTCTGCTTCGACGTCGACCTGGTCAAGGAATCCGAGCGAGAGGCAGGATCGCTCCCGGCCGAGGCATCCGGCAATCGGTAGTCTCAGCTGATGCTGCCGTACAACATCGACCACGTGGCGATCGCCGTGCATGATCTCGATGCCACCCTTGCGGACCTCAAGCGGCAGTACGGGGCCGATCCGCTGTCTCGCGAAGTGGTCGCGTCACAGGGCGTCGAGGAGGCCGTGGTTCCCGTCGGCGGATCGAACGTTCAGATCCTCCAGCCGCTCTCGCCGGATAGCCCGGTCGGGCGGTTCCTCGAGAAGCGGGGCGAAGGAATGCATCACATCGCATTCACCGTGCCGGACATCGATATTGCACTCGAGCATCTCCGGGAGACCGGTACTCGTCTCATCGACGAGGAGCCTCGCGTCGGGGGTGGAGGCCATCGCATCGCATTCGTCCACCCATCGGCGTTTGCGGGTACCCTCGTGGAACTGGTTGAAGGAGCGACGTGACCGAAATCATCTCGATCAAGGGTGGGGCAGAGCCGGCACTGGCCGCGGCCATCGCTGCCGCCGTCACCCACTTCGAGGAGAACGAGGCCGAGACAAGGGCGACCCGCCCTCCGGTTCCGAAGCCGAGTCCATGGGTCCAATCGAGCCGTCCCCGTGACATCCCGCCGCCGCTGATCTCTCACCAATTCGACGCTGCGCCGTGGACGGACGCCGCCGAGAACAACGACTGACGCCCTCCGCCGCCCTCAAACCCGCGGGTAGCATCCATCGGGAAGCCACGAAAGGGTTCTGATGGCCACCGTCATCTCTTCGATTGCCAGGACACCGATCGGTCGGTTCCGGGGCGGATTCACCCCGTTCACCGCAATGGACCTCGGCGGTTTCGCCATCGCCGCCGCGCTCGAACGGGCGGGCATCAACGGAGACCAGATCGACGAAGTGCTGTTCGGGCATGTAATTCAGACCGGTCAGGGCCAGGTCACCAGTCGCCAGGCGGCGTTCAAGGGCGGCATCCCGATGACGGTGCCGTCAACGACGATCGACAAGGCCTGCCTCTCCGGTACCGCGACGATCGCGGACGCCGATATGCACATCCGGGCCGGAGAGTCGCGCATCGTGATGGCCGGCGGCATGGAGTCGATGACCAACGCGCCGCACATCCTCAACGGCGCCCGATTCGGCTACGGCTACGGCGGCACCGACCTCGTCGACTCACTCAACCAGGACGGCTTGATGTGTGCGTTCGACAACGTCCTGATGGGCGAGTCGACCGACGGCAACAACCTCAAGCTGGGCATTGGCCGCACCGAGCAGGACGAGTGGGCGGCGGCGAGCCACGAGCGGGCCATCGCCGCCACCGAGTCTGGCGCATTCGACGCAGAGATCGCGCCGGTTGAAGTCCCGCAGCGCCGAGGGGCGCCGATCCTCATCGAGCACGACGAAGGCATGCGGCCCGGAACCACGACCGAAACGCTCAGCAGGCTTCGTGCCGCCTTTCGCGACGACGGCACAATCACCGCAGGCAACGCCTCTCAGATCTCGGACGGGGCGGCGGCTCTCGTCGTGGCCGACCGCAGCGCTGCTGAGGGTCTCGGCATGCCGATCGTCGCTGAGATCCTTGCCTACGGGCAAACCGCCGGACCCGACACGAGCCTCCAGGCCCAGCCGGCGAACGCCATCCGGATCGCCCTCGAGAAGGCGAGCCTCGAAGTGTCGGACCTGGATCTCGTCGAGATCAATGAGGCCTTCGCCGCCGTGTCCCTCTACTCGGCGAACCTGCTCGGCCTTTCTCACGACCGTGTGAATGTCAACGGTGGCGCCGTCGCGCTCGGCCACCCCCTCGGTGCGTCCGGGGCAAGGATCGTTATCACGCTCATAAGCGCACTCCGGGAACGGGGAGGCGGGATAGGAGCCGCTGCGCTCTGTGGTGGTGGAGGCCAGGGCGACGCGCTGATCGTGAGCGTGTGAACACAATGTCAATGGATCAACCTGCAGACCGGAATCTCGCCCTCGAACTCGTTCGTGTGACCGAGGCTGCCGCCATGGCCGCAGCGAAGTGGCAGGGCCGGGATGACAAGATCGCCGTCGATCAGGCTGCGGTCGACGCAATGCGGCACATGCTCTCGACGATCGATATCGACGGCATCGTGGTCATCGGCGAAGGGGAGAAGGACGAGGCGCCGATGCTGTACAACGGCGAGATCGTCGGCAACGGCAGACCCCCCAGGATGGACGTGGCCGTTGATCCGATCGACGGAACCCGCCTGTGCGCCCTCGGCATGCCGGGAGCGCTCGCCGTGATCGCGATGGCCGACAGCGGTTCGATGTATGCCCCCGGTTCCCTGGTCTACATGGACAAGATCGCCGTCGGCGAGGAGGCCGCCGGGATGGTCGACATCAACGCCCCCGTTGAGCACAACCTGGCACAGATCGCGAAGGCGAAACGCAAGGACATCGACGACGTGACCGCGGTGATCCTCGATCGCCCGAGGAACAGCGAGTACATCCGGCGCGTCCGCGCGGCGGGCGCCCGCATCGCCCTCATCGGTGACGGTGACATCTCCGGCGCCATTTCGACAGCGAAGATCGACAGCGGTATCGATGTTCTGCTCGGCATCGGTGGTTCTCCCGAGGCCGTCACCGCTGCCTGCGCCATGGCAGCTCTCCGCGGCGAGATCCAATGCAAGCTGTGGCCGCGTGACGAATCTGAACGGGTCTATGCCCTCGAGCACGGACTCGACCTGGACCAAGTGCTGATGACCCGCGACCTCGTCGATTCCGACAACACCTTCTTCGCTGCGACCGCTGTCACCCCGGGTCCACTCCTCGAAGGAATCGGTTTCTTCGGCCGCAGCGTCGAGACGCATTCAGTGGTGATGCGGTCGAAATCCGGCACGATCCGGTTCGTCGAGAGCACCCATCGCCTCGATTGGCTGGATGAGGTCCACGCCGTCAACTGACGGTCGCGCCGGGGCAGCCGCTACTCGTCGCAGGCGGGAGCGAGGTTGTTCTCGAACACGACCTCCGCCGCCCAGCGGATCGGGAGGCCGACGACTTCGGGTGAGTGTACCGGGTGCCCGCCGGCCTCCCAGAAGTACAGCACGTCGTCTGCGTTGGTTCGGTCGAACGGCCGGCCAATGACGCTGCTCTGGATATCTGCGCGCACCACCGGGCCGTAGCGCTCAACGAAGCGGGCGCGAAGGTCGCCGACCACACGAGAGGTCTCGTTCCGCGCGCCGGCCGTATCGGTGAACTCGGCGCGGTCGCGACCCAGGAGTTGTCCCAGGGACATTGCGGCGCCGGCGAGGCCGCCGCCCGAGAGTCCCGTGGCGGACCGGAACACCGCATCGTCGCGCTCATCGAACGCGTCCTGGAGCGCCGCCAGAATGCACGAGGCGCAGCCGTGGTATTCGGCCTCCATCCGCTTCGCGGTTTCGTGGGCCCTATCGGCTGCGTCGTTCGACATCGGTTCCTACTCCGTCTCGTCGCGTTGGTCCGCCCCGGCAGACCGCAGTGTCAGCGCGACGGCGAACACCGTTCAGCGACGACGGCCCCGTCCCCGGCCGGCTACCGGCCACCGGAACGATGTCCTGAGCCATCACCGCCACCAGCTACCAGGGATTCCAAAGCAGTGTCGTACGCCGGCGCAACCACGGACCAGTCGAACCTCGCAACCGTCGACCGGAGGTTGCGCGCGATCTCGGCGGCCTCCGTCTGGTGCTCGAGGCCCCAACGAACTCGGGACCTGAGCGCAGCTGCATCGTCGTACAGACACCGGTCTCGGTAGCGATCGGGGATTCGTTCGGGATAGACCAGGCGGTTCGGGAGGACCGGAAAAGCGCCGGCAGCCATTGCTTCGACGATCGCCATGCCGAAGAACTCGTGCTCGGCCGTCGACACCACGATGTCCGCGCGTCGCAAGAGATCGACATACTCCTCATCCGGTAGGAATCCGAACGCGACCAGCCGATCCCCGAAAAGTCCGGGAAGTCGGTCGAAAGAGCCGGGGGCGGAGACGAACCGTTCACCTACCACGGCCACCTCGAAGTCGAGCCCCTCTTCCAGGAGCGCCTCCACGAGCACCACGAACTCATCCGGTCGCTTGTCGTGCTCCCAGCGCTGGTTCCAGAGGATCAACGGCGGGCCGGCGCTGACGGTCGTCGTTGATGGCCCAATGCGCTGGAGGTCGACGCCGACGGGGAGCACCATCGACCGCTCCCCAACCGACTCGACGAGGTGTGTGTGCCGCCGATCGGGGAACTGGCGGAGGAATCGTTCGACCTGCTCGAAGAAGAGAGTCCGATGGAACTCCGAATTGAAGATCACGAGGTGGGCAACTGCCGCGCTCGACCAGTTGACCATCGGATACGTCTGATCCGGCCGATCGAGCGGCGAGAGCGGATAGGCGAACTGGCTCTCGTGGAAGTAGACGGCTATCTGCGCATCACCCATCGAGTGTCGTGCGGCGCCGGCAAACGCAGCGACGTTCATCATCGACGAAGCGAGCACCACATCCGGTGGCTCGTCGAACGCCGCGGCGACATCCTCCGCCAGCGTCAGGTGGGCGCCATGCATGCGCCACTTCCAGAACCGGGCCTCGTGTGTGACGAGCATCACGTCGTTGAGGCTGTTGGCCGCGTACCCGTCGGCCCATGCTCGATGTGAGCCTCCGTAGTAGGGCTCGATCAATGCCACTCTCACCGGCAGACCATAGGAGGAAGTGGTCTCCGACGGTTCGCTACCGAGCGCGCTGTCGGTCGAGGGGGGACACATCGTCGGCGAGGAGGCGGGTGAGTTCCTCCGTGCGCTGGGTCATGCCGAGACCCTTGGTCGTTGGCCACTCATCGATCTCGCTCCGAGCGAACTCGATCCAGCGTTCGATGCTCTTGAACATCTCGATCTGGAAGGTCGCGAACAGCACCGAAAGGTGGGTCCGTTCCGGAAACGGATGCCCGTCGTCGAGGTACGACGCCATGAGTTCGACGATCGCCTCGTGGTGTTCACCAACGTCGGCTTCGAGTTCGTCGAGGGCGCCGGAGAGTTCGTCGATCGTTCCGTGATCAGCGAAGAGGAGCCGAAGGAGGGCCTCGACCTCGATGCGCGGGGGCTGCGTCCTGGATCCAGTCCACTCCGTGAGTGCGGCACGACCTTCGTCGGTGATCTCGTAGACGTTGCGGCTCCGGTTTCCCATCTCCTCGGTGTGGGTCGTGGCGTAGCCGAGCTCCACGAGCTTCTTCGGCTCGGAGTAGAGCAGGCGGGTCGACTTGGGCCAGGCGTAGCGAAGACTCCGCTGGGCCTGGTTCGTGAGTTCATAGCCGGTCCACGGCTTCAGATCGAGGAGGCCGAGCACGGCATACGATGAGGTGGTCATTCCCGGTGCCATGCACTTGATTCTACTGCATTGTTCAGTAACGTGATTCTGCAGAGTGCAGCAACGCATCCCGGGGAGGGACCATCGCCGCCAGGAGCGGAGGCTGCCTTGGAGCGCACGGCGACACAGTGACCCGGAGGGACCATGGAGACGGCTGACCACATCACAGCCATTGCACAGGAAGCAGCGCTGCTCGCAGTCGCTGCGGACCGAAACGGATTGGATGCAGACATACCGCCGTGCCCCGGTTGGGATATGCGCGACTTGGTTCGCCACCTGAGCGAGATCCATCTCTGGGCAGCAGGCATCGTCGCACAGCGCACCACGAAACTCTGGCCAGATGATATCTCAGAGCACACCGCCTCATGGCCGAACCTGGCAGTCTTCTGGCCCGACGACGACAACCTGACCGCCTGGTACCTGGAGACGAACGCCAACCTGGTTCGGTCTCTCGAGTTGGCACCCTTGGATCTCGACTGCCCCACCTTCCTTCCCGCGCCTTCACCCCGTGCGATGTGGGCAAGACGCCAGGCCCACGAGACGGCCGTGCACCGGTTTGACGCTGAGATCGCCGGTGGCACCTCGGACGGGTTCGATCCCGTGTTCGCCGCCGACGGAATCGACGAGATCCTCGCTGCCTTCGCTCCGCGACGCCAGGAGTTCCCGATAGAGAACACTCGGGCGATGGCGGTCCGCCCTGTGGACGCCGACGACCGTTGGCGCGTCATCCTTGCGCCAGACGGCATCACGACCGTCCGCGATGATGAACCCGCAGATGTCACCCTCACCGGAGCCGCATCAGACCTCTACCTGGCACTCTGGAACCGCGGTGATGACTCGAGCATCACCATCACCGGCGACCGTCACGTCCTCACCACCTGGCACCGGAATCACCGACTCCGCTGGTCGTAGTCGACACCACGCCACGCGAGCGACGGCAGCGAGCGCGGCGTCGACTCGGTCCGGAAGCGCAGTTGGAACAGATAGGCGAACGGCGACTTCGTGTATCCGATACCCCGCCCCGAGTCGTGGATCAGGTCGGCGGTGACTTCGATGTCCCGTTCTGGGATCAGATACGAATCGAGATTCCGATCACTGAGCGAGTACTTCCCCGACCGTGACTGGACGACACCCACGAGTCGATATCGAGGATCGATCGAGGCGATCGCCGCATCACCGTGGCTCGCGTTCACGAGCAGCCACCCGCCGCGCCGGAGATGGCGGGTGCAGGGTTCCGAGACGAAACCCGCATAGAGCGAGATGAGCAGATCGAAGCCGCCGTCCGGCAGCCCGAGATCGGTGGTGTAGTCGGCGCCGACGAAGCTCCAAAGCCGCTCCGCACCAGCCGGAACGTGGCCGGCGATGATCTCGTCGACACCATCAGCGTCACCGAAGAACTTCGCGGCGCGGGCGTCACAATCGACGTAGGTCACCGAGGGGAACGCAAACGAGGCCGCAACGTCCACATACGAGCCCGGATAGAGGGCGGTGACCACGTCGATCTCCTGACCCACCGCCGTGAACAGGCGCTGTCGGTCTCCGGGATGCAGGTCCTGCTTGTCCCACAGCAACCGGGTCGAGTCCTGCACGGCGCCTCCCACCTACAGTTCCAGGCGGCCTGACAGCGCTCGTCCGAGCGTGATCTCATCGGCATAGTCCAGGTCGCCGCCGACCGGGAGGCCGGACGCCAACCGCGACACCGTGACCCCGAGCGGCTTGAGCATCCGAGCAAGGAACATGGCCGTGGCATCCCCTTCAAGCGTGGGGTTCGCGGCAACGATGACCTCGGTCACGTTCTCGGCATCGACTCGGCCGAGCAACTCGCGGGCTCTCAGTTGATCGGGGCCGATGCCCTCGATTGGGGAGATCGCGCCCCCCAACACGTGGTAGCGACCGAAGAACTCGCCGGTCTTCTCGATGACCGGGATGTCCTGGGCTCGTTCGACAACACACAGGATGGTCGGGTCGCGACGAAGGTCTCGACAGATCGAGCATTCCTCTTCCGCGGTGACGTTGAAGCACCGATTGCAGAGCCGGACTTCCCGTCGCATCGACGTGATGGCGTCCGCCAGACGGACCGCATCGGCCTCTTCGGCATTGAGGAGGTAGAACGCCAATCGCTGCGCGCTCTTCCGGCCGACCCCGGGGAGCCGAGCTAGTTCGTCCACGAGCCGCTGCACGGGCGGTTCGAACATCAGCCGAGAAGGCCGCCGAGATCCATCCCGCCTGCAACGCCACCCATGGAGTTCGCGGCGTCTTCGGCAGCCGCCGAGAGCGCCAAGTTGACGGCGGCAACAACGAGGTCGCCTGCCATCTCCGGATCGTCCGGGTCGAGGATGCCCGGGTCGAATTCGACCGAGACAAGCTCACCGGATCCGCGAACGATGGCCTTGACGACGCCGCCGCCGGCCGTTCCTTCGTAGGTCTTCGCTGCCAACTCGACCTGAGCGGCCTCGATCTGCGCCTGCATCTGCTGCGCCTGCTGCATCAACTGGCGCATGTCTTTTGGCATTTGTGGTGACATGCCGCAAAGGCTACCCGCTCCCTGCGTCTGTCTCATGACTCCCGGCCACCGGTCTGAGCCCGAGCACGAGCGTTTGAGGCATACCGATTGATCGGACACACGCATGCGCACGGGCGCCGGGCGAACCCCTCTGCTCGCAGTCTCGCTCACGGTGCTGGCTGCCTCATGTTTGAGCGGCGCCGCCACGTCAACGACCACATGGCTCCAAGCCCCGGGGGAGAGCACGGTGACCTCAACCGAACCGCCTGCCGAGACGACGACCACCGCAGCAACGAACTCGACGGCGCTCCCTGCAGGTGAGGACGTGGAGGTCTGGGCCGGCGATCTCGCAGGGCAGATGGTCGAGTTCCAGTTTGTCGTCGACGACACAGGCTCGATCAGCGGCCTCATCGGCAACCCGGCCAAAGAGAGGCCCGACATCCCCATCAATGGAGCGATCGGCGATGGAGCCGTCACCATCAACAATCCACCTGCCGACCTCCGCGTCCCGGCGCTCGAGGCGGACCTCGCCGACAACGCTGAAGCCACCGTTTCCGAATTCGACGGCCTCAACCATCTCTTCCAGACGGCCGAGACCGGAGCGGTCTCCGAGTACGGGCGAATCGAAGAGACGTTCTCCCCGGCCGCAATCGATCTGATCGCGGGCTGGATCCTCGAACACAGCTGAGATACGTTGCCCAATCGGACCGTTCGCCCGAACCTGGGCGGTCGAGCATCGCTACCCTCCACACCGATGCGCTATCAGGCCCTCTATCGCAAATACCGACCACAGCGTTTCGACGAGGTGGTCGGACAGGACCACGTCGTCGGCACCCTGACGCGCGAGGTCACCGACGACAAGGTCGCCCACGCCTACCTCTTCGCCGGACCACGCGGTACCGGGAAGACGACCAGCGCCCGACTCCTCGCGAAGGCACTCAACTGCACCAATCGGGGTGAAGACGGAGAACCGTGCAACGAGTGCGCCTCGTGCCTCGGGATCACGGAGGGCACATCGCTCGACGTCATCGAACTCGACGCCGCCTCGCACAACAAGGTCGAAGACGTCCGGGAGATCAGGGTCAACGTCGGCACCGTCGCTGCCGCTGCAGGCGCCCACCGGGTCTACATCCTGGATGAGGCCCACATGCTGTCCCGAGCGGCCGGCAATGCTCTTCTCAAGACGCTGGAGGAACCGCCGGAGCATGTCGTGTTCGTTCTCGCCACCACCGAGCCGTACAAGCTGCTCGACACCATCCGCAGCCGTTCGCAGCGGTTCGACTTCCACCCGGTGTCGTCCGAGGTACTGGTCGAGCACCTCGAAGACATCTCGCGCCGCGAAGGATTCACCACCGACCACGCCGGCCTCGCGATGATCGCGGCGCACGCCCGTGGATCCGTGCGCGATTCGATGAGCCTGCTCGAACAGGTCGCCGCACTCGGGGACGGAGTCGTCTCGACCGAAGGAGTCACCCGAGCGCTCGGCCTAGCCGATGGAGATGCGTTCACCGGCCTCGTTGCCTCGATCTCGAATCAGGATGCCCCCGCAGCTCTCGGACTCGTCGCGCAACTCGCCTCGCGAGGCGCCGACCTTCGCCGCTTCGTCGCCGACTCTCTCGGGTTCTTCCGCGGCATCTTCCTGGCTCAGTACGCCCCGAACCTCGAAGAGATCACTGACGAACCACCGGAAGTCCTCGACGAATGGCGGCGCCAGGCACGCATCCTCTCCTCGGGAGACGTGTTGCGCGCCATCGACCGCTTCTCCGACGCACTGCTCCAGTTGCGTCAGGGACGCGAGGAGCGACTCGTCCTCGAACTCGCCCTCATCCGCCTTACACGCCCCGAGACGACCGTCGACGGAGAGTCGCTGGCCGCGCGCATCGAGCGGCTGGAGCGGGATGTGAAGCAGGGTGCCGCGAGCTCCGAACTACGAGCTACGAGCCCAGCTTCTTCTGTCCCACCGGCCGCAGGACGGGGTGACGCGGAGGAGCGCAGCGACGACGCCGGGGGGCATCCACAAACGGTTCGCTTCCCGTCCGCTTCCGTCCCCCTTGGGGGAGGCGACCCGAGCGAAGCTCGGGACGGAGGGGGTCACTCGCTCACTGACAACGAACCTAGGCCTACGACCCCGCCGGCCACCGAAACCCCCTCAGAACCCGCCGACGATCCTGAGCCCGAACCCGAGTTGACACCTCCCATACCACCTGTGCCCTCCCCTACCCCCGCCGGCGACCTCACGCTGTCGGAGTTCTCGGCGGCATGGCCGGTCGTCGTGGCACGCGTCCGGTCCGACTTCGGGGCCCGTCGTCACGCCTTCGTCCGGGTGGCGGAACCGCTCTCCGTCTCCGGATCGGTAGCGGTACTCACTCTCCCCACCCACCAGCATTTCCACCTCGAGCAGCTCAACGCCGATGATCAACTTCTCGCTGCCCTCACGTCCATCACCACCGAGGTCCTCGGACGGGAGGTCAAGCTCCAATTCCGCTCGGACGACGACGCAGCACCGGTTGCCGCCGGGGAAGCTGACTCCGCCCGGGCACCCGAACCGGAGCAACTCGACGAAGGCACCGATCGCGAGAAGCCCGAAGATCTGATCGCCGACATGCTCGGCGGCACCGTGGTCGAGGAATAGACGTGCGCCTCGGAATCGATCTCGACGGCGTCGTCGCCGACTTCAACGCCGGCTGGGTGGCCAGGTACAACCGAGAGTTCGACGCCAACCTGACGACCGACATGGTCGACTCCTGGGACGCGATGGGCGACATCACCCACTTCCCGACGCTCCGTGCATTCTGGGCTTGGGCCGAGAACGGTGACGACGACTCCGTCTTTCGTCACCTCGATCCCTACCCGGATGCACTCGAAGCTCTCGAGCGTCTCTCGGCGAACCACCACATCGTGATCATCAGCGCCAAGTTCGAATGGGCCGTCCACGACACGTTCGCTTGGATCGCCGACCGCAGGATCCCGACACGCGAAGTTCACATCACATACGCAAAGTGGCGCGTACCGTGCGATGTCTATCTCGACGACTCGCCCCACCAGATCGAAGAGCTCAGCACCCATCGACCCGAGGCCGTGGTCTGCCGCTACGTGCGGCCATGGAACAGACCCGTCTACGGAGTCCGCGACGTCGACTCCTGGCACGACTTCGAGACGCTGGTCGACCAACGCTGGTGCTGAGCCAATTGGATCAGGCGCGCGGTGCCTGATTACCATTGGATCGCTGGCTCGGGCGCACCCAGTGCCCAATCGACACAGGAGTAACAATGAGGAAGACCCCTCTGATCGTCCTGGTTCTCGTGTTCGCGCTCATCGCAGCTGCCTGCAGCTCCGATAGCGACGAGACGACGACCACGGCGGCAGCAGCCGAGACGACAACGACGGCACCACCGGAAACTACGACAACGACGGCAGCACCTGAGACAACCACGACCGAGGCCATGGTCGAGATTGGCACTGCCGACAACCCGATCAAGGTCCTGTTCGTTCCGTCCGTGAGTGCCGAAGAGATCATCGCCGGCGGTGATATCCTCAAGGGCGTCCTCGAAGAGGCAACCGGCCTCGTCTACGAGGTCAGTGTCCCGACGTCGTATGCCGCAACCATCTCCGAGATGTGCGCATCCCCCGAGAACACCATCGGGTTCATCCCTGCAACCGCCTACGTCATCGGCAACGATGAGTGCGGTATCGAAGTGGCGATGAAGTCACTGCGCTACGGGTTCACCGAGTACTGGGCGGAGTTCATCGTCCCGCGTGACAGCGACGCGACGAACATCGCCGACCTGGCCGGCAAGAGCTGGGCCTACCCGGATGTTGGCTCGACCTCGGGCTACCTGGTACCCAACGGAATGCTTCGGACCGATGGTATCGAGCCGGGCGAGACGGTTGAGGCCGGCAGTCACCCTTCGGTCGTGAAGGCCGTCTACAACGGCGAGGCCGACTTCGGCACGGTGTTCTTCAGCCCGGCGATCGACGCTGAGAAGAACGTCATCTGGGACGGGACGCTAGCCAACGCGGATGTCCCAGCCGACAAGGTCGACAGCTGCGTCCTCGACGCAGACGGTCAGATCGAGTGTGACGGTGTGTACCCCCGGGACGCCCGGCGCGATATCCGCGAAGAGGCTCCGGACGTGATTCAGAAGGTCAGGATCCTCGAACTGTCGCAGCCGATCCCGAATGACACGGTCAGCTTCGCGCCGGCCGTTCCCGAGGAGATTCGGACCAAGTTCGTGACCGCGCTCGCCGACTACGCAGCGAACGACCCGGAAGGTTTCGCTACCGCGTTCGATGCCTACTCCTGGAGTGGCGTTGCGCTGACCGATGACTCCGAATTCGACTTCATTCGTCTGCTCGTTCAGGAACTCGGCCTCGACACCGGCGATCTCTAAGAGCAGTTGATTCGTAGCACTGAGCAGCGGGCGGGGACCTGTGTCCCCGCCCGCTGCTCGACCAAGCAGACAGGGCGCCCGATCCATGCTCAAGGTTGAGAATCTCACGAAGATCTACGACGGCGGCACACAAGCACTCGACGACGTCTCGTTCGAAGTCGAGAAGGGCGAGTTCCTGGCCGTCATTGGACTGAGCGGATCCGGCAAGTCAACGCTGTTGCGCTGCATCAATCGACTGATCGAACCGACATCGGGAACGATCACCTGGGACGGCGTCGATGTGACGAACGCGTCCCAGGAGGAACTCCGACGCATCCGACGCCGCATCGGGATGGTCTTCCAGCACTTCAACCTCGTCAGCCGATCGAAGGTGCTGACCAACGTTCTCGCCGGCCGCCTCGGCTACGTCAACCCCGCACTCAGCGTCGTCAACCGGTTCCCGAAAGTCGACATCGAGAAGGCCCATGCTCAGCTGGCCAGAGTCGGCCTCGAGGACAAGGCGGGCGCCCGGGCCGATGAGCTGAGCGGTGGCCAACAACAGCGGGTAGGAGTGGCCCGCGCCATGATGCAGGACCCTGAGATCATGCTCGCAGACGAACCCGTCGCGAGCCTCGACCCCGTCCTCGCCCACAGCATCATGCAGTACCTCGAACGCATCAACCAGGAGGACGGCGTGATGGTGCTGTGCTCCCTTCACTTCCTCGACCTCGTCCATCAGTATGCGGATCGCGTCATCGCCTTGAATGACGGGAAGCTGGTCTTCGAAGGGCCGCCGAAGGAGATCGACGACGACAAGTTCAAGGAGATCTATGGCAAGGAGGCCGAGCGCGTTGGCTGACTCGACTCCGACCTCGGCCGATCCGACCCCAGAGGCCTCTACCCCGGAAGCACCGACGAACGATGGCCGCAAGCCCCGCGGCTGGCGCCGGTCGCTCTACATCCTCATCGCGATCCTCGTTGCCTTCGTTGTCTACGCCTTCGCGTTCGCGAAGACGGATGTCTCCCTCGAAGAGATCCAGTCGGAGACTCGACAAGAGCAGCTCTTTCGCATTGTGCGGGCGCTCGCCCGACCCGACCTGGTCGTTTATGACAGGACAGACCTCGTCGTGACGGCAGATGTGTACGTCCCGTGCAACGGGACGGAACCGACTCCGGTCACGCCAGACGAGACGGGGGCGACCATTGCCGTCACGCCGACGTGCGCGGCGCCCGGAGATCTCCTCGCGGTCACCGGCTCAGGCTACGAGCCGGGAGCACGAGTTACCGTCAACTTCGTTCCCGTGTCGGACTTTGCGATCGTCCTCCCACAGGGCAGAGCCGACGTGGCAGAAGACGGAACCTTCACCCTCTCGTTCGAGGCACCAAGCCGCAAGACTGATGATCCCCAGCAGGTCGAGGCCATCACTCAAACCAACGTCGGTGGATGGAGGAATCGCGTATCCGTATGGACGGACACGAACAAGAACGGGGTCCAGGACGCTGAGTCCCTCCCTGACTCCAACGATCCGATCGCCGCGTACACCAGCGTGCTTCCCGAGTTCGACATTCGGAGTCCCGGCGGCGTCACCCTCGTCGATGACAACAACAACGTCATCGACTTCATCAGCTGGGGCGGATCCTTCGAAGCGAGCACTGGTTCCGGGACCGGGCTCGTGAGCCGCGACATCGGTCTCGACCCGTTCGACGCGGGACCGGATGGCTCGGTTCAGCTCACAGGAACGGGCGCCGTCGCCGAAGACTTCTCATGGTCCGGGCCGTCGGCGAGCAGCTTTGGAACGATCAACGCCGGACAGAGCGCCACCAACGGTGACGCTCCAGGTGCACTCTTCTTCAACGAACTGGTATTCGGCGAGGAGCGCCGCCTGGAGATCGCAGGAGCGCCCGGCGCAAGCGTGGCGGATGTCTCGATGATCTTCTTCGACGGGATCGACGGAGCGCAATACAAGATCGTGCAGGTCGCCGACAAGACCGACCTGTCGCCGAGGCTGTCGGACAACGCGATCAACACGTGGGACCGCATCGTCGAGACCGTCATGCTGGCGCTCCTCGCCACCACGGTCGGCACGACCCTCGCCGTCCCATTGAGCTTCCTCGCTGCGAAGAACCTGATGCGAGACGTCACTATCCCGGTCATCAACCTTTCGCTCTCACTCATCGCCATCCCGATCGGCCTCGTCGTCGGCATCCAAGCCTCCCGATGGGCCTCGTCATTGCGGGCGTTCACCGATGCCAACTGGTCAACGCTGCTGTTGGCCCTCGTCGTCCTGGTCGCCCTCGTATGGCTGCTCCTGCGATGGATCTTCCCGCCGGAGGAGGAGGACGAACCACCGACGCTCGCCCTGCGCGCCGTCCGGACCGCTGGCCTAATCGGTGTTGCATTCCTGGCGCTGATCAGCTCATACATCATCGCGGATCTGCTGATCGTCCTCGGTGGCTGGATGGAGGATCTCATTACGTTCGCGAGCTTCCTCGGGACCTTCGTTGTCTCGCTCGGCGAGATCACCGAGATCGGGATCCCGGTGTTCTCGTCACTCCTCGGGGCATTCGCCTTCGCCATGGCGGCGAGCAAGTTCGGGTATCTTCTCGACCGTCATCTGTCGCGGACTCTCATCAACGGCCTGACCCTCGGCCTCTCCGCTGTCGCGGGCGCGATGGTCGGCATCGGCATCGGCGCCGTCATCGATTGGTTCTACCAGTTGGAGAATTCGTTCGCCACAGTGGTGGTCCCTGCGATCATTGGCGCAATCTTCGGGATGATCCTCTCGGTGAAAGCGCTCAGGAAGTCCGAATCACAAAACATCGGATTGACGGTGTACTACATGTCTCGGACATTCTTCAACGGTCTCCGCTCCATCGAGCCCCTCGTCATGGTGATCATCTTCGTGGTGTGGGTCGGGATCGGCCCGTTCGCGGGTGCGCTCGCACTCGCGCTGCACACGACGGCATCGCTTGCGAAGCTCTACTCGGAGCAGGTCGAGAGCATTGCCAACGGTCCGCTCGAAGCAGTTCGAGCCACCGGTGCCACCCGCCTCCAGACGATCGTCTACGCCGTCGTGCCACAGATCGTTCCGCCGTACATCTCGTTCACGATGTATCGCTGGGACATCAACGTGCGCATGTCGACGATCATCGGTTTCGCCGGCGGTGGCGGCATCGGCTTCCTCCTTCAGCAGAACATCAACCTGCTGCAGTACCGGGCGGCCGCCGCACAGATGCTCGCGATCGCGATCGTGGTGGCGTCGATGGACTACGTCAGTTCGCGGCTCCGTGAGAAGTTCGTCTGACGATGGGCGCGTTCCGGCTCCGCGACCGAGTGGTGACGGAGTTCGAGGAACTGGAAACGCTCGCAGCGGGAGCGACATTCTCGACGGCATCGCTCGGTCGCGCCGTTCATGAAGAACCGGATCCCTGGCGGACGTGCTTTGAGCGCGACCGCGACCGGATCCTGCACTCGAAGGCGTTCCGGCGGCTGAAGCACAAGACGCAGGTCTTCATGAACCCGGAGGGCGACCACTACGTCACCCGCCTGACCCACACGCTCCAGGTCACCCAGGTCGGTGTTGCGATCGCTCGCGGGCTCAGCCTCAACCAGGCGCTGACCGAGGCGATCTGTCTCGGGCACGACGTCGGCCATTCACCGTTCGGTCATACCGGCGAGGAGGCCCTGAGCGACTTCGTCGAAGGTGAGTGGCGCCATTCCGATCAGTCCGTCCGGATCTACCAGGCCCTCGAGCCGCTGAACCTGACGGCGGAGGTCCTCAATGGGATCCGCGCTCATCCGTGGAAGGTCGAGACCCCGGCCTGGACTCCGGAAGGCGGTATCGTCCGGTTCTCGGATCGGATCGCCTACCTCGCCCACGATGCCCTCGACGCTGTGCGAGCCGGAGTCCTCGGTCCGGCCGACTTCCCGCCCGCCGTGCTCGAGACGCTCGGTGTGCCCGGCAGTGAATGGATCAACACCATGATCACGTCGGTCATCACCACGTCCCTGGAACGGGACGAGATCACCATGGACGACCGCACCCTCACCGTGATGCTGGAGTTGCGGAACTTCATGTTCGACCACGTGTACCTGAGAGCGGAGACCGAACCGCAGCGCCGTCGGGCTCGGGAGATCGTTCGGAACCTCGTCGAGTACTACGTCGCTCACCCGGCAGAGATGCCCGCCACCTACCGCCAGGACGATGCCGACAGCCTGACCCAGGTCCTCGACTTCGTCGCCGGTATGACCGACCGCTACGCCATCAGCCGCCACGACGACCTGTTCCGACCCCAACTGTTCTAGCGTCTGTCGGCTTCCTCCCCATTTCGGGGGAGGTGGCGCCTGCGCAGCAGTCACTGGAGGGGTTCTCGACCTCTCTAGGAACGCGAGCGACCTCTTCCGACAGCGCCCTGACGGCGCTGTTCCTTCCCCTGAGGGGAAGGAACAGGCTCGAAGCTCGTGGCCTAATCGGCCAGTGCTCCGACGGTTGCAAGGATCAGCAGGTTCAGGACCGTCCAGGCCATCGCCACGGTGACATAGACCCGGAACCATCGCCCCCACGTCTCCGATCGAACGGCGATCGACGTTCCGAGGACGTACCACAGGGGGAGGCTCGTGACGAGGCCAAACAACACGACCGTCGTCCGCGACACGACGATGAAGTCGAACGAGAGGAACCATGTGGTCGGCAGCGCGATGACCACCATCACGGCGGCAACGAAGCTCGCCGCGAAGTCCTGGAGGTCGCCCGGTTCGCTGGTACCGACCCCCAGGGCCAGCACCACCATCAGGAGCGGATACCCGAGCGCGAGGAGACCGGCCGCCGTCCGTCCAATCGACGAACGCCGCCGCGCGAACGAGACGTTAGGTGTGGCCACGAAAACCTCGACACGACATCACGCGAATCGTACCGCGCGATGCCCCCGTCCGGCACACGGGGTTCGAAATGCCGGCCGCACGGTGGCGCGCGCAAGGGCGCGAAAACGCCCGTTCGAGGCGTTGCTCGTCTGGCGAGTACCTGGCCTTCGGGTCTAGCCTGACTTTCGAATGTCCGTGTCACGAACCACCAAGACGGTCATCCTCGTCGTGCTCCTCGCGTTGCTGGTGATCTCTCCGATCCCGGCCGGGGCGCAGACCAAGCAGGACGTCGACAGAGCCGAAGCCGCCAAGGAGCAGGCCTACCAGGATCTCCTTGAAGCCAACCAGGCCGTCGGCTCCGCGATCAGCGAACTCGAGGGCATCGAGGCTGAGCTCAACGAACTCACCTACACCATCACCCGTCTCGACCGGAAGATCCAGGAATTCGACAGCCAGGTCGAGGAACTCCGAGCCAACGCCCAGGAAGTCGTGGTCGAGGCCTACACCAACTCCGGGGCCGGGCTCGTCACCGCCGCATTCACTGCCGGGTCGATCCAGGACCTGCTCACCAGCCAGACCCTCATCGGACAGGCAACGGACCGGGACCTCGCCTCACTCGACCTGCTTACCGCGGTCAACCGCGAGAACGACCGGCTGAAGGTTGAGATCGCGGAGAAGCAGACCGAGGTGGAGGTGCTCGAACAACAGCAGGTCGCCGTCGTCGAGCGTCTCTCCGTAGCGCGTCAGAAGGCCGATGAGGTGTTCGAGTACGCCAAGGACAAGTACCAGGACGTGTACGCCGACTACCAGGCTGAGCTCAAGCGCCAGGCCGAGGCCGAGGCGAAGCGCAGAGAGGCCGAGGCGGCAGCGGCCCGAGCAGCCAACAACTCGTCAGGCGCCGCACGCAGCTCCGCAGCCGCAGGCCTCCCGGCCGCAACGACGCAGGGGGTGGCCTGCCCCGTCGCCGGCAACACCTGGTTCATCGACACGTGGGGCGCAGCACGACCCGGTGGGCGAACACACAAGGGTGTCGACATGTCCGGGGCGCAGGGAACCCCGCTCGTTGCCATGAACTCCGGCAAGGTCCGCCTCAATTGGCACTCGGACGGTGGACGCCAGGTCTACGTGTATGGCGATGACGGCAACTTCTACTACTACGCCCACCTCAGCGGTTACGCCGCCGGATTGAGCAACGGTGATCGGGTCGGCAAAGGCGAACTCGTCGGATACATGGGTGCAACCGGGAACGCCTCGGTCTCGCACCTCCACCTTGGCATGGGCCGTACCGGCGGTGCGTATGTGAACCCCTACCCCACCGTCCGGGCCGCCTGCTAGCCCCAGCCGTAGGGTGCCGGGTGCCGGCTACGAGCGAGAACGCGCGCGGCTTCCGTTGTGTGTCCCCTGTCTTGGCGCCTCCCTCCCGGTTTCTATCTCCGACCGAAGGCTTCGGGCCGGTAGCTGGTGGCTGGTAGCCGCGTGGCGGTCATCGGCGACTTACTACTCTTGTTCGTTCATGCCACCTCTCATCCACGCTCGACAACTCACGAAGCAGTTCGGCGACTTCGTCGCGGTTGACGGGATCAACTTCGCGGTCGAACAGGGAGAGTCGTTCGGATTCCTCGGGCCGAACGGCGCCGGCAAGACCTCGACGATGCGCATGATCGGCGCGGTGAGTCCGATCACGAGCGGAACCCTGTCCGTTCTCGGCCTCGATCCGGAACATCAGGGCCCTCAGCTCCGCTCCAAGCTCGGCGTCGTTCCCCAGGAGGACAACCTCGACGAGGAACTCACCGTCTACGACAACCTCATGATGTACGGCCGCTACTTCGATCTGCCAAGGTCCGTCATCAAGGAACGCATCGAGGAACTCCTCGAGTTCGTGCAACTCACCGACAAGCGAAAGTCGAAAGTCGATGCGCTCTCTGGAGGAATGAAGCGGCGCCTCACGATCGCCCGCGGCCTCATCAACGAACCCGACCTCCTGATCCTCGACGAGCCGACGACCGGCCTCGACCCACAGGCTCGCCACGTCCTCTGGGACCGCCTCTACCGCCTCAAGCAACAGGGGGTCACGCTGATCATCACCACCCACTACATGGACGAGGCCGAGCAACTCTGCGACCGCCTGGTCATCATGGACAAGTCGAAGATCGTGGCTGAGGGGTCACCGCGCTCGCTCATCGAGGAATACGCCCCCCGGGAGGTTGTCGAGTTCCGCTTCCCGCCGGGAGTGCTTCAGCAGGTAGCGGAACAGATCGAAGGACTCGCCCCCCGCACGGAGATCCTGGCCGACCGGGCACTCCTCTACACCGACGACGCCGAGGAGACGATCTCCCGCGTGTCAGCCGAGGGCCTCGAACCCGAGATGGTGCTCGCGAGGCGGTCCTCCCTCGAGGACGTCTTTCTCCGTCTCACCGGCCGCACCCTCATCGACTGATGGCCACTCCGCTCGCCCTGCGCGTTTTCGAAGCCGAGGCCCGGGTCTACCGGCGCACGTGGCGCGGTTCGGTCATCTCGACATTCCTCAACCCCATCCTCTATCTCGCGGCCATGGGCGTTGGTCTCGGATCCCTCGTCGATGCCAACATGCCGGACGGCGTGGACGGCGTCTCCTACCTGGCCTTCCTCGCCCCCGGTCTCCTCGTGGCAACGGCCATGCAGACCGGAGCCGGCGAAGGATCGTGGAAGGTCATGGCTGGCATGAAATGGACCAAGACCTACCACGCCAAGCTTGCGGCCCCGATCGGCGTCCCAGGCCTCGTCGGCGGACACATGCTGTGGGCCGGCACGCGGGTGCTCATGGTGTCGGTGGTGTTCGCATTCGTCATGGCCGCATTCCGGGTCGCACCCCTGCTCCAGTCCCTGCTCGCGGTGGGACCCGCACTCCTGGTCGGACTCGCCATGGCGGCGGCGACGACTGCGTTCACCGCCCGCCTCGACGATCCGGCTGGGTTGCCGATGTACTTTCGTTTCGTGGTGATCCCGATGTTCCTGTTCTCGGGCGCGTTCTTCCCGATCACCCAACTCCCCCGCTGGCTTCAGGCAGTCGCGCTCGCAACCCCGATGTATCACGGCGTCGAGTTGAGCCGGGCCATCGTCGTCGGCACAGAACCGCCGGTCGCCTGGTGGATTAGCGTGACCTACCTCGTCGCCTGGATCGCGGTCGGCACCGCTCTTTGCATGGGACCGTTCCGGCAAAGGCTGAAGCCATGACAACGGGCCCGCTTCTCACCCGGGTCGTTCCACCTCTGCCGAGACGGTGGAGGGGCGGCTACGTCGTCGAGCGGAACGTCGTTGCGACGAAGTCGTTCTGGCCCGTCTATCTCTCCGGCTTCTTCGACCCGGTCTTCTACCTGCTCGCCGTCGGTGTCGGGATCGGCCAACTCGCAGGCGATGTCCAGGTAGCCGGGATCCCGGTGGATTACACGGCATTCGTGGCCCCCGCCATGCTGGCTGCGTCCGCCATGAACGGCGCGGTCTACGAGTCGACCAACATGTTCTTCAAACTGAAATACGGGAAGATCTACAACGGGATTCTTGCAACCCCGCTCGATGCCAGGGATGTCGCAAGCGGCGAAATCGCCTGGTCCCTCGCACGGGGGGCCATCTACTCCCTGGCGTTCTTGCTCGTGATGGCCGTGATGGGCCTCATCCACTCCCCGTGGGGCATCCTCGCCTTCCCGGCCGCAATCCTCATCGGGTTCTCGTTCGCCGCCGCAGGGACCGCCGCCACGACCTACATGCGGACGTGGCAGGACCTCGACCTCATCACGCTCGTCACTTTGCCGCTGTTCTTGTTCTCCGCAACGTTCTACCCGATCGACGTCTACCCGGAGTTCATCCAGGTCGTGACGTGGATCTCACCCCTCTTCCACGGCGTGGTGCTGATCCGGGGACTGACGCTCGGGATCCTCGAATGGACGATGCTCATCAACATCGCCTACCTCGTCGCAATCGGTGTCGCCGGCTCGATGATCACCGCTCGGAGGGTTGGGACCCTGCTCCTGAAATAGCCGATCGACGAATGGCGTTTCACAAGGGCCGGGCGGTTGATACGCTCGGCGAACAGCAACGACCAAGGAGTTCCTATGTCCAGCCGCACGTTGAGTGTGCCCGAGATTTCATGCGGACACTGCAAGTCGTCGATCGAGGCCGCGGTGGCCCCACTCGATGGTGTCGATCGCGTCGAGGTCCACATCGAGGCGCAAACGGTGGAACTCGAATTCGATGGCAGCGACGAGACCCTCGCCACGATCGTGACGGCCATCGAAGATGTCGGCTACGCGGTCCCCGACCAGGCATAGTCCCGAGTGCCTCCAACCCCTCCCAACACGATTACATTCGACGTCGAGGGGATGACGTGTGCCTCATGCGCCCTTCGTATCGAGCGGGTGCTCGGACGACAGGAGGGCGTTGAGTCGGCGGTGGTCAACTTCGCAGGGCAGGAAGCCCGAGCCGTGGTCGACCCCGGCGTCGTCGACATCGCCGGCCTCCAAGCAGCCATCGAGAAGATCGGCTACGAGATCACTCCCTTCGCCGAGGGCGAGGACCGCCGCTCACTGACCGAGCGGTACGACGAGGAAGTCGCGTTCCAGAAGAGGAACGTCATCGGCGCCGGGGTGCTCTCGATCCCAGTGATGGTCCTTTCCATGATGGGACCTGACGCCCTGTGGTCGGAGATCGTGCAGGGCGTTCTCACGACGATCGTCGTGTTCTGGTTCGGTCGCCAGTTCCACTCGGCGGCCTACAAGCAGATCACGTCGCTGAGTCCGGCCATGGACACTCTCGTGTCCGTCGGCACCGTGACCGCATGGGCCTACTCCGTGTGGGCCGTCTTCGCCGGCTACCCCGTCTTCTTCGAGACAGCGGCCATGATCGCAACCCTCATCCTGCTCGGCCGCTACTTCGAGGCCCGGGCCAAGGGGCAGGCGTCACAGGCGATCACCCATCTCCTCGAACTCGGCGCGAAGCAAGCGCGGGTGCAACGAGGAGACACCGAAGAGATGGTCGACATCGATGCCCTCACGGTTGGATCGGTCGTCATTGTCCGCCCCGGAGAGAAGATCCCCACCGACGGCCGCATCGTTTCGGGAGCTTCTTCGATCGATGAATCCATGCTCACCGGTGAGTCCGCAGCGGTCGACAAGTCCCCGGGTGATGACGTCTTCGGGGCAACCATCAACCAGCAAGGCCGCCTCGACATCGAGGTGACTCGCCTCGGCGGCAATACCGCCCTCGCTCAGATCGTGAAGCTCGTAGCGGAGGCCCAGGCCTCCAAGGCTCCGGTGCAGCGCCTCGCCGATCAGGTCAGCGCCGTGTTCGTTCCGGCCGTGATCGGCGTCGCCATCGTGACGTTCGTCGCCTGGATGATTCTCGACGGCGACATCACCACAGCCATGCGCAGCGCCGTGGCGGTCCTCATCATCGCCTGCCCGTGTGCGATGGGCCTGGCAACCCCAACCGCCATCATGGTCGGCTCGGCGCGCGGCGCCGAAAAGGGTGTGTTGTTCAAGTCGGCCGAGGTATTCGAGCGGGCCAAGGCCATCGACACCGTGGTATTCGACAAGACCGGAACGCTCACCCGCGGTGCGATGACGCTGACCGCAATCGAGACCAACGAGCCGATCGATCGTTTCCTCACTCTGGTCGGCTCTGTCGAGGCTGCCTCGGAACACCCGATTGGGATGGCGGTGGCCCTCGGCGCGGAGGAACGCGAGGCCACGCTCGCACCGGTTACCGGGTTTGCAGCACACCGGGGGCTCGGGGTCGTCGGAACCGTCGACGGCTCCGAGGTCGTTGTCGGCCGCCCACTCCTCATGGACGAACTCGGAATCGACGTCCCGCAGCGCGAGGCCGAGGCCATGGAGCGCATTGAAGCCTCCGGCCACACGGCCTTCCTCGCCGCATGGGATGGAACGGTTCGTGGTGCGCTCGGGGTCGCCGACACCGTCCGCAAGTCGTCAAAGGATGCGGTCGCCCAACTGCACGCCCTCCACGTCGAGGTCGCCATGCTCACCGGCGACAACGCCCGGACGGCCGACGAAATCGCTGCGCAGGTTGGCATCTCCCAGGTCATCGCCGGCGTGCTGCCGGCCGGGAAGGCCGCCGAGGTCGCTCGCCTCCAATCTGCCGGGCGATCCGTTGCGTTCGTCGGCGACGGAATCAACGATGCGCCCGCCCTGACCAGCGCGGACCTCGGGATGGCAGTCGGCTCAGGCACGGATGTTGCGATCGAGGCCGGGGATGTCGTGTTGATGTCAGGCGACCCGGCCCTTGCAGTCACCGCGCTCGGCCTCGCTCGCGCCACCTTCCGCACGATCAAGCAGAATCTGTTCTGGGCATTCGGCTACAACATCGCTGCGATTCCGCTCGCCGCCCTCGGATTCCTGAACCCGATGATCGCCGCGGCCGCCATGGCCTTCTCCTCGGTCTCGGTCGTCACGAACTCACTGCGCCTGCGCCGCTTCGGCCGGACCTGACAACCGCCGTGATCCCGTTGCCCCCAACCCTCCCTATGAGCATCACGACCTTCGTCACACCCGGTCTCGGCGACTCCACCTACCTGATTGAGCACGAAGGGGTGGGCGTCATCGTCGATCCCCAGCGTGACATCGAGCGGTTCGTCGCCTCTGCGGCCGGTCTCGACACCCGATTCGTCCTCGAGACCCACCTGCACAACGACTACGTCTCCGGTGGCCGGGCATGCGCCGCCGCCACCGGCGCAGAACTCGTGCTGCCGGCGTCGTCCGGTGCCGCATTCGTCCATCGTCCGGCGTTCCACCTGGAAGACCTCGACGGCGGACCGCTCACCATCCGGCCGATCCATACGCCGGGCCACACCCCTGAGCATGTGAGCTATCTCGTGCTCATCGACGGCGAGGCGGTCGCCCTGTTCTCCGGCGGGAGCCTGCTCGTCGGGTCAGCCGGCCGCAGCGACCTCCTTGGCATGGCCCGCGCCGAGTCGCTGGCGCGGCTGCAGTTTGGCTCGGTCACCCGACTCGCGGAGCTTCCTGACGGAGTCGGCCTCTACCCAACGCACGGTGCCGGCTCATTCTGCACGTCGTCGGCGGCCGAGACCGCCGCATCGACGATCGGTCACGAGCGGCGCTCGAGCCCGGTGCTCGCGCACGCAGACGCCGACTCCTTCGTCGAGGATGCCCTCGCCGGGCTGCAGCCGTACCCGGATTACTACGCCCACATGGGACCCATCAACCTCGCGGGACCCGAGCCCCTAACGGAGGCTCCGATCCCCCTTCTCGCCGTCGGCCAGATCCCGAACGACGCCCTCATCGTCGACATCCGCCCGCAGGCGCTGTATGCCGCCGGTCACCTTCCCGGGTCCTACGGCCTCGAACTCGAGGATCAGATGGGGGTGTGGGCCGGCTGGCTGCTCCCCTTCGACGCGCCGATCGTGCTCATCGCCACGGACGACCAGGACGTCTCGGCCGCCACGACCCAACTCGGGCGCATCGGCTTCGACCACGTGGTCGGCATCGTGACCGACCTCAGCGGCGCAGGCCGCCTCGATCGGTACCGGTCTGCGTCGACCGACGCCCTGCGGGAGGAACTCGCGGCTGGTGACCCGCAAGTGCTCGACGTCCGAGCTCCGGGCGAATGGGAGACCGGGTCGATCCCCGGATCCGTCCACGCCTACGTCCCCGACCTTCGATCCGGCATCCCGGAGGGCCTGGACCCCGACCGGCCGGTCTGGGTGATCTGCGGCGGCGGATATCGATCCCAGATGGCGGTCGTCTATATCGAGGCTGCCGGACTCGACCCCATCGTGGTCACGGGCGGCGGTGTCGAGAACGTCCTCTCCGGGTCTCAGGCGTAGTCAGCGCAGAGGGCCACAATCCGATCGGCAACCTCGTCGACGGCAGCCTTGATGTCGGGCCCCAATCCAACGCCCGGACCAACGCGGTCGATCTCGATGCCGTACACGACCATCGATTCAGGCAACACGCCGACAGCGCTCCCCAGGTCGATTGCCTCAGCGAGACCGACGAGGTGGGTCGACGCAGAACGCCAGCCCCCGGGGAATCCTTGGATCCCGTCGATCCGGTGAACCGTGCCGGGGACGCCGCCAGAGACCACCGCGTCGACGACGATGGCCAGGCCGGCATCCCGCCACGTCTCGAGGAGGTGGGTGGCGTCGCCGACCGACTCAACGAGCGCAATCGTGTCGGGAAGACGACCCGCGAGCCGATCAAGAACGATCGGCCCTGCGGCATCGTCACCCATCACTCGATTTCCTACGCCGATGACGACGACCTCAGACACGTTCGACCGTGAGGTCGAGGAAGTGCGTGGCACACGAGATGCAGGGGTCGTAGTTGCGGATCGACTGTTCGAGCACCCACGACAACTCCGGATCCGGAAGGTCGAGATGCTGCTCGAGGACGAACCGCAGATCGGACTCGATCGTCAACTGGTTCTGGGCCGTCGGGGGCGTGATCTGCGCATCGGCGATTCGTCCGTCATCCTCCAACCGGTACTGGTGGTAGAGCATGCCGCGCGGAGCCTCGGTTGCGCCGTGGCCCACGCCGGCTTTCGGTGTGTACTCCACACACGGTCGGGCGGGTTCCTCGTACTCGTCGATGATCCGAAGTGCCTCTTCGATCGCGTAGAGCGTCTCGACGCTGCGCACGATGATGCTCTTGAACGGGTTGTTGACCACCGGTGCCAGCCCCGCCTCGGACGCGCACTTCTGCGCAAGCGGCGTGAGCTTCTCGAAGTTGATCGCGTACCGCGCCAGCGGACCAACGTGATAGGCGCCACGTTCGCGCACCCTGGAGTGCAATGCGTTGGATCGTTCGACGTGCTCTTCGATGAAGAATTCGTTGAACTGGGAGATCGGTATGTCGATCCCCTTACTCGACGCGATGCGCCCTTCGTTGAAGGGGTACTCGTCGGGGTGGCACACCGAGACGTACTCAAAGTCGAGTTCGGCTTCGGGGAACGTGAACCCACTCGTCCACTTGATCGTCTCGACCGCGGCATCCTTCGCCCATTCGAGTTCGGGGACGAGAGCCTCGAGCTCCTTCTTCGTCGGAACACGATAGAACCCGCCAACACGAACGTTGATCGGGTGGATCTCGCGGCCGCCGAGGAGTGCGACGATGTCGTTGCCCGCTTTCTTCATCCGCAGCCCGCGCTCGACGACCTCGCGATGGTCGGCGGCCATGTGGATGCCGCTCTCGTAGCCGAGGAAGTCCGGGGCGTGTAGCAGGTAGACGTGGAGCACATGACTCTCGATCCACTCACCGCAGTAGATGAGGCGGCGCAGTTCGCGCAGCGAACCACCGACGGTGGCACCAAACGCGTCCTCCATTGCATGAACCGAACTCATCTGATAGGCGATCGGACAGATCCCGCAGATGCGTGCCGTGATGTCCGGCGCATCGGAATACGGCCGGCCACGGAGGAACGCCTCGAAGAATCGGGGCGGCTCGAAGATCGAGAACTCGACATCCTCGATCTGGTCGTCGACGACCTTCACCCGCATCGAGCCTTCACCCTCGACTCGCGCCAGGTACTCAACCGAGATCTCTCTTGCGGTTGTCATCGCGCACCTCCGATCTCAATCGACGCCTCTCGGCGGTCGCTCTCCTTGCGGAACGCTTCCGACCAGGCGTTGAAGCCCCGCAGCGAGTCCACGATCTGCCGGTTGGACAGGCCCATGTACTGCCACTGGTTCGCGAGCGACGCAGCGTTCGCGCTCTCCATGGGACCGAAGCAGCCATAGCAACCGCGGTCGTAGGAGGGACACAAGGCCTTGCATCCGGCCTGGGTGATCGGTCCGAGGCACGCCGTGCCGTGCGACACCATCACACAGGGATTCCCCTTCGCCTTGCACTCGACACACACGCTATAGGTCGGGATGTTCGGCTTCCGCCCCTGGAGGAAGGCCACCAGCACTTCGAGCAACTGGTACTTCGAGATCGGGCAGCCCCGCAACTCGAAATCGACCGGCACGTAGTCGGAGATCGGTGTCGACTGCTGCAGCGTGTCGATGTACTCCGGATGGGCGTACACGTAGGCGTTGAAGTCGTTGACGTCCTTCCAGTTGCGCAACGCCTGGATCCCTCCCGCGGTTGCGCACGCTCCGATCGTGATGAGCACGGTCGTCTCGCTGCGGATCTGCTTGATCCGGTCCCGGTCGTGTGGCGTCGTGATCGACCCTTCGACCAGCGTGACGTCGTACGGCGGGGGCAAGACCTCGCGCGAGGCCTCCATGAAGTTGGCGATCTGCACGACACCGGCTACCGCCAGGAGTTCGTCCTCGAGGTCGAGGAGGCTCAGCTGGCATCCATCGCAGGATGCGAACTTGTGAACAGCGAGTTTCGGTAGCGCCACGTCACACCTCCCTGATCCAGCAGGACCCGGCCATTTGAGCACACGTCATCACCGGACCGTCCTTGCAGAGGAAGAACTTGCCGAGCTGGCAGTGGCCGCACAACCCGATCCCGCACTTCATGTTTCGCTCCATCGAGACGTAGAGCCGGTCGTCGGTGAGCCCGCCCTTTTCGAGCGCCTGGATCGTGAAGCGCATCATGACTTCCGGTCCACAGATGAACGCAATGGCGGTGTCCCCGTCGTACGACGAGCGGCCGACGAGCGATGTGACGACCCCGACGGGTCCGCGCCAGTTCTTGTCCGCGTGATCAACGGTGACCAGGACCTCGAGATCGAAGCGGCCGCGCCACTCCTGGATCTGCGACGCGAACAGCAACTCGCCCGGCGACCGGGCTCCGTACAGCAGCGTCACGTTCTTGTACCGATCCCGATTGTTGAGCACGTCCAACACGACCGGTCGGAGCGGTGCCAGGCCGACCCCGCCCGCCACGATCAGCACATCCCGACCCTCGGCCGCCTTGGTGTCCCATGACGTGCCATACGGCCCCCGGACGCCGATGAAGTCGCCGGGCTTCAGTCCGACAAGCGCATCGGTGACGGCGCCGACCGCGCGGATCGTCTGGACGATCTTGGTGGTGTCGGCGGGGTCGCCGCTGATCGAGATCGGCACTTCGCCGATGCCGAACGCGTACAACATCGTGTATTGCCCGGGGAGGAAGCCCCAATCGCTCCCAGGCGGCTCGATTTCGAGCGTGTAGGTGTCTGCGAGTTCCTGCTCCACGTTGAGGATCCGGCAGGGCACCGGGCTCATCACGTGGGCGATGGGTTCAGCGGAAAGTTGAATAGACATCGAGCAATTGAATCCTGAGTGCTTGCATCCGGGTAACGATGATCTCGGTGAACCGACGCATCAGGTCGTACCCCAGCTGCGGGTCGGCCAATGCGATCGTCTTCAGGGCAGGTCCGTCGAACTGGATGGCCTTCACGTCACTTTGACAACTGGCGTCGAAGTTCCACCGGTAGGGCGGATACATCCACGACCAGCCGAGGAAGTCACCCCGGTGGAGCGTCTGAATGATCTTCGAACCGTGCTCCTGGGTACGGAGGGTGAGGGCGACATCGCCTTCGAGAATCAGGTACGACATCCTGGCCGGACCGCCCTCGACGAAGATCACGCTCCCCTCGTCGAACGAGACGAGCCTCGCCGTCTCCGCAACCGTGCGGACCTGCTCCTCGGTCATGCCCTTGAAGAATGGTTGACCGACGAGCACTTCGAACACTTCGCTCATTCGGCTGCCTCCTTGACGCTAGGGATTCCAACGGCGACCCGACGGACGTCTCGTTCGCGAATCTCCGCCGCCTCCTTTGTTATGTCGATCCCGACCGGACACCAGGTGATGCAGCGGCCGCAGCCGACACACCCCATCTCACCGAACTGGTCCTGCCAGGAGGCCAGCTTGTGGGTGAGCCACTGCCGGTAGCGGGGGCCGGGAGATGAACGTACCGGGCCACCATTGACGTACGAGAACTCGAGCGTGAAGCACGAGTCCCACGTCCGGACGCGTTCGGCCTCGGAGCCATCGAGCGACAGATGATCCTCGACACTCGAGCAGAAGCACGTCGGGCACACCAGGGTGCAGTTGGTGCAAGAGAGACACCGCTTGGCGATCTCATCCCAGTACGGATTCTCGAGGTTGCCCTGGAGCACCTCCTTCAACCCGTCGGTGTCGAGGTGCCGTCCCATGTGCTCGGCAGCACGGACCACCATCCGGCGGGCCTCGACCAACTCCTCATCGAGTGGGTCGCGTGACACGAGCGACAAAAGGACCTCAGATCCTTCCTCGCTTCCCGCCTCTGCGATGAAGTGGTGCGTGTTCCCATCGATGACTTCGGTCAGAGCAATGTCGAACCCGTCCGACACTCCGGGCCCGGTCCCCATCGAATCACAGAAACACGTCGGCGCCGGCTCCGTGCAGTTCACCGCGACGCTGAACGACCGGTTCCTGCGCCCCGCGTAGACGGGGTCGCCGACGGCCCCGTAGACCTTGTCCTGGACCTTGAGCGCCGCGACCTCGCAGGGTCGAGCGCCAAAGAAGGCGTACCGCGGCGGTTCCTCGGCTTCGGCGGTTTCGAAGCCTCCTTCGCTGCGGAGGCCTCTCCAGAAGACCGTTCCCGGCGGAGTGGTGAACCTCCTGAACGATTGGGGACCGACGACGTACCCGAAGAGGGCACCGTCCCCTCGCTCTTCAAGCCGATAGGTGCCGGCCTCCTGCCGGTCCGTGAGTCCAACGGGAAGGTCGTCGGTCGAGGTAATCGTGTCGTAGAGGATTGTCTGACCGCGAACGGTCGGTCCTACGACTTCGTAGCCCCGGTCGGCGAGCGCGTGAATGAGGGCATCGACACCCTCGCGGTCGATGACGAGTGTTTCTCTCATCTCTCCATCCTGGGATGCTGTCCACCACGGTAGGAAGCGGCTTGGACCGCTTCTAGGGCCGGAAGGCTCGGGCCGGGAGCCATTCGGCCCTTTCGCGATCTCGATCTGCGATACGACGCCTGCCCGATAGCCTTCCCGGTGTGGACCCAGTACGACGCTTCGAACGACCCTCCCTTCGACGGCCGCGCGCAATCGTGGCATTCGAAGGTTGGAACGACGCTTGCGACGCTGCGTCGGGAGCCCTACGCCACATCCTCGACCGGTGGGGCATCAAGCGGCCGTTCGCGGTGATCGAATCCGAGGAGTTCTTCGACTTCCAGGAGCACCGCCCCGAGGTCACCGTGCTCGACGGCAGAATCGCGTCCATGCTGTGGCCCGAGACCCGCTTCTACGCCGTCGTCCGACCCGACCAGGATCACGATCTCGTGATTGTCGTCGGTGACGAACCGACGTTCCGCTGGAAGACCTTCGCCCGGACCGTCACGGCGGTTCTGTCGGATTGCGGAGTCGAATCCGCCACAATGCTCGGCGCCTACATCGGATCGGTCACCCACTCAACACCGGTTCCGCTGTCGGGCGTCGCATCCGACCCGTCCTATCTCGAGGCCGGCGGACTGCCGCCGACCGACTACAAAGGGCCCACCGGGATCGTCGCCGTGCTCGGCGAAGCGTGCAAGGAAGCCGGGATCCCGGCGACGAGTATCTGGGCCGCAACCCCCCACTACCTCGCTGCGAACGAGAATCCCATGGCGATGCGGGCGTTGCTGCGCAAGGCCGGCCAGATCGTCGGCTTCGCCGGGGACAGCGACGAACTGCGCGGCCTCGAAGCCGAGTTCATCCTCCAGGTGGACGAGGCGGTCGCCGAGTCGGACGATCTCGCGGAATACGTCCGGGAAATCGCGGAGAACGACCGGACCCTCGATCCGGGTCGGTCGGGCGAACTCTTCGACGAGATCGAGCGCTTCCTCAAAGACGTCTGACGCTGCGAACCCAGGGTTCTCTGCTTTCTATTTGGCGCCGACAGCCCACGGAATCGGGATCGTCGCCGCGTCAACCCATACCGCGGGCTGTCGGCGCCAAATACGAGGTGGAGAACCCTGGGTTCGCTGGTGAGGTGGACACGAACGTCGCCCACGGAGACCGTGGGCGACGAGAAGAGTCGCTACTTGTTCTTGTGCCGATTCGCCTTGATGCGCTTGCGATACTTGTGCTTGCTCATCTTCTTCCGACGCTTCTTGATCAGCGAACCCATGCAGGAGACCTCATCTC
This sequence comes from uncultured Actinomycetota bacterium, assembly GCA_963700375.1. Lineage (GTDB taxonomy): Bacteria > Actinomycetota > Acidimicrobiia > Spongiisociales > UBA5794 > JAHEEL01. The sequence continues at coordinate 575,638 of CAVOXF010000003.1, forward strand.
AACGATTTCGGGGACCGGTTCCGGCGGCGGCGAGGCCGGGCCGGAGCCCATAAGACCTCCTCAGGATAGGCCTGTCGGCGTTCAGGCGTCACTTTGGAACCACTCTCCGACCAACCGGGCCTCCCCTAGAATCCCCGGATGCGGCCCATCATCGGCGTTACCTCCCAGCCGAAACGGACCCCGGGTTCCTCCGGCGACCTCGATTCGCACGTCATCGGCCATACCTACACCGACGCGGTGCTGCGCGGCGGTGGCCTCCCGGTCGTTCTTTCGCCGGTCCCGACGGCCGATGTGCCCGCCCTCCTCCTCCGCCTCGACGGCCTCGTTCTCACCGGGGGAGGAGACGTCGACCCCGGCCGATACGGAGAAGCACCTCACGATTCCGTGAAGAACGTGAACGCGGCCCGGGATGAGTTCGAGATTGCGCTCGTCCGCGAAGCGCAGGTTCGCCGCCTCCCCGTTCTCGCGATCTGCCGCGGTCTCCAGGTCACGAATGTGGCCTTCGGCGGAACGCTGATCCAGGACATCCCCTCGGAGATCCGCTCGATCGACCACACCGTCATCGGGCACGCCGTGTACGACGGTCATCAGCCGGTCAACGTCGAAACCAATTCGCTGATATCCAAGGTCACGGGCGCCTCCGACCTGATGGTGAATTCAATCCATCACCAGGCGGTCAAGGACCTCGCGCCGGGTTTCCGGGCCGTCGCATGGGCGAACGACGGGGTCATCGAAGGTATACAGCACGAGGATGATGGATGGCCGCTCTTCGCCGTCCAGTGGCACCCCGAGTACCTCAGCGACAACGCAGACGTAGCCTCGCATCGCCTGTTCGAAGGATTCATCGAGTCGATCCGCCTCCCATGATCGAGCCGGCCTTCTAGACCAAGCCGTCCCAGTCGACGGGCAGGATCCGGACGACACCCGACCCATCGAGCACGTCGGCGAGGGCCGCGATCACCGCGGCCCGCGTGTCCTCCTTGGCGAACGCCAACGCGGTCGGACCGGCACCCGACCAGGCGGCATGGAGCGCCCCCGCGCCGCGGGCGGCCGCGATCATCGCCGCGGTGACCGGCGAGAGCGGACCTCGTGCCTCCTCGTGGAACTCGTCGCCCGCCGAAGACGCGAACGCCTCCGGATTCCCGGTCCGGAGACCTTCGACTAGGAGCACCGCCCTCCCGACGTTGCGGGCGGCCGCGGCAAGTGGTACCTGAGGCGGCACAACCTCGCGGGCCCGGCGTGTTGCGAGCCTTGTCTCGGGGATGCCGACGATCGGCACGAGGTCAGGATTCATCTCGAGGCGGTAGGGGCCGGCCGATCCGACCGCCATAAGACCGCCGTACACGGCCGCTGCGGCGTTGTCACCGTGACCTTCGATTTCGGCGACGAGCTCGTAGATCTCTTCGCGGACGGGCTCTCGGCCGACGGCCCGTTGGGCGGCTGCCGCGGCCGCCACCGTCACCGCCGACGAGGAACCGAGGCCCCGCCTTCGGGGTACGTCGTTGTTCACGACAAGCGCCATCGACCGGCCGACCGACGCCATCACGGCGCCGTACAACATGTCTGCGGTTGAGAGCTCGACCGGACCGTCGCCATCGTCCACGGTCATCCGTCCGGCGGGCGTCGCATCGACGACACACCGCAGGCCGAGCGCCAATCCGAGCACGTCGAAGCCCGGGCCAAGATTGGCCGACGATGCAGGAGCAGAGGCCCTCATCGGTCCACCGGTTCGATGAAGATGCGGGTCGCCTCCGGCACGGCCTCGGAGATCCTCGCCTCGATCGCAACGATCGCCGACTCGATCCGGTCTCCGTCGAGGCCCTCGTCGAATTCGACATCCATGGTCACGAGGATCTCGTCCGGTGCGAGCTGCATCGTGAGGAGCCGGGCGACGGTGCGTGCCTCACCAACCGACAGGGCGGCGGCTCGAATCTTCGCCCGCTCTTCCCTCGTCGCCGATTCACCGATGAGGAGGGACTTCATCTCGACGGCGAGCACCCACGCTACGGCGGCGAGTAGCAAGCCGATAAGCACCGACGCACTACCGTCCCAGACCGCGTTCTCGGTCAACCGTGCGATGGTCAGACCGACGGCGGCGATCGCCAGACCGACGATTGCTGCGCTGTCCTCGAAGAGGACGACCAACAGTGACGGGTCTTTCGACTCTGTGATGGTCTTGCGGAGGGTTCGGCCCGCACGCTGCTTGTTGAATTGCTTGAACGCCGGGCGGAAGGCGACGAAGCCCTCGAACAGCGCTGCGATACCGAGGACTGCCATGGAGAGCCAGAAGCCCTCCTCTCCGTGGCCGAGCGGATCCCGGATCTTCGCGATGCCTGAGATGATCGAGATGACCGACCCTCCGACGAAGAGGAACACCGCAACCATGAAGCTCCAGAAGTAGATCTCCTTGCCGCTCCCGTATGGGTGCTGCACGCTGGCGTCGAACCGCGAGGCGGCGTGCCCCCGCAGCAGGAACAGTTGATTGCCCGAATCGGCAAGGGAGTGGATTCCTTCCGAGAGCATCGCGCTGCTGCCCGAGATCGCCGCAGCAATGAACTTGGTGATCGCAATCCCGACATTCGCGACGAGAGCGAGGATGACGAGTCGCTTCGATTCCGATGCCATGGGAGGGGAGCGTAGTGTCGCATCCGCCCTCGAACGCCTCCGGTCGGCGTCGGGTCTGCTCAGTCCCGTGTCATGATGTCGGACAGACCCTCACTGAACGTCGAACTCGAGCCCAGCAAGTCGGAGGCAGGCCCGACGGTCCTCTTTCCGAAGCGCTCACGAAGATCGTCCACGGCCGCGTCGAGTGCCTGGAGTTCCAACTCTCTCGGACTCCCGCCGACAAAGTCATCGTTGAACATCGGGAGTTCGAGTTGCAGCGGCGAAGCCGGCACCATGTGTGACATCGAGATGCCGAGGAGGCTGAGGCCGCGGTCGGGGAATTCGTCGAGCACCGCGATGGTGAGATCGAGGGCGGTCCGATACATCACGGCACTCGAGGCTGTCGCGGTTCGCATCGTGGTAGCCCTCGTGATCGACTGGAAGTCACGGAACCGGGCGCGGACGGTGAGCGTGCGCCCTGCCCGCCCACCACGCCGCAACCTTGCGCCCACGCGAGAGGCGAGCCTCGAAAGCACCGCACGGAGATACGCAGGGTCGCGATGATCTCCGCCGAACGCCCGCTGTGCACCAACCGAGGAGGACCGCCGCCCCACAACGACTCCCCTGGGGTCACGATTCCACGCCAGGGCACGCAGATGACGGGCGCGGTGCGGGCCGAGGTGTGCCGCCAGCAGGCTGGTTGGAGTCTCGGCCAACTCACCGATCTTGGTAATGCCGAGGTCGGCCAGCCGGTCGAGCGTGACCGGACCGACACCCCAGAGATACCCGACATTGAGGGGGTGGAGGAAGTCGATCTCGCTGCCGGGTGCCACGATCAGCGAACCGTCCGGCTTTGCGACCTGGCTCGCGACCTTCGCGAGGAACTTCGTCTGCGCGCCGCCGACCGACACCGGAAGGCCCGTCTCCGCCCGCACACTGCTGCGAATCGATTCTGCGATCTGCCCGGATGGACCGAAGAGATGGGTGGCTCCCCCGACGTCGATGAACGCCTCGTCGATCGAGATTGGCTCCACGAGCGGACTGAAGTCGCGGAACACGTCGAAGACCCGGTCGCTGTATTCGACGTAGTCGCCGAATGCCCCGTCGACGACGATCAGCCCGGGGCAGAGCTTCTTTGCCTCTCCGATCCGCATTGCACCCCGCACGCCCATCGCTCGAGCCTCATACGTGGCCGACAGGACCACCCCACCGCCGACCGCTACCGGCTTTCCCACGAGGTCGGGTCGCGTGAGGAGAACCACCGATGCGTAGAAGGCATCGAGGTCCGCGTGGAGGATGGTGGCCTCGCCGGAAACTGGCACGGCTCCATCGTGTCACACGCATGTGACAGAATCGACACCATGTCTCCACACTTTGACGCCATCGGAATCGTCGTCTCGAATATGACCGCCTCGGTCGCCTTCTACCGCCTCCTCGGCCTCTCGTTCCCCGAGGGCAGCGAAGCCGAAGGCCACGTCGAGGGGGTGCTGCCCGGAGGGGCGCGACTGATGCTCGACACCGAGGAGTTGGTCCGATCATTTGCTCCCGACTTCCGACCGCCGTCCGGTGTAGGGAGGATCGGACTCGCCTTCCTCTGCGAAGACCCTTCCGAGGTCGATCGGGTGTACGCATCGGTGCTCGAAGCGGGACACGACGGAGAGCGTGCTCCGTGGAACGCGTTCTGGGGCCAGCGATACGCAACGGTCCTCGACCCGGACGGCACCGGCGTCGACCTGTTCGCTCCGCTCGAGAGCTAGACCGAGACGAGTTCCTGGGTCGACGTGTCGTCGGAGATGCGTTCGTCGGTTGCCGGTGCCGTGGGAATCGCCCGCTGAGGGCGGCGGATGATCCAGATCGCGGCCGCAATCAGTGCCGCAATACCGCCGATGATGAGAAATACGTTCAAGTTGCTCGCGACGAGGATCGCACTGCTCCGGCGCAGCGGCGATCGACCGCCGTCGGGATCGAGCGCCCAACCGCCGAAACGGAAGAGCACGGCGAACGAGAGGGCTGAGAACGCGATCCGGGTCGCGAGACCTCGCACCATCGGCCACCGCTCTTCCGAGATGGCCACCGCAAGCGAGCCGAACAGAGCGAGCATCGCGGCGGCCACCACCACACCGAGCGTCAGAACCGCATGAGCCTGCTCGGTCACCACTCCCACCGATATGGCCTCTCCGATATCCAACGCCACCGGATCGAGGGTCTCCACCGTGGCTTCGACCGCCTCCACGGGTACGTCGACGCCTTGCGCTGCGAGTCCGGAGACCACTTCGGGAACGAGCGGGGCGAACGCCGAGGCCACATCGATCGACGTCTCGCTGCCGGGCGGCGCAACCAATGCCTCGACTACCTGATCGACAAGAGCCTCGACGGCTCCGCGCGCCTCGGGTCGGTCTCGGAGTTCTTCCAGAACCCGGTCGGCGTTGACCGAACTGACTCCATCGGTCGCCGCAAGGCCCTCTCCAACCCACTCCCAGACGCGGTCTGTCACCAGATCGGCGGACAGTGCAGCTTCGGTCGAGCGGGCAATCGTGTCCTGGTCGACGGTTACGGCCCTGCCCCACAGGCCCGCGAGGAGGAGCCACGTCGCGAGTCCGAAGACCCACAGCACCCACGGCAGCGTTGCGCGTCGCGTCGCCGGCCACCGGCCGGGGACACGGTTCGTTTCGATTGGTCGGTTCATGACAACTACCCGAGGATCGAACACGGGGCCTGACGTCAGGGTATCGGCTATCTGGACTAGCCCAGCGCCCGTCGGTGGCTACCGTGCCGTCGGTGAACGACGTCGACATCGTTGAGATCCTCGACCTGAACCGACTCCTCGTCCTCATGGTGCTCGCCATGGGCCTGGCGATGGTCGTCGGCAACGGCTTCGCGATCTGGCAGAACCGCCTTGGCAAGAAGCCGAAGGGCGAGGAAGGCGAACTCCGAGGGCCACGCGCCTACTGGCTCCTCGGCGTCGGTCTCGTGATGACCATCTGGGGCCTGGTCTCCCTCTAGGCCGCGTCGCCCTTTCCCCGTTCTCGTGCAACGACGGGAAGCGAGCTTCCACTATTTGCGCAAGAACGGGATGGGCCGGCGGTCGCTACAATTGCGGTCGCCCGCGGGTGTAGTTCAATGGCAGAACATCAGCTTCCCAAGCTGAATACGGGAGTTCGATTCTCCTCACCCGCTCCAATGTGCGATCGCACGGATCGGCCTGTCCGGTCCTCGCCACCCGCCCCGTCTCAGAACTGCGTTGCCTTCACGAGAGTTCCGTCTGCTCCGTAGGTCTCCCACGTTCCGGTCTGGACTCCGTTGCGAAAGCGCCCGGTGCGCATCAGACTGCCGTCGCGGCGGTACCAGCGCCAGGCGCCGTTGAGTTGGCCGTCACGCATCGAACCCTCCGCCTTGACCGCCCCGTCTTCGTAGAAGTCGAATCGTTTCCCGTTTTGAACGTCGGAGACGTTCGCCAGTCGGGCCTTCACGAGTCTGCGGACGAGCGCGGCCGATAGTGGCTTGTCGATCGGGAACTGCAGCGTTCCCTTCGTCGCCACCGCCCAGTCCGGGATGCCGGTGACCTCGTCGAGCACCGAGCCGCTCATCGGGAAGTACGAGCAGTGGTTGGTGAATCCGTCGTAGGCCGCCACTCCCTTGCCCTGCACCGTGATGGAAGGCATCCGGTACTTGATGCACTCCTCACCGAACGGCAGCTGCACCAACAGCCGGCCACGTACGGTGCGGAGCGTGCTGCGCTGGGGCTCGGGCAAGGCCTCCAGGTGGGCATCCACCAACGACGCCCCGGTGCTCACATCTTCCATGCCCGCTGGCCCCTTCGTTCGTCCAATGCGGTGGATGTGACGCTACCAACGATCCGGCCCAGCCCGTAGCGCGGACCGTCCTAGGATTCCGTCCCGAGAGCAACCCGCCTCCCGGCGCAGGCTTCCGTGCACCACCCCGAACCCCTCAGAAATGACCGTCTCATGAACCCATCGCCCGTCACCGCCGTCGTCTTCGACCTCGGAGCCGTGCTCGTCGACTGGAACCCGGAGTATCTCTACTCACAACTCATCCCTGACGAAGCGGAGCGCGACGCTTTCCTGGGCACGGTCTGCACGCTCGAATGGAACTACGCAATGGACGCCGGCCTCTCCGTCCGCGACGAAGTGGCAAGGCTCGCCGCAGAACGGCCCGAGTACGCCGACCTCATCAACGCCTGGTGGGACCGCTGGCCGGAGATGCTCGGTGATGAGATCCCGGGGACGCGGGCGATCGCAGAACGCATCTCCGCATCCGGGATGCCGCTCTACGCGCTCACGAACTGGAGCGCCGAGACGTGGCCCCTCGGATTGGCCGGCTTCCCCTTCCTCGGCGAACTCTTCGACGGCATCGTTGTGTCGGGCCAGGAAGGCGTCGCAAAACCCCACCCGCGCCTCTTCGAGATCCTCAACGACCGCTACGGCCTCGATCCGGAGACCACCGTGTTCATCGACGACTCCCCGAAGAACGTCGCCACCGCCGCCGCCCTGGGCTATCGGGCGCACGTCTTCACCACCGCGACCGACCTCGCCGAATGGCTCGCGGAGATCGACGTCCCCTAGGGCCGGTACCTCGAGCCTGTCCCGCCGGCGCAGCTGGAAGCCTCTCGCGCCGACGGCGACGTCATCGGAAGACGGCCCGCGTGCCGGGTCTATCATCCGCGGACATGATCTTCTCCGACCGGACGATCCTCGAAGCCATCAACGAGGGCCGCGTCTCGATCGACCCATTCGATCGCGACCTCGTTCAGCCGTCGAGCGTCGACGTTCGCTGCGACCATCGGTTCCGGGTGTTTGAGAACCATCGGTACCCGCTGATCGACCCGAAGGCGCTGCAGGACGACCTGACCAAGGAGGTCGTGGCCTCCGAGAACGCGCCGTTCATTCTCCACCCCGGCGAGTTCGTGCTGGGGACCACGCTCGAGACGATCCGCCTCGGCAACGATGTGGTCGCCCGCCTCGAAGGGAAGTCGTCGCTGGGACGCCTCGGCCTGCTCATCCACTCGACGGCCGGCTTCATCGACCCCGGATTCGAGGGCCAGGTCACCCTGGAACTCTCGAACGTGGCGAACCTCCCGATCGCGATCTACCCCGAGATGAAGATCGGACAGATCAGCTTCTATCAGATGACCACCGAGGCCGAGCACCCGTACGGGTCGGCGAAGCTCGGGTCGAAGTATCAGGGACAACAGGGTCCGACCGCGAGCCGGATGCACCGCGACTTCGAAGAGGTACCCGATGGCGAGGCCTGAGGTGGCCCATGTCGCGTCGATCATGCTCGACTGCAACGACCTGGACAACATGGTGGCGTTCTGGGGAGCAATCCTCGACGTCAAGGTCAAGAACCGCTTCCCGAACTACGTGTGGACGACGCGAATCTCGCGCGGCGGGCCGGCGCTTGCCTTCCATCAGGTGTCGGAGAAGAAGGCCTCCAAGAATCGTCTCCACCTCGACCTCAGCACGTCAGACCCCGAATCGCTGATCGCCCACGTCGAACAGCTCGGAGGCGAACGCCTCGAGGATCACGAGATCGCGGGATTCCACTGGACGGTGTGTACAGATCCCGAGGGCAACGAGTTCTGCATCACGGAGACCCACTGACCTGAGCGGCGATCAGTCGGGCTGCGCGCCCCGCGCGCTCTTTGGCCTTCCGCGCGACGAAGTACTTCGCTTGCGGATGATGGGCGATGATCGCCGACGTCGTCTGTTCCGGTTGATACTGGTAGCCGGTCTCCTCCCCCACGGTCACGCCGATCCTCTTGGCGTCGAGGAGGTCGGCGACGCGCTCGTTGTCCTCGAGATCGGGACAGGCGGGGTAGCCCCACGAGTAGCGTCCGCCGCGGTACTTCTGCCGGAACAGGCCAGAAACCGTTGGGCCGTCCTCGGCACCGAAGCCCCACTCGTCACGGATACGGCGGTGAGACAGTTCGGCAAGCGCCTCAGCCATCTCAACGCCGAGCCCGTGGAGCAGGAGGTAGTCCTGGTAGCGGTCGGCCTCGAACAGCGTCTCAGCCCGGCGCGAAACCTCGCTCCCCATGGTGGCGATGTGGAAGGCGGCGTAGTCGCATTCATCGCTCTCGATCGGACGGAAGAAGTCGGCAATACAGAGCCACGGTTCGGTCCGTTGCCGAGGAAACTCGAAGCGGGTCTGCTCCTGCGTCCGGGTCTCGTCGGTCCACACGACCAACTCGTCACCGTCCCCGTTGACCGGGTAGTAGCCGTAGACCACCTGGGGATGGAGCATGCCCTCCAGCCGTGTCTTCTCCAGGCGCTCCCGGAGGATCGGTCGGAGGCGCTCCCGAAACGCGTCGTCCGTCTCGCCGTGCTCCGGCCGGAACTGCCACTGGTTCCGGAAGAGCGCCGTCTCATTGATGTACGCAGCGATGTCGTCGAGACCGACTCCTTTGACCACGCGGCTTCCGAGGAACGGCGGCTTGAAGATCGGGCCGTCGGTCGCAACGGACGGCGCGCGTGCCGGCACCACCGCATCGACCCCGGCTGCGGTCGGCGCCCTCCTCGGCTTGCCGACCGCCGGGGCCTGGGCACCCGACACGATCTGCTGCATGGCGTCGAGGCCGGAGAATGCGTTCTTGCCGTAGTAGAGGGGCCCCGGGTAACGCTGCCGTAGGTCGTGCTCCACATACGATCGGGTGAGGGCGGCACCGCCAAGCAGCACGGGAACGTTGCCGAGGTCTCGCCGGATCATCTCGTCGAGGTTGTCACGCATGACCAGCGTGCTCTTCACGAGCAGACCGCTCATCCCGATGGCGTCCGCCCCGGTTCGCTCATAGGCCTCGATCAGTTCGTTCACGGCGACCTTGATCCCCAGGTTGTGCACCTCGAAGCCGTTGTTCGACAGGATGATGTCGACGAGGTTCTTCCCGATATCGTGCACATCACCCGCAACCGTCGCCAACACCAATGATCCCCGGGTAGCGACCTCGGCCCGTTCCATCATCGGTTCCAGATAGGCGACCGAGGCCTTCATCGTCTCAGCTGACCGCAGAACGAACGGGAGCTGCATGTCTCCGGCGGCAAACAGCTCGCCGACGACCTTCATAGCGCCGAGCAGCACGTCGTTGACAAGACCGAGCGGCGTGTGGCCTGCGGCGATTCCGTCGTCAAGGTCAGCCTCGAGATTCACACGATCCCCTTCGATGATCCGCTGCTCGAGACGGCGCTCGATGGACCACCCGGCCCGCTCCGCGTCCGTGGTCGTGTCCTCGACGATGTCTGAGGAAACGGCGAGCAGCACTTCGAGCGGGTCGTAGCCGGGCGTCCGCCGGTCATAGATCAAATCGAGGCAGGCCTGGCGCTGCTCGTCCGGGATGAGGTTCAGCGGTTCGATGCGTCCGGCATGCATGATGGCTGCGTCGAGACCGGCTTCGAGGCATTCGTACAAGAAGACGGAGTTGAGCGCCTTGCGAGCGACCGGGTTGAGGCCGAACGAGATGTTCGAGATCCCGAGGACCGTGCTACTTCCCGGGAACTCCTTCTTGAGACGCCGGATGGCCTCGATCGTGGCCATGGCATCGCCACGAAGGTCGTCATCACCCGTCGACAGCGGGAAGGTGAGGGCGTCGAAGATGAGATCTCCGGATTCGAGTCCGTGCTCCTCAACGGCCAGGTCGTGGATCCGTCGCGCAACGCGCAGCTTCCACTCGACATCTCTCGCCTGTCCCGCTTCGTCGATCAAGAGGCACACCACGGCCGAACCGTGCTCCTTCGCCAGTCTGAGGACCCGGTTGGCCCGGGAACCAGGACCGCTCCCGTCCTCAAGGTTGAGCGAATTGAGAACCGATCGGCCGCCAAGGTGTTCGAGACCGGCCCGCATCACATCGGGCTCGGTGGAGTCGAGCACCAGCGGCACGGTGATCTCGGAAGCGAAACGCGCAGCGATGGTCGCCATGTCGTCGGTGCCGTCGCGGCCGACGTAGTCGACGCACAGATCAACGAGATGGGCCGACTCGTTGACCTGGTCTTCGCCGATGGCGACGCATCGATCGATGTCACCGGACAGCATCGCGTTGCGGAACGTCCGTGACCCGTTGGCATTCGTGCGCTCGCCCACGATCAGGAATGACGTGTCTTGGGTGAGCGGCGTCGCGCTGTACAGCGAGGACACCGACGGAACGTGGACGACGTTGCGCTCCGCCGGCTTCAGTGGTCCGCAGACCTCCACCACCGCGGCAAGGTGCTCCGGGGTCGTCCCGCAACAGCCTCCGACGGCCTGCACGCCGTATTCCACGATGAACCGAGACAGATGGTCGGCGAGTGCCTCGGCCGACAAGTCGTACGACACACGACCGTCGACGATCGACGGGAGGCCGGCATTCGGGATGACCGAGATCGGAAGACGGGACCGCTCCGACAGGTACCGGATCGGCCCGTACATCTCCTCGGGTCCTGTCGCGCAGTTGAGACCGAACACATCGGGGCGCAGCGCTTCGAGCGCGGTGAGCGCCGCGCCGATCTCCGTGCCGGGAAGCATGCGGCCCGTCGTCTCCAGAGTGACCTGCACCTGGACCGGGAGGTCGATCCCTGCCGCTCGCATCGCACGCCGTGCCCCGTTGATCGCCGCCTTTGCCCCGAGCAGGTCGTACTGCGTCTCCACAAGGATCAGATCGACGCCGCCGTCGACGAGACCGGCAGCCTGGACCTCATACGCGTCGAGCAGTTCGCGGTAGGTGATCTGGCCGAGCGTGGCGAGTTTGGTACCGGGTCCCATCGACCCCGCCACGAAACGCCGCCGTCCGTCCGCCAGGCGGTACTCCTCTGCGGTTCGGACAGCGATCTGCGCCGCTGCTGCCGCTAGTTCGTAGGCACGGTCCGCGATGCCGTACTCACCGAGCGGGATTGCGAAACCGCCGAACGAGTTCGTCTCGATCGCGTCGACGCCCACGTCGAGGAATGATCGGTGAAGGCCTTCGACAACCTCGGGGCGCGTGACGTTGAGCATTTCGGCGCAGCCTTCGAGCTCAGCACCCCCGAAGTCGTCACTGTCGAGGTCCATGGCGTGGAGCCAGGTACCGGCCCCGCCGTCGAAGACGACAACACCGGCAGCGAGCGCGTCGAGATAGCCGCTCATGAGGTCCGGCCGCCGGTCCGGGTGCGAAGATGTCTCGACGTATTGGCTCGCCTCACGAGCGTTCCTCCGTCTCGAATCGAAACGCCCATCGGGCGTCGCGTTGGGGAATGCCGATCATGTTATCCAGCCGGTCGGGCCAGCCACCGGTTCGTTGTCTAGGGTCATACATCATGGATCCGGCGTATTCGTTCAGCGGCATCCTCTGGGAACCCGGTGGCGAGAACACGTGGGTGTTCGTCAGCCTGCCGTCCGACCTCTCCGACGAGATTGCCGACCTCGTTCCGAAGCGTCCTGGATTCGGGTCGGTGCGGGTGAAGGGTCGGATCGGCGAGACCGCATGGGCCACATCCCTCTTCCCTGACGGCAAACTGGGTTCGTATGTGCTCCCCGTGAAGCGATCGGTCCGGGATCGGGAGAAGCTCTCGATCGGAGACACGGCCGAGGTCGAGATCCGCGTCGTCGACGAGTGAGGAGTCGGCCTCCGAAGGTCACGGATTCGCGTTGAACCAGCTTGGTGGTCTTCGACAGCGACGCGGAGTCGGCTGACCTCAGAGAATCTCGGGGGCACCGACAACCTCCTCGTCAGCCGTCCCCCGGCTCGCGATCGTACCGCCGGCGACCACGAACCCGACGCCGAGCCACGCGAGGACATCCGGCTGCTCGCTCAGGAAGATCGCCGCCCACACGACCGCCGAGGCCGGTTCGAGATACATGATCACCGACACCACGGCGACTGGAAGTCGTCGCATGGCCGACCAATACACCACGCCGGCCACACCGGTGAAGAGCGCTCCGAGGATCAGGAACTGCGGCCACGCATCAGTCGAGAAGCGAACGGCCTGCACCGCGAACGGGCGCCAACACGATGGACGCGACCACCAGTTCCCAGGTGGCGACCACGAGACCGCCGAGGCTTGACGCGAGCGGCTTCCCGAGCAGCATGATCACCGCAAGGAGCACGCCGGAGACCCCGGCCGCCGCGACTCCCGCGGCGGTTGCGCCCGAGCCGGGGCGGACAACGAACAGCATCCCGACGACGGCCAAGCCGAGCCCGGCGTTTGCGTGCCAGCCAACCCGCTCGTGGAGGACGGGACCGGAGAACACGGCGGCGAGGACGGGGCCGACATAGACGATGGCGAGTGAGACGGCGACCGTTGTGAGGTTCAGTGCGAGGAAGAACGAGAGCCAGTGGGCGGCCAACACCACCCCCAGGACGACCAATCGTCCCCATCCGATCTTTGGGAACGAGAGCTTCGATCTCGCGGCCGAGAACAGGAGCAGCACCAGGGCACCGAGGGTGACGCGCATGGCCACGAGGTGGGTCGGCGGCGTATCCGTGCGGACGAACAGGGGGATGGCTCCCCACGCCACGGCGAGCAGTGCGAGCGAAATGACGGCAATCGCCCGCTTCGTGCGCACTCCCGTTGGCATCGCGGCAGGCTACCGGAGGAATCGGCGCCCGGATCGGCAGCTCACCTGTCGGTCTTCGAGCGGGCGCCCTACTCGGGGTAGTGGCCGGTCGTCTCGTCTTCCTCGATACGAAGGTCCGCGTCTGGATCCTCGTCGCTCTACGGATACTCGACGTCGTTCCCTGCAAAGAAGTCGTAGAACCACCAGTGCTCGACGGAGGCCAGATGCTTCACCATGCCGAGCAGGCTGGTACCCGACGCCACCGCCGGCCGGATGGCCTGCTCACTCCAAGGGCCGGCCACTTTCCAGACCATGATGCTGCGGTTGGTGTCGAGCACGGCCAAGAGCATGCCCTTGCCGGGTCCGGTCTTGAGAGTTACGCGCGTCGTCATAGCCGCGACACCACGTGAAGGTGTTGGACGACTCAGCAGGAATCGCTCTCCGGCGACCCGCTCTCACCGGCTATGGGACGAGCAGGCGCACCTGCCCGGTCGTCAGGTCGTAGACGTGGCCGGTGATGCCCCTCGGAGCCTCGATCAGGGGCTCGGAGCGCAGACGTTCCACGCCGCGTTGGAGTTCGTCTTCGAGCGAGACGAACCCGTGGAGGTCGTATGGGATCGGTCCGAGCTGCTCTTCGACGACCTCTTGCGTCAGGCCGTGCGCGCCGCAGTCCGTGTGCATGATGACCTGGATTCGGTCGACGCCGAGCAATCTCGTTGATCCGATGAGGGATCGGACCACGTCGGTGGTCACGATGGCACCGGCGTTCCGGAGGATGTGCACATCACCGACCTCGGCGCCGACGATCCGTAGCGGATCGATCCGGGTGTCCATGCAAGCGACGATGGCGGTGCGCTTCCTCGGCTTCTTCGGGAGCGGTTCGGACTGGTCCCTCGCCTGACGGAGGAGTTCTGCGCTACTGGTCATGAGCGTCATATTACGCGGCAGAGAAGTGGTTCCGCTCCACCGATATCAACGACTCCGCGTAGGAGGGTGCTGAGCCGGTCGGCCGAGGGACCCGGCGCTGAACGCAGCCCTCGCTACTACCGTTTCGACGTCGGCTGCCGGCCCTTCGAGCAACTGCTGTCGTTCATCGCCAAACTCGCCACAGGGAGTGTTGTGCCATCTCCAACCGAACTGATCGCCACCGAACAGCGCCTCGGTGCACACAACTACCACCCGCTCGACGTCGTTCTGACCCGGGGCGAAGGAGTTTGGTTGTGGGATGTCGACGGGAACAAGTACCTCGACTGCCTCGCCGCCTATTCGGCCGTCAACCAAGGGCATTGTCACCCACGAATCCTGGAGACCATGATCAACCAGGCGCAGCGACTCACGCTGACGTCGCGCGCATTCAGAAACGACCAACTGGCGCCCCTCTACGAAGAGCTCGCCGAACTCACCGGATCACACAAGATCCTGCTCATGAACAGCGGGGCGGAGGCCGTGGAGTCGGCGATCAAGGCCGTTCGCAAGTGGGGATACGAGCAGCGGGGAATCCCGGACGACGAAGCCGAAGTCATCGTTTGCGCAAACAACTTCCACGGTCGAACGATATCGGTTGTCAGCTTCAGCACCGATCCGACCGCTCGCAGTGGTTTCGGGCCATTCACTCCCGGGTTCAAGGTCGTGCCATTCGGCGATATCGACGCACTGGCCGCAGCCATCACCCCGAAGACGGTGGCCTTCTTGGTCGAGCCCATCCAAGGCGAAGCCGGCGTCATCATTCCACCGCCCGGCTACTTCCAGCAGGTTCGCGACCTGTGCACCGAGCATGGAGTGACGCTCATACTCGACGAGATCCAGACCGGTCTGGGCCGAACGGGCCGGATCTTGGCCGAAGAGCACGAGGGCATCGAGGCAGATGTCACCCTCATCGGTAAGGCCCTGTCCGGCGGCTTCTATCCCGTCTCGGCCGTGCTCTCGAACGCAGACGTACTCGGTGTCCTCAGACCTGGCGAACACGGCAGCACATTTGGAGGCAATCCCCTGGGCGCGGCCGTTGCCCGCACGGCCCTGCAGGTCCTCGTCGATGAGGGCATGATCACGGATTCAGCGGAGAACGGTGCCTACTTCCTCAGCAAGCTCCAGGAACTCAGGTCCGAGACGATCAAGGCGGTCCGCGGACGGGGTCTGATGCTCGCGATCGAACTCCATCCAGAAGCCGGCGGTGCCCGCCCGGTTGTCCAAGCCCTCAAAGATCGCGGCGTCCTGGCGAAAGACACCCACGAAACCACCATCCGGATCGCGCCACCGCTCGTGATCACCCGGGAACAGATCGATTGGGTCGTGGAACAGATCGACAGCGTTCTCGCATGACCAACCGGATTCCGGCCCCGGCATCTCGTCAGCGGCCCGCCTCCGGGTCCTAGTGGTCACGTGGCGGGCGTCGCCGGGCGCTCCAACCGGAGGAGCACCTGCTCGACGCCGAACTCGTCGAGCCGCGACTCCTGCGTGAATCCGAGTCGTCGGAGCAGCGCCAGCGCAGCCACGTTCGCTGTCTGAGTCACGGCAATGACCGATTCGTCATCGAGGGTGGCCCACGCCCACCAGAGGGCAGCAGAGACGGCCTCGTGCGCGAATCCGAGCCCCGCCCGCTCCGGAATGAACTGGAACGAGACTTCGAGTTCGCGCCGATCACGGTCGAACGAGCAACCGCCGATGGCCTCGTCGTTCCCTTGTTCGGCGATGCAGAACGCTCCCCACTTCGCCCCAATGTCCGCGAGGCGCAAGGCCTCAACCGTTGCGTCATCGACCGGTCCTCCGAGGAATCGCCGAACCTCGGGGCTCGTGTACATCTCGATCAGCGCTTCCTTGTCCCGTTCCTCGAACGGACGAAGCGTCAGACGGTCGGTAGTGAGGAGATCGGCGGTCCAGGCCATGGAGGCGCAGTATGGCCGGGATGCCGGACCGGCGCGGGCAGGAGCGGCCCGGCCGTGGAGACGGACCTACTGTTCGGCGGCTACCTTGAATCCCCGGTTCTCAGTGGCGATGGCCTTGCTGATCGGGCCGCGAACAACCGCACCGATGATCGGCGAGAGCGGCCCGTCGATGTCAACGGTCAGCGTGTTCGTCGTTCCCGCCTCGCTCTCGGCAAGCACGTGGCTACCGGTCATCGTCACGCCCATCGCCCTGGTTGACCATGTGAAACGGTGCTCGGGCTCAAGCGCCGTAACGGTCCACACCCGCAGCAGCTGTCCGGGCTGCTTGAGCCGCGCCTTCGATCCGATCTCGAGCGATCCGCTGTCGAGGCGCTCAACGCTGGTGATCGTCGGCGTGATCGTGGGCCAGGACTCGATGTCGATCGTGAGTCCCCACACCGTCGATATGGGCGCCGCAATGTCGATGCTGTGTTCGATCCTCATGGACCCAATGTACCGTTTGGTACACCCTATGGGTATGCTTTCTCCGTGACCAAGGCGAAATCGACGCTTCTCCAACGGATCATCGAAGGCGTTGCGGTCAACGGCCTCGCCGATCGAAGCCTGCGTGAGCTTGCCGAATCGGCAGGCACCAGCCATCGAATGCTGTTGTACCACTTCGGCTCGCGGGCGGGACTCGTCGCCGCCATCGTTGCATCCATCGAAACAACACAGCGCGACGTGCTGATCGAGTTGTCAGCCGAGGCTGCGGACGCCGGCGAGCTTGTGATAGCGCTCTGGCGCCGGGTGTCATCCACGGAGATGCTCCCATTCGTACGGGTGTTCTTCGAATGCGTGGCGGCAACGGGTGGCGACGGCCTCACCGACCCGTGGATCGAAGTATCTGAGTCTGTCTCCGGAACGCTGGGAGTGGCATTCGATCCCGACGAAATCCGTCTCGGCGTCGCGGTCACACGCGGCCTTCTGATCGACGTGCTCGCGACCGGGGACAATGCGGCGGCGACGCGGTCGCTCGAACGATTCGTTGAACTATGGCAGTCGGCAGAGGCGGTGTGAATAGACTGAACGGACACCACCGCAGGATGGAACTGTGCCACACGTGATCGTCAAGCTGTACCCGGGTCGGACCGACGACCAGAAGGAGCGCCTCGCAGAAGCGATCGCCCAGAGCACGGCCGAGATAGCCGGCTGCGCTCTGACGTCGGTGTCCGTCGCCTTCCAGGAGGTCGCCCCCGACGCCTGGGCAGAGGCGGTCTACCGGCCGGAGATCATCGACGCCGCGGAGTCGCTCGTGCGGGCGCCGGGATACAACCCCTTCGAGTCCTGAGTCCGCCAACGCCTTGACCGGATGCAGA
>CAVOXF010000004.1:0-497576 GCA_963700375.1 uncultured Actinomycetota bacterium
GCACGCCGGAAAGACACGCCTCGCGGGCCTAGCCTACCCGGCATGGTCGTCGCTGACCACGAGCCGCACGCCGTGATCTCCTTGCCCGCTGCAGTGCCG
The DNA here is from genome assembly GCA_963700375.1 of uncultured Actinomycetota bacterium. Classification (GTDB taxonomy): domain Bacteria; phylum Actinomycetota; class Acidimicrobiia; order Spongiisociales; family UBA5794; genus JAHEEL01. The sequence goes on from CAVOXF010000004.1 coordinate 100, forward strand.
CGAGAAACTCCCGCCAATGGACTTCCGCCTCGGAGAGCGAAACGCTCAGGCCCAAGATCGTCCGCTGGCCGTCCGGTGTGATGCCCACCGCCACCAACAGCGCGCAGGACACCACGCTCCCATTCACACGCACTTTTTCGTACCGCGCATCGAAGAGCAAGTAGGTGGTCTCGCCCAGGGGACGATCCCGCCACGCGGTAAGTTCCTCGTCGAGCAAGCGGACCGCTCGACTGACTTGCGTGCTGGTCACTTCTCGGCCACAGAGCTCTTCCATCACGGCCGTAACCTTACGTGTTGACACGCCTTGCAGGTACATTTCGGCCACGGCCACCTTGAGCGCCCTGCTCGCTCTGTGGCGCCACGCTCCAGCGCCGTCGGATAAAACTCCACGCCGCGCGTTTCTGCGGCACGGCCAGCTCCAGCCGACCAACACGTGTCTGGCAGCGCCTTGGGTTTGAAGCCATTGGCGTGCCCGCTCGCGGCGCGGAGTACGCTCGTAAGGTGCGGCCTCGATACGGCGGATCGTTCCAGTTTCATCGCTTCATTGAACAGATCTGCAGAGCCTGGGCCAAGCCGTCGAAACCGTGCCTCGGCCAGCAACTCCAACACGTCCTGCCAACCACGCTGGTGCGCCTGCGCGCTCTTGGGGGACCGGTTCCCAGTCGTTACGATGATCACGGTGGGTCATGACGAGTCTCCTTGGGGGTTTTGAGTTTTCCCAAGAAAACCACGCGTGACCCGCCCCCTTCCAAGATCACTTCGCTCGCCAGACGACAGCACTGACAGCAGCGCCTTGCCAACGCAAGCTTTTACAGAACAAATGATGCGCTATCCCGGAGCCAAGCCGAACGGTCATTTCACGTGCCACCCTAGCACAGGTGTTGGGACAAAAGCGAGTAGAAGAGGGGGCGGCGGGGAATTCGAGGAGAGAGATTCTTTTACAGGAAAGCTGGAGAACTCAGTTTGGCCTAATTGATACGCTGAAGTCTATCGCCCACCAATTCGACGTCCGCGGAAGGATCAAAATCCGGAATGAAATAATCGATACCATTATGAGTTCGATTAAGTCGGCATGATAACAAGTGTTCCTCCACATAATTCCAGGCGTTCAAAGTCGTTTTGAACAAGTCAAATGCAACCGTGAGCTGCTTTCTTCCTAACGGGCCAACATATGCTGCAATCGACAATACTAAAGGCGTTTGACGAAAGTTGCGGGCTTGATCGCCGTACCAATCTCATGGACATTAATCATTGTCCGGCTGTCGTCGTAACCGTCAATTGAATATCGACGTTGTGTAGGTGCGCCATGATGGTCAGGACAATTAATGGGAATACTGTATCCAGCTCGCCGTGATGATTAAGAAAACCATGGTCGAGCAGCGTTGCCGTAAAATCTTCTCGCAGCACATCTTCATGAAACACCGGCTTAGCTTCGATGGTCTTGCAAAGCTCTTGACACAGGGTAATTGCAATTTCGCGATCTTCCTTGCTACTTTTTGCTTCGTTCAAACGTGACTTCGCCAACTCCCGGACTTTCGGACGAGAAATCGTTTTAAAATCTTTTCCGCCATGCTTCTCGACTTACCGACCAGTCCTAAAACTTCAACCTCCGGTATGCGCTTAAGGCGTCCGTAGATATAGCTTCCGAATTCGAGTGGAATTTCGCCACTCAAGTCGACAACCCTACTTTCATGTGAATATCATGCATTTGACGCCACACGCGAAATGCTCGATGTGGTCGTATCTCACGGCTTCGATTGCCAGCGTGAGCGACGAAATTACTAGTTTCGATGAATAATTTATGGTTTCCGGCGAAATCACGTAAATCGGCGAGCACCGACACGACTGCATCCTCTCGAACTGCTGCGCAAGAACTCGTCGACATTACGTTGCACACGTTTTCGAACGGACGAAGGAAGTTTCATTTTTTACTTTTTGAGACGCTTCAGGTATCGGCGTCGAAATTTCACGTCGCGTGAATTCTAGATCGATTAGGGGACGCACAGGTTCGGTCTGTAGTCTGACGATGCAAGATATCGTTTCTGAATGATCAAAGCAAAAACCCCGGCGATCTTTCGATCGGCGGGGTTTTCGTGAATAAAACCGGCGATACCTACTTTCGCGCTGGTAGGCACCATCATCGGCCCGGAAGCTTAACCAGCTTCGGGGTTTGAATAGGTGCTCTGATTCCGCGTGCGATCGCAATGCAATTGTTTGTCGCGGGGACTTTGTTAAGAAAATACGCGATTTTTATTGATCGAGGTCTTAGGCCACGCGAACTTCTCACCTGACCTTGCTTATGCCCGAAGTGAACCGCGTCGATTTGACTGGACAAAGTAGTCGACACGTACACTTCTACCGCGTGTATTGGTTTTTTTGGGTCCATCCATCTCTTAAACGGAGCTCGCGAAATGGACTTTGGCACCTTTCTTTACCGCGGCCAACTGACGAAAGACCAGTTTTTCCAATTGGTGACGCGGCAGTATCACATGTCAGGATGGGGACGACTAAGCCAGGCCAGCAGGTTTCAACATGCGTCGCATCAAATTTCAACGGTGGCAAACGCTGAAATTATTCGCACTTCGGAAAATTCCCGCCGGCGACATATTAAAGGACATGATCAGCAAGAATGAATTGGACCTCGATCTGGACGAACAATTGAAGAACTGGTGGCAATGGCATTTAGACAAACTGGAGCCGATAAGTGACTACTCGCTTGCTTCCAATTTCGGAACAAAGCGGTATAAGCAGCAGTGCGAAAAGCAATCAGTGGCTCGTTTTATCACTTCAGCAAGTGCGTTCCTGACAGGGGGCGTCGATCATTCAAGGTCCGACTGTCGTCATCAATGAAGGTACCAGTTGTTTCTACGTGGGACTCGCGGCAGCGGCACACTGCGAAAACATAACAATCGTCACTTCAAATGGAGGAATTATCAGAGAATATCATGAGAATCCGGTTTTCTATTGGGCGTTAGGCAAGAACGGCTTGCGCCATTGGTGGGAAAGCTGATTGGGCAGAACGAGGCGTGCTGGACGACGGGGCCACGGGCCAATACGTTAACGCGATTATGAGAAGCAAGCCGGAGGCAACTGTATTGGTAATATCAGTAAGTGCATTTCTTGCCGATGAAGGCCCAATGGCATTCACTAATGAAGCGAATCATTCGTGCGAGCAGCTTATCAAGGCGGCGGTAAAACGGAGGGTGCGCGAGATAGTGTTTATTGCTGACCACACAAAGCATTCGTCCAGTAGCCGAAGCAAATATGGTCTCCCCTTGCTTAACGACTATCGTGCAGAAGGCATGAAGAGCGTACTCGAAGAATACGGCGGTCACTTGTCAATCGTTACTTCACCACCACCCGCGATCCGCGACTACTTGGATGAGGAGGGACATTACAAATCGCCTGCCGAACGGAATCTCTGTTTGGAGAGGCCGACCTCACGAAGGGTCCTAACGGTGAATATGAAAACACAATTACATCAATTGCGCGAAAAATGCAGCAATGGCGCGGCGAAGACGTCGTATGGGAGGAGTGTGGCCTACCAGCGACTGCCTTGATGCCAGTTGGTGCCTAAGATTCAGTATTGCAATGCTGTGAAAACCCCGCCTGATCTTTTGATCGGCGGGGTTTTTGTTTATAGGTGGCGATACCTACTTTGTGCTGTAGGCGCTATCATCTCGGCTGAAAAGGTTAACGGCCTTGTCCTGAATGAGAAAGGCGGGTTATTTCAGGCACAGCCTGACCTACTCTGTCGCAGGGGATGATCTACCGTGGCATCATCGTGGGAATTACGGTTCGGCCGCTTTTGCGGTAGACGCGGAAATCGCCGTCGAGCGTTAGGATGGGGGACGTGGAGAACTGTGGCTGGACGTCGGGACGAGGCAGGCGTCGGCCAGGGACATGGGGACCGAAGCGTAGCGTTTCAACAGCCGGGAGACGGCCGGGAGCTCGTCGGTGAGGTCGAAGCGGATTGCCACGACTCCCCCATTGATAAGCTCGATCAGCGAGTCAATGCCGTTGTCGAGATCGCGAGGAGATAGCAGGCCTCCGGTGATGACGGGTTCGCAGGTGATCGTGGGCGGAGCGATTCGAGCGAATTGCTCCTTGGCCCAGGCGTGATGACGTTCGCGGCCATTGAGAAAAGCCACGAGCGGTCCCGTATCGACAATGATGGTGCCTTTCACCGGCCGAAGCCCCGCATGTGTTTCGGGTTGGTTGCAAGGTCCGGCGGGCCGTCAAGGCACCCGACAAGGTCGCCGGCTAGATCGAGGCACGAGACGCGTTCGCCGTTTTTGGCGGCTGCGAAGTAGGCTTCGATGCGTTGCGGATGACGTCCGACTTGGCGGCGCCGCGGGCCTTGGAGATTTGCGCCAATTTGGCGTGGAGATCGTCGGGTAATTTTAGGGAGACGTTTTTCATTCGTTTCGGCTGCCAAGCATTTTTCGCATGCGGCGTAGTAATACGATTATGCCATAATTGTACTACGTGCCGAAAACATTGTCAATCGATGCCGTGCCCCGCGTTCGGCAGATTTCCGTCGCGGTCGTAGGGCGGGTCGACGTGGGGCGGGATCACGTCGTTCGGCCAGTCATCGCGCCAGCGCCGGCGGTAGTCGTCGTCGGCGTAGTATTTGAGGTACAGTTCGTTGTCCTCGTCGCTGCCGCTGGAGAGGAAATCGATGATGGGATTCAACCGGAGTTGGGAGGGATGTTGGCGGTGACTTCGTGCAGCGTTTCGTGCCAGAGCTTTTCGTAAAGCTCGCGGTCGCTCCAGTGATCGGTTTGCGACAGGAAGACGTTGCGTTTCGCCAGGCCGCGAATGATTTCCCAGAGCTTCGTCGAGAGGCCGGCGGCATCGTCGAGCTTCTCCGGCGGCGGCAGCTCGATGCCTTGCTCGGTGAGTTGGTTGAAGTGCGTGGTCTCGCCGGCCGACTCGTATGCCAACACGTTGCCCCAGAACTGTTCGGCAATTTCGGGCGGCGTGCCCGGGTCTTCCCACTCGGTCATTTCGCCGCCCGACGCCTCGCGGGCGGCTTCGCGCAGCTCGTTAATGCCTACTTCGACCAGTTCACCGTGTTGTGCCACGATCGCGTGCTGCTCATCGGACAGGAGGGCGGCGTCGGCGACGCGCATGTTGGGTCCGAACGCTGCTGGAGGCCGCATGATCTGGTAGACACGAGTCGGCGCGTGCTTGACGACAATGGTTCCGCTCGGGGCTCGTGCCCTGATGCGGGCACCGGGTCCGAAGAACTGGCGTTGGAACCAGGATCCGCCGGGGGCGCCCATGACGAGCAGCGTCCCAGCAGGCAGTTCGCTGACCACGGTGGCTGGAGCGGCGACCTGGATGGTCTCGACGGTGAGGTCGGGAACGCGGGAGGCGAGGGCGACAAGAGCATCCTGCGCCTGTGCAAGGTCTTCAGCGTTGCGATGGCCATACACGATTCGAGCGGGAATCCCGAGTTCTCGGGACAGTCGCTGTGCGAGGACGGCCGCTAGCTGTGCTCTTCGGGGAGGTTGTCCCGGATGATGCTGGTTGGGGTGGCCCATCCGAGTGCTCCGTGGGATCGGTGGTGATTGTAGAAGTGGATGAACCCGGCGTAGGCGTCGGTGCGTTCGGTTTCTGAGGTCCAGGGGCGGATGTAGGCCCATTCCTCGAGCAGGATCCGGTGGAAGCGTTCGACCTTGCCGTTGGTCTGGGGCCGATACGGCCGGGTCTTCTTGACGATGGTGCCGGTCGTCGCGCAGGCGCGGTGCCAGAGTCCGGAGCGGTAGCACGAGCCGTTGTCGGTGATGACGCGTTCGCAGTCGATGCCGATCGCCTGGTACCAGGCAGCGGCCCGTGTCCAGAACCCGGCGGCGGTTGTGGCCTGCTCGTCGTTGTGGATCTCGGAGTAGACGATGCGGCTGCGGTCATCGATCGCCGTGTGGATGTAGCGGTAGCCGACCTGACGGGTCACGGATCCTTCTCCGGGGTAGCCGCGGCCCCGGGTTCGCCACCCGCCACCGTCGGGGATCCCAGCGAGTTTCTTGACATCGACGTGGATCAACTCGCCCGGGCTCTCTCGTTGATAGCGACGCACCGGTTCGCGACCGGTGGCCCGATCACCCCGATCGAGGCGACCAACACCTGCCGTGTTCAGGATGTTCTGCACCGTCGACGCCGCCAGGCCGACCACATGGCCGATGTGATCCGCACCCCACCGGCGCTTCCGCCGGAGCCGGATCACCCGGCGTCGCAACGCCCGTGGTGTCCGGTTCGGGGACCGATGCGGCCGCGACGACCGATCCACAAGACCAGCGTCGCCCTCGGCCAGGAACCGGTCCCGCCACTTGCGCACCGTCTTGGCATCCACCTGGAACCGCTCAGCAGTCGCCTCGATCGTCCAACCGCCATCAACCACGCACCGCACCATCCGACGCCGCCCCTCCGGTGTCAACGGCGCATTCGGATGCTGCAGCAGTCTTGTAGCGTGAGCCACGAGCCCTCCTTCGAGTTGTGAGTCTGTTCAACCCACAGTCTCGCCGGAGGGCTCACCCCATCACACCACCCGACCAGGGACAACGTCCCCGGTTGTCACACCTAGCCGTCGCGAGCCGTGCATAGTGCCGGTCATGCGCGCCAGCCGCGGTCGATCCTTGTGTCGATCAACGTGGCTGTGGGGTTCGACATGGACGGTGGCCACCACTGATGTGTGGCGGTTCGTTGGCTGTTGGCGAGTTCGAGTATCACCCGCGGAGTCACGATGCAGCGATGTCGACACGTCGCAGGAGCTGGGCGTTCGCCGCCACGATGATCGTGCTGATCGACATGACCAGCGCCCCGACGGCAGGGGGGATGAGGATGCCCCATGGGGCGAGGACGCCCGCTGCGAGCGGGATCATGACGATGTTGTAGCCAGCGGCCCACCAGATGTTCTGGACCTGCTTGCGATAGCTGGCTGCACTGAGGCGGATGATGCGGACGATGTCGAGTGTGTTGCTCTTGACAAGCACGAGGTCGGCGCTCTCCACCGCGACGTCGGTGCCACTGCCGATGGCGATCCCGATGTCGGCTCGGGCGAGGGCAGGGGCGTCGTTCACTCCGTCGCCGACCATGGCGACGAATGCATCGGGGCCTCGCAGCTCTTCGATGATGTGGTCCTTGTCCTCGGGGAGCACTTCGCCTCGAGCCACAGGGCCGGCGGGTGGAACCCAGACCAGATCTGGGGAGTCGTTTGATTGGTAGGGCGCTCACGTAGCCGGGAATGCCTGCGAGGGCGAGTTGTCAAGATGGGAGCGTGGCCGATGGATAACGAGCCGAGTGGTTGGGCGATTGGTTGGACGGCGTTTGCCGGGATCATGATGGTGATGGGTGGTGTCTGGTGGATCATCGCCGGCATCGTCGCGTTGGCGAACGACACGTTCTATGTGGTTGGTGAGGAGTACATCTTCCAGTTCAACGTCACGACGTGGGGCTGGATTCATCTGATCTTGGGCATTGTGGTTCTGCTGGCGGGGTTCTACCTGTTCAGTGGCGCGGTGTGGGCGCGGATGATTGGTGTGCTTGTCGCGGTGTTGTGGGCGCTGGTGGCGTTTGCGTGGATGCCGTGGTACCCGGTGTGGGCAGTCATGTTCCTCGCCGTATCGATCTTCATCATCTGGGCACTGACCGTGCACGGTTGCGACATCGCCGAGGCATAGCAGCAAACCTGTGGTCGCGGCCCGTTGTCGACGAACACCGGCTTGTGGCCGGACAATGAACCCACTTCGCTCGTCCGGACGGGTGCAGCTCTGATGGCGGACGCCAACTCAGGAGTTGAACTGAATGCGGAGGCCGGTTGCCTCAGGCTGAACGAGCAGGGAACGAACCGTACGGATCCGGTTGCTGCCCGATGACGCCGTAGGAGTTGAGGGCGCACATCGTGACGACCCCCAGGATCAACACCAGGAGTGCCGGGACGATCCGGCACATGGCCGCGTGGTCACATCCGCGGCATCTGGTTGCGACGTCTTCATCCATCTCGTCCTCCTGTCCCCGGCGATTCCTCGTCCGCCCACCGCGCGGGATATGCCGGGAATCGTTCGGCGGCCCATGTTGCGACTCGCGCTCGGACCCTCATCCGGTCTACCGATTCCGGTGACCGGGGACGTCTTAACGATTGGTGAACTCGGACCAGATTGCACCCGGACATGGCCGGCACCGGCTTCAATGGGCCCGTGAACGAATCTGAATCCGCCCCCATCATCCCAAGCCGGTCCGGGTGGGCTGGCGTTGCCGGCGTTGCCGTCAGCCTGGGCCTCACCGAATTGTTCGCAGGATGGTCGACCGCCGTCCCGTCGGCGATCTCTGCAATTGGCGGGTTCGTCATCGACCTGTCTCCGTCGTGGCTCAAGACGTTCGCCATCTCGACGTTCGGCACTGCGGACAAGGCCGTGCTGGCGATCTCCATTGTCGGCGTCGCTCTGCTGATCGGTTGGTTCACGGGCAAGGCCTCCGCCCGACATCCCGTCACGATGGTGGTCGCATTCGCGGCGGCTGCGATTGTCGGCGTCGCCGCCCAACTCGGCGAGCCGGGCGCCGTCACGGCACTTGTGATCGCCTCGACGGCGTTGGCCATGGGCGCCGGACTTCTCACGTGGTACGGCATCACGACATGGACCCGCCCAGTCGAGGGAGCGGCGTCCGAACAGGGCCCCGCCGACCCGGGGAGGCGGCGCCTCATGATGGGCGTGGCCGGTGCGGTCACGGTCTCGGCTATCACCATCTGGATCGGTCGGTCGATGATCAGGAGCCGTGCGGAGGCACAACGGAGCGCTCTTGGCCTACCGGTCCCCGTTGAACGACAGGCGGACCCATCGGCCACCAACGACTTCGCGCTGGAGTCGCTGACCCCGATCGTGGTACCGAACGATGAGTTCTATCGGATTGACACGGCACTCGTCGTGCCGGCGATCGACCCGAACGAGTGGACGCTCACCATCAAGGGCATGGTGGCCCGCGAGGTCGTACTCACCTACGCCGACATCGCGGCGATGCCGCTGGTTGAGCGGTACGTGACGCTCTCGTGCGTGTCGAACGAGGTCGGTGGGGGGCTGGTCGGCAACGCGCTGTGGACCGGTGTGTATCTGAAGGACCTCCTCGACATGGCGGGCGTCCAGAGCGGCGCAGATCAGATCATCGCGCGGTCCACCGACGATTGGACGGCCGGAATCCCGACCGAGATAGCGTTCGACGGTCGTGACGCGCTCCTCGCGATCGGGATGAACCGCGAGGTGCTCCCGGCGGATCACGGCTTCCCGGCCCGTCTCGTCATCCCGGGGCTGTACGGGTACGTCTCGGCGACCAAGTGGATCACGGAACTGGAGTTGACGACCTGGGATGCCTTCGACGGCTACTGGGTGCCGCGGGGCTGGGCGAAAGAGGCTCCGATCAAGACCCAGTCTCGAATCGACCGTCCACGGAACGGGACGAGGATCGAGCCCGGCGAGTACACCCTCGGCGGCGTCGCATGGTCCCCGACCAACGGCATCGAGCGCGTCGAGGTCCAGGTCGACGGCGGTTCGTGGACTGAGGCCGAGCTCAGCGCACCGCTCTCGAACGACGCATGGCTGCAATGGATGCTGCCAACCGAGATGGCGGAAGGCGAACACCAGATTCGGGTGCGCGCCACCGATCGCACCGGCTTCACACAAACCGAGAACGAAGTGCCTCCGGCCCCGAACGGCGCCGAGGGGTGGCATACGATCACGGTGGTCGCCGAGCCGGCCTAGCGCTCGCAGTTCGCGAACGTACCCGAATGTCGCCGCCGTAGGATGGGCGTTCTACCGAGGAGGGTTCGTGTGAAGCGTGTCATCGTGACCGGCGGGAGTGGGAAGGCGGGACGGGCCGTGGTGGCCGACCTTGGGGAGCATGGATTCGACGTGACGTCGGTCGACGTCGCAGCTTCGCTCCATCCCGACGACCCCACTCTGGTCGCCGACCTCACCGACCTCGGGCAGACGATCGAGTCGCTTCGCGGTGCCGACGCCGTCGTCCACCTAGCGGCCATCCCCGCGCCGCACGTTCTTCCTGAGGGCGAAACCTTCCGCGTCAACATGATGTCGACGTACAACGTGTTGTCGGCCGCGACCCAACTCGGTCTCGAACGAGTGGTGTGGGCATCGTCCGAGACCTTGATCGGCATCCCCTTCGAGCGCCAGGCGCCGATCTATGCGCCGATCGACGAGGACTCACCGCGCCTTCCCGAGTCTCACTACGCGCTTTCGAAGCTCGCAGGCGAAGTCATCGCGGAGCAGTTCAGTCGATGGTCCGGCACTCCCTTCGTGGCGCTGCGCATCTCGAACATCATGGAGGAATGGGAGTACCAGGACCCGATTCCCCGGCTTCTGGGATGACCCGACGATCCGTGCCTGGAATCTGTGGGGATACGTCGACGCGAGGGATGTCGCTCAGGCCGTTCGGTTGTCGCTGGGCGCCGACGTCTCGGGTGCGGAGCCGTTCCTCGTCGCTGCAGCCGACACGTGTATGACACGCGAGAGCCTCGACCTCATGGCGGAGGTCTACCCGGACGTGCCGATCCGCAACAACATCGAGGGTCACCAAACCCTGCTTTCGATCGACAAGGCCCGCCGCGTTCTCGGCTACGAACCGAAATACCGCTGGCGGGACCACGTGTAGGAGACGTCAGTCGGTCGCAAGCGCATCTGCTATCCCGCCGGCCCAATCGGCGATTTCGTTCCAGTCACGGAAGTCGCCGTCCTCGGCGCGCACCGCCACCATGATGGCTCGCTCTCCGAAGCTCAGTTCGCTCTTGTCGATCCTGCCTGCGAAGAGTCTGTGATTGACCGGGCCGACCACCTCGACGATCTTTGCCACATCCACCGGCTCCTCGTCCGGCTGCGGTGGATCTCCGAGCGGGCCGCTCGAGAACAGCCAGACCCGCGGGGAAGCATCGCTCCTACCGATTCGGCTCGCGAGGCCCTTCGCGCTCTTCATCCAGTGTCCGGCGTAGACAGCGCTTCCGAGAACAACGGCCCCGTAGCCTTCCAACGATCCAACCTTGTCTGGTGGTTCGACCGTGACGGCGAAACCACGGTTCCGCAGCGTTGTCCCGATATGATCGGCGATCCCGGACGTCGCCCCGTGCTTCGAGGCTGCAGATACCAGAATGTGCATGTGTCCCATCCGCCTGCTTGCGTCGTTGGCATCGTGAGGGTAGGCATTGGGAGGGAACGCGTCCAGATGGACTCGGCGCTCGATGTCGTGCGATACAGTGTCGGCATGGAACCCATCACACCGATCGAGTGGGTCGAGAACCCACGGGCAAGGACCATCGCGTCGAGTGAGGCGGTCGGGGAGTTCTTCCCGCGGGAAGTATTCGAGCAGACACGCAACTTCCACCGGCAGATCCCCGGATATCGAATCAGTCCGCTTCGGAATCTGTCGAACCTGGCGTCGATGATCGGCGTCGGCGGCATCTGGGTCAAGGACGAGTCGCAGCGACTGAGCCTCAACTCGTTCAAGGTCCTCGGCGGATCCTTTGCGATCTACAGCTTCATCAAGTCAATGCTCGGACTCGAGGGCAAGTCCCTGTCGTTTGGTGAACTGATATCGGACGAGACTCGCGCGAAGCTCGGCGATCTCACCTTCGCAACCGCCACCGATGGCAACCACGGCCGCGGCGTTGCATGGGCTGCCGACAAGCTGAACTGCCGGGCCGTCATCTATGTCCACAAGGACACGTCACAGGCCCGGATCGACGCCATCGCCGGCTACGGAGCCGACGTGCGGATCGTGGACGGGACGTACGACGACGCAGTGCGAAAGGCGAGCGCCGACGCCGAGGAGAACGGATGGCAGGTCATTTCCGATACGTCATGGGAGGGCTACCAGGACATCCCGAAGTGGGTGATGCAGGGCTACACGACCATGCTCTCGGAAGCTCAGGAGCAGCTTGCCGGTCAAGGTCTCATCAAGCCGACCCATGTCTTCGTGCAAGGCGGTGTTGGTGCACTGGCGGCCGCCACCATCGGCTTCTACGCCTCCCGGTTCGGTGCAGACCGTCCGACCACCGTCGTTGTGGAGCCGGTGAACGCCGAGTGTCTGCTCGAATCGGCCCGCATCGGGGATGGGGCGCCACATGCCATCGACGGTGATCTCCAGACAATCATGGCGGGCCTCGCCTGTGGCGAACCGAGTCCGATCGCATGGCGGGTTCTCTGGGACACCGTGGACGCGTTCGTCGCGTGCCCCGACTACGTGGCAGCGAAAGGAATGCGTGTGTACGCCACGCCGTTGTCGGGGGATCCGTTCGTCGTATCCGGAGAATCGGGAGCCGTCACGCTCGGCGCGCTCATGTTCGTGGCCGAGTACCCGGCGTTTGCCGAGCTGAAGGAGTACCTCGGGATCGGTCCCGAGTCGCAGATACTCCTGATCAACTCCGAAGGCAATACCGACCCCGACGAGTTCCGCCGTGTGGTCTGGGAGGGCGCAAACTCGATCCCGCCTCAGCACCGATGGGGGTTCAGCGCCTAGGTGTTGATGATCGCGGAGACCAGCTTCCCGATCTCGACAACGGTGGCGATCGCGAGGGCGAGAATCAGGAAGACCAACACCGCTTTCACCAGGGATTCCCAATCGAAGGAATAGGGCGAGAAGTCGAAGGGGAAGACCTGGAACGTGAGGATGAGTACGGCAATGCTGACCAGGTTGAGGACGATCTGGCCGGTCGAGCGGATCCACATTGCGTCGTACAGGACCCAGACGGTGTTCACGACGATGCTCGCTACGAGTGAGGCGTTGATGATCGGCAGCAGCTGATCGAAGTCGGCCGTCAAGAACGGCCCGATGTCCCACTCGAGGAGATGGTTGACCACGTACAGGATGCCAGCGCTGACTGCGATCCCGACGAGGTAGCCGAAGCGTCGTAGTCCGACGGGAGTGACGTTCGCATTGCTTTGGCGTGCCCAGGTCATGTATCGATCCCCCTTGAATCGACCCTTGCGGGCTGTGTGCATCCTATCGGCAAGGGTTGGGGCCGACCCAAGCCGTAACTGCGGGGCGATCGGTGAATGATCCGGTGCCGTTGCACGATCCAGAAAACCACTGAATATGGTCCCGAACCGTGCCGACCATATCTACTCAGCGGTCGCGTCGAGGACGACCGCACCAATGGAGAACGGGTCGACGCATGGAAGTAGACACGAAAGACAGCGTGGCGGGAATCACACCGTCAGGGGAGCGCGGTCGCATCGCGAATGCTGAGCGTGGCAATTGGTCCGATCGACCCATTCACGCCGGGTCGGCCCCGAAGTAGGTTTGCGGGGAGTTCGGAGGAGCTGATGAACGCAGCAATCTATCGCATCTGGATCAGAGTGGTCGACGAGCGTGGTGCCAGCATGGTCGAGTACGCCCTCTTGATTGCTCTCATCGCCATCACGGCGTTGATTGCCGTGGCGTTCTTCGGAAGCCGAGTGAGCGATAGCTTCAACGGCAGCACCACCGAAATGTTCTCATAGTCGGCTGGCCGCTTTCGCCGTCAGTGTCTACGAGCCCGACCGAGCGGCACGCCTACGCCGGCGCCGATTGGTCTCGCGCTTCGACGTCGAGACCAATCGGGCATTCGATCCCGGTCGGCTGCATTCCGCAGTAGCCCTCGGCCGCGATCGGGTGCGCCGGGGGGGCGACCTCTCCGAAGTAGAACACCCCTAGATCGATTCCGTTCCTGGCGAGATTGCGGGCCAGATACTGCTGGTGGTACTCCTCGGCGTAGAAGAACTCCGAGATGGGTGCGATCTCGGTCGTGATCGGCCCGAACCCCGCCGCTGCCAGATCCGCCGCATACAGGTCCCGCGAGGCGATCGCCGCGCGCAGCTGGGTGTCGGTGGTCGTGTAGATCGCCGACCGGTACTGGGAGCCGTGGTCCGGACCCTGACGCATGCCCTGCGTGGGATCGTGGGCCTCCCAGAAACGCTTCAGGAGCGCGGCGAACGACACGACCTTCGGATCGAACACAACAAGCACCGCCTCGGTGTGGCCCGTGCGCCCCGAGCACACGTCCTCGTACGTCGGATGCGCCGTGCTTCCACCGGCGTAGCCGACGGCCGTCGAGAAGACGCCCTCGGCCATCCAGAACTGACGTTCCGCACCCCAGAAGCAGCCCATTCCGAAATAGACCGTCTCGAGGCCGTCCGGGAACGGCGGCGTCATGGGTGCCCCGTTGACGAAATGGGTTCCGCTGATCTCGATCGAGTGTTCCCGATCTGGGAGCGTTTGGCTGCTGTTGGGTCCGTCGCTGCTGCGTGATCTCCACATGGTTCCTTCAACGCTACCGATGCCCTCTTTGTTCCGCCGACGGAGCGGGCGACGATGCTAGCTCTAGGTGCCTTTCGTGCGTACAATTGCAAGCATGGTTCCAACGTCCACAGAACACGAACTCCCGGCCGACTATCCGGAGCATCTCGGCGGAGCATTTGAGCTCAGCGACGGACGTCTCGTGTGGATCCGGGCAATCCTCCCTTCGGACGCCGGTGATCTGGCAGCGGCCATAGCGACCGCCGACCGCGAAACACTGCTCCACCGCTTCTTCACGGCGGCTCCTCACATCACGGATCAACAGATCCACTACCTAGCCGAAGTGGACTATCGGCGTCGACTCGCGTTGATTGCCAGGGACAGCGACGGCGAGGGCGTTGCTGTCGCTCGGTACGAGTGCCATCCGGAGAGCTGTACCGCCGAGGTAGCCGTTGCCGTTGCACCCGGGTGGCGTGGCCTCGGCCTCGCCACCGAACTGCTTCGCCGTCTCGAGGAACCGGCTCGTGAGAACGGGTTCGAGGTGCTCGACGCCGTGTACCTTCCGGACAATCACGCGGTCGCCCGGGTCTTTGAACACCTCCACTACGACCCGGCGCGTATCTCGGACGGCGTCGCAACCGTCTCGAAGTCGCTCGTGTGAGGGCGCGCCGATCGGCGAATCTCGCGCACTCCGAACGCGGTACGCTGAGGCCTCCGGATTGGTCCGGGGAATGAACGATCTCGGCGCGCGCGTACATCGCCGGTGGAAGGATGCCACATGGAGCCCGTGAGGAGTCTGCACGACCTCCTCGAATTGCAGGACGTCGACTCCCAGATCGATCGTCTGATTGATCAGCGACAGAGCCTTCCGGAACTCAACGACTATCGCTCAGCGCATGAGGCAACCGTCCGGCTCGCAGCGGAACGGGAACGGACGGGCGAACGTCTTCGCGAGATCGAACTCGCCATCGACAAGACCACCGGTGAGCTCGAGATCACGCAACAGAAGGCGGGCGCCGAGGAGATGCGGCTCTACGCAGGGGGATTGAGCGCCCGTGACGCCGACTATCTCCGTCGCGAGGTTGAACTCCTCAAGGCCAGGAGCTCGGGCATGGAAGAGGAGATTCTCGAGCTCATGGAGTCGCGGGAAGAGGTGGAGGCCGACCTTGCCCGTCTCGATGCGGAATTGGCGGAAGAGACCGAGCACAAAGCCACGCTCGAGGGCGGTATCCGTGAGTCATGGAAGGTGATCGACGCCGAACTCGCGATCAAAGAGAGGCGCAAACGCGAGGTCGTGCCGCTCATCGACGAGGACCTGATCGCCCTCTACGAGGGGCTACGCGAGACGAGTGACGGCCGCCGAGCCGTCGGTGCGCTGAACGGCGGGGTATGCGGCGCGTGCCACCTGATGCTCTCCGGCGCCGAGGAGAACGAGGCGCGCCGACAGGATCCGCCTCGCTGCGTTCACTGCCGAGCGATCCTCGTCCCCTAGACCCCGATGCTGTTCTGGCACGTCGGCGGGACCATTGCCGTCATCCGGTACGCCTTCCGCGATGAGGCGATGGATCTGCGGTTTCTCGCCCTCGGGGCGATCCTCCCCGATCTGATCGATACACCGATCGGTCTCGCTCTCTGGTCGACGTTCGGCACCGTCCGATTGGCCTCACATTCCCTGCTCTTCGCGACGCTGCTCCTCGTCATTGTGATGGCGGCCACTCGCAGGGGGAGGCCGCGAAAGCGCTGGATGCCGCTTGCGGTCGGCGTGCTGGTCCATCTGGTTCTCGATGGCATGTGGCGCTCACCGGCGACGTTGTGGTGGCCGTTTCTCGGCTGGGAGTTCGACGCCACGACCTATGCGACGGTGTGGACCTACCTGGAATGGCTGGTGACGGACATTCGAACGTGGGCCTTGGAGGGCGTTGGTCTCATCTACCTCCTGATCCTCGCCCGTCGTTCCGGTCTGGTCGACCCCGAGGCAAGGCGCCTGGTGCTCACGACGGGTCGGGTGACGGCTCCGATCGGTCGTTGATTCGCCGGGCGCGCCACGCCATGCGCGCGGCGAGGATGATCAAGAACACGCCGAACATGCGGCCGAGCAGATCGGCGTCGAGTCGAAGCGCGACCCGCGCTCCAACCACGGCTCCGAGAATGCCGGCAAGGCCGATGGGGATCGCGAGCTGCCACCGGACGTTACCCATCCGTGTGTGGGCGAGCGTCGCGACGATCGCCGTCGGGAATATGACCGCAAGCGACGTTCCCTGGGCGATGTGCTGATCGAACCCGAAGAGCATGACCAGGGTCGGCACGAACACGATGCCGCCGCCAAGGCCGAGGGCCGCGGCGAGCACCCCTGCGACGAGGCCGAGAACAATGAGCGCAACGATCTCGATCATGATCAGACCAGCATTCGGACGCCGGCGACCAACAGGACGAGCGCAAAGGTGATGGCGAGCAATCGTTCGTTGACTCGTTCGGCGATCCAGGCACCGATCCAGGCACCGACGACGGAGCCAATGATGATCAGCCCTGCTGCTCGCCAGTCGACGCTCCCGCTGAGTCCAAACGCCGCCATGGCCGCCGCCGACGAGGCAACGATCGTTGCCGTGGATGTGCCGGACGCCTCGCGTTGCGTGAGCGCAAGCCACAGCACGAGACCGGGCACAACGATGACGCCTCCGCCGACGCCAAAGAGGCCGGCGACCATGCCGGCGATGGCACCGAGGGCGATGGCCTTGGTGAGCTCGCTGTTCACAGACCGGGAAGGTACACGCTTTCGGCGATCGCTCCTAGAAGGTCGCGTTCGTTAGCCTCCACGTCGATGAGAATTCTCGTTTCAGTCGTGGTTGTCCTCGCGGTGATCGCCGCCGGTTGCGGCGCGTCCCGTGAGGACTCGGAATCCTCGCCGCCGGCGGTCGTGGCCGACTGGGCGGAGGCGGTCGAGGCGCGCGATTTCGAGGCCGCTACCGCTGCCGTGTACGAGCCGTCAATGGTGATCGTTCTGGCCGCCGAGAACGCCATCCCGGCTTCGGAAACCGTCGCGATGCTCGAAGCCGGAGTCACGCCTGCGGCCTCGGCCGCCTATTGGTCTTCGTTCAGAGACGGATTCGATGCCTTCGCCGGTCGCCCGATCTCGACCCTCAACGTCGGTTCGTCCGTCGAGATCGAAGCGGGAGGCGTGGACTGGGGCGTCGTTTCCGTAGGTGTCCAGGAGGATGCGTCGGCGCCGGTGTTCACCCGCGATGTCGATGGATGGTCGGTCGACCTCGTCGCCACGCTGGCAACCGGGTTCGTCGAACCGCTCTTGGCCTATCTGGAGGGTCTCCCCGACGACGAGGATGGGGCGACCGTGCGTGAGGCGTACGAGACCGTTGTGGTGCCCGCCATGTGGGTCGCAATCGACGCCGGCGGGCACGGCAACGAATTCGCCCGGCGGGCGCTCTCGCTCATCGAAGCGTCGACACCCTAGGAACCGATTGACCGCAGTTGGGGGAGCACGTCAGCACCGAGCATTGCGATGGTCCCCTCCTGGTCCAACGACGTGGTCTGGATCGTCACTACATCGGCTCCAAGGTCGGTGACCAGGGGGCGATATGCATCGACATAGTCCGCGGGTGTCGAGACCACGGTGTAGGAGGAGAGCACCTCCTCGCGGTCGAGGTCGTCGGCGCGTTGGCGAAGATCGGCCGGATCGACGGCTTCGAGGCGTCCGGGCGCCCGCAGGCCGCGCCACGCTCCGAGAGCCTGCCACGCCTCATCGGGGGAGTCGGCACGCACCGTCCATCGGCTCGCAGCGATCGTTGGAGCACTGCGGCCGGCTTCGGCCGCAGCCCTCGTGGCCGGGCCGATGACCCGTTCCCTGGTCGCTTCCGGATCCCGTACCGACGTGATGATCCCCTCCGCCATCGTTGCGGCCAGCACGGCCGACTTGGGACCACCGGCCGCCATCCAGATCGGCAGATTCGAGATCGGGGGGCTATACAGCTTCGCCCGATCGGTGCGGTACCACTCACCCTCGTAGGTCAGTTTCTCGCCGTCGAGCAGACGACGCATGATCTCGAGCGCCTCGCGCATGCGAGATGCCCGTTCCGCATACGCCGGGAACTCGTAGCCGAGCGGCCCCTCGTTGAGATTCTCGCCGGTCCCGATTCCGAGGCGGAAGCGTCCGCCGGAGAGGCGGTCGATGGTTGCTGCGGCCTGAGCTACGACGGCCGGGTGGTACCGGAAGAGGGGGGTGGTCACGGCGGTGACCATCTCCACACGCTCGGTTGCGTAGGCGATGGCACCGAGGGTCGAGAACGCGTATCCGGATGCCGAGACGTCATCAACCCACGGATGGAAATGCTCGGACACCATCACCGCATCGAAGCCCGCCTTCTCGGCCAGGACCGCATGCCTGACGATGTCTTCGGGTTGAAACTGCTCGTGTCCGCAGAAGTAGGCAAAACGGGTCATCGGGCCTCCTCGTTGAACCTGATCCTAGGGGAGCTCCCGTATGTGCAACCTCGCTCCCGCCCGGAGCATCGACCTACCAGGCACACGAAGAGGGGGAGGGTCATGTCCACCAACTAGCTCGTCGCCGAGCTGCTCGGCGCCAACGTTCTCGTGCTCGGCGGTACCGCCGCCATCGTGTCGGCGGTTGCCGGGGGAGCACCGAGCAACCTGCTGATCGTCGCATTTGCGTTCGGTTCGGCGGTGATCGCCGGTCTCTACGCATTCGGCGAGGTCTCCCGGGGTCATTACAACCCTGCGGTGAGTCTCGCAATGGTGCTCGATGGCCGCATGGATCCGTTGTCGATGGCGAGCTATTGGGTTGCGCAGATCGTCGGGGCGACGCTCGCCTCACTGACCTTGCTCATCGCGACGAGCACCGAGACCGCGGCCAGCACGATGACGATGATCCATCTCGCCTTGATCACGTTCACCGGTACGTCGGTGAATCCGGCGCGCTCGCTCGGCCCGGCAACTGTCGCCGGTGTCTGGAGAAACCAGTGGGTCTGTTGGATCACCCCGCTTGTGGGTGCTGCTCTCGGATGGGGCACCTACAAGCTCGTCACGCACGGTGACGCCGAGTAGCCGCTCCATGTCATCAATTGCCGCTGAGGGGCCGTCGCTCGACCGCCCCTCAGTCGCTTCTGCGAGAAGCCCGGGCCGGATAGGCCCCGAGGGAGATGACCCCGGCAGCGAACAGGATCGCCACCCACCACTGGAGGAGTCCCTCTTCCGGGACGAAGCCAAGAACCACGCCCGCCGAGATCGCAATCGTCGTTGCGACGACCCCGAACAACAGCACCGGGATCGGTGGGGCCGGACCGGTTCGGACCCTCGTCTCGTATCTCCCGAAGACGGCGACCACGCCGAGGAGCGCGGTCGTCAGGACGGCGATCCAGATGGGGCGGGTCAGCCACCACCCGGTCGTCAACGGCTCGATGCTGAACCCGAACCCGATCCCGTAGCCAACCAGGACCACGATCGCGAGCGTCGGGAGGTGCCACACGTACACGGTCATCATGACGACGTGGAAGGCCACCACCGCGGTCCACGGCCGGTCCCGGTGCATCCATCGGCGGGCGGCCGGTTCGGCCAGCCTGATCACGGCGTACTGGAGGAGCGCCAGGACGGCGAGAACGGCCGTAGGCGGGAGGGTGTTGTTCTCGGTTGCGCCCGGCACGCCGACCATGGAGGTCGGGTATGGGCCATACATGGTCAGGGCAATGAGGGCGCCAAACACAATCGGAATAGTGATGACCAGGGGAGCGGTGGCGGGCCGTTCGGACTCCGTGGCCCACCGATAGCCGAGCTGGTGCGCGGTCAGCCAGACGAAGCCGAAGTTGAGCCAGCCGATCCAGTTGAGGTTCGTGGCATAGCGGACCGTGTCGGTGGCAAACGCCAGTCCAAGGCCAAGCACAACCGACCACCAGCCGAGGCGCCGCCAGAGCCAGACCGTCGCCGGTACGCCGAGGATCACGAGGAGGTAGACGGCGAGGAACCACAAGGGGGTGACGACGGCGAAACTCCCTGCTCTGACGAGTCCGTGGTCCACGCCGAGAAGGCCTGCAGCGACGGAGATCAACGACCACATCGCGAGGAATGGCACGATCGGAGTCATCAACCGGCGGAATCGCGCCGTGATCCAGTCGCCTACGGCACCGTTGCTTCGCAGCGCGGCCTGATACGACCGCCAGTTTGCGTACCCGCCGACGATGAAGAACACAGGGATCACCTGAATGAACCAGGTCAGCCAGTGGGTCCACGTCGCGAGTTCGAGAATGTTGGTGAACCGGAGGGCTCCATCCGGCTCAACGTAGACGGCCGACGCGAGCCAGTGGCCGAGGACCACGATCGTGAGCGCGGCGGCCCGGTAGAAGTCGATCGCCCGGTTCCGCGACTCCGGTGTTTGCGCTGCGAGGTCGCTGATGCGTGACATTGCGCCAGAGCCTACGACGAGCGAGGGATGCGAGCTTCGCGCTGACTCGACGGACTTGACCCGGTGTGGTGCACACCGGGCGCCGCAGACCTCATCTTCAGCTGCAGGCTCCTAGAGGTCCCCCTGCGTCGTCGCTGGCGCTCCGCGGTGTTCCCCCCGCCTTGAGGCGAGGAGGACGGTACGAAACGAGAAGGACGCCACCGTGAGGGGGCGCCCTTCTCAATGCGAGTCCGGGTGTAAGCCGGATCCTGTCGTGGACGGCCATCTATCTGGGATCGACATTGCTGCCGACCTCGTGCGGTCTACCCGGGACGTAGCGGGCGGGCCACCCTGTCCCTGCTCGACCTTGCTCCGAATGGGGTTTGCCGAGCCGACCCGGTCTCCCGGGCCGCTGGTGGTCTCTTACACCACCGTTTCACCCTTGCCTGTGCCCCGGAATGTGAGATTCCCTGGGCCATCGGCGGTCTGCTCTCTGCTGCACTGTCCGTCGGGTCGCCCCGCCTGGGTGTTACCCAGCATCCTGCCCTGTGGAGTCCGGACTTTCCTCGACCCGAAGGCCGCGGCCGTCTCCCGAACTCGCCCGACAAACGCTAGCGGCGCCGACCCGGTTCCCGCACGAGAAAGCGCCCCCGGGTGATCCGGAGGCGCCTTCTCGTGCGGGGTGCGGGCTGTCTCCTAGATGAACATCGTCTGGGCGCCGTCGATGATCTCCATGAAATCACCGACGTTCAGCACGCCGTCGAGGCCGTCGATCATGTCATCCTCGGTGAGGTTGAACATGTCCACCGACATCTTGCAGGCCCAGAGGTGGCAACCCATGTCCTGAAGATGCGCGAGGAACGTCGGGATGTCCGGAATGTCGAGCTCATCGAGCTGCTTCTTCATCTGCTTCGTGGCCATGGTGGTCATCCCCGGGAACGGGGCGAGGGCCGCCGGCATGTGCGTTGCCGGGTTTCCGACGGGGGAGAACTTGAGGTTCCCCATCGTCTTCTTGTTGATCATGTCCATGCCCCAGAACGTGAAGAAGATGTGCGTCTCGATACCTTGCTCCAGCGCTCCGCTGGCCATGATGAGGCCCGGGTAGGCCATGTCGAGTGAACCCTTCGAGCAGACGAAAGAGATCTTCCGCTCCGGGGCGTCGTCTCCAAAATCGGGAACGATCGGTGCGTCGGTCATCGTGATCCTTTCTAGATGCAGCCCGCGGGCTTCGGAAGGCCGGAGACGTATGACATCTTCCTAGCCGGCTTCTTCGGGAAGAGCTGGAAGAGTGACTTCGTCGGGATGCCCCCAACCGCCGTCACACGTCGCAGCGTCGCCGTCTCGCCCTGCTCCTGGTAGTCGGAGCGCAGGAACGTGATGACCTTCCAGTGATCGTCGTTCAGCTCTCCAATCCCGATGTTGGAGGCGAGCTCCTTCGCCAGGTCTTCGTTCCACTCGTCGTACTCCGTGAGGAAACCCTCCTCGTCGACGTGGACCTCCTGGCCTCCGATGGTCGTTACCGGCATCACGCACCTCCTTCAGGTGACTTCGTTGCTTTCTGCGCTTTGATGGTGGCCGCAGCCGTCTCGGTCTCCGAGGCGGATACGACCTTGAACGTGTTGAGTGCCCTCGCAAGGCCTCGCCGAACCTCCGGATCGCGAACCTGTCGGGCCAGGGCCATGAGGCCAGGCGGTTCGGTCGGTTCGAGCTCCGCAGCAGCCTGCTGGCGTTGCACCGCGTCGAGCATCCGCCGGGCTACCGCGAGCATCTCGGGTTGCGTCAGGTTCTTGACGATGTCGAGCATCTGCACGATGTTGTCGCCCAATGCTTCGACGTCTTCCTTCGAGTAGGCCGTGACAACGTTGTCGACGATCCCGACTCCCGCTCTCGCGAATTCGAAGTAGCCCCGCTGTTCGAAATCCTCGAGCGTCGTGAGGGTCTTCGTGACGGCTTCGCTCGTCAGCGGTCCCGCGTCATCTAGGAAATCCATGAGGCTCTCGTAGCGAGCCATTCCATCCTCGATGTTCTTGATATTGCGAAGGACGCGCCGGAGCAGGCGAAGCATGTCCTCAGGCTGCACCCATTCCTGGATGGCCTCGAGTTCGTTGCTGGCGAGGATCATGGCCTCACCGGCGATCGGCGCGAGGTCGCTGCGCAATTCGTCCCACTGTTGCCGGCGAAGACGCTGCTCCCGGAGTTCCGTGACGAGGAGATCCATCTGGGCGGACATGATGTCGATCTTCTGTTCGAGCTCGGCGATCCGGTCGGTGGAGACGGTCGTCATCGCACCCCCTCGTCGATCTTGCCTGCCATGAGCATCTCATGGGGGAGTGGCAGTTCCTTGCCGCGGAGGAGCATGTTCCAGTAGGTCCACTTGAAGATCATCTTCCCCCAGTGGTTCATCTCGGTTTCACGCAGCAGCGTGAACGGGCCGATGCCGGGAAGCGGGTACTTGCCGGGAAGCGGCTCCGTGGTGTAGTTGAAGTCGATGAGCAGGCCCTTGCCGTGACCGGACTCGATGAAGCAGTTCGCGTGTCCGTCGAACTCGAGGAGCATCGGCAGGCCCTCGATGTAGCGCAGGAAGTTCTCGGTGAACACCTCGACCGCGAAGTGAGCGACCGAACCGGCCTTCGACGTCGGGAGGTCTGCCGCATCGCCGATGGCGAAGATGTTGTCGTGGTCCTTGGACCGGAAGTTGCCGCTGTCGACCGGAACGTAGTTCCCCTCGTTGCCGAGACCCGACCGGGCCACTGCGTCCGATCCCATGTTCAACGGAATGGTCACCAGGAGGTCGTAGTCGATTTCTCGTTCGTCGTAGGAGACGAGCTTCTTCTCGTCAGCGTCGACCCTCTCCAGGTAGAAGTCGGGCTCGAGGTTGATGTTCTTGTCCGCGAGCAGGCTTCCGAGGTGCTTTGCGGCGATCGGCTTCGTGAACGCTCCGTCGAGCGGTGTCACGTAGGTGAGGTCGACCTTGTCTCGGAGCCCCTTGTCCTGGAAGTAGGCATCGGCCAGGAAGATGAATTCCAGAGGTGCGACCGGGCACTTGATCGGCATCTCGACGATGTTGAGAACGAGCTTGCCGCCCTCCCAGAACCGAAGCGCCTCGGCGAGCGCTTTGGCTCCGTTGAGGGTGTAGAAGTCGTGAATCGTCTTGCCGTATTCGGGGCCCTCGAGACCGGGTGTCTCATCGGGGCGGATCGAAGTACCGGTGGCGATCACCAGATAGTCGTACTCCACGATGGTGCCGTCTGCCAGCCTGACCTGATTGTCCTCAGGTTCGATCAGGTCGATCTCAGCTTCGATGTACTTCACGCCGGCTGGGATGAAGTCGAGCTTCGGCTTCACCACATCGTCGGGCGTGTAGATCCCGAATGGGATGAACAGGAACCCCGGCTGGTAGTAGTGCGTCGGTTCCTGGTCGATCATCGTGATCGTCCACTCGTCGGTTGCGAGTCGCGGCCGCAGCTTCGCGGCCACCATGGTGCCTGCGGTGCCTGCGCCGAGAATCACCAGTCGTTTCACGTTGCGCTCCTTGTTTGGTTGCTCGTCCGTCGTTCTTCGGTTGCAATGGTGGAAAGGTGTCGGGCGAGGACTGGGATGGCAGCCAGGAATCGCTCCTGGTCCTCGGGGTCGACGCGGTGGACGTCGTGAATGCTCTGCTCGACGACCGGGAGGGGCACACGCGATTCGAGTGCGATGGCTTCGATCTGCTCGGGAGCCGGCGGCCACTCCTGGGGAGCGATGCCTCCTGAGATGACCATCCCCGAAAGCTCGTTTCCGATCCGGATGAACGCCCGAGTGCACAGGAAACCGAGGTGGCTCGGCCTGAGGCGGGGTTCGAAGTCATACTGTCCACCGAGGGCGTTCCACTCGGCGATGCATCGGTCGAGGGCGGCTGCCTCGTTCGATACGGCGGAGTAATAGCCGCAGGGATTTGACACCTCGGTGACCGGATTGCCGGTGATATCGGTGACGATCACCATTACCCCGTAGAGATCGGCGAAGAGATCGGCGACGTCCTGGGCCTGTGAGGGTCTGGTCGCCGACTGAGTTCCGTTCCCGGAACCCTCGAGAAATTCCTCGATCGCATCGGCAGGGAATCGCCACTGCCGGCCGACCTTGATCGCTGGGAGTCGACCGGACTCTGCCATGCGGTAGATCGTCGATCGGTCCACCCGGATCAGCTCCTGGACGTCGCGAGCCGTCAGGTACGAAGGTGAAGTATTGACGGTCTGCATCAGTGGGCCTTCTCTGCATCATCTGCATATCGAATCTGCACGGTGTGCATGCTATGCCGCTTCTGCAGATGATGAGGCGGTGAGATAGGGCCGAACGGCCCGATTGGGGTCGGGCGGCTATGGGATCGAGTTGAGATGATCCTCGAGGCGCAGGATCCAGCCGATCGGCAGTTCCCAGTGTCGCGAGCCGGTCAGCATTCGATCGAGGTAGTCCGGCGCGGGCGCAAACTCCGGCCCGGTGGATTCGGCGTGCCCGGTGGACCACGGCTCGATATCGGCGCCCGTTGCGATCGACCACATCGGCTTCTTCTCGAACCCGGGCCTCTTTGCGCTCGATGCGGTCGAGGGCCGTCGCCTCAGCTGCCGGGATCGAGAAGACGGCCCCCCACACCGTCGACCCGGGGGCCGACACCACGGTGGGTAGTCCTCCGTTCCAGCCGTTCCCTTCGACCGAGAACGACAGTGTTGACTCGGCCAGGTGAGCGACAAACTCAAACGTGGCCGATGGGGCGACCTCGGTGAGCTCGTCGGGCGCAATACGCGCGGTGTAGACGAAGTACAGCAAATAGCGCCTCCCCGGTGCTCGAAATCGAGTGTAGGGCAGCCAGATCAGCCACGGGGGAGATTCGGGAACCGCCGGGAAGGTCCGAAGCGTCAAACCCCCGTAGTGATCGAAGAAGGGATTGACATGACGAGCACGCTTGATCTTCCGACGCTCGAGGCGCCGATCCTCGACGAACGCCCGTGGGCGTCCTATTCGGCCTGTCGCGACGCCGACGCCGAACTGTTCTTTGCCAAGACTCGAGTCGATGAGCGGGCAGCGCTCGCGGTCTGCTCCGCGTGTCCCGTCGTTGAAGCGTGCCTCGAATTCGCCCTCGAGGCCCGTGAGCGGTTCGGCGTATGGGGCGGCACGCACGAACGCGAGCGGAGGCGCCTCTTCAGAGGCTGATCGCCCTACACCGCCCGCTCGCGAACCACCTCGACCACATTGAGTCGCCCGACCGTCCTGATGCCGGGAATGACCGAAAGCAGCGCCACGAGGATCATCGCGATCGCGGACAGGACCATCGTTGATGGGCGCATCTCGAGATTGAACTTCATCATGTCGCTTGAGTAGGTGCTCATCATCCATGCAGCCGCGAGGTAGCCGACGATCAGGCCTGGGATGATCCCGAGGGCGACAAGCAACACGTTCTCACCGGTGATGAGCGCGGCGATCCTGGCCTGGGAGAGGCCGTTTGCGCGCATCATGGCGTACTCGGTTGATCGTTCTGCGACGTTCACCGAGATTGTGTTGAAGATGAGGGCGAAGGCCATGGCGCCACCGAAGACGAGCATGATTCCAATGAACGCGTAGAACAGGCCCATGTACTGCTGCACCAGGTCGTAGATCGCGCGATTGTCGATCACCGAGATGACGCTGTCGACGGCGTTGATGCGGCTGATGACGTCGTCCCGGACGACTCCATCATCGAACACCGTCGCGATGGATGTGACGGTGGGGCTTTGGAGCGTCGATTCGGCTACAGACGGGTTCGCTGCAGCGAGAGACGAGACGAGCCTGTCACTGTCCATGTACAGCACCGTGCCCATTGGTTCGTCAACCCAGCCTTGCACGACAGCGGTGATCGACGTTTCGAGCGTGCCGAAGGTGATCGTCACGGCGTCGCCAATGTTGACACCGAGCTCGTCTTTGAGCGAGATTCCGGCCAGGATGCCATCACCCGGCAACACGTCGTTCTCCGTGAGGAACCCCCGAACCTGCGTGCCCTGCACGTAGCCCTGCAGCTGTGTGCCGTACGTCGTGCCGGAGAACTTGGCCGTGGCGGGGAGCGTTACGACCGGTTCGGCGACTGCCACCCCCTCAACACCGGCCACGGCCGAGATCTGGTCGACGCCGATCGGTGTGTCCATCAGCACGTTGACATCAGAGAGATCGATCTCGTTGAATTGGCTATTGAGGAGGACCCGGACGGTGTCGATCATGCCCCACGACGCGAGCACGAGCGTCAATGCCAGAACGACGCCCATCATCGTGGAGAAGCTACGCAGCTTGTTGCGGCCGACACCACGAAACACCATCAGCCATCGTACCGGCAGGCGCCGCATCGCTGGGATGACGACCTCGACCAAGCTCCGATGGCCTCGCGTCGCAGGAACCTCGCCCCGCATGGCTTCGGCGGGACTGAGATGGAACACGGCCAAGGAAGGAGCGAGCGCAGCGAGGCCCCCGGTGAACACCCCGAACATGATGCCGACGATGACGGTGATCCAGCGCAATTCCCTTATGGTGTCCGGGATACCCAATGACTTCGTGTACATCCCGGTGATGCCCCACCCGGCCGCGACTCCGAGGATCGTTCCGATCACGGCACCAGCCGTTCCGAGGATCAGTCCGTAGGAGAGATAGTGCCAGGTGAGGGAGCGGCGGCTCACACCGCTGGCCCGGAGCGTCCCGATTTGGGAGCGCTGCGCGTAGACGATCCGTGTCAAGAGGATGAAGGCGGCCATTCCGGCGGCGAGAAGGAACAACACCGGGAACGCGAACGCCATTTGCTCGAAGCCCTTCAAGTCAAGGCTGAGCCCTGCGTTCGACGGCTGGTCGACCTGGGTCATGATGTCGGCGGCGTGGGCCGTGTTCGCTGCGCTGGTGACGGCAGCGTCGACCGTCGCTCGATCAGCGCCCACGTCGTAGACCATGACAACTTGATTGGTGGTCGCCTCGGGGGCGACCGCAGCCACAGCGTCGGCCGAGACGAATGCGACGCCGAAGGTACCGGGAGGAGAGAAGAACTCCTGGCGGCTGCGCGCTGGCCAGAGGTACTCGGGTGAGACGACTATGCCGCGAACCGTGACCTCGGTCCATCCTGAAGCGGTAGCAATCTTGAAGTGATCACCGACCCCGAGCTTGTACTCGACGGCCATGTGGGTCTCGACAAGGACACCGGTCGGATCGTCCGTCGAGAGGTAGTCGCCTGCCGTCAGGTCGACCTGGTTCGCCTTCGGCTGAGCGTCTGCCGGCATTGTCACGGCGCGACCTATGAAGACGTTGTCACCCGCAGAGAATGGGATGTCGGCCTCGGTTCGCTCCTCGGCGGTCGCGACGCCGGGGATTGCAGCGGCGGTCTTGGCGAAGCCAGCGTCGGCGCCCGTCACCGTCATGTCGGCGAAATCGAGGCGGTCGTAGGTGCCGGTGTAGGACGCTTCGAGGTTGCGGTAGGAGTCGTAGGACGCTCCAAACATGAGCACGCCGAGAGCGATCGTCACAAGTACCGCGACGAACTGCCATCGGGAACGGCGGAAGTCACGGGCGCGCTTGGTCGCGAGATAGCTCACCAGGCCAATTCCCTCGGCTCTGCGGGTGACGGGTTCAATACGTTGTCGACGATCTCGCCGTCGCGAAGTCGAATGACACGATCGGCCATCTGGGCGATGACCGAGTTGTGGGTGACGGTGAGGACGCTCCGATCACCGTCACCCGTAACCGACCGGAGGAGTCCGAGGACTTGAATCCCGGTGTCGATGTCGAGCGATCCGGTGGGCTCGTCGCACAGGAGGAGGTTGGGGTTCTTCACGAGTCCGCGGGCAAGCGAGACCCGCTGTTGTTCCCCACCGGAGAGTTGGCCGGGGAAGTGATCGGCGCGGTCCGTGAGGCCCACCTGCTCGAGCACGGTGTCGGTCCGGGCCTCGGCGTCCCCGTCGATGAGTTCGGCGATGAGGGCGACGTTCTCGCGTGCGGTGAGGGTCGGCACGAGGTTGTAGAACTGGAAGACGAAGCCGATGGCTGAGAGCCGGTATGCCGTCTGCTCCTTCTGGCTGAGCGAAGATACCTCGACGCCGCGCGCCTCGATGGTTCCGCTCGTCGGCACTTCGAGGGCCCCGATCTGGTTCAACAGGGTGGTCTTGCCCGAGCCGCTCGGTCCGAGAATGACCACGAATTCGCCGCACTGAATCTCGAAACTCACGCCATTCAAGGCGTGCACTTCGGTCTCGCCTTCGCCGTATGTCTTCGTGAGGTCGGTTGTCTTGACCGCTGGATCCATCGAGGGCACTCCTACGTGATAGTGACCGTCATATGATAGTCTCTCGCAACATGGAACCAGCCGCACCGAGACTGCGAGAACGAAAGCGGCGAGCGATGATGCTCCGAGTCCAGGACGAGGCGTTCCGTGAAGCCTTCGAGTCTGGCTACGACGCCACCACGGTCGAGGGGATTGCGGCAGCCGCCGAGGTGTCACCGTCGACGGTGTATCGGGCATTCGGGACGAAGGAGGGGATCTTCCTCTGGGACGAACTCGAACTGCCAACCATTGAACTGCTCGCGGGAGCGCTCGTCGGTCACTCGCCGGTTGAAGCATCGATTGCGGTCGTCGAGGCGATGGGCGGCCTGGAGTTTCACGTCTCCGACACCGAGATGCGGGAGCGACTGAATCTGGTGCTTGCGGAGCCGGACCTGAGATCATCCCTGGCCGGCGAGCTCCGGCGATTCGAGTCCGGACTGGCGGAGATCCTGGTCGAGGGCGGAGCGATCGAGGTTCTGCAGGCGCGAATCGTCGCGGCCGCCACGGTGGCAGCGATGGTCGCTGCCATCGAGACATGGGGAAGCGCGGATCCGCCGGTTTCGTTCGCTTCGGCAGCGGTCGAAGCGGCCGCCTCGCTCCGAAAGGTCCTGAACGGGTAGGGTCCTCCCCATGCCAGACCTTTCTTGGCCCACGACACTCAACCGGTTGATTTCCGGCGCCGACCTTTCACGCGACGAGGCCTACGCCGTGATGAGCGAGATCATGGCCGGCAATGCGTCCGACGCCCAGATCGCCGCAGTGCTCGTGGCCTTGCGGGCGAAGGGAGAGACCGCCGATGAGATGACCGGTCTCGTCGACGCCATGGTGGACGCTTCGGTGCAGGTCGATGTCGGCGAACCGGTTGTTGATTCGGTCGGAACCGGGGGAGACCGGTCGGGTACGTTCAACATCTCGACGACCGCCGCATTCATCGCCGCCGGCGTCGGTGTCAAGATTGCAAAGCATGGGAACCGGGCGGCTTCATCGCAGACCGGTTCTGCGGATGTGCTCGAAGCGCTCGGGTTCGATCTGGAAATGAAGCCGGAGGACACGGTTGCGATGGTGCGTGAGGTCGGATTCGGCTTCTTCTTCGCCCCCCGCTACCACCCGGCGATGCGGCACGCCGGACCCGTGCGCTCATCGCTTGGAATCAGGACGGTATTCAACTTCCTCGGTCCGCTCACGAATCCCGCCGGGGCGAGCCGACTCTCGGTCGGCACCTCGGACTCGCGCATGGCCGGCCTCATGGTCGATGTGCTGCGAAACCGCGGGGCCGAGCGAGCGTTCGTCTTCTACGGCGAAGACGGGCTGGACGAGCTGACCACCACCGGACCGTCGTTCATCTACCGCCTTCGCGACGGTGAGGTCACGGTCGCGGAGTTCACACCGGAAGATTTCGGTGTGCGACGCGCCACGTTGAATGATCTCAAGGGAGGATCGGTGGAGGAAAATGCCGAGATCCTGCGCGCAATCCTCGATGGGCGCCAGGGTCCGAAACGCGATATCGCGGTGGTGAACGCAGCTCCAGCCATTGTCGTAGCCGGTCTTGCCCACGGATTTGTCGAGGCGGTTGGGCTCGCAGGCGAGGCGATCGACTCCGGAGAGGCGCTGGCCGTCCTCGAGCGGGCAATCGCCTTCAGCAACGAGCGGGCGTAGGCGCGGCGGAGGAACCGGCCCCGTATGCCTGGGCCTCGGGTACGGTGCTCGAATGCAGAGAGCGATCCTTTGTTTTGCGGCCCTCGCCGTGGTGGCCGCCTCGTGTTCGAGCGGTACCGAGGCGGCGACCTCTGCCCCCGAGTCGTCCTCGACGACCGTCGCCGCGCAAACCGGTGAAGACGGTTCGACGACATCAACCACGGTCGAGGGAACGACAACGATGCCCCCGGAGACCGAGGCGTCCCCGTCCACGGCAGCGCCGATCGACGGTCCTCCGGCGCCCGACTTCACGCTGGCGCTCGGCGACGGAGGGGAGTTCACCCTCTCGGCCGAACAGAAGCCGGTGTACCTGGTGTTTTGGGCCGAGTGGTGAGGCGTCTGCGGACGGGAGTTGCCCGTCATTGATGCCGTAGCGCCGGACTATTCCGATACGGTACGGATCATCGCGGTCGCCGGGCAGTCGGACCTCGATGCAACGAGGGCCAAGGCCGATGAACTGCTGGCGAATGTCGAGTGGGGTCTCGACGAGTCGATCTGGGACCTGTACGGAGTCCGTGGCCAGCCCGTGTCGTTCCTGATCACCGGGAACGACGTCCAGGTCGCCAACTGGTTCGGTGCGGTAGGTGAAGACGCCCTGCGCGCGGCGCTCGACGAACTCGTAGCGCTCGGGGTCTAGCCCGTCAGGCGCTTCTGCGCCGCACGATCGACCAGATGAGTGCCCCGATACCGATGGCGAGCGCCGTGGCGTAGAACCAGACCGGTCCGCCCGATATCGACGGCTGGAATGGTTCGGTTGTGAGGCGTGTTCCTGCCGCAGCGATGATCGCAATCGCGGCGGGGGAGCCTTCCGGTGGACGTCGGTATGCCTTCCACGCGGCCAGGCCGATCGCTGCACCCGCCAGGAGAAGCGCGGCGTAGATGCCGACCGGATGGCGAGTCACGGTGCTGCCGGCCTGAGCGATTGCCCACGGAAGATCTGAAGCAGTTCCGAGACACGATCCCCGAACGAGACAACCCGCCTGCCATCCGGCGAGACCTGCGAGTGCCGCCGCTGAGATGCCGTCCGCCATGGTGACCGTGTACTTCTTGGCCTGAAGGACGAACACGGCCGCCGCACCCAGCGACGCACCGACGGTGGAGACCCCCGAGCGCACGAGGATGACGTCCATCGGGTGGGTGATCGGATTCACGCCGTCGATCAGCATTGCGACGATGCGGCCGATGAAGATACCGGCGACGGTCGAGACGAGGCCGATCTCCCAGAGGTTTCCGGCACACCGGGCGGCGTTGCCGTGCTTCGCCTCCCACCACAGCATGACGTACGCTGCAGCGCCCGCAATGGCCGCGGCAGCGAGCAGGGTGAACTCCATCAGCCGTTCACCAACTCATCGATCTGCAGGGCCAAGGTCCGTTCGTCAATGACGCCGAAGTGCAGGTAGGAGAGTTCTCCGCCCGGCCGATAGAAGAACGTGAGCGGGACGCCGCGTGAGCCGCCGAGGTCCGTCGGGATCTGTCCGGTGGCGTCGGAGCGATGCGAGATCGGCGCTTCGGGGAAGAACTCCCCGATGAAGGCCGCCGCGCCCTCCGGTGTGTCCCGCACGTCGAGTCCGATGAAGAGGACGTCGTTGGCATATTCGGTGGCGGCACGCCCGATCAGCGGTGCTTCGGACCGGCACGGCGTACACCACGACGCCCAGACATTGACGACCACGGGCTCGCTCGAATCGGTCAGGAGCACCTGCAGTTCTTCACTGGTCACGGGTGACGGAGGTTCGATTCCCTCGACCGGCTCCCTCGAAGTGCACGCGGCCGCAACCAGCACGACGGCGAGCAGGGTGAGAGCGATCCGGAACACGAACGAGAGCGTACCTCCGTGACCCGTCAACCGGCCCGGCGCCTGAGCTCAGCTTCGACGTCTTCCAGAGCGATACCGCGCTCGGTCAGCAGCACGAAGAGGTGGTACAGCAGATCTGCGGACTCCTCAACGATACGATCGGATGGTCCCGTCCCTGCCTCGTGGTCCTTCGCGGCGATCAGAACTTCGGTGGCTTCCTCGGCGACCTTCCGGCTGCATGCATCGACTCCGCGGTCGAGCAGGGTGGTCGTGTACGAACCCGGGGGACGTTCGGCGGCCCGTGATGTGATCGTCCCCCACAACTCCCCTAGCACGGCGCCCGAAGGCGGCGTGTCATCGGCCGGCGGGTCGATCGGCTCGAAGCACGTCGTCGATCCGGTGTGGCATGCCGGACCGGCCGGATTCACGCGGACCAGCACGGTGTCGGCATCGCAGTCGAGACGCATGTCGACAACGTTCATCGTGTTGCCGCTCGTCACGCCCTTCTCCCACAAGACGCCCCTGCTGCGGCTCCAGAAGGTCATCCGTCCGGTGGCGGCGGTGGCCTCCAGGCTGGCCTCGTTCGCGTAGCCGAGCATCAGCACGTCCCGGGTGTTCGCGTCCTGCACAATGACGGGAACGAGGCCCGATTCGTCGAAGGTGGGCTGGACGATCATGGTGCCTCCACGATCCGCATCGGGATGCCGGCTTCTGCAAGGGCTTTCTTCACAACAGGGATCGGATACTCCGAGCGATGGAAGATGGATGCCGCAAGTGCGGCATCGGCGCGACCCGGCTGCAGAGCGGCCGCGAGGTGGGATGGATCTCCTGCACCGCCGGAGGCCACGATCGGGACAGTGGTGGCTTCGCGAGCCGTCTCGAGGAGCGGGAGATCGTACCCGTCCTTGGTCCCGTCGCGGTCCATGGACGTCAAGAGGATCTCGCCGGCGCCGCGTGCTGTCACTTCTCGAATCCACTCGATGGCGTCGAGGCCGGTGGGAGTCCGACCGCCATGGGTGTAGACCTCCCACGAGCCGTTCGATCGGCGGGCATCAACCGCCACGACGACGCATTGGGCGCCGAACGCGACCGAGCATTCGTTGATCAGGCCGGGGCGGTCGACGGCCGCGGTATTCACCGTGACCTTGTCGGCCCCGGCGCGCAGGACCGCCCTCATGTCTTCGACCGACCTGACACCACCTCCGACGGTGAGTGGGACGAAGACATGCTCGGCCGTTCGCCGCACCACGTCGAGGAGCGTTCCCCGGTTCTCGTGCGACGCCGTGATGTCGAGGAAGCAGATCTCGTCAGCTCCTTCAGCGGTGTACCGGGTGGCGAGCTCCACTGGGTCGCCTTCATCGGTCAGGTTCACGAACTGGACGCCTTTGACCACGCGACCGTCCGCTACATCGAGGCAGGGGATGATGCGGCTACGCAACACGGCGCACCTCACCGACGAAGTTCTCCAACACCCGGAGGCCGGATGCACCGCTCCGCTCCGGGTGGAACTGAAGTCCGATGTAGATGCCGTCGCGGACCGCTGCCACGAAGCGACCGCCATGGTCGCTCGTTGCCGTCACGATGTCCGGGTTGTCGGGTACGGCCGCGTAGGAGTGGACGAAGGTGAAGAGCGACCCGGGCGCCACGCCGTCAAAGATCGGATCATCAGAGGTCCACACGTCGTTCCAACCCATGTGGGGGAGTGGTCGGCCACTGATCGCCTGAACCGAACCCGGGACGAGCCCGAGGCAGTCTCCGCCATCCTCATCGGAACGGTCGAAGAGGAGTTGCATCCCGACACAGATCCCGAGCAGGGGGCCGTCCCACGACCTCAGGGGTTCGACGAGTCCCTGCTCCTCGAGCCGCGCCATGGCGGCGCCGGTAGCTCCGACCCCCGGGAGGACGATGGCGTCGGCACCGACGAGATCGGCCGGGTTCTCTGCGATCCGCGGGTCGCCGCCTACCACTTCGAGTGCCCGCTGGATCGAGACGAGGTTGCCGGCTCCGTGGTCGATGACCGCGAGGCGGATCACAGCATGCCTTTGGTGGACGGGACGCCGACTCTGCGGGGATCGAGGGTGACGGCGCCGCGTAGTGCAATTCCGAGGGCTTTGAACGCCGCTTCCGCGATGTGGTGATCGTTCGCCCCGCGGGCGCTGAGGTGCACGGTAGAGCGGCTCGTGCGAACGAGTGACTCGAGAGCGTGCGGGATCATCTGGGTCCCCATGGTTCCGATCCGCTCGCCGACGAAGCTCAGGTCAAACACGGCATACGGCCGTCCGCCGGCGTCGATCACGCACGTGGCGATTGCCTCGTCCATCGGCACCGCTGCGCGCGCGAATCGCGTGATGCCGGATCGATCACCGAGTGCGTCATCGATGGCCGAACCAAGCACGAGCGCGGTGTCTTCGACGGTGTGGTGTTCGTCGACGTGGAGATCACCCTCGGTCCGGATCGTCAGGTCGATCATGCCGTGGTGGGCGAGCGAGGAGAGGAGGTGGTCATAGATGCCAACCCCGGTCGCGATGTCGGCCGTACCGGTGCCGTCGAGATCGATGGTGACCTCGACGTTGGTCTCTCTGGTTCTTCTCGAGACCGTGGCCCTTCGGTTCATGAGCGGATCCTCTCGATCGTGTTGACGAGTCTGTCGTTGTCGGTTTCGGAGCGAACGGTGAAACGCAGGTGGTTTGCGAGTTCCGGGATGTGGGGGAATTCACGGACGACGAGACCTTCGCTCATGAGGCCTGCGGCGAGGTCGGGGGCCGTCGGACCAATGTGAACGAGAAGGAAGTTCGCCTCGGACGGGGGTACGTCATAGCCCAATCCCTCGAGGGCTCCGCGAAAGCGCTCGCGCTCGATGATGAGGTCGGCGACCGAGCGACGCATCCGGTCCGGGTCGGAGAGCGCCGCAATGGCGAGCGCGCTCGAGATCGTGGAGATGCTCCCCGGTGGGCGCACCCGATCGATCGCGCTGATGAGTGACTCGTTCCCGATGGCATATCCGACCCGGATTCCCGCAAGACCGAACCCCTTCGATAGGGTGTGCAGCACGAGGAGATGGTCGTAGCGCTCGATCCAGGATCCCCAGAGGTCGCCGGTGAACTCGGCGTATGCCCCGTCGAGGACGACGATGCCGGAGGAGGACTCGACGATCCGGCGAATGGTGGAGTCCGGAAGGCGGTCTCCGGTGGGGTTGTTCGGAACGCAGATCCAGGTGAGGTCTGCGTCGTCTGCTCGTGATGCCGAGGCAATCGGGGATGCGGTGAACGAGGCCCGCTGCTGTTCGGTTGCGATCCGGTAGAGGGGATACGTCGGGGTGAATCCCGTTGCACGATCGCCGGGGGAGAGGAAGGTCCTGGCCGCGAGGAGGATCAGTTCGTCAACGCCGGCACCCGGCACGACCTGTGTGGGGGCGACGCCGGCGTACGCCGCGGCCGCCTCTCGCAGGGGCCGGTAGGACGCCGCCGGGTATTCGTTCAGGCCGCGCAGCGGGGGGTCGGCGACCGGTACCGCCCACGAGGTCGCCACCGGCGTCGTGTTTTGGTCGAAGCGCACGACGCGTCGGGGATCGATGCCGAAGCGTTCGGCGATCTCGGCACTGGTTGGCTGCCACACGTAGCTCCCGGCTGTCATCGCCCCTCCTCGAAACGAATCTCGACACACCGGGCATGGGCGGAGAGGCCCTCCGCCGTCGCAAGCCCGACAATGGTCGGGGCAATGGCCTCCAAGCCCTCCCGGGTGAGTTCCTGGACCTGCCGCCACGATCCGTAGTCCTCGACCGCGAGCGGCCCGTAGGCCCTGGCAAGGCCACCGGTCGGCAGCACGTGGTTGGCTCCCGTTGCATAGTCGCCCGCCGACTCCGGTGTCCATGGTCCGACGAAGACCGAACCGGCGGAGCGGACGCGTTCGGCGTCGCGGGCCGGGTGTGCGGTCTGGATTGTCAGGTGTTCCGGGGCCCACGCATCGGCGAACGCAAGCGCCGCATCGAGATCGGGTGCGAGCACCGCGAGTCCGTAGTCATCGAGCGACGCTTGGATGAGCGGCGCCCGTTCCAGCGTCGCGAGTTGGACCGCTGTCTCGGCAAGAACGGCATCGATGGACGCGGCGTCGTCCGACACCAGCACCACGGGGGAGTCGGGTCCGTGTTCGGCCTGGCAGAGCAGGTCGGCGGCAGCAATCGCAGGATCGGTCGTGGCATCGATGACGATGAGTGCCTCGCTCGGTCCGGCGGGGAGATCGACACCGCATACGCCGTAGACCGCGAGTTTGGCGGCCGTGACCCACGGGCCACCGGGACCGACGATCAGATCGACGGGGTCGATCGACTCGGTGCCGTATGCGAGCGCCGCAATCCCCTGTGCGCCGCCGGTTGCATACACCTCATCGACGCCCAGAAGGGCGCAGGCGCCCAATACGAGAGGGTGCACGGTTTCGTCGTCGCCGCCGGGGCTGACGACGACGATGTCCCCGACTCCCGCGACGAGGGCAGGGACGACGCCCATCAGGACGGAGGATGGGTACGCCGCACGCCCGCCTGGCACGTACACACCGACACGGTCTACGGGCGACCATCGCCGTTCAACTACGACACCGGGCGCAACCCGCACGTGATCGTCAACCGGGCGTTGGCGTTCGTGAACGATGCGGATGCTCTCTGCCGACGCCTTCAGGGCTTCGCGGATGGCAGGTCCGACTGCGCTGAACGCGGAGCCGATGGCCTCGGCAGGCACCCGTAGGGCACCCGAGGACGGTCCGCCCCCATACGCTGCATTCGCCGCGAGCACCGCGGCATCGCCGCCGAGTCTGATCCGGTCCGCGATTCCGGCGGCTGCGGAGCGGATCGCGGCGTCAGGAACCGCCGACCTCCGAACCAGCGCGGTGCGGCCCGACTCGTCGAGTTCTGAGAGGGTGATTCTGCGCATGGTCATGGAATCATCTGCTCGACCGGGAGAACGAGAATCCCCGTCGCTCCGGCATCGCGGAGTTCCGGCACGACCTGCCAGAGGCGATCGGCTTCGACGACGGAGTGCACGGCCACCATGCCGTTGTGTGCCAGGGGGACCACGCTCGGTGCCTCGATCCCGGGAATGATCTGTTCGATGCGGGGAACGATGCCGCGCGGGGCGTTCATCAGGACGTAGCGCTTGGACCTGGCCGCGACGACGGCTCCAACCATGGTGACCACGGTCTGCGCGGTCTCGTCGAGTTCCACGCCCGTGGCCGCAACGAGAACAGCCTCGGAGTCGAGCACCGTCTGGATCGGCCGTAGGCCGTTGATGAGCATGGTGCTCCCGGTGGAGACCAGGTCGGCGATGCCGTCGGCGACATCGAGTTTGGTCGCCACCTCGACCGAACCGCGCATTGCTACGGTCTCTATCTCGACCCCGAGCTTTCCGAAGTAGTCGGTCACCGTCCTGGGGTGGGACGTGGCAACGCGCTTGCCGGCGAGTTCCGTTGCTCGCTCGATCGGTGAGTCTTCGGGGACGGCGACCGTCAGTGAGCAGCGCCCGAATCCCAGGGGCATGACGGCGTCGAGATCGAAGCCGGACTCGCCGAGCAGGTCGAACCCGGTGATACCGAGTGCTGCGACACCGTCTGCCACGAGTTCGGCGACATCGTCGGATCGGACAAAGAGAAGCTCGACGGGAGCTGACCGCGCAGTCACCGAAAGGGCGCGGTCGCTCCGTTCGAAGCGGATGCCGGCGCGCCGAAGGAGGTCGGCGCTGGGGTCGGCGAGGCGTCCCTTGGTGGGGACGGCAATGCGGAGATTCACGTGCCTGCTCCTTTGGACCGATCCAGCGCGATCCGGTACCCACCGGTTCCGTGGTGCAGCCATTCGTTGATACGGGTGATCGTGGTCGTGGAGACGCCGGTTGCTTCGGCGATCCTGCGATAGGAGAGTCCCTCGTCGAGGAGTTGTACGACGGTCCAGCGGGCGCTCAATTCCTCGAGTTCGTGCCGCGTACAGAGATCACGCAGGAACCATCCGATCTCGTCGGGGGTTGCGAGGCTCGCGAGGGCGTCAAAGAGAGCCTCGGACGATGGCGTCTTCCACTCTGGGTCGATCTCGGTCGGCATGGTTCTCCTTGTTGGTGTGGAGAGCGTAGATGTATTAGCGTCTTAACACAATATGACAGAGGGAAGTACAACATGCAGGTGATACCGGCGGTCGACGTGCTGGGTGGCAATGCCGTCCGCCTGGCGCAAGGCGACTATGCCCAGGTGACGCGCTACGCCGACAATCCGATCGAGATGATCGAGCAGTGGGCGGATGCCGGGGCGGATCTGGTACATGTCGTCGACCTCGATGGAGCGCGCTCCGGCCTGCTGAATCGCGCGCTGGTTGAGCGGCTCGGAGCCGTTGGGGTCCCGATCCAGTTCGGCGGAGGCATCCGAACCGTCGAGTCAGCCGAGGCGGCACTCGATGCGGGCATCTTCCGCATCGTCGTAGGGAGCGTCCTGCTCGGCGAGGGTGCGTCGGATTTCATGTCCCAACTCAATGCCGGAGCGGTCGTCGCGGGCGTGGACGTCAAGTCGGGCAGGGCGCGGGGGAGTGGCTGGAAGGATGACGGCGTCGAAGCCGAAGCGGCGCTGGAACGGGTGCTCGACCTCGGACTCACCGCCATTCTGGCCACCGGCATCGAGACCGACGGCATGATGGTCGGTCCGGATCTCGCGTTGCTCGAGCGGTTCCGAGCAATGGCGCCGTCGTGCCGCCTGATCGCATCGGGTGGGGTCGGATCGCTCGATGACTTCGATGCGCTCGCCGCGCTCGGCGCCGATGCGGTTGTCGTCGGTCGGGCGCTCTACGAGGGGCGGTTCACGTTCGGAGAGGCAGTGGCGCGCTGCTGAGGCCGCTTGATCAACACACCACAAGGGAGGGGCGGCAGTGGCGCCACCCCTCATTCCGCGTTCGGCAGTCCTTCGCGTTCCGTCTACATATCCTCCCACCTCCGTCGGGTTGACAGGAAAAGAATGCGGTCAACTCCCGGCATCAGCATCGCAGCGACCAGCTTTCTCTCCTTGTTGGCCCCCGTCTCGGGAAGCGTCTCTCCAAGACCGAAGTCGGCTTCGAGATACTCCTCTCCGTCAGCCCGATCGCTCCCAACCGTTGCTACCGATGACGCCGGACCGGGTGGGGACGATGAACCACGACCACGAACGTCATGGCACCACCCCCTGTTCGCCGAGATGGATATCGCCACCGGCGAGGTTCTCACCAACTACAAGCCGAGACACCGCAACGTCCTCGATGACCTCGAGATCCATCTCGTTGCCGACAACCGCGCCGCCCACTACCACGACAATGTCACCAGATGGCTCGAATACGCCTCACGTCGTGACGGCGGCACATCCGCTCCACACCGGCATCGTCATCATGGCTGAACCTCATCGAACACTGGTTCACAGAACTCCCCGACCAGCGGCTCCATCGCGCCATCTTCACCAGCGTTCAACAACTCATCGAAGCCATCGAGCTGTGGACCCAGCACTGGAACGACGACCAGAGACCATTCATCTGGCACAAGACCGTCGAAGCGATCATCGCCAAAGTCCAACGAGGAAGCGTTGCCCTCAACCAGATCGCTGATTGGGCGACAGCCCAGTAGTAGCCGTATGCATACCGAGAGTTGTCTCCAAGGCCAGTCTGTACCCGTGCCGCAGTGACGAGCCCGCCCCCGAAGTCGCGATCGTTTGCGTCACGCCATCCGCCATCCACACCGGGTCGCGCTCGGGCGGGCATTCCGTAACCGCGATGCTCAGGAATTGGCGTGCGCGGTCGTCCATCAGTCATCGGCGTCTTGCGCCAGCGGATCACCGCCCGCTCAGATTCCGGAACCACCAGAGGAGAACCTGAGATCGAGGGAGAAGTCCGTCCGACACTTCCGGGCCGAGTCTCGAACGCTGTGCACGCGTGAGCACCGTTCGAGACACAAGTGTGGGGCGGCATGTCGGCCGCCCCACACTCACTTCGATCGTCGATGTGCCCGTCAGTCGGTGGTGTGTCGCCTCCGGGTCGCCAGGATGGCGAGTCCGCCGAGCATCAGCAGTGCGACGCCGACGGCCGCGAGTGCTCCGGAATCGATGCCGGTATTCGGGAGCGTCTCCGTGGGTTGCGTTGTCGTAGTTGTAGACGGCGCAGTCGTTGACGTCGTTGTCGTCGGTGCTTCGTAGAGTCCGAAGTCGGCGTCGAGGTACTCCTCGCCTTCTTCGAGCGTGACGGTGAATGATCCTGGCGTGCGTGAGTTCATAGGAACTCTTCACGCACGTCATGTCGATGGCGGCCGTGTAAACACCGGCATCCAATCCGACGAACTTGTAGAACCCGACCCACGGGACGGTACCGGTCGTCAGCGTGCCGATCACGGTGCCATCGCTGTCCTTGAGGTCCACACAGGCCCCTTCAAGGCCCTGCTCACCGGAGTCCTGTACGCCGTTCTTGTTCGCGTCCAACCAGACTGTGTCTCCGAGCTGGGACGTACCCCCGACGTCCGAGGGGAAGGTGTAGTGAGATGGATCCGAATCGGTCACGCTCACTTCGCCGTAGAAGCCGACCACGGTACCGATATTGGCATAGAGCCTCGCTTCAGCGATGCCCGTGGCGGTGCAGCTGTCGGTCGCTCCGACGGCGAGGGTCCCAATCGTGCAGATGAAGCCCTCCTTGTCATCCGCTACGGTGACATCGGTGAGTGCGACATCGCCGGTGTTGGTGACGTCGTATCTCCAGGTGACGGTAGCCCCGGTCTCGATTTCAGGGACGTCAGGATCGGTCGGCTCGTCGGCCTGGCTGCCATTGGTGAACTTCTCTATGTCAATCGCAGGCACGGGTGACGGCACGCCGATGTAGTGCGATGGGTCGGTGTCGGTGACCTCGACCTTTGCCCGCGGATCGGTGCCGGTGACGGTGCCTTCGTTGGCATATTGACCGAGCGCTGCGGTGCCGGTAGCGGTGCAGGTGGCGGACGCGTCGACGGCAAGGTCTCCGACGGTGCAGATCGCGCCGAGCTTGTCATCGGTCACGGCGACATCTGCCAGGTCAGCGTCGCCGGTGTTGGTGACGACGTACGTCCATGTCACCGTGGCGCCAACTTCGATCTCCGGGCCGGTCACCGAGTCAGCGTCCTCTCCGTTGGTCGCCTTTTCAATGTCAATCGCAGGGGTCGGACATGCCGTGCTCGTCAGCGTGCGGTCGAAACTCCAGTTCGGGTTGGTTGGACCATCGCCTGCAACAACTTTGACTCGCAGCGAGTGCGAACTCAGTGGGTCCCATGATCCAGCGGTGTGGTACTCCTGTCCAAAGTCGGCCACGTCAACGATCTTGACATCGTCGACCCAGATCTCGACCGAGTTGTCGCTGGGCTCGTCGTAGACCCACAAATCGACTGACCATCCAAGGCAGTCAATGAGCAGCACTTCTGGTGTGTGTGCATCCACTCTGGGAGTGCTCGTCACCATCAGGGTGGCGAACATCAACAGCGCGGCGACTGATACCGCCAAGATTCTTCGAACATACCCACTGCCTGAGCGGGTCAACACTGCAGGAAACACCTGCCACCTCCACCTCTCGTTTCGGAGTCACCGCGGCAACTCCATCCCCCGTGATGCCAAGCCCGGACACCACAGTGGCGTTTACTCGTTTCGTTGATCGGCGGCTTTGCGCTCTCCCGCCGACGTGAGTTGTTACTCCAAGGCCACTCTATCGCCGACACTCACCGAGTGAGTGTTATGCGGGAAGAGCGGCGTTTCGGTCACTGCCCACGGTACGCCAAGGAGGCGTCGTCGGAAAGGACAGTTCGGTTCGCAATCGAGGTGACTAGCTCCTCGCTCGTGACGGTGATTGCGGATGGATCTCTCCGCAGTGCGATCAGGGCGGCTTCGCGCAGCAGACCGGACAGTTGAGCGAACGAGAAGCCGTCGGTGAGCCCTACGAGGTCGTCGAGATCGACATCTTCGGCGAACGGCACATCGCAGATTTCGAAGAACGCGCGTCGGGCCTCCGGTGCCGGAAGGCCGAGACGAACGTGGACTTCGAGGCGGCCCGGCCGCAGAAGCGCTGGGTCGATGAGATCGCGGCGGTTGGTCGCTCCGATCACGAACACGTCACCGCGTTCCGAAACGCCGTCCATCTCGGTAAGGAGGGCGGCGACGACTGAATCGGTGACGGAGTTCGTCGAGTTGCCGCGAATGGGCGCCAGCGCGTCGATCTCGTCGAAGAACAAGATGGCCGGTGCGACGGCCCGGGCCCGAGCGAATACCTCGCGAACGGCTCGTTCCGACTCGCCGACCCACTTGTCGAGGAGTTCGGCCCCCTTGATCGGGAAGAATGCGGCGGCGGATTCGTGGGCCAGAGCCCGGAT
The DNA here is from genome assembly GCA_963700375.1 of uncultured Actinomycetota bacterium. Classification (GTDB taxonomy): domain Bacteria; phylum Actinomycetota; class Acidimicrobiia; order Spongiisociales; family UBA5794; genus JAHEEL01. The sequence goes on from CAVOXF010000004.1 coordinate 42,924, forward strand.
GACATAGGTCTTTCCGGTGCCGGGCGGACCGTAGAGCAGGAGTCCTCGCGGCGGTTCGATCCCGAGGCGCGTGAAGCGATCCGGATCCTGCATCTGCCAGATCACGGCTTCGGTCAAGCGCTGCTTGACCTCGGTCAGGTTGGCAACCCGGTCGAAGCCGTACCCGGGAATCTCGCCTGAGGGGGAAGAGCCGAGCGACGGCGTTGTCTCATCGATGGCAACTTCGAGGGCTTCCTGAGCAACGGGGTCACCGGATCGGGCAGCGCCGGCCGACGCCTGGAGAACGGCGGACACAATGTCGGCCCCCGAGAAACCGGCCGTTCGCGATGCGAGACGCTCGAAGTCGATATCCGTGGTCGGCACCCGGGCGAGCGCGGCCTCGAAGAGGCGTCGGCGTCGCCGGAGATCCGGTGGCGGCACGGAGAGGGAGCGGGGGAGCAACGCCGTCTTCGCCAGGTCATCGCCGAGTGATGCGGCACTGCGGACACCGAGGACGCACGCCATGCCCGGACGCTGGGCCACCGCATCGAGGAACCAGCGCATGATCGCGACGACCTGATTCTTGAACATCCCCTCGCCTCCCGCGATCGCATCGAGGCGATCGACGAAGAGCACTACCGGAGATGGGTTGTCCTTCACCGCACGTTCGAGAAGCGAGAGGAGTCGCTCGGGCTTGAACACGAGGTCGAGCGAGATCTCCTTCACGGCAACGCCGGCCGTAGCTGCGGCGGCCGAAACCAACTCCGATCGACCGCACCCGGCCGGTCCCTCCACGATCACACCTGCTACCGACGGGAGGCCCCACGAGCCCGGCAAGTCGGCACGAGAGGTGAGCAGCGTGATCCAACCGACGAGCGTCTCGAGTTCGGTATCGAGACCGGTCAGGAGAGCGTCGGCCGTCGAGATCGTCTCTCCCTGCGGTCGCCCCTCCGGTTGTGCGGCGACGTCGGGTGTCACGTCCTCGGTGTCATGGACCACGGTTCGGTCGCCGATGGTCCCTGCGGGGCCCGGTTCGACGGACACCACACGGACGACCCGCTCCTCGTCGCCCTGATCGCCATATGAGCCGCGGACGGAGATCTGATCCCCGATCGACACGACATTGCCCTGAAGCGCCCGTGCCAGATGTCGCGAGTCGAGACGCTCCGAACCAACCACAACCACCCGACGCGCTTCGGGAACGACGGCCCGCGCCACGTCGACCGAGTCTCCGATCGAAACGCCGGCGTTCTGGCGTGCCAGCGGCCCGACGGTCAAGGCGTTCGGCCCGGGAACCTCACCGGGCGACACGCGGCACCGGGTGCCGCCGAGGGCGACAATGCCCCCGCCCGGAAGACCCATGGCTGAGAGCAGGGCGGCATCCGCACGGGCCAGGGGATCGGTGCCGGATCTGATGATGAAACGCATGGCGCAAAGGTAGCGTGGTGTGATGAACGACACGCCAGACATTGACGACTTCGAGAAGCTCGGCCTCCGAATCGGGACGATCGTGCGTGCCGAGGACAACGTCGAAGCACGCGAACCGGCCTTCCGCTTGTGGATCGACCTCGGCACAGAGGAACTGGTGCAATCGTCCGCGAAGATCACGGAGCGATACAGCGCCGAGACTCTGGTGAATCGGCAGGTCGTCGTAGTGACCGGCTTCGCTCCGATGCGGGTCGGGGGATTTCGATCCGACGTGCTCGTGCTCGGCGCACTGACGGCCGACGGTGTGGTCCTCCTCGCGCCGGACGACCGGGTGAGGCCCGGCTCAACCGTGGCCTGATCAGGCCAGCGGGGGGACCGGGCGAAGCGGCAGGGCCAGGGTGCCGGTGCTCTGCAGAATCGAGACGCCGTCGCGGTCCAGCCACCGCCAGATCAGATGGACCTCTTCCGAAGCCTGAACCGAGTCGGGCACGGGCATGGAGTCGGCGACCGGCGGTTCGGCGGCAACCAGGGGCGGCTGGGAGCGCGAGTTCCACGAACCCACGAGCCTGCCGTGCGAGACGGCCACTCCGTCGCCGGCGTCGTCCTCGGCCCACACCGTTCCGGCGGCAGCCAGGGACTGCCAGACCCGCCGACGCTCGAGTGAGCGGGCGAGCGCCTGATAGCGATCCCGGACCTCCGCGGCGTCCTCGAAGCGACGACCCTCGGCGAGTCGAGCCATGCGGTCGCGAAGCCCGTCGAGCACCGCCGCCGGGTCGCGCTCGATTCCCTCTCGCAGCCGGGCGATCACCTCCCGGTACACGTCGTCTCCCACAGACCCGTCGCACGGACAGAGTGCCGTCCCCAACTGCCCGTACGCACAGGCCGCGGTTCGTGCGGTGCCGGCGCTGTTGCATCGACGGATCGGCACGGCGTCCCAAATCGCGTGAACCACGACTTCGGCCGCCCTGCGGGATCGGTACGGCCCGAGGTACAGGGCGGTGTCGTCGCGGATGGTCCGAACCATCGAGAGTCGTGGGAAGCGCTCGTTCGTCACCTTCACCCAGTGCTGGCTCTTGGGAGGCCGTGACCTGCGGTTGTATCGGGGCCGGTGTTCCGCGATGAGGCGCAACTCGACGACCTCGGCCTCGAGTTCGGTCTGGCACACCCGGTGTTCGAGGCGGGCGAGGTCTCGGAGCATCTGGGCGACGGACCGTCGGTCGTCGCCGTAGAAGTAGGACCTCACACGCGACCGGAGGTTCTTCGCCTTACCCACGTAGATCACCGTGCCGTCGCGATCGATGAAGAAGTAGACGCCGGGTCGACGCGGAAGGTCCGAGGTCAACTCGATCTTGTCATAGTGGGCCGATCCACGCGCCGTCGGAAGCATCAACAGATCGTCGAGGTGGGTGATGCCGAGCGTCCCGGCGCGTTCGAGGAGCGCCCAGAAGATGTGGGCCGTCGCCTGCGCATCGTCGAGCGCGCGGTGCGTCGGCGGATGGGGCGCCCGGAAGTGGGCCGCCAGCGACGAGAGCTTCAGATTGCGTACCTCGGACCGTACGAGGCGCCGGCTCAGGGCCAGCGTATCGACGGATCGGTTCGGCAGGCGCCCGTAGCCGAGGCGTTCCGCGGCTGCGTTCAGGAACGAGAGGTCGAACCGTACGTTGTGGCCGACGATGACGGCGTCACCGATGAACTCGAGGAACGCCGGGAGCGCTTCGCTGATCGACGGTGCCTCGATGACCATCGCCTGGGTGATGCCCGTGAGCACCGTGATGTACGGGGGGATCTCACTCCCGGGGTTGACGAGCGTCTGGAACGTGCCGGCAAGCTCACCCCCGACGTACTTGACGGCGCCGATCTCGGTGATCTCGCAATGCGCCGCCGTGGCGCCGGTCGTTTCGAGGTCGAGGACACAGAACGGGACGGCGTGGAGCGGCGCTTCCATCTCGTCAAACGTTCGTTGTCCCGCCAGCATGGTGCCCTCCGCTGAGCGAACCTACACCGAACAGATGTTCGATACAAGTACAGGCCCGTCGACTTGCAAGCACAGTGGCGTCGGTTGAGACTGGCCCCATGCTCTTCCAAGGCCGCGTCTACTACGACTTCTCGGTGCCGGTGTGGCGGTTCTACCGGTTCCTGACCGCGGCAGCCAACGAAGGCGCAGATCTGCGACTCGAGTGGTGTCCCTATCTGACAGGATCCGATCGGCAGAGTGCCGAGGGCTGTGCGCTGGTTGAGGCGGTTCGGGAGCGACTTCCGGACCGGCACGGTGCGTACCTCCAGGCGCTCTTGGCCCTCCGTCATCTCGAGGGCGCGGACGTGACCGATCCGAGTGTCTCCTCCGTCGCCGCAGCATCGGCCGGTATCGAAGGTCCGATCGTTCCCGACCACGCCGCCGTAGAGCGTTCGACTGAAGAAGGCGCACGGCTCGGCGTCGCCGGGACGCCGACGATTTTCCGGCACGGACCGGTACTTCAGGTCGGGGTCAATCCGGCGTCCTACACCGGAGACGTGCTCGAACGTCTCCGGCTCATCGACGCGATCCTCGACGATGACGGCATCTGGAGTTTGGCAAAGCCGTAGCGACTACGACCGGCGCTGGCGTACGGCCTCAAAGAGCACCACCGCGGCTGAGACCGATGCGTTGAGCGAGTCGGCGCCGCCGGCCATCGGGATCCGGATCGCCGTCCCGGCATCGTCCCAAACCCCGGATACACCGGCGCGCTCCGATCCGATCACGATGGAGACGGTGCCGCCGAGGTCTGCATCCCAGATCACGGTCTCGGCGTCCGGGGTGGCTACGAACACCGAACCGCGGTTGAGCGACCACGCCCGGGCGGTCACGGCATCCGCCGTGGCGAACGGTGTTGAGAACAGGGCCCCCTGAGAGGCTCTGACCACATTCGGGTTGAACGGGTCGACGTTCGGGTCGGCGAGGAGGAGTCCCGCCCCGGCCGCATCCGCCGTGCGCAGCATGGCGCCGAGGTTGCCGGGTTTCTCGATCGATTCGACCACGAGGGTGAGCCCCGACGGAAGGTCGTCGGGCGCCGTCGACCACGATGGGGCGACCGCCACGATGCCGTCCGGGTGTCTCCGATTCGAGAGCTTGTCGAACGCCCGAATCGACGTGGTGACGAGCGGAACGCCGCCGCTCGCCACCTTCTCGGCCAGCGCTCGGGTTGGCTTCGATGCGTACTCCAGGCAGAGGAACACCTCTGAGATCGGCGCTCCGGCGGCCACCGCCCGCTCGATCTCGCGCGTCCCCTCGACGAGGAAGGCACGGGCCTCGTTACGCCGGTTCCGCTGCTTCAGGCGTGCCGTTGCGTTGATGCGCGGGTTCGCCGAGCTCTCGATGTGGGGGCTCACCAACCGCCGCCACCGCTCGATGAGAATCCGCCCCCGCCGCTGAATCCGCCGAAGCTGCCGCCGCTCCAGGACGAACCGCCCCACGAGGAGCCGCCGCTCGACCCGAATCCGCCCCCGCCGCCCCACCACGAGCTGCGGTCGCCGGCCCAGGATGGATCGGCATAGACCGGTTCCCAGCCGAACGAATCCGAGACGCCGCGAGTGATCACCCAGTGGTGATAGAAGAACGTGAACGGGTCGAACGATCCGATTCCCTCCGGGATCGGCTCGCCGGACCACGAGTCCTTCTGGCCGCCGGTTCCGGCGTGCGCCAGCTCCGGTGCGAAGCGGTCGGCGTCGTCGATCGTGCTGTCGGAAAGCGCCTGGCGCTGGGTGGCGTACGCGAGAGCGAACCGGCGAGGTCCGCGGCGGTCGGATGCGCCGAACGCCGCGGCGACATCTGCGTAGGAACCGACGAGGCCGAGTTCGTGCAGTGCCTCCCGTGCCTCGAGCCACCGGCGCATCGCCTGGCTCGGTTCGAGAGACATGGCGAGCACGCCGGCGATCGTCCGTGCCGAGTCGTCCCCTGTGTAGGCGGCGAGTTCCTCCCGGAGTTGCTCGTAGACCTCCGGTCCGTCATCCCTCCGGTTGAGGAGGCCCGCCGTGATCGAGATCGGCAGCCCGAGGCGGTGGGTGACAGCGCGAACCCGCGCGACCTCTCCCGCCGTGAGGAGTCCGGCGAGCGCGAACTCCACGGCCTCGGCCGGTTCGAAGCCGCGATCACGATGCTCCTGGTAGGCGCCGAGGAACTCGGGGATGTTGTCCTCGTTCCGGTTCATGAGCAGGAGCGCGGCGATGGCGGCGGGATCGAGTCCGTCTGCCTTGAGGCCGGCCGACTTGGCGGCGAGTGCCTTCCGCACCTTCTCGTAGCGGCTCACCGCAAGTTGGGTGTCGTCGTCGAGGTCGGCGAGTGCGGCCGCGATTGCGGGCCGTGCGGTCGATTCCGGCAGCTCCTCGTAGAGCCGCTCGAGGCGCTGCACCTTGACGTCGGCCTCAGACGATGCGGCCCGATACTCCACAACCGATTCGGAGAGCGGAACGGCACGGTCGAACGCGGCGGCCGCCTCGGCAAAATCCCCGCCGAGCGGCGTCGGGACGATCTCGCCGATGGGCGACGGTGTGAGTTCGACGACGAGCGCGTCCCCCGTGCGGCGACGTGCCGCTGCCACGCGGTGCGGTCGGAGGGAGTCGACCAACCGCTCGAGAGCCCGCTTCTTCGACTTGAAAGCGGCGTCGTCCTTGAGGTCGACCGCCAATGCCTCGTCTGCCGCCTCTTGGACGGCGTTCTCGAGGATCGGTCGTTCGTCCGAGGCCCGCAGATCGAGCGGCTCCCGGGTCTCGCGGATGAGTCGCTCCCGGTCGATGACGTCGATGAGCCCGAGACTCCAGAGCGCTGTGAGGGCTTCGACGTCCGACGGTTCGCCGCCCGCGACGCGCCACAACTCGTTGATGCCGTCTGCCGTCGGCACGTCCGTGACCGCCGGCGGCGGCAAGGCGAAGTCCGCGTATCTCGGCAAATCGGCGCCTGATGGCTCGAGATCAGCGAGGTCTCCGTCGATGAGCCGCTCCCGTTCGGTCTTCACCTTGTTCGTGCGCTTGCGTCTGAGCGACGCAACCTGGCCCACAGCGGAGAAGACGAAGAATCCCACGATGCCGAGGAATGCGATCGCTCCGAACGAGATGCCGGCTGAGCCTGATTCCTCGGTGAGGTTCCCCGCGAGTGCCTGTTCGACGGAGCCAACGATCGCGAGCAGGCCGCCCTCGAAGTCGCCTGCCCCGAAGAAGCTGCGGGCGGAGCCGGCGATCGCGCTCCCCGGGAGACTGATGGCGTCCTGGGTGACCACCTCGGTCCGGCGCTCGTCGAGCGAGACCAGGACCAGGATCCCGTTCTGCTCGACCGGGTCGCCGACGCCCCATGCATTGGCGAGGTCGGAGGCGAAGTCGGCGGGGTTGGCGCCGCGGCTGTCCTGAACAACCACGATGGCGATCGGGTTGCCGTAGTTCCCAACGATCCGGGAGATTGCGTCCTCGATGCGTTGGGGATCGCCGGCCACGCCGGTCTCATCGGTGAAGTAGCCCTGGCATACCACGCCCTGGTACTCGCCGCATTCCACCCCTGGTCGCTGTGCGGCTGCCGGAGTGGTGAAAGCGATGGCTGCGGTGGCCCCGAGCGCCAGCAGGACGAGGGAGCGTCGCATACGAGTCATGGACGGGATGATGGTCGTTCTTGCTCCGGATGCACAAACGGACCGGGCGCCGGTCTCAATACAATTCGTAGAAGCCGGCGACGAGGCGGTCGCGGACGCCAACCCAGTCCGACAGGGATTCCTTGACGATGACCTCGATGGCGCCGTCATCGGCCGGACCGCTGATCTCGATATGAGCGACCTGAGGCTCGGTCACCGGGTGGCCGATGGAGGAGAGCATCCGGATGGTGGTTTCCTCGGCGCCGGTATCCGCGATGATCCGCCGAGAGATGTCCTCGGCGAATGCATGGTAGGTCTTGCCGACATGGGCAGCAGGATTCTTCCCTGCGGCGGCCTCGAGGCTCATCGGCCGGTACGGCGTGATGAGGCCGCCGAATCGATTCCCGCGCCCGACCTGGCCGTCGTCGCCGGCCTCGGCCGAGGTCCCGGTCAAGGTGAGGTACTGGGAGTCGGGGGTGTCCGCCTGATTGACCCTGACCGTCGTTTCCTCGCCGAACACGTCCCTGACCAGAGCGAGTGCGTCGATCCTGACGCGTTCGATGACCTGGTCGTAGGTGGAGCGCTCGTGCACCTTGCGGGCGAGCACCGGCACGGCGACGGTGACAACCACCTCAGCACCGTGTCGTGCGCCCATCACCTTGATGTCGCGGCCGATCGGCACCTCGGAGCGGTACGCTGCGGAGTTCAGGTAGTGCTCGAGTCGGTAGACCACGTCTTCGAGCGGAGAACGGGGGAGTGAGACGGCAGCGAACGACGTGTCGTTCGACCTCGGCACACCGTCGAGGTGTCCCTGCGTCACGACGTCCGCGAGATCGACCGCCGATTGGTTGAGCCAGATCTCGACATCGAACGCGTCCGGCGTTGCGTCCGGCAGGAGTTCGAGCAGTCGCATCCTGGTGTCGTTGGTGAGTGCCTCGACATCGGGTTGCCACTGTTCGGTGAAGTTGACCTTGCCCACGAGAATGAGGCGCGAACGTTTGGTGTGTTCGCCCCCACCAAAGCCGACATGCACCGATCCTGCGGCGAGGATCGCCTTGTCGACGTTGAAGTGCTGGACCTGGCCGGTCTGCTCGAGTGACGTCCGTGCAAGGTCGCGGGCCAGGTCTTCGGCGAGCCGGTCACAGATCGTGTCTGGATGGCCGGTGCCTTTCCGCTCGACGAACTCGACCGACGGATGGAAGGGCGGGCGTTGATTGATGGTGAGGTCCATGGCGCTCCTGAATCGGCGCGCATCGTAACCGGGCCGCAGGTCAAACCTCGGAGTTTGCGTCCCAGTGTTCGCGGCGGACAACGTCGGGGCGCCGTCCTCGAGCCAGCGACCCTGAACGGCGGTCGGGCGCCGGCTGGCCGATGGTCACGATGCCAATGGGAGCGACATCATCCGGAATCCCCAGGAGGGCCTCGATGTCATCCATATTGTGAGAGCCGAGGAACCCGGCGGCGAGACCCTCGTCCACGGCCGCAAGGAGGAGGAGCATCAACGAGGCGCCTCCGTCGACCCACCAGTAGGGCACCGGCCAACCGTTCTCCTGTGCCGATGGGCCCTCCTCACCACCCTTGTCTGCCTCGCGATAGCGCTCGAGGTACGACGCCTTGCGGACACAGATCACCACGTGGACCGGCGCCTTCGATATCCAGGGGTCAAAGCCGTCCTGCACGTACTCATCTTCACTCGAGAGGCGGGCAATCTCTCGTCGGATGGTCGGATCGGTCACCGCGAGGAAGGAGACGCCCTGGGAGAAACCCGCACTCGGGGCCCGGGACGCCCTATCGAGGACACGGTCGAGGACATCCGCGTCCACGGGCTCGCCCGTGTAGTTCCTCACCATCCGTCGGCGGCGCACGACCTCGTCGAACTCCATGTCAGAGGTCGAGGAGTGCTTCGTTGATGCTCTCGATCGCACCCTTTGCGTCGGAGAACAGCATCATCGTCGACGGCATGTAGAACAACGGGTTGTCGATGCCTGCGAAACCGGGGGAGAGGCTCCGCTTGATCACGACCGTTGTAGCCGCGCGGTCGACCTCGAGGATCGGCATGCCGTAGATCGGACTGCCCTTGTCATCGCGAGCCGAAGGGTTCACCACGTCGTTCGCTCCGACAACGAGCACCACATCGGTGTTCGGGAACTTCGGATTCGAGTGATCGAGGTCCAAGAGCACGTCATACGGGACGTCGGCTTCGGCGAGGAGCACATTCATGTGGCCGGGCATCCGTCCGGCGACCGGGTGGATTGCATACTCCACGCTGATGTCGCGCTCCTCGAGTGTCGTCGCAAGCTCCCGCACCGCGTGCTGCGCCTGGGCGACGGCGAGGCCGTACCCGGGCACGAAGAGCACGGTCTGCGCATAGTTGAGCGAGATCGCGACGTCTTCCGGCGTGGCGCTGTTGACCGGCTTGTCACCTGCGTCGATCGGCCCGGCACCTTCGGTACCAAACCCGGCGAACAGCACGTTGGAGAGGGAGCGATTCATCGCTTCGGACATCTGCACTGTGAGGATGAATCCTGCCGCTCCAACGAGGGCGCCGGCGATGATCAATCCCTGGTTCCCGATCACGAACCCGGCCATCGAGGCGGCGACGCCCGACAACGAGTTCAGAAGCGAAATGACCACCGGCATGTCGGCGCCGCCGATCGGGATGACGCCGGTGACACCGAGGACGAGGGCGATGGCGGCCAGGATCCAGTAGCCCAGCGGTTCGTTGGCGATGACGGCCCACGCCGAAGCAGCCGTCATCATGATCACGAGGACCAGGTTGAAGAACGGTCCTCCCGGGAGCGCGACCGGCCTGCCGGTGATGAGACCCTGGAGTTTTCCGTAGGCAACGAAGCTGCCGGAGAACGTGACGACGCCGATCGCGATCGAGAGCGCAACCGTGATCTCGGTCTCGGTCGCGTACGCAATGTCGGTCGCTACGACCGTGTCGGCCGCAACGATCGCGGCGAAGGCAACCAGTGCCGACGCACCGCCGCCAAAGCCGTTGAACGCTGCAACGAGTTCCGGCATCGATGTCATCTGGACTCTGAGCGCGAGCAGGGCACCAATCGCGCCGCCGATGACAAGGCCGACGATGATCACCCACCAGAGGACGCTCAGGCCGTTGTCGTCCCGCGCCAGGTCATAGACGTAGTAGACCGTGATCAGGGTCGCGAGCACCATGCCTGCGGCTGCGATCTGGTTGCCGCGCCGTGCGGTGCGCGGTGAACCGAGGCCGCGCAGGCCGATGATGAAGAGGGCGCCGGCGAGGAGGTAGAGAAGGGTGATCACTTCTTCACCACCGGCCGCTTCTTGAACATCTCGAGCATTCGGTCGGTGACGAGGAAGCCGCCGACCACGTTGATCGTCGCAAAGGCCATTGCCAGGATGCCGAGGGTTATGGCGACGGCACCCTCTGCGAACGCGGCAGCGATGATCGCACCGACGATCGTGATGCCGGAGATGGCGTTCGCTCCGGACATGAGCGGAGTATGCAACGTCGGCGGAACCTTCGAGATCACCTCGAAGCCGACGAAGGCCGCGAGGACGAACACGACGATCCCCTGAATGAACTCGGGACTCACGTCGCCTCCTCTTCCAGGCCCATGGCCGATCGGGTACGCGGGTGGATGATCCTGCCCCCGGAGGTGATGGTTGCCGGTCCGGCGACCTCGTCTTCGAGATCGACGACGAGGCCGTCATCGGTGCGCCAGCGTCCGACCAGCTCTTGCAGGTTCCGCGCGTACATGCGACTCGCATCGGTGGCGACACGGCTCGGGAGGTCGACAGGACCGAGAATCGTGACGCCATTGACGTCGACGGTCTCGCCGGGGAGGGATCCTTCGACATTGCCTCCCGAGGAGGCGGCCATGTCCACGATGACCGAACCCGGATGCATCGAAGCGACGACGTCGCGGTTGATGAGCCGCGGGGCCGGGCGACCGGGAATCTGAGCGGTCGTGACGACGAGGTCGGCCTTCGCGACGAACTCGGCGAGAACCTCTTGCTGCTTGGCAGCGGTGTCGGCGTCGACTTCCTTCGCGTATCCGCCTTCGTCCATCTCCTGTGTCGGGGCTTCGACGAACTTTGCCCCGAGACTCTCGACCTGCTCCTTGGTCTCCGGTCGGATGTCGTAGGCGTGGACGATCGCTCCGAGTCTGCGGAACGTCGCGATCGCCTGCAGGCCGGCGACGCCGACGCCGAGCACGAGGCTCCGGGCCGGAGGGATCGTGCCGGCGGCGGTGACGAGCATCGAGGGGAACTTCGGGGACTCCGCGGCGGCGAGTATCACGGCTGCATAGCCGGCAACGTTCGCCTGGGAGGAGAGGGCGTCCATGGCCTGGGCGAGGGTGGTTCTCGGTACGGCTTCGACGGCGAGCGCCGTGATGTCCCGATCGGCCAGCGCCTGGACGACGTCGGTCGCCACGAATGGATCGAGGAAGCCGGCGAGGACGGCACCTTCCGGCACGAGCGCGATCTCGTCGAAGGTCGGCCGATCAACCCGGAGGACCAGATCGGCGTCGTGGGCCGCCGCGGCATCCGCGACGATGGTTGCACCTGCCTCTTCGAATGCTGCGTCGGTGAATCCGGCGGCGTCTCCGGCGCCGGACTCCACGCGCACGTCCCATCCCCAACCGGTGAACACCTTGACGGAGGCTGGGACGGCGGCGACACGGCGTTCGTGGGCGGTTCGTTCGAGTGGGATTCCTAGTCGCATCGGGCTGGACGGTACCTGATTTCCCCTGCGATGAGAATTCCGAGAGACGTGTAATCGATGATCGACCATCAGAAATCTTGCGCCGATGCGGATTCGGTGGCATCGTCGACGGGAGGAGGAATCATGTTCAGGCAGGTGCTCGAGACGCCCGGTGTCGTGACCGGTCGTCCGCTCCATTCGTCGGCGGTCGACCGTCTCGATCCGGCGGCAAACGAGATCGTGATTGATGTGGCCGCGTGCGGCGTGTGCCGGACCGATCTGCAGATCGTCGAGGGCGATCTCGCGGCACGAACCCTTCCGGTGGTCCCGGGTCATCAGGTGGTCGGCCGGGTGGCCTGCGTCGGCACCGGTGTGGATACGTGGGCGGTCGGCGATCGAGCGGGTGTCGCCTGGCTGGCCGGGGCCTGCGGGTCATGCGAGTACTGCCGGAGCGGACGAGAGAACCTCTGTGCCGATGCGGTGTTCGCCGGGTGGAGTTCCGACGGCGGCTACGCCGAGCAGATGATCGTGCGTGCGGATTACGCGCTGCGGGTCCCAACCTCGTTCACCGATGTGGACGCGGCCCCGCTGTTGTGCGGCGGCATCATCGGGTACCGGGCCCTCAAGATCGCCGGTATCCAACCGGGCGGTCGCCTTGGTCTCTACGGATTCGGCGCCTCTGCGCTGTTGGCGATGCAGGTCGCGGTCCACTGGGGCTGCGACGTGTTCGTCGCGACCCGTTCTCCGGAAGAGCAGGAACGCGCCGTCGCAATGGGCGCAGCCTGGACCGGTTCATACCACGACCGGCCACCGGTGGCGCTCGACGCGGCCGTGACGTTCGCGCCGGCCGGGTATGTTGTCGTGGAGGCGCTGAAGTCGCTGGCCCGCGGGGGCGTTGTGGCGATCAATGCCATCCACCTCGATCGAATCCCCGAGTTCGGATACGACCTGCTGTGGGGTGAGCGCCAGATTCGCAGCGTCGCCAACTTCACCCGACAGGACGCCACCGACTTCCTTGCTTTGGCAGCCGCCATTCCGATCCGGACCGTTCCCGACGTCTACCCCCTGTCAGACGCCAACCTTGCTCTGATCCGGCTCAAAGAAGGGCTCGTGGACGGAGCGGCAGTTCTCGTCACGTGATGGAAGGACGCCAGGTCGTGGCGCGGTTGGCCACGATCCAGCAGTTCGTGGGCGCGGCGGTAGCGGTAGCGACAGGAGAGGATCAGGTTGTAGGTCGCCGCAACAGCGCCGTCCGCCCCCCCGACGCCTATCCCGCGGGGTGGCCATGCAGCCCCGCCGCTTCTCGGCCCGAGGAGATCGCGAACCGGCTACTCGTCGAGGAAGATGTCTCTTTGGAGTCTTGCGTCGGGCACGAAGGCGTAACCGGAGAAGTCGGTGACGCCGGCCTCGGCCAGGACCTCATCGTCGATGAAGAAGTTGCCGGTTGTTTCGCGACTCGGGCGTCCGAAGATCTCGTAGGCGGCGTCGGCGAGGATCTCGGGCTTGCGCGACTGTTGCATGGCGTCGTCACCGCCGAGGAGATTCTGCACGGCCGCGGTTGCGATGATCGTCCGCGGCCAGAGGCTGTTGACGGCGATGCCGTCGCTCGCGAACTCGGCGGACATGCCGAGCGTGCACATCGACATGCCGTACTTCGCGATCGTGTAGGCGACGTGGTTCTGGAACCAGTGCTGGGCAAGGTTCAGCGGCGGACTCAGCGTGAGGATGTGCGGATTCTCGGCTCGTCTCAAGTGTGGGATGCAGGCCCTCGACACCACGTAGGTTCCGCGCGTGTTGATGTCCTGCATCAGGTCGTAGGACTTCATCGGGAGGTACTCGGTGCCGGACAGATTGATGGCCGATGCGTTGTTGACGCAGAGGTCGATGCCGCCGAAGGCCTTGACGGCGGATGCAACGGCGGCCGCGACCTGGTCGTCGTGGCGGATGTCGCCCACGATCGGAAGTGCCGTCCCTCCAGCGGCTTCGATCTCCTCGGCAGCCGTGTAGATCGTGCCTTCGAGCCTGGGGTGGGGTTCGGCGGTCTTGGCGATCAGCGCGACGTTGGCGCCATCGGCGGCGGCGCGTTTGGCGATCGCGAGGCCGATCCCACGGCTGCCGCCGGACAGGAACATGGTCTTTCCTTCGAGGCCCGACATGTGCACTCCTTCGCTTCGCTGCGGCGCGAGGCTACTTGTCCGGCGCCTTCGGGCAGCACACCGCCCGCATCTCGTCGCGGTCTTCCGCACTCACCTCGGCGAGCGGCGATCGCATCGTCCCCGGTCGGAGTCCGACCATCTCGGCGGCCGCGTACGTGCCGGCGAGGCCGTGCCACTCGACGTTGGATGCAAGGGCGCTCAAGGAATCCTGGGCGTCTGCGCTCTCTCTCGCAGCCATGACGAGATCCGGTGCGTAGTTCGCGGAAGCGGTAATCGCTCCGTAGGCACCGCGATGTGTCGCCTCGTTGAGGATGCGGGACGCCCCGATGTACAGGAAGTAGTCGTCATCGACGCGGTCGAGGATCGGACGAACGCGCTCAGGATCGCCTCCGGAGTCCTTCATCCCGACGATGTTCGGGTGCGCGGCGACGGTGACGGCCGACGCGACAGGGAACTCATATCCGGTCACTGCGGGAACGGTGTAGCAGAAGACCGGAAGGGGTGACTGATCCGCAACCGAGAGGTAGAACGACTCGACGAGGCCGGCGTCCTTGCGGAGGAACATGGTCGGTGTGGTGACGAGCACGGCGTCGGCGTCCGCTGCTGCCGCCTCGCCGATCTGTTGGATCGCCTGGCGGACGGATTGGGCGGAGACACCTGAGAGAAGGAACGCTGAATCGCCGAGCTCACCTCGTGCAATGGATGTCAGCGTCGTTCGTTCACCGGGCTCGAGATACGGGCCCTGGCCGGTAGATCCTCCGATGAGGAATCCGTCGATTCCCCACTCGGTGAGCGTGGCGAGGTTGTGCCGGTGCGCCGCGGCGTCGATGGTGCCCGTCCCGTCGAACGGCGTGATCAGCGCTGCCATCGCACGGGGTGGCTGCTTCATTTCCTACTCCCATTCCGAATGGACGAAGCGGCCGCGGGGTTCGTCGGTCCGCTCATAGGTGTGGGCTCCGAACGAGTCGCGTTGCGCCTGGATGAGGTTCGCCGGGAGGCGATCGGATCGGTACCCGTCATAGAAGGCCAGCGCCGACGAGTAGGACGGCACCGGGATCCCTGCTCGCACCGCCCGACCCACGGTCCGGCGCCAGCCAGGTTCGGCCCTGGTGACGGCGTCGCGGAAGAAGCCGTCCTGCAGGAGGTTGGCGACGTCCGGGTTCGCGCGATATGCGGAGGTGATGTCGGAGAGGAATCGGGAGCGGATGATGCACCCGGCCCGCCAGAGGGAGGCGATCGTTCCGGGGTCGAGGTCCCACCCGAATTCCTCCGATGCGGCCTCCAACAGCATGAAGCCCTGTGTGTACGACACGATCTTGGATGCGTAGAGCGCATCTTCGAGGTCCGCGATGACCTCATCCGGGTCGTCGTCGATCGCACCGGTCGGCCCGGTGAGCGTGGCCGCCGCGGCGTGCCGTTCGCCAACCATGGAGGAGAGGATTCGCGCGTAGACGGCTTCGGCGACGAGCGTGGTGGGAGTGGCCTGATCCATCGATGCGACGACCGTCCACTTGCCGGTTCCTTTCTGACCGGCGGCGTCGAGGACCCGGTCGAGGAGCGGAGTGCCGTCGGTATCGGTCGTCCCCATGATGTCGGCGGTGATCTCGATGAGGAACGAGTCGAGCCGGCCGGCGTTCCATCGCTCGAAGATCGGCCGCATCTCCGCAGCGTCGAGGCGGAGCCCGCGCCGCAACACGTCGTAGGCCTCCGCGATGACCTGCATGTCGCCGTACTCGATGCCGTTGTGGACCATCTTGACGTAGTGCCCGGCGCCGCCGGGACCGACCCACTCGCAGCAGGGTTCGCCATCAGCGGTCGCTGCGATCGACGTGAAGATGTCCTTGATATGGGGCCAGGCCGCGGTGCTGCCGCCCGGCATGATGGAGGGACCGAAGCGGGCGCCGTCCTCGCCTCCGGAGACGCCCATCCCGACGAAGTGGATCCCGAGGTCGTCGAGTCGGGCGGCCCTGTGCTCGGTATCGGAGAACAGTGAATTGCCGGCGTCGATGATGATGTCGCCCGGTGCGAGAAGCGGCACCAGAGCGTCGAGCTGTTGATCGACCGGCGCTCCCGCCTTGATCATGAGTACGACGATTCTGGGTCGTTCGAGCGCATCGACCAGATCCCTGATCGAGTGCACCCCGACGACCGCCGCACCGGAGGCATCCCCCGCAATGAAATCGTCGGTACGTTCGGGCGATCGGTTGTACACGGCAACGGTGAACCGATGGTCCGCGATGTTGAGTGCGAGATTGCGACCCATGACGGCGAGGCCGATGAGTCCGATGTCGGGAGAGTGGGGCATGGCGACGACGCTAGTCGTCATTCGGGGAGCTCTTGACCGTAGAGCCAGATCGCGAAGATGTCGGCGAGGTCCTGGCCGGAAACCTCCTCGGCGACAGAGATGAAGTCCTCGGTCGTCACATTGGCGTCCGTGTAGCGCTCCACGTAGGTGCGGAGGGTTGTGAAGAACGCGTCGTCACCGATCTCGTCGCGCAACGCCACGAGGACGAAGGCGCCTCGCTGGTAGACGCTGCCGTCGAACAGGTGATTGGCAGGCGGAACACCAGGGGGGCCGTAGCCGGCAATCTTTGCCGCCTCCAGGCGATTGGCGATCTCCTCGCGATAGGCGCCGGACCCGTAGCGATTCTCGACCCACAGCAGTTCGGCGAAGGTCGCGAAGCCTTCGTTCAGCCAAATGTCGCTCCACTGCCCCACGGAGACGGAGTCGCCGAACCATTGGTGGGCGAGTTCATGCAGCAGTACGTACTCGAAGTAGGGGGCGTCGACCATGTCGCGGCCGAAGACCGAGAGGGTCTGATTCTCGAGTGCCCCGGGGAACCCGCCGACGACCGCGATGCCGTACCGATCGAACGGATATGGACCGAAGGCAGATTCAAGGGCCCGCACCATCTCGCCCGTTGACTCGAGGGCCGCCAGTTGCGCCGGGGTGAGGTCGGGAGGGAGAACATTCCTGATCGGGATTCCGGCTGCGGCCGACGCGACGGGATCGTCGACGATCCGCATGTCTTCGCCGATAACGACGGTTGCGAGATAGGGAGCCATCGGGGCGGACATGACCCAGTGGTACGTCGCGGTGGCCCCACTCTCGACGATGTCCACCAGCTCTCCGTTCGCTGCGGCGGTGAAGCCGATCGGAACGGTCAGCGCGAACGTAAATGTTGCCTTGTCGAGCGGGTGGTCGTTCGAGGGGAACCACGAGTGTGCGGCGTCGGGTTCGGCCACGACGAATTGCTCGCCGTTGGTTCCCGTCAACCATCCCATGGGGAACGGCATCGCGGCCGAATCCTTCGGTTCGGGAACACCCCGGTAGTCCATCTCGACCGTGAACTCGCCGCCGGCCGGAAGCTCGACCGGTCCGATGACGAGTTCATCGCCGGAACGCTCGAAGGCGGCCGGTTCGCCATCGACGTCGAGGCGGTCGAGCTCCCAGCCGGCGAAATCGAGGTTGAACGACCCGAGGTTGTCGGTGGCGGTCGCGGTGATCGCTGCCGAGGTCTCGACTGAGCCGTCGGGGCCGTAGGTGAGGTCGAGGTGGTAGTGCCCGACGTCGTATCCGCCGTTGCCCAGCGATGGGTAGTACGCGTCGCCGATTCCCTCCGCGCCGGCTTCGTACTCCCCGGACTCGACCACCGTCGATGCAGAAGGCACGCTCGTCGACGAAGGAGCCGTCAAGGGAGCAGCCGTGGAAGCCGTCGTGGAAGGGGTCCCCGCGGATGTCAACGTCGAGGACGACTCTTCACCGCTGGTGCTACTACACGACGCCGCTAGAACCACCACAGCAACCAGGAGGCCGAACCGTTTCATACCCAAACGGTAGGCGAGATTCGACGAACTGTTGACGACAATCCCTGCCGGTGGCGGACGACCATCGGCTGTTCCCTACATCGCGATGGCGCGCGCCACCGCATTCCCCATCTCACTGGTCGATGCGGTCGGGCCCGTACCCGCGATGTCCGCCGTGCGGAGCCCTGCAGCGAGTACGTCTTCGACGGCCCGGTCCATGGCCGCGGCCGCCTCGGGAAGGTCCAGTGAGTAGCGCAGGGCCATGGCGCAGGCAAGGATCGTGGCCAGGGGATTCGCCAGGTTCTCACCTGCGATGTCGGGGGCCGATCCGTGGACGGGCTCGTAGAGCCCGGGCGGGCCGTCCCCGAGCGATGCAGACGGCAGCAGGCCGAGCGAACCCGGCAGCATCGACGCCTCGTCGGTGAGGATGTCCCCGAAGAGGTTGCCGGTGACCACAACATCGAAGTCCCTCGGCCGGGAGAGAAGGTGCATGGCCATGGCATCAACGAGCACGACCTCGAACTCGATGTCGGGGAACTCCTCGGTGATCACCCGTTGGGCGGTGCGCCGCCACAGGCGTGAGACTTCGAGCACGTTGGCCTTGTCGACCGATGTGACCTTTCCGCGCCTGAGGCGAGCGGCCTCGCCCGCCATGCGCACGACCCGCTCGACCTCGGCCACCGAATACACCATCTCGTTGCGCGCCACCGTCCCGTCTTCTGAGAGCGACGACGGCCCGAAGTAGATGCCGCCGGTCAACTCCCGCACGAACATGATGTCGACGCCGGCTGCGTCACGCAACGGAGACGCCGATGGGAAGTGGACCTGAATGGGTCGGAGGTTGGCGTAGAGCCCGAGTTGGGCCCGGATTCCGAGCAGTCCGTCCTCCGGGCGGGTCTTCGCCAGGGGATCGTCCCACTTCGGCCCACCGACCGCGCCGAGAATGACGGCGTCGGCCTTTCGGCACGCCTCGACCGTCGACGTCGGGAGGGGATCACCGGTTGCGTCGATGGCGGCCCCTCCGATGAGGTGCTCCTCGAAGGTGAAGCGGAGGCCGAAGCGCGCCGCAACCGCTTCGAGAACCTTGCGGCCCTCGGCGACGACCTCGGGTCCGATGCCGTCGCCGGGCAGGAGGACGAAGTGGCTCACGCGTCTGCCTGGGTTGACGTGCCGTTGCGGGACGCCAGCGCCTTGTTCAAGGCAGACACGAACGCCCGTGCCGAGCCCTCCACCACGTCGGTTGAGACCCCACGGCCCGAGTAGGTCTCCGACCCGATCTGGATGATGACGTTGACTTCTGCCATCGCGTCGGCGCCCGACGTCAAGGGGTTGACGCGGTAGTCGAGCAGCGTCGCGGGGAACCCGAAGGCATCCTGGAGCGCCACGAACGCGGCGCTGACCATGCCGTCACCCTCCGCCGTCACCTCGAGCTCCTCGCCGGCCCGGATCACCCGCACGGTCGCGACCGGTGTTTCGCGGTCTCCGCCGCTGAGGTGCAAGCCGGCGAGCTGGACCTTGTCCGATGAGCGGTCGGACTCGACCTCGATGAGCCCACGGAGCCCGGCTTCGCCGATCTCCCCTTTGCGGTCTGCAAGTTCCTTGAACCGATCGAACGCCCGTCCGAATGCCGCATCGTCGAGTTGGATGTCGAGCTTGCCGAGTGCATCGGCGAACGCGGCGCGGCCGGAATGCTTGCCAAGGACGAGTTGGGACTGCTGGCCGACATCGCTCGGGTCCATGATTTCGTAGGTCTCGCGGTTCTTGAGCACACCGTGCTGGTGGATCCCGGACTCGTGGGCGAAGGCGTTGCGGCCGACGACTGCCTTGTTGAACTGCACCGGGTAGCCGGTCAGACGCGACACGAGACGGGACGTCTCGAAGATCTCCGTGGTGTCCGCCTGGATCTCGACGTTGAAGAAGTCCTGGCGGGTCTTGATCGCCATGATGATCTCCTCGGTCGACGTGTTGCCCGCTCGCTCCCCGATGCCGTTTATGGCGCCCTCGATCTGGCGGGCGCCGGCGTGGATGGCCGAAAGGGAGTTGGCGACCGCGAGCCCGAGGTCGTCGTGGCAGTGGGTGGAGATGATGACGTCCTCATTGCCGCCGCGTACGTCGGCGTACACCCGCTCCATGAGCGCCACGAAGTCAGCCGGCATCGCATACCCGACGGTGTCTGGGATGTTGATGGTGGTGGCCCCGGCGGCGACGGCGATCCTGCATGCCTCGACGACGAAGTCCGGATCGGAGCGTGTTGCGTCCTGGGGCGAGAACTCGACGTCGTCGACGTAGCCGCGCGCTCGCGTCACGCCTTCCTTGATCGAAGCGAGCACCTCGGCCGGTGTCTTGCGGAGCATCTGCTCCATGTGGATCGGTGAGGTCGACGTAAACACATGGATCCGGTAGCGCTCGGCCCCGGCAAGAGCGTCGGCGGCCCGGTCGATGTCGTTGGCCACGGTGCGGGCGAGCGAGGCGATGACCGGTCCGCGGATCTCGGCTGCGATCCGTCGCACGGCTTCATGGTCTCCGGGTGACGAAGCGGCGAACCCGGCCTCGATGACGTCGACCTTCAACCGGGCGAGTTGTCGGGCGATGGCGACCTTGTCGTCCGGCGACAAGGCGATCCCCGGAGCCTGCTCGCCGTCGCGAAGCGTCGTGTCGAAGATGACGAGTCGGTCGTTCATGCTCGGTCCCGTACTCTCAAGGTCTCGCGTGCTTCGCGACGCCGTTCGAAAATGGCGACCGGCGACCGGCGACCGGTGACTCCGTGGCTCATACGTCGTCGGCCGGGATCTTCTCGACCAGGAACGGCATCATGGTCCTCAGGTCGCGCCCGACCCGCTCGACCGGATGGTCGGCGACCGCTGCCCGCTGCCCGAGAAGGTTCGGAGCGCCGGCCCGGTACTCGTCCATCCATTCCTGTGCGAACTTTCCGGACTGAATCTCATCGAGGATGACTCGCATCTCGGCCTTGGTCTCGTTGGTGACGATGCGCGGCCCCCGGGTGATATCGCCGTACTCAGCCGTGTCCGACACGGAGTGTCGCATCCACGAGATGCCACCCTCGAAGAGCAGATCGACGATCAGCTTCAGTTCGTGGAGTACCTCGAAGTACGCCATCTCCTCCGGATACCCGGCTTCGGTGAGCGTCTCGAACGCGGCGCGGATCAGCGAGTCGACGCCTCCGCACAGGATGACCTGCTCGCCGAAGAGGTCGGTCTCGGTCTCATCCTTGAACGTCGTTTCGATGACCCCCGCCCGGGTTCCGCCGATGGCGTGTGCATACGACAGCGCGAGGGCGTGGGCGTCGCCGGATGCGTCCTGGTGCACGGCGACGAGCGCCGGAACACCGCTTCCCTCGACGTACTGGCGCCGCACGAGATGACCGGGACCCTTCGGGGCGACCATGGCGACGTCGACCTCGGCCGGCGGAGTGATGTACCCGAAGTGAACGTTGAAGCCGTGAGCAAAGAGCAGCATGTCACCGGCGTTGAGATTCGGTGCGATCACCTCGTCGTAGAGATGGGCCTGGATCTGATCGGGGACGAGCACCATGATGACGTCAGCCCACTCCGCGGCGGTCGCAGGATCGACGACCTTCAGACCCGCTTCTGTGGCGCGCGTCGCGCGACTGGAGCCGTCCCTGAGGCCGACAACGACATCGACGCCCGAGTCCTTGAGGTTCATTGCATGGGCGTGGCCCTGGCTCCCGAAACCGATGACGGCGACCTTTCGCTGTGCGATCAGCGTCGGGTCCGCATCCCCTTCGTAGTACATCGTTGGCATTGGGGCCTCCTCAGGCGCTCTTGAGATGTTTCCTGGCCGATTTCTGATCCCGCGAAAGCGCGATGCGTCCGGATTTCGCGAGGGAGACCACACCGTAGGCGTTCATCAGTTGCAGAAAGTCGGCGAGCCGCTCCGGCGGGCCGGTGACCTCGAACGTGATGGTCGAGACGCCGACGTCGACGGCGCGGGCCTCCCACACACGGGCAGCGTCGAGGATCTCGCCGCGGCGCTTGGGGTCGGCGTTGACGCGAACCAGCATGATCTCCCGCTCGATCGCGGTGCCGGGCTCGAACTCGGTCACCTTGACCGTGTGAACGAGCTTGTAGAGCTGCTTGATGATCTGCTCCATTTCGGGGCCGTCGACGACGACGGTCATCCGCGACATCGTCGGATCCTCGGTCGGGCCGACCGTCAGGGAGTGGATGTTGAAACCGCGCCTGGCAAACATGGATGAGACGCGGGCGAGCACGCCCGGCTTGTTCTCGACGATGACGGCAATGACGTGGTTCATGCGAGGTCCTCCCTGCTGAGAATGATGTCATCGTTCGACCCGCCGGCAGGGATCATGGGGAACACCATGGATTCCGGGTCGCAGGTGAATTCAATGAGCACGGGCCGGTCGTTGATGGCCAGCGCTTGCTCGAGGACCCCAGCGACCTCGTCGGGACGGTCGGCTCTCAGACCAACGCATCCGCACGCCTCGGCGAACTTGACGAAGTCCGGCACGGTTGGAGAGAGCTCGGTCTGCGACAGTCGCCCGTCGTAGAACAGGTTCTGCCACTGCTTCACCATGCCGAGCGACTGGTTGTTCATCACCGCGACCTTGATCGGGATGTTCTCGACGGCCGCCGTGATCAATTCGGTGCCGGTCATTTGGAAGCACCCGTCGCCGTCGATCGCGAAGACGACCTCATCGGGTGTGCCTGCCTTGGCGCCGATGGCGGCAGGAATGGCATACCCCATGGTCCCGAGCCCGCCCGAGTTGATCCACCGGCGCGGCTCTTCGAACCCCCAGAACTGCGACGTCCACATCTGGTGTTGACCTACCCCGGAGACGATGGTTGCGTTGCCGCCGGTGATGCGGTGAAGCTCTTCGATGACGTATTGCTGCTGAATCGGGCCGTCCGGATCCTGCACGTAGGAGAGGGGATGGGCGGTCTGCCATCCGTGGACGGTGGCGAGCCACTCGTCCCGATTCGGCTGTGGACCGCGACGTTCGGCCTCGACGATGAGTTGCTGGATGACCGCCTTCGCGTCGCCGACGACCGGGACGTCGACGGCGCGGATCTTTCCGATCTCGGCCGGGTCGACATCGACGTGAATGACCTTCGCCTCAGGCGCGAAGTGCTTCGGGTTGCCGGTGATCCGGTCATCGAAACGGGCGCCGATGGTGATGAGCAGATCCGCGCGCTGCATGGACGTCGTCGCCGCGTACGTGCCGTGCATTCCCGGCATGCCGAGGTTGAGCGGACTCGAATCGGGGAACGCGCCGCGGGCCATGAGCGTGGTGACCATTGGAACGTTGAGCATCTCTGCAAACTGCTGGAGTTCATCGGTAGCGCCTGCGGCGACGACGCCACCGCCGACGTACAACACGGGCCGCTCCGCCCGCTTGATCAGGTCGACCGCTGCCTTCACCTGGCGCGGGTGGCCCTTGACGGCCGGCCGGTAGCCGGGGAGGCGAATCTCGCCGGGACGATGCCAGGTCATGGTCGCGGCGAGGACATCCTTCGGGATATCCACGAGCACCGGGCCCTTGCGACCCGTCGATGCCAGGTGGAACGCTTCGCGGATGATGTCGGGGATTTGATCGGCGCTCGTGATCAGCTCGTTGTGCTTGGTCGCCGGCATCGACATACCCCACGTGTGGGCTTCCTGGAACGCATCGTTGCCGATCGCCGTCGTTGCGACCTGTCCGGTGATCACCACCATCGGCACCGAGTCCATGTAGGCATCTTGGAGCGCCGTGAGGATGTTGGTGGCTGCCGGGCCCGACGTGACGACGGCTACACCGACCCGTCCGGTCGCGTGGGCGTACCCGGAAGCCATGTGACCGGCACCCTGTTCGTGGCGGGAGAGCACATGGCGGATTGACGAATCGAGCAGCGGATCGTACGCCGGGAGGATGGCGCCGCCGGGCATGCCGAATACAACCTCCACTCCCTCATTCTCGAGTGATCGGATGAGCGCCTGAGCGCCGGTGAGTTGTTCTGGCATGTCTTGCTCCACATACAGAAAACCCCCCGTGTTGCACGGAGGGACAGGCGCACACTTCGTGGCGTGTGCGCCTAGGTGATAAGAACTACGAACGTGTGATTGGCTGGGGTCATGTCGGTTGTCATGTGAGCGTGCGATTATGGCAGGCCAGGAGAGCCTGTCAAGCACGCATGAACACCATACGCCACCTTCGTTCCATACTCGCACCGGCTATCGACGCCGCGAGGGCGGCGTTGCGCGCGCTCGACGACAGGGAGGTGCCCGCCAGGTTGCGGATGGTCGCCAAGCGAGGGGATGGCACGCTGCCTCTGCCCATGGCGCGGACGCTCCTTCAGCGTATCGACGAGGACGGGTGGTTTCGGGGGAAGGCGCTCGAGGCGTTCGATCGCAGGGGGTCGAACGATGCGCTCTCCCGCGCCTACCTCGAGCAGAGACCCGGTTGGTGGATTCCGCTGTCCGAAGCGGTGGCACAGGCCGAGTCTGACGAAATCACAGGCCGGGTCGCACAGCTCGAACGCGATCTCGATGCAGGCCGAGTGCGGGCCGCGGCGGATCGTGCGAAGGCCAAGGCAGCCCGTCGGGACGCCGACTCGGCCGAGAAGGCAGCACGAGCGGCTATTGACGATCGCCTCGAACCACTGCGAACCGCAGCAGCGTCGGCGCGCGCCGAACGGGACCGGGCGGAGGCGGACCTCGCTGCGATTCGTCAGGCTGCCGCCGCGATGACCGCCGAACGCATCGAGGCCGAGGAAGCCGCAGCCGTGCTCTCCGAAGAACTTCGCGCCGCCAGGAGAACCGCCGCCCAGATTCGTCGTTCCGCGGACGCCGGGACATCGGAATCGCTGCCGCGAGAGCCGATCGACGTTGCGCGGTGGCTCGATCGAGCATCCGCAAGCCTTGCTCCGTTCCGCGATGCAGTGAGCGACGCCATCCCGGCTGACCATGCGCCGGAAGCCGGAAGGGTGCTTGTGCCCTCGGGGGTCAGGCCCGACTCGGTGGCAGCGATCGACGCTTTGGCGGGAGTTGATGGGATTACGGTGCTGATCGACGGTCACAACGTGCTTGGAGTCCTCGACTCGTCGACGATGGCCACGGGCCGCGCCCGCCGGGGGCTCGTTGCCAATCTCGGCAGGCTCACCCGGCACCTGGGCGACTCGGCGATCGAGATCGTGTTCGACTCCGACCTCGAAGAAGGCCGGCCGTCCACGGTGAGCGCAACGGGAATCGTCGTGCGATTCGCTCAGGGGGATCTGATCGCAGATGATGTGATCGTGGAACGGGCCGGTCACCTGCGACAGGCGGCGGTTGTGGTTTCGGATGATCGTGAAGTCCGGGAGCGATGCACCGGGTACGGAGCGACCGTCCTGTGGTCTCAGGCACTGGTCGCGTGGCTCTGACCTTCGGGGCAGGTGGCTTTCGCTCAGAGAACCAGTTCCGCCATCAATCGGATGGTCGGGAGGTCGGTCGCAGCGACGAGGAGCGTCGTCACACCCGACTCCCTCCAAGCCTCGAGGCGATCGGCGATGCGTTCCTTCGGCCCCACGAGACTCACCTCGTCGACCAACGCGTCCGGGACCTCCCGCATCGCCTCCATCCTCCTGCCGTCGAGGTAGGCCGCCTGGATGCGGTCCGCCGCCTCACCGTATCCGTACCGGTGGGCGAGGTCGTTGTAGTAGTTCTTGCCCTTCGCCCCCATCCCGCCCACATAGAGCGAGATCATCGGCTTGGCGGCGAGGCGCGCGCGACCGAGGTCGTCGTCGAGAGCGGCCAACACGGAGACCGCCACGTCGAACGTGTCCGCCTTTCCCGCGACACCTGATCGGGCGAAACCCTCAGTGAGGAGCGGTTCGAACACCTCGGTCGCACGGTCGGGCGAGTAGAACACGGGGAGCCATCCATCGGCGATCTCGGCGGCGAGTTGGACGTTTCGGGGACCGATCGCCGCGAGGTAGATCGGGAGGTCGGGATTGCGGGGTTTGGAGATCAGTTTCAACGGCTTGCCGAGCCCGGTGGCGTCGGGGCCCCGGTAGGGGAGTTGGTAGGTCTCGCCGGCGAACTCGACCGGCCCGTTCCTCGCGAGGATGGTTCGGACAATCTCGATGTACTCCCGTGTCGCCTGGAGTGGCTTCCCGTACGGCCTGCCATGCCAGCCCTCGACCACCTGCGGGCCCGAGACACCGAGGCCGAGAAGGAACCGACCGTTCGACAGGTCGTCCATAGTCGCGGCCGTCATTGCGGTCATGGCCGGCGTCCGGGCGGGGATCTGCACGATGGCCGACCCGAGCCTGATCGTCCGGGTGCGCGCCGCGAGGAATGCCAACGGGGTCAGCGCGTCGGCGCCGTAGGCCTCGGCCGTCCACACCGAGTCGTACCCGAGACGCTCTGCTTCGTTGACCAGCGTCGTGTCCCGAGCGATCGCAACACCCCGGTAGCCGAGATTGAGTCCGAGCCGCAC
Organism: uncultured Actinomycetota bacterium; assembly: GCA_963700375.1. GTDB lineage: Bacteria > Actinomycetota > Acidimicrobiia > Spongiisociales > UBA5794 > JAHEEL01. The sequence continues at coordinate 69,033 of CAVOXF010000004.1, forward strand.
TCAGGCTTCCGAGTAGCGGACCGCCGTCACCAGGGTCTCGTTCCCTGCGATCACCCGAGCGTTGCCCGCACACTGTGGGCATTGGAGCAACGCCGGCTCGTCGGTATCGAAGTCAGCTTCGCAGGCATCACAGTGGAGCGTGAGGGGCACCTCGACGATCTCAAGATCGGTTCCCTCGGCGTCGGTTCCCTGCGAAGCGACCTCGAATCCGAACTGCAGGGAGTCGGCGACGACGCCGCTCATGGGGCCGATGGTGACGGTGACACCCGAGAGCGTCGCCCCGTCCGGGACCGCCGCGATGGCGACGTCGATGACATTGCGAGCAATTCCTACTTCATGCATGACGGGGACGGTAGTCCGAAGCGCGTTCGACCTCATCGTCGCGCTCCAAGCTCCCAGAGCTCAGTCCCCCCGGCCCTGTGGACGGGGGGACCGAGAATCTGTCACAGCCGGTTTCTACGGTTGGGTCAATCGCGAAAGGAGCGGGCATGATCATCGATTGTGATGCGTGTGTGATGGACGGTACGGGTGCGTGCACGGACTGCATCGTGCCGATGTTGCTCGCCGGAACGGGTGGGCCGACGCGGATCGGGAGGGACGAGGAGGTGGCGATCCGGAATCTCTCGGAGGCGGGTCTCGTCGCCCCTCTTCGCCTCGTGGCTCGAGGGCCCGGTCGGGGTGCGGCAACCGGCTGACACCGTATCGTGGGAGCGTGATCCTGGAGCACATACAACAGCTTGCCGTGGATGCGGGGTGTGTCGGTGTCGGCGTGACAAGTGCCGATCCGTTCGATGGCCTCGCCGAGGCGATGCACGAGCGCAAGGTCGACGGGTTCGCCGCCGACCTCGCCTTCACCTACCGGAACCCGGCGGTTGCCTCGGACGTGCGGCGGACGTTCCCCTGGGCGCAGCGACTCATTGCGGTGGCACACGCGTACGAGCCGGCGGCAGGGGTGTCGGAATCCAGCGCCGGCCGGCTGCGAATTGCCCGGTTCGCGGACGGCGACCACTACGTCGGACTGCGAAACGCCCTCACCCGCATCGCGATGGCTCTCAAGATGAGCGGGGCCCGGGCCGAGGTACTTGCCGACGACTCACGCCTGGTCGACCGTGCTGCTGCGGTTCGTGCCGGAGTCGGCTGGTGGGGGCGCAGCACGATGGTACTCGTGCCCGGCGCCGGACCATGGGTGCTCCTCGGGTCCGTCGCGACCGACGCGCCCCTGGAACTCACCGAACCGATGGTGCGGACATGCGCAACCTGTACTGCATGCATGCCGGCATGCCCGACCGGGGCCATCCTCGACGACGGCATCCTCGATGTCCGGCTCTGTCTGGCGCACCACCTTCAGTCGGCCGGCCTCATCCCGGAGGACCTGCGGGAGGCGATCGGAGACCGCCTCTACGGGTGCGATGACTGCCTGACTTCGTGTCCTCCCGGTTGGAGGTCCGTTGCGGGGGCGCCCGTCGTCGACGGGCCAACGATCCTCGAGATCCTGGGTCTGGACGACGCAACGCTGCTGTTCCGCTACGGCCACTTCTACCTTCCGGGTCGTCGCCCCCGGATTCTCCGTCGCAACGCGCTCGTTGCGGCCGGAAACGACCGATCCCCGGATCTCGAGCCGGTCGTCATCGGATACCTCGGACATCCCGACTGGCTCCTTCGGGCGCACGCTGCATGGGCGGTCGGAGCATTCGACACTGCGATCGGGCGGGCTGCGCTCGGCCGGGCGATCGCCGAAGAACGCGACGGCCGTGTCAGGGAGGAGCTGCGACGGGCCGGCGCGTCGTGACCGGCGAGGCACCGTCTACGCTGACCTGATGGTCGAGGATCTCGCGTCAGCACCCGCTCGGTGCGCCGTCGCTTCCGCTGTCAATCGGGAGAACAGCGGATGCTGATCGTCTCCGACGTCCACGGCGCGTCGGATGCGCTGCGCCGCGTGGCCTTGTGCGGAGAGCCGCTCCTCGTGCTCGGGGACCTCATCAACTACATCGACTACCGGACCAATGAGGGGATCGTTGCCGATGTCTCCGGTCGTGACATCGTCGACGAGTTCGTTCGGATTCGCACCACCGATGGCAACGAAGCAGCCTCGGCCTTCTGGATGACCGAGTGGGCCGAGAGCGCCGCCGAGATGTCAGGCCGTTACGACGATGCAACGGAGGCTGCGTACCGGGACGTCTGCCGAGCGCTCGAGGGGAGCCGGGCCTATGTCACCTACGGCAACGTCGATCGACCGGAGATGCTCGCCGAGAACCTCCCGGTGGGAACCCGCTTCGTGGATGCCGAGGTGGTCGAGATCGAAGGGCTTCGCGTTGGCTTCGCGGGGGGCGGACTGACCAGCATCGGAACCCCTGGCGAAGTGTCGGAGGCGGAGATGAAGGACAAACTGGACCGACTCGGCCCGATCGACATCCTCGCCACGCATGTTCCGCCTGCCGTGCCGGCGTTGTCGTGCGATGTCATCGGCGGGCGCGAGAAGGGGTCGGCGGCGATCCTCGAGTTCCTCGAGCGGGAGCGACCCGCCTATCACTACTTCGGTGACATCCACCAGCCCAAGGCGACGATGTGGAGGGTTGGGCCGACCCGGTGCATCAACGTCGGATACTTTCGTGCCACCGGGAGGCCGGTGCGTCATGGCTGAGGTCGACCTCGACCGCCTGGCGACCGCCTACCGGTATCGCCCTGCCTCCGTCGCGTCACTGGAGCGCGCCGAGAAGGCGGGCTCCGGCCTCGAACGAGGGGCATGGGTGCTCGACGTCGGAGGTGGTCCGGGAAACCACAGTACGGTGTGGACCCGGCAGGGCCTCAACGCGATCGTCCTCGATCCCTCGGCCGCGATGCTCGCCTACGGGACGAAGCGCAGCCTGCGCGGCGTACGGGGGCGATCACAGGCGATGCCGTTCCGGGAGGGGCAATTCGCCCTGGTGTGGTTCCACCTCTCCATCCACTACGGGGACTGGCGAGCGGCGATCGACGAGTCCGTGCGCGTCCTCGGGGACGACGGGAGGGTCGAGGTGTGGACGCTGGGGCCGGACCACCACGAGCGTTCGATGCTGGCCCGGTGGTTCCCGTCCGTCGAACGCATCGACAACGAGCGATTCCCGCCGCCGGACGCGGTGGCGGATCGTCTCGGGCAGCACGTGTCGATGGTCACGGTGACGCATCCGAAGGAAGCGGTCAGCCGGCCCGCCGGCTCGTGGCTGCAGGCTGTCGAGGCCGGGTTCATCTCGACACTGCAACTCCTCCCGGCCGATGAGCGGGCCGCCGGCATCGAGGCCTTCCGCCGGGCGCACCCCGACCCGGAGGCGCCGATCGGATACCAGCTGTGGTTCACCAGGATCGTGGGGCAGTAGGCGCCCCGCACCGAACTACCGCTGTCGGTCCACCCTCCGAATCGGTCGTCGCGACCGCGCAAGGCCTCGCTACGATGCATCGAGCACGAGACAAGGAGTGTCGATGGACGGCACGGTTCAGAGAATCGAGGTCGCTGCACCCCAGCAGTACGTCTACGAGACCGCACTCGACCTCGAGACGTATCCGGAGTGGGCCGGGGGAGTCAAGTCGGTGACGGTGGTTGAGGAGGACGAATTCGGGCGCCCGACGGTTGCCGAGTTCACCATCGACGCCATGATCAAAGAAATCTCCTACACCCTCGACTACGACCACAGCCGCGAGAACGGGTTCGGTTGGGTGGCCCGTCCGAACGACGATCTCAGCCTCCTCGAAGGCAGCTACACCTTCAACGTGATTGATGACGCCACGACCGGGGTGGTCTACGCCCTGCGCGTCGAGCCAAACTTCACCGTTCCCGGGTTTCTCAGGAGACAGGCCGAGAAGCAGATCGTCGGGACCGCCTTGCGCGGCCTGAAGAAGCGAGCGGAAGAAGGCGCCTGATGCGGGTCATCCTCGTCACCGGGAAAGGTGGCGTGGGGAAGACCACAGTGGCCGCCGCGACGGCACTTCGGTCAGCGGACTTCGGTCACCGGACCCTGGTGATGTCGACCGATCCGGCACATTCGCTCGCGGACGCCTTTCAGGTCGGTCTGGGTGACAGCACGACCGAGATCGTGCCCCGCCTGGATGCCCAACAGATCGATGCCCAACAGCGCCTCGAAGAGTCGTGGGGGGCGGTCCGTGACTACTTGACCGACATCTTCGACTGGTCGGGACTCAAGGGGATCGAGGCGGAAGAACTCACCGTCTTCCCCGGCATGGACGAACTCTTTTCCCTCGCGAGCGTCCGTGATCATGTCGAGTCGGGCCGGTACGACGCGATCATCGTCGACTGCGCGCCGACGGCCGAGACCCTGCGCCTGCTCAGCCTTCCGGAGGTCATGTCCTGGTACATGGAGAAGATGTTCCCGGTTGGCCGGCGCGTTGCGAAGGTGGTGCGGCCGATGCTCGGCCGGGTGTCGTCGATGCCGGTTGCCAACGAGGAGGTCTTCGATTCGGTTGCCCGGTTCTATGAACGTCTCGATGGCGTTCGGGACATCCTCGGCAACCCGGAGGTCACATCGGCCAGACTTGTGATGAACCCGGAGAAGATGGTGATCGCCGAGGCGCGCCGCACGTACACGTACCTCGGCTTGTTCGGGTATGCCGTCGACGCCGCCGTGGTGAACCGTGTACTCCCCGACGACGTAACCGATCCCTACTTCGAACGGTGGAGGGAGATCCAGGCCGAGCACCTCGAAGCGATCGAGGAGGGGTTCGCCGACATCGACGTCCGTCACCTCAGGTTGTTCGATGAGGAGATGGTCGGCGTGGATCGCCTCCGGGTGGTCGCGGCAGAGTTGTTCGGCGACACCGATCCGACGGAGCGCCTATCCGAGGGTCGGCCCTTCCGTGTCGAGGACGATGGCGACAACGTGGTGATGGTCGTCGGGATGCCGTTCGCCGAACACGCCGAGGTGGACGTGATGCGACACGAAGCCGAACTGTTCGTGACCGTCGGGCCCTACCGCCGGTCGATCGTCCTGCCGGACTCGCTCCGTCGACGGCAGGTGTTGAGGGCAAAGCTGGCAACCGGTGAACTCCGGGTGACGTTTGGGACGGTGGACTGATGTGGGAGCGAATCATCGAACAACGGCCGATCCAGAATGGTCTGCGTCGTGCCGGCGTTCACTTCGCGAAGGCGGCCTACGAAGTGGTCGGCGGTGTCGCCGCCTTCGTCGAGGAAGTCGTATCGGTCGTCACTGACGGCGGACCGGACGAAGCCGACCCGTCCGGCCCGACGAAGATCACCGTGGAGTAGCTGCGAATCGACGTCGCCGACTCGGGTGGCCGCTTCTTTGTTGTTCACGCTCTCAGCGGCCCCCCTGCGTCGTCGCTGGCGCTCTCGGCTACGCACTCACCACAGGTCTACCCAATCGAGTGTCTTGAGGGTCTCGGCGTCTGACACCATCACGCCGGACTCGGAGACCGTCACGAGGTGGCCGTTGATGATGAGGGACCGGCGGATGGGCATCCACCCGTTCGATCCATTGCGGTCGTGGGAGACCACCCCGGACTCACGGATCCCGTTCTCGGTGACCGTCAGCACCAGGGCACCGGTCGGTGAGGTCTTCTCGTCGACCTCATCCCACCGTTCGTAGGGGAACACCGTCATGCCGGTCGAGGGATCGTGGAGGAAGGCATGGTGGTCCCACTCCACCTCGGAGAAGCCGTCCTTCATCGTGAAGCGGTCGACGCGTTCCGGATCGCCGGGATCCGACACGTCGAACAGCGAGGCCTGGAGGCCCCCGACGCGGCCATCATCGTCGGCATCTTGTCCGACGCCGAGGAGCGCATCGTCCCCGATGGGATGGAGATAGGCGGAGTAACCGGGAATCTTCAATTCCCCTGCCATCTTCGGATGCTCCGGATCCGAGAGGTCGATCACGTAGAGCGGATCGACCTGCCGGAACGTCACCACATACCCCGTGTTTCCGAAGAAGCGAACCGAGTAGATCCGCTCTCCACGGCCCAAACCATCGACGATCCCGACCGTCCGGAGCTCGTCGCCGTCCGTGTCGAGCACGGTCACCATCGACGCAGACTCGGGACCGTCCCACCACTCGGGGGCATCGGTCGATGCCACACGGAGGTAGGCGTCGTACTCGGACATCGACCACTGGCTCAACATGTGGCCGGCGACTGATCCTGATGCCTGGTAGTTGGCACTGCGTTCCGAAAGGGCGAACTTGTGAATCATCGTCTCCTGGCCGACCGGCCGGCCGCCTTCTGCGAACAGGATCGGGTCGATCCACTGGCTGGTGGCGATGTACGTGGCGTCACCCGATGAGTAGACGATGTCGCCGTCCGCAAAGACACCCGCGGCATCGGCGATGGCCAGTTGGTCGGTGTCGAGCGTCACCAGCGACAGCGTGGTGAATCCGGAGAACTCCTCAGGGCGATTCGTCCGGTCACAGGCGAGGAGCGTGCCCTCATCCACAACACGATCGGGCCCGTCGAGGTCGGTCACGATGAAGTAGGGCAGCCAGTTCTCCGGCTGAGAGTCCTGGATGATCTCGCGGTTGCGCTCTTCGGCCTCCCGCTCGGGCCGAAGCCCGCCGCCTTCGGGGTAGGCCCAGGCGAAACCGGTCGGGCTCGCGGACACAACGAGGCGGACGGCGCCGTCGACCATTCGGGAGGAGATGTACCGACCGTCGATCCGGAGGGTCCGGGTCAGCTCGGGGTCGCCGGGATCGGAGATGTCGATTTCGGCGACGGTCACGATCTGCGTCGGGTACGGCATGGAGTACGACTCGACGTCCCCAAACGGGATCGCGTCATAGCTGCCGTTGGCGATCGAGAGCACCCGGTCGCCATCGAGGAACAGGTCCTGGGTCCAGAACGGGAGCTCGATCGATCCTTCGAGGTTCAGCTTGTCGCCATCGATCGACACGATGTGGAGGAAGTTCCCGCTGATGACGATGATTCGTTCACCGTCCGTCTTCACAAGGTCGGCTTCGTCGACGCCGACCTCCTGCAGGTTGGTGCCGATCACATCGCCGACGGCCGCGAATGCCGCGCTCGCAGCCGCCGTTGTGGTGGTCTCTGCCGGAGCGAAGTCGCCTTCGGGCATCTCACCGGATGCTGCGAACGCCTCATCGATCATCCACGGTTCCACTCTGTAGCCATCGAGGCCGTAGGGGCCGACCCGTTCGAGTGCGTGACCGATCGTCCAGTCGAGGAGGTCATCACACGCATCGAACGGCATCAACGCCCTCGCAGCCGAGTGATAGGGGGTATCCACCGCCAGAGTCGTGGGCGTAGCACCTCCTCCATCGGTCATCCCCGAGGATCGGGCCGGCAAGGCACATGCGGACAGCGCGAGGGCCGCTGCAACGGTGACCGTGAAGATTCCCTTCATCTGAGCCTCCAAGCTCGGCTATCGGTCCGACGCTCCGCGGCCGTCACGGGGTTCCCGGCGCCTGATAACCTTCATTGCCATGAGCACTATCGGGATCGACATCGGCGGCTCCAAGGCCCTCTCCGTTCGCCTCGAGGACGGTGTCGTCGTCGAGGAGCGACACACTGCGGCACCGGGGGAACCGCCGTTCGAAACGGCCCTCGGCGCCATACGCGCAGTGTGGGCCGACGAAGTCGAAGCCGTCGGCGTGGGAGTAGCCGGCCTCGTCCGCTGGCCGGAAGGCGTGTTCGCCTGGGGCCCCCACGTCGATAGCACCGACCTCCCTATTCGCGATCTTCTCGAGGCGGAACTGGGCCTCCCCGTCGTGGTCGACAACGATGCGAACGTTGCCGCCTACGGCGAACGGGTCGCGGGCGCCGCTCAGGGATACGACGACTTCCTCCTGGTCACGCTCGGAACGGGCATCGGTGGCGCCATGGTCATCGGCGGGGAGGTGTATCGGGGCGAGTCGTTCGCCGGTGAATGGGGCCACATCCGCCACAACCCGGGTGGCCGTCTCTGCGACTGCGGCAAGCGCGGTTGCTGGGAGACCGTCGCTTCGGGACCGGCGCTCGTTCGGCTCGCCCGTGAGGTCATCAGCCTCAACCCCGAGGGCTCGTTCGCCCATCGGTTCGAAGATGGGACGATTCGCGGCGAGGACGTAACGGCGGCAGCCGATGCCGGCGACGAGGTCGCCCGCGGCCTGGTTGCAGAGGTCGGGGCGGAACTCGGTCGTGGCATCGCGAACCTGATCGCCATTTTCGATCCTGAACTCGTCGTGGTCGGCGGCGGCCTCGGGTCCGTCGGCGAATCGCTGCTCGGCCCGGCCCGTCGATTTGCGGTCGATGCCCTCCACGGCGGCAACCATCGGCTTGCCCCGCCGATCCTCGTAGCCGGATCGGGGGCCCGGGCGGGTGCCGTCGGCGCCGCTTACCTCGCAGCCTCGATACGCTCGTAGCCATGTCTCGACTTGACGAAACCCCGGTCCCGAAGCGTGCTGCAAGAGAGATCGCCCGCGAGGCGATCTTGCTGATTCCCAATGTGGCGAAGCTCCTCGCCCGGATCATCCGCGACCCCCGGGTGCCGGTGCGGAGGAAGACCTTCGCCGTCGCTGCCCTCGTCTACGTCGTCTCACCGATCGATCTGATCCCGGATTTCATTGCCGGCCTCGGCCAGCTCGACGACCTGGTGATCGTGGCCGTCGCCATGAATCATCTGATCGCGGGCGCCGGGCGGGAGGTTGTCGAAGACCACTGGGACGGTTCCACCGACTCCCTCGACCTCGTGCTCGCCGCCACCGAGTGGGGGACTGAGATCATTCCGGGTCCGCTCAGGAGACTGCTCCCCGGCTAGTCCGAGGCCGTCCCTGCACCGTCGGTTCGGTGCTTCCCGACGCGCGGCGTGGGGTCTACGCTCTCCGGATGGATTTCCGAAGAATCGAAAACTTGCCTCCGTACGTGTTCGCCGAGGTGACCAAGAAGGCCCTCGAGGCCCGCCGGGCCGGCGTCGACATCATCGACCTTGGATTCGGCAACCCCGACATCCCGTCACCGCCCGTTGTGGTCGACAAGCTCATCGAAGCGGCACGGAGCCCCAAGAACCACCGCTACTCGGCGTCACGCGGCATCCCGAACCTCCGCAAGGCCGTTGCGGATCGCTACCGCAGGCAATATGGCGTGGAGCTGGACCCGGAAACCGAGGTCATCAGCACCATTGGAGCCAAGGAAGGCCTCTCTCACCTGATGTGGGCGCTGGTCCAACCCGGAGACGTCGCGCTCGTTCCCGAGCCGTCGTACCCGATCCACATCTATGCGGCGGTACTCTCGGGTGCCGAGGTGCAGCGGGTTCACCTTTCGACCGGTGCCGAGTTCTTCGACCGGCTCACCAAGGCCTACCACAATTCGTGGCCGCGGCCGCGCGTGATCGTCACGTCCTTCCCGCACAACCCGACCACCGAGACGGTCGACATCAGCTTCTTCGAGCGGCTCGTCGAGTTCGCGAAGGCGAACGACACGATGCTCGTGCACGACTTCGCCTATGCGGACATCGCGTACGACGGCTACGAACCGCCCAGCCTGTTGCAGGTACCGGGAGCCAAGGATGTCGGGGTCGAGTTGTACACCCTGTCGAAGAGCCATTCCATGGCAGGCTGGCGAGTCGGCTTCGTCGTCGGGAATCGCGAGATGGTCGGGGCACTCGCTCAGCTCAAGTCGTACCTCGACTACGGGACCTTCCAGCCGATCCAGATCGCTTCGATCATCGCCCTCAACGAGTGCGACGCATACGTGCCGGAGGTCGTCGACATCTACAAACGGCGCCGCGACATCCTCATCGACGGCCTGCGCCGCATCGGCTGGGATATCGAACGACCGACGAGCACCATGTTCGTGTGGGCGCCGATCCCCGAGAAGTACCGGCATATGGACTCGCTCACGTTTGCCCTTCACCTGCTCGACAAGGGCCAGGTTGCGGTGAGCCCGGGGATCGGCTTTGGCCCGTCGGGCGACGGGCATGTGCGCTTCGCCCTCGTCGAGAACGACCAACGCACCGCACAGGCGGTCCGGGGAATCCGGAAAGCGCTCGACCTTGGCTAGCGGCGACCGAGCGGCAGATAGGCCTTCTCGGCGTAGTCGATCAGCATGCGGTGCGTCGTGAACTGCGACAGACCGGTGACCATGGACGCCTTCATCATGGCGATCCACGAACGCGGGAGACCCTGCTCGTCCCGGTCGTAGTACGTGGGGACCACCTCCGATTCGAGGAGCTGGTAGAGCAGCTCGGCGTCGTTCTCATCGGAGATCGAGTCCTCTCCGAAACCCCATCCGTTGGTGCCGTCGAAGCCTTCGACCCACCATCCGTCGAGCACGCTGAGGTTCAAGCCTCCGTTCGCTGCGGCCTTCATGCCCGACGTGCCGCTGGCCTCACGAGGCGGTCGAGGCGTATTGAGCCACACGTCGGCGCCGGTGACAAGCGTGCGGCCAAGGCGCATGTTGTAGTCCTCGATGAAGAACAGGTGGCCTTCGAAGGCAGCACTTTGCGAGCGTTCGAAGACGCTCTTGATCAACGCCTGCCCTTCCCGATCTGCCGGGTGTGCCTTGCCGGCGAACACCAACTGCACGGGGCGATCGGGATTCTTGACGATCGCTTCGAGACGCGCAGGATCGGTGAAGAGCATCCCGGCCCGCTTGTAGCTGGTGAACCGACGCGCAAATGCGATCGTGAGGCGGTCCGAGGGAAGCTGGTCGTTGAGCCAACGGAGACGGTTCGAGCCGTGCCCATGCCTCGCGTACTCCTCGCTGAGCCGCTTCCTGAGGCGGCGGGTCATCAACTCACGCTGCGCACTATGCGCACGCCAGACGCGTCCATCGTCGATGTCGAGGATCGCCTGCCAGGTCTCCGGCTCGTGGATCCGCTCGGGCCAGTCGAGGCCGATTGCGTTGTTGAGAAGCCGCCGTATCCCGTGGCCGAGCCAGGTTGACGGGTGGATGCCGTTCGTGACGGCGAGCGCCGGACCGCCGATGAGGTCGCCCCAGTCCTGTGTCACGACGTCGGCATGGCGAATCGAGACACCGTTGGTCCGGTCGGACAGCCTGATCGCAAGCGCACCCATGTCGAAGACACCGTCGTCGCCTGAACCATTCCTCGCGAGTTCGCGCTGCGTATCGGTATCTACGCCGTCGATCGCCCCGGTCAGTGCGGCAGCCGCCATCGATGCATCAAAGGTTTCGTTGCCGGCTGGGACGGGGGTATGGAGCGTGAAGAGCGTCCGATCGGAGACCAGTTGTTTGGCCGTATCGATGTCGGGGTGGGTTTCGAGTTCCCACGACAGCCGCTCGAACAGGCTCAGGGCGGCGTGGCCCTCGTTGATGTGCCACATGGCCGGATCGATGCCGAGGGCCCGGATCACCCGCGCCCCGCCGATGCCGAGCACGGCCTCTTGCGCAAAACGCGCTTCTCGCCCGCGCACGTAGAGGATGTGGGTGATCGGCCGGTCGGCCGGATCGTTCTCCGGGAGATCGGTATCGAGCAGGAGCAGCGGCACGCGGCCAACGTCGACTCGCCACGCCCCGACCGCCACGTCGCGCCCGTTGAGGTTGACGGACACCCGCAAGGGGCGACCGCTGTGCGGATCCAGGACCTCGCGAACCGGGCGGCGCCGCAGTTCGAGGCGTTGGTAGGTGTGCTGCTGCCAGCCATCGGGATCGACGGCCTGACGGAAGAACCCCCGCCGGTAGAGCAAGCCGACGCCCACAAGCGGGATCCCGAGGTCCGACGCGGACTTGACGTGGTCGCCGGCCAGGACGCCGAGGCCGCCGGAGTAGAACGGCAGCTTCTCGTTGATCCCGAACTCGGCGCACAGATATGCCACCGGCCCATCGAGTTCGAGGGCGTGGTGCGTGTCGTACCAGGTCTGGTCGTTGTCGAGGTAGTGGTCGAAGCGCTCGACGGCTTCGTAATACAGTTCGACGAAGCTGCCGCTGGCGGTCAGGGCCTCCCAGGTCGACGGCTCGACCACCTGAAGGAGGCCGACGGGATTCCTCGACGCCGCCCATGCCTGAGGGTCGATCCGCCCCCACAGGTCACGCCCGACCGGATCCCACGACCACCAGAGGTTGTAGGCGATGTCATACAGGCGGTCGAACGCCTTCGGTATGCGAAGCGCAGCCTTGGGGCCCGTCGGGATGGACGCGCTCAAGCGCTCTCGTCGGTCGATCATGATCTGGTACTCCTTGTGAGGTCCGGTGAGGCTAGCGTTGAACGATCCTTTGAAACCCCGATGTCAAACGCGGGGTCGATATACCGATTCCGAGCGGAGAACATCGCAGATGTCACGGTACGCCATTCTCTTCCCAGGCCAGGGGAGCCAGCGCGTCGGCATGGGCGCCGACCTCTTCTCCGTGTACGCCGACCTGCTCGGCGAACCGGCAGACCGGATCGTCGGATGGTCGCTCGAGGCACTCGTTGTCGAGGGTCCTCAGGAAGAACTGACGCGCACCGAGCATGCGCAACCCGCGCTCTATGCCGTCTCGTCGGCCCTGTGGCGGGCGCTCGACGAGGCGCTCCCGACACGTCCCGCGGCGGCGGCCGGGCACTCGCTCGGCGAGTACACCGCGCTTGCCGCGAGCGGTGCGATCTCCTACGAAGACGGCCTGGCCCTTGTTGCTGAGCGAGGTCGCGCCATGGCCGCGGCCGCCGAAGCAGGGGAACCATCCGGCATGGCGGCCCTGATCGGCGCCGACGCCGACCAAGCAGAGGCGATAGCGGCCGACTGCCGCGCCGTGGGCGGCAAGCTCTGGGTCGCCAACATCAACGCTCCGTCACAGATCGTGCTCGCGGGCAGCGCGGCCGATATCGAATGGGTCTGCGAGAGCGCGCGGTCGCTCGGGATTCGGAAGGCGATCCCGCTCGCCGTGGCAGGAGCGTTCCACTCGCCGTTCATGCGGCCGGCGGCGAAGCGGCTCGAAGCGGCCCTGGACGCCACCGCCTTCTCGCCCCCCCAATTCCCGGTATATGCGAACACGACCGCCCGTCCCGCTGAGGACCCGGCGCGGCAACTCGCCGAGCAACTCGTCCGTCCGGTTCAGTTCGCTCCGACGCTCGAGCATATGGCGGCCGATGGGATCACGACCTTCATCCACGTCGGCCCTGGGGACGTCACTGCCGGTCTGGTGAAGCGGACGGTTCCCGATGCGATCGTGCACGTCGTATCGGGGCTGGATGAAGTCGCCGCCGTCGCGAACGACCCATCCGTACAATGACGGCCTGACGCGAGAGGGAACGACGATGCAACGAACCACCATCACGGGCTGGGGCCACTGCATGCCTGAAGGCGTCGTCACCAACGACGATCTCGCAACGGTGATTGAAACGTCGGACGAGTGGATCTCGACCCGTTCGGGGATTCGGCAACGCCGGGTTTCGCATGTTGACAACTCGGACCTCGCGACCGTGGCTGCCCGTCACGCGCTCGCCGGTGCCGGGTTGGAGGCGACCGACGTCGACTACATCCTCGTCGCGACGTGCACGCCGGACCGCTTCATCCCCGCTATGGCGTGCCACGTGCAGGCCAAGCTCGGCGCTGTGAATGCCGCCGCGACCGACACGAACGCAGGGTGCACCGGGTTCATCTACGGTCTCAATCTTGCGAACGGACTCATCGCCACGGGCTCCGCCAGGCGCGTCCTCCTCATCGGGTCCGAACGCCTGACCTCCTACCTCGACCTCGAGCGGCGCGACACGGCGGTGCTCTTCGCCGACGGTGCCGGCGCCGTCATTCTCGAGGCCACCGATAGCGAGGATGGTCTTCACTCCATCAACGTGGGATCAGACGGACGCCTTGCCGGTGCGTTGACCGTGGAAGGTGCGGGTTCGTCGTGGATGGACATCCCAACGCCGGTTGCGGTCATCATGGACGGCCGGGAGGTCTTCCGAAATGCGGTCGTCGGCATGGGTGCCGCTGCTCAGCGCGCGGTCGAGGAAGCCGGGTGGGAGGTCGATGACATCGATCTGCTGATACCCCACCAGGCCAACCTTCGGATCATCGACGCCACGGCGAAGCGCCTCGGTCTCGACGAGGACCGGGTGTACACCAACATTCAGCACTACGGGAACACATCGGCAGCTTCGATCCCGATCGCACTCTCGGAGGCGCTCGCCGCGGGGCGAGTCACCCCGGGGGCCAAGATCGTCCTCGTTGCGTTCGGCGCCGGACTCACGTGGGGTGGGGCGGCGATCCAGTGGGGTGACCGCACCGAGCCGATTGCGCTGAGCGATGCGGCGTTGCCGCCGAGCGACCGCACCGGTCTACAGATCATGATCGATCGCCAGGAGAACCGAATCTCATGAGCCACGTTGCACTCGTCACCGGAGGGTCCCGCGGTATTGGACGGGCCATCGCCGTGAGGCTTGCCGCCGACGGCAACGCGGTGGCCGTGAACTATACGTCGAACGCCACCGCCGCCGATGAGGTGGTCGGGCTGATCACTGCAGCCGGTGGAACCGCCATCGCGGTGCGTGCCGACGTGGGGAACGCCGAAGCCGTCGACGAAATGCTCAGCGAGGTCGAGGGACGCCTCGGCCGCGTCGGCATCCTCGTCAACAACGCCGGCATCACCCGTGACGACCTCTTGCTCCGCATGGGCCCGCAGGCGTGGGATGACGTGATACAGACCAACCTCCGGTCCGTCTACCTCTGCACGAGAGCGGCGATGCGCGGCATGCTCCGCCTGAAGTGGGGTCGGATCATCTCGGTGAGTTCCGTATCGGGGATCGCCGGCAACCCGGGGCAGGCGAACTACGCAGCCTCGAAAGCGGGGATCATCGGGTTCTCGAAGTCGGTCGCCCGCGAGATCGGGTCCAGGAACATCACCGTCAATGTGGTGGCGCCCGGCTTCATCGAGACCGACATGACCGACCAACTCGGTTCCGGCGTTGCGGAAGAAGTGGTTCAGCGAGTCGCCCTCGGTCGGCTCGGGCAACCTGAGGAGATCGCTGCGGCAGTGGGGTATCTTGCCTCCGACGACGCGGCGTACGTAACGGGTCAGACGCTCGTCGTTGACGGCGGCCTGGCCCTGTAGAAGGCCACAAGGAGGCTTATCCAATGGACAGAACAGAGATCGAAGCAAAGCTGACCGACCTGCTCGTCGACGAGCTGGGGATCGAACGCGACGCCATCACGCCCGATGCCAAGTTCGAGGAAGACCTCGATGTCGACTCGCTCGGCGTGGTGGAACTGCTGATGGCGCTCGAAGACAACTTCGGCGTGAAGATCCCGGATGAAGAAGCCGAGCAGATAACGACGGTCGGGGAAGCCGTTGATCTTGTGGAGATCAAGCTCAACGCCTAGGGGGATTTATGAGCGACCGTCGCGTCGTCGTCACCGGCCTCGGGACGATCAACCCTTTGGGGGTTGACGTCGAGTCCTCGTGGAATGCCCTGCAGAACGGGGAATCAGGTATCGGCCCCATCACCCTGATCGAAGCCGAGGACCTCGCGTCGCGCATCGCGGGTGAGGTCAGCGGATTCGACGTGGAGGCCTACATCCCGCGCCGCCAGGCGAGGAGAATGGACCGGTATGCCCAGTTCTTCTGGGTGGCCGGGAAGGAGGCACTGGACGACGCCGGCATCGCCTACACCGAGGACGACCCGGATGCGTACCGATCCGGGGTGGTGGTCGGAACCGGGATCGGCGGTGTCGCGACCTTCGAAGAGGAGTTCACGACGTTGCTCGAGGTCGGCCCCCACCGTCTCAGCCCGTTCGGGATTCCCAAGGTCATCGCCAACATGGCAGGAGGACAGGCGTCGATCGATTTCTGCCTCTACGGTCCGAACACCACCATCGTGACCGCCTGCGCCGCGTCGGCGAACGCGATCGGCGATGCAGCCGCAATCATCCAGCGCGGCGCCGCTGACGTGATGCTTGCCGGTGGGGCCGATGCGTCGATTACCCGCTTTGCGGTTGGCGGATTCGCCCAGGCGCGTGCGCTGAGCACCAGGAACGACGACCCGCAGCACGCCAGTCGTCCGTTCGACGCGAATCGAGACGGCTTCGTGATGTCCGAGGGTGGCGCCGCCCTCGTATTGGAGGAGCGCGAGCATGCGCTGGCACGCGGGGCCAAGATCTACGCCGAGTTCCTGGGATACGGCATGTCGTCCGACGGCTACCACGTGACGCTGCCGCGACCCGGCGGCGGGGGAGCGATCCGCGCCATGCGAGCGGCACTCGACGATGCCTTGCTCGAATCGGAACAGATCTCGTACATCAATGCACACGGAACCTCGACCGCAGCGAACGACGCCACGGAGACGATGGCGATCAAGGAAGTCTTCGGAGATCACGCGTACGAGATCCCGGTCTCGTCAACCAAGTCGATGAGCGGTCACCTGCTGGGCGGCGCCGGTGCGTTCGAGGCCGTCGCCACCGTGCTTGCGATCCACCACGGCATCGTGCCGCCGACGATCAACCTCGAAAGCGCCGACCCCGACTGCGACCTCGACTACGTACCCAACGCGCCGCGCACGGTCGACGTCGAGTACGCCATGAGCAACTCCTTCGGCTTCGGTGGTCACAACGTCGTCCTGATCTTCGGCAAGCCCTAGCGCTACTCAACGCAGTCTTCGCCGGGACCGCATCCGGTCGTCGGAGGAGGGCGATTGGCGTCGACGGCGGTTCGGTATTCGTCAAAGGATCGGGCGGTGAGTGCTGCGATCATGCCCACGCCGATGAGCGCACCGATCCCGGTGATGACACCGGCCGCGATCTCGATGCCGAGACATGATGACGGGCGGCAAAGAAGGCCCGCGATCGCTCCTCCTACGAAGGCACCAGTGACCGCGCCCCCGATGACCGAGACGGCAACGACCGGCCGGACTTGGGCCCGGTCGGCAATGAGGCCCATCAGGCCACCAGTGACGGCACCAATGGCGGCACCGGTTGCACCGGCCAGGAGAAGGCCGGGCAGAAGTCCGGCCAGCAAACCTCCGCCGATCGTGGCCCACCGGGTCATCGGCCCGCCTCAGACCGGTTCTGTGCTCGAGGCGGCGGGAGCGGTGCTTGCACCGGCGACTGGGCGTCGCGCGCGCCCGGCGACCATGCGAAGACTGCGCACGCGAGACCGAAAGCGACGAAGGCGACCCCGCCGACCCAGCTACCGGTTGTCAGCGCGGCGACGATTGCGATGATCGGCACCACGACGCGAAGACCCCACAAGCCCCAAAGGAATCCCCGGGCGTACGCCCACGCCAGGACCGGGCCGGCAACGGCGAGGGCGAACGCCGCAGGCGCTGCTGCGTCGATCGAGGCGAGACCGGCAAGCGGGAGCGCTCCGACGGCGACGAGGGGGAGCGCAACCGCGGCGGTCCCCGCACCCGTTCCCGGTCGCTGGCGGAGCCAGATCCGCAGCCACGGGCCGGCCAGTCCGCCGATCGCAAGGAGCGACAGCGTGACTGCGGCGATCGAGAGGACATCGGACAGGCCGCCGACCGAACCGACGACCAGGGTGACCACGGCCACCGCCAGAGCAAGCCAGCGGGCCCAGGGCGCGCGCACCAGCAACATGCCAACGATGGCGATCGCGGTGTAGATCACGATCCCGGAGATCACCAGCGCGGCTGAACCGGGAGAGAAGGGATCCGGCGACGTTCCGAGGTGTATCGACCAGGCCAGTTCGGCCGCCGCGAACGATCCGGCAATGATCAGGGGTGTGCGTGCCGATCGATTCATGAGTACCGGCAGCCGCTACTGGTCCGGGCCGGGGTTCCTTGCTCGGGTACGGAGGGCGGCAGTGTAGTGGCAGCCGGACCCAGTGCATGGGTCACGGCGACGCCGCAGGCGGTTCAACCGGACCCTGATCGGGAGCCCACATCTCGCACTCCACCCAGGGGAGTTCGGGACGAGCTTCGAGGGCGACGAACGCCGCATGCATGGGCTTGTCCGAGTTGAGGTCGGCGAGCGGGCGACCGGACAGCAGCAATCGAGCCGCCTGAATCGGGTCCTGGTGAGAGACGATGATGAGCGGGCCGCCGGTGGCGGCACGGTGCCGCTGCACGGTGCCGCTGATCCGATTGGCGAGGTCGACGAGCGACTCGGGGGAGAAGGGGAGGTACACCGGGTTGGAGAGGTATGCCTCGAGTTCTCCCGGGAAGTCGAACTCGAGGTCGTCCCAGACCTGGCCCGCCCAGCGGGTGCTCAACCTCCATTCCGTCAGGGTCTCGTCGACGATGACCCGGCCGTTGCGCCGTCGGGCGATGATTCCCGCCGTCTCCGCCGCGCGTTCGAGCGGGGATGTGACGATCGTGGCGCCTGGCGGTAGTCGGTCGGCAGTGACTTCGGCTTGCCTGCGCCCCGTGGCCGAGAGCAAGAACCCCGGCAGGTCGGCGTAGACGATGTGCCGGGGATTCTCGACCTCTCCGTGGCGCACGAGAAACACATTGGCTGGCCCGGGCTTCATCTCCGGCAGGCTACCGGGTACGGTGAGGCCATGGCACCGTTCGCCGAGCCGATCCTTCACGTCGACATGGACTCCTTCTTCGTCGAAGTCGAGCGTCTCGATGACCCGAGCCTTGTCGGAATACCGGTGGCCGTGGGCGGGACAGGTCCGCGCGGGGTGATCGCTTCGGCGAGCTATGAGGCCAGGCGCCACGGCGTTCGTTCGGCGATGCCCGTCGGAGAGGCGCGCCGGCGGTGCCCTTCACTGACCATCGTCAGCCCCGAGCACGGCCGCTACGGCGATGTCTCGAGTGAGGTGTTCGAGATCATGCGCTCGGTGACACCGTTGGTAGAGGGCATCTCCATCGACGAGGCCTTCCTGGACGTCTCGGGTCTGCGACTCCACTACCCGTCGGTCGAGGCCATCGGGGCTCTGATTCGCGCCCGGATCAGGTCAGAGATCGGCATTCCGTCTTCGGTCGGAATCGCCGCAACCAAGCTCATCTCGAAACTCGCCTCGAAACACGCGAAACCAGACGGGATGCTGCGCATTGAAGCCGGCACCGAACTCGCGTTCCTCCATCCCCTCGGCGTCTCCGAATTGTGGGGTGTTGGCGAGGCGACGAAGGCGAGCCTCAGGGACCTCGGGATCAGGACGATCGGCGACGTGGCCCGCGCCCCGATCGGCCTCCTCGAAGGGAGGATCGGGTCCGCATCCGCCCACCACCTGTCGGAGCTCGCGCGGGCGCACGATCCGCGACCGGTTGAGGGGGGAGCGGAGGTCAGGTCGATCTCGTCGGAGAACACGTTCGCCAGGGACCTCAGTGACTCCGACGCCATCGAACGGGAAGCGCTCCGACTGTGCGACCAGGTTGCAGCGCGGCTGGCGCGTGCTCGCCTCGCCGGTCATACGATCACGCTCAAGGTGAGATTCGGGGATTTCGCGACGATCAGCCGGTCGTCGCGGCAGGGCGCGGCGATCGCCCATACGACCGATATCTGGGGAGTCGTGCGAGAACTCCTTGGCCGCGCCGAGATCGGAGATCGGTCGGTTCGGTTGCTCGGCGTTGCCGCGAGCGATCTCGCTGATGCCGGCGATTCCCGGCAACTCGCGTTCGGCGCAGAGCGTCGCGATGCCGCTGCCGAGGCGGTCGACGACGTGCGGGAACGGTTCGGTGCGGCCGCCGTCGTTCCGGCCAGAATCATCCGGCCGAAGGCCGATCCATCCGGTCGGCCGGCCGGACGCGGCTGAATCATCATGCTTCCTGAAGCTCGTGGGCCGGTATACTGCGGGGGCGGACCGATTCGACGCGGAGGGTGGTTGGATGCCGCTGGATGATCGAGAGCAGAAGATCCTTGAAGAGATCGAGCGCAACCTGTACGCGGAGGATCCAAAGCTCGCGCAGACCGTAGCCAAGACCGACCTGTCGATTCGGGTCAAGCGCCGGCAGCGTCTCGCGGCCGTTGGCTTCTTCGTCGGCCTTGCCGTCATGCTCGGGACCTTCACGAGATTCTCGTATCTCGCCGGTCTCGGCTTCACCCTGATGGTGGCCTCTGCGGCGACGATTGTGATGACCATGAGGGCACTGCGGGCGGACCAACCCGCGTCGTTCTCCGTCTCCGGATGGATGGACGATGTCAGAGAACGTTGGCGCCGGGAACGCTAGAGTTGCCTCCCCGAGAGGGGCCACAAAGATTTACGACCGGCCGGGCGGCCGGGGACAATGGGGAGAACGCGTGGAAGGTTTCACCGCTCAACAAGCGACACGGCTCACCGGCTGTACGCCACACCAGCTCCGCTACTGGGACAAGGTAGCCCTCGTTGAGCCCTCGCTTCAGCAGACCGGTGGCCGACCCGGGCGGAGGCGTCTCTACTCGTTTCGTGACCTGATCGCGCTTCGTGTGGTCAAGAGCCTGCTCGACAACGGCATGTCGATCCAGCGTGTGCGCCGAGCCTGGGACTACCTGCGCCGCACCGGCGACATGGAGACCCATCTATCCGAGGTACGCCTCGTCACCGACGGCGAATCGATCTTCGCAGTGGCGCTCGACGAGGACGAGGTCCTCGATGCGCTGCGCCAGGGCCAGCTCGCCTTCTTCGTCGCGATCAACGACATCACGAAGACCGTTGAGGAAGACGTCTCCCGCTTCGAACTCGATCGCGAGCGGTTCCTCGAGATGCTGCGCCGTGTCGAGGACGACGTGCTGACGGAAGTGGACGAAGCGGGCGGTTGACCGATTCGATTCTCACGGTCGGAATCGCCGCATCAGCGAACCCATCCGGTAGTGCGAACGCAGCCGTTCCAGCGGTGAGTATCGCGTCGACAATCGATCGCTCGTGATCTGCATCGAGCGTCGCGCCGCGTCCGTGTGGTCGGACGAA
This sequence comes from uncultured Actinomycetota bacterium, assembly GCA_963700375.1. Lineage (GTDB taxonomy): Bacteria > Actinomycetota > Acidimicrobiia > Spongiisociales > UBA5794 > JAHEEL01. Next base: position 89,736 of record CAVOXF010000004.1, read on the forward strand.
ATCTCCTCCGACCGTCCGTAGACCGAACGCGAGTACACCGACGCCAGGGGCTTCATCGCGTCATCGACGGTCGCTGCGACCTCGAGTGGCGTGGCCGCCGGATCCGGTTCCTCTCCGAAATCGGTGAGTCGGACCACGATCTCCTCCCAGGCGGCGGAGATGTCACCGTCCGCGAGGCGGCGCATCCGGCTCCGATGACCGGCCCACTTGACGATCGGTATGCCGGCGAGGAAGAGGATGATGAACGCGATTGCGAGCGCCATGCCCGACGTCCATCCCGGCAGTGGCGGACCGCTGTCGTTCACCGGGATCTGCTCGATGAACCCCGGATCCCGGCGATCTTCACCGGGAGCGAGTACCCCACCGATCGGGTTCTGGTCGGGTGTGATCTCCGGGCGGACCGGCTCGGGTATCTGACCGAGGTAGGCGGCGATCTCGAATCCGAGGGCGTCGGTGAGGTTCCGGTAGCTGGTCCCCGGATTGGCGTCGTCCGATCTCGGTGTCGGATCGAAGGAGACCCATCCGACAGCCGGGATCCACAGTTCGACCCAGGAGTGGGCGTTCTTGTCGAGGACCACGACCTCGTTCGCCCCCGTCCGAGTCCCGGGAGTGAAGCCGAGGACCACGCGGGTGGGGATCCCGATGCTGCGACTCATCACGGCCATCGACGTTGCGAACTGCTCGCAATAGCCCCTGCGGTAGCTCGCGTTCTCCGGCGAGTCGTCGAAGAGCCAGGAGGCGAGGACGTCATCGCTGTGGCCTTGGTCGGTATCGAGGTCATAGACGAAGCCTCCGGTCTCTCGGAACCAGTGCTCGATTGCGAGACCCTTCTCGAACGGTGTGCTGAGGCGCTCGGTGATGTCGACCGCCTGTTCCCCGATCCGGGAGTCGACGTTGTCCGGCAATTGGAGGTATCGCTCGGCGTCGGGGAGTTCGCGGTACTCGACCTCTCCGATCACCGGAACCGACTCTCCGCTCTCGAGGGCTGCGGTGAAGAGCGGTGAGAAGCCACCGTCAGGATCTCCGGCGATCAATGCCGGGTCCACGACTGGCACCGTCGCTGCGACCTGATAGGACATGTTCTGGTAGGTGCGATCTCCCTTGAAGGCAATGGCCGTATCCGTCCTACGGATTCGAAATGCCTCGGCATCATCACCTTCGATCCCGGTGACGGCATAGGGCGCCGGCAGCCATTCCTGCGCGAGCGCAAGAATCTCGATGTCGGCCGTCAACAGCTTCGTGGGCCCGGCGTATTCGTATCCCGGCTCCTCGAGGGGCGGGTCGTCGAAACGGTAGATCAGCGGCCGGTTGGCCCACCACCGGCCGTTGTCGTAGGTCTCGAGGGTCAGCAGTCGAAAGGACACGTCGGTCGGGACGACGTCACCGTTGATTCGTGCGCGGAACAACGGGATCCCGTCCCGGGAGACGAGGTTCTTGTGGATCTGGACGTAGGGGTTGTAGGTCTTGCTACCGAAGTAGCCGCCCCCCAGGCCACCGGGCGTCCGCCACGTGACTGCGCCGTCGCGGGGGACCAGTGGCCCGAGGAGCCCCACGCCGAACACGGCGGCAGCGACGGCCGCGACAACGAGGAGCGCCGCCGCCGGCGCCGGGCGGTTCGACGGGGGGCCGGACCGACTGCTCGCCATACGGCCGGCGCCGCGATCGCGTTCGTCGAGGGCGACGGCGAAGATCGTCACGGCGACCAGCACCACGAACATGCCGAGGACGGCGATTCCGTTGGTTCGACGGTCGATCGTAGCGAAGAGGATCGCGGCCACCAGAGGTGGCAGCAATGCAACGAACGGGTGGCCCTTCGACAAACCCCACGCCAGCAGCAGGCCGAGCAGCCAGAACAGGGTGGTCAGGACGATGACCATGCCCGCTATCGGCCGTACCGGCTCGATCCCGTGCTGAATCAGGGCGAGGGCACGCCCGAGAGCGGTCCAGAGCGCGCCGGTGCCGGCCCGGGTGGGGAAGACCAGCACCGATTCCTCCGGGGCTGAGAAGCGCGCCGCGGCGAGAAACAAGGCAGCGCCGTTGACGAGCACGATCCAGAAGGCGCTCAGGCGGTACGTGACGGCGGTCCAGGTGACGACGAGTCCGATGATGAACCCCGAGAGAACGACGAGTTGCCACTTCGCTCCGCTCGATGACGGAAGTAGAAGGCTTCCGAGTTGCCAGAAGGCGAACCCGACCGCCGCGATCCCGGCTATCCAGCTGTAGCGGTAGACCATGACCGCTCCATCCCTTGTTTCCATGCCGTCGCCCACCGCCCCGGCGCCTCGGACGCGATCGTCGTCACACCGGCACGAGCGAACTGGTCGAGCGCCTCTGCCGCACCCGGTGCGGCCGACATCACGACTGTGCGGTAGAAGTCGTGGCCGAGAGTTCGAAACGCGGCGAGGACCGGATCGTCCGGTACGCCGGTGACGAGCACGAGCACGCCGCCCGCCATTCCGCTGCGCCGCATGCGGGTCAGGGCAGATCGGAGGTCGACGGTTGGAGACGGCTGAACCGATGCGAGTTCCTCCATCGCGATCCCGTAGCCCTCGCTCCCGCCGACCACCGTGCCGGAGCCGTTGCCGGTCCACAACGTCGGCGTGTAGCCGTTCCTGAAGAGGTGGCGGAACGCCGAAGCCACCCCTCGAACGGCGTGTTCGAAGGCGTCGCGATCCGGGTACGCCACCCGGCGAGGATCGAGGAGGACAAGCGCCCGAGACTGCCACGGCATTTCGAGTTGGCGGATCATCAGCACATCCCGCTTGGCCGACGACGGCCAGTGAACCTTTCTGAGATCGTCCCCCTGCTGATACTCGCGGAACGTGAAGAAGTCCTCCCCGTCGGTCTGCGAGAAGCTCGACTTCGACGTGTTGACGGTCGGGTCGTGGCCGCGGCCGAGCGGGAGGCCATCGAGGTCCTCAACGGCCGGATACACCACGAGGCGGTCCACCTTGCCTGCGGCCCCGCCGGCCTCCGTGAGCGCCAGCGGGTCCCTGACCTGCACGACGGCCGGTCCCACGGTGTAGATGCCCCGAGGGCGACACACGACTTCATAGCGGGCCGTCATCGGATCCCGTGGCTCGATGCGGTCGGCGACGAAACGTGCCGTTCCGAGACCGGACACTTCGTCGAGGACGGTGGCCTGGGCGATCCTTCGACCGGTCATCAACGTCACCTCGACGACGGCTCGGTCGCCATCGTGCACCTGGAACGGTGTGACGCGCCGGGTGACACCGACGCGGGGAACGGTTGAACGCACGTACCCCACGCCGGCGACGACCGCGAGGATGAGGAACAGGCCGACGCCGACCATCAGCCGTTCACCGAAGACGATCCAGAGCACCACGAGAGCGACTCCCGCTCCGAGTGCGGCCCATCCTCGGGTGGTCGGCATCAGGTGAGCGCCTTCATCCGGCGGCGACGCGTGTCCCAGGCACCGCCACACTGCGGATTACACCGTCGAGGACCTGGTGGACCGTGACCCCGCGGATCTGCGCCTCCGGCCGCACGATCAACCGGTGGTTGAGGACCGGCATCAGCATTCGCTTGACGTCGTCCGGGGCCACATAGGTGCGCCCAGCGACGGCGGCGGTCGTACGAGCGGCCCGCTGGAGGTAGAGCGAGGCTCTCGGGGACGCGCCGAGGAGCAGATCCGGCTCGTCCCTCGTCGCCTCGGCAATGTCGATGATGTACCCCTTGACGACGTCAGCGACATGCACGCGTTGTGCGATTTCGGTCATCCGGACGACGTCGTCGGCATGGACAACCGGGCGCAGATCCTCGAACGTCGACCGCTCTCCATGGGTGTCGAGCATCTCGAGTTCCTTCGACCGGGAGGGGTACCCGACCGTGAGGCGCATCATGAATCGGTCGAGTTGCGCTTCCGGGAGCGGGTAGGTGCCCTCGTGCTCGATCGGGTTCTGGGTTGCGATCACGATGAAGGGAGGTCCGAGCGTTCGGGTGATGCCGTCGATGGTGACCTGGCGCTCCTCCATGGCTTCGAGCAGGGCCGCCTGTGTTTTCGGACTCGCCCGATTGATTTCGTCACCGAGGATCACGTTGGTGAACACGGGACCGGCCCGGAACACGAAGTCGCCGGCCTCGCGATCCCACACGGACACGCCGGTCACGTCTGAGGGGAGGAGGTCCGGGGTGAACTGGATGCGATGGAAGGAGCAGTCGATCGAGCGGGCCAGGGACTTCGCAAGGAGCGTCTTGCCGACCCCCGGCACGTCTTCAACGAGGGCGTGGCCACCGGCGATCAAACATGATGTGATGAGTTCGACCGTTTCGCGTTTGCCCTGGATCACGTGCTCGATATTGTCGGAAATGGCACCGAACTGTTTGCTGAACCAGGCCAGATCGTCGGGAGTCACGGGCACGCGGGTCCTCCTATTCGGGTCGACACCGTCGAGCCTAGATGGGAATCGTCACTCCGGGGAGGGTCCAGGTTCGGCGCCGCGCTCGCGAACGTCTGAACGAGCCGACGGGTGCGCCGGCGGGTACGCTGGTCGACCATGGAGGAGGCGTGAACAGCAGGGTGAGCAATCGTGAGGTGGCAGTTGCCGTCCTGCGGCGACCCCGACTCTGGCCGACGGCCGCGGGAGCCGCGATGGCCTTCGCCCCGTCCCGGTGGTGGCGGCGAAGGCCGTTTCTGCCGCTCCCGGACGATGACCTGATGCGATGGCGTGTTGCCACGGCATACGGTTCGGACGACGCAGCGGTTGATCCCGCCGATGTCGTGGCGTATCTTGAGTGGAGGCGGCGGTCCCGCCAGGGGTAGACGAGGGGAGGCAGGCGTGGCCATTGGAATGTTGCGCGAAGATCTCCTCAGCCTGCCCGGTGTAGAGAGTGCCGAGTTCGACGGAGATCCCATCACGCCCGCCGGGATTCGCGTCGGACTGTCTCGGGGCGTGAACCCTGCGACGGTTGGCGCCGAGGTCCGCCGGGTGTTGGTGCGACACGGCCTTCGACCCGATGACTCCTCGTCGCCAACACTCATGTCTCCGCCGCCGGCCGGAGCCGTCGACCGTACGGTTCCGGCATCTTCCCCTGAACCGGAAGACTTAGGGACGGTCGGTGCCGCCGCATCGACCGATGGTGTTCCGTTGCGAACTGCCGGTCTTCAGGCGGTGAGCGTCAGCGAAGGGCGTGACGGGGTCGTCGTGACGGCTGTCGGCGACGTCATGAGCGCTTCGGTGCGCGCTGCGGGTTCGTCGACGCCCGCGATCGACCAGGCGGTTGTCGCTGCGGTCTGCGAACTCGCATCGACCGAAACGGTGCCGTTGGTGGGTTCGGTGGACGAGCGGGACCTGGCAGGAACAGCCGTTGTCACGGTGGTCATCGAGGAGAGCGGCGAACGCCTCGCCGGATCTGCCGTCGTTGAGGCCGGTCGATCCTACGCCTTGGGTCGCGCGGTCTGGGCTGCGCTTTCGTCCCGATAGGTGCCGTGCGGCATCAGCTGAACGATGACGTCCGATCCCACGAATTCCGGCATGGGGGCGGCTTCGGCAAGCGCGGGCTGCGCGGGTTCCGCGAACTCTCTGCGGTACATGCCGACCTTCGCGATCACGTCTCGGACGACGAGGCGCGTATGGTCGTCCGGCACATCGAGGAGTTCGTCGTGGTCGGGCTCGTTGGTGGAGATGATGGTGAGCCCGAGACCCCGGAGATAGTCGAGCATGATCTCCTGCGTGATCTTGTCGGGGGAGAGTACATCGAGGCCTGCCACAACCATTGCGTCGGCGTTGCCCGAACGGGCGATGTCGAGCAGCGCGCGGTACCCGTCGCGACCGAGCGGCTGGGTGGGATCACGGCCGTCCTGGCACGTGGCGATGAGGTGGTGACCGGAGTCGGCGGCCCAACGACGAATGCGCTCGCTCTGAGCGAACGCGGTCTCGCCCTCTTCAAGGCTCGGTGCCTCCCGTATGTACCCGACGACGCGCACGCTCACTCCAGCGCTCTCGACGTTGCTGCCCGCCCCGAGTATGACACGGCAACGGTGAGTGGTCAACAACCGGCGCTGAGTAGTCGCGGATCCGTTCGTCGTTCTGAACCGTGCTGGTACGCTCCGGTGATGCCGCGGGCACTCGTGTTGAACACAAGCCTCGAACCGCTTTCGGTGGTTCCGGTCCGGCGCGCGCTGGTGCTGGTGCTCCGCGATCGCGCCGACGTGGTTGCGACCAACGGGGCTGTCTGGCACTCCGAGTCGATCTCGATTCCCTCACCATCCGTGGTCCGCCTCCGACGGTACGTTCGCGTTCCCTACCAGCGGCGTATTCCGGTGAACCGCAGAACAGTGTTCGACCGCGACGGTCACCGCTGTCAGTACTGCGGCAGGCAGGCGGAGAATCTGGACCATGTGGTCCCTCGATCGCAGGGCGGCGAACACTCCTGGCTGAACGTGGTGGCGGCGTGCCATCGCTGCAATTCCAAGAAGGGCGGCCGTACACCGTCCGAGGCCGGGCTCACACTTGTGGCGAAGCCGCGGCCACCGGCCGCGGATGCGTGGGTGGCCGCGGCGATCGGGGGAGCGGTCGACCCGGGCTGGGAGCCCTACGTCACGGCGTAGCGGAACGAATCAGGAGCACCGGGCGCGGCGACCGGCGAACGATCTTGGTACCGGTGGATCCAAGGAGCCCCTGGAATAGGCCCTTGCCGTGCGACCCGATGACCACGACGTCGGCATCGAGATCGATGACCAGCTCGATGATCGTCGAGGTCACATTCTCGCTCTCAACCACGCGGGCGTCGGCATCGATCCCGCGTTGCCGGAGGGTGTCGATGAGAGGCCCGGTGTTCTTCTTGAGTTTGTCGCTCAGGTAGCGCTCGATCAGTGCGTCGTCTCCCGGCCAACCCGTCGGGCCGTCCTGCCGGGCAACCGGAGTCTCGACGAACGTGTAGTCGGCTACAACGCTCGCCCCGTCGCCGGGGCCCCAGTGACTGCGTACGTCGTTGAGGAAGGTCCGTGGGACTTCGACCACCGTCAGGACGGTCACCCGCCCATCGGCGCCTGCGAGCCTCGACGCGAACTCGGCCGCTACGGAAGCCTCGATCTCACCATCGGTGGCAACGAGCACGTGCATGGGTCCTCCTCCAGGTGGCGTTGCCAACCCTAGACGGCGAGGCCGGCCTCCCGCCCAATCTCCACCAGCGTCGGCGTCTCGATTCCGGCAGTCGTCGCGTATTCGATCGCCCGTTCGAGGCGCCGCGGTGCGCTGCGGCCGGTGGTGCCGTGCTCCGGATCGCCATCAATTGCGGCGACCATTCCCAGCACGGCCTTGTCTCGGTCGACCGGTTCGCCAACGAGCCAATCCTGAATGTCGAGTACCTCGGACGCGATCGCCGTCGCGAACCCCCGGTTGCCGTTCCATAGGTCGGTCACGGTTCCCTGCGTGCGGAGTCCGCCGATGTTGGCGGTGAGGATGTAGAGGTTCTTCGCAACCAGCGCATCAATCAGTTCATCATCCGCAATGTGTTCGGCCGGGATGTCGATCGACGTGAGCGCTGCAGCCAGGTCGGCAGCGCACGGACCCGCCACGGGAGTTGGGACCAGGACCCGTGTCGTCCGCCCCGGCTTCTTCTCGAACCAAACGACGGCGACGGTCGGAGCCTCGATGCCGTGCCGGATCCAGTCGCGGGGGAGGAGTTCGTTCTGTATCAACCCAACGTTGGATCGCCACGCTGCGGGGAGGTCCCGGAGCACGGGGTGCAGGTCGTCCTCGGCCACGGTGATGAGGGCGAGCCCCGGGTTCGGGTTGCGTTCGACGGCGGCCGCGATCGGTGTCGAACGGAGGACGGGGAAGACCGGGTGGCCGGTGCGTAGCAGGGCGTGCGCGAACACGGCCCCCATCTCACCGACCCCGACGAGGGTGATCGAATCATTCATGGCCCCCAGGGTACCCGGGGGAGCGTGGGGAGCATGTGGGGGCGAATGAGTTGACATGTGGCGCGGAATGGGTCATAGTGGGGCCTCGTGGGAGATGATTCCAGCGCAACGGAGGCGCGGACCGGTGTTTCTCGGTGAGTACAGCCATTCATTGGACGGAAAAGGGCGCGTGGTGATGCCCAGCAAATTCCGTCCGGGACTCGACATGGGCTGTGTCGTCACCAAGGGCCAAGAACGCTGCCTCTACGTCTTCGCGATGGATCGATGGGAAGAAGAAGCAGACAAGGTGCTCCAACTGCCGCGAACAGATCGGCGGGCCAGGGACATCTCGCGGTCCTTCTTCGCCTCGGCAACGGATCAGACGCTCGATCGGCAGGGACGAGTACAGATCCCGGAGGCGCTTCGCACCTATGCAGGGTTGGAGAAGGACCTGACGGTCGTTGGAGTCGCGAACCACATCGAGATCTGGGACACGGAGACGTGGCTCACCGTCGTGGCCGAAGCAGACGAGTACTACGCCGAAATCGAGGAGGCAGTCTCGGAGGATGGAATATGAACGAACAAGACGGACGCCGGGTGACCACACCTGCGTCCAAAGCTGTGAAACGGTCTGGCCTGTGGTCAGCCCCTCGGATGCCAATTGGAAGGCCCCTTACTCCGCCCGCTTCCATGTTGGCGCCAGCGCTCCGGGGGGCTGACCATGGATCAGACCACCAGCAGCTACCACGAACCGGTCCTCGTCTCAGCCTGTGTCGAAGCACTCGCTCCTGCAGCACGCGGCGTGATCGTGGATGGGACATTCGGTGGCGGCGGACACTCTCGGGCGCTCATCGCAGCGTATCCGCACGTGCAGATCATCGGGATCGACCGCGACTCGGAGGCGGTGGCGAATTCGCCGGACGATCCGCGAGTCCGGATCGTGTTGGGCAACTTCGCCGATATGCAGCACCTCGTCAACGATGAGCTGGGCACACCACGTGACGCTCCTGGGACCGTTGACGGGATTCTTCTGGACCTTGGCATCTCATCGCATCAGGTCGATGCGGCCGAACGCGGGTTCTCCTATCACCGGAGCGGCCCGATCGATATGCGCATGGGGGCCGACGCTGCGCAGAGTGCAGGCGAACTCGTCAACGATCTCGCATACGACCGGCTTCGAGACCTCATTCGACGCTACGGCGAAGAACGGTTCGCCGGACGGATCGCCGCAGCCATCGTTGCGGCTCGACCGATCGACGACACCGCCGCCCTGGCGGTTGTCATCGCAGACGCCGTACCTGCGGCGGCTCGACGATCCGGGCATCCGGCCAGGAAGACGTTCCAGGCGCTTCGCATCGCAACGAATGCTGAACTCGAGGCTCTCGAGACCGGCCTCGAATCCGCCATCGAACTCGTTCGGCCGGGCGGGAGGATTTGCGTGATCTCGTACCACTCGCTCGAAGACCGCATCGTCAAGCGCCGGATCGCCGCGGGTTCCGCCGAATGCGTCTGCCCACCGGGCCTGCCGGTATGCGTGTGTGAACGCGTCCCCGATCTGCTCGACCTCGGACGCGTCCGACCGTCCGCCGAGGAGATCGCGGCGAACCCGCGCTCGCGCAGCGCCATCCTCCGGATCGCCGAAAGGGTCGCAGCATGACGGCTGGAGCATTCCCGCGGACGGCCGCACGCCGGACAGGATCCCGCTCGACGACCCGGCCGGTCGTCAGGCCGCTCCTCATCTTCATCCTTGCCGTGATCATTGCCTTCTTCGCGGTGATCTACTCGAGAATCTCGCTCGACCGCACCGCATTCGAAATCCAGCGCCTCGAGCGCGAGATCGCGACCCAGGAGCAGCTGCACTGGGATCTGCGTGTCGAACACGCCCGACTCCAGGCACCGGATTTGATCACACAAAGGGCCGCCGAACTCGGACTCGTCTACCCGGATGATCGCCAGACGATCGAGGTCACGGGTATCGAGCGCGCTGCCGGCGGCCCTGAGGATCGCTGGGATGACTTGAGAGCACTGCTCGTGGAGCAGCCGTGAAGACCAGAGGAGGGGAACGATGCTCAGGCCGAACGCTGGCGGCCAAGCACCTCACCGCCATGAAACGTTGAGGGTGGCCTGATATGAGCCGGACATCGTTCCGATTCGGCGATCTTCGCGTCGTGGCGTTGGGTCTCGTCTTCGTGCTCGCGTGGGCCGGCATCGGCTATCGCCTGTTCCAGGTCCAGGGCGCAGGCGCCGCCGTTCTCGCGGAACGCGGATTCGACCAACGCGTTCGCCACGAGACCATTCCTGCCAAGCGTGGCACGGTCTACGACCGTGATGGCATCGAACTGGCCGTCACGATCTACGGCAAGTCGCTGACGGCCGACCCAAGCCTGATCGAGGACCCCACGGAAGCGGCAGAACTGCTCGCACCGATCGTCGGTGCCGACTACGTCGACTTGGTTCGGCGCCTCGATTCCGACGGACGCTTCACGTATGTCGCCCGCGGTCTCGAGAACGAGGTCGCCGAACGTGCCGCTCAGGCCATCGGGGATGCGGACCTTGTCGGGTTCGCGTTCGAAGAGACCCCGTTGCGCGTCTACCCGTCCGGGGAGCTCGCGGCACCGGTGATTGGCCTCACGCATGCCGATGACGGCCACGGGATCGAAGGAATCGAAGCGGTCATGGACACCGAGCTGGCCGGCCGTCCCGGCAAGCGTGTCGTCGAGCGCGACCAGGCTGGGCGCGCCATCCCACAGGCCGAGTACCTGCTCGAGGCGTCGACGCCGGGCTCCGATGTGATGCTGACCCTCGACCGCGAGATCCAGTACATCGCCGAGCGCTCGCTCCAAGACGCAATCGACTCCACCGGGGCCCTCGGCGGATCGGTCGTCGTGCTCGATCCCAAGACCGGTGAGATCCTCGCCATGGCGTCCCTCCCCGGATTCAACGGGATGGACCGATCCACGCTGGATCCGTCGGCGATCAGAAACCGTGCGGTCGCAGATGTATACGAACCTGGCTCTACCCTGAAGGTTGTGACGGTTGCTGCAGCCCTCGAGGAGGGCGTGGTTCGCCCCGATACCCCGTTCGACACCCCCCAAGAGATCGACATCGTCGGCGAGACCTATACCGACCACGGCAACCACCCCTCAGTCATGACTGTTACCGACATCGTTGCTCAGTCCTCCAACGTTGGGACGATCAAGATCCAGCGCCAGCTTGGAGACGAGACCCACTACCGCTACCTCGATGCGTTCGGTCTCGGCCGCCCTGCCTCGATCGACTTCCGCGGCGAAGCGACCGGCCGACTCGATCACGTCTCCGAGTGGTGTGGCCCGGCCTGCGGAGCATCGGCAGCGATCGGCTATGGAATCGGCGCGACCACCCTTCAGATGGCCGCGGTGTACTCAACGCTCGCGAATGACGGTGAGTGGGTTGAGCCCCACGTGATCGGCGAGATCGTTTCCCCCGATGGAACATCGGTCGTCAGCGAGCCGAGGCGGCGTCGGGTGATCTCGGCCGAGACGGCACAGACGATGCGCTCCATGCTGCGCGGCGTCGTCGCAGACGGAACCGGCTTCCGCGCAGACATCAAGGACTTCCCGGTCGGTGGGAAGACCGGAACCTCGGACAAGTTCGACGTTGAGACGGGCGAGTACAGCAAGACGGAGACGATCGCGTGGTTCATCGGAATCGCACCGATCGACGATCCCTCGCTGGTGGCGGCGGTCATGCTCGACTCGCCGACCGGTGAACTTGCCGACGAGACAGAACTCAAGTTCGGGGGTGCCTCGGCCGCCCCGGTCTTCGCCGAAATCGTCGAAGCGGCGCTCCATCAACTCGGCGTCTCCCCGGTTCATGACGGCGATGCGTGACATGCTCTACCTCTCCGAGATCGCAACCCGCGTGCCGGGGGGCGCAGCAGTCACGGGGGACGACCCGGTGATCACGGACGTGACCCACGACTCCCGGGCGGTCGGCCCCGGTTGTCTCTTCGTGGCCATCCGGGGGGCCCGTGCCGACGGACATGACTTCGTCGCCGGAGCCTTCGCCGCCGGAGCGGCCGCGGTGGCGGTTGAGCACGCCGTGGATGGTCCGAGCTGCATGGTGGTCCTCGATACGCGAGCGGCGCTGCCCTGGATCGCCGCAGCTGTGTTCGACAACCCCTCGCACCGTCTCCCCGTTGTTGGCGTTACCGGGACGAACGGCAAGACGACCGTCACCCATCTTGTCGAACAGATCGTGATCGCCGACGGAAGGACGCCGGGCGTGGTCGGCACCATCGGCGCACGCATCGGCGACACTGCATCGTCCGTATCCAGAACGACACCGGAGGCGCCCAGGCTCCAGCGCCTGCTCTCCGAGATGCTCGATGCCGGGGTCGATGTCGCGGCAATCGAGGTCTCGAGCCACGCGCTCGCCCTTCACCGGGTCGACGCCATCCGCTTCCGTGTCGCAGCATTCACGAACCTCATGCAGGACCATCTCGACTTCCACGGCGACATGGAGGGCTATTTCGCTGCCAAAGCGTCGCTCTTCACCACGGATCGCGCCGAACACGCAGTGATCGGGATCGACGATGAGGCGGGCATGCGTATTGCCCGGACCGCCGATCTGCCCATCACGACCGTTGCGATCTCACGTGAGGCCGATATCACCGCTTCGTCCATCGTCGGCTACATCGACGCCTCGTCGTTCGTCGTCAATACGCCTTTGGACAGTTTCCCTGTGTACATGCCGATTGCCGGCCGATTCAACGTGCAGAATGCGCTCCTCGCCACCGGCATCGCCTTCGAACTTGGGATCGCTCCGGAATCCATCGCCCGCGGATTGGCCTCCGTCGGCACAATCCCCGGGCGGTTCGAGCGCATCTTCGCGGCCGGAGGACCCGCCATCGTGGTCGACTACGCGCACACACCGGATGCGATCCAGGCCGTCGTCGACGGCGCGCGGAACCTCATCGAGGGGCAGGTCATCGTGGTTGTCGGCGCAGGTGGCGATCGGGACCGGGAAAAGCGCCCGGCAATGGGTCGGGCGGCCGGTTCCGCGGACCTGGTGATTCTCACGACCGACAACCCGCGTTCGGAAGACCCGGCCACCATTCTGGCCGCCGTCAGATCGGGAGTCGCCGAGGCAGCTTCGGTCGTCGAAGAACCGGATCGGCGTCTGGCAATTCGTCGCGCCCTCCAAACGGCGGGTCCCGATGACATCGTGTTGATCCTCGGCAAGGGCCACGAGACCGGCCAGGAGATCGCAGGTCGTGTCGAACCCTTCGACGATCGCGTGGTCGCGCTCGAAGAGGCGCAGCGGATCATCGGGACCTCGCCATGAGCGACTCGCTCGACTGGACCCTCGCGACCGTCGCCGCCGCGACCGGCGGCGTCATCGACGGCGATCCCGCGATGCCGGTGCGCGCCATCTCGACCGACTCGCGGATCGCAGAACCGGGCGCCGTGTTCGTGGCACTGCGCGGCGAGCAGCACGATGGCCACGACCATGCCGAGGCAGCCGTCGCGGAGGGCGCCGTAGCGGCCCTTGTCGAACGCGGCACGCACCCCGATCTCGTCCCGCGTATCGATGTGGACGACACCTCGGCCGCGTTGCGAGACCTGGCGGCGCACCGCAGGAGCGAACTCACGATGCCGGTCGTCGCGATCACCGGTTCGACCGGCAAGACCTCGACCAAGGACCTGCTCGCTGCCGCGATTCCCGGATCCTGGGCATCACCGCGCTCCTACAACAACGAAGTCGGTGTGCCTCTGACCGTGCTCGCAACGCCGGTCACCGCGACGGCGCTGGTTCTCGAGGTGGGGTCACGGGGTATCGGGCACATTCGCTGGCTGATGCCGGCCATCCTCCCGTCGGTCGGGATCATCACCAACCTCGGCCTCGTGCACCTCGAGACGTTCGGGTCGCGCGATGCGATCGCGGACGGGAAGTGGGAGCTGATCGAGGGCCTGTCGGTCGGCCATACAGCGATTCTTCCCGACGGTGAGAAGCGGCTCGATCGACCCCATCCCGGGCCAACGGTCACATTCGGTACCGGACCATACGCATCCGTCAGGATCTCGAATCTGACGAGCGACGAGGTCGGCCGCCCGTCGTTCGTCCTCCACGTCGGCGTTCGCGCGTTCCCGTTGACGTTGAGCATGGCCGGATCACACAACGCCTTCAACGCCGCCGCCGCGCTCGCGGCAGCGATGGCCATCGGTGTTCCAGCCGAAACCGCCGTGGAAGGGATGGCGTCGGCCACGGGATCGGCGTGGCGCATGGAGATCCGAACCGGACGCTTCACCGTTGTCAACGACGCCTACAACGCGAACCCGACATCGATGGAAGCGGCCCTGCGAACCGTTGCCGCCATGCCCGGGAGGACCTTTGCCGTCCTCGGTGAGATGGCCGAACTGGGACCCGTCACCGTGTCTGAGCATCAACGGATCGGGCGGCTTGCCGCCGAGCTCGGCATCGAGGAGGTCATCACCGTCGGGCTCGACCACGGCCTTGCCGAAGCCGCTGGAGGGCAGAACGTGGTCGATGCTGCCGAGGCGCTCGGATGGATCCGGGAACGGGTGGCGGACGGCGACGTCGTCCTTGTCAAAGCGTCCCGCGCCGTCGGCCTCGAGGAACTCGCCGCCCGCCTGACGGAGGAGGCCGGCTCGTGATTCAACTCCTCATCGCGGCGACTATCTCGTTTGCGTTCACCATCTTCGTCACTCCGATCGCGATCAGGGTCTTCCGTGCGAGGAACATCGGCCAGTTCATCCAGGAGGATGTTCGGGGCCACATGCACAAGCGTGGCACGCCGACGATGGGCGGCGTCGTCATCATCTTCGGAGCACTGCTCGGGTACGCGGGGGCGCACTTCCGGGTCCTGACACTCGGTGAGGGGTTTGACTTCCGGGTCTACTCCTTCGCACCGGAAGGCTTGCTGGCGGTTCTTGCGTTCGTCGGGATGGGATTCATCGGGTTTCTCGACGACTACACCAAGTATGCACGGAAGCACAACCAAGGTTTGTCCAAGCGGTGGAAGTTCCTCGGCCAGCTCGCGGTTGCCGCCACGTTCGCCTGGGGAGCGCAGCAGATCGGCGTCTCGACGGAACTGTCGTTCGTCCGGCCTCTGGGCATCGACCTCGGCCCGATCCTCTATTTCCTCCTCGTGCTCTTCATGCTCACCGCCTCGGCGAACGCCGTGAACCTGACCGACGGTCTCGACGGTCTGGTCGCCGGTTCGGTGTCGCTCGTGTTCGGTGCCTACGTGCTGATCGCGTTCTGGCAATTCAGGAACATCGCCGTCTACTTCGTCGACATCAACGGCGCTCTTGACCTCGCCCGATTCGGCGCCGCAGTAGTCGGCGCCGCGCTCGGATTCCTATGGTGGAATGCGGCACCGGCCAATATCTTCATGGGCGATACCGGGTCCCAGGCGTTCGGCGGCGCACTCGCAGCCATGGCGCTGCTCACCAATACGCAGTTGCTGCTCGTTCTCCTCGGCGGCCTCTACGTGGTCGAGACGCTTTCGGTCATCGGGCAGGTCTTTGCCTTCCGGGTCTTCGGCCGCCGCATCCTCCGGATGGCACCGATCCACCATCACTTCGAGCTGAAGGGGTGGCCCGAAACCATGGTGATCGTCCGATTCTGGATCATGACGGGTATCGCCGTCGCGCTCGGCGTCGGGGTGTTCTATGCCGACTTCCTCAATGTCACCGGTGGAGGATCACCGTGAATACGTTGATCCTGGGGGCTGGGGTGAGCGGTGTGGCGGCCGCCAGACTCGCCTGTACGCTCGGGCACTCCGTCTCCGTGTACGACCGGTCATCAAAGGCGACGATGCCGTTGCGCGAGCGCGGGTATGCCGTCCACTCTGGCTCATGGACGGACCTTCTTCTTCGCGACATCGACCTGGTGGTCGTGTCCCCGGGTTTCCCCGAGCACTCGGATCCGTTGCGTCAGGCGCTGGCAGCCGATGTTTCCGTCATCAGCGAACTCGAATTCGGCGCCCGGCGACTGACCGTCCCGTACGTCGCGGTCACCGGCACCAACGGCAAGACGACGGTCACCAGCGCCGTCGCTGACATGCTCAACGCGAGCGGCGTCGACGCTCTGGCTGCCGGCAACATCGGCATTCCGGTATGCGGCCTCGGTGCGGAACCGGCGGCCGTCGTCGTGCTCGAGGCATCGAGCTTCCAGCTCAGGTTCATCGACCGGTTCCATCCGGTGGCGGCGGGCATCACCAACGTCGCCGCGGACCACCTCGACTGGCACCTCACGGTGGACGCCTATGTCGCGGCCAAGGCGCGTATCTTCGAGAACATGGATGCCACCGATGTGCTGGCGTACGACGCCGATGACGCCGGAGCGCGCGACCTGGCCGCACAGGCGTCGTGCCGAACCGTCCCGGTCAGCGGGACATCGGTTCCGCCAGGCGGTGTCGGCCCTCAGCGCGGCTCCCTCGTCGTCGGAAGCGCCCGGTTGCCGCTCGCTACCGGGGACCCGTCGTTCGTGTCAGACCTCGGCATCGCAGCCGCGATCGCCGGATCCGTCGGGGGAACCGAAGCCGGCATCGCGTCGGTACTGGGTGCGTTCGAACCCGGGTCCCACCGGCGTCGGACCGTCGGAACCAAGGGCGGCATCCGCTGGATCGACGACTCGAAGGCGACGAACCCGCACGCTGCACGGGCCGCCGCGGCGTCATATCAGAGCGTGGTGCTGCTCGCCGGGGGGCAGAACAAGCAACTCGACCTCGCAGACATCGCTCCCGATTCGGTACGCCACGTCGTGGCCTTCGGAGAAGCCGCGCTCGAAGTCGCCACGGCGTTCGACGGGCCGATCACCGTCGTTGGAGGCCTGGCGGAGGCCGTCGCCGCCGCCGACCGGGTCGCTCGAAGCGGCGACACGGTGCTCCTGGCTCCCGGGTGTGCGAGCTTCGACGAGTTCGCCTCGTACGCGGCACGAGGCGATCGGTTCGCCGAGCTCGTCGCGGAACTGGAGGCTTCGAAATGACCGGCCGAAGCGGCGGGGTCGACCAAGCTACCCGGATGCTCGAGGCCGTGCCCGATCCGATTGTCGCCGATGACGAAGATGCTCGGCCGTCGGTGCGCGAGGCGATTCGCGAACGGCGAGCCGCCAAGTCGTTGAATCTCAGCGATCGCCGGACGGTCTTCCTCGTGGTTCCGGTCGTGATGCTGCTCATCGTCGGGTTCGGGGCGATGCTCTCCGCGGCGTCTGTGATCTCGATTCGCGAATTTGGTGATCACCTCTACTACATCAAGCGGCAGGCCGTGTGGGTCGGTCTCGGGATCGTCGCTCTTGCGGGCTTCTCGAAGGTCCCGTACCGGTGGTACCGGAAGTTCGCGCTGTTGATCTTCCTCGTGTCCATCGCCGGACTCGTGGCGACGCTGGTCGTCGGCGACGTCCGAGGTGGCGCGCGTCGCTGGATCGAAGTCGGTCAGATGACTATCCAGGCAGCCGAACTTGCGAAGCTCACAACGGTGATCGTGCTTGCGGCCGTACTCGCGAAGAAGGAGCGGCTGCTCGGTTCGGTCGGCCATTTCGTGCTGCCGATCGCTGCGATCCTCGGCATCGTCTCCGCGCTGCTCCTCGCCCAGCCGGATTTCGGGACGACCCTGATCATTGTCGGCGCCGCGTTCGCCGTGATCTTCTCATCTGCGGCCCCGCTCGGGTTCGTCGTCGGCCTTGGCGGGATCGCTGCCGTGCTCGGCACCATTGGCGCCTTCTCAATGGACTACCGCAGGGCCCGTTTCACGGGATTCCTCGATCCATTCGCCGACCCGCTCGGCAACGGGCACCAGGCGGTGCAGAGTCTCGTGGCGCTCGGCACCGGCGGCTGGTTCGGCGTCGGTCTGGGAGCGAGCCGCGCTCGGTGGTCGTTCCTGCCGAACGCGCACACCGACTTCATCTTTGCCATCATCGGGGAGGAGACCGGCCTGGTGGGTGCGGCGCTGGTGATCGTCCTGTTCGCGTTCTTTGCCGGGGTCGGCATTCGGATCGCATTGACGGCACCTGACATGTTCGGCCGCCTCCTCGCCGTGGGCATCGTCTCCTGGATCTCGTTCCAGGCGCTCATCAACGTCGGGGGAGTGGTCGCTGTGCTTCCGATCACCGGGGTGCCGCTTCCGTTCGTGTCCTCGGGAGGCAACGCGATGGTCATCACCCTCGCCGCGGTCGGGATCCTTGTGAACATCTCTCGGACGAGAATCAGCGATCCGGCGACATCATGACCTATGCCTTCGCCGCAGCCGGAACCGGCGGCCACATCTATCCGGCGCTCGCCGTGGCGCGTACGCTCGTCGAATCCGGCGTGGATGCCGGAGACATCGTGTTCTTCGGGGGGGATCGTCTCGAGACCCGGATTGTGCCCGCGGCGGGTTTCGAACTCGTTCAACTCGACGTGCACGGCCTCAAGCGCTCCCTGACGGTCGACAACCTGACGATCCCAATGATGGTTCGCCGGGCGGCCGCAGTGGTTGCCGGCACGCTCAAGAAGCGACCGCCGGGCGTGCTCACGGTATTCGGTGGCTATGTCAGCGTGCCGGCCGCGATGGGGGCGCGCAAGGCGGGGATGCCCTACGTCATCCACGAGCAGAACGCCGTGCCCGGCGTCGCAAACCGCTACGTGGCGCGGCGGGCCCGACGCACGTATGTTGCGTTTGCCCCCGCACTCGCACGGTTCGAGGACGCGGAGCTCGTCGGGAATCCGCTGGCACCGGCGTTCGAGAGCTTCGATCGCTCGACGATTCGCTCGCGGGCGTTCGCACGCTACGGCCTCGACCCGGACCGTCCGGTCGTTGGCGTCTTCGGAGGGAGCCTTGGGGCACAAGCTCTGAATTCCGCCGCGGTGTCTCTCGCCGCTGCCGCCGATCGGCCGTTTTCGATTCTGCACCTCACCGGCGCGGACCACCACGCCGCCCTGGCCGAGCAGTCGGCGGATTCTGCCCACTGGGTCACGAAGCCGTTCGAGCAGGACATGGAGATGTTCTACGCGGCATCGGACGTCGTGCTGTCCCGGGCCGGAGCAATGACCGTGAGCGAACTGGCGGCGACGTCGACGCCGTCGGTCGTCGTGCCACTCCCGGCCGGGAAGGGGTATCAAGCCATGAACGCATACGACCTCGAACGGGCAGGAGGGGCGATCATCATCGAACAGGAACACATCGCAACCGTGCCCGATCGCCTCGCGTCGCTCGTTCAGGATCCCGATCGGCTCTCCACGATGCGCGACGGGGCCCGGTCGGTCGCACGGCCGGAAGCCGCACAGCGGATCGCAACCGCCCTCAGGGAGATCGCCGATGACTGAGCCACGGAGTGTGTCCATCGAGGACATCCGGTCGATCCACATGATCGGCGTCGGCGGGTCGGGAATGTCCGGACTCGCCAAGCTCCTCGCCCAGCGTGGGATCGCGGTGTCCGGATCCGATCTCAAACCGTCGTACATCGTCGACTCGCTCGCCGGTGTCGGTGTCGAGACATGGATCGGGCACCAACCGGATCGAATCGGTCCGGTCGATGTCGTGGTTGCGTCGTCGGCCGTGCCTGACAACGACGTCGAGCTACGTGCCGCCAGAGAGGCCGGCATCACCACGGCCCGGCGGCCGGCTTTGCTGCACGGCGTCACGGACGCCTTCTCGACGATCGGCTTCTCCGGTACGCACGGCAAGACATCGAGCACAGCGATGGCCGTTGCGGCACTCCGGGCGTGCGGCCTCGACCCCTCGTTCATCGTTGGCGGCGAGCTTACCGATCTCAACACCGGCGCCCACCTCGGCGACGGGGAGACGCTGCTGCTCGAAGCCGACGAAGCATTCGGAACGTTCCGTCATCTCGAGATTGCCGCTCTCGGGGTCACCAACATCGAGGCGGACCACCTGGACTACTACCGGACCGTCACGGCGCTCGAGGAGGCGTTTGCCCAGGTCGCCGGGCGCACCCCCGGGCCCGTCGTCGGTTGCATCGACGATCCCGGCGTGCGACGCCTCGCCGAGCGGGCAACCGTCATCGGGTACGGCATGAGCGAAGACGCCGCATGGCTCGTGTCCGATGTCGAACTCGGGCCGACGACCTCGTTCTCGTTGGTGCACAACGGCGAATCGCACCGTGTCCACCTGCGACAACCCGGCGTCCATGCGGTGTTGAACGCCGCTGGTGTCCTCGCTCTCCTCGGCGAGCTGAGCTACGACCTGACATGCGCTATCGCAGGGCTTCGCGACTTCGGGGGAGTGCGGCGCCGCTTCGAGGTGAAGGCCAGGATCGCCGGCGTCACGATCATCGACGACTACGCCCACCATCCGACCGAAGTCGCTGCCACCGTTGAGGCAGCGCAGACGATCACCGACGGAAGGGTCTGGGTGGTCTTCCAGCCTCACCGCTTCACGAGGACCGGGGCCCTCGCTCCCGCCTTTGGCGGACCGCTCGCGGCCGCAGACCGAATCATTGTCACCGACATCTACAGCGCGGGCGAGGAACCGCAGCCCGGCGTGACAGGTCGCCTCGTCGCGGAGGCCGTGCGGGCGGACGGGGGCGCCGTCGAGTACATCGAACGCCTCGCCGACGTACCGGGCCGAATCTCGGACGGCCTCGAACCGGGAGATACGCTCATCCTCATGGGTGCCGGAGATGTGGCGACGATCTGGACCGATGTTGGCGACCGCCTTGGTGGCCGGTCGTGACCGTCCCACTCGCGTCCATTGCCGGGGTGCAGCGCGAAGTCTCATTGGCACCGCTGACGAGCTACAAGCTCGGTGGCCCCGCTGCGTTGTTCGTCGAGGTGCAAGACGATCGCCATTTGGACCAGGTGCTGGCATCGGTACCCCCCGAACTCGATGTCCTGCTCCTCGGCAAGGGCAGCAACCTGCTCGTCTCGGACCGTGGCTTCCCAGGAGTGGTGGTCCGACTCGGCGGCGCGTTCCTCGACATCGCCGTCGAAGACGACGGCTCGGTTATCGCCGGAGGAGCGGCACCGCTCCCACGCCTCGCAAGGGCGAGCGCCGAAGCAGGCCGGTGCGGCCTCGAGTTCTACGCAGGTATACCGGGCACCGTCGGGGGTGCGGTGATGATGAACGCCGGCGGACACGGGAGCGATACCGCGCAGTGCCTCGTCGAGGCGGTGATCGTCAATCGCACGACCGGGATTCGGTCGACCAGGGCGCCGGACGTCCTCGACCTTTCGTACCGGCACTCGAACATCGGACCGGACGAGTTCGTGACGTTCGCTCGATTCGCGACATCTGCGTGCTCGCGATCGGAAGCCGAGGCGCGCATCCGTGACATCACGAGATGGCGCAAGCGGCACCAACCCGGAGGCACGTTCAATGCCGGATCGGTTTTCAAGAACCCTCCGGGTGACGCGGCCGGCCGGCTGATCGACGAGGCCGGCCTCAAGGGGTTGCGATGCGGAGGCGTCGCGGTGTCGGAAATGCATGCCAACTTCTTCACTGCCGACGATGATGCGATCGCACAAGACGTTTGGGATCTCGTGTGGTCCGTGCGGCGGCGTGTTGGTGATGCCACCGGCGTGTGGCTGACACCCGAGATTCGGTTTGCGGGTGCGTTCGACGAATGCGGCGATGAGACAGCGGGACCGGAGACGGCTGAATGAACACCATGGACCACCGGATCGCCGAACGTCGGCACGAGGTGACCGAGGAGCGCGCTCGAGGCAGGCTGAAATGGCTGATCTGGTTGGTCGTCCTCGTCGGAGCGATCGCCGTCGGCATCTGGTTCATCAACTCACCGGTCCTCTCCATCCGCACCGTCACGGTCACGGGGGCCGAACGCACGGACCCCGCCGCGATCGCCGAACGCCTCGGGGTGCGCAGCGGGACCCCGACGATCTCCGTGGACGCCGGTGAGCTCGAGGCGGCGCTCCTCGCCAGTCCATGGGTTGCCGAGGCGGATGTGACCGTTTCTTGGCCCGGCAGCGTGGAGATCCATGTTCGTGAGCGTGTCCCGGTTGCGTCGGTCACGACGGACCTTGGCTGGTTCAACGCGGCCGTCGACGGGGTGCTCGTCGAACAAGTCGACGAGACCACCCAACCGCCGATCGTGATCTCCGACCGCACGGGCGCCCTTCGAGAAGGGGACCGTATCGGACACTCGGGGACACTCGGAGCCCTCGAATTCATCGCTGCGCTGCCCGAGGCGCTTCGAGAATCGACGACGGTGACCATCGACGGCGACACCGCCGCCGCGGTCGTGGCGGAGCACACGGTTGTTCTCGGAAGGCCGACGGAAATGGCCTTCAAAGCCGCCGCCCTGGAAGCACTCATCGCTACCGGCCTCGAGGCCGGCAGCCGCATCGACATCACAGCGCCGAACCGACCGGCGGTAGCGCCGCCTCAATCTCAACTGGAAGGTGAGACGGAGACACTCGAACAGTCTCAACCTTCGGACTAACCTTGATTCACCTGCGCGGGAGGACCACCACATGACCGATCCGAAACTCTCACCACACACCTACCTGGCCGTCATCAAAGTGGTCGGTGTAGGTGGTGGCGGCGTCAACGCCGTGAACCGAATGATTGAAGCCGGTGTCGGCGGCGTGGAGTTCATTGCGGTGAACACCGACGCCCAGGCGCTCATCATGTCGGACGCCGATCTGAAGCTCGACATCGGTCGTGACTCGACCCGCGGGCTCGGCGCAGGGGCGAACCCTGAAGTCGGCCGTGAGGCTGCCGACGAGCATCGCGGCGAACTCGAAGATGCGCTCACCGGAGCGGACATGGTGTTCATCACCGCAGGCGAGGGTGGCGGCACGGGAACCGGAGCCGCCCCGGTCGTCGCCGAGGTCGCCAGGTCGCTCGGCGCCCTGACCGTCGGCGTCGTCACCCGGCCGTTCGGATTCGAGGGTCGGAGGCGCTCGGTAGCGGCCGAACAGGGCATCCAGGCTCTCAAGCAAGCGGTCGACACGCTGATCATCATCCCGAACGAACGCCTGCTCGAGATCGCCGACCCGAGCACTCCGGTGGTCACAGCGTTCCGGATGGCCGACGAGATCCTGACCAACGGGGTCAAGGGCATCACCGACCTCATCACGACTCCCGGCCTCATCAACGTCGACTTCGCGGATGTCAAGACCGTGATGTCCGAAGCCGGTTCCGCCGTGATGGGCATCGGTCAGTCGACCGGTGACAGCCGAGCCCAGCAGGCCGCTGAAAAGGCGATCTCGAGTCCGCTGCTCGAGACGTCGATGGAGGGCGCCCGCGGCGTCCTGCTCTCGATCGCCGGACCCGGCGACATGACGCTCCACGAGGTCTCGACGGCGGCGTCGATCGTCGCCGATCATTCGGACGACGACGCGAACATCATCTTTGGTGCGGTTGTCGACGACTCACTCGGCGACGAGATGCGGGTCACGGTCATCGCAGCGGGCTTCGAGCATGAACAGCGTCAGTCGTTCACATCGGCCCCGACCGTGAGCGTTCCGACCGTCCGGTCGTCCCTGGATGACGGGTTGGGTCAGGGCGGTGCGTTCGGCCAGTCCGGCGGACTGGATCACGACGACGGGACGGACGAGATGGAGATCCCCGGGTTCGTCCGCGGATGATCCGACCCGCGGGGTTCCGCGGCGCCGCCTTCGGAGACGCCTCCGACGGGAACGGGCGCGACGATGTCCATGCCCGCGAGGTGATTTCGACCGAGCTCAGCATCTCCACGGAATGGGCATTCGTCCGGCAGGTGCACGGCGCCGTCGTTGCCCGGGTCGAGCGGACCGGTAGTGCGGGCGATGCCGACGGTCTCGTCACGGACCGCCCCGGGCTACCCATGGTGATCGCGACGGCCGACTGCGTGCCCGTCATCATCGAAGGAGACCGCTCGATTGCCGTCGTCCATGCCGGATGGAGGGGTGTCGCCGCCGGGGTGATACCGGCTGGGCTCGACGCCATACGAGAGCGAGGCGACACGCCGCGCCGCGCGGCCATCGGCCCTTCGATCGGCCCGTGTTGCTACGAAGTGGGCGAAGAGGTGCTCGCTGCGATCCCGCACCATACGTCGACCACGACCTTTGGAACGCCGAGCGTGGACCTGCGGGGTGCTGCGGAGCGCCAGCTGGGCGGGCTCGAGGTGTGGCGTTCGGATCGGTGCACGTTCACCGAACCGGACCTGTGGTCCTATCGTCGGGATGGAACGCCTCATCGACAGATCGCGGTGGCATGGGTACCCGAGCGCTGAACGACGTCAGGGAGCGGATGGCCGCGGCAGCAGTGCGCGCCGGACGCGATCCCGCAACGGTGCGGCTGCTCGCGGTCTCGAAGGGCCGGTCGAACGAACAGGTGCGCGAACTGTACGAAGCCGGGCAGCGCCTCTTCGGCGAGAACCGGCCACAGGGGCTGCAGGAACGTATTGGGGCCGGCCTCCCGGACGATATCGAGTGGCACTTCGTCGGGAACGTTCAGCGGCGTGGCGATCAAGACGATCGCACCGTCGACGGCGCTTCTCCACTCGTTCGACCGAGCGAGCCTGGTCGAACCGTGGGCCCGACTCGAGGATCCTCCGCCCGTCTTGCTCGAGGTGAACCTCGCTGCCGAACCACAGAAGCATGGGTTCGACCCGGTCGAGGTATGCGGCGTGGCCGATCTCCTGGTTGAGCGATGTATCCCCGTGCACGGGCTGATGATCATCCCCCCGAGGGTCCGGTTCGCCGAAGAGGCGCGCCCGTGGTTCTCGGGACTCCGGGAACTGGGCGAGACGATGCGCCTGGACCACCCCGAGGCCGTCGAGCTTTCGATGGGCATGACGGACGACTTCGAGGTGGCCATCGAGGAGGGTGCAAGCATCGTTCGCGTGGGACGGGCTATCTTTGACCCTACGAACAACGGAATCAGCGAACGCTCCACTGAGGATTGACTATGGCAACGTTCTGGCAGAAGACGCTCTTCTATCTCGGCCTTGTCGACGACGACGCCGATGGAGAGCAAACGGCGACCGGTGTGGCTCCGCCGCCCGCTCCCGCTGCAGGTGGACAGCCCCGCGTCGTGACCGCCCGTCCGCCGGGAAGTGTCGCCGGACGACGGGTCGATCCGCCGGCCGCGGCGAACCGTCAGAACTCCTCGTGGGAGTACGCCGAAGCCGGCGTGTACGTTCAGCCGGGCTCGGAGACCAGCCGACCGCTGGAGTCCATGCAGCGGCCCTCCCCACAGACTGAGATCATCGTTGCGCGCAACTTCTCAGATGCGCAGATACTCGCCGACGGTATCAGGTCGGGACGGCCGCTCGTGCTCGATCTGCGCAGTACCGAACCGGAGATGGTGCGGCGCCTCGTCGACTTCACGTCCGGGCTCACCTACGCCCTCGACGGGAAGATGGCGAAGATCGCTCAGGGCGTGATCCTCGTTTCACCGGCCGGTGTTGCGGTGAGCAGTGCGGAACTCGACCGCCTCGCAGCGCTCGGCCTCTACGGTTCAAGCTGAGTGGTACTCGAGCTCATTTGCGGCCTGCTGCAGCTGGTGGTTTGGGTCCTCATCGGATGGATCGTCCTCAGCTACGTGGTGTCGTTCGGCCGACTTGGATGGGATCACCCCGTCCGGCGTCTCTATGACGCGTCTGTCACGGGCGATCGATCCGATTCTGCGCCCGATCCGGAACGTTGTCCCTCCGCTACGGATCGGCGGGGCCGCGCTCGACCTCTCGCCACTGATCCTCATTCTCGGCATCTCTCTGCTGAGCGGGATCATCTGCCGTTGATCAGACGGCTGAGATCTTCAGCACCACGGTGAGCGTGTCGATGTCGATCGGCGCGACGTCCACGATCTCGTCTCGCGCAATCTCGACGGCGAGAACTTCGCCCGCGATGAAGTCTCCGAAGCGGTTGAACGCTTCGATGA
Source organism: uncultured Actinomycetota bacterium (assembly GCA_963700375.1). Lineage (GTDB taxonomy): Bacteria > Actinomycetota > Acidimicrobiia > Spongiisociales > UBA5794 > JAHEEL01. Next base: position 115,434 of record CAVOXF010000004.1, read on the forward strand.
CCCGGTCGGACGACGAGGTCCACTGCAGAGCGATGCGATCGGTGACGTCGAGACCATCGGAGCGGCGCAGTAGCTGAATTCGGTTCACCAACTCGCGGGCTACCCCCTCAGTGAGGAGGTCCTCCGTGAGCGTTGCATCGAGGGCGACGGTGATGGCGCCTTCCGTGGCGACCACGGTGCCCTGGTGGGGCGTCCTGCTGACGACGATGTCGCTCGCGGTGATTGCCGTGGCCCCGACCGTCGTCTCCCCGCCTTCGAGGAGCGCAGCGATCGCTGCGTGATCGAGGGACGCGATTCCCGCCGCTACCGCCCCGGTGCCACTGCCGAGTCTTGGCCCGAGGCGCTTGAAGTCGGCCTTGGCCGACAGCACCACCAGATCCGACTCGTCGGCATGCACCTCGAATCCGTGCACGTTCAATTCCTCGCAGATGAGAGCTCGGTGGGTCTCGATCGCTGTAGCGACGAGCGGGTCGCGGGTGACGATCGTGACGAGGCCGAGGGGTTGGCGAACGCGCAGGTCGTTCCGTTTGCGGAGGCCGTGGCCGAGGTTGACCACGGTCCGTACGGCGGCCATCGCCATCTCGAGCTCGGTGTCGATCAGCGAAGGATCGGCATCCGGGAAGTCGAGGAGATGGACACTCTCGACCGCCGACGTCTGCTCCGGGCGGACGAGATGCTGGTAGATCTCCTCCGACATGAACGGCAGCATCGGGGCAGCCACGGTCGAGAACGTGAACAGCACTTCATGGAGCGTGGCGAAGGCGGCGAGTTTGTCGCTCTGATCGGCATCTCCGCGGCGCGCCCAGAAGCGGCGACGGGTGCGCCGGATGTACCAGTTCGTGAGGTGTTCGACGAACCCCACAATCGGTGCCGTGACGGCGAAGAGGCGGTATGCCTCCATCTCCTCGTTGACCTGGGAGACCAAGCTCTGCAGGACCGAGAGAATCCACCGGTCGATCTCGGGACGCTCGTTCACCGGCGGTGCCGCCTCGAGATCGGCATCGGTGATCTCATCGGCCTCGGCGTAGGTCGTGAAGAACGAGAGGGCGTTCCACCAAGGGAACAGCACCGTGCGCACGACCTCGCGAACGCCGTCCTCGGAGAACCGGACCGGATCCGCCCGCACCACCGGCGAGTTGATCAAATACGTCCGGAGCGCGTCTGCGCCGAACTCGTCGAGCACGTGGGACGGATCGGGATAGTTCTTGAGGCTCTTCGACATCTTGCGGCCGTCTTCGGCCAGGATCAATCCGGTGACCACGCAGTTCTGGAACGGCGCCGTGTCGAAGATCCCGGTGGACAGCATGAGCAGCGTGTAGAACCAGCCACGGGTCTGGTCGAGGCCCTCGGCGATGAAGTCCGCAGGGAAGGTCCGTTCGAACCGCTCCTTGTTCTCGAACGGATAGTGCACCTGGGCGAATGGCATCGAACCGGAGTCGAACCACGTGTCCAGCACCTCAGGCACCCGCACCATCGTCCCGCTGCATCCGGGCTCGGTGCAGCCCCACGTGATCGGGTCGAGGATGTGCTTGTGGAGATCGTCGGTTCGCACGCCGCTGCGGGCTTCGAGGTCGGCAACCGAGCCGAGGCAGTCGGTGGCGTCGCAGGTGTCGCACTCCCAGACTGGGATGGTCGTTCCCCAGTAGCGATTCCGGGAGATGGCGTAGTCCCGTGCATCTTCGAGCCAATTCCCGAATCGCTTCGACCCGACATAATCCGGGACCCAGTGGATCTTCCGGTTCAACTCGACCATGCGATCCTTGATCGACTCGACGTTGACGTACCAGCTCGGGATCGCCTTGTAGATGAGCGGGGTGTCGGTTCGCCAGCAGAACGGATAGCTGTGGTGGATCGTCCCGGAGTGCACGATGATGCCCCGGTCCTTGAGGATGCGGACGATGACCGGGTCCGCCGCCTTGACGTGGAGACCGGCGACCTCCGGAACCTCGTCCGTGAAGCGTGCTTCGAGGTCGACCGGGTCGACGAGGACGTCGATGCCTGCATTGCGGAATGCAAGGAAGTCGGCTTCGCCGTACGCGGGGGCGGTGTGGACCAGCCCGCTGCCGTCTTCGGTTGTGACCTCGTCCATGGCGATGACCTGGAACGCCCCGTTGGCGCGTTCTTCGGCGAAATGCGGGAACGGCGGTTCGTATCCGACACCGAGGAGATCCCGGCCGGTTGCCGTGGCGACGACGACCGGCGGATCCTCCGGCCAGATGGTGTCGATCCGCTCCCTCGCGACCCAGTAGTGGTCTCCGCCATCGAGAACGCGTGCGTATTCGATGCCGGGACCGACCGAGACGCCGAGGTTCCCCGGGAGCGTCCACGGCGTTGTCGTCCAGACGAGCAGGTAGTCGCCGATCTCGGCGTGCTCGTTCCCGTCGGTTACCGCGAGGCGCAGCGTGATCGAAGGGTCTTCGACGTCGCGATAGCCACCGAGGTTCACCTCGAAGTTCGAGAGCGAGGTCGCGGCTCCCCACGAATAGGGGAGCACCTTGAACGCCTTGTAGATCAGGCCACGATCCCAGAGTTGTTTGAAGCCCCACCAGACGGACTCCATGAAGGTGACGTCCATCGTCTTGTAGTCGTTGTCGAAGTCGACCCAGCGTCCGATCCGCCTGGTGATGTCGTACCAATCGGTCGCGGTGTGATTGACCAACTCGCGGGCCGTCTCGTTGAACTTCGCGACACCGAGTTCTTCGATCTCTTTCGGGCCGGATACGCCGAGGAGTTTCTGAACCTCCATTTCAACCGGCAGGCCGTGCGTGTCCCAACCGAATCGGCGTTCGATGCGGTGGCCGCGCATCGTCCAATACCGCGGGACGATGTCCTTGACCACACCCTGGAGAATGTGTCCGTAGTGAGGGCTACCGGTCGCGAACGGAGGGCCGTCGTAGAAGGTGTACTCGGACTCCGGGGGGCGTTGCTCGACGGAGGTGCGGAACGCCCCGATGCGGTCCCAGAGGTCCAGGACGCGGGCGTCGAGAGCCGGAAGGTCGACCCCGGGCGCGACCCGGGAGAATGGGGAAGTGGGCTGCTGTTCGTTCACGAGTCCTCCGGCGTTGTGACTGGCGCCGGGACGAGGTGGCCCGCGGTACCACCCGGCTTGCCGATGCTGGACCGGCCACTCGTTGGCTCCTTCGCGGCGGAGATTGCCGACGGGTTCTACAACCGGCGATGCCGGATTCTTCCCGTTGCTCGGGGGTGATGTCCGCTGATGCGTGGTTCCGGCCTCTCACCGCCGCCGGATCGCTGATACCACGGACCCACCAGAGGCGCGTCCCCGTCGTTGCGTGACCGGAGAGTACTCGAACCGCAAACGTTGTTGAGGCAGATACCGGTCACGATCGGGTACGTTGGAGTGGTGAATCCGATCTCCGACCACCCGGATGGCGCGACACTGCGCGTGCACGTTGTGCCGGGTGCATCGCGAACGGAGATCACGGGACGACACGGCGACGCGATCAAGGTCCGGGTGTCGGCCCCGCCCGAGGCCGGCCGCGCCAATCGGGCCGTGACGGATCTCATCGAGGACACGTTCGGGGGAAGGGCCTCAATCGTGAGCGGCCAGACCTCGCGCACCAAGGTGGTGCTCGTTCGCGGGGGCGATGTCGCTCTTCTCAGACGGATCCTCGAGCGATGAGACACGGTTCTCCTCGCGTGCGATGCTATCGTGCCCGCTCGCATCGGAGGGGGTCATGGCCCGACAGCTTGCAGCTTCTACGCTGGAACGGCTCGAGCGAAAGCTCGAGAGTGAGCGTGCCCGCCTCGCGGCGATCCTTGACGAAATCGATCGGCAACGTGACGCCAGACGGCTCGCGGAAGGTGCCTCGGAGCACAACCCCGACCCGGAGAATGCCGACGGGGGCTCACATGCGCTCGAGATGGAGATGGATATCTCCGTCGAGCAGAACGTCAAAGAGCTCCTCGAAAAGGTGCTCCACGCACAGGACCGGATGCAGAAGGGTCTCTACGGCATATGCGAGATAACGGGGGACCCGATCCCGCTGGCGAGGCTGGAAGCCCTGCCGTACGCGACGATGACGGTGGAAGCAGCGTCTCGGCGCTGAACCTCCGCGTCCTTGCCGGGCTCGTCGCCCTTCTCGTCGTCATCGCCGATCAGGCAAGCAAGGCCTGGGCTGTTGACGAACTCGCCGGCCGACCGATTGTCATCATCGAGAGCTGGCTGAACCTCAAGCTCGTCTTCAACACCGGAGCGTCGTTCTCGTTCTTCGCCAAGGGAGGCGCCGTCATCGCCCTCCTGGTCATCGCTGTCGTGGTCATGATCTTCTTCGCCTTGCGCGCGACCGGTCGACGCCTCGACGCCATCGCACTCGGAATGGTGCTCGGCGGGGCCATCGGCAACCTCCTGGATCGGGTATTCCGCGGCGGCGGCCTGCTCGACGGGGCGGTCGTGGACTTCATCAACGTGCCCTTCTTCGCAACCTTCAACGTGGCCGACATCGCTATCAACGTCGGCGTTGCGCTGCTTCTGATCGGGGCGTTTCTCCGACGATGACGCAATGCTTCGTAGTCCCCTCGGATCTCGACGGTTCCCGCGCCGATCGCGCCGTGGCCGTACTCTGTGGCATCAGTCGCAGCCTCGCGCGGTTGGCGGTCGACTCCGGCGGTGTCCGACGGCGGGACGAGATCCTTGCCGGTTCGGCGCCGGTCGTCGAGGGTGATGTGCTGGAGGTCGACCTCGCGAACGAGGTGGAACGGGTCTATCCGGAGGCGACGGTCGAGTTCGACGTCGCATACGAGGACGAGAGCGTGATCGTCGTCGACAAGCCTGCCGGACTGGTGGTCCATCCAGGGGCCGGACGGCCGGCGGGGACGCTCGCCAACGGCCTCCTGGCGCGGTATCCGGAGATCGCCGACCTCCCGGCGGACTGCCGGTGGGGGATCGTGCATCGGATCGACCGCGATACGTCCGGGCTCCTCATCGTTGCGAGGAATGCCGACTCCTTCCAGTTCTTCCAAGAGGCCCTGAAACGGCGCGAAGTCAAGCGCGACTACCGGGCGTTGGTCGTCGGCCGGTTCTCGAGTGCGACCGGGACGATCGACGCGCCGATCGGACGCGACCCGGCCGAACCCACGCGCATGACGGTGATCGAGACGGGCCGCCACGCCCGTACCCACTTCCGGCGTGTCGCGGAATGGGATGATGCCGAGGTGTCCCTCGCACGCGTCTCGCTCGAGACCGGGAGAACCCACCAGATCCGGGTCCACATGCGCTCGATCGGGCATCCGGTGGTCGGGGATCCCGTGTACGGGACGAAGCGGCGCTCGGCGGGAGATCCGGGTCGGACGTGGCTCCATGCGGCATCGCTTTCGTTCGAGCGTCCATCGGGTTCAGGGCCGATAACGGTCCACTCGGCGATTCCGGACGACCTCCTCGGGTCACTCGAAAGCCTCGGCGAGCCGACCTACGGGACCATTGCGTGAGCCGGATACCAGGTTGCGCAGCCGGCTCACCGCTCTAGATTGCCCACCGGAGGTGCGATGACGATCCACTACGAACGCCTGTCTTCATTGGACAACTCCTACCTCGCGCTCGAGTCACGGTCGACTCATATGCATGTCGGAGCGGTCACGATCTTCAGCGCCGGTTCGTTTGCGAAGCCGGATGGCGGCATCGACGTCGAACTCCTCAAGGAGTTCGTCGCCTCGAAGTTGCACATGATCCCGCGGTACCGGCAGCGGCTCGCGCGCGTTCCGATCGAGCAACACCCGGTGTGGGTCGACGACGAGCACTTCGACATCGACTACCACATCCGGCATGTCGGCCTTCCCCGACCCGGAACCGACGCACAGCTGAAGCGAATCGCCGGTCGGCTGATGTCGCAACACATCGATCGGACGAAGCCGATGTGGGAGATGGTGGTGGTCGAGGGCCTCGACAACAACCGGTTCTCGATCGTCACGAAGATCCACCACTGCATGATCGACGGTATGTCCGGTGTCGATCTCATGGCCGTGCTCATGTCACCGGCCCCCACGGACGAGATCACGCCCGGGCCCGTCTACGAGCCCCGGTCCGTCCCGAACGGCACGGAACTGCTGGTGCGCGAGACGACGCGGCGCATCACCGGCTCGATCGGGGCGCTGCGCAACCTTCGGACCATCGCGGGGAACGCCGCAGGACTCCTGGACTCGATCAGCGATCGCGTGCAGGCGGTCGGGGCGTCGCTGGCATCCGGCTGGCTGATCCCGACCGGGCGGACTCCGATGAACGGCGACATCGGTCCGGGCCGACGGTTCGCCTGGGTGGACATGCCACTCGGTGACGTCAAGATGATCAAGAACAGGCTCGGGGGCACCGTCAACGATGTCTTGCTGGCCACCGTCGCAGGTGCGGTGCGCCGGTTCCTCGTCGACCGCCGCGACGTTCCCGAGCGCGATCTCGAGTCTCTCGACTTTCGTGTCATGGCTCCCGTCAGTGTCCGCGGCAAGAATCAGGCCGGAACCCTCGGCAACCAGGTGGCGATGTGGCTCGCAGGACTCCCGCTCGGCGAGCCCGATCCGGTGGAGCGCCTCGCGATCGTGCGCAGGGAGACCGAGCGCCTCAAGGAGACCAATTCGGCGCTGGGTGCGGCGACCCTCGTGCGGGTCTCCACCGGCGCCCCCGCGACGCTCGTGGCTCTCGGTGCGCGACTGGCCGCCAACGCCCGTCCGTTCAATATGACCGTGACGAATGTCCCCGGGCCGCAGTTCCCGCTGTACATGCTCGACGCCGAGCTCGAGGCGTCCTACCCGCTGGTACCGCTCTGGCGGACGCACGGCGTCGGCATCGCGATGTTCTCCTACAACGGCACCGTGTCGTGGGGAATCAACGGCGACTTCGAGGTCATGCCCGACCTGGATGTGTTCGGGGATATCGTGCTGGAGGCGTTCGCCGAGCTGCTCGAGGCCGCGATCGAGGCACCGGATCCGAAAACGGAGTCGCCGAAGGTCTCCGGTCCGCGTAAGCTCCCGCCGCTCGGCGGTGCGGCCCCAACCGCCTGACGGCTATCCGAAGAACGACGCTGCGGTGTTGTACAACTGGTCGGGAACACCGCGAATCGAATCGACGGCCTCGCTGAGCGGCACCGGAACGATGTCCGCACCTCGCAGGGCGGCCATCACACCCGACATGCCCTCGGCGGCAAAGTCGGCAGCCCCGACACCCAGGCGCGTCGCGAGGACGCGGTCGAACGCGGACGGTGTGCCGCCGCGCTGGACGTGGCCGAGTACCGAGACCCGGGACTCGAACCCGGTGCCTTCTTCGATGGCTGCGGCGATCGGGTAGGCGACCCCGCCGAGGCGGTCGAAACCGAACGCATCCTTCCTCTGAGCGATTGGCTCGAAGCCGGGCGGAGGAGAGACGCCCTCGCCGACGACGACAATTGAATACTTGATGCCTTTGCGGTGACGTCGTCGCAGGGTTGCGACGATCTCGTTGATGTCGTACTCGTGTTCGGGGATGATGATGGCGTCGGCACCGCCGGCAATCCCGGCGTAGGTGGCGATCCAGCCCTTGGTCCGGCCCATCACCTCGACGACGATGACCCGGTTGTGAGCCTCGGCCGTTGTTGCGAGGCGGTCGATGGCTTCGGTGGCGATGCTGACCGCGGTATCGAAACCGAACGTGATGTCGGTGCCGCAGATGTCGTTGTCGATCGTCTTCGGAACGCCGACGACCGACAGGCCCTCCTCGGAGAGTTTCAACGCAGACCGGAGGGTCCCGTCTCCGCCGACCACGATGAGGCTGTCGATGCCGTTCGCCTTGATCGTGCGCTCGCACGAGGCGTATCCGTCGCCGTGGACATAGGGGTCCATGCGGGAGGTACCGAGGATGGTGCCTCCCCGCGTCAGGATTCCCCGCACGGAATCTCGATCGAGGGAGACGGTCAGGCCGTTCATGAGTCCCTCCCAACCGTTCTTGATTCCGAGCACTTCGGAATCGTGCTCGTCGGCACGAGCGACGACACCGCGGATTACGGCGTTCAGGCCGGGGCAATCGCCGCCGGCCGTGAGGACACCAATGACACTCATCGTTCCATCTCCTGGAGTTCTTCGTAGAGGCCTAGTAGAGGAACATCGGCTTTCCAGTGACGTGCCTGACCTTGGGCTGGTAGTTGACCGAGTCATACAGCTCGGTGATGTCGACACGCTTCACGCCCTCGCCGGTGACCGAGATCGGAACGTGGGTGTAGGTGCCGCCGCGCAGTGAGACCATCCGTCCCGATGCGCCCTCGATCGCGAGGTCGGCGGCCATCACGGCGTAGTTCGTCGCGACCATGAGGTCGAGAGAGTCCGGCCGGCCGGAACGCATGAGGTACCCGACGGTCTGGTTGATGATGCCTTGGCCGGTCCGCTCCTTGAGGAGGTCGCCGGTCTGTTGGCCGATACCGCCCAGTTTCCGGTGACCGTACGCGTCCGAATCGCCGGACAGTGCCATCTCTCCGCCGCTGATCGTTGCACCCTCGGAGATTGTGACCATCGCGTAGTGGGACGGGTTATCCCGCTTGTCGCGCATCACAAGTTCAGCGAGTCGATCGATGTCGAACGGGACTTCCGAGATCAGCGCTCGGTCCACGCCTGCGAGGTATGCGGTGATCAGCGACGTTTCGCCCGAATAGCGGCCGAACAGTTCAACGATCGCGATGCGCTCGTGACTTCCCGTGCTGGTCCGGAGATTGTGGATGAACTCGACGCCACGACTGACGGCGGTCGAGAAACCGATGCAATAGTCGGTCCCGTGAACGTCGTTGTCCATCGTCTTCGGGATTGCGATGACCGGAACGCCCTCTTCATGCATGCGAAGGCCGTACGACAGCGTGTCGTCGCCGCCGATCGGGATGAGAACGTCGATGCGCATCGCTTCTATGACCCGCAGCACATGGTCGGTGACATCGAACGGTCCATCACCCTCCGGTGGATCACCGAGGAACGCCGGGTACTCGCTCCTGCGGACCTTGGCCGGGTTGGTGCGGCTGGTATGGAGGAATGTGCCGCCGGAGCGGTCAACGGTTCGGACGGTCACCGGGTCGAGTTCGAGGAAGTTCTCGGCGAGCGACTCGGGGTCGGCGGGGTTCGCATTGAGGAGGCCACCCCAGCCGCGACGGATGCCCACGACTTCGTGGCCCTCGTGGGCGACGCGAGTCACGACCGACTTGATCGAAGGGTTGAGACCGGGTACGTCGCCGCCGCCGGTGAGGATTCCGATGCGCATAGTGCTCCTTCGCGGGAAGATGATTCGAGGATAGGCGTTGCGGGGACAGATCGTGATTCGGTCTCGCATGGCAACACGCGTCATGCTTACATGTCTGTAGTTCGCGTACTGAGGAGCCCCGTTGCCTCGCGACGGTTTCGCCCATCTCCATGTTCACTCCGAGTTCTCGATGCTCGACGGTGCGGCGCGCGTCAAGGACATGGTGCAGGCGGCGGCCGCCGACAACCAAACGGCGATCGCGATCACCGATCACGGCGTCTTGTACGGCGTCATCGACTTCACCAAGGCTGCGCTCGATGCCGGTGTGAAGCCGATCCTGGGTATCGAGGCGTACGTCACGGCCGGCTCGCGTTTCGACCGGCTGCCGCGTCGTGAGGACAAGCGCTACCACCTCACGTTGCTCGCAGAGAACGAGACCGGCTATCGGAATCTCATGAAGCTCGCGTCGCTGGCCTACCTCGAAGGTTTCTACTACAAGCCTCGGATGGACCGCGAACTGCTCGCCGAGCACAGCGAGGGAATCATCGCCGCGTCCGGGTGCCTCGGCGGTCATGTGGCGCAGATGCTGGCGCCGGACGGCTCCAACGAGGAAGGGAACGTCGGCCAGGTCCGCGACTATGAAGCTGCGGTGGAAGCAGCCGCGATGTACCAGGACATCTTCGGGCGCGACAACTGGTTCATCGAGGTTCAAGACCACGGCATCGAGGGACAGCAGCGGATCATGGACGACCTGATCCAGATCTCGCGCGACATCAACGCCCCGCTCCTCGCCTCGAACGACAGCCACTACACCTACGCCCACGAGGCCGACGCACACGATGTTCTGCTGTGCATCCAGACCGGGGCGAACAAGAGCGACGTGGACCGATTCCGCTTCTCTGGAGATCAGTTCTATGTGAAGACCGCTCGTGAGATGCGGGACATCTTCCCGGACGACCGCTACCCCGGGGCGGCCGACAACTCCCTGTTGATCGCCGAACGCGTCACTACCGAACTCGAGTTCGGCAAGATCCTGCTCCCACAGTTCCCGGTCCCCGACGGCATGGACGAGGACGGCTACCTGCGAGACCTGGTGATGGACGGCGCCAGGAAACGATACGGCGCGTTCGACGACGAGATCACGCAACGGCTGGAGTATGAACTCAGAGTCATCGCCGAGATGGGCTTCTCGGCGTACTTCCTCATCGTATGGGACCTGATCCGGCACGCCCGCCAGCGCGGGATACGGACCGGACCGGGGCGGGGGAGCGCGGCCGGATCGATCGTCGCGTACTGCCTCGAGATCACCGATCTCGATCCGATCGCCTACGGCCTCATCTTCGAACGGTTCCTCAATCCCGGCCGTCGGCAGATGCCGGATATCGACATGGACTTCGATGAGCGCTACCGCGGCGAGATGATCCAGTACTGCGCCGAGCTGTACGGGTCCGACCACGTTGCCCAGATCATCACGTTCTCCACCATCAAGGGGAAGCAGGCGATCCGTGACGCCGCCCGGGTCCTCGGCCACCCGTACGGTGTCGGAGACCGGGCAGCGAAGCTGATGCCTCCGGCCATTCTCGGCAAGGACGCGACCCTGGCCGAGTGTCTCGTCGATCCCGGTCGCGAGGGGGCCCAGGCCGAACGCGACCACTACCAGGCGGCCGCCGGGCTTCGCGAACTCTACGAGTCGGATGCGATCACTCGCGAGGTGATCGAGGCGGCACGCGGTCTCGAAGGACTCCGCAGGCAGGACTCGATCCACGCCGCGGCCGTCGTCATCTCACCGGACCCCCTCACCGACGTGGTGCCGATCCAACGCAAGGGCTCAGACGCCGAAGTCGTGACGCAGTACGAGATGCACGGAGTCGAGGCGCTCGGGCTCCTCAAGATGGACTTCCTCGGCCTCCGCAACCTGACCACCATCGAACGCTCGCTCGAGTTGATCGAGCGGAATACCAAGGAACGCCCCGATATCGACAACGTGCCGCTGGATGATCCTCTGGTGTACGAGATGCTCCAGCGCGGCGACTCGATGGGCATCTTCCAGTTCGAGGGCGGCCCCATGCGGGCGCTCATGCGAAACCTCAAGCCGGAGATCTTCGAACACCTCATCGCGCTGAACGCTCTCTACCGGCCGGGCCCGCTCGGTGCCGGAATGCATCTCGAGTACGCCGACCGCAAGAACGGCAAGGCGCCGATCGAGTACCCGCACCCAGACCTGGAGGACGTGCTCGGCGACACGTTCGGGATCATGGTGTTCCAGGAACAGGTCATGCAGACCGCTCAGAAGATGGCCGGCTTCTCGATGGTCGAAGCCGACATGCTTCGCAAGGCCATGGGGAAGAAGATTCCGGCTGTCATGAAGGAGCAGGAAGCCGCGTTCGTCGCCGGGTGCGTCGAGAACGGGCACCCGGAGAAGCTCGGCAGGGAACTGTTCGGCTTCATCGAGCACTTCGCCGGGTACGGCTTCAACAAGTCTCACTCTGCGGCGTACGCCTTGATCGCGTATCAGACGGCGTGGCTCAAGGCCCACTATCCCGCCGAGTACATGGCGGCGCTGCTCACCGCCGTCAAACGCGACAAAGACAAGACCGCGACCTACCTCCACGAGTGCCGCATCATGGGAATCCCGGTCCATGTCCCCGACGTGAACGTTTCGGAATCCGACTTCGTCGGCGTTGACGGCTCCATCGCGTTCGGGCTCTCCGCGATCAGGAACGTTGGCGAGGCGGTCGTCGCCCAGATTGTCGAAGAACGTACAGCGAGCGGCGCGTTCACGGACTTCGGCAACTTCGTCGACCGCGTCGATGTGAGTGCCTTGAACAAGCGAACCATCGAGTCGCTGATCAAGGCAGGAGCGTTCGACGCTCTCGGGCACACCAGGCGAGGTCTGCTCGAAGTCGCCCACGACACCCTCGATGCCACCATCGCGCGCAGGCGCTCCGAGGAGATGGGCCAGTACAGCCTCTTCGGGGGAGACGACTCCGAGGTCGAGAACACGGGCCTCGTGGTGCCGGACGTCGAATGGGACAAGAAGATCCAGTTGGGTTTCGAGAAGGAGATGCTGGGCCTCTACGTCTCCGACCACCCGCTGCTCGGACTCGAAAATGCCATCGAGACCATGTGCTCGACGTCGGTCCCCGGCATGTGGGACATGGAGGACAAGGCCACGGCGACGATCGGGGGTGTGGTCGGTTCGATCAATACCCGATACACGAAGGCCGGCGAGCCGATGTACTTCTTCAGCTTCGAAGACCTGCAAGGTTCGATCGAGGTCGTGTGCTTCCCGCGTACGGTCGCCGAATTCGGTCCGATGATTCGCGAGGATGCCGTGCTGGTGATCACCGGTCGGGTCGACCATCGGGGCGACGATGTGAAGATGATCGCTCAGCAGGTTCAGGAACCGCGGTTCGACCTCGATTCGGTCGTTCGGCTCCGCGTCCCCGCTACGAGGATGTCGCGATCCACGGTCGAGCAGCTCCGGGCCGTGCTCTCCAACCATCCCGGCAACGCGGGGGTGTTCCTCCACATGGTGTCGGATGGAGGAGAGCGGGTGATCCAGCTCGGCAACGATCATCGGGTCGAGCCGCGAACCGCGCTCTTCGCAGAATTGCGGGAACTCCTCGGGCCTTCGGTGGTGCTCTGACGACCCGTCAGATCAGCGTGTCGAGTCCTTCAACACCGTCGAGCATCCAGGTGAGGCTCTCGACCGCGGTCGGCGGTTCCGAGATCCACGGAACCGTGAGGAGCGGCACGCCGTAGCGTTGAGCGATGCCCTCCATCGAGGTTGCCTGCCGGCGAGCTTCTCCGCCCCATCGCACGAGGTTGGCCTTGAGGACCGCACGCACTTCCGGATCCGGGATCCCGCGGATTGGATTGCGCGCGGCATCCGCCCACTCCACGGGGAGCGCCCGGTTCAGAAGAACCGCGGCCGGAGCGATCGAGACTTCCGTGAGCTCCTCGAAGAAGCGCAGCACCTCGGCAACCGGGGCCGGGTCCGCGGTCGTCACCACAACGGTTGTGGCCCGCTGCTGGTGCTGCTGGATGATCGCAGCGCGAGCCGATAGGCGGTCGTGCATCGTGCGCAGGTCGATGAGGAACTCTGCGACGTCTTCGAGGAGTGCACCGCCGAGGACGGTGTCTGCGATCTTGAGCAACGGGCGTCCGGTGAAGCGGTACAGGAACCGTCGACCGGGGAGTTGCGCTCCGGTGAGCCAATGGAGCAACCTGCCCCCGACGAGGTCGGCGGTCCGGGAAGGAGCAAGAAAGAAGTCGAGGCCGCCTGCCGACGGAGGTGTGTCGACGACGATCGCGTCCCAATTCCCCGATTCGATCATCATCGACATCGTCTCGGTGGCCGCAAACGCCTGAGCCGCAGGGAACCGATCAGCGATTGCCCGGAAGTAGTGATTCTGGAGGAGCCGCTCGGCGACTTCGGGATCGCTGTAGCGGTGCACCACGCCTTCCCACGACGCACTGGCATCGAGGGTCGAGGCCCACAATCCGGTGACGCCGGGCACCGGTGTCGGATCGTTCGAGAGGCTGTGTAGGTCGAGCGCGTCCGCAAGACGACGCGCAGGATCGACCGTCATGACGACCGTGCGGCAGTCGGGTCCGGCCAGGCGGATCGCGGTTGCGGCTGAGATCGTGGTCTTTCCGACCCCTCCGGCGCCGGTGACGATGAAGGTTCGTGTGCTGTGCGTCATGCGAACGACTCGCAGATCTCGGCGAGCCGCTCCGCCACTTCCACCGGTGTGTGGAAGCCGAAGAGGAACGGCAGGCGGGGGTCGTTCGGGAGAGCCTCGAGCCAGATCATCTGAGCCTCGGCCAATCCGTTGTGGAGCATGCCTGCGGCTCGCGGGGGCCCGTCGGGGGTATCTGCGATCGCGGCATCCGAGACGTCGAGCGGTTCCAGCACGCGATTCGCCACGACGCCGGCGATCATCACCTGCCGGGTCGCGTCGATGTGGGCAATGGCCTCGCGCGTCTCCAGCACCGCGAGCTCCTCGGGGATCGTCACCAGGAGGAGGCTGCTGACCGCAGGATCCGAAAGTGTGGCCTCGAGGCGGGAAGCCTGTTCGCGAACCGCGCCGGTCGGAACCAGGCCGGTGATGGTCTCCGGGGCGGCGAGGTACGACTGGAGTTGTCCGAGGGGAGGGGCGTCCGTGATCACGAGATCCCACTCCTCTCGCCAGACCTCGAACACCGGCTTCCCCATCGTGACGATCTCCCGGATCCCCGGCGCCGTGTCGGCGAGCACGCTCAAAGCGTTCGAGAGCTGCCGCGTCGGGAGCGAGCGGGCGAAACTGAGTTGGAGGCCGAGGTACTCATCCAGCGCCTGCGAACGGTCGACCGATGCCGCATAGAGCCCGGGCCGGATGCGGGTCGGCTCGTAGGTGAGGGCATCGACGCCGAGATGGGCGGAGAGCCCGATCCGGTCCGTCATCGCCAACGCGAGCACTCGCTTGCCGCGCCGGGCCGCGACGATGGCAAGGGCCGCTGTGACGGCCGACTTCCCAACGCCGCCCTTTCCGGAGACGAGGAGGAGCCGTCGATCGAGCATGGGTCGAGGGTAGTCCCGGCGGGCCTGTCCGACGTCCGTTCGCGGCAATCCGTTGGGGTACGCTGCCGTCGCACGACTACGGGAGGCTGCGATGGCTCAGTTGAATATCGATGATTTCCTTGGACGGTTCCGTGAGCGGGCGGCTGCCGTCAAGGAGCGCGGGATTCCGCCTCTCGAAGGGGAAGCCCGGCGGATCTGGATCGAGAGTGCCGAGTACGACTTCATGGACTACTCCCTCATCGGCCGCGCGGAATGGTCCGTTGAAGACGACGCGTTGGTCCTGAGGATCTCGCTGACGGAGTAGGTCGTGGCTACTCGTCCGCGATTCCCTGGGCGGCGCGTTTCGCGGCGAGGCGTCGCTCTTCTTCGAGGCGGGCGAGGTCGTAGGTGTTGTGATCGACGAACTGCATCGCGTCGGCGATGATGCGGTGGCCGGCCTCGTCGCGGATCAACCGGTGCATCTCCTGGGCGATCTTGCGGTAGCGGGGGTGGCCGGAAGCCTGGCTGCGCAACTCGAGGAGATGGAAGGCCTCGCGTGCGTTCATATCGATGTAGTAGCGGATCCGGTACGCGAACGGCACCGCGTATTGCGCGGCGACCGACCCGTGGGCGGTCTCGATGCGACCGGCGAGGACCGCCGTGCGCTCCATGACTTCGTCCCACGTCGCGGTCGCCCCGATATCCGCGATCGCATCGGGTGTGATGTAGCCGTGTTGCGTTGAGAGGCGCTGCCACTCGATGGTGAGCATGCGGTGGCGCTGGAGATCGCGGAAGGCCCCGTAGTCGGAGAGCACGTCGAACCGGTAGGACGTGCGCTCCATCGCGCGCCCCGGCTTGTGCCGTCGATTCGTCCGGGTTCCCACCGCGGCGCGAATCAGATCCGCCCGCTCGTTGGCCGGCAGCGACCGGGCGTACGCCAACAGCTCATCGTCGGGGAGGTCGGAGACCGCGTACAGGGCCGCCGCCGCGACCTTTGTCTCTCCATCGGGATCCCAGTCAACGAGTGAGACCTCGGGGCGATCGCCGTCGGCCGGTCCGAGCGCGGCGGCTCGCATCTCGAGATCGGCGGCGATCGAGGATAGGTAGTCGCTCCATGCCCCACCCCGATCTGGCAGGTCGACCCTGGTGAGGAACGAAGGGATCATGGTCCGCAATTCGTTCAGCATCAGGTCCGCGTAGTCGCGTACCTCCCGCAGCGGATGCGCTCTCATCCGGAGCAGCAGCATCTCGTAGGCCTGGCCGCTGCCGAAGATGCCGACGTTCGATGTTGTGGACGCCGGCAGCATGCCGCGGAGGTCGTCACACGCTTTGGCGCGAATCGTTGAGCGCCACACCAATGCCGAATCGGAGTCCTGTTTGGGAAAGAGCTGCTCGTAGAACGTGACGGCGCTCCCAATGAGAGCGGAATAGGCGTCGAACACGGCGTCCATCGTGTCCCGGAACTCGCCCTCGAGCGGTGTCCCGAGGAGTTCGCGCGGCACGTGGTAGCGGTAGCGATCACCGAGCCGGCGGTCGTAGAAGATGTAGCGCGTGGACTGTTCGAGGTACGAGGCGAGACGGCCCCACTCGAGCACCTTGGTGAGGACGTTCGAAGCCTGTTCGCACGCGATGTGTGCGCCGCCGAGTTGGGCAACCGAGTCGTCGCCGTACTGGGTGAAGACCTTCTCGTACAAGCCCTGCGCCCGAGCGAGGCCGACCGGCGAAGCCCCATCATCGAGGGTTGTCGCGATGGCGCGAACGCCGAGGTCGGGTTCCGCGACGAATTCGTCGAGGAACAGCCGCCGAACGGACAGTGGCGACCGACTGTATCGCGCAAACAATGCGCCCTTGACGACCTCTGGCAGATTGACGATCCCATAGACAGGGCCGTCGACGTTGGTGAAGAACCTGCTGAGCAGCGCGCGCTCGTCGGCCGTGAACTGCTCGACGTGGTAGCCGGGTGGCGGACGCTTGGGGGAGGAGGGTGCAATGAATGACATCGGTGGCATTTGACCGTAGCAGTGCCCGGGGAACAGGGGCAACCGGCGAACAGGGGTAGCCTGACAGACGTGTTGATCGCTCTGCGTATTGTGCTCGGTGCACTGGTGGTGGTCGCCGTCGCTGTGGCGGTGGCGCCTCTGCTGGTGATCGCCGATCTGGCGGGGGGCGGAACCGGCTGGGGTCTGTGCCCGGAGGGGATCACCACCTGCGCGACCTCGTACTTCGCCGCTCCCGAACTGCTTGCCATCCTCGCGTTCTCGTTGTTCGCCTCACTCGGAGGTATCGCGGTGTGCGTCCGCCTGATACGGCGAATCGAGGCTGATCAGTGAGCCTCGCTCAACCCTTCGGCTGCGATGAGATCGGCGTCTTCCGGCGGTGAGAACGTGAGGACGACGTAGATCCCGGCCATGATCAACGCCGCTCCGAGCCAACCGCGGGCGCTGAGTCGCTCCGAGAGCACGATCGCCGCCGTGGCGGTGGCGAAGACCGGTTCGGCGCTGAGCACGATTGCCGTCCGGCTGGGACCGATCACCCGCTGCGCCGAGACGTGCAGCATGAAGGCGCCCGCACTCACGATCACACCGGTGCCGACAAGGGCGGGGATCACCGAAACGCCCGGCAGGGGGAGGCCCTCGAACACGGCCGATGCAGCGAGGGCGAAGACCGCCACCACGAGCAGTTGAACGGCGGTGAACGGGACGACGGCGTGGCGGCGAGCAAGTCGCGCGAGCACGACGATATGTGCGGCGAACGCAACAGCGCAAATCACGGTTAGAAGATCGCCCCGGTCGAGTGCGAACCCTGCGGTGACCGTGAGGAAGCCGAGGCCGAAGACCGACAGCACGGCCCCGCTCACTGTGGAGAGGGCCGGGAGCCTCCGAACCGCGAAGGCGGCGAGGATCGGTGTGAAGACCACATAGAGGCCGGTGATCAGCGCCGAGTTCGATGCGCTGGTCGTCGCCAGCCCCGCCGTCTGTGTCGCGAACCCGACGAAGAGGAGGCTGCCCGCGGCCAGTCCATCGATCCAGATACCGCGTCCCTTCGGGCGGGCGAAGACGAACAGCACGCCGGCACCGAGTAGGAACCGCCACGCCACGAAGGCGAGCGGAGGCAGCGTCACCACCGTCTCCTTGATTACGACGAAGGTTGCGCCGAAGAGTGCGGCCGCAACCACGAGCCCCAGGTATGCGCGTGTGCGAGTCGTCATCGATCGAACGGTATCGGCGGAGGGCCCGGTACCTCTCGCCGGTGAGCCCTGACGGCGTGTTCGACGAGTCGGGGACTCGGGGGTGAGCCGTCCGTCAGAGGTTGGCGATGACCGGCTTCCCGTCCTCGATGCCGGCGATCTCGACGACCGACCAGACATCCCAGCCGTGGTTCTCGAGGAGCGCTCGTCCGCCCGCGAACTGCTTCTCGATGACGAATGCGAATCCGCAAACTTCTCCGCCCGATTCCTCGACGATCTGCCCGAGAGCTTCGGCGGTGCGTCCGCCAGACAGGAAATCATCGACGATCAGCGTGCGCCCGGCCGGCTCGAGAGCCCGACGAGCCACCTCAACGCGATACTCGACACCCTTGGTCGGGGAGACCACCTCGCGGGCAAACGTGTTGCGCTCACCGACGCCGAGGTACTTCTTGGCGTACACGACAGGGATCGGCATGTGGCGAGCCGTCGCCATCGCCGGCGGTATCCCGGAGGCTTCGGCGGTGACGATCAGGTCGGGAGCGAGATCAGCGAAGTGCTCGGCGATCTGTCGCCCGATCTCGTCGATGATGAACGGATCGACCCGATGATTGAGGAAGTCGTCCACGAGAACGAGTTCGCCGGCGACCCGACCCCGCTCGGCGACGATTGCAGGAATGTTCATGGGGTCAGGGTACACGGCGCGGGAGCGGCGGGGTTTGGGGGAAGAGATACCGGTCTCCGATTGCGCGGATAGGCTCGGAGGGACCAGATTGTCGGCTCGGGTTGGAGGGAAGACGGCATGATTGACACGGAGAGGATCGCGGCGAGCGGTTCGGACATTCGTTCGGTGGTGCGTGAAACCGTGGTCGGGACCGGGGCGAATGAGGTTTGGGGGGCCTGGACCTCGGAGGAGGGCATCGCCGATTGGTGGGGTCCGCCGGCCACCGCGATCGACCTCCGGATCGGCGGTCCCTTCGAACTGCTCTTCGCCCTCGATCAGCCGGAAGGACGGCAGGGAAGCGAAGGGTCTCGATACCTCGCGTATGTGCCGGGAGAAATGGTGGCATTCACCTGGAACGCCCCACCACATCTTGCGCTGCGTGAGAGCTACACCTGGGTGGTGATCACTCTCACCCGAATGGCCGACGACGAGACGAAGGTGCGCCTGGTGCACACGGGCTTTCTGGAAGGTCCCGACTGGGACGACTACATGAGCTACTTCGATGACGCGTGGGAGTACGTGCTCGGCCTGCTCACCGATCATTGGCGGACATCCTGAACCAGATCGACCCTGCCGTGCCGTTGGATTCGTCGTCACAGCGTCCCGGCGTCTCCCTGCGTCGACCGGTTGAGAGTGATCGGTCCGAGTTCGTCGCACTCCGTCGTTCCAGCGCCGAGTTCTTGAGCCCGTGGGAGCCGCACCTGTGGGAGGGCGACGGGCAATGCGGCGACCCGACCTTCGACCGGCTGCTCACCCGTCGGGAACTCGAGACCGATGAACCGTTCCTCATCAGCCGCACTTCGGACGGTGCCATTGTCGGATACGTCGGGCTTGCCCAGATCCACCGCGGACCATTCCGGAGCTGTGTCGTGGGCTACTGGATCGGTTCCTCCCACCTGGGTAGGGGCTACGGCACGGGAGGTGTTCGCGCCTGCCTGGACGTGGCGTTCATGCCGGAAGGCGACGGCGGACTCGGCCTCCACCGCGTCGAGGCGAACGTCATTCCAACCAACCTCGCGAGCCTCGCCCTCGTGAAACGCCTGGGATTCCGCAAGGAGGGGTTCAGCCTGCGATACCTCGAGATTGCGGGCCGTTGGCGGGACCACGAGCGGTGGGCGATCACCGCAGAGGAGTGGAACGGGCGCTCCGACGATCGTCCGGTCGACCACGCCCTGTCCTGATGGGTGGGCACCTCATGTCCGCCCGACCCCGGCTAGCGTCACAGCATGCCTGACACGACCACCGAAGAACGCCGCAATGCGCGTGTCGTCCTCAATCGTCTGAAGAAGCGGTACCCCGATATCTCGACCGCCCTCGACTACGTCGATCCGTGGCACCTCCTGGTCGCGACCGTGCTGTCCGCTCAGACCACCGATGCGAACGTCAATCGTGTCACGCCGGTCCTGTTTGAGCGGTGGCCAACGGCCGAGGACCTCGCAGACGCCGAGCCGGAGGCGGTGGAGGAAGTCGTCTTCTCTACGGGGTACTACCGGCAGAAGACGAAGTCGATCATTGCGCTCGCCGCGGACGTCTCGGATCGGTACGGGGGGGACGTTCCCGCCGACCTCGACGAACTTGTCACGCTGCGCGGCGTCGGGAGGAAGACGGCGAGCGTGGTGCTGGCAGAGGCGTTCGGCATCCCGGCCATCGCGGTCGACACGCACGTCAAGCGGGTCTCAAGCCGGCTGGGTCTCACGATGGCATCAGATCCGGTCAAGATCGAGTTCGATCTCAAGGCGCTGTATCCCGAGCGGGATTGGGAGGCGGTCTCGATGCGGTTCATTCAGTTCGGGCGTGATGTCTGCGATGCCAAGAAGCCGCGCTGCGGCATCTGTCCGCTCATCGACCGCTGCCCGTACCCCGACAAGACCGGCGCATGATCCAAGCCTTCAGGCGGAGTCCGTACGATCGCGAGATCGTCCGGATCGGCCTGCCGGCGCTCGGAGCGCTCGCGGCCGACCCGCTGGTGTCGCTCGTCGACACGGCGTTCATCGGGAGACTTGGTGCGGTTGCCCTCGCCGCTGTGGCAATAGCCTCTGCCATCTACGCGTTGGTGTTCGCCGTCTTCAACTTCCTCGAATACGCGGTGACACCACTCGTCGCGCAATCGATCGGCGCGGGAGACCGTGAAGAGGCAGGGCGGTTCGCCGTCGCAGCGCTCGCCGTCTCGGTGGTCGGAGGCGTAGTCGCTGCGATCGGCCTGGTCGTGTTCGCCGAGCCGCTCCTACGCGCATTCGGGGCGAATGCCGATGTGCTCGCCAGTGCGACGACGTATTTGCGCATTCGCGCGCTCGGCGTGCCGGCGCTGCTGGCCATCCTGGTCGGCCACGGAGCCTTTCGCGGGTACCAGGACACTCGCACGCCGCTCATCGTGACGCTGGGTCTCAACGCCGTGAACCTGGTCCTCGATCCGGTTCTCATCTTCGGCTTGGGATGGGGCATCGCCGGTGCGGCCTGGGCCACTGTGGTGGCGCAGTGGTTCGGCGCGGCGTGGTTCGCGGTCTTGTTCTTCTGGACCCGTCGATCCGAGATGGCGATCGGGTACGGGCGCCTGAGGCGCAGCGCCATAGGCTCGCTCGCCGTCGCGGCGCGTGCGATGATCCTCCGGAACGCATCCCTCCTCGCGGCGCTAACCGCTGCCACGGTGGTTGCGGCGAGGGTCGGCACGGCATCGGTTGCCGCACATCAGGTTGCGATGCAACTGTGGATCTTCATGGCGCTGGTCATCGACGCATTTGCCATCGCCGGGCAGGCCATCGTCGGCAAGGAGCTCGGAGCGGGGCAGCGGGCCGTGGCTCGTGCCGTCTCGAACCGTCTCCTTGCGCTTGGCTTCTCCCTCGGAATCGTTCTGTCGCTCGGTCTGGCCATGGTCTCGCCTTGGCTCGGGTCGTGGTTCACGACGGATCGTGCCGTACTGGCGGCCTTTGCGTCGATCCTGCCGATCCTGATCGTGATGCAGCCGATCAACGGGCTCGTCTTCGTTTGGGACGGCATTGCCATCGGAGCCAAGGCGTTCTCGGTTCTCGCATGGAGCACACTCCTTGCGTCGGCGGTGGCTCTGGCGGCCCTTCTCGCGGTCATCCCCATGGAGTGGGGTCTTGTCGGGGTGTGGTCGGCGATCGTCGCGTTGATGCTCGTGAGGGCTATGACTCTGTGGTGGTGGCACGCCGAACGCTTCGCCTCGCCCGAACCAGGTCCATCCCCTTCGTCTCAGGGAGCATGAGGACCAGCGCCATTGCGATCAGAAGGCCGGCGCCCAACGCGGCCACCGTTTTCGGCAGGCCGATGCGGTCGATCATCACGCCACCAACCAGGAATCCCGTAATGCTGCCGAGTATGGCGACGTTGGTCACCCACGCCGCGGACGTCGCCCGAACACGGGTCGGAAACAATTCTGCCCGCATCGCACCGAGCGCCGGGGTGAGCATCGTCGCTCCCAACGTGGCGATGAAGATCGAGGCGGCGAGGAACCACCCCGAGTTGAGGAGGTAGAACCCGACACCACCAACGAGCCCGAGCACGAGCGCAACGAGAGCCGTCGGACGCCGCCCCGAGGTGTCGGCCATGCGACCACCGATCAGCAGTCCCAATGCACCGAGGCCGCTCGCGACGATCAGGAGGAACCTGGCGGCGCTCGCATCCCAGGCGAGGTCGTTGATGAGCCGTTCGAGAACAAAGTCGAACGCAGGAGCCGAAAACGCGGAGACGAAGAACGAAACGCCGGCGATCGGCCAGAAGTGCTTGCCAAGGCCCATGCGCAGCGCGGTGATGAAACCGATCGGCGCGCCGGGCCGGAACGCGCGGCTCTCCGGGAGGTAGCGCATCAGCATTGGGATCACCAGCAAGCCGAGACCGGAGAGAGCGAACAGGATCCGCCACGCCGAATCGGCACGTTCGGCGATCGGTAGGAGCAGCAGGCCGGTTCCCACGCCGAGCGAACCAGCGAGTCCGTAGAGACCCATGCCGTAGCCGCGTATGGCCGGATTCAGTTCTTCGGCAAGCAGGACCATCCCGAGGGCGGCGATCGCAACGACAGAGACGCGAACGACCGACTGGGCGATCACGTATGCGGGAGTGGCCGGCACGAACGCCGTCAGCAAACTGGCGATCGACAGGAGGCCGAATGCGATGATCAGTGGATCCTTGCGGCCTCTCCGGTCTGCGACGATCGAGAAGCCAACGGCTGTCAGCGACACGGCACGCACGATGGCGAAGACAATGCTCATGTTGCCCTCGGTGAGGCCGAGCGACAGGCGGGCATAGGGCAGCGTGTGGGCCATCTGCGCACCGCCGTAGCCGGCGATGAAGGCAACGAGTCCGAGCAGAAACACAATCCGGCGGTCGTTCGCCGAGAACGGATTCGTGGGGTTGAGGAAGCGTGGGAGCGGCATCGTAGCTACGAGGTGGGGGACGGGACCCTGAGAGCCTACCTCCGGGAGAGGCGAAGTCGGTCCGGGAACAAACGGCATCGCGGTACCGTTGGCTCCGCGAGGACACCCGGAGGACGCCCTGACCGAACTCAACCTTTTCGCAGCGGTGCTCGCGGGTGCTGCATCGTTTCTCTCTCCGTGCGTGCTGCCGCTCTTGCCGGGGTACATCTCGTTGATGTCCGGCTACTCGATGCAGGAGCTTTCAGAGGGCAATGTCTCCATGCGGCGCGTGGTTGGCATGACCGGTCTGTTCGTGCTCGGGTTCACCGTGGTGTTCGTCGGCCTCGGGGCAACGGCAACGTCCCTCTCCGTATGGCTCGCAAAGCCGATCTTCAGCGTGATCGCCGGATGGGTGATCGTCGCCATGGGCGTCTTCATCGCGGTGACCGCTGTGTGGACGCCGTCATGGCTCCTGCCCGCCATGCGAGAGCGCAGGGTCGAGGCACACGGAGCGCGGAGGCTCGGCTCCTTCGGTCCACCGGTGATGGGAGCGGCATTCGCATTTGGATGGACTCCGTGCATCGGTCCGTTCCTGGCATCGGCCCTGCTGCTCGGGTCGACGTCCGACACCGTATGGCAGGGCATGCTCGTCCTGTTCTTCTACTCGCTCGGGCTGGGGATTCCGTTTCTGCTGACGTCCCTACTGCTCGCGAAGGCGTTCTCGGCGTTCGATTGGGTCAAACGCCACTTCACGGCGATCACCGTCTTCTCGGGCGTGGCGCTTGCGGTGTTCGGCCTGATGATGGTCACCGGCCAGGTGGTGAAGCTCTCCAGCTACTTCGCGGACCTGCTCGACTGGCTGGGGCTGAGCAGGCTCACCGAGTCCTGAGGACGCGGGGCGGGGTGCACCGACTCGCCCTGGACCGCTCTAACGTGATCGCATGCAGATCTCGTTGACGAAAGCGCAGTTCCTCGAACTCGCCGAAGCTCACACCGTTGTGCCGATCGCAGTTGAGGTCCTCGGCGACCGCGAAACGCCGGTCTCGGTCTTCGAGGCCCTCGTCGGAGACGACGACGGCTTCCTCCTCGAGTCCGTGGAGGGCGGCGAGCGGTGGGCCAGGTGGTCTTTCGTCGGCTGGGACCCCGCGTTCTCGGTGGTGGCTCGCAATGGAGAGACCGAAGCGTTCGGAGCCGACATCGATCTTCCCGACGGCGACCCGCTCGAGGTCCTCGACGGATTGCTCGCTCGATACCAGGCACCCGCTGGAGGGGTGTGCGGATTCCCGGGCGGCGTTCCACCGCTGCACGGCGGGTTTGTCGGGTATCTCGCGTACGACGCGGCGCGCTACGTCGAGGCGCTCCCAAACCGGCCGCCCGATGATCGCAACCTTCCTGAGATGGTGTGGCACGTTGGGGGCGCTCTTGCCGCCATCGACCGTTTCCGCGACACCATTCTGATCATTCGCAACGTCATCATCGGTGACGATCCGGGCGAGGCGTACGACGAGGCCACGGCAGCGATCAAACGCGATATCGGCAGACTCGCGGGGGCGACGCGGCGCACACCCGGCGCACGGCCCGCTTTCGACGTCGCGGCCGCCGGCGAACCGAATACCTCCCAACCGGACTTTGAGGCCGCAGTTGGCCGATCGATCGAGTACATCAACGCCGGCGACGCGTTTCAGGTCGTCCCGTCCATCCGATTCGACGTCGAGTTCGACGGAGACGCGTTCTCGGTCTACCGGGCGCTGCGCCTGGTGAACCCGTCACCGTTCATGTATTTCGTCCGCCACGGATCGGTCTCGATCGCCGGGTCATCGCCCGAGTTGATGACGCGGGTCCGCGACGGTATCGCATACAGCCGACCGATTGCCGGAACCCGGCCTCGAGGCGCCACGCCGGCGATCGACGCAGCGCTCGAGGCCGAATTGCTGGCCGACCCCAAGGAACGTGCCGAGCACGTCATGCTGATCGACCTGGCGAGGAACGACCTGGGCCGCGTCTGCGAATTCGGGACGGTCACCGTCGACGACCTGATGGTCATCGAGCGCTACTCGCACGTGATGCACATCGTGTCGGGTGTGTCGGGTGTGGTTCGCGACGGCTTGGGGCCTGTGGACGTGTTGCGTTCCACGTTCCCACACGGGACGGTCACGGGTGCCCCGAAAATCCGGGCGATGGAGATCATCGACGAACTCGAACCCACGGCGCGAGGACCGTACGCAGGGGCGGTCGGGTACCTCGACTTCTCCGGCAACCTCGACACGGCGATCGGGCTCCGGACCATGGTGTCGGAGGGCACGCGGGCATGGATTCAGGCCGGCGCCGGGATCGTGGCCGATAGCGACCCAGCATCGGAATACCGGGAGTGTGTCAACAAGGCGGCGGCCGTCCTCACCGCCATCGCTGCAGCGCCGCACCTGGGATAGCTCAGGGTCACGTCACGGCTTCCCTAGGCAGCCCATACCAGGCTCGCGATCCTTCGGTGCGAAACGTTCGGCAACTTCGCAAGGAGCTCGAAAGGGTTTCCCTCGACACGATCTGGGGCGTCGGACACCGCGCCGACGATGTGGGGATCGTGATCGACTACCGGTCGAGCAGTGATACGACCGAAATGGTCGACCCGGATCGACTCGATCTAGTGCAGCAATCTCATCGAGAACGGGCTGCGGTACACGCCGGGAGCCGGCACGGTTTCCGTTGCCGTCGAGCTCGTCAAGGCGATGCACGGCACGGTGCGGATCGGGAGCGACCCGTGGGAGCCCACCCACTTCATCGTTGATCTGCCGGCGTAGCCCTGCAGCGACGGCATACTCGCCCGATGCGGATCCTCGTCGCCACGATCGCCTGTGCCCTTCTCGCCATCGCCGGATGCTCCGGTCCGGGTGCGGACACCTTCGGTGTCGATCTGTACTCGTCGAGCTGCGCCCACTGCCACGGGAGCGATCTGGCCGGAGGCGTCGGACCGGCGCTCGGACCGGGATCGAACGCGGCGACCCTCACCGACCAGCAGATCGTCGGCGTCATCCGCATCGGACCCGGGGCGATGACGTCGTTCGGGGACCGATTCAGCCAGGCGCAGTTGGACAGCCTGGTCGACTACCTGCGCATGGAGCAGGGGGCGTAGCCACTCATGATGCTCGAACGTATTCTCACCGACGCCAGAGTCCGGAGCGACGCGTCCGCTGTCCGGCGTGCGGAGTTCGAGCGAGCCGCCGCTGCGGCGGATCCGGCCAGGGGCTTCGCCGCCGCTCTTTCACGCCCCGGGCTCTCGGTGGTCGCTGAGGTGAAACGTCGGTCTCCTTCCCGCGGCGTCCTGGCCGAAGGGCTCAATGCCGTCGACCAGGCCCTGATCTACGAGGCGGCGGGCGCCGCGGCTGTCAGCGTGCTCACCGAACCGCTCCACTTCGATGGCTCGCTCGAGGACCTCATGGCCGTGCGAGATGCGGTCTCGATCCCGGTGCTGCGCAAGGACTTCCTGATGGAGCCGGCACAGGTGTGGGAGGCACGGGCGGCAGGCGCCGACGCCGTGCTGCTGATCGTCGCCGCGCTCGAACCAGATCTGCTGGCCGAAATGATCGCTACGGCCTCGGAGGCCGAGCTCGACGCACTCGTCGAGGTGCACGACCCTGCGGAGGCGTCCATAGCCCGGGCCGCCGGGGCAACGCTGGTCGGCGTCAACAACCGGAGTCTGGAGACGTTCGTCACGGACCTGGCGGTGGCCGAAGACCTGGCGCCCCTGGTGCAGGCACCCGGGATCGTTGCCGTCGCCGAAAGCGGAATCCACGCGGCCCACGATGCCGAGCGGATGCGCGACGCCGGATACGACGCCATCCTCGTCGGAGAGGCCCTCGTGATCGCCGATGATCCGGCGGCGGCGATCCGCCGACTGGCCGGCCGGCAATGACCTGGGTGAAGGTGTGCGGCCTCACCCGCGAATCCGACGTTGCGTCGGCGGTCGAAGCCGGTGCCGACGCTTTGGGGTTTGTGCTCGCACAGGGCTCGCCGAGGCGCGTCAGCACCGAGCGCGCCGCAGGACTGATGGATGGTGTGCCGGCCTTGCGGGTCTTGCTGACGGTCGACGCTTCCGTCGAAGAGACGTTGGCTGCCGTAGAGGGGACCTCCGCTGACGGTCTCCAGCCGTACGGTCGCCATGCCGCCGAGGTGGCGGCGTGGGGCCGGGCCACCGGGATGCTCGTTCTCCACCCGCTCCGTCGGGATGCGGCCGGTTCATGGGGCATCGGGACCGTCCCCGACGGTGAAATCCCCCTCCTCGATTCGGTCACCGGCACAGAACTCGGGGGTACGGGGGTGGCGCTCGACTGGGACCACGTCGAGCGGCCGGCGCGGAGGTTCGTGCTCGCGGGCGGCCTCGACCCGTTCAACGTCGTGGCCGCGATCAAGACCCTGAGTCCGTGGGGAGTCGACGCTTCCTCCGGCCTGGAGTCGGCGCCTGGTGTCAAGGATGCCGCTAGGGTCGCCGCCTTCGTGGAGGAGGCGAAGCGCCAATGATCGGACCCGACGAACGAGGACGTTTCGGAGCCTATGGCGGTCGCTACGCGCCCGAGACGCTCATGCCGGCCCTCGAAGAACTCGAGCGCGAATTCCGTGCCGCCTGGAATGACCGCGATTTCCGGGCAGAGCTCGCTGAGCTGCTCGACACGTATGTCGGCAGGCCGACTCCCGTCTACCACGCACGGCGCCTCTCCGAACAGCTCGGATTCGACCTCTGGCTCAAGCGAGAGGACCTAGCGCACACCGGTGCGCACAAGATCAACAACACCATGGGCCAGGCTCTACTCGCCAAGCGGATGGGGAAGCCCCGCGTGATCGCCGAGACCGGCGCTGGCCAGCACGGTGTCGCCACGGCGACGGCATGTGCGCTGCTCGGCCTCGACTGCGCCGTCTACATGGGTGTGAAGGACATCGAGCGGCAGGCCCTGAACGTCTTTCGCATGGAACTCCTCGGGGCCGAGGTGATCCCCGTCGAGTCGGGAGCGGGCACCTTGAAGGATGCCGTCTCCGAGGCGATGCGTGACTGGGTCGGGAGCGTCGAGAACACCCACTACATCATCGGATCGGTCGTCGGCCCGCACCCCTACCCGTGGATGGTTCGTGAGTTGCAGCGTGTGATCGGAGACGAGATGCACGAGCAACTGCACGGCGCGGACGAGCCCGACGTCGTGGTGGCGTGCGTCGGTGGTGGCTCCAACAGCATCGGGGCTTTCGCCACCTATGTCGGCGATGACGTGGAACTCATCGGCGTGGAAGCGGGAGGATTCGGTCTCGACACCGGCATGCACGGCGCCTCGTTGATCGAGGGTACGCCGGGCGTCATCCATGGATCGTTCACCTATCTCCTCCAGGACGACGAGGGTCAGGTCCTCGAAGCCCACTCGATCAGCGCCGGCCTCGACTACCCGGGCGTCGGGCCCGAGCACGCGGCATACCGGGACGCCGGCATCGTGCGGTACGAATCGGTGACAGACGAGGAAGCCGTCGAGGCCCTCCACCTGTTGTCTCGCACCGAAGGCATCATCCCGGCACTCGAATCGGCACATGCCGTCGCCTGGGTCGTCCGCGAGTCTGCGGAACTGATCGGAAAGACGGTGGCGGTGGTGCTCTCCGGCCGTGGAGACAAAGATGTGATGCAAGTGGCGGCCCTCGATGACTGACACGGGACGACAGCGACTCCAACAGTTGTTCGCGCGGGTCCGTTCTGAGGGACGTGCCGCACTCTTGCCGTACCTCACCGCAGGCTTGCCCGACCAAGCGACGTCCGTCGCACTCTTCGAGGCCATGGCCGAAGCCGGCGCCGACGGGTTCGAGATCGGCATCCCGTACAGCGATCCGCTGATGGACGGTCCCGTCATCGCCGAGGCCGGTGCGCGGTCGCTGGCGGCCGGCACGACGACCGCGACCTCGTTCGAGATCGCCGAGGCGGTCTTCGCATCGACGGGGAAGCCGATTCTGCTCATGACCTATACGAACCCGGTGCTACACCTCGGGATCGACGCATTCGTGCATCGCGCCGTCGCGAGTGGCGCGGCGGGCCTGATCGTCGCGGACCTTCCCGTCGAAGAATCGGAGCCGTTCATCGAGGCCGCCGCGGCTGCGGGTCTTGGGATGGCGCTGTTCGCTGCGCCGACGACGAGCGATGAGCGTCTCCGGCGGATTGCCAACGCACGCCCCTCGTTCATCTACGGCGTCGCCTCATTGGGCGTCACCGGGGAGCGGGTCGAACTGTCCGGCCGGGGAAGCGATCTTGCCGACCGCATTCGATCGATCTCAGACGTCCCGCTGGTGATGGGCGTCGGGATCTCGACGCCCGAGCAGGCTGCGTCGGCTGCGTCCAGCGCAGACGGAATCATCGTGGGCAGTGCGCTCGTGCGGCGGGTGCTCGACGCCCCGGATCCGCAGACGGCGGTCTCGTCGGTCGGTGCTGCGGTGGCCGCCCTCGCGGCCGCGTTGAGGGACTAGTCACTTCAGCGGCTGCCGAAACGACGCTCAACTCGGCCCGGTTCCGCGCCGATAATGAGTTGAACGCCCGTTGCAGGGGCGCGGACATGGAGCAGTACCGGGAGTGGGACTCGAACCCACACGAGCTTGCGCTCAGCGGATTTTGAGTCCGCCGCGTCTTCCATTCCGCCATCCCGGCGCCGGGCCATGGTATCGAAGAGAAGCCGCTACCCAAGTGGGCGACGAAGCGATAGTATGCGATGCGAACACGCAGCGTGGCAACCGAGGTAACGGAGAGTGGTTGCAGTGACATTCATAAGGGGCATGCGCAGGAACGGGCACGAACGCGGCGCAGCAATGGTCGAAATGGCCATCGTCGCGCCGTTGATGATCCTCCTGGTCTTCGGCATCCTCGAGTACGGACTGCTCTTCCAGGAGAAGCTCACGATTGCGTCTGCCGCTTCGTCGGCAGCTCGGACCGGTGCCACGATGGGCACCCGCGCCGAGGCCGACTATGCGATCCTCCAGGCCCTCGAGGCCGGCCTCTACGACCAGGTCGACGCCGCGGTCATCATTCAGGCCGACATCTTCCGTGCGGATCCGGTCACCGGCGCCAAGACCGGAGTGCTCAACCGCTACACCTACATGACCTCCAACGTTGGCTGCAAATGGAGTCCGTGTCCGGATCCGGACGCCGGACCCGTCACCTACGGCATCCCGAGCGCGTGGGGGATCCGGCCGGTCGCGACACCGAACTCGATCCGGGAGGCGGCGGTCTCGATGTCCTCGGCGTCGAGATCACCTACCACCATTCAGCGGTGACGTCGTTCATCCCGGGCGTCGAGCGGGACTTCACGGAACGTGCGCTGGTACGTCTCGAGCCGAGCACGTTTGGGAGCTCCGGTGGGTAGGCGCCTGCACCGGCGGATTGCGGAGATCCGTGAGGACGAGTCCGGATTCGCGCTCGTCATGGTGGCCATGATGGTGACTGTGCTGGTCGCGATGGCCGCGTTTGCGGTCGACTTCGGATGGCTCTACTGGAATGGAATCAAGATTCAGCACGGAGCCGACGCCGCAGCACTCTCCGGCGTCGTGTACGAGCCGAACGATCAGTCCACGGCCTACTCGGAGGCGCGGAATGCCGCGGCCGAAAACGGGTACCGGACCGCCGATGCTGGTACCAGCGTGACTCCCGTCGACTTCAACGATGACCCGACCGCTGTCTACAACGCCAACCAGCTGCGGGTCACGGTGACCGACACTGTTCCCACGTTCTTCATGACGATTTTCGGGGTCGAGAATGTTGCGATCACGAAGCACGCCATCGCGGAGTACGTCTTGCCGCTTGCCATGGGGAGCAACGAGCCCTACTTCGGGCAGGATCCGGACAAGGGAAACAACCCGAACTTCTGGGCCAACATCCATGGGTACAAGGCCGCCACACAGTGGGGCGACCGCTACTCGGCACAGTGCGTGGGCGCCAGCACGGGGAACGGCTGCACGGTTCAGGACTACGCCCGGCCGACGACCTTCGACGGTACCCGATACACCGGTGGCTACGTCTACGGCATCGAGAAGGTGGACAGTGCCGGCTCGCTGTCCGTCGAAGTCTTCGACGCGCACTTCTACCGGGGCGGAGGCGACTTCTTCCTTGTCGGCGACGAACACAAGAGTGGAGGCGACGGTCCCACTACCGTCTTCCAGCTCTACGCTCCGGACCCCACCCCGCTTGACACGTCCGACAACGCCGTTCTGTGCACCATGTCGTTCGGTCCACTGGGTCCCGACGAACACTACGCGGACTTCGACGGCGACGGCAACCTCGGGAGCAATGCCGGCGGTGGACTTTGGAACGCGGATCCGGAGGACGACCAGAACGGCGATGGATACTTCGACTGGACCGACATCGCCCTCTACGACGCTGCCAACGCGTGGGATGTCGGCAGCGTGTGGGAATCGCTGTGCGGAACATCGTTTGCCGGGGATGCCGGCATCTATCCGCTCCGGGTCGTCACACTGGACAACGGCGAGTGGGGACTGAACCGGTACTCGATTCGTTCCTCCACCTCGGCAGGATCCGCGCCGCGTATGTTCGGCCTCGGTGACATGTCGGTGTACGTGAATTTCGCCACCAACTACGCGACGTTCGACCTGGCCGAGGTTTCGCAGGTCCATGCCGGCAAGACACTCGTGATCGAACTCTGGGACTCAGACTCAGGAATCGGAAACGTATCAGTCAAGAAACCGGGTGGTGCCACCCAGGCGTGCGACTGGACCGCCACTACTGGTGACGGCGCCACCGATGGCGACTGCAGCATCCCGACCGGCACCTACAACTTCAACAACCACAACATGGAGATCCGGCTCGACATCCCGAACACCTACACGTGCACGCCTGGCGTGGGTGCCGGGTGCTGGTGGACGATCGAGCTCTACTACCCGGGCGGGGCCAACGACACCACCACCTGGTCTGCTCATATCGAAGGCAATCCGGTGCGCCTCGTCGAGTGATGATGAGTCGGTCCAGGGCACTCAACGAGTCGACATGGTGGACGATGGGACGACGCGAAGAACGACTTTTCCGCATCAACGATGAGATTGCCGCGCTGCACCGCGACGAGCACTACGCGTACGAAGAGTTGATCATGCTCGGCCATCTCAACGATGACGCGCAGCGCGACGCCGCCGGCGGGAGCCTGCTCGACGCGGCCGACGCCCGAGAAACCGCGGGAGATGTTGCGCGCATGGAGCGCCACGTCGCGGAGCTCCGCTCCGCCCGCGAGCGCCTCGAGCAGAGGCGAGACCAGATGCTCGCGAAGCTGAAGAGCTGATGAGCGGAGTACCGACTTCGGCCATATGACTACGCTCGGCGAATGCCGAAACTAGCACTCCTCGACGGCCACAGCCTGGCGTACCGCGCCTTCTACGCGCTGCCAAGCGACCTCTCCACGTCATCGGGTCTCGTGACCAATGCCGTATTCGGGTTCACGTCGATGCTCATCAAACTGCTCCAGGATGAGCGTCCGGACGCGATTGCGGTGGCCTGGGATGTCAAGGGCCCAACCTTCCGGACCGAGGCCTACGGCCAGTACAAAGCGCAACGCGAGAAGTCCCCGGACCTGTTCGTCGAGCAACTGCCGTTGATCGACGAGGTGCTCGAGGCAATGGGCGTGCAACAGATCCGGATATCGGGGTTCGAGGCGGACGACGTGATCGCGACACTCGCGACCGCCGGGCGCGCCGAGGGATGGGACGTTGTCGTGGTCACCGGCGACCGAGACGCCTTCCAGCTCATCGAGCCGGGCATCACGGTCCTCTACACCGTCCGGGGCATTTCGGACATCGTGCGGGCCGATGCGGCGTGGTTGAGCGGACGCTACGGGATCGAGCCGTCGCAGTACGTCGACTACGCCGCGCTCCGCGGCGATCCGTCCGACAATCTGCCCGGGGTGCCGGGGGTCGGCGAGAAGACCGCGGCCAAGCTCATCGCCAAGTACGAACGTGTGGAGGCGGTCATCGATGCCGCTCCGGACCAGACGCCGAAACTGCGTGAGAACCTCGAGGGTTCCGCACCCCAGATTCTCTTGAACCGCAGGCTGATGGAGCTGGTCCGCGATGTACCGGTTGATGCAGCGATCGATGACTTCGTGCTTGCAGAACTCGATGGAGACCGCATCCGTCCGGTCTTCGACGCCCTCGACTTCCGGGGTCTCTGGGATCGCCTCGCCGAGGTCGGTGGCATGGCGACAACCGGCGCAGACGATTTCGACGTCGAGGTCGTGACGGTTGTCGACCTCGGTCGGGTTGCTTCGATCGTCGGTGAGAGGAACCTCGCTCTTGAACCCGTGTGGGACGAGGGCGCGCTCGCCGGCGTCGTCATCGCGGGCGACCCGGCGACCTACGTCCCGGCCGAGTCACTCGACCCGCTCGCTGGTGCCCGGTCGCTTGCGGGCCACGACGTCAAGGCGTTCGTGAGGGCCCTCATCGAGATCGGCGTGGATTCGCCACCCGTATCGTTCGACACCGCCCTCGCGGCATGGATCGCGAATCCCGCGCAACGCGCACCGGACCTGGGCGAACTCGCATACCGCGAGCTCGGGCTCTCGGTGGAAGACGCTGAGAGCCGGGCCAAGGTCTCGCAGGGTGCGTTCGACTTCGAAGGCGGCATCGATCTCGACGGGGCCGCACGACGGGCTGTGGCCGTTGAGCGGCTCATCCTTCCCCTCACGGAGCGTCTTGTGGCCCGGGGTGGTCTCGAGCTCTTCGAGGAGGTCGAACTGCCTCTCGTTCCGATTCTCGCGCGAATGGAGGTCGCCGGCATCGGAGTCGACCAGCCGTTCCTCGTCGACCTGGGGGAGCGGCTCCGCGTGCGACTGGCCGATCTGGAGGGGCTGATCCACGAGGCGGCCGGGGGACCGTTCAACATCAACTCCACGCTCCAACTCCGCGAGGTTCTCTTCGAACGTCTCGGTCTGCCGGTGTTGAAGAAGACACCGAAGGGCGCGCCGTCCACCGATGCATCGGTGCTCGAGAAGCTGCGCGACGAGCACGAGATCGTGGCATCGCTGCTCCTGTATCGAGAACTCGAAAAGCTTCGCGGCACGTACGTCGAAGCCCTGCTCCGGTTGGTCGACGACGACGGACGGATCCGGGGCCGCTTCAACCAAATGGGCGCCGCAACTGGTCGCCTGTCACAGGAACAGCCGAACTTGCAGAACATCCCCGTCCGCTCCGAGGAAGGCCGGGAGATTCGCAAGGCGTTTATCGCCGCGGACGGGCACGTCTTCGTCGTCGCTGACTACTCGCAGATCGAGTTGCGGATTCTCGCCCATCTCTCGAACGACCCGGGTCTCGTCGAGGCATTCGACCGCGACCTCGACGTTCACAGCGCCACGGCTGCTCGCATCAACGACATCGAACCCGCAGCGGTCACGTCAGACCAGCGCCGGCGGGCGAAGATGATCAACTTCGGTTTGCTGTATGGCATGGAGGCCTACGGCCTCGCCCAACGCCTCGACATTCCGCGCGAAGAGGCCCAACAACACATCGAGACATACTTTGCCCAGTTCCCGGATGTTCGAGACTTCTTGGGTAGTGTCGTCGACGAAGCCCGGTCCGATGGCTACACGACCACCATCCTCGGCCGGCGTCGGTATCTGCCGGAGCTGACCAGCTCGAACTTCCGGGATCGCCAGTCGGGGGAGCGGATGGCGCTCAACGCCCCGATTCAGGGCTCGGCAGCCGACATCATCAAGAAGGCGATGATCGAAGTGGACCCGCAACTAGGAGCGTTCCAGGCCCAGATGCTGCTCCAAATCCACGACGAACTCGTCATCGAGGTGCCGGTCGAGCACCTGGACACCGTCGCGGCATTGACGCGTGTGGTCATGGAGAGTGTCGTGGAATTGCGGGTGCCGCTGAAGGTGGACGTCGCCTCGGGCCGGACACTCGCGGAGTGCAAGAACTGACATTTTGCGGCTTGATGCCGTTTGGGAGTACCATTCCGCCCGACTCGGAGCCGCGCATCTTGCGCGCGCATCGGAGTGATCCACGTACACAGGAGTCGAACCCTTTCCATGACCACGAACGAAAACGATCTCGCCACCACCGGCGAGGAGCGTGCGGACGCTCCGGAGGACGCACCCACCATTGCAGATGCAACCGAGGCTGTCGTCGAGGAAGCAACTGAGGCCGCCGAGGCTGTCGTCGAGGAGACCGCCGCAATGGATGTCGTTGAGGAGACCATCGAAGCCGTCGACGTCGTCGCGCCTGAGGACGTCGCTGTGGATGTCGCCGACGAGGCCGCTACCTACGAGGCCGCAGAGATTGCCGAGGCGGTCGAGCCGACGGCGGCCGTGAAAGACGTCGTCGAAGAGGCTGTCGTGGAGGAATCTTCGACCGAACCGGCCCCGATTCCACGGGGCGAGCGGCCGGCGATCACCGCGCCGAAGGAGTTCGCCGACTTGCCGGACGATCTTTCGGCTGATGACTTCGCCCGGGCGATCGAGCAGACCGTGTTCGAATTCAAGGAGGGCGACATCGTCGGCGGGACCGTGGTCCGCATCGACCAGGATGAAGTCCTCGTGGACATCGGGTACAAATCCGAAGGCGTGATTCCTGCGAAGGAACTCTCGATTCGGAACACTGCAAACCCGGCCGAGATCGTCACCGTCGGTGAAGAGATCGAGGCGCTGGTACTGCAGAAGGAAGACGACAGCGGCCGCCTCGTGCTCTCCAAGAAGCGTGCTCAGTACGAGCGTGCCTGGGGACGCATCGAGCGCATCATGAACGAACGGGGCACCGTGTCCGGTCCGGTGATCGAGGTCGTCAAGGGTGGCCTCATCGTGGACATCGGGCTCCGCGGGTTCCTGCCTGCGTCGCTCGTAGACCTCCGCCGCGTCCGCGATCTTCAGCCGTTCATCGGCGAGATGATCGAGGCGAAGGTCATAGAACTCGATCGCAACCGCAACAACGTCGTGCTGTCTCGTCGCGCCTACCTCGAAGAGGAGCAGGCCGAGCAGCGCCACGCGTTCCTTGCGGATCTGAAGCCGGGAGATGTGCGCGACGGCGTCGTCTCCTCCGTGGTCAACTTCGGAGCGTTCGTGGATCTCGGAGGGATGGACGGACTCGTCCACGTCTCCGAGCTCTCATGGCAGCATGTGAACCATCCCGGTGAGGTGGTGAACGTGGGAGACAAGGTCACCGTGCGTGTCCTCGAAGTCGACTACGACCGTGAGCGGATCTCGCTCTCGATCCGTCAGACGACGCAGGATCCATGGGAACAGTTCATCGAGGCCAGCGATGCTGGCGACGTTCTCGATGGCGAAGTCACCAAAACCGTCCCCTTCGGTGCGTTTGTTTCCGTAGGCGAAGGAGTCGAAGGACTCGTTCACGTATCGGAAATCGCGATGCATCACGTCGAGAGTCCAGAGCTGGAGCTTTCGATCGGGCAGCAAGTTCGGGTAAAGGTCACCGAGGTCGATGCCGACAGACGACGAGTGAGCCTGTCCATCAAGCAGGCACTCCCCGAGTGGGAGGAGCGCTCAACGTGGAGCGACCGACAACCGAGCAAGCCCAGAAGAAGGGAGTTCCAGCGTGAAGACGAAGCAGAAGCCGAGCCTTCGTTCAACGCGGATGCCTCGCTCGAGGCCATCCTTCAGGAACTCAAAGAACGGGGCATCGGGCGCAGCTGACCCAAGCAACCTTGGCGTTGGACTGTTCCCGACACCAGGCTCAAGTCGATTCTCCACGGTAGGCGTCGTCTCCCCTCGGGTATCCGAAATGACATCACCGTTGGGGAGGGCCAGCTGACATGGGACGTAGGACAGTTGTTCTCGTCATCGCAATAGCGCTTGCCGCCGTATCTGCGTTCGCCGTCTGGCGTTACCTGACTACGGTCGAAAGCGACATTCGCGCCGACATCGCCGAAGTACAGGTGTATCGAGCCACCGAGTTCATTGACGGGAAGACCACCGGGGAAGAAGCGCAGCCGCTCATTGAGACTGCACTCGCACTCCGAGAGAACGTCGTGTTCGAAGGTTCGACGATCATCTGTACCGGCCCCAAAGAGGAGAACGCCGGCGAGGATCCGAACGAGTTCGGCTGCCCGGAGAACCCGCGTGATCTGACGAGCACGCTGGCCGGCAAGGTGGCCGCAGGCCCGATCAGCGCAGGCCAGGTCATCACGACCGACCAGTGGGTCGAGGTGACAGTCTTCGAAGACGTCAGCCTGTCCGAGGAGATAGCGCAAGGCAAGGTCGCGATCGGTATCCGGCCCGACGACGTCGCAGCAGCGGGCGGATTCATCCGACCGGGAGACCGCGTCAACCTGATCGCCTCCGCCTCGGTGCAGATCAACAGCTTCCTCCAGGTTCTCGAGAACCCGGAGTTGCGTGAGATCGTGTTGGGCGAAAGCTTCCAGACGACGACGCCGACGACCCGGCCGCCGGTCACCGAAGGCGACGACGGCGGCGGCACGGCGGCCGAAGCGGACCCGGTGGCAGGGTTGGCAGCAACGTTCCCGACGGAACTGGACTTCACTCAGACGATCCTCCAGGACGTTGAGGTGCTCGCTGTCGGAGCCGATACGCCGCAGAATCGCACCGGCGCCGGACTCACTCCGGTCGGTACCCAGATCATCCTGCTCGAAGTCACGCCGCAACAGGCAGAGCAGATCGAGTTCGCACGTCAGTACACGACCGTCGCAATGGCGCTGCTGCCTGCCGACGTTCCGTACACCCCGTTCGATTCGGCCGGCGTCATCGTGGACGATCTGTTCACGCTGATCGACCGAATCCAAGCACAGGTGGAGGCCGCTCTTGGTGGCACTGGGAACTAGCGCCGCATCCGACCGGACGGTGTTGCTCGTCTCGAGCGACCAGAAGTTCGTCGACAGCGCTTCGCGCTTCTTGAACGGACACAAGGTCTACACCGCCCGGAACGTTACGGATGCACAGCGCCGGATGGTCGAGGAGCACATCGACCTTGCGGTACTGGACTCGTCATACGCCACCGAATCGGGGGTCATCGACGGAGGACAGCTGCTGCAGGTCAACCCCGACCTCCCCATCGTCCTGGTCGCAGCGACATTGGACATGTCGGTGCTGAGGGTCGCTCTCCGGATCGGCTACAAGGATGTGGTCGACGCGCCCGTCGACCGAATGAAGATGGAGGCGATGCTCAACCTCATCGAGGACCAGGCGCAGCGCGAGATTCTCAAAGAGTCGAAGACACGAATCGGGCGGATCATCACGGTCATGTCGCCGAAGGGCGGCGCCGGCAAGACGATGACGACGGCCAATGTCGCCCTGCAGCTGGCCATGTGGGGTGACCCGAGCCGTGTCGTCGTGGTGGATGCCGACCTGCAGTTCGGCGACGTCTGCATTGCGATGCAGATCGATCCGGTCCACACCATCGTTGAAGCGTCGCGGGAACTCGACGAGTTGGACGAGGAACTGCTGGAGAGCCTGCTGTCGACGCACTCGTCCGGCCTCAGGGTTCTTGCCGCGCCGCTCGAACCATCGCTTGCCGACGAGGTGTCGACCCAGGCGGTTGTCCGGGTGTTGGGACTCCTGAAGCGGATGTTCGACTACATCATTGTCGACACGGCTCCGTTCCTCGACGAACCAGTGCTCTCGATTCTCGAGCGGTCGGACGACGTGCTTCTCGTTGTCGACATGGACCTGCCGAGCGTCAAGAACGCAAAGCTCGCCCTGGACACGCTGAAGCTCATCAAGTATCCGTTCGAACGGATGAAGTTGGTTCTCAACCGAGTCAACTCGAAGGCGCGCCTCGACATCGGTGAGCTCGAACGGTCGCTCGAACTCGAAGTGCAGGCCGCGATCTCGTCGGACAAGCTCGTTCCGCGAGCTGTCAACGAAGGCGAGCCTGCGGTCTCCCTCTATCCACGATCGCGCGTGGCGAAGGACCTTCGTGGTGTGGCCATGCTCGTGGTGGACCCTGAGGTCACACCGAACGCCGCGGTATCGGATGGGCAGCGCAAATGGTTCAAGTAGTCGTGCACAGCATTGAGCGGTTGACGAACGGGGAGGACACCTATGAGTCTCGCTGACCGGGTGAAAGCAGCGAAGGAAGCGGACCAACAGTCCGGCAATCTGCGTGAGGAAACGCGCAAGGACTTGCGACGCAAGCTCCATTTCAAGGTCGTTGAGGGGCTCGGCCCCACGCTCTACGACCGCCAGATGAGTGATGCCGAGCTGAAGCTCCGGGTCATGGAGATGCTCGAATGGGCGCTGGACCAGGAGCAGTCGGTGGCGTTGACTCGCACCGATCGACTTGGCCTTCTCCAGGAGATCGCCGACGATGTGCTCGGGTACGGCCCAATCGACCCGTTCCTTGCCGATTCGGAAGTCACCGAGGTCATGGTCAACGGGCCGCACTCCGTTTGGATCGAGCAACACGGCCGACTCACGAGAACGGACACGCGGTTCGTCGACTCAACGCACCTCGAGCGGATCATTGAGAAGATCGTCGGGCAGGTGGGCCGGCGCATCGACGAATCCAACCCGATGGTGGACGCCCGCCTTCCGGACGGATCCCGTGTCAACGCAGTGATCCACCCGCTGGCGATCGGTGGCCCGTTCCTCACGATCCGGAAGTTCGCCGTCGATCCATTCACGATCGATGACCTGATCGCCAACGACACCCTCAACGACCAGGTTGCGGGACTGCTCCGCCGCTGCGTGCGGGGCCGTCTGAACATCATCGTGAGCGGCGCAACCGGCTCAGGAAAGACAACGTTCCTGAACGTGCTGTCGAACTTCATCCCAGACGATGAGCGCATCATCACCGTCGAGGACGCGGCCGAGCTCCAGTTGAGCCAGATCCACGTGCTCACCATGGAGTCTCGCCCGGCCAACATCGAGGGCAAGGGCGAGGTCAAGATACGCGACCTGGTCAAGAACACCCTGCGTATGCGTCCCGACCGGATCATCGTCGGTGAGGTTCGTGGCGGCGAGACCCTCGACATGCTCCAGGCGATGAACACCGGTCACGATGGATCTCTGACCACGGTCCACTCGAACTCGCCACGTGACACGCTGGCTCGTATCGAGACGATGGTCTTGATGGCCGGCATGGATCTTCCGATCCGGGCGATCCGGGAACAGGTGGCTTCAGCGATCGACCTCGTTGTTCACGTTCACCGGCTCCGCGACGGGACCCGTCGAGTGACCCATGTCACCGAGGTGGTCGGTATGGAGGGTGACATCATCACCTTGCAGGACATCATGTTGTTCGACTACGGCATGGGTGTCGACGAGAACGGGAAGTATCTCGGCCGGTTGAAGGCGACCGGGATTCGTCCGGCGTTCAGCGAACACCTTGACAACTTTGGCATCAAGCTCCCAGCGGAGCTGTTTGCCCCCGAGCCCTTCGCATCGCGATGAGAAGCCGCACGCGTACTTCAGCGTTGGTGATGGGACTGGCACTGGCGATCGCGCCGACTCCGGCCTTCGCGGCCGGACCGGTCGTCGCTGCGGCGGGCGCGAAGAGCTGGCTCGTCATTCTCGGTGCGGCAGCAGCCGGACTGGGTGCTTTCCTTCTGCTCATCATCCTCTTCGGCGGTGGGTCGAGTAATCGGGCGAGCGGAGAGATCGGTGGCAGGCTTGGCGCCTACGGAGGGAAGGCGAAGAAGAGCTCCGGAGTATTCGGACGCTTTGCGGTGCTCCGCCGGGCGGCGAACAAGGCCGAGAGCGTCGCTGAGAGCCAGGGCAATTCGCGCATGATCGAGTCGGCGCTCGAGCAGGCGAACATTCCAGTTCGAGCCGGCGAGGCGATCATCGCCGCCTTCGGTCTGGCGCTCATCCTCGGAGTCATCGTCGGCCTCATGACACAGTCGACGATCTGGGCGATCATCGCGTCGTCGGCGCTGCTGATGCTCTCGTTCCTCTATGTGAGCCATGTGGCATCGAAACAGCGCAAGCGCTTCGACAAACAGCTGCCCGACACCTTGAACCTTCTGGCCACGTCGCTGCGCGCCGGCTACTCGATCATGCAGGCCATCGAAGCCGTTGCCGCCGAAGCGCCGGATCCGACGCGTCGGGAGTTCGGCCGGGCCATGTCGGAAATCCGGCTCGGACGGCCGATGATCGACGCGCTCGGCGACATCGCCATACGCATGGAGTCGCAGGACTTCGAGTGGACGGTGCTCGCAATCTCCATCCAGCGAGAAGTCGGCGGAAACCTGGCGGAGGTGCTGCAGAGCACATCCGAAACGATGCTGCAGCGCAACCGACTGCGTGGCGAGATGAAGGCGCTCACGGCTGAAGGCCGCATCTCGATGTATGTGATGGCGGCGCTGCCATTTCTCTTGTTCGGCGCGATCTACCTGCTCAACCCGGACTACATCAAGCCGATGCTGTCGTCGACGATCGGTATCGGCGTATTCGCCTTCGCCCTCTTCATGATGGGGCTCGGAATCTTCTGGATGACCAAGATCGTAAAGGTGGACGTCTGATGGACATGATATTCGCGATCATTGCGGTTGGGGTCACGGCTGGTGCACTCGCGATGTACGCCGGCATGGGCGTCGTGCGTTCGAGAGAGCATTCAGGGAACCGTCTGGCCCACCTCCAGACCCGGTCCGACAAGCTCGACACCGGCTTCTCCGAGCGAGCGATTGCGCCTGCCCTGGAGAAGGTAGGCAAGATCGTGCTCCGGTTCACGCCGCAAGGCTGGGTCGGCCGCGCGCAGAAGAAGTTGGTGTTGGCCGGATGGGCCGACCGAATGGACGGAAACACGTGGGCGGCGATGCGCATCATCGCTCTCGTCGTGTCATTCGTCCTCTGGATCTTCGTGCAGTCGGTGCTCCAAACGACCAACTACAAGCTTCTTTCCCTTGTCATCATGCTCGCGATGGGCTTCTTCGGGCCCGAGGCCGTCTTGAACCGGAAGATCGACGAACGTCGGAAGGACATGGAGAAGACGCTCCCGGACATCATCGACCTGCTGGTCATCAGCGTCGAGGCTGGGCTTGGATTCGAGGCCGCCATGGGGCGTGTGGTCCAGAACGTTCCAGGCGAACTTGCCAGGGAGTTCTCTCGCACCCTGCAGGAGACCCGGGTTGGTGTCGCCCGAAACGTGGCGCTTCGCAACCTCGCCGAGCGGACCGATGTGGACGATCTCAACACGTTCATCCTCTCGCTGATCCAGGCCGACCAGTTCGGTGTCTCGATCGCCAGGATGTTGCGCGTGCAGGCCGACGAGATGCGCGTCCGGCGTCGTCAGCGGGCCCAGGAGCGAGCCTTCGCGGCCCCGGTGAAGCTGGTGTTCCCGCTGGTGCTCTGCATCTTCCCGTCGATCTTCGTCGTCATCCTCGGCCCGGCGGTCATCAACATCTCCAGTTCCGCCGTCTTCGGCTAGGAGCGCAGCCACGCGAACCTGCCTCCGGAGTCCGACTTCGCACGGACTTCTCTTGTCCCCCGCCCTGATGGCGGAGGGGTGTGCTCTTGCCCTCCCGCCCGCAGCGTTGGCGGATGCGCAGAGGGGTAGCTGGGATTTCTCGGGATTCTTCTTTCGCCGGCATCGTCTGTCTGTCACCCATGCTTGATACGTTGCGGGGATGGGACACCAGGTTCTCGCCATTGAGACGATCGAGCAGCAGCTCCTCGAAGGGGAAGCCGCGATCGCCCGGATCCGAGGCAAGTAGCTGTCCCTACTCCGTGTACTCGACCGGCGCCAAACAGGGTTGCGTGACGGGTACCGGTCTTTGAAGGGTGGGCGACGGGGATGACGGATGTCGCCGCCGAGACCGCCCGAACCCTCTTCTCCACCGGCCGTCGTCTCGAAGAACTGTCCGACGTCGACGAAGCCGTCGCCATCGGGGTGATCGGGTTCGATCGGGCGGTCGCGGTGTCCCGGTTTGCGGGTCGTGACAGTTCGTGTGTCGTTCTGGGCGAGGTGGCCGGGTTCGACCTTGCCGGGATTCGGCGTCTCGCGGCGCGGCGACGCCGCATGACCCGTCTTGATGAGGAGTGTGCGTTCAACGGCCCGGCATGTGTCGGTTCGGCCCAATGTGGATGGGTCGGCGTGGCGTCTCCACGGGCAGCGCTCCCGGCGCAGCGGGCCGGGTCGTCGTCGACGCCCGCGACGCGAGCACCGACGTCTTCCCCACGAACCCGGACGCCACCGTGCCACGGTCGGAGGGCAACGCCGACGCCCTGTGGTCGATCAGCCTCGACTCCCTCATCGGCGGTGACGGCGCCGGCCTCGACACCTCAACACCACTGCTGGCCGTGTTCGTGGACGCGGTCGGAGGCCGCTGCGGCGAATGGTGAGACGGGCGTGACCGTTGAGGCCGGGCCGCGGGTCGGGGCGCACACGACCGACGCGATCCTCTGCGACGGCAGTGTTGAGGTCACCGCCCGCACCACCGACGGCATTGTTGAGGTCACCGCCCGCACCACCGACGGCACCCCCCACTCGCCCTCGGCCGCCGCAGCCGCGTGATCGCGCCGAGGCTGCGCCGGTGTGTGCCGGTTCGTGACGGCGGGGTCTGCACCGCGGCGGGCCGCGTGTCGCGCTCTCGCCTCCAGTCCATCACACCATCCCATGGTCCCACAGCGACCGCACCGACCCGAAGACCCTCTCGACCCTGTGCCGGTTC
Organism: uncultured Actinomycetota bacterium; assembly: GCA_963700375.1. Taxonomy (GTDB): domain Bacteria; phylum Actinomycetota; class Acidimicrobiia; order Spongiisociales; family UBA5794; genus JAHEEL01. The sequence goes on from CAVOXF010000004.1 coordinate 159,037, forward strand.
CACCACCACGTCGCGATCCACGGCCACCGCTCCACCATCGACCCTTCATCGCCACCCCAACGCAGACGACACTCACACCCACACATCCACGCCCCACCAACCCGCACAACCTGGAAAGTCGCGTAGCCCGCCCCCGCGACCCCCCCGGCCCAAGAGAAAAGGGGGAACGCGGAGGAGCGCCGCCGGGCTACCGGGACCCAACCAATGAAGATGAGGCCAACCGCCCAGTCCGGCACGAAGCGCGCAGCTCCCAGCCGGTGGCCGGCCGCTCTCCGAGCGTTCTACCTCGTACCCGCCGCGGCGGAGGTCTTGACTCGCCGGGGGACCATGCGCAGGCCGCTGGCGCCCTCGGAACCGGCGGATCCGGATTCGTGGTACTCGGCGTCCTCGTTGACCTTCCACGGGTCGAACAGCGACGAACCGGCGAGGATGTTGTCGACCGTCAGCATGGCGGTCATGATCGCGTGGTCCTGGTTGTTGTACTTGTGCATCCCGTTGCGTCCGATGAGGTGGAGGCCCTCGTACGTCTCTTCGAGGTGCGCGCGTATCGTGTCAACATTGGCGGTATAGGTCGCGTCGTAGACCGGGTAGGCCTTGGGTTGACGGACTACGTGTCCATCCTCGATCTCGTGTGCCTCAGCCATCCCGAGCTCGACGAGCTCGACCTTGGCCTTCTCGATCAACGCGGCGTCGTCCTGTTCCCACACGTCATCGCCGCGGCTGCAGAAGTACTCGAGGCCATAGCAATTCGTGTTGGGATCTGGAACCATCTCCGGTGACCACGACTTGAAGTTCTGGACCCGCCCGACGGAAACCGCGGAGTCGTGGATGTAGACCCAGTTGTCCGGGAACCGATCGGGGCCGCGGACGATCAGCGCGACGATCAGGAAATCCCGGTAGCGGAGTGCTTCGGCAGCGTCGGTGACCGGTTGCGGTGCGCTGCCGAGTGCGCGCATCAGGCTTCGCATCGGCATTGAGGAGATCACCTCGTCGGCCGCGTACTGGGTACGCTCACTGGAGGCATCTTCGGCAGTGACGATCCATCGGCCGGTCTCGTCGGCAGAGGACTCGAGCCCGACCACACGCTGGCCGAGTTTGACCGTCCCACCCTGCTCCTCGACCCGCACTGCGGCCCGTTCCCACATCATGCCGGGGCCGAGGCGGGGATAGCGGAAGGAATCGATGAGTGTCTTGACGACCTCGGCGCCTTCCTTCTTCGGCGTGAAGGCGCTCAGTACCGCGGAGCCCAAGGACAGGCCCTTGATTCGCTGGGCGGCCCAGTCGGCGGAGATCTCGGAGCATGGCATTCCCCACACCTTCTCGGTGTAGGTCTTGAAGAAGATGGAGTAGAGGCGTTTGCCGAACTGGTTCGTGACCCACTCTTCGAAGTTTTGGGGATCCGGATTGGGGCGCAATCTGGCCTTGCCGTACGATGCGGCGCAGCGGGCGGCCTCAACCGGGCCGAGGGTGCGGAATGCCTCGACCGGCTTGAGGGGGTAGCTGAAGTACTTGCCGTCGTAGTAGATGCGTGAAGTTCGCGGGCGGTTCAGGAGATCGTCACCGAGGAGATCCGTCCAATAGTCCTCGACCGCTGCGGACTTCGAGAAGAATCGATGCCCGCCGATATCGAACCGGTAGCCCTTGTACTTGGCGGTTCTCGAGATACCACCAACGTATTCGGGGTCGGCTTCGAGCACGGTCGCCTTGACGCCGGCTCGGGTAAGGAGGTCGGCCGCGGTGAGCCCCGCAGGTCCGCCTCCGATGACGACGACATGCTCAGTCATTGAAGCTGCTCCCTCATCCTCTGACGTCCTGCGAGGGAGTATCGGTTGGATCGGTCAGCCGCTGGAGGGTTTGCTGAGCAGGATTTCGCCGCACTCGTAGCGAAAGAACCGGTCTGAAGGCGTTACGCCTCGGTTCTCGAGGGCCGCGGAATCGTTGGGTGTGTGCGGCGGTAGCCACTCGGATCCGGGTGCTCCCGGTACGGGACTCCGCAGCAGCACGGTGTTCGGTGCCCCCGGCCGCGCACACAGGGCAACCAGTCCATCGCGTGTCCGGATCGGTGGATCCGTCGTGTCAGTGCGTTCGTGGACATTCGGGTCAGAGCCCCTGAAGTCGATGAGGGCTGCGTTGGCGCGATGTGCTTCATATTCGAGCGCAAGATCGCGCGAAAACACAACTCCAGCGCCCTGAGCGAGGTTGAAATACACCGGTCGCGCAAGGAGCGAGTACAAGCCGAGATCGCCAATCTCGACGAGGACGACACTACCCGACGCCGTCGCGAGACTCGGTTGTCCATCACCTTCGACGAAGCGTGTCCACGGGCTGCGGTCATCCCAGCTGATCGCAGCCAGCAGAACGAGAGCGACGAGCGCAACTGACGAGACGACCCTTGGTGTCAGAGACCGCTCGACCGCGAGGACTAGCGCTGCCAGGACGAGGCCTCCGGCGAGGGTGACAATCGGCATTACCGAGGGGAATATGCTCCAGAGCAGGTGACGCGGTGACTCTGCGACCACGGGGGCAGCGAGAAGCGAAACAAGCTGTATGGATCCGAGTGCGATCACTGCAGCGGTGAGCACCGCGATCGCAAGCCGGGCAGTGCGGGGCGGAACCTCAAGCGACGGGCCAAGAAGAAGGAATCCGAGGCTTGCGGCAGCCGCGACGAATCCGATCCCTCCGAGCAGTGGAGGTAGCGAAACCATGAGGACGACGAGCAGTAGGCGAATCGCAGAGGACGCGAACCGATGGGCGAGAGCTTCGCCGACGGCCAGTGCGACCGCCACGCCAACCCCCAATTGGGCCAGCCAGACGGTCCGCCACAGCTGCAGTTGAGCCCCAAACACGGATCCGAGCGAATCGGCCAGGATCCAAGATCCGATCATCCCGATCGTTCCTGCTCCGAGGATTCCGATGCAGAATGTGCGCACACGGCTGTGAGAGGTGTGTCGTGCCGTGGCCGCCAGAAGGATTGCGGCGGTTGCGGCGAGTTCCCACCCTCGCTCATCCCACGTTCGAAGGAAGATCTGAGGGGATCGAACTTCGATGATATGGAGCCATGCCGCATCGAAACTGTCGGCGCCCCCAATGCCGAGCGGGTCCACCCAGATTGCGAGTACGGCGGCGGGAAACGCAACGGCGACCAGAATACGCCAGCGTCGATCGTTGACAGCTGCGATGCACACGACCGCGATGAGTCCTGAGACAGCCACGAGGGGATGGACGAGAGCGGCTGCAGCCGCTAGTCCGAATCCAAGCCACACCTTGTGCCTCACGGCGAATGCAATTGCCACGACCACGATCGCCTCGGCCACGCCACGTGGAGCCGCATACCCCTCGGCGAACAAGAAGATGCCGTGTGGGCCGTATGACGTACCTCCGAGTGGGATGATCAGGGCTATGAGCCACCACCACCGACGGGATAGGGACCGACCCAGAAGCGACGCTGCGACGACCCACAGGACCAATCCCAGAGCCGTCAGAATGACGGCGACTGAACCTGGGTCGAGCCAGTGCAGGCCGGCGTGGATGAGACGCCCGTACACGGAGAATTGCATTTGCTGGTCATTGGCGATCAGGAGGTCGCTGGCAAGGAACGCCGGGTCGTTGCCGAAGATGGCCTGGGCGAAGTAGAGCCGGGCATCGTGGCGAATGCCGCCGTAGGGTCGAACGATCAACCACGCCGACATGACGGCCGCGACAGCTGCGAAGTTCACCCAAGCCGGCGCCTTCGATTCACGTTGCACCGACGAATCCATCCGATTCCTTCCCGGGACGATCGGACTCTACGTTCGGCGGGGTGGGGCTCCAACGACTCCCGCTGTCCCCGAGATATAGAAGAGGGGGCCCGTCACGGGCCCCCTCTTCTATATCTCGTTGGTGAGTGCTAGGCCAGCGTGGTGCCGACCTCGTTGAACTTGTCGCTGACCTCACGGCCAAGGAACGCGACTGCCACAATGGCGATCACGGCGATGAGTGCGACGAGCAGGGCGTACTCCACCATGCTGGCACCGTCTTCTTCGTTGATCCGGCTTTGGTAGGCCGTCCAGAGACGAAGCATGTGTTACCTCCTTCGGGGATGATCCATTGCCAACTGTATCGGCAGGGACCGCTCAGACCTATAGGCCGATCGCACCAATTGGGTCGTCCGGCCCATCAGCCCCCGGAAGGCGGCTTCTTGTCGAGACCGAGGCGCATAGCCTCTACGACGGCTTGAGCCCGGTCGGAAACCTGGAGTTTCGTGTAGATACTCGCCAGGTGGTTCTTGACGGTCTTGCGCGATATGTACATCTCGTCGGCAAGGTCCTCAGTTCCCGAGATCCCGCCGGCGAGCAGCGCGAGCAGTTCCCGCTCGCGAGTGGTGAGCGACTCTGCGGCCGGTGAGAGGCGAGCCGTCCGATACGGAGCAATGGCCGACGCGAAGTCGTCGTCATCGAACAGATTCACGCCGTCGTGCGCGGCCCGGATGGCTGCAGCGAGGTCCGGAAGAGGCGTCGCCTTCGAAAGGAAGCCGACGGCGCCGGCGGCCTGTGCTTTGGCGCGCTGTTCCTCTTCCGTGTGCATGGTCACGACGAGGGCAGGCGGCGGATCCTCGCGGGACCGGAGAACGGACAGCCCGGTACCGTGGGGCATTTCGATGTCGACGAGCAGCACGTCGGGTCGAACTTGGTCGAGCACGTTGGAGAGGTCCCGCCCGGAAGTCGCAATCCCGATGACCGTGATATCGGGGAGTGCACTGAGGGCCTGGCGGAGCCCATCGAGGACGAGGACGTGATCGTCGGCGATGACGACAGTGATCGGCTTGCTCACCTCGGCCCCCATGCAACCGTCACGCTCGTCCCCCGGTTCTGCGCCGAGACGATCGAGAGTCGTGCTCCGATCGACGTGGCCCGTTCCTTCATACCGACCATGCCGTAGCGATTCTGCTTGTCGGCGGCGTCGTCGGACCCAACTCCGTCATCGCGAATGCGAATCTCCCCGCTGTCGCGCTCGACGATGCCCTCGATGCGAATCGTCCGTGCCTGCGCATGCTCCTGGGCATTACGGACCGCCTCGGTCATGATCGCAGAAAGCTGCTGCACCGATTCCTCCTTTGGTATGGAGTGCTCGACGAGATCGATGATGATCGAGGGCCCGTCGGCCGGGGCGTCCGACACGAGGGACTGGGCGTGCTCCAGCAGGCTGCCGGTCTGCTGGGCCCTGAGCTTCGTGACTGTGGCTCGGACCTCGTCGACCAGAGCCGACACGGTCTCCCGCAGCGATGCCAGGTGTTCCCGTGTTTCCGGTTCGAGGTCGCCCTGTTGGATCGTGAGATCGAGCCCCAATCCGATCGACACGAGCGATGGCCCAATGTCATCGTGAAGTTCCCGTGCGACGCGAACACGCTCTTCCCTCACGGCCCGGTGGGCGATCGACTGGAGGAGCACCACGTTGTGGAATGCCAGCGACACGCCGAACATCGCCCGATCGATGTCCATCTCGTACCGAGAGAGATCGTCGGTGCCGACGGGCCGCAGCACGAGAGTCCCGAGGCGGTCGTCGTTCAAGATGATCGGGTACTCCACGGTATCGCCGGCCGGGCCGGGATTGTCACGGGAGGCAACGATGATCTCGTCGCCCCCATCGCGGATCGCAATCGAGGCGGCGGCATACGGAACGGTGGCGGCGAGATCTCGCAACGCGGAGCGGCCGATCAGGATGGGGTTGAGTTCGGCCGACCCGGCAAGGCTCGACAGGTCCTCGAGGAGGCGATGCGCCGTCTCGAGTCGATCGAACCGTCCGCTTCCCGGAAGCGAGCGTGGCTCGTCCACGAAGATGCGGCGCGCCTGGGCGAATGTCACGCCAACGAGTACGTAGAACACGACCATCAGGATGAGATCTCCCGAGAGGGGATCGCTGCCCTGTGCCGCAGAAATGGCCACGAGCCCGGCAACTGTCGCGAGGGTCGTGAACCCTCCGAGGATTCCGCCGTAGAACGCCGAGGCGAAGAACACCGGAACGGTGAGATAGAGCAAGAACGGGCTGTCGATACCGCCGGTGAGGCTGACCGCAAACAGCGACGTTACGACGCCGAGGAGAGCAAGGAGGGCCCCGACGAGTTGGGAGTCCTTCTGGTGTTGCGGGATCGCCTGCATCGCGATCGTGTAGGCGGTCACAGCTGCGGATGCCGCGATGACGCCGGACGTCGCGCCGAAATCGAGTACCGACAATCCGACGCCGGCAACCAGTGATACCCACTGGAGCACCGACTGGATCCACTCGAACCGAATCTCCCACGAGTCCCGCATGCGGTCAGGGTACAGTCGCTGCATGAACGAATCGGGTGTTCTTCGCGGAGGGCTGAGGATCATTCTCGGCGGGGGTATTGGAGCGGGCAAGAGCGCCGCCGGTCGCCGGTTCGCATTCCTTGGATTCACCGTTGTTGATGCAGATCGACTCGGGCATGACATCCTCGAATCCGGCGGCGCAGCCTTCTGTGCGGTCGCAGAACGGTGGCCGGGCGCCGTGATCGACGGCCGCATCGACCGGGCGGCCCTCGCCACCTACGTCTTCGCCGACGTCGACGAACTCGCCGAACTCGAATCGTTGACCCATCCCCACATCATTCGACGGATTGAAGAGATCGGTGTCGAAGCGGACCATCTGGTCGTCGAGGTGCCCGTGCTCCTCGAGCCGGAGGGTGACTGGGTGACGGTGTACGTGGCCGCCCCGGACGATGTGCGGCGTCACCGGGCCATCCTGCGCGGAGGGGCGCCGGACGACGTCGACCGGCGAATGGACCGCCAAGCCCGCGACGAGGCCTGGCTGGAATGGGCCGATGAGATCATCGTCAACGACGGTACGATCGCGCACCTTGACCGCGCCGTTGATGCGTTGGTGCATCACCTCGAGGCGGCCCGTGGTGGAGCGACCCTCTCATGATCGAGAGCCGACCGTTCCGCGTTCACGCCGACTTCGAACCGTCCGGCGATCAGCCGGCGGCGATCACCCAACTCGTCCACGGTATCGAACGCGGCGACCGGTTCCAGACTCTCCTGGGCATCACCGGATCCGGCAAGTCCGCCACGATTGCGTGGACGATCGAGAAGGTTCAGAAGCCGACCCTCATCCTTGCCCCGAACAAGGCGCTCGCGGCGCAGCTTGCGAACGAGTACCGACAGTTCTTCCCGGAGAACCGTGTCGAGTATTTCGTGTCCTACTACGACTATTACCAGCCGGAGGCCTACATCGCACAGACGGACACCTTCATCGAGAAGGAATCGACCGTCAACGACGAGATCGATCGCCTCCGTCACTCGGCCACGGCGGCTCTGCTGACCCGCAGGGACGTCATCATCGTGGCGTCGGTCTCGGCGATCTACGGTCTCGGCTCGCCGGAACAGTACGAGGGCCAACTCCTTCGGCTCGTTCGGGGCGTCGAGTTCCCGCTGGACGCCGCAATCAAGCGTCTCGTCGACATCCAGTATGAGCGCAACGAGATGAACCTGATTCGGGGGAAGTTCCGGGTCAAGGGCGACACGCTCGAAGTATTCCCTACGTACGACGAGACGGTCTACCGGGTCGAGTACTGGGGGGACGAGGTCGAGCGCATCCTCCAGATGAATCCGCTCACCGGCGAAGTGATCAACGAACTGAACGAACTCTGGGTCTACCCGGCGAGCCACTATGTGACGTCCCAGGAGCGGATGCTCCGGGCGCTGGCAGGGATCGAGGCGGAGCTTCACGATCGCCTGAAGCATCTGGAGGATCGGGGGAAGCTGCTCGAGGCTCAGCGCCTGCGCATGCGCACGTCCTACGACATGGAGATGATGCGAGAGATCGGTTTCTGCTCCGGGATCGAGAACTACTCGCGATATCTCGACGGGCGAGAGCCCGGCGTGGCGCCCTACACCCTGTTGGACTACTTCCCCGAGGACCATCTCACCATCATCGACGAGAGCCACGTCGCGATTCCCCAGATCCACGGTCAGTTCGCCGGCGATCGGTCGCGCAAGGACGTTCTCGTCGAGCACGGCTTCCGCCTGCCATCTGCGATGGACAACCGACCCCTCACGTTCGAAGAATGGTACGAGCGCACCAATCTGGCGATTCTTCTCTCCGCGACACCAAGCGCGTGGGAACTGCGGGAGTCCGGGCAGATCGTCGAACAGGTGATCCGACCGACCGGGCTGGTCGACCCCGAGGTGCTGGTCCGCCCAACAAAGGGGCAGATCGACGATCTGGTCGAGGAGATCAGGACACGGGCCGAAGCCGATCAGCGCGTTCTCGTGACGACGCTCACGAAGAAGATGGCTGAGGACCTCTCGCTCTATCTCCTCGAGTTGGGTGTCCGCGCCCGGTACCTCCACAGCGACATCGACACCCTCGAACGTGTCCAGATCCTCCGCGATCTCCGGATGGGGGAGTACGACGTCCTGATCGGTATCAACCTGCTCAGGGAAGGGTTGGATCTGCCCGAGGTCTCACTCGTAGCGATCCTCGACGCGGACAAAGAGGGATTCCTTCGATCGGAGACGAGTCTCGTACAGACCATCGGCCGGGCGGCGCGCAACGTAGACGGCGCTGTTGTGATGTACGCGGACGTCGTCACCGATTCCATGCGTCGGGCGCTGGGCGAGACAAACCGCCGTCGGGCGCTCCAACTCGCGTACAACGAGAAACACGGGATCGATCCACAGACCATCCGCAAGAAGGTCTCGGACATCCTCGAGCTCATCGGTAGCAGCGACGCTCCGGCGAGTGACCGTCGGGCACGTGAACTGCGTCGCCGCGAGCCACTGGATCTCAGCATCGACGATCTGCGGCGCCTCATCCAGAGTCTCGAGGACGAGATGCACGAGGCCGCCTCGGAGCTGAGATTCGAATACGCCGCCCGCCTGAGGGATGAGGTCGACGACTTGAAGCGCGAACTCAAAGAGCTGTCCGAAGGCGGCGCTTGACTCTGAGCGGGCGGCACTGCGCGGTACCGTGGGCGACATGACCACGTCCATGCTCGATCGGCCGGGGATTCGGCTGGCTCCCATCGCGGTGATCGTCGGCGTCTGCGTGGCGATTCTCGGCGCCGCGTTCGCCGGAAGCGGGGCATCGACCGTTGGCGGGCGCCTCGGTGGCGACTTCCCTGCGTTCTACGCTGCCGGTCGCATCGTCATCGAAGGCTCGGGAGACGTCCTCTACGATCCGGCAACCCAGGCCGAATTTCAGGAAGCGCTGTATCCGCAGTCGGATGGATACCTCTTCTTCGCGTACCCGCCGTTCACAGCCGTCGCGTACGCGGCGCTTGCCATCCTCCCGTACCGGCTCGCGTTCGCGATCCACGGGCTGCTCGCCGTCGCGGCGCTCTGGGGCGCCGTTCGCCTGGCCCGGCCGCTGCTGCCATCTCTCCTGCGCTCTCGCCGACATGAGCTCGCGGCGGTCGCGGTCATGCTCGCGATGTACCCGATCCTCCGGTCGGTGCTGGGCGGACAGAACACCGCGTTCACGATCCTTCTCCTGGCCGCCGTCTGGCGATTCGGGGTCGATCACCACCCTGCGTTCTCGGGGCTCTCGCTTGCGGCGCTCCTCTACAAGCCGCAGTACGGCGTGCTCGCCCTCATGCTCGTGGCCGCGGCGCGTCGCTGGAAGATCCTCGCCTGGTGGCTGGCGGGTGCCGCCGTCGCGTACCTCGCCGGCGTCGCGGTCGCCGGGTGGGGATGGCCCGCTTCGTGGCTCGATCAATCCGGGGTCTTCAACGACGAGAACCTTGTGGTCAACGGCGACCTCATGGTGTCGTCGATCGGATGGTTCCGCAGCCTGTTCGGCGTCGCGGAGACCTGGCCCGGCGTCGTGGGATTCGGCCTCGCCGCGGTCGTGGGCTTGGCGACTGCCGTTGCCTGGTGGCGTCGCGGTATCGAGGCCGAAGCACTTGCGCTCGCGTCAACCGCGATCGTAATCGGTGCACCGTCTGCGCTCTACTACGACGCCGGTATCGCCGCGGGGGCGATTGCCGTCGGTGCCGAACGGAGTTGGCCGGGCAGAGCCCGGGTGGTTGCCGGAGTCGTTGTCGTTTCGTGGTCGCAGCTCGCGGCGAGCACCCTCGGCTGGAGTCCGCTCTTTCCGGTCCTCGTCGGAGTGTTCATCTGGTCGGCCGCAGCGGTCTACCGAACGAGGAGCGCCGACACCCTCGTTTAGCGCCGGATACCGACTTCACTACGGACACGGCGACGAGGGAAGTACGAGATGGCAAGCGAAACGATCCACATCAGTGGTGCTCGCGAGCACAATCTGAAGGATCTCCACCTGGAGTTGCCGCGCGACGAGCTGATCGTCTTCACCGGCCTCTCGGGCTCTGGGAAGTCCTCGCTCGCCTTCGACACCATCTACGCCGAAGGACAGCGGCGCTATGTCGAGTCCCTGTCCGCGTACGCGCGGCAGTTCCTGGGACAGATGGACAAGCCGGACGTCGACTTCATCGAGGGCCTGTCGCCGGCGATCTCGATCGACCAGAAGACCGCCAGCCGGAACCCGCGTTCGACGGTCGGCACGGTCACCGAGATCCATGACTACCTCCGCCTGCTCTACGCCAGGATCGGGATTCCTCATTGCCCCAACGACGGCTCTCCGGTCAATCGCCAGACGCCGCAGCAGATCGTGGATCACATCCTGGAGATCGGCGAAGGAACGCGTTTCCAGATCCTCGCCCCGGTGATTCGGGGCCGCAAGGGAGAGTACGAGCAACTCCTGAAGGACCTCGCCCTCGACGGCTTCAGCCGTGCGCGCATCGACGGCGAGGTGCGGGACCTCACCGACCACATCACGCTTGATCGCTACTTCCAACACACCATCGAAGTCGTGGTCGACCGCCTCGTCCGGAAGGAAGGCATCGAGCGACGCCTTGCCGACTCGCTCGAAACCGCCCTGCGGCTCGCTGACGGCATCGCCCACGTCGCAATCGAGGACGGACCGACCCTCTCGTTCAGTCAGCACTTTGCCTGTCCCGAATGCGGTCTCTCGTTCGACGAACTCCAGCCTCGGAACTTCTCATTCAACAGCCCGTATGGGGCATGTGAGGAGTGCTCGGGCATCGGGACGCGATTCCAGATCGATCCGGCCCTCATCGTCCCGCAGCCGGACCGGAGCCTGCTCGAAGGTGCGATCGCACCGTGGCGTGGCCGCCACCGATTGAGCTACTACCAACGTGTGTTGACGGCCGTTGCCGCCGAAGAGGGTATCGACATGGAGATGCCGTATCGGGATCTCGCCGAAGCACACCGGCAGTTGCTCATGTACGGGGGCAGCGACCGTGCCTACACCGTCACGTACGAAAACCGGTTCGGCCGCATGCGGCGGTACGACACGAACTTCGAGGGCGCGGTGCCGTGGCTCGAGCGCCGCTACGCCGACTCGGACAGCGATGCGGTGCGTGAGGGCTACCAGCAGTTCATGCGGGAGGTGCCGTGCCGTGCGTGCGGCGGTGGGCGCCTCAACCCGATCTCGCTCGCGGTCACCATCGGCGGCGTGTCGATCGACACTCTCTCGAGCCTCTCGCTCGGCAAGGCGTCGGAGCAACTCGCCGGTCTCGATTTGTCGGACCGCGATGAGCAGATCGCCGGCCGCGTGATCAAGGAGATCCGGGCACGCCTCGATTTCCTCCTCAACGTCGGTCTCGACTACCTGACGCTCAAGAGGTCGGCGGCGACACTGGCCGGGGGAGAGGCGCAGCGAATCCGGCTGGCTACGCAGATCGGTTCGGGCCTGGTAGGGGTGCTCTACATCCTCGACGAGCCATCCATCGGATTGCACCAGCGCGACAACCAGCGGCTCATCGAAACGCTCGTGCGTCTTCGGGATCTGGGCAACACGTTGATCGTCGTCGAACACGACGAAGAGACCATCCGGGTCGCCGACTACATCGTGGATATCGGCCCTGGAGCGGGTGAACACGGAGGACAGATCGTCGCCGAGGGCACGCTCGCCGACATCGAGAACGAACCGGGATCTCTGACCGGCGACTACCTCGCCGGCCGTCGCTCGATCGCTGTACCGGGGGAGCGGCGTATCGGTTCGGGAGCCTCGCTCGTCGTCCGCGGTGCGACCGAGAACAATCTGCAGGGAATCGATGTCGAGTTTCCACTCGGCCGCTTCATTGCGGTGACGGGCGTGTCGGGAAGTGGCAAGTCGTCGCTGGTTCAGGAGATCCTCTCGAAATCGCTCCACGCCGAACTGCACGGTGCGAAGCGGATACCCGGCCAGCATCAACGCATCGACGGCATCGAGCATGTCGACAAGGTCATCAACATCGACCAGTCGCCGATCGGACGAACACCGCGGTCCAACCCGGTCACGTACACGAAGGCTTTCGACGCTATCCGGCAGCTCTTCGCTTCCACGCAGGACGCAAAGATGCGCGGCTACAAGCCGGGGCGGTTCTCATTCAACGTCGCCGGCGGCCGGTGCGAGACCTGCAAAGGCGATGGGACGCTGAAGATCGAGATGCACTTCCTCCCGGATGTCTACATCCCCTGCGACACCTGCAAAGGGCGTCGCTACAACCGAGACACGCTCGAGGTCACGTTCAAGGGTCACTCGATTGCGGACGTGCTCGAGATGTCGATCGAAGAGGCGCTCCATTTCTTCGAGAATCAGCCCAGGATCTCGCGCATTCTTGGAACCCTGTTCGACGTCGGCCTTGGCTACATCCGTCTCGGGCAACCGGCTCCGACCCTGTCGGGCGGCGAAGCACAGCGAGTGAAGCTGGCAGCCGAACTCGCGAAGCGCTCGACCGGTCGTACCTTCTACATCCTCGATGAACCGACGACCGGACTCCACTTCGAAGACATCCGGAAGCTCCTCGGAGTGCTGGAACGCCTCGTGGACGCCGGGAACACCGTTGTGGTGATCGAGCACAACCTCGACGTTGTCAAGACCGCCGACTGGGTGATCGATCTCGGGCCGGACGGCGGTGACGGGGGCGGCAGCGTCGTCGCAGAAGGAACACCCGAAGACGTGGCGCTCGTTGCGGAATCACACACGGGAGCCTTTCTACAGGCCATACTGCCGCAACCGGCCGTTCGAGCAATGCAAGGAAGGGACGGCATCGGGATGCGATCTGTTCGAGAGAGTCCGACACGAGATTCGAAGGTGCATCGGCACACTGGCTCTCGCTCGTCGGTGATCGAACCCTGAGGTTGTCCGGTGGTCGATGAGCGCCCAACCCGCATAGACACATCCGTTGATTCCACCCCGCGATGGATCATCGCGACCCTGGTCGCGATCCCGACACTATGGACCTGCTTCATCATGCTCGGCTTCATGGGAAGCGGAGCTGGCTCTTCGATCCTTCAGTTTCCCACCATGTTGCTGAACAACACACCGACGGGAGGGGATGTCGGCGCACACGTCCTGTTGCCGCAGATCCTTCGAGATGTGCTCCTTCCCTCGTGGCTCATCTCCGGATGGAGCGACGCATGGTTCGCCGGCTTCCCCGCGCTCTACTTCTACTTCCCGTTCCCTATGACGGTTGCGGCAATCCTCGGCGCCGTCCTGCCGGCAGGTGTCGCGTTGAAGATCGTGATCTCGGCGGGCGTTGTCGCACTACCGGGAGTGACGTACCTCCTGGTGCGGTGGATGGGCTTCGAGCGGATCGTCGCCGCGGTTGCGGCATCCGGCGGCGCGGCCTTCGCTTTCATGGAGAGTTACGACATTTTCGGGGGCAACATCAAGTCAACGCTCGCCGGCGAATTCTCGTTCTCATGGTCGCTCGCGTTCGGAATCCTGTATCTCGGGTTCATCGCCCGCGACACAAGAGACGGCGGGCGCTTCACAGCGTGGCCCGGGGTGATCCTCGCTTTGGCCACGCTGTCACACATCGTCACCACGATCGTGATCGTTGTCATCACGATTCCGTGGCTCTTCCGCAGGCGCACAGCTCGCGTCGTTGCAGCGTCATGGGCGCTGGGATTCGCGCTCTCAGCCTTCTGGTCGATACCGTTTGTTGTCGGCGTTCTTCGCGGCATGACGACTGATATGCGCTGGGCGTCAGTCACCGGCATCCTGGGATCGGAGGGTTTGATCCCCACAGACCTGGTGCCGGCACTCGTTCTGGGTGTCGGCGGCCTTGTCTGGAGCCTCATCCGGAAGGACCGTGTAGGCCTACTGGTCGGCCTCGTGGTCGTCCCACTGGCCGGCTATCTCCTCCTTCCCTGGTTCGACGTCGGCTTGATCAACAACGGGCGCTTGCTGCCCTACTGGTACCTCGGCGTATACATCTTCGCTGGGATTGCCGTTGGTCTCGGCGTCGTCTACCTGGGTGGCCTTCGGCGCGACGCCGGGAACCCGGCCGCCCGCTACGCGCTGATGGCGGTCGTGATCGCGGTCGGCGCCACCGTGATTTCCATGAGCGACGTGACCCATTGGGTCGACTGGGACTTCGAGGGGTACGAGGGCAAGGCCGACTTTGATCAATACGCGGCGCTGATGCAGGCGGTTGGCGACCTCCCCCCGGGGCGCGTCATGTGGGAAGAGAACGAGGCCATGCATCGGTACGGGACCGAGCTGGCGCTCATGTTGTTCCCGTATTGGAGTCCCGACCACCCAACCATGGCTGGGGTCTACCAGGAATCGTCCCTCACGACACCCTTCAATCTGATCAACGCCGGCGAGGTTGGGCTCGAAGGCACTCCGCGGATTGAAGGCCTGCGCTACCACGCGATGAACTTCGAACGCGGTATCGCCCACCTCGGTGTCTACGGAGTCAGCTACTACGTCTCGTTCACCGAGGAGGCGGCGGCCGCAGCACTCACCTCCGGGCTCGAACCGATCGTCGTTGTCCCGCCGTGGACGGTCTTCGCGCTGCCTGCAAGCGGTATGGTCGACATCGCGACGTTCTCCCCTTCGGTATGGGCCGGCGACGCGGGCTTCACAGCGGCATCGCTCGAGTGGTACGACGACATCGACAATCTCGATCGATGGCTGGTGAGCGATGGTCCGGCGCAATGGCAGCGGATCGACGCGGTCGCTGCCCGCCGGGCGGCGGTTCCGCTCGGCGACACGGCCGGGGCCGTGAGTGACGTCGTGGTGGACAACGGTCGGGTCTCGTTCTCGACGACGGCCGTCGGCGTACCCCACCTGGTCAAGGTCGCGTACTTCCCGAACTGGACCGCCCAAGGCGCCGATGGCCCGTATCGAGCGGCGCCCTCGCTGATGGTTGTCGTTCCGACCTCCGAGAACGTCGTGCTCGAGTTCGCGCGCGGTTGGCCCGAGTACGGCGGCCTGATCGTCACCGTGGCGACGGTGCTGCTGCTGATCGGGTGGGGGGCGATGGCGGCCAGGGCCCGTCGGCAGGACGCGGTGGTGCAATGAGCGGCTCGATCGAGAACTGGGATGACATCGCAGAGTGGTGGAGGGGTGAGGTGGCCGACGACCCGGTCTACCTCGAGGACATCGCACCGATGCTGCGTCACCTCGTCGGATCACCTCCAGACCGCGTCCTCGAACTCGGATGCGGGGACGGGCAGTGGCTTCGATGGCTCGGCCACACGTCTCGAGCCGCATTCGGTTGCGACCGCTCCAGTGATCTACTGAGCGGCGCGGTGGACAACTACCCGGTTGCCGTGTGTGACCTCCCCTCGCTTGCGTGGTTGAGGGAAGGGTCGATCGACACCGCGTTCTCCGTGTTCGTTCTCGATCTCATCGAGGACATCGCCGCGTTCTTCGCCGAGACCGAACGCATCGTTGCACCCGGCGGAGCGCTGGTCGTCATCATCAACCACCCGATCTTCACCGCTCCCGGCTCCGGTCCGTTCATGGACCCGGATCTGGACGTATTCTGGCGCTGGGGCGACTACCTGGAACCCGGGGCGAGCGACGTGCCCGCAGGTGACCACACGGTGACCATGTACCACCGCTCTATTGCCCATGTTCTGGCCACTGCAGCGCGTGCCGGCTGGCGCCTGGAGGATGCGATCGAGGCTCCACTTGGTGCAGCCGCCATCGAACGCGAACCGTCGTATCGGGGCCAGGAGGGCATCCCGCGTTTCCTCGGCTTCCGCTGGCGCCACTGATTCAAGACTTCGTACCGATCTGCCGATATAGCACTGGTACCAACCACCACGGAGGCCGCGATGACGGATCATCTCGTCGCATACGAATATGGCACCGGACAGGTGTGGGGCTGCATCAAGGCCCGGTCAACGGCAGAGATCAGCGCCGTCGTCCCCGAGGTCGACATCTACGCCGCTCCGCCGCCGTGGATGGGAGAGGGTGAAGTGCGCTTGTTACGCGAGCGGGCGATCTACCTGTCCGATCACGCGCTCGACTCTATCGTGCACCGGCGGTCTTCGGCAGCCTGAGCTACAGGCTGCGAGCTGCGAGCTGCGAGCAGAACCGCCTGGGCGCTGACCGGGGACGCCTGTTGCGGTTCGTCGGCTGAGCGGGCGGTGGGGGATAGCATCGGGGCATGTTCCAACGGCCGTTTGCGTCTGAGATCCCGGACAGCCCGGGCGTGTATCTGTTTCGCGATGAACATGGCGCGGTCTTGTACGTCGGTAAGGCCAAGTCCCTGCGCAAGCGCCTGGCCAACTACTTCGGTTCCGATGTCCGGGGGAAGACGGCCATCATGGTGGACGCCGCCGCGAGCGTCGACTGGATCGTGACACCGTCCGAAGTAGCGGCACTGATGACCGAGTTCTCGCTCGTTCAGGAGCATCAGCCGCGGTTCAATATCCGTCTCCGTGACGACAAGAGCTTTCCCTATCTCGCACTCACCGTGTCACAGGAGTGGCCCCGGGCGATGATCGTCCGCGGGAAGCGACGGAAGGACACGCAGTACTTCGGCCCGTATGCGCACGCGTATGCGATCCGCCAGACCCTCGATCTCATGCTGCGCACGTTTCCGATCCGTACCTGCACCGACGCCAAGTTCAAACGGCACGAGGCCACGGGCCGGCCCTGTCTCCTGTTCCACATCGAGAAATGCGCGGGGCCGTGCGTTGGAGAGGTCGAACCGGCCGCCTACCAGGACCTGGTCGACGGCCTGGCATCGTTCTTCGCCGGCGACGCTACTGCCGTCATCGAGCGGCTGACCGCGGAGATGCAGGCTGCTGCAGCGGCACAGGAGTACGAACAGGCGGCGCGCATCCGCGATCAGTTGAGCGCGGTGTCGAGTGCAACGGAACGCCAGGAATTGGTGACCGAACGCCCGGACGACTTCGATGTCATCGCCGTGGCCGAAGACGAATTGGAGGCCGCGCTCGTTGTGCTCAACATCCGGAGGGGGCGGATCACGGGACGCAGGGCGACGGTCGTCGACCGCGTCGAAGATGTCGACACTGCCTCACTCGTCGGCATTCTGCTGACCGCGGTGTACGGGTCGGAGCGACCTCCCCGGGAGGTTCTCCTCCAGCAACTCCCGGACGACGCTGCGGTGCGGGCCGCCTGGCTTGGCGAGCGGCGCGGGAGCGGGGTGTCGCTTCGTGTGCCCCAACGAGGGGCGAAGCGGCGGGTTCTGGAGACCGCTGCCGACAATGCCGCCGAGGAGTTCAACCGCCACCGCCTGAAGCGGCACACCGATCACAATGCCCGAGCCCGGGCGCTGAACGACCTGCAGATGGCGCTGGATCTTCCGAGGCCACCGCTCCGGATCGAGTGCTACGACATCTCCACCATTCAGGGCACCAACACCGTCGCATCGATGGTCGTGTTCGAAGACGGGCTTCCGAAGAAGAGCGACTACCGTCGGTTCAAGATCCGCACCGTTGACGGCCAGGACGACTTCGCCTCGATGGAGGAGGTACTCCGGCGCCGGCTCGGGGCGTATCTCGCCGAGAGGGAACAACCCGTCGAGGAACGGGGCCGGTTCGCGTACCCGCCGTCGCTCATCGTGGTGGATGGCGGCGCCGGCCAGCTGGGGCGAGCCGTCGCCGTGCTTGCCGACCTGGGACTCGACATTCCGGCGGTCGGCATCGCCAAGCGCCTGGAAGAGGTGTACGTCCCCGGCCGGCCCGATCCGGTTCGGATTCCCAAAGGGCGTGAGTCGCTGTATCTCCTACAACGCGTGCGGGACGAGGCCCACCGTTTCGCAATCACGTACCACCGCACGCTTCGGGGGAAGCAGATGATCGACTCCGTGCTCGATGATGCGCCGGGCATCGGTCCGACGAGGAAGAAGCTTCTGATCCGAACGTTCGGATCCCTGAAGCAGATCCGTGCCGCATCGAAAGAGGACCTTGCAGAGGTCCTTCCCGATAGTGTGGCGTCGAGACTTTGGGAGAACCTACATGGATGAACCGATCCGATCAGAGCCGCACGTCGTCGTCATCACCGGAATGGCCGGCGCAGGCCGTTCGCATGCCGCCGATGTCCTCGAAGACCTGGGCTTCTTCGTCGTCGACAACCTCCCTGCCGACCTGATCGTCGACGTCGTTCGTCGGTCCGGAGTGGGCGACGAGTCGCGGGCCCGTTTCGCGGTTGTCGTCGATTCACGCGGAGGTGTCACTGCCGAGCAGCTTTCCGAGGCTGTGAAGTTGCTTCGGCAGATGGGGCTCCGGACGACGGTCCTGTTCCTCGATGCCGACGACCGCGTCCTCATCCGACGGTTCGAGGAGACGCGCCGGCCTCATCCCATCGCCGCTCCGACGCTCGATGAGTCCATTGCCCTGGAGCGAGCGAACATGCTCGATATCCGCGGTTTCTCGGATCTGATCGCCGACACGTCGGAACTCAACGTCCACCAGCTGGGTGACCGCCTCAGGAACGCGTTCGCTCGCGGCCTACCGGAGCGGACCATGCACATCGACGTTACGTCGTTCGGGTTCAAGCGCGGCGTTCCGCGCGTCGTCGATCTGCTCTTCGACGCCCGCTTCATACCCAATCCTCACTGGCAACCAGAGCTCCGGCCGCTGACCGGCCTCGATGCAGGAGTGCGCGACTATGTGTTCTCGTTCGAGGAGGCCGAGGAGTTTCTCGGCAAGGTCTCCGACATCCTCGACTTCCTGATTCCCCACTACGAGAGCGAAGGCAAGGCCTATCTCACCATCGGTGTTGGCTGCACCGGTGGTCGCCACCGATCGGTCGCGATAGCTGAAGCCGTTGGTGACCACCTGCGTTTGGCAGGCCGAGAAGTGACCGTCCATCACCGCGACGCTGGCGTGGACGATGCCCATGCCCACCAACATTGAGTCCGAGGCGCTGCTCGAAGCGCTCGACATCGTCAGTCGGGGGCCGCATGTTGTCGCGGTCGGCGGCGGGAAGGGCATGGCCCGTGCGCTCGAAGCCATTCGCAGCTATGCGGGCAGGATCGATGCAGTTGTCACCGTCGCCGACGACGGAGGGTCATCCGGTCGTCTCGCTCCGGACCTGGATATTCCGCCGCCGGGAGATATCCGCAAGGCGCTCGTCGCCCTGACTCCCGACGACTCAGTGTGGCGGCAGTTGTTCGAATACCGTTTCGAGGGCGCCGATGTACGGGGACACTCTTTGGGGAATCTCATCATCGCTGCGCTCGCCGATATCGAAGGATCGTTCGAGGCCGCTCTGCGCTCGTCAGAGCACGTGCTCGGCGCTCTCGGCTCGGTCATTCCGGCGTCGCCATGGCACCTGCAACTCGCAGCGGACATCGACGGCGTCGAGATCCGCGGCCAGGTCAATGTCTCTCTCGCACGAGGCACCGTCACCGCACTACGCCTCATCCCCGGCGACGCACCGGTGACGAAGAGCGCCGTTGCCGCGATCGAAACGGCCGACCAGATCGTCCTCGGTCCGGGCAGCCTGTACACGTCGATCGGCGCCGCCCTGGTCGTGCCGGGCATTGTCGACGCGATCAACCGATCGCCTGCCTCGCTGGTGTACGTCGCAAACGTCGTGACGCAGGATGGAGAGACGCTGGGCATGGACGCGGTCGACCATCTCGACTCGCTGCTCCGGATAACCGGTGTGCGTCCACCCAGTGCTATTGTCGCGTCCGATTCTCCGGTGTTCGTTGCGGCACCTCTCGAGGCGGTCGGCATCGACGCAGAGGCGGCTGCCACATATGGCGCCGATGTCGTGACGGCGGACCTGCTCGACCGAACTGTCGAGCGACCGTCACACGATCCAACCCGTCTTGGCGAGGTTCTCCGGAGACTTGTTCGCACATAACCAGAGACCCCCAGGGAGGTCACCATGCGAGTAGCAATCAACGGGTTCGGTCGTATCGGCCGCAACTTCGTACGAGCGTCCAAGGGCAATGACGCCTGGGCCAATATGCGCAGGACGCTGACGGAGGCCAACATCAGCGATCTGGACGACGTGGCTGCAACCTTCGAGCAGTTGAAGAAGGACGTTGCCGGCATCGACATCGTTGCCATCAACGACCTGTCAGACGCGGCGATGCTCGCGTACCTTCTCGAGCACGACTCGGTCCACGGCCCGTATCCGGGCACCGTCGTCCTCGATGGTGACGAGCTCGTGGTCGACGGCGACCGCATCAAGGTGTTTGCGGAGCGTGACCCTGCCAACCTTCCCTGGGCCGATCTCGACGTTGATGTCGTCATCGAATCCACCGGTGTGTTCCGCACGCACGCTGCGGCGTCCAAGCACCTCGAAGCCGGGGCCAAGTTCGTGGTTGTCTCCGCACCGATGAGCGACCCGGACTACTCGGTTGTCTTCGGCGTCAACGACGATGGGCTCGATCCTTCGACCCAGAAGATCATCTCAAACGCCTCGTGCACGACTAACTGCGTAGCTCCCATGATCAAGGTCCTCAACGATGAGTACAAGATCAAGCAGGGCGCGCTCACGACCATCCACGCCTACACGAACGATCAGAGCATCCTCGACCTCGTTCACAAGGATCCGCGCCGCGCACGCGCTGCTGCCGTGAACATCATCCCGAGCTCGACCGGTGCAGCCAGCGCCGTCGGCAAGGTCATCCCAGAGATGGCAGGGAAGATCTCGGGAACGTCGCTCAGGGTGCCGGTGGCCGACGGTTCGATCACCGACCTCGTCGTCATGGTCGAGAAGACCGACGTCACGGTCGCAGAGGTCAACGCGGCGTTCAAGGCTGCAGCCGAGGGGCCGCTCAAGGGCATTCTCCGCTACAGCGAAGAGCCCCTGGTATCCACCGACATCATCGGTGATCCCCACTCCGTGATCTTCGACGCCCTGTCGACGATGGTCACCGACGGGTTGATCAAGGTGTTCGGTTGGTACGACAACGAGATGGGCTATTCGACCCGCCTCGTTGATCTCGTACGCAAACTGGGCTGACATGGCCCTCCCGACGCTCGATGCTCTCGAGGTCGAAGGTAGATGCGTCCTCGTCCGGTCGGATCTCAACGTTCCACTGGACGGGGGCGCTGTCTCCGATGACTTCCGGATCCGGGCCAGCCTTCCGACGATCGAAGCGTTGAGGCAACGAGGGGCGCAGGTCGTCGTCGCGAGCCATCTGGGCCGCCCACAGGGAGCCGATCCGGCGTTCAGCATGGCGCCGGTCAGCGCGCGTCTGAGTGAACTCGGCGGCTTTCCGGTCATCCAGGCAGACGCCGTATTCGGGCCAGACGTCGAGGCGCTGATCGCTGAGGCGCCTGCCGGAACGGTCGTAGTGCTCGAAAACACGCGATTCGAACCGGGGGAGTCGAAGAATGATCCTGAGGTCGCGGACGGACTCGCCGCTCTGGCAGACGTCTTCGTCAACGACGCGTTCGGCACCGCCCACCGGGCGCACGCCTCGAACGTTGGCGTGGCCGAGCGGATCCCGTCCGCGGCCGGACGATTACTCGAAGGCGAGATCAAAGCTTTCGAGCGCCTTCTCGGCGAACCGAGCAGGCCGTATGTGGTGGTCCTCGGCGGGGCAAAGGTCTCAGACAAGCTCGACGTGATTAGGCACCTTCTGCCGTCCGTCGACCTCATGCTGGTTGGTGGTGGCATGTGTTTCACCCTTCTCAAGGCCGGGGGCTATCGGGTCGGCGACTCGCTTGTCGAGGAGTCGATGATCGACGAAGTCAGACAGGTGCTCGACGGACCGGGCGGAGCCAAGATCGTGCTTCCGGACGACATTGTTGTGGCGGATCGCTTCGCTGCAGATGCCGCTCACGAGGTCGTGCCCGGCACTGCGATCCCGGACGGAACGATGGGCCTCGACATCGGACCGGAGACGATTCGGCGGTTCGGTGACGTTATCGAGGTGGCGGAGAGCGTCTTCTGGAACGGCCCGATGGGAGTCTTTGAATGGGAGGCCTTCCGTCACGGGACGGCCGGAATCGCTGAAGCGGTCGCGTCGTGCGACGGGTACACCGTCGTCGGCGGGGGTGACTCGGTCGCCGCCTTGCGGCTTCTGGAGCGAGACGACGAGGTTTCATTTGTTTCAAGTGGTGGTGGGGCGGGCCTCGAGATCCTCGAGGGCAAAGACCTGCCGGGCATCGCCGCACTCGAGAGATGGAGTTGATATGCGCAAGGATCTGATCGTCGGAAACTGGAAGATGAATGCCACCCATCTGGAGACCATCCAGATGGTACAGAAGCTGAGCTACCGCCTCGACCCGTCGGACTACCAGCGAGTCGATGTCGTCGTCTGCCCGCCGTTCACCGCACTGCGGTCGGCACAGACGGTGATCGAGACCGACCACCTTCAGATCGGCCTCGGCGCCCAGAACGTGTTCTGGGAAGACAAAGGCGCCTACACCGGGGAGATTGCTCCCGCGATGCTCGCCTCCCTCTCCGTTTCATATGTGATCGTCGGCCACTCCGAGCGGCGCGAACTGTTCGGAGAGACCAACGAGGACACCAACCGGAAGGTCAAGGCCGTCCTTGCCGCCGGCATGACGCCGATTCTCTGCTGCGGGGAGACCGAAGAGGAGCGCGAGGCCGGAGTCACCGAAGAGAAGATCGGCACGCAGGTTCGCGCCGGCCTCGCCGGACTCACCGCCGAGCAGATCGCCGGCATGGTCGTGGCCTACGAACCGATCTGGGCGATCGGAACCGGCCGCACGGCCTCGGACGATGATGCAGGCGCCATGGCGACCTTCGTCAGGGAGACCATCGCCGACATTGTCGGAGATGCCGCGGAGTCGACAAGGATCCTCTATGGCGGCTCGATGAATCCTGGCAACGTTGCGGGTCTGATGGCCAAGAAGGACATCGACGGCGGCCTCGTCGGTGGCGCAAGTCTCGACCCCGATACGTTCGCATCCGTGGTCCGCTATTGGGTGTGACCGCAGGCCTCTGGCGAGCGCAGGGTGCCTTCGTCGTCACTCGGCGAATCCCTTGGGAGACCGACGAGGGGCTACGGCCCCACGTCGATCGAGTGGTTGACGAGTTGAAGGAATGTGATGCGGCCGCCGCGATCGAAGTCGACGTCGACCTGGTTTCGGCGCGCGTACTCCTTGCACTCACGGTCGCGGTCACCGAGGATGACGAAGGCAACACCGAAGACGCTGAGTCCTTCGCGAGGGAGACTATCGCCGGCGCAATCCGCTCCAACGCCGGGCGACACGAAGGGCTCCTCCCTCTTCTCGACGAGTCGAAACTCGAGAGCAGGAGCGGTCCGTGGGCCGGCCTGCGGACTCCGCTCTGGACCCTGTACCAGCTCACGTGCCACCCCGTCGTCGCAGACTGACAATCGACCAACCGGAAAGGTCTGATATGGAATACACGCTGGTTCTTCTCCGCCATGGACAGAGTCTGTGGAACCTCGAGAACGTGTTCACCGGGTGGACGGACGTCCCCCTCTCTGAGCAGGGTGTCGAGGAGGCGAGAGCAGCGGGCCGCCTGATGGCCGACGCCGGCCTCTCGTTCGACGTCGTGCAGACGTCGCTGCTCCGTCGTGCGATCAACACCGCAGCGGTAGCGCTCGATGAGATGGACCTCGCGTGGATCCCGGTCGAGAAGAGCTGGCGTTTGAACGAGCGGCACTACGGCGCGCTTCAGGGACTGAACAAGAAGCAGACCTCGGATGAGTACGGGCCCGAGCAGGTCCATATCTGGCGCCGTTCCTATGACACGCCGCCGCCGCCGCTCGAGGCCACCGATCCACGCCACCCGCTCAACGACCCCCGATATGCCTGGATGCCGCCGGAGCTTGCACCGGCGACCGAGTGCCTCGCCGATGTGGTCGATCGTATGCTTCCGTACTGGTACGACCATATCGTTCCTGCGATCCGCGCTGGAAAGCGCGTGCTCGTTGCGGCTCACGGGAACAGTCTGAGGGCGCTCGTGAAGCACCTTGATGATGTATTGGACGATGCCATCACCGACCTCAACATCCCGACCGGCATCCCCCTCGTCTATCGCCTTGACGCTGACCTTCGGCCGATCGCGAGCGAGTATCTGGGCGACCCGGAAATCGCCGCTGCAGCAGCAGAAGCCGTCGCCCGTCAAGCACTCGGACAGTAGAGAGCGGCGAGTTTCGAGCTTCGATCTGAAGTACGCAGCGGGCCTCATCCGCATGGTGTGGGCTCCCGGATGCCCCCCTGCGTCCTCGCAGGCGCTTCTCGATGGCCCCCCAACCCTCCGGGCTGGGGGGCCATGGGGATCGGGCGGACATGCCGCGGGATCCGGAGAGCTGGCGCTTATGGCAGAACCTGGCAATGGTGTTTGCACTAGCGCTCGCAGACGGTCATACTTCCGGACCACCGGCCCGCCTTGAAGGCGGGCTACCGAGAAAGGGTTCTAGGTTGCTGACCGGAATCGTCGCCGTCCTCCAACTGCTGGTGTCGCTGGCACTCATCTTCCTCATTCTGCTGCACGCAGGCAGGGGTGGTGGTGTGTCGGACATGTTCGGCGGTGGGATGAGTAGCGGGAACATCGCCGGGTCAACCGTGGTCGAGAGGAATCTCGATCGACTCACGGTGATCATCGCTATTTCGTTTGCTGTCTTCACGCTCTGGTTGACGTGGCTGATGGCCTGAGTCCCATTGGGGGCTGAGGGCGGCCGAGGACCCAACGCGTTGGAACTAGGAGGCACACCTTGACTCGATTGTGGCGCGGCCGCAGAATCGCGTTGTTGGTCCTTCTCATCGCTTTCGCTGTTGTGGCGGCCGCCTGTACTTCGAATGGCGGCGGCGATGACGAAACCACTACGACGACCACCGCCGTAGCAGTGGAAGAGAGCACAACCACCACGGCCGCTCCCGAGGCGACCTCCACAACCACCAAGGCAAGGCCAGCGAAGCCCTACGGTGGCGAAGCGATCGTTGCAGACGACGACGAACCCCCGACCCTGAATCCCCTAGCACCGGGCGGCGACAGCTTCATCGTCTCGATCCTCGGCCAGGGATACCTCACCGGTGTCCAGGAGATCGACGGTTTCACGCTCGATCTCATTCCTGAGCTCGTAAAGGAGCTCCCGACGACCGCCAACGGCGGTGTGACGGTGAACGCCGACGGCACAATGACCGTTCGGTACATCATCAAGGACGAGGCAGTGTGGGCAGATGGAATCCCGATCTCGGGAGCGGACTTCGAGTTCACGTACGAGACGATCATGGATCCGGGCGTTCCCGTCGACAAGGCGACGTACCGGGACATCATCCCCGAGTCCATCGTGGTCGGCGACAAGACCTTTGAGTACACCCTTTCCGCCCCGACAGCGCTCTACGAGCTGATCTTCGGTCTCATCATTCCGAAGCACTCGGTCGAGGGCTCCGACTTCGTCGCCAACTGGAACGAAACCATGTGGGTCTCCGGCGGACCGTTTGTCTTTGATACGTGGGTCAAGGGTGAATCCATCACGATGGTCCGGAACGACAACTACTGGAAGACCGATCCGGAGACCGGCCAGCAGCTCCCGTATCTCGACAGCGTGACCTTCGAGTTCATCCCGGAGATCGACTCGATCATCAATGCCTTCGAGGCCCGGGAAGTTGACATCATTCAGCCTCCGCCGAGCACGGAGACGATCGCGACCCTCAAGACCCTCGAACCGGAAGGTGCACGCGTCGAGGTGCTCTCGGGTCCGATCTGGGAACACGTGGGCTTCCAGTTCTCTGACGTCCGCTTCGGCCGCAATGAGAGCTCCTGCAACGAGTCGCTCAACATGCGCCAGGCAATCGGCCATGCAATTGACAAGCAACTCCTTGTCGACGAGATCCTCGCCGGTCAGGTAGAGCCGCTCGATTCATACGTCGACGCGTTCAGTCCGACCTTGTCCCAGGAGGCGTGGAGTCAGTACGACTACGATCCAGCTCGTGCCGGCGAGCTGTACGCGGCCGCCGTCGAGGAGACCGGCAAGGAGTGCGCCGTGGTCTTCACTACGACATCGAACATCGAAAGTCGCGTGACGATGTCTGAGCTGTTCAGCGATATGTTCGCAGCCGCGGGCATCCCGTACGTGAACGAGCTCGAGGATAGGCAGCTCTTCTTCGGTGAGACGCTCGACAACGCCGAGTGGGATTTCAGTGGGTGGGCATGGGTCGGCTCGCCGGGCCTTTCTGCCCTCGTGGCCATCACCAACCTGTGGGATCCCGATACGCCTCCGCCAGACGGGCAGAACTACTACCGATACGGCGTGGCCGATGAGGGCGCCTTCAGCGATGCGGCATCGGTCCGCTATGCCGAGGTCCGCGATGAGATGAACAGCACTGTCGATGAGGAGGAACTCACTGCCCTCATCCACGAAGCGGAGAACATCCTGGCGGACAACGCGGTGATGCACCCGCTCTACGCGCGGCCGGTCATGGCAGCGGTTTGGGCGGACGAGATCGGTGGCTTCAAGCACAACCCGACCCAGGCCGGACACACCTGGAACATCGAGGACTGGTACCGCGCCGACACGTAGCCCGGTTCGTCTGATAGATCATCGAGAGGCTCCGATGATCAAGGTCACTCTGCGATCTGGATTGGCTGCCGGGGTTCCTATACTCGCTATCTCCACGTCGGAGTGGCGGAATTGGTAGACGCGCATGGTTGAGGGCCATGTAGGGGAAACCCTGTGGAAGTTCGAGTCTTCTCTCCGACACCAACAACCCCTTGGGCACCACCCCTTGGGGTTGTTGTACGTTCGGGTGTCCGTGGTCCCGTCCCGTGCCGTTGTCGTATCCATGGGCGCGCGCCGGCTCGACCTTCCTCTGTGAGCCGCGGAGTCGCCGAGTAGAGTCGCGGGTGGCACACCCGCGGGGATGATCCACGCCGACCCATCTTTGTCGGGCGCCTCTGCGGGTGTGCCACCTCTTCGGATCTTCCCTGCTCCTGTTCGGACGGAATCGACGGCGACCATCAAGCGTTCTCCGAACGACCGCAACTGAGGTATCACATGGGCGACACGACCGGGCACGGGGTCGACGCGGGTGGGGTCCTCGCGTTCACCGATCGGCCCTCGATCGTCGAGATCCGAACGCCACCGAAGTGGACATAGCGAGGAACCATGTCGATGAACCCACAGCGGGCCGTATCCTCGGCGTTGAACGAACCGAGGAACACCCGTGATCCACATCACCCTGTCCGGCGACATCTTCCTGAAGTCGCGGCGCACGCAGCCGCCGATGATCCGGTGCGTGGTGGCGAGTCTCCGTCAGGCCCTTGGCGAGGCCGGATGCGACGTTCCCCTCGATCGGCTCGGTTCACATCGATTCGCGCTCGAACCGGGCGATCGGGTCGACGAGGTGATCGAGCGGGCTTCGCGGGTGTTCGGTGTGGCGTCAGTTGACGAGATGGTGGAGCTGGACGGTGGTGATCTCGACCATCTCTCCGAAGAGATCGCCCGGCACGCCGGCGAGCGGGTGGCGGGCCGTACCTTCGGCATTCGCGTCAAACGGCGGGGAAACCACACGTGGCGGTCATACGATCTCGTGTGCAAGGCGGGGGACCTGCTGGTCGCCGCCGGCGGGACGGTGCACCTCGACAACCCTGAGGAACCGGTCGAGATCACGGTTCTCGATGACCGCGCGTTCCTCTTCGTCGAGCGTCATCGGGGACCGGGCGGGCTTCCCGTCGGTACCCAGGAGCCGCTCCTGGCCCTCATCTCAGGGGGTTTCGACTCGGTGGTGGCCGCGTGGATGATGATGTCGCGGGGGAGTCCGGTCGAGTTCGTCCACTTCACACTCTCGTGCTCGCAGTCCGATCATGCGTTGGCCGTGGCCCGCTCGTTGTGGGAACGATGGGGGTACGGAACCGATCCTTTGGTGCACGTTGTCGAGTTCCAACCGGTCAAGGACGCGTTGATTGAGAACGTCGATGCGAGGATGCGTCAGGTGGCTCTGAAGGTCCTGATGGCGAGGGCGGCGTCGCAGATTGCCAACGAGCGGGGGATTCTGGCCCTCGTCACCGGCGATGCACTGGGCCAGGTGTCGTCGCAGACCCTGCCACACCTCGTCGGCGTCTCCGAAGCTGCCGACGTTCCGGTGCTGCGGCCCCTCCTTGGTCTACCGAAGGACGTGATCATCGACTACGCGAGGCGCATCGGCACTGCAGAGATCTCCGCTCGTGCGCAAGAAGTCTGCGATCTCTCCGATGGACGACCCGTGGCAACCAGCGCGCGGCCGGATCAGGTAGGCCGTTCGATTCGCAATATCCCCGACGTGCTGATGGAGGATGTGATCGCCACGCGAAAGACGTTCCAGATCAAGGACTGGTTCCCCGGGGCGATGTGAGCGCCTCTGCAGCGTCGAGCCAGGCGAAATCGGTGTTCCCCCCGGAGATGATCACACCGACGCGCCGGTCCCGGAATCGCCCGGGTTCGGTCCTCAGCGCGGCGAGGGGAGTGGCTCCGGACGGTTCGACAACGAGCTTCATCCGCTGAAGCAGGAAGGAGGCGGCCTCGAGGATCGCCGCCTCCGTCACGCGCACAACCTCGGCCCCGAGGCTGATCAGAATCGTGAACGGTCGTGCCCCGATTCCCGTCAGGAGACCGTCGGCGACTGTTACCGGCGATTCGACGCCCGGCTGCCGGATGCCGCTCACGAGTGATCGGTAGGCGTCGTCAACGGCGAACGGCTCAGCGCCGACGACCGGGATCGCAGGGGTCTGTCCGGCGCCCACGATTGCTGCCCCGGAGAGCAAGCCACCGCCGCCGATCGGCGCGACCACAACGTCGAGCTTCGGAACCTGGTTGACCAGCTCGAGGGTCGCCGTGCCCTGGCCTGCGATTACCGTGGGCTCGTCGAAGGGATGGATGAGTGTCGCCCCCGTCCGCTCCATGACCGCCGCCGCGGTCGTTTCGCGTTCGGCGTGGTCGCAGAGAACCACTTCGGCCCCGTACGAGCGGACCGCCTCGATCTTGAGCGCCGGTGCCGTGCGCGGCATCACGACCCAGGCCGGCAGATCGCGGATCGACGCGGCGTAGGCGATGGCCTGCCCGTGGTTGCCGGAAGAGTGGGTTACGACACCTCGAGTGCCTTCGGGCAACTGCAGAACGGCGTTGGTGGCTCCGCGTGCCTTGAACGCGCCGACCTTCTGGAGGTTCTCCGCCTTGAAGAACACCGTGCAGCCGAGTTCCCGGTCCAACGTCGCCGAAGTGAACACCGGCGTACGGTGCACGAACGGTTGGATGCGAACGGCCGCGGCCTCAACATCGGCGAGCGTCACGGGTAGCGTCATCGGTTCGGCTCCTGGCTTCGGGGATCGGTCATGGCAACAAAGTAGGCGCCGAGGGCGGTTGCGGAAAGGATGTGCCACAGCGCATGGAACTGCAGCATCGCATCTGGTTCGCATGTTGACGCGGCGGATCGGCCGAGGGCGTTGAACAGCAGGGACGCGGCGAAGAGCGAGAGGGCCGTGGCGTACCAGCGGCCGTTGATGCCGCCAATCCGATGCATGAGCCAATCGGACACGATGAGGGCGATGATCGAGATCCCGGTCAGCACATTGCTGGAGGTGGGGGCCACGATCAGAACCACGGAGATCGCAGCAATGATGCCACCGAGACCCAGCCAGGCTGACCGCCTGCGTATGCCAAGCGAAGAAGCGGGATCCATGACGACCAGGAACCACAGGGTCGCGAGGAACGTCACATCGTGGGCGAAGCCGGCACCGGTCGACTGGGGCCCGTGGTAGAGGAAGCTGCCAACACCTGTGGCCGCCGTGAGCAGGCCGAACGCCCTCCGCAGGGTCCGCTCTGGCGGGGCGGACTGCCCGGAAGAAGCGATCAGGGCGAGGCCAACAACGGTGTAGGCGAGGCTGGACCAGGCGTTGATCGGCTGCAGGAGCCAACCTCCGGCGATCGCTTCACAATCGCTGGATCCGAGAGGTGCAGTCAACGCGACGAACATCGGCGCAGGCTACCGGCAGCGCCGGGGACTCCGGCTCGTCGGCCGGTCGTCACGCACGCATC
This sequence comes from uncultured Actinomycetota bacterium, assembly GCA_963700375.1. Taxonomy (GTDB): domain Bacteria; phylum Actinomycetota; class Acidimicrobiia; order Spongiisociales; family UBA5794; genus JAHEEL01. The sequence goes on from CAVOXF010000004.1 coordinate 189,251, forward strand.
GCTCAATCGGCCACGAAGGGTGGCCGAAAAGAACCTGTTGACCGCGCAGAGTAGTCGACATACACTGACCGTCCCGGTGCCGGGCTACATCGGATGTGAGGAGGTTGACACATGGACTCGCTGGCAGAGTCGGTCGAGCGCCGATCGTTCGATGTGGGACGTCGCGGGTACAACCGGGCGCAAGTCGACGCGTTCCTTGCCGAGATGGCAGCATCGATCGCGATTCTCGAAGAGAACCTGCGTGACACACTGATCTACAACCGCGAATTCGAGCGCCGGCGCGTCGGCAACCGCGAAGCGGAGGATTCCGTCGAGACCGCATACGTGGCCGCGGCTGAGGCCAAACAGAAGCTACTTTCGGACGCCGAGGAGCGCGCGGCTCTCGTGCTTCGCGATGCCGAGATCGAATCTGCCAGGCTGCTGGCCGAGCCGCGCGCCGCCTCCGAACAGGCACGACGGGATGCGGAAGGTCTGCTGCTACAGGCGCAGGCCCGCCTCGACGCTGCCAACCGGGAAGCGGCGGCGATCATCGAAGAAGCCGAGGCTGCCCGCAGCGAGGCGACTCGTCGGGGAGAACTGGACATCGCCTCCGCCGGTACCGAGGCAGAACGCCTGCGAACCGAAGCCCAGGCCGAGTCGGTTCGTCTCGTTGACGCCGCGCGGAGCGAAGCCGATTCGGTTCTTGCCGAGGCAACAAGACGTGCGTCCGAGGTGTACGAGGCCGAGCGACGGAGGGCCATCGAGCGATTCGCCCAGAGCCGCGACGAATACGAGGACCTCGCCCGGCGCCTGCGTGCGCTGAAGGAAGCCACCGGTGACATGCTCACGAACGCGCTTCGTGACTACGAGGCAATCCGCGTCGTCCTCGACGAATCATCGGTTGAGGTCGGCTGACCAGCAACCGATACATAACTGAGGTGCGAGCCGTTGTGGGCGCACGCGATAGCCTTTTGAGAGATCATGGCGAACAAAGCTTCGAAACGTCTTCAGCAACTCGACCGCAAAGCGGCTGCGAAATCGCAGCCGCTGTCGTCGCGCTTCAATCCGCCGGGCGAGATCGACCCGGCGGCGTCGTGGGCGGCATTCGTGGCGGGGATGGTGCTCATCTTTCTCATGCTCACCTCGCTCGCCGTGTTCGTCGGCTCGACATCCATCGAATCGGACCTTGAAGCACGATCCGAGCAGGCACTGCGGATTGCCGGGTTCCAGGAGATCACCGCGGACGCCGACGGATTTGCCGTCGACCTGAAGGGCCAGTATCGGGAAGGTCAAGATCTCGAGACCGGGGTCCAGGCGGTCGCCGCGCTGGCGGGCGTGAGCTCGGTCGATGCGGCAGGAGTCTGGGAGATCGAGGCATCAGAGCCCGTCGACACCGTGGTAGCAGGTGCGCCTGTTGCCTTCACGTGGAGCGGCGAAACGATCACAGTGTCCGGTGCGCTTTCGACCGAAGAGCAGGTGGCGTTTCTCGTGGAATCCCTCGCGGCCATCACGGTCTCGGATGGAACCGAGGCGAGGTTCACGACCGTCGACGTCGGGAGTGTTGAGGTCGTCGAAGGCCTCGAACCCGAGGATGAATGGATCGGGACGAGCGTTGCTCTGGTTGGCACCCTGGCCGGCGGACTCGGCGATGGCGGCGTGACCGTCAATCCCGCCGCTGACGTAGTCACCACCTCCGGCAAGACAGAGACGCGCCAAGACAAGCGTGACCTGGTCGCTTCAACCGACGCCCTTGTCCTTGCGCTCGCAGCCGACGGTTTCGATTTCACCGACGGAGTCCTCGGTCCGCCGAAGCCGCCGGCGCCCACGAAGGAAGAGGTCGAGGAACTCGACCGCACGCTTGCCGAACTGATCGAAGGAAAGGTCGTCGAGTTCGAGTTCGGCAGCGACGAACTCGCCGATGATGGAATCGCACTCCTCGACGACCTTCTCATCGCACTGGTCGAATTCCCGGCCGTAAGTGTGGAGGTCGAGGGGCATGCCGATACGGACGGCAGTGCCGACCGAAATCTCGATCTCTCTCAGCGCAGGGCCGAAGCCGTGGTCGCATACTTCGTGAGCCGGGGGGAAAGCCCCGACCGTTTCGTTGCCATCGGCTACGGTGACACGCGTCCGATCGCGGACAACTCGACCGAATCGGGCCGGCAGAAGAACCGCCGCATCGAGTTCAATGCCCTGGAGGGATAGTGCTTTACGTCGGCTCACAGATCGTCATCTGGATCGTCCTCGCCGTTGCCTTCGGCTTTGCCGTCGGCTGGATGGTGAAGGGTCGCCGCGGGATGAAGGTCAAGCAGCGCAAGCGCTTCTGAGCTCGGGTGACTCCCGCCGCGCTTTCCGGGTTTGACGACGCCGCATGGCGCTCTACAACGCTCGCGTGTCTCGCCCGTACGCATGGGGTTCGTCGTCCGGATCCGCCATCACGGGGTCCCGGACCAGGGCGGTTCCGAGCAGGAACGTAGCGATCGCCAGGACAAGCACCGACCCACCCACGTAGACGGGGATCACCCCGACCAGGCCGGCGATCATGCCGCCGATTGCGGCACCGAGCGGCAGCCCAAGCCACGCGAGGGTGCGGGACGCGGCAATCACCCGGCCGAGCAGTTCCGGGGGTGTCAGACGCTGGCGCATGGTGGTCAGCGAGACGTTCACCCAGGCCATGCCCGCGAACGTGAGGCCGGCCGGAATGACCGCCAGGAAGGACCCGATCAGGGCGAGGGCGAGGAAACCTCCGCCGACCATGAACAGGCCGACGACGTACATCGTGCCGAGTGGCATCCGCGCTGAGATCCGCGGAGCGAAGACTGCCCCGATCGCACCGATGGCGGCGTTCAGCGCGTAGAACAGGCCCACGCTGGTCCCGACCGTGGTCAGGTCACCGACGGTGTCGGCTGGCAGATCGAGAATCACGGTGACCACAAACAGCACCAGGAGCGCCTCGAGCGGCTGGAAGACGAGGTTGGTAAGGGTTCCTCCAAGCGTTGCCCAGCGAAGGCGCGCATCGCCGAGCAGGAAACGCAGGCCGTCGACGAGCGAGTCGCGGAATGCTTCGCTCGCGGCCGGTGGGCGACCGTGAACGACCCTGAGCATGGTCAGGAATGCCGCCGAAACGAGGAACGTGACGGCGTTGATGAAGAACGCAATCGCGAACCCACCGCTCAGCGCAATCAGGATTCCGCCAACGAGGGGTCCGATGCTGTACGTCACCATGCGCGCGACCGCAAGCTGTGAATTGGCATCAATGAGCATGTCGTCGTCGATCACCGACGGCATCAGCGTCTGCAACCCCGAGTCGAAGAAGACCGACAAGGTGCCGATGACGAACGCGACCCCGAACACCAACCACCGCGTGCTTGCGCCGTTCGCCGCCGCGAGCGCAAGGCCGGCAAAGACAGCGGACCTGGCAAGGTCGACCGTGACCAGCGCCCGGCGAAGGTTCCTCCAGCGGTCGAGGATGACACCGGCGACGAGACCGAAGAGCAACATGGGCAACGTCTCCGCGGCCGCGGTAAGACCAAGGTCGATCGGTTCGGCCGTGAGTGCGAGCACGAAGTAGGGCAGGGAGAAGAACGCGATGTAGTCACCGAACAGGGAGACGGCCTGTCCGCCGACCAGGGGGACCATGTTTCGGCGAGCCCTTCGGCGACCAGCGACCCCGAAGGGATCATCGAGGGCGTAGTCGCCGTGCTCTTCCGAGTCCATGTTGGCTCGACATGGTACCCGACGCGGCTGAACGAGCGTGACAGTCGCGAATCCGATTAGCCTGGGGAGCCATCGACCAGGCTGAGGCACAGAGATGGCAAAACTGCAGGATCTACCGGCAATGATCACCGAGTTCCGTGATCTCGCGAAGGAGTATCTTCTCCAGGAGACCGTCGGCCCGGCCAAGAAACTCGGGCACTTCGCAGGTTTCTCGCTGGGCGCGGCCGCCCTGTGGGCGCTGGGGATCATGCTGCTCGGCGTAGCCGCGCTCCGCGGGCTGGTCAGGCTGCTGCCGGAGGGCCCGTACTGGGAGGCGCTCGCCTATCTCATCATCGCGATCGTTGCCGTGGTGATCGTCGCGATCCTCGTGAATCTCGGTCCGAAATCCGAGACTGAACCTGCTCAACCCATGACGGGAGGCCCATCATGACCATCAGCCGTGACGATCTCGAGGCGCGTCTTCGAGACATCCAAGACGTGGTGGTCACCAGTGAGGAGGAAGCAAAACAGAACGCCGGACTGCTGATCGGCGGAGCCGTCGTGGTTGTGATTGCGATTGTCGCATACAGCATCTGGCGGTCGCGTCGCCGTCGCATCCACATCGAGGTCTACCAGACGTCATGAACGACGTTTCCTTCTTCCTTCGGCGGTGGTGGTACCGCAAGGTCCCCGCGCTGGTCCGTTTCGGGATGTCCTACGCGCAGACGGCCGCGAAGGCCAACGACCTTCCCAGGCTTGGGCTCGCACTTGCCGCCGTTGCCTACGGCGCCAACAGGAAGCGCAACCGGCCGAAGCTGGTCTACTCGACGTCGATCGACACCGACCAGAGCGTCATGATCCGGGTCATGCGCGGCCGACGCCCGATCGGCGAAGCACGCGTGGACCGGTAGGGCACCACGATGCGAAACCAGAAGACGTGGGTGAAGGTGATCATTTGGGTGATCGTCGTGACGATGGTCCTCTCGTTTGTCGTCGCAGGCCTTTCGGCGATCGGGTGACCGACGTCACCGGCACCCCGTTCGAGGCCGGAGACGCGTGCATGCTCTACGACGCAAAGGGCCGCCGCTACCTCATTGACTTGATTCCCGGGAGGGACTTCCACTCCCACCGCGGCGCGCTTCCGCACGACGACATCATCGGCTCGCCGGAAGGGGCATCGCTCGAGACAACCAACGGGACACGACTCATCGCGCTGAGGCCCCGCCTCGCGGACTACGTGCTCAAGATGTCCCGCGGGGCCAACCTGCTGTACCCGAAGGACGCCGCGGCGCTGATCGTGTGGGCAGACATCGGGCCGGGCATGACCGTCCTCGAAGCAGGCACCGGGTCGGGCGGGCTCACGATGATGCTCGCGCGCGCTGTCGGGCCGACGGGTCGGGTTGTCAGCATCGAACGCCGCTCGGATCACGCAACGCTCGCCAGGAAACGCATCGCGGGATTCTTCGGGTCGGTTCCCGACTGGCTCGACCTCCGGGTCGGAGAGGTCACCGGGGCCGTCGGTGAGGTCGCTCCCGACCGCATCATTCTCGACCTGCCGGACCCATGGGAGACCGTGCCGGCCTCGGCTCAGCATCTTCGCGGCGGAGGCGTGCTCGCGTGCTACGTACCGAACGTACCCCAGGTCGAGCGGGTGCGCGCCGCTATCGAAGAGGAGGGCTGCTTCCTCGAGGTGGCGTCGTTCGAGGTAATCATGCGCGACTGGTCGGTGACCGGTCGCTCGGTGCGGCCCGCTCACCGGATGATCGGGCACACCGGGTTCCTGACCGTCGCTCGGAAGATCCTGCTGCGAGACCCGTGGAATGCGAGGCGCACTCCGTAGTCCGCGCTCGGTCGAGCGGTGGTAACCGTGCGGAAGCTCGAAAGCGAAGAGGCCGCACCTTGGGGTGCGACCTCTCTACCGATTGGTGACCACGCCCCGCCGCTACGCACAGGTCGCAGCGTTGCGGTCTATGGCTCGATGAAGATGCACTCACCCGGACATTCTTCGGCCGATTCGACGACGGCATCCATCTGATCGTCCGGGAAGCTCGCGAGGCCTTCGGCCCCCTGAGCGTTGCCCTCGGATGCGGCAAAGATCTTGTCGCCTTCGCGCACGTAGGCGAGACCGTCGTCGAGGAGGACGAAGACATCGGGTGCGATCTCTTCGCAGATTCCATCTCCGGTGCAGAGATCCTGATCGATCCAGACCTTCATGGTTTGTCCTTTCGCAGTGTGACGGGAGAAACATAGTCACCCCCGGGCCGAAGGACGAGTCCATCCAGCCTCCCGTGTCGCGAGGTCGGTCGTCGGAGTGTCACTGCATGCGACCGTCCGGCCTACACTCGGATTGCGAACCGATACCCGACCGATGATTCGATCCGAGAGGAACCGCCCGTGAGCGACCGCGAGGACCCGAGACTCCAACAACAGATCGTGCTGCTCGAGGAGGAGATCGAGGTTCTCAGACGACGGTTGCAGGAGGCGCCTCGCCGGGTTCGACTGCTTGAAGAGCGCCTCCTGGAGGCTCGGGGACGGCTCGCCCAGGCCGGCGGGCAGAACGAGAAGCTGGCCGCCGCGCTCGAAGAGACCCGCCAGCAACTGGCGCTTCTGCGCGACGAGGTCGAGAACCTGACGGCGCCACCGAATCCGTTCGGAACGGTCCTGCGACGCAACGAGGACGGCACGGTGGATGTGAGTGCCGCCGGTCGCAAGCTTCGCGTCAACGTCGACCCGACGGTCGAGGTGAAGGCGCTGCGAATCGGTCAAGAGGTGATCCTCAACGAGGCCTACAACGTGGTCGACACCAGGGCGTACGACCCGGCGGGCGAGGTCGTCACGATCAAGGAAGTGATTGGAGACAACCGCCTCATCGTGTTCGGGCGCGGCGATGAAGAGCGGGTGGTAAGTCGATCCGAAGCCGTCGAAGACGAGTTTCTCCGCGCGGGCGACCACGCCCGGATGGATCCGGAGACCGGCCTGATCCTCGAGAAGCTCATCCGGCCCGAGGTCGGCGAGTTGGTTCTCGAAGTCGTTCCCGACGTCACCTACGCGCAGATCGGAGGCCTCGGCGATCAGATCGAAGTGATCCGAGACGCGATCGAACTCCCGTATGTCCACAAGGAGCGATTCGAGGAGTACGACCTGACGCCGCCCAAGGGTGTGCTGCTGTACGGGCCGCCCGGTTGCGGCAAGACGCTGATCGCAAAAGCCGTGGCGAACAGCCTGGCGAAGGCCGTCGCCGAGAAGGAGGGGAGCGATGACTCCCGCTCCTACTTCCTGAACATCAAGGGACCAGAACTGCTCAATAAGTACGTCGGCGAGACGGAGCGGCAGATTCGTCTGATCTTCGAACGGGCGAAGGAGAAATCCGACCAGGGCGTCCCGGTGATCGTGTTCTTCGACGAGATGGACTCGTTGTTCCGGACGCGTGGTACCGGCGTCTCTTCGGACGTCGAATCGACGATCGTCCCGCAACTCCTCTCCGAACTCGACGGCGTCGAAGCCCTCAAGAACGTGATTGTGATTGGGGCATCGAACCGCGAGGATCTCATCGACCCGGCGATCCTCCGGCCCGGCCGACTCGACGTGAAGATCAAGATCGAGCGTCCCGACCGTGAGGCCGCGGCGCAGATCTTCCGAATCTATCTCACCGGTCGTTTGCCGTTTGATGCCCAGGAACTTGCGGGGCACAACGGCGATACCGACGCCCTCATCGATGTGATGGTCGAATCCGCGGTCGAGACGATGTTCCGAGAGGACTCCCAGAACCGATTCCTCGAAGTGACGTATGCGAACGGTGACCGCGAGATCCTGTACTTCCGTGACTTCGCGTCGGGGGCGATGATCGAGAACATCGTACGGAGGGCCAAGAAGGAAGCGATCAAGCGGGACATCGCCGAGGGAGTGAACGGTCTGCGGACCGCCGACGTTCTCGCCGCGATCACGCAGGAGTTCCGTGAGCATGAGGACCTCCCAAACACCACGAACCCTGACGACTGGGCGAAGATCTCAGGCAAGAAGGGCGAGCGGATCGTGTATGTCCGCACGTTGATCGAGGGCGATCGCGAAAGCCGGGCTGTGGAGGCGGTCACGCCGGGGCAGTACCTCTGAGAGTCCATGGCGCTCCGTAAGGTGCTCGGCACCGAGACCGAGTTCGGGATCACGGTGCTCAACCAGGCCGGATTCAACCCGGTGGTTGCGTCCTCCGCGATCGTCAACTCCTATCCCGGGAACGCGTCGCGCATCCAGTGGTCGTTCGATGAGGAGAGCCCGGGCCGTGACCTTCGTGGCAGTGAGGCATTCCGGCCCGGCACTGTCGACCCACAGGTCGGGTTGGTCAACACGGTGCTCACCAACGGTGCCCGCCTGTACGTGGATCACGCACACCCCGAGTATTCATCACCCGAGTGCGCCGACCCGTTGTCCGCGGCGTTGTACGACAAGGCGGGTGAGACCGTGATGGTCGAGGCGGTCGGCGCGGCTCAGCGACTGCTCGGGCCGGATGAACGGATCGTCGTCCACAAGAACAACTCGGACGGAAAGGGGAACTCCTACGGGGCGCACGAGAACTACCTCATCGCTCGCATGATTCCGTTCGGGGACATTGTCCACCAACTCACCCCGTTCTTCGTCACGCGTCAGGTGTTCACGGGCGCCGGCAAGGTCGGGTCGGAGAACGGCCGACCGAAGGTCGACTTCCAGCTCACGCAGCGAGCGGACTTCTTCGAGGAAGAGGTGGGGCTCGAGACGACCCTCAAGAGACCGATCATCAACACGCGCGACGAACCGCACGCCGACGCATCGCGCTACCGGAGGCTGCACGTCATCATCGGCGACGCCAATCGGAGCGAACTCCAGACGTTCCTGAAGATCGGCACGACCGCCCTCGTGCTCGATGCGATCGAGGACGGCGCGCTCGATGCCCCCGCCGAACTCGCTCATCCCGTCGAGGCGGTCTGGTCGGTGAGCCACGACCCGGCGATGCAGCGCGTCTACGAGACCACGGACGGGAGTCGCATGACGGCGCTCGATGTGCAGTGGTGGTATTTCGAGCGGGTCGAACGGTACGCAAGGGCGACCGGAATCGCACCGGTGTGGGAGCGGGTGCTCGATGAGTGGGAGCGGGTTCTCACCGACCTCGGACGAGACCCGATGACGACCTCGGATCGACTCGATTGGACGGCGAAGCTGCGAATCTTCGAGGCGTACCGTCAGCGAGACGGGCTTGCATGGGACGCACCGAAACTGCGGCTGCTCGACCTCCAGTACCACGATGTGGATCCGGAACGCAGCCTCTATCAGCGTCTTGTGAATCGGGGAGCGATGCAGCGCCTGTTCACGGACGAGGAGGTCGCCCACGCTGTGACCTACCCTCCGGAGGACACGCGGGCATTCTTTCGTGGATCCTGCGTACGGCGGTATCCGGAGGGACTCGTGGCCGCCAACTGGGATTCGCTCGTCTTCGACGTTGGTGAGGAAACACTGAAACGGGTTCCTATGATGGAACCGCTCAAAGGCACCAGCCGGCATGTGGGCGACTTGCTCAACGCCGCGCCGGACGCGGCAGCAATGGTCCGTGCCCTGGGAGGGAACGATGGCTGAACAAGAACGCAGACAACGGGGTTCTACCCCTCAGGGAAGTACCTCCGGCCAGGAGGACGTCGCCCCGGTCGAGAACACCGAGGAGATTGTCGAACGCATCGACGATCTTCTCGAAGAGATCGACTCGGTTCTCGAAGAGAACGCTGAGGAGTTCGTGAGGAACTACGTACAGAAGGGCGGGCAGTGAACACCCCGTTCCTGCTGTCACCAGGCGCCGACAGTGTTGTCCCGACGGCGAGCTTCGCGGCGCTGCTCTCACAGTATGACCTCGCCCCATCGTGGGACATGCCGGGCGCCGCGGTTGAGGTTCCCGAGGCCACGACGATCCTCGCCCTCCGGTGGGCCGACGGGATCCTCATGGCCGGTGATCGTCGGGCCACGGCCGGCAACGTGATCGCCCATCGACGTGTCAAGAAGGTCTACCCCGCAGACGACCGGTCTGCCGTGGCAATCTCCGGCACCGCCGGCATGGCTATCGAATTGACGAAGCTGTTCCAGACCGAGATCGAGCACTACGAGAAGATCGAGGGTGCCCGCCTCAGCCTCGACGGCAAGGCCAACTACCTCGCTCGCATGGTCCGGGGCAACCTCGCACTCGCATTCCAGGGTCTCATCGTTGTGCCCATCTTCTGTGGCTACGACGATCAGACACAGTCCGGGAAGCTGTACAGCTACGACGTGGTCGGCGGCCGGTATGACGAGCAGGACTACGCCACCACCGGCTCCGGTGGCAACGAAGCCCGTGCGTTCCTCAAGGGAGCCTGGAGAGAGGGTCTGTCGGAATCCGAAGCGGTCGGCATCGCGCTCGAGGCGTTGATCGCCGCCGCCGAAGAGGATTCGGCCACGGGCGGCCCCGATCCGAAACGCGGTATCTACCCGAACATCGTGACGGTGACGGGCCTGGGCTACCGGGAAGTCCCGGACGAAGAACTCGCTCCGCTCGCCGAATCTGCGATGGAGGGACGGCCATGACCGCTCAGTTCTACGTTCCACCCGAACAACTGATCAAGGACCGTGCCGAGTTCGCCAGGAAGGGCATTCAGCGCGGTCGACCCATCGTGGTGGTCGAATACGACGCCGGGATCCTGCTCATCGGTGAGAATCCGAGCAGGTCGCTCCACAAGATCGGCGAGATCTACGACCGTGTCGCATTCGCCGGTGTGGGACGGTTCAACGAGTTCGAGACGCTGCGCGTCGCGGGGATTCGCTACGCCGACGTCAAGGGTTACACGTACGCGCGCGCCGACGTGACCGGCAAAGGGTTGGCGAACGCCTATTCCCAGGCCGTGGGTCAGATCTTCACGCACGAGGTGAAGCCGTACGAAGTCGAGGTCCTGGTCGCGGAACTCGGCGACGATGAGAACCACCTCTACCACGTGCGGTTCGACGGAACTCTCCGAGACCAGCATGGCTTCGCCATCATCGGGGGTGAGGAGGACCGCCTGCTCGAGCCGATCAGCACGGGATATCGTGCCGACATGAGCCTCGGGGAAGCGGTCGCCCTCACGACGTCCTCCATCCGGGACACCGCAGACGACGCGATTCCGGAGGTCGGCTGGGAGGCCGCGGTGCTCGATCGCACCCTAGGACGACGCAAGTTCCGCCGACTGAGTGCGGACGAGATCGCAGCCGCGGGTTAGGACGGCGAATCGAGGCGCCATACCTCGACAATCGCGTTGGCGTCGTCGAGGCGATCGTCCGCCACCCATATCTCGACCTCGGCGAGACCGCCGACCCCAACGGGATAGGGCCCGAAAGATTCGCCGTGCATGCGGACCGCGATGCCATCCGAGCGCAACAGCGCCGCCAGGAGGTTCGCCGCCGACGGGTCCCCGACCACGACCAGCGGTTCGTAGTGAGTTCTGTCCGGATGCCGGTGTCTCCTGCTCATGGTTCGATTCTGCCATCGATGCCGAGGTGTGCGGCCAGTTCCTCGAGCGGAGTACGCTGGACTGGTGGACCGACGGATCTACGGCATCGAGAACGAATACGGGGTCACCTGCACGCTGCGCGGGCAGCGACGCCTGTCACCCGATGAAGTGGCGCGGTACCTCTTCCGGCGCGTCGTGTCGTGGGGGCGATCGTCGAACGTCTTTCTTGAGAACGGATCGCGCCTTTACCTCGATGTTGGAAGCCACCCGGAGTACGCAACACCGGAGTGCGACTCGCTCACGGACCTCATCGCTCACGACAAGGCGGGGGAGCGGATCCTCGAAGGCCTCGTCGAGTCCGCGGAGGAGCGGTTGACGGAGGAGGGGATCCGCGGCGACATCTACCTCTTCAAGAACAACACCGACTCGGCCGGAAACTCCTACGGCTGCCATGAGAACTACCTCGTCGGACGCCAGGACGACTTCCAGCGCACCATCGACACCCTCATCCCCTTCTTCGTGAGCCGTCAGATCTACGCAGGCGCCGGGAAGGTGCTGCACACGCCGCGCGGGACGGTCTACTCGACATCGCAACGGGCTGAGCACATTTGGGAGGGCAGTTCGTCGGCCACGACCCGCAGCCGACCCATCATCAACACGCGAGACGAACCGCACGCCGACGCCGAGCACTACCGCCGGCTTCACGTGATCGCTGGCGACTCGAATATGTCCGAGTACGTCACATACGCCAAGGTCGGGACCACGGCTGCCGTGCTCCAGATGCTCGAAGACGGTGTGGTCTTCCGCGACATGACGCTCGAGAATCCGATCCGCGCCATCCGCGAGATCGCCCACGACACGTCATGCCGCCGTACCGTCCGCCTCGCCAATGGACGGGAGTTGTCGGCGCTCGACATGCAGTGGGAGTACCTGGAGCGGACGATGCGCTACGCGCGGACGAAGGGCTTCCCACCCGAGGTCGACCGAGCCGTCGGCATGTGGGAGCACCTGTTGACGGGCCTCGAGAAGGACCCGATGACCCTGTCGAGAGAGGTGGACTGGGTTGCGAAGCTGCACCTGCTCGACCGATACGGAGCGAAGCACAACCTCGCGATGTCGTCGCCGAGGATGTCACTGCTCGATCTCGCGTATCACGACGTGAGCCGGCGAGCGCGGCCTCTACTACATCCTCGAGCGGCGGGGCATGGTCGACCGTGTGGTCACCGACGAGCGCATCGCCCGGGCCATGACGGTGCCCCCGGTGACGACCCGCGCTCGCCTGCGAGGTGACTTCATCAAGGCGGCGAAGGCCAGGAATCGTGACTTCACCGTCGATTGGGTCCACTTGAAGCTGAACGATCAGGCGCAGCGCACCATCTTGTGTAAGGACCCGTTCCGGGCGGTCGACGAAAGGGTCGAGAAACTGATCGCCTCGCTGTAGCGTCGGACCGATGCAAAAGGTCATCGAGCGGATCCTCAACCTTCTCGCGTTCCTCCTCACCGTCGATCGGCCGGTGACGGCGGACGAGATTCGGCACACCGTCGCGGGATACGATCGGGACAGTGACACGGCCTTCCACCGGACGTTCGAGCGCGACAAGGACCTGCTGCGCCGACTCGGGATCCCCATTGAACGCGAGGCCACCGATGCGTTCGAGGTCGAGTTCGGCTACGTGGTCCACGACGACCGGTACGCCCTCGATGACCCTGGGCTCACCGATGAGGAACGTACCGCGCTCGCCCTTGCTGTCCAGGCAGTCGGATTCGGCGGCCGTCCCTCCGGCCAGGAAGCCCTCATGAAGCTCGGAGGGGCGGTAGGGAGCCTCGAGGGAACCGAACTCGGTGCCGACCTCGGCGAGCAGGCGGAAGTCGTCGCCGCGGCATTCAGCGCCGTCTCCGAGCGTCGCGTCTTGTCGTTCAGCTACCGCGGCCGGGGCCGTCGCGTCCGGCCGTACGGCCTCGTGCACCGGCGCGGACACTGGTATCTGGTCGCATCCGACATCGGGAGCGACGACGTCAAGGTCTACCGCCTCGATCGCGCCGATGCACTCGAGGTAGATGCGCGCGCCGCGGCGTTCCTCCCACCGAAGGACTTCGACCCTGCCGAAGCGGTGCTGCACCATCCCTGGGATGCCGGACGAGAAGCAGCACTCGCCACGGTGGAGTTTGACGAGGACGTCGCCTGGATCGCCGAACGGGAGCTCGGACCCAACACGCCGATCGAGCGCCGCCCCGACGGTTCCATCTCCGCGAGTGTTGACGTCGCTGCACCGGCGGCATTCCTCGGATGGCTCATCGGCTTTGAGGACAAGGCAGAGATCGTCGAGCCCGCCGAACTCCGCCTGCGCTATCTGGAGCTGGTGGCGGGACCATGACCAACTCGCCGAAGACTGCCGGCCGGATCAACCGCCTGCTGGCCATGCTGCCCTGGGTCATCGCGAACCCCGGCGCATCGGTCGACGAGGTGTGCGAACGGTTCGGCTACACGCGATCCGACCTCATCAAGGACCTGAACACCGTGTTTGTCTGCGGTCTCCCCGGCTACGGTCCGGGGGATCTCATGGATGCTTCGATCGACGACGACGAGGTCATCGTTGAAATGGCCGAGTACTTCGCCAAACCGCTGCGGCTCACGGCACCGGAGGCGCTTGGAATCCTGGCGTCGGGGAAGGCCGTCCAGTCGTCCGGTTCCGGCGGCGAGGCTCTCGATCGAGCCATCGAGAAGCTCGAACGAACCCTCCTCCCGGAGGGGGGCGACGCCGTGGTCGTCGACCTCCCTGAACCGGCGCTGGTGCGAGAACTCCGCCTCGCGGCGAACGACGGATTGGTCTTCAAGATCGACCACACGTCGATCTCGTCGGGAGAGCGAAAGACGCGCGAGATTGAGCCGTGGTCGGTGTTCACCACACTCGGCAACTGGTACGTGTCCGGCTATTGCCGGAGCGCAGGTGCAGAGCGAGTATTCCGCGTGGACCGGATCCGCTCGGCGGTGCCGACAGGCGAGGTGTTTGAACCACCGACGAAGACCCGTCAACCCGAGATCCGCTACACGCCAAGCGACGACGACGCGCACGCGGTCATTCGCCTCGGCCCTCACGGCCGATGGGTCGCCGACTACTACCCGGTCGACGTTCTGCATGAGGGTCCGGACGAGATGGTGATTCGAATCAGTGTTGGCGATCCTGCCGTTGCCGCTCGCCTTCTTCTCCGCCTCGGCGCTGCCGCGGATCTCGTTGAAGGTGCCGAGGTGGCCCGAGCGACGAGCGCACTCCGGGCACGCATCCTGGCGCGCTATGCCGGCGACGCACCAAATGACTAGGAGGAAATAGTCATTTAGAGAACGGCTCGGATGCCGATGAGTTATGCGACGCTGGCAATGGAGCAAGACAGCATGACCACCATCCGAACCACATGCACAACCTGCGGAGACGTAGAGCTCACGATCGACGATGTCGGTCTTGAAATGGCCGCCGGATCGGACGAAGGTCGCTACCGCTTCGATTGCCCATTCTGCGGAACCACGCAACGTCGGCCCGCGAGCCGTCGAGTCGTGAGCGTCCTCCTCGCCACCGGAGTCGGATACGACATCGTGGCGACGGCAAGCCCGATCACCGAAGAGGAGATCGAGGCGTTCTCACAGGCACTCGGTGGACAAGAGTGGTTCTGGGAGCTTGCTGCATCAGATTCGTGACCGGGCGGGCATGAGCTGAGGGGTCATCGGTGCCTCCGGGGTTGAACCCGGGGGCACCACAGGTTCTGGGGTCAGTCGTTCTCCTTCCCGAGACACGGCCCGCCCTCTACCATCCCGGTCATGGGGACCCTTTCATCCGCTGAGAACGCGGCAGCCGCTGTTGTTGCCGCAGCGCACTTCGGACCCCGCGGTGCGCCGTCTCGTGCCGACCTGACACCCGTATCTCGCTTGACTGTTGCGTGTTCCCTTCGCCCGGCCCTCCCGGTATGACCGACCGCCTCGGTGCTGTGGCCCGGACCTTCCTCGACGGTAAGGGATTTGAGCCCGATCCGTTCCAGATCGAGGCAATAGCGGCAATCGAACGCGGGGCGTCGGTCGTGGTCGCCGCGCCCACCGGGTCCGGCAAGACGCTGATTGCAGAAGCGGCAATCGAGATCGCCCTCGCCGCCGGCAGGCGAGCGTTCTACACGACGCCGATCAAGGCACTGTCGAATCAGAAGTACCGCGATTTCGTCGACCGATATGGTGAGGGCGGGACCGGGCTCCTCACCGGTGACAACAGCGTGAACGGCGAGGCACCCGTTGTCGTCATGACCACCGAAGTTCTTCGGAACATGATCTACGCCGACTCGCACGCCCTCGAGGGGCTGGGCGCGGTGATCCTCGACGAAGTCCACTACCTGCAGGATCGCTACCGCGGCTCGGTATGGGAAGAGACGATCATCCACCTGCCGGCGGAGATCCAAATCGTCAACCTGTCGGCGACCGTTGCGAATGGCGAAGAGTTCGCCGGATGGGTTCGAGCCAGGAGAGGAACGACCGAACTCGTCGTCGAGGAGAAGCGTCCCGTGCCCCTCGAGTCGATGTACCTCGTCAGGGATCGATACCACGACAACGTGATCGAGTGGTTTCCGGTCTTCGGCAAGGACGGCATCCGGCCGAACCCTCGGGTCGTCTCGCTCCTTCGCAAGGGACGCGGTCGCGCCAAGCGCTTCTCGACGCCGCGCCGACTGGAAGTAGCCGAAGCTCTGCTCGCCGCGGCGAAGCTGCCTGCCATCTACTTCATCTTCTCGAGAGCGGGGTGCGACGATGCGGCCCGGTCCGTTGCGTCGGCCGGACTCCGTCTCACGTCGGCATCGGAACGAGAGGAGATCAGCGAGTTCGCGTCCGAAATGACGGCCAACCTGAATCCAACCGACCTTGCGGTGCTCGGCTACGAATCGTGGCTCTCCATGATCGAGAGCGGTGTCGCGGCCCACCACGCCGGAATGGTCCCTGCCTTCAAGGAGACCGTCGAGCAGCTGTTCTCGACCGGCCACATCAAACTGGTGTTCGCGACGGAGACACTCGCACTCGGCATCAACATGCCGGCGAAGGCGGTGGTGCTCGAATCCTTCAGCAAGTTCAACGGCGAGTCCCACGAACTCCTCCGCGCCGGCGACTACACCCAGCTCACGGGCCGGGCCGGGAGGCGCGGGATCGATGAACACGGGACCGCGGTAATCCTCTACAGCTCGTACGTGCCGTTCAAGAAGGTCGCGGACGTCGCGGCCCTCGGCAGCCATCCGCTGGTGTCGTCCTTCGAGCCGTCGTACAACATGGCGGTGAACCTGGTCGCCAACTATCCCAAGGACAGGGCCCAGGAACTCCTCCGAGCTTCGTTTGCCCAGTTCAGAACTCAGGAGCGAGCGCGCCAACTCGACGAGCGGATCGCCGAACGTGCCGCCGAAGTCGAGCGCTACTTGGCGGCGGCGCAGTGCGAGCGTGGTGACATCGAGGCCTATGCAGCGTCTCCGCTCGGGTCCGACGAGGGTTCTGATGCGGCACGAACGTTCCTGGACGGACTCGACTCGGGTGATGTGATCGATCTGGGGGATGGCGAGCGGTGGGTGATTCTCGTGAGGGGTTATGGACCGAAACCTCAGTATCTGATGCTTTCTGAGGACGGTAGGCAGCGGAGATCGCAGCTGCTCACTCTCGGCACGGTGCCGAGGCACCTGGGGAGGCTCGATCTCGAGAAGCCGTTACGTAGCCACGACGCCGACTACCTCGCCGGGACGGCAGCATCGCTCGGTTCGTGGGAGGCCGACCCCGCCCTGGCGGCGACGACGGGTCCGACCGCTGACACGACGATCGCGGGCTGCCCAAAGGTCGATGAGCACCTCGGGTGGCTGTCCCGATCGCAGAGAGCAGCAAAGGATTTGCGACGCCTCCAGCGCCGACGCACCAAGAGCGGCGATGACATCGTCGAACGCTTCGAGGCCCGGATGCGCGTTCTCGAAGGCCTCGGGTACGCGCGGCGTTGGACGCTGTCGGATAAGGGTGAGCGCCTCCGGCGGGTGTACAGCGAACTGGATCTACTCCTGACCGAGGTCGCCGAATCGGGTCTGCTCGGCGACCTCACGGCGCCGGAGTTCGCGTCGGTGGTGTCGATGTTCACGTTCGAGCCCCGGAGGGCCGACGCCGAGGAGGTCAGACTGGTTGGCGTCGTCGCGGAGCGTTTCGCTCAGGTCGAAGACGCGTGGCGAACGGTCTCGGCCCTCGAAACCCGCTTGCGCGTTCCTCCCGGGCGGGCGCCTGAGGCCGGGTTCACTCCATACGCCTACGCCTGGGTCGCGGGAGCCGACCTCGAGGAGTTGTTCGGGGAGGACGATTTCGCCGCCGGCGACTTCGTGAGGAACTGCCGCCAACTCCTCGACCTCATGCGTCAGATCCGCGACGCGTTTCCATCGCTTGCGCCGGTTGCCGCCGAAGCGATCGCGGAGACCGATCGGGGCATCGTGGCAGTCGGGGGTCGTGCATGAGCGGTTGGTGGGTGATTGTGAATCCATCCGCTGGACGCGGGGGTGATCTCACCGGTCGAGTCAAGGCGGTCCTGGACGACCGCGGAGTCGCATCTGAGATCCGGAGATCGTCGTCACCGGAAGCAGTCGCTGACCTCGTCGAAGGTGGTCGCGACGCCGGCTACGACTGTTTCGCCGCCGTTGGGGGAGACGGCACCGCCAACCTTGTACTGAACGGACTGCTTGCACGACCATGGGAGACTCCGCCGACGCTCGCCATCCTCCCTGCAGGATCGGGCAGCGACTTCGTTCGGACGTTCGCGATCCCGAACCGCCTCGAGGGAGCCGCAGACCACCTCTCCGGCGGCGACCGGTATCCCATCGACGTAGGGCTCCTGACCGGATCGTTTGGCGACCGCTACTTCCTGAACGCTGCGAACGCTGGGATCGCCGCGCGGACAGTCGTCGATGCGGGACATCTTCCGGATTGGATGGGGTCCCGGCGATACCTCGCCGGCTTCTGGACCGCACTCGCGAGAACGCGACCGGATACCGTGAAGGTAGACAGCGACGGACGAACGATCTCGGCCACCGCATGGAACGTGGTGATCGCGAACGGCCAGTTCTTCGGTGGGGGCATGAATGTCGCCCCCCGTGCCGCGACCATGGACGGCCTCTTCGACGTACAGGTGTTCTCCGGCCCGCGCAGGATGGCGCCCGTGGTGATCCGCCGGGTCGTACGTGGCACTCATCTCACCCATCCGGCAGTCCGGCGCACGACGGGCGCTTCGGTGACGGTCGACGTGCCCGATAGCTGGATGGTCGAGGCCGACGGCGAGATCATCGGCTCAGGATCGTTCTCGGCGCAGGTGATTCAGGGGATGGTGGACTTCAAGATCTAGGTTCGTGGCCAGCCGCCGGTCGCCCGGTTCGTGCCGGACTACGCGGCGCTCCTCGTCTCCGCGGTTTGGGCTCCCGGACGCCCCCTGGATCGTCATTGGCGCTCCTCCGCGTCCTCCAACCCCTAGGGCGGGGTACACAAGACCCCCCAGCGAAGGCGAACTCAGCAGGCAGATTCGATCATGTCATCGCCGGCACCGGGGAGCGTCTGCACGCATGGGGCGGTTGACGGCGGCTAGAGAGCATGCCGTCGGCGCCGCTTCCGGGCGGTGCTCCTTCGCAGGTGGGAACGAACGCCTCGAGCGAGTCCGTATGTGAATCCATGGCCGGAAGGCGGATGGCCGTGTATGCTCCCCGGCCGCAGGAGGTTGTATTCATGGCCACCGACGAAGATTTCCCAGACGACGACGCAGCGGAGGATTTCCCGGATCCCGACGAGGACGCGCTCGACGACGACCTGATTGAAGATCCTCTCGAGGATACGCTCGAGGTGGGTGTGGACGACGATGACGACGACCTCGTCGAGGAGACGGAGCCCGTCGACGACGACTCCGACGACGACTCCGACGATGACGACGAGGCCTTCGACGAACTCGAAGCCGAGGAACTCGAAATGCTCACGGAGGACGAGACGACCGAGACGCTCGTGGTCGACGAGGCAGCGGAGATGCGTGCCATCCGACGCGCCGAGCTGGCGATGGACCAGCAAGGGGTCGTTGAAGCGACCGAAGGCGAGTTCGTCTGCTCGAGCTGCTTCCTCGTCCTCAAGACCGTCCAGCTCGCGAACCCGCGCAAGAAGATCTGCAAGGACTGCGCCAGCTGAGTCGAATCCATCTCGATTCGCATGGGGCGCCGTGCGAATGCCATCAAGGCGCGCTCGCACTGTTCCGATGATCTGTGCATGGAACGGCTATCGACCCTCGACCCGACCGGGGATGACGCGACCACGACGAAGCCCTTCGACGTGATCGTGGTCATGCCGACCTACAACGAGGCCGAGAACATCTCGGCTATCGCGGCGGCCGTGCGCGCTCATGGCTACCGCCTGCTGATCGTCGACGACGGCTCACCGGATGGCACCGGTGATATTGCCGACGGACTCGCAGCAGCGGATAGCGGGATCGAAGTGCTGCACCGCTCGGAGAAGTCGGGTCTCGGTCAGGCCTACGCAGCCGGATTCGACACTGCGGCAACCCTCAATGGAACGATCTTCTGTGAGATGGACGCCGACTTCTCCCACAATCCCAGCGACCTTCCCAGACTCATTGCCGCGATCGACGGCGGAGCCGATCTCGCGATCGGCAGCCGGTACGTGCCGGGAGGTGGCACCGAAGGTTGGCCGTGGCACCGCCAGGCCATCTCGAGGGGTGGGAATCGATACGCCGCGCTCATGCTCGGCATCCACGTGAAGGACGCCACGGCAGGGTTCCGTGCGTTTCGAAGCGGTGCCATCGCGAAGCTGGATCCGGCATCGTGCGACGCGTCCGGGTACGCCTTTCAGGTTGAGATGGCCAGGAGGGCCGAGGAAGCGGATCTGCGGATCACAGAGATCCCCATCCAGTTCAAAGAACGCGAAGCCGGCGCCTCGAAGATGTCAACGGCGATTGCCATCGAAGCCATGCGGCTCGTGACGCGATGGGGATGGCAACGGCGGGTGAAGAAGTAGCGCCCGATCCCCGGTCGCCAGTCTTCTCATTCGGGCGCGAGACACGGCATGATGACGGCATGACGCCTGCCCAGTTCATGCTCGTCGCAGCGAGGGTCGCCGAACCCTCTGACGCGCCCGACCTCGCTCGCATGTACGGCGACCTCGCGGAGGAACAGCGCTCGATCCGCGCGATCTGGCCCTATGCCGATGGCCTGCCGGCGCCCGTCGAGGCCTCCTTGCTCGGGCTGGTCGAACGTCCGGATGCCCTCGTCGTGGTCGGTGAGATCGATGGCGTCCCCCTCGGGTTCCTCGTTGCCGTTGAAGAACCGCTGCTCGATCCGCATGCCGATCGCTTCATCGGGGTCATCCAACTCATCTTCACGGATCTCGACGCACGGGGCGTCGGCATCGGTGCCGCCATGCTCGACGTCGCCATGGCGCATCTCGTAGAGCGTGGTATCGATCTGTTTGATGCACGAGTGAGCCCGGGACACCGGATGGCGAAGAACTTCTTCGAGTCGAGCGGATTCAAGGCGCGCTCGATCATGATGCATCGCGGCGAGTCCGCGGTCGTGGCTCCCGACGAAGTCGAGCCCGCATGAACGGAAGCCTCTCCGATGGCCGGCCGAAGACGTTCGTGTTCGATCTCGATGGCGTGGTGTACATCGATCACATGGGAGTGCCCGGTGCCGGCGAGACGCTGACCTTCCTCGATCGGGCCGGTCACCAGGTGCTGTTCGCCACGAACAACTCCTCCAGAGCAGTCGACGCCGTCGTCGAGAACATCCGAGAACGAACCGGATTCGAGGCACGCCCCGAGGCGGTGATCACTTCGGGACTCGCTGCGGCGGATCTCCTGCGCGGTGGTGCCGAGGTCTGCCTGGTGCTCGGTTCGCGGGGACTAGAGCGGACGCTCGAAGATGCAGGGATCGCACTGACCGCCGACCACACTGCCGCAACAACCCTGGTTGTGGGGCTCGACCGCGGCCTCTCCTATGACCGTTTGGCGGGGGCCGTGCTCGCCGTTCGGCGCGGCGCGCGATTCGTCGCCACGAACGACGACGCCACCTATCCGATGCCGGACGGCCTGTACCCCGGGTGTGGCGCCATCGTGGCCGCCGTCGAGCGGGCAACGGGAGCGACACCGATCGTATGTGGCAAGCCGCACACGCCGATGCGAAGCCTTATCGAACGCAAGATCGAACATGCCGACGTCTGGATGGTCGGCGACCGCCCCGGGACCGATCTGGCGCTCGCCGCGACTGCCGGTTGGGGGAAGATCCTCGTGCTCACGGGCGTGGCCGGCCTCGACGATGAACTCGACCCGAATCTCCGACCGGACCACACGCTCGAGTCGATCGCGGGACTCGGCGCTCTCGTGTCCGTCGCGAACGCGCGAACCGAGGGATAATGGCATCATGACACAACGACCAGGGTGACCCGCACCAGGGCAAGAGTCTCGACGACCTCGAGGCCGAACTCGAGACAGTCGACGCCACCGAAGCATCGGAGATCGCCGAGCAGATCGCACGGTTGCTCGGAACCGCGTTGGACGATATCGACGGCGGCAACCGGAGCGCTGCACCCTGACCAGGCGACGCCTCGATTCCGAACTCGTGCGCCGCAAGTTGGTGCCGTCGCGAACCGAGGCACGCCGCGTGATCGATGAAGGGCGAGTTCGGGTGCGCGGCAATCCGGCGCCCAAACCGTCGACGCTTGTCGCCGCAGAGGACCCGCTCTCGATCGAAGGGCCTCCTGCCCGATTCGTGAGCCGCGCCGGGGCGAAACTCGACGGCGCCATCGAGGCCTTCGGCGTTCCCGTCGTCGGTCGCAGCGCCATCGATGTCGGTGCCTCAACCGGGGGGTTCACCGACTGCCTGCTGCAACGCGGCGCATCGTCGGTCGTCGCTCTCGATGTCGGATACGGCCAACTCCACCACCGCATCCGAAGCGATGACCGCGTCACCGTGATCGAAAGAACGAATGTTCGCCATGCGGATCCGGCCGGCCTTGGTGCTCCGTTTGATCTCGTGGTTGCAGACCTCTCGTTCATCTCACTCGCACTCGTCGCCCCGCAGATGAGCGCACTTGGGGGTCCAGAGTCGGATTGGGTACTGCTCGTCAAGCCCCAGTTCGAGGCCGGCAAGGGGCAGGTCGGTCGGGGCGGGATCGTGCGTGAACCCGAAGTACACGCTCAGGCGATCGAGCAGGCGGTTGCCGCACTCGCCCAGGCGGGCGTCGGCACGGTGGGCCTTGTCGATTCCTCGATCACCGGGGCTGAGGGCAATAGGGAGTTCCTCGTCCACGGCCGGCGCGCCGAACGTCGCGTCGATGCCGGTACCGTACGGGCGATCGCATTCGAGGAGCATCAGCCGTGAACCGCATTGCCCTAGTCGTGCATGACTCCAAGCCACGGGCGGGCGAGGCTGCCGCTGCGCTGGTCGCAGCCTGCTCCGTTCGCGGCGTCGAGGCCGTTACCGTTTCGGACGACTTCCTACCCGCCGGGGTTGATGCCGTCGTGGGGGTGGGCGGAGACGGAACGGTGTTGAGGGCCGCCGGAATGGCTCTGGATGGTGAGATTCCGGTCGCCGGTATCAACGTGGGGCGCATCGGGTACCTTGCCGAGTTTGCAATTCACGAAATCGAAGCGTTCGCCGATGCGCTCGCCGGAGGGAGACTGCGTGTATTCACCGCGATGACGGTGTCGGTTGAGGGTCCCGGGTTCCACGCTTCCGGGATCAATGACGTTGTGGTCGAAAAGGTCGTGAGCGAGCGGATCATCGAGATCGGCGTCTCCATCAACGGCCACCGGTTCGCCGAGTACCGAACCGACGGCCTGATCGTCGCGACTCCGATCGGTTCGACGGCCTACTCGCTGTCGGCAGGAGGACCGGTCGTGGACCCGGAGGTCGAGGCGCTCGTCCTGACGCCCATTGCCCCGCACAGCCTGCTCTCACGAACCCTGGTGCTCTCTCCCGACGCTGAGATCGGCATTTCGGTCGAGATCGACCGACCCGCGCGGGTCAATGTCGACGGTAGAGAGATCGCCGTCGTCGATCCCGGCGCGAGCGTGATCGTCAAGCGCGGATCGCACAGTGCCAGGTTCCTCACGCTCGATACTCACCCCTTCCCGCAGGCCGTGCGGCACCAATTCGGCCTCGCACATGCTTGACGAGTTGGTGGTCGAGAATCTCGGCCTCATTCCGAACGCGTATCTCGAACCCGGACCGGGTCTCGTGGTGATCACCGGGGAGACGGGGACGGGGAAGACACTCCTGCTCGGTGCGTTGCGCCTGCTCCGGGGGGAGGCAGCTCGCAAGGATCAGATCGGTCCGTCCGGAGACGAGACGGTGATCCAGGCCCGGTTCGTGGATGATGGCGAGGAACGAGTACTCGGGCGCCGAGTCGATCAGAAAAGGTCACGAGCCACGATCGATGGGGCCATGGCCACGGCAGGCGGCCTCGCCGAGGCGCTGAGCGGAGTGCTCGACGTCGTTGGCCAGCATGACCGGACCATGCTCAGCGAACCCCGTGCCGTTCGCCGCGCCCTCGACGCTGCGATGGATGCCGAGGGGCGAGATGCCTTCGACCGCTACGCCGATGCCTGGGCGGTCTACGTCGAGGTCTCCGATCGAGCCACGGCGCTCGGCGGTGACCGTCGGGCGCTCGAACGCGAACTCGAGATGGTGCGTTTCCAGAGCGATGAAATCACGGACTCGGGATTCGCTCCCGGAGAAGAGCGAGAGCTCACGGAGCGTGCCGGTCGGCTCAGGAACGCCGAGGAACTCCGCGAACGCCTCGCATCGGTCCGGGATGCGGGAGGAGACGAGGGGGCCGCCGCATCGCTCGAGCGAGTTGTGCGGCATCTCCGGGCGGCTGCCCGGGTAGATCCGTCGCTGAGCGCGCTGGCCGATCAGGGCGACGAGCTTGCCGAGTTGCTCTCGGAGTTCAACACCGAGATCGGTCGCGTGTCTGCGGATCTCGACCACGATCCACGGGAACTCGAACACGTCGAACAGCGTCTCGCGCTCATCGCCGATCTCAAAAGGAAGTACGGCGACGATCTCGACGCGGTGCTCGACTTCGGCGGCGCTGCCACTCTGCGCGCCGAGGAACTCGAGGGGCTTCTGGAGCAATCCGACGTAATCGAGCAGCAACTGGACGAGGCGCGATCTGCGGTCGACGATGCAGCCGCAGACCTCCGCGAGCACCGTCGGGCAACCGGGGAGCGCGTCGCAGCCGGAACCGTCGAACACCTTCTTGATCTCGGATTCAGCGACCCGATCGTCACGTTCGACATCACCGAGCGCGTACCGGGTCTCGAGGGGGCTGATCAGGTCGTGCTCAAATTCTCATCTGATCGTGCGCTCGAACCGGGACCGATATCGAGGGTCGCGTCCGGCGGCGAGCTGAGCCGGCTGATCCTCGCGCTCAGGCTCGCTGCGGGGGCGGGTGAAGTCGCGGTGGTTGCGTTCGACGAGATAGACGCCGGGACGGGTGGCGCAACGGCGCTCGCCATGGGCAGGAAGCTGAAGGATCTCGCCAGGAGCCGCCAGGTCTTCTGTGTGACCCACCTTCCGCAGGTCGCGGCGTTTGCCGATACCCACTTCGTTGTGCGGCGCGAAGCCAACGTTGCGGAAGTCGAACGACTCGAGGGAGACGAACGCCTGGAAGAGCTCTCCCGCATGCTGGCTGGCCTGCCGGACAGCGAGCGTGGTCGCGCCCATGCTGACGAGCTCCTGAGGATCGCGAGAACGCCGTAATGGGGAAAGGTGTGCTCACGGGTGGTCGTTCGGTATGCTTCGGCCTTCCGAGGTGGAGCGCGGCGTGACCAAACACGTATTCGTCACCGGTGGGGTGACATCAAGTCTGGGGAAGGGCATCACTGCCGCTTCACTGGGTCGACTGCTCGAGGCCCGTGGCCTCAAGGTGACGATTCAGAAACTCGATCCGTACATCAATGTGGATCCGGGCACGATGAACCCCTTCGAGCACGGCGAGGTGTTCGTGACCGACGACGGGGGAGAGACCGATCTCGACCTCGGCCACTACGAACGGTTCACCGGCGTCCACCTGAGCCGCGATTCCAACGTCACCACCGGTTCGATCTACCAGTCTGTGATCCGCAAGGAGCGACGAGGCGACTACCTCGGCGCAACCGTGCAGGTCATCCCGCACATCACGAACGCGATCAAGGCCCGAATCCGCAAGCTCGGCCAGAACGACGAGATTGACGTCGTCATCACCGAGGTTGGCGGCACGGTCGGCGATATCGAGGGCCTCCCGTTCCTCGAAGCGATCCGCCAGGTGCGCAAGGACGTCGGCAACGACAACGTGTGCTACATCCACGTCACGCTCGTGCCCTATCTCGCAACGAGCGAAGAGCTCAAGACGAAGCCGACGCAGCACAGCGTCGCCGAGCTGCGATCCCGCGGCATCCAGCCCGAAATCATCGTGCTCCGTTCGGACCGGCCGCTCGACGAGTCGTCGCGTCGCAAGATCAGTCTGTTCTGCGATGTCGAGCCGGATGCCGTGATCAACGCGCTCGACGTCGGCAATATCTACGCGGTGCCGCTCGCCCTCATGGACGCAGGCCTCGACGCCGTCGTGTGCCGTGAACTCGGGCTCGAGACACCGCCACCAAATATGGACGACTGGCGTGCGATGGTCGAACGAATGGAGAGCGCCAACGAACCGGTCACGATCGGGCTTGTCGGCAAGTATGTCGAACTGCCGGACGCGTACCTGTCGGTCGTCGAGTCACTGCGTCACTCCGGCGCGGCGCACGGCGCGAACGTCGACATCCGCTGGATCCCGGCCGAAGACGTCGAAGGGCTGCTCGCATCAACCCACCTGGACGGGCTCGACGGCATCATCGTGCCGGGCGGCTTCGGCATACGGGGCGTCGAAGGGAAGATCGAGGCGATCCGCCACGCCCGAGAGAACGACGTGCCGTTCCTCGGCCTTTGCCTCGGTCTGCAATGCGCCGTCATCGAGTACGCCAGGAACGTCCTGGGGCACGCGGGCGCCCACAGCACGGAGTTCGACCCGACGGCCCGCCATCCGGTCATCGATTTGATGGAGGACCAGGCGGACGTCGAGGACCTCGGCGGAACGATGAGGCTCGGCATCTACCCGGCGAAGCTGACTCCGGGGACCCGCACGGCCGAGCTGTACGGTGAGGCGGTGATCTACGAGCGCCACCGACACCGGTGGGAGGTCAACAACCGCTATCGCAACGAGTTGGAGGAATCCGGCCTCGTGTTCTCCGGCCTCTCCCCGGACGAGCGTCTCGTCGAGATCATCGAACTGCCATCGCACCCGTATTTCGTCGCGTCGCAGTTCCATCCCGAGTTCAAGTCACGACCCGACGATCCGCATCCGCTCTTCGACGGATTCATCGCCGCTGCTCTCGAGCATCGCCGGTCCACAGCGTCGGTCGAAACTGCCCCCGCTGAGGTCCACGTCGGCACGAGTCACTGAGATGACCGAGTTCCGAACGATCGGCAGCCGGACGATCGCGCGAAGAGGCGTTCCTCCGCATCACGCGTGCCACGATCACAGCGCCAGATGGACATGCGGTCAAGCGCGTGGTCGTCCACCACCCCGGGGCCGTTGCCGTCGTTCCCATACTCGGCGGTGAAGTCATCCTGATCGATCAGCATCGGGCATCGATCGGTCGGAACCTGCTCGAGATCCCAGCCGGGAAGCTGGACATACCAGGGGAGGACCGTCGGGAAGCCGCGCGAGCGCGAACTCGAAGAGGAGATCGGATTCACGCCCGGGCGGATGGAGCACCTCACCGACCTCTTCACGACGCCCGGACTTCTGCGACGAGGTCATCACGATCTACCTGGCGACGGATCTCACGGCGGTTCCGACGAATCCGGTCGGCGCGGAAGAAGAGCACGCGATGATCGTTCATCTGCCGATTGCCGAGGCTGTGGACCGTGTACGGGCCGGCGAGATCACCGATGCCAAGACGGTCGCCGGGCTCCTCATCGCAGCGCTCCTATGACCACCGGCTTGCCGCCGGAGGCGGAGGAGTTCCTTGGAGCTCTCCGATCCGAACGGGGCCTCGCCCGCAACACGGTTGTGGCCTACCGGCGCGACCTCGCGGACTACTTCGCGTTTC
The DNA here is from genome assembly GCA_963700375.1 of uncultured Actinomycetota bacterium. Taxonomy (GTDB): domain Bacteria; phylum Actinomycetota; class Acidimicrobiia; order Spongiisociales; family UBA5794; genus JAHEEL01. The sequence continues at coordinate 216,555 of CAVOXF010000004.1, forward strand.
TCGAATCGTACCGCGCCGGTTCGGTCGCCGGATTCGCGGAGAATCTTGCCGACCGGGGCCTTGCCAGGTCCACCCGCGCACGAAAGATCGCTGCAGTCCGCGGATACCACCGCTTTCTCGTCGCCGAGGGGTACTCGAGGGATGACCCGACGGTGCTCGTCGATGTGCCCCGACGGTCCCTGGCGCTCCCGAAGGCGCTCACCGTCGAGCGGGTTGTCCGGCTCGTCGAGACGCCCGATCGAACAACGCCACTCGGTGCTCGGGACGCCGCGATCCTCGAGTTCCTCTACGCGACCGGCGCCCGGGTGACCGAGGCGGCCACCGTCGGGCTCTCCGACCTCGATCTCGACTCGGCGACGGTGATCGTGACCGGGAAGGGATCGAAGCAACGGCTCGTTCCGCTCGGTAGCCATGCCCGATCGGCGATCCGGGAATACCTTCCCATTCGCCTTGAGCTCCTCAGCAAGCGGGAGCGTACGGATGTGCTCTTCGTCAACGCCCGGGGAAGGGCCCTCACCCGCCAAGGACTCTGGGACATCGTCAAGAGGAACGGTCGCCGCGCCGGCATCGACGCGGCCGCACTCTCTCCTCATGTCCTTCGCCACTCAGCTGCGACCCACATGGTCGAAGGCGGCGCCGACCTAAGAACCGTCCAGGAAATGCTCGGTCACGCTAGTATCACCACCACACAGGTGTACACACGTGTGTCTCCGGATCACCTTCAAGAGGTTTTCGTGATGGCACACCCTCGAGCCCGGTAGGGCCAAACAGGAGGACGGGTTCCCCGATGACCGCGACGATCGATGAAACAGCCGCTGAAGCACTCCTCATCGAGGAGCGGGCCAAGGTCGTTCGGCAGTTGCGGGACCTCGGCGCCGACGAATCCGGGGCGCTGACCGGTTCCGTCGACTACGGCGATGCGTTCGCCGACGCCGGCGCCGTGACCGCCGGTCGCACGGAGGTGCTTGGTCTCGTCGAATCGGCGAAAGACCGCCTCGACCGCATCGACAAGGCCATCGGCAAGATCGGGACCGGCACCTACGGCATCTGCGAGACATGCGGTGAGGAGATCGAACCGGACCGCATCGAGTATCTGCCCGCCGCCCGACGCTGCGTGGGGTGCAAGGCAGCCTCGTGATGGGTCGGCTCGCGAAGGCCGGTCACCTCGTTCCGCGCTTCTTCGAGCACCTGACCGCGCGCCCGTTGAGCCCGGAAGAACAGCGCTACGTGCACGGGAGATTGTCGCAACCGTGCGCCGAGTTGTTCTGGAAACAGAGCATCCCCGACCAGCGGCACGCCATCACCGTTGCGCAACGCGTCGAGTCGATACTCCGCGATGATCCGGAAGCGATTGAGGCGGCCCTTCTCCACGACATTGGCAAATGGCGCCCGAACATCGGCGCCATGTCGCGTTCGATCGCAACCCTCCTCGAGTTCGCCCGACTCCCGATGACGAGACGCATGTGGGCGTACCGCGACCATGGACGACGTGGCTCTGCCGAGCTCGAAGCTGCCCACTGCGGCCGCCTCGCCGTCGAGTTCGCGCGACTTCATCCCGCATCGGCGCCCGACGAGTTCGACGCCCACCGGTGGCAGGTGCTGCTCGAGGCCGACGGTTGACCCCGGTTCCTCGTTCACCGGCGGCCAAGGCGATAGCATCATCGTCTATGACGTATGAGGTCAAGACACGCGTATTCGAGGGACCTCTCGACTTGCTTCTACAGCTGATCACCTCCAGGCAGGTCGAGATCACCGACCTGAGCTTGTCCGATCTCGTCGCCGAGTACCTGGACTACCTCGATCTGATGAGCGACATGGATCTCACGGTGACGAGCGAGTTCCTGCTGATCGCGTCGACGCTCATTCAGCTGAAGGCGCGGCACCTCCTCCCCGACGATCGGGAGATCGACCTCGACGACGAACTCGCGTTGGCAGAGGAGCGCGACCGGCTTCTCTCGCGGCTCTTGATGAATCTGACGTTCAAGGACGTCGCGGCCGTGTTCTTGCATCGGATGGAGGCAAACGACCGGCACGTCGGCCGATCGGTCGGCCTCGAGGGGGTCATGCCAACCGCACCGGACTTCGCGCTTCGTATCGACGCTGCCGGACTTGCCGCCCTCGCCGAGCGGGTGTTCGCCGATGTCGACGACGCTATCGATATCGACCACCTCGACCTGGAGCGCCCGTCGGTCCAGGCGGCGATGCTCGATCTCCAGGATCGGATGGCGACGGCGATCGAGGCCGACTTCGACGAAATCGTCGCCCATTGTTCGCGCTCCGTCGAAGTAGTCGCATACTTCCTCGGCCTGCTCGAGCTGGCCCGATGGGGAATCCTGCGAGTGTCGCAGGAGGATCGCCGGGCGCCGATTCAGATCAGCTACAGCGAGGCAGCGGCGAGCGAACGGCTGGACGCCTTGCTCAGAGGAGAGGAGCTCGCGTGACGGACATCCGCGGCCCGATCGAGGCCATCCTGTTCGTGGCGGAGTCACCGGTCACCGCCGGCGAACTGGCAGAGGTGGCGGAGGCACCGGTGGCCGAGGTCGAGTCAACGCTTGCAGAGATCGAACATGAACTGCTCGAGCGGCGGTCCGGCATCGTGCTGCGCGCCGTCGCCGGCGGTTGGAGGTTCTACACCGCCTCCGACATGCTGCCGTATCTGGAGCGCTTCGCCGCGTCCGAACGTGCAACCCGCCTCTCGAATGCGGCGCTCGAGACGCTCGCGGTCGTGGCGTATCGGCAGCCCGTCTCCCGCGGCCAGATCTCCGAAGTCCGTGGTGTAGATTCGGAACGGGCGCTCCACACGCTCGAGCGGCGCGGCCTGGTCCGCGAGGTCGGAACCGCGCCCGGGACCGGGACAAGCCTTGCTGTATGGCACGACGGAACTGTTCCTCGAGAAACTCGGCATCGACACGGCACACGATCTGCCGCCGCTGGCCGACCACGTTCCCCCGGCCGAAGTCGTCGAGACCCTCGAACGCCCCTTCCGACCGGAGGGATCATCGAACGACTCCAGAAGCTGATCGCCCGGTCCGGCTACGTCTCGCGACGGCACGCCGAAGTCCTCATTGGAAAGGGGCGTGTCACCGTCGACGGTGAGCGAGCCCATTTGGGCCAGAAGATCGATCCGTCAACACAACGTGTCCAGATCGACGGGCTGCCGCTGCCGCTTGCACCCGACCTAGCCGCATACCTCGTGTACAAGCCCGTAGGAACGGTGAGCACCGCAGACGACCCCCAGGGTCGCCCGACGGTGGTCGCAACTGGTGCCCGCAACGATCCGTGTGTACCCCGCAGGCCGACTCGACGCCGACTCTGAAGGCCTCATGGTGCTGACGAATGACGGCGACCTGACGCTGCGACTCACGCACCCACGGTTCGGAATCCACAAGACCTACGTCGTGCTTGTCTCCGGGACGGTTGAGCCGAACGTGCTCAGACAACTCACCGAAGGCGTCGACCTGGAGGACGGCCCGGCGGCGGCCGTCTCGGTGCGCCTCCTGGGTCAATCCGATGGTCGGACCCTCGTAGAGATCGCGATGGGAGAAGGACGCAAGCGTATCGTGCGGCGCATGTTCGACGCCGTCGGGCACCCCGTGGAGCGCCTCGTGCGGACGGCTATCGGCCCGATTCGCGATGGGTCACTCAAGGCGGGGGAGCACCGCGCACTGACCATCGAAGAGATCCGGGCGGTCTACGCCGTCGGAGAGGAGGAATCCGATGAACGACCGTCGAACGCTTGAACCGGCATCCGGCCCATTCCAGGCGGGCGTGAACGTGCCGGGGGACAAATCCCTATCGCACCGGGCGCTGGTCTTCGCCGCCATGGCCGACGGCGAGAGCGAGATCACCGGTCTCGCGCCCGGACGCGATGTCGCGTCGACACTTGCCGCGCTGGAGCGCCTCGGGCTTCGCCGTGTCGGGAGTCGGTTCACGCCGGCCCGTACCCCAACGGATCCGGGAGCGCCGATCGATTGCGGCAACTCGGGAACGACGATGCGGCTTCTCGCCGGGAGCCTTTCGGCCGCGCCGTTCCTCGTGACGCTCACGGGCGATGACTCCCTCTCCTCTCGTCCGATGCGACGGCTCGTAGCCCCGCTCGCTGCCCTCGGATCAGAGGTGCGGCTCTCGCACGAGGGGACGGCACCCATGACGATCGGAGGGGCGGACCTGCATGGGGCGGACATCACGATCGATGTTGCATCGGCCCAGGTTCGATCCGCGTTCGAACTCGCCGCGATCCAGGCAGATGGCGACTCCTCGATCGAGAGTCCTGCCGGGTATCGCGATCACACGGAGCGATGGTTGGAGGCATTCGGGCTTGGCACGAGCGTCGGAACCCGCTTGTCGATCACGCCCGGGCCGGTGCCCGGCGCTTCCTACGAAATCCCCGGCGACCCGTCCAGCGCCGCCTACGTCTGGGCGAGCGCCGCACTGATACCGGGCTCACAGGTGGTCACCCCGGGCATCAGCCTGAACCCGGGACGTCTCGGCTTCCTCGGCATCCTCGAAGCCATGGGAGCCACCGTGCATGGCGAGGTGACCGGCGCGCTCCACGGCGATCCAGTCGGGACCGTATCGGTGACGGGTGCACCGTTGCAGGCGGTCGAAGTGTCCGGGGATACCGTCGCCGCCGCCATCGATGAACTCCCGCTGGTCGCCGTGCTTGGCGCATACGCCGAAGGGATCACGATCGTCCGCGAGGCCGCCGAATTGCGGTTCAAGGAGAGCGATAGAACGCTCAGCACCGCAGCCATGATCCGGGCGCTCGGCGGCGGAGCCGAGGCCACGGACGATGGCTTCGCCGTTGTTGGTGCCGGTTTCCTGAACGGGGGAACGGTCGATTCCGCAGGGGATCACCGGATCGCGATGGCCGGCGCCGTCGCCGCGACGGCAGCCGGGGGACCGGTCACGATCTCCGGGGCGTCGGTCGCCGGCGTATCCTGGCCGACGTTCTACGACACGATGGAGGCAGTGTGGTCATCGCGATAGACGGACCGGGCGGGGTTGGGAAGTCCACCGTCTCGAGCCGCGTTGCGGCGGCACTCGGACTCCCGCATCTTGACACTGGATCCACATACCGTGCCGCCGGGCTGATGGCGCTGCGATGCGGAGCGACCGTCGCGGATGCGGGCGCCGTGGTGGAGGCGATCCGCAACGCTGACATTGCGATCGACCTTGGGGCGGTCTCGATCGACGGTGTCGACGTCACGGAGGAACTGAGAAACGACGAGGTCACCGCGGCGTCGAGCGCCGTTGCGACCCATCCTGAGGTCCGTGCCGACATCGTTGCTCTTCAGCGGGCGTGGGTCGTCGGGCACGGTGGGTCGGCCGTCGTCGAGGGGCGAGATATCGGCACGGTGGTCTTCCCCGACGCGCCGGTGAAGATCTACCTCACCGCACGACCCGAGGTGCGGGCGGCCCGGCGTTCCAACGACGCCGAAGCTGCGAGCAAGAGCCAGGAACAGATCGCCGCCGAACTCGCGGCCCGCGACCATGTCGACTCAACGCGAGCCGCGTCGCCGCTGCGCCCCGCCGATGACGCCGTCATCATCGATACGAGCAACCTCGACATCGAGGCGGTGGTGGCAAGGATTCTTGAAGTGGTTCGGCGCGTCGACTCGCGCAGACACCGGCCCATCTAGAGAGAGTCAGGAGCTACGAGCTGCGAACAAGGGACGCGGACGAGCTCGTATGCGCGGTTCAGCCTCGGAGAGGCCCCCCTGCGCATTCGCCGAGGGAATGCCCCCCGTCTGGTGCCGCGGGGACAGGTTCAGACCCCCAACAGGTCCAGGGCTTCGCTGGCGTCCCATCCTCGGTCGTCCTCGATCGGGCCTTCGGCTCCGGGGTTTGGGGCGGCGAAGGCTCCTTCGACGAGTGCCTGCATGGTCTTGACGAACAAGCGGAGCCTGGGCGGAAGCGGGAAATACTCGTCCTCGTCGGTGACCCGAACGATCTCCGGCGTTCCACCGGGAGCGATGGCGTCGATGACGGCGCGGACCCGCTGGTCGGGCGCCGACGCGCCCGCTGTGACACCAACGGTGTCTTGGTTGGCGAACCAGCGCGGATCGACATCCTCCGGTCCGTCAACTCGGTAGGCCCGAACGCCAGCCTTCTCGGCAACACGGACGAGCGCCTGGGTGTTGGACGAGTTCTCCGATCCGACGACGAGGATCACGGAGGATGCTTCGGCAAGCTTGAGGATGGCGGTCTGTCGGTTGGTTGTGGCATAGCAGAGGTCGCTCTTTCTCGCCGTCTCGAGCATGGGGTAGCGCTGGGCGGCGTCCGAGAGGACCCCTTCCCACTCGAAGAGACCGAGCGTCGTCTGCGCAAGCAGGGCAACCTTGCCGACATCGGCGGGATCGAAGGCGCCCAGGCCGTCGACGGGATCGATCAGCGTCGCGGCCCCCGGGGCCTCGGCGATCGCCCCGATGGCCTCGTCGTGGCCCTCGTGGCCGACATAGATGATGCTGTAGCCGCGATCAGACATGCGGCGCATCTCGTGGTGGACCTTGGTGACCAATGGACACACAGCGTCGATCGTAACGGCGGCGCGGCTCTCGGCCGCCGCCACGACCTCCGGGGCGGAGCCGTGGGCGGAGAGCATCACCGGTCTGCCTTCGGGGACGTCTTCAACGTCGTCGACGAACACGACGCCGGCACGCTCAAACGCATCGACAACGGCGGCGTTGTGCACGATCTCGTGATAGCAGTAGACCGGCGGTTCAAACGTCTGGACCATCCACGTCAGTGCCTTGATCGCCATCTCAACACCGGCACAGAACCCCCGAGGCTCGGCCAGTAGCACCCTTGGCATCATGAGATCGAGGATAGGGGGCGGCGGGTCTACAACATGGACGGGTACCATCGAAGGACCGATGTCGACTCCCACCGTTATTGAGATTGTGAGCGACAGTCCCGCCGCAAAGGCGGGGCTTTCCGTCGGCGCGGAGTTGGTGGCAGTGAACGGCATCGTCCCTGCCGATGTCATCGAGTATCAGCAACTCATTGACGACGCCGATCCCGAGGTCACGATTCGCGATGAATCGGGCCAGCGCAGCATTGTTCTTGCGAAACGCGCCGGGGAACCGCTGGGAATCCGCCTCTCGTCGTCGATCTTCGACCGTGTCCAGACCTGTGACAACCATTGTGAGTTCTGCTTCATCTACCAACTCCCGCCCGGCATGCGGGAATCGCTGTATCTCAAGGACGACGACTACCGCCTGTCGTTCCTCTACGGCAACTTCACGACCCTGACCAGGTTCACCGAACTTGACCTCGCGAGGGTCGTCGAGGAGCGCCTCGGCCCGCTCTATGTGTCGATCCACGCCACCGACCCTGAGATTCGCACGCGCATGCTGCGGAACCCGCGGGGAGCAACATCCCTGCGCTGGCTACGGGCCTTGCTGGACGACGATGTCACGGTGCACGGACAGGTTGTGCTCTGCCCGGGAATCAACGCTGGGTCGGTGCTTGACCGCACCGCCGCTGAGATTCTGTCTCGATACGGCGGTCTCGCCTCCGTCGGAATCGTACCGCTGGGACTGTCGCGCTACAACACGGAAGAGAACTTGCGCGTGCACAGTCCTGAGGAGGCCGCTGCCGATCTGGATACGATCCACTTCTGGCAAGAGGAAGCGATGCGACGGATCGGGCGGAGGCTCTTCTTCGCGTCCGACGAGTTGTATCTCGTTGCGAACCGTCCCGTACCGTCGCGCGACGCGTACGAGGACTTCCCCCAACACGAGAACGGGATCGGCATGATCCGAACCTTCACCGATGAGGTAGCTGCCTTGGCCGGCGGCGTCGACGCTCCCGCGCCTGTGATGACCGGCGAGTGGAGGACGGTTCCTTCGGCGCCGGGGGAGGGCTACCGCGCTCCGCGACACACCGGCACCGACCCTGAGGCCGAAGCCGGCCCGGTGGGCGTGCTCACCGGTGTATACGGCGCAGCGGCGCTCAAACCACTGCTCCCCGAACTCGAGCGTCTCAGTGGTCGGGCGTTGCGCCTCATCGCTGTCGAGAATCGGTTCTTCGGCGGCAACACGGCCGTCGCCGGTCTGCTCGTTGGCGCCGATGTGCGTGAGACCATCAAGAACAGCGCCGCGCCCGTGTCGCGCTACCTTCTGCCGGACGTGGCGCTCTCCGGAGACGTATTCCTCGACGACATGTCCCTCGCCGATCTCCGTTCCGCCTCTCCCGTCCCGATCATCGTCACCCCGGCAACCGCCGGGGGTCTCATTCAAGGAGCAGCCGCATGAGCCGCTTTCCGGTCGTAGTCATCCTGGGTCGGCCGAATGTCGGCAAGTCGACGCTCGTCAACCGCATCGTTCGCCGAAAGGCGGCGGTCGTGGACGAACAGGCAGGCGTCACCCGCGATCGACGCGAGTTCATCGCCGATTGGGGCGGTCGCGACTTCATTGTGATCGACACCGGAGGATGGGAAGCCCGACCCGGTGAGGAGCTGACGGCCGATATCCGCGAGCAGGCGGAGATCGCCGTCAAGGGCGCGGACGTTGTGGTGTTCGTGACCGATGGAACTTCTGATCTGACCGATGATGACGTCGGCGTCGCACGGATCCTGCAGCACAGCGGCGTCCCCTTCATCTTCGTCGCCAACAAGGCGGACGGTCCCGGCGTCGAGTCGGATCTCGCGCATCTCTGGTCACTCGGCCTCGGCGAGCCGTTCCCGGTCTCTGCGCTGCACGGACGCAACACCGGCGAATTCCTCGAGCGCCTTGTGAGCCTGCTGCCCGACCTCGGAGAGGCGATCTCCGACCGGACGATCGCGAGCCTCGCCATCATCGGACGGCCGAACGTCGGGAAGTCCACACTCCTGAACCGACTGGCCGGTGAGGATCGTGTGCTGGTGTCCGATGTCCCAGGCACGACCCGCGATCCGATCAACCTCGTTGTCGATCTCGACGGCGAACCGTTCGAGATCATCGATACCGCCGGCATCAAGCGCCGCACGAAGATCAACGACGACGTCGAGCGCTACGCCGTCATGCGGGCGAGAGAGGTCCTCGCCCAGTCGGATGTTGCCCTCATGATGATCGACGGGACCAGGGGCGCCACCCACCAGGAGCAGCGTCTCGCCGAAGAGATCGTCAATGCGGGCACAGGACTGATCCTCGTGCTGAACAAATGGGACATCCGCAACGAAGAGGAGCGCCTCCAGACCGAGGATTCGGTCGCCGATCGCCTTGCGTTCGTGGACTGGGCGCCGATCTTGCGGGTATCGGCCCAGACGGGATCGCGCCTCGTGCGACTGCCCGCAGCGGTGCGTATGGTGCTCGAGAACCGCCGTCGACGGATCGCGACACCGGAACTGAATCGCCTCGTACGCGCGTGGCAGGAAGCCCACCCACCTCCGGTGCGCAAGAACAAGCGCCCGCACATCATCTACACAGTGCAGGCCGAGACCGAACCGCCGACATTCATTCTGTTCGTGCGCGGCGGGGACCTCGCCCCTGACTATCTCCGCTTCATCGAGCGACGCCTCCGGGAGACGTTCGACTTCACCGGCACTCCGGTGCGTATTGTGGTGCGCAAGCGGCAGAGGAGTGATCGGTGACCGGTTCCCTGAGCGATCGGTTCCACATCGAAACGGACCGGGCAGCGACGGGTGGACCGGAGCGATATCACGACCAGTTGAAGGAGCGGGGCAAGCTCTTCGTCCGCGACCGCGTGGACCTGCTCTGCGACCCCGGATCCTTCATCGAAGACGGCCTGCTCGCCAACGCGGAGACCCCGGACCACGGCGCCGACGCAGTGGTCACCGGCCGTGGGGCGATTGACGGGCGGCCCGTGATGGTGATCGCGAACGACCCAACCGTCAAGGCCGGTAGCTGGGGGCGCCTGACGGTCGAGAAGATCATCCGGGCGCTCGAGGCCGCCTACGACGAGCGGCTGCCCGGTGTTCTACCTGGTGGACTCCGCCGGTGCCAGAATCACCGACCAGGTCGATCTATTCCCGGGACGGCGCGGCGCCGGGAAGATCTTCTACAGCCAGATCCGTCTCTCCGGGAGGGTTCCACAGATCTGCTGCCTATTCGGGCCATCGGCGGCCGGTGGTGCCTACATTCCGTCGTTCTGCGACGTGGTCGTGATGGTCGAAGGGCGCGCTTCGATGTACCTCGGGTCGCCGAGGATGGCGCGGATGGTCATCGGCGAAGAAGCGACCCTGGAGGAGATGGGCGGGGCGCGGATGCACTGTGAGGTTTCCGGTTGCGGCGATGCGCTCGTCGAGAGCGACGAGGAGGCCATTTCATGGGCGCAGCAGTACTTCAGCTATGTGGCCGATCACACGCGTGTGTTGCCCCCCGCCTACGCGCCGGAGCCGCCGGAAGAGGGGTTTCGGACGACCGAAGTGCTGCCGGAGGATCCAAAGGCCGTCTACGACATGGTGGACTTCCTCAGAGGGGTCGTTGATGACGGAACACTCTTCCAGATCAAGGAGTTGTACGCGCGCGAGATCATCACCGCCTTCGCCCTTCTCGATGGGAAGCCCGTCGGTATCGTCGCATCGCAGCCGAACCACCTCGGGGGCGTCCTCTTCGTCGACTCGGCTGACAAGGCGGCGCGCTTCATGTGGCTCTGCGATGCGATGAACATCCCATTGCTCTTCTTTGCTGACGTCCCCGGATTCATGATCGGATCCGAGGTCGAGCGGCAGGGCATCATTCGTGCCGGGGCGAAGATGCTCACTGCGATCGCCGAAGCGACGGTGCCGCGGATTTCGATCATCGTCCGCAAGGCGTACGGTGCCGGCCTGTATGCATTCTCAGGCCCCGGGTTTCGACCGGAGGCCACGCTCGCCCTCCCCACCGCGGAGATCGCCGTCATGGGGCCGGAAGCGGCGATCAACGCCGTGTACTTCAACAAGATCGAGTCGCTCCCGGAAGACGAGCGTGAGGCGTTCATCGAAGCCCGCCGGGCGGAGTACATCGAGGACGTGGATCTGCTCCGACTCGCGTCGGAAGCCGTCGTCGATGCGGTGATCCAGCCGGAGGAGTTGCGGCGTGAACTCATCATGCGTCTGCGGTATGCGGCCCGGAAGGATCGGGACTTCTCCTCTCGCCGTCACGGCGTTCCTCCGGTATGACCGACGCCGATCAGCCGGAGTCGGAGGGCGAAGAGCGGATGCGCGATCGGTGGCCGGTCGGGTTCATGCTGCTGATCGGTGCCGTCTCGCTCTATCTCGGCTGGCGCCTGGTCCAGGGGATCGGCTGGGTCGTCGAGCGAGTCGCCGGATAGCCGCCGACGTTGGGCCGGGACGGTGATCCTCGGGCACGCCAAGCCGATGGGGCCGCGAATCTTCGCTCTCCCCGGGGTCAGATCTGATCCTGTCGGGTGAGCCGTTCCGGCACGGGAACCGTGTGGTGCATCGGTCACGCCTCGGGTACGATCCTCCCACGCGAAAGACAGAGGTAGTGCCATGGAATCCACGTTCAGCGGCGGCACCGAAGACGCTTCCGACGAAGATCTCAGCCAGGACACCGGTGAGTTCGAGGCTGTATCTATCGACGCCGACGAGCGCAGCGTCGTTCTCTCCGATGTGGTCGTCACCGACATCGACATCGACGAGGACGGCGTGACGGACGGCGTGGCGGTGACGAGCACGGAGATTCGCGAAACCGATCTGAACGGTGACGGCGAACCGAACATCATCGAGAAGACCACGATCACCGAGACCGTCGTCGATGTCACGGGCGACGGTGTACCGGATGTTGGTAGCCGGGTGGTATCGGCGGAGGTCATCATGGACCTCAACGGAGATGGAACGCCCGATACGATCGACATCGTCGAGACGACCACGATTGCGTACGACACGACGGGCGATGGCCTCCCCGATGTCGCTGAGACGACGGTGGTCGAAGCGTCGGGGATCGACCTCAACGGCGACGGCGTTCTCGACCATATCGAAGCAACGATGGCCGAGGCCGTGAGTATCGATATCGACGGCGACGGCATCCCCGATGAGATGATCGTGACGGTCGATGAACTCGATACCGACGACATCGAAGCAAACGACTGATCCGAGCGGACGGCGGCCGCCCTCGTTCCGAAGGGTTCAGTTCCGGCAACGGTAGGATGCCGAGGTACGGGCTGTGGCGCAGCACGGCAGCGCGCTTGACTGGGGGTCAAGAGGTCGCCGGTTCAAATCCGGCCAGCCCGACGAGACGAACCCCTTGCGTTGCAAGGGGTTCAGTCGTTCAGCGGGCGAGCTCGTGAACGTTCTGGCGGGCAAGAGTCCGCGAAGAGTCCGCGGGAGTCCGCAGATACGCGGCGTCGAGACGCTCTGCAGCAGCCTCATCAAGACCCTCAAACAGGTGCCCGTAGGTATCCAGAGTGACCTGAATCGAGGAGTGTCCGAGCCGCAGCTGGATGACTTTGGGGTGCTCCCCCTGAGCGATCAACATCGCTGCATGCGTGTGCCGGAGATCATGAAACCGGAGCGATTCCCCAACCGAAGCCCGCACTGCGGGAAGCCACGTACGTCTGCGGAAGTTGGTGCGGCGCACCGGACCCCCCTCGGGAGCTGTGAAGAGGAACCCATCGGCAGCCGGCGGCCACTGCGAGAGATGCCGAGCGAGCTCCTCGCTGAGGAACTTCGGCAGGGCCACCTGGCGCCGTGCAGCGCTCGTCTTGGGCGGTGCCAGGCTCACCTGCCCCCGCACGTCAGTAAGCGTCTCAGTGATCGTCAGGCTGCGTCTGAGGAGATCCAGGCGACGCACTCTCAGGCCGGTCAGCTCCCCGAAGCGACATCCGGTGTAAGCGGCCGTGAGCACGAGGGCCCGGTAGGGCTCGTCGATTGCTGCGGCGACTTCGGCTACCTCGTCGGCGGTGAGGAAGCGCATCTCGGTCTGCGACTTCGGCGGCAGCTTGATGCCGCGACACGGCGTGCGGAGGATGAGATCGGATTCGAGTGCCGAAGAGAACAGACTCGCGATCAGCAAGTAGTTCTGGCGGATCGTTGACGACGCGAGGCCCTTCTCCTCGAGGTGAGCCACGAATCCCTGCATGTCGGTGGGGGTGACTGATGCGAGTTGACGTGTGCCGAAGTAGGGGAGAACGTGGTTCCTCAGCATCGATTCGCTGCCGGCCCGAGTTGATGGGCGGAGGTGGACGCGGCTTGCCTGCCATGTGGGAAGCCATTCGCTCACGGTGATCTTGCCGAGCCGAGGATCGGTCCACGTTCCGCGGAGCTTGTCTGTCTCGACGGTGACGAGGAACCTCTCAGCGTCCGTTCTTCGCCTGAAGGTTCGGGCCCGCTCCGTGCCCGAGGGGTCCCGATATCGGACCTGCCACCGGCCCGTGCCCTTCTTTCGAATGTGCGCCATGTCGAGCTCCTTCAACAGCAGATACTTGTAGGCAATAGCAGATGGCAACGACAGGAATCGCCGCCTGGGTCACGTCCTGTGACGTGGTGTATGAGTGACACCGCGTCGGCCTCGTTGTTGTCTTTCTAGCCGATTGCTGCTTCGAGTGCCGGGGTCACCTCCTCGAGTTGGTCGGATTCGAGTACCCGGATGCGGGCTTGGGCGAGTGATTCGAGGCTCATGTATCGCCTTGCGATGGCCCATTCGTCGTGTTGTTCAGCCAACAGGGCGCCGACGAGCCGAATCACGGATGGCCGTGTGGGGAAGATGCCCACGACGTTGGTGCGACGCCGTATCTCCTTGTTGAGTCGTTCCTGAGGGTTGTTGGACCAGATCTGGCGCCAGTGGGCTTTGGGGAACCCGGTGAACGCCAGGATCTCGGAGGCCGCGGCGTCGAGGTGCTCGGCAGCATCGATGAGGCCGACATCGTGAAGGTGATCGACGACGCGGCGGTGCTGGGCCCAGACCTCTTTCGCTGATGGCTGGGCGAAGATCGTTCGCACCATCGTCGCGACCATCGACCCGGATGCTTTCGGGACCTTCGTGAGTAGGTTGCGCAGGTAGTGGGTTCGGCAGCGTTGCCACGACGCACCCGGCAACGTCGCTGCAATAGCGTCGACGAGACCGGTGTGGTCATCAGAGATCACCAGCTGGACGCCGGAAAGGCCGCGGGCGACGAGGGAGCGGAAGAAGGCGAGCCAGCCGGCCCCGTCCTCCGACGTGGCCAAGTCGACACCGAGGATCTCACGGTGTCCTTCGGCGTTGACACCGACCGCCAACAGACATGCAATGTTGACGATGCGGCCACCCTCGCGGACCTTCATCGTCAACGCGTCGGCCCACACATACGTATACGGACCCTGGTCGAGCGGCCGGTCCCGGAAGTCCGTCACCATCTCATCGAGGCTCGCAGCCATCTCCGAGACCTGGGACTTGGACAACGACGTGATCCCGAGCGTCTCCACGAGCCCTTCGACGCGGCGGGTGGAGACACCCCGAACGTAGGCTTCGGTGACGACCTGGATGAACGCCCGCTCCGACCGGGTTCTCGCGTCCAGGAGCCAGTCGGGGAAGTATGAACCGGCTCGCAGCTTCGGGATCTTCAGGTCGATGCTGCCCGTCCTTGTGTCCCACCGGCGACTCCGATAGCCGTTGCGGCGGTTCGTCCGGTCCGGGGTCGCTTGCCCGTATGGGGCGCCGCATATCGCGTCGGCTTCGGCTCCCATCAACTCTTCAGCGAAGCTGCGCACCATCTCGCGCAGCAAGTCGTTGTCGTCAGCCTCGAGCTGCTTGCGCAGCCACGCCAACGCGTCCATGCTCTTGTTGATCACCGCGTTCTCCTCACGGTCGCTTCACACGTACCTGTGAGGCTGACGCGGTGATCACCTAATGGGAAGCACCCTCAGAACGGGACCCCCATACACCACGTCCGTGGACGTAACTTCTGGCTGCTCCTCGGAGACTCTGATAACAGGGTTCTTGACACTCTGGTGAGAGGGTTGCTGACACTTTGCTGACAGGGCTGTCACGTCTATTTCGTAAACATGACACCGACCACCGGCATCCGTTGCCGTGGACACCCGACCGGAAGCGGCAATTCTGATGCCGTCGCTGGTCGTTGCTGGCCCCGACACCACGGACACGCGGCACCACACGCGAGTGGGCCTCGACCCCGGAATCCGGGAATGCAATGCAGAACACGAGATTCGGCCAACTCCGCGCCAAGGGTGCTTCCACACAATCCGTCACATGGCTCAGATCCCGAGGAGGAACCAGATGCCGCGGCATCACCGACAGGACCGAACCACGACCGATGCACGAACTCGCCGATGTCGGGCTGCAAGCGCGTTTCGCGCCGAACCCTGTCAAATACCACACGCACGTGCAACAAGTTGCCCGGTGTCTACATGTAGACGAGTGAGGCGGTGATGGATCTCGAACGTGGCGTGCTCGCCAGGATCGACCGCAAGTTGCTCGCCGGTCTCGGACAGGACGAGACGTACCGGATGGTCCGCGTCCCAGTGACGGCGTCCAAGTGGTCGACGTGGAAGCGGTACTGCGACTCGGCCGGCATCTCGATGGGCCGTGCCATCGCCACCATGATCGACCGGGAGCTCGTGGCCGTCTTCAACGGATCGGCAGGTGATCCGTCCCCAGTGTTCGCCGAAAAGGCTGAAGAGGAGCTGGCCAGACGGCAGGGGCAGGTCGCCCGCCGCGAGCGAGACGCTTCGGCAGTCGAGGAACGGCTACGAGCGTGGAACGAGCACCTCCGCAAGTGGGAGGGGGAGCTCAAGACTCGCGAGCATCGAGCCGAGCTCACCGCGAAGATGTCCGCTCGACTAGGGGAGGCACCGACCAAGTTTGGTCGCAATGAACGATGCCCCTGCGGATCAGGACGGAAGTACAAGCACTGCCACGGCCGGCCCGGGCGGCCTGAACCGCCCTCCCCGGTAATTCCTGGCTAGCGCCGATTGCCGGATCCCGGACGCTCGTGGCTGCGCGATATCGTTCGGGGTGGTGGGTGATCTGTGCGGAACGGAAGGCTGGAGCCATCCGGTGCGCCTTGTGCCGTGGCATGCTGCACTGTGATGAAGGACTTGACTCGACGTCTTTGGGAAGAACAGGACCGCCACCCGGGTGATCGCCTGCGACTCTTTGGTGCCGTCGGTGAGTTCATTGGGGACACCTCGGTGCTGTATCCAGGGTCGTTCGTCGACGTTGCAGCATCGTTCGTCTTCGATTCAGTGACCTATGTTGACAACGACCGGAAGGCCGCCCGGTTCTTCGCCGACACGAGCGGCGTATACGAGATCATCAGCCGTCACCGCCACCGCTTGACCAGCGCAAACTGGCGGTTCATCGGTGCCGACTACCGGACCGAGCTCGATCTGGCCGACCAATCCGTGGGCCTGCTGGTTTCGCTCTATGCCGGCTTCGTTTCCGAGCATTGCACGCGGTATCTCTTGCCGGGAACGTGGCTCCTGGTCAACCCCAGCCACGGTGACGCTGCGATGGCGTCGATCGATCCGCGGTATCGCCTCGCTGCTGCAGTCAACTCGAGATCGGGCAGATACACGATCACCGAGCGTGATCTGGACAGCTACTTGATTCCGAAACGTCCGACCACGGTCACGGCGGAGCTGCTACACGAGACAGGCCGCGGGATCGCCTACACGAGATCGCCGTTTGCCTACCTCTTCCAGCGCAAGAACGACTGATCCCGGGCGAGAACGCTCCAATCGCCCAGGAGCGCCGATCGGCACGAATGCGTGCTGTGCCGCAACTACGCAGGGTGGCGTCCGACCGCGATTGGGCTCTTCCCTGGCCCAATGTTCGCATGGGAACACCGGCCGGGTTCGAGTAGATGCAACGCAAGAACGGCGATGTTGTAGTCGCGCATCATGCCCGGGTGGCCGCCATCCTGCGGGGGAGGGCAGCGATCAAGTTCGTATCCGACGTCGGTCGGGGCGACGCGCAAGAGGTGATGGCCAGGGTTACGGGCAACTACAAGCGCGGCAACGAGCGATCGGGCGGCCGGAGCTCTCGGCGCTGAAGTCATCTCGAAGCGCCGCTGATGGCAGCTTCCTTCGGTCTGCTCAGCGGTTGCAGCGCACCGACACTCGATCCCGGTCGATAACGCATGCGTCGCCCGATAGCGCCGAGCGGCACATGAAGGTGCGGGGTCTCGAACACTCACCGTTGCGGTGATGTCGAGTCGCTATTGGGACTCGAAGTGAGTCTTGTATGCCGCCAAGAAGGCGTTCCCTATGTTGGAGCTGCCGAGCTTCCGGTAGAAGAAGCCCAAGAACCCGGGGGCCTCGACGTCGCTCATGACGAGGCGGTAGCTCACTCCGGTGTCGCTAGCGGTGAATTCGTCAGCGAAGTGTGACGTTGCAGTGACCTTCGTTCCGGCCTCATACTGCTCGTCGAACTCCACGACAACGCTGTCCGCCTCGATCCGTTTGGAGATGTTGGTGCGTTTCATGAGGCCTTCGTTGGTTCTGATGGTCACAGAGTCGGTCCCCTGTTCCACCAGCTCAACGCTCGTCATACCTGGCATAAGACTGGTGACCCCTGCATAGAGCTCGCCGGGATTCTCGAGGGCCCGCTTCACTTGCTGGATGTTGCAGTCGATCTCGTCTGTGCCTTCAAACCAAACAGCCACGGTTGCTCCTTTGGGCGAGAGCTGAGATGTGATGGACCTCCACAGCCTAGGGATGCCGCGACATCGACGTTCGAGGCGGACCCGCAGAGACTGATCCACCACGCGTCCTTGCAACCAGCCCGAATGCCACGCCGATCAACGATTCTGTAGCACTATCGCACACTTCGCCACCCGCCCCCGATCGGCACGTCGGCGTGCGGGTTCCCGACGTCGGCCTTGACGGTCCGAATGATCGGCTGGGTTCGAGTCCGCGGTCCCTCATCGCCGCGAGTTCCAGGACGCGCATAGGACGCGTTCTGCTGAGAAATGACGCGAATCGATGAACATCGACGAGTGACATTATCGCCGGTCAGGGCATGTTTGCGGTCGTTTCCGCAGATCACAGACGCCCCCTGATGTGACTTCACACAGCAGAGGTCGCTGCGGCGCTCGCAGGGGCTCGCACGCCCCGGTTGTGAGGCAATGCGGCCTCGGCTGGCATTCCCTACGGCCACGCCGCACATCGCTCAGCTCAAGAGTCCGCGAAGAGTCCGCAAGAAGATGGGAAACGGCGAGAAACGTCGCGAACCACTGAACACCGAAAAGCTAGGCGGCACAAGGGATTCTCCCGATTCGCCCAGGCCCACAACACCCCCTGATCTCACCTGGGGGTCAAGAGGTCGCCGGTTCAAATCCGGCCAGCCCGACGGAGAGAACCCTTGCACTGCAAGGGGTTTTCTCGTTGCGGGGTGGCGAGAGGTTGGCTGTTCGTGTGGTTTTCTTGAATGTTTTCTGGGGAGAATCGGGTGTCTTCGCCGCAGCATGCCAATTCGAGCACACTCCAGCACCGACGCTTGGGACTGGCAGTCAAGGGGTCAGGGGTTCGAATCCCCTCAGCTCCACGTGGAGAGACGACAGAATCCTCAGCTATAGCTGGGGATTCTGTCGTTGTAGCGAAGGTTGCGAGTCGCTCCGTGGTTGAGACTCGTGGGCTTTCTTGGTCGCTTTCTTGGTCAATCACTACCTGACACCGCGACACGCTGTACCTGCGCATCCTCGACATCCCGACGGCGCTGTCGGCGCGAACCGACGAGACCGACGGAGCATTGACGATCCGCGTCACGGACGACTTCCTCGGGCGGGGCGGCACGTTCCGCCTCGTCGTCACGCACGGCGCCGGCTCGGTGGAACCGACCGACGGTGAACCTGATGTGACCCTGCAGGTGGCGGATCTTGGATCGCTCTACCTGGGGCGTCCATCGGCGATTCCGCGGTGGCATGCTGGCCGTATCGAAGGTACCGCGGAGGCCGTCACCCAACTCGACCGGCTGTTCCGAACGGCAACGCTGCCGTTCTGCTCCGAGGTGTTCTAGGCCCGAGCCAGCCAGGGCAACGACCGCATGCTGGTCGGTCACGCTTCATCCCTTTGGCGGCGATCCCGCAGCTGATCACTCAGCGCTTCAGTGTGTCAAGGCAGCAGCTACCACGTGTCTCTGGTCGATTCCAGCGCTCAGAATTTGGGGTGCCTGCACCACCGATTGTCGGGAGCTTCCACCCTTGCCATCATGCAGCCCTCGGGGAGATCATGACCCGGTCAGGGAAGTGCACCAATCGTGGAGGTTGCTCGGTGTGACTGCTCTCAGAGTTATCGGCGTACGCAAGACGTTCACCGCGGAGTTCGCTCCCGTACGGGCGTTGCGCGATGTGGACGTCATCGTCGAGCGCGGCGAATTCGTTGCGCTTATGGGACCGTCGGGTTGCGGCAAGTCGACGCTGTTGAATGTGTTCGCCGGCTTCGAGCAGCCAGACGAGGGCACGGTCATAGTCGACGATGAGGAGATCAGTGGGCGTGATGAGAACTGGCTTGCCAAGTTCCGTCGTCATCACATCGGCGTAGTGTTCCAGTTCTTCAACCTCCTGGACGGTGTCACCGCCCTCGAGAACGTTGCCCTCACTGCGATGCTCGGGGGCTTGAGCCGATCTGCCGCGGTGTCGCGGGCTCGTGACACCTTGGATCTGCTCGGGCTCGGCGACCGAACAGAGCAGCTTCCGTCCGTCCTGTCCGGTGGCCAGCGGCAGCGACTCGCGATCGCGCGGGCGCTCGTCAACGACCCCACGGTCATCCTGGCCGACGAGCCGACCGGTGCCCTCGACAGCGAGGGTGGCGCCGAGATCCTGGAACTGTTCCGCAGGCTGCACGGCGAGGGACAGACGATTCTCATGGTGACCCACTCGCCCTCAGTGGCTGCCGGTGCGTCGCGGGTACTGAGGATGCACGACGGAAGGATCACCGCGCCGGTCAGTGATCAGGTGCCTGCATCTTCATGAACGCTGTTCTCACCTGGTTCCGGATCGACCTGCGACATCGATGGAAGTCGATCCTCGTCCTTGCGCTCTTGATCGCCTTTGCCACAGGAACGATCCTCACGGCGGTCGCGGGAGCCAGGCGCGGATCGTCTGCGGTCGATCGTCTGCTCGATGTGACGCTGCCAGTCACAGCGGTGGCATTGGCGAACGATCCCGGCTTTGACTGGGAGCCGATTGCGGCGCTGCCCGAGGTGGAAGCCGTGGGGAAGTTCGCCATCTCCGCGTTCGTCGTCGACGAGATTCCAGAGGAGGACTTCTCGATCGGCTTTCCTGTTCTCGGGACCGACATCTTCGAGAGGATCGAAAAGCCTGTGGTCCTCGAAGGGCGCGCGCTCGATCGTTCCCGGGCGGATGAGGTCATGGCCACCCCCTTGTTCCTCGAGCACTACGGACTCGCCGTGGGGGACACCCTGACGATTCGCCTTTGGAGCCCCGAGCAGATCGACACCTTCGACACACCGGAATTCGATGGCGGGCTGCCGGCGGGCCCGGTGATCGATGCCACCATCGTTGGTTCGATTCGATCCATGTGGTTCTCGGACCGGGAATCGGATCTGGGTGGCATGACACCGTCACCGGCCCTCTTCGAGCAGCACCCCGCGAACTTCCTCGGAGCGCAGAGCACCGCATATGTCAACGCGATGGTGCGGCTCAGCGGAGGTGCCGATTCGATACCCGCCTTCAAGGAGGACCTCGCCAGGATCACCGGACGAACCGACATCGACGTGTGGGACATGGCAGCCGCCGCAAATGAACTCAGAGACGTGACGTCCTTCGAGGCCCGGAGTCTCCTGGTGTTCGCTCTCGCGGCGCTCATTGCGGCATTCTTCCTCGTGGGCCAGGCAGTTGCACGACACGTGGCGTCGACCATCTCGGACCTCGAGCCGCTACGTGCGGTCGGCATGACCCCGGGCGAGTCGAGGGTGGGCGCGACGCTGGGTCCAACCGTCGCCGCCGTCATCGGTGTCGCTCTGGGCGTTCCCATCGCCTATGTGGTGTCCCAGTGGTTCCCCGTGGGAACGGCATCGTGGATGGAATCGGCACCGGGGTTCCATGCCGATTGGGTCGTCTTCGGGCTCGGAGTCCTCCTGGTCCCGTTGCTCGTGGTCGGCGGCTCGCTCCTCTCCGCAACGATCGCCCTGTCGGCGACACGGAAACACGCACGCCCCAGGCGGTCGGTCATCGCATCGCAGCTCGCTCAGACGGGCATGCCGGTGCCGGTGCTCGTCGGGAGCCGCTTTGCACTCGAGCCGGGAAGCGGATCGACGTCCGTGCCGGTGCGTCCTGCGCTCTTCGGCGCCATCTTCGGCGTCCTCGGTGTCGTTGCGGTATTCACCTTCGCCAATGGCATCGACGGAACCATCAACGATCCCCAACGGTTCGGTCAGACGTGGGACCTCTCCACCTTCATCGGGTACAACAACCAGGACTATGCGCCGACTGACGAGGTGATCGCAGCAATCGCCGCTGATGCCGACGTCACCGCGGTCAACGACGTGCGGCTCGATGTGGCCCAGATCGCCGGCGCCGCCGTTTCTGTGCTCACCCTGGACCCGGTCAACCAACCCCTCGACATCGTCCTCACCAAGGGGACGATTGCGTCGAAACCTGGAGAGATCACGATCGGCCCTCGGACCGCGGAGGCAACCGGGCTGGATGTAGGCGATACCGTCGCGGTCCCCGGCTTGGACGAGGATGAGGAGCTGACGGTGACCGGCATCGGTTTCGTCTACCCGAGCCCCCACAACGACTACGCCTCCGGCGGTTGGGTGACGGCCGACACGTACGACTCCCTGTTCGATGGCTTCAAGTTCCACCTGATCTTTTTCGATGTTGCCCCTGGTGTCGATGCCGTGACCGTCGCCGAGCGGCTCGGGCCGCTGGGGATCGAGACCGGCCCGAATGAGCCGCTCCCCGAGCAGCGTCAGCTCCTCCAGGTCCAGGCGATCCCATGGTTCCTCGCAGGGTTCCTGGCACTGCTGGGTATCGCTGCAGTGGGCCACGCGCTCGGCGACGGCCGTGCGTCGACGCCGGGGGGATCTGGCTGTCCTGAGGGCGGTCGGGATGACGAGACCTCAGTCGCGGGGTGTCGTCGTTGCCCAGGCGACAATCCTCGCCCTGGTCGGACTTGCGGTCGGGATCCCGCTCGGTGTTGCCCTGGGGCGAACCGTGTGGCGATACGTTGCCGACATCACCCCTGCCTACTACGTGCCCCCGTTCGCACTCCTCGCCGTCGCACTCGTCGTTCCGTTCGCCCTG
Source organism: uncultured Actinomycetota bacterium (assembly GCA_963700375.1). GTDB lineage: Bacteria > Actinomycetota > Acidimicrobiia > Spongiisociales > UBA5794 > JAHEEL01. The sequence goes on from CAVOXF010000004.1 coordinate 238,707, forward strand.
CTTGCAGCCAATCTGATGGCCATCAGGCCGTCGTGGAAGGCGGCCAACATGCAGCTCGGCGAAGAGCTGAGATCGGAATGAGCGCGTGAATGGCACCATGAGCGCCGCAAGCGGTGCACTCACCGATGCCCGTCGGAGGCGCGACGTTGCATTCTGGCTGGCATGGGGTGTTCTGGTCCTGGTGGCTGTCGCCTATGTCGTCTGGTCACTGCACGTGCTCCTCGACACACCAGGCGACGTGTCGCCGTGGTGGCTCGCAGGGTCGATCGCGATCCCCGTGGCCGTGATCGCCGCCATCACCCCTTCGCTTCGTCCGTATGGAGCCGTCGTGACGCAGTTCACATTGGTCGTATCCGCCGTTGTCGCGATGATCCTGTCTGTCTATCTGGTCGTTGTGGTCGGTCTGGGCAACGATCTAGATGGCACGGAGCATCGTGTCCTGGCACTGTCCATGGCGGCCGCGGTTGTTTCGGTGCTTCTCGCTGGGCCTCTCCGACGGCGCATCACGGTCGCGACGGAGACATGGACCGAGGGCACTGCGAGGCGCTCTACGGCAGCGCTTGAAACCTTCGGGACGAGGATGACGCGTTCTGTCCCCATGGACGAGCTGCTCCTCCAGCTCGCGGAGGCCCTGCACGAGTCGGTGGCTCCCGCAGGCGCCGAGCTCTGGGTCGGCGAGTCCGGAATCCTCGATCGCACGGTCTCGGTCCCCGATCGGGGGAAAGGAAGCACGCACCTAACAGGCGCCGCGCTCGGTGCAGTAGCCGTTGCGAGGGTCTCGGGTGCCACGTGGGGGAGCATGTGGGTCCCCGACGTTGTGAGCGGCATTGATGGGGAGAACTACGACCTGCGGATTGCCTCGATCACGCACCTTGGGAAGCTCCTCGGCCTGATCGTCGTGGTCCGCCACGCTGATGACGGTCCGTTTCGGCCCACCGACGAGGTCGCCCTGGCGGACCTGGCGCGGAGCCTTGGCCTCGCCCTCCACAACGTGGGGCTCGACTCGGCCCTGCAGAAGTCGTTGATCGAGCTGGAGCATCGCAACGTCGAGCTCCAGGCGTCCCGGGCGAGGATCGTGTCGGCCGGTGACGAGTCCCGACGACTGATCGAACGCAACCTCCACGACGGCGCGCAGCAGCATCTCGTGGCCCTTGCCCTCAAGGTACGCCTGCTGGAGAAGAAGTTCGGCGCTGCCAACGAGGGGCTCACCGACGCTCTCGACCAGCTCCAGGAAGATGTTCAGACGACGATCGATGAGGTGCGGGAGCTTGCCCATGGAATCTATCCGCCGCTTCTTCGTGATCGCGGGCTCGGCAAAGCCCTCGAAAATGCGGCGAGCCGCTCGCCCCTGCCCATCACCGTTGATGCCACGCCGGTTCGATTCGCCGCCGACATCGAGGCCGCCGTGTACTTCTGCTGCCTGGAGGCCATGCAGAACGCAGGCAAGTATGCCGGCGACGGCGCCCACATCATGGTGACGGTCACCACCGATGAGGTGCGACTCGTGTTCGAGGTCGTGGATGATGGTTCCGGATTCGACCTCGACGGCGTCGCCGAGAGTCACGGCTTCGTGAATATGCGCGATCGCGTCGGAGCCCACGGCGGCGACCTCATCGTCGAATCGAGTCCGGGACACGGAACGCGGGTGGTGGGAGAACTCACGCTGCCGCCAGCCGTTGGCTGAGCCACCCCCCGGAACGGATAGAACGGCCGGAAGTACACCCGATTCCGTGGGTGGAAACGGTTCGTCCCTGCAGGAGTCGCCGAAGATTCGCGTGGTCGCCGCAGACGACACACTCCTCGTCCGGGAGGGCGTGCAACGGTTACTGGAGGCATCCGACAACATCGACGTCTTCGGAGTCGCCGATTCACTCGACGGGCTCCTTCTCGCCGTTCAGGATCATGAGCAGGATGTGGTGGTGACCGATATCCGGATGCCACCGACCTTCAGCGACGAGGGGATCCGCGCCGCGGTATGCCGATTCGAGCACACGCCGGCACCGGCGCTTGCGACTGGCAGTCAAGAAGTCAGGGGGTCGAATCCCCGCAGTTCCACGGAGAGATGGACTTTGAATGCCTTGCTGCCGTCTTCGAGGAGATCCTTCGCTCAACCAAGGCTGTCGCGGTTGCTGTTGAGCCGGAGTACGCGGCGGTGCCGCAGCCAGAATGCCTCGCCGAGGAGCGATGCGCCGACGATGCCGACGAGCAGTGCCAACGCGGTCGGTCGATTCTTCGCCGTGTCGATCGACAGGACGAGTAGCGCTCCGGCACAGCCCGCCAGTCCCGCTGCGGCGAGGACTCGGTTGGCTCCGACTGCGGTGCCGGCGAGCAGGGCCGCTGCGTTCACCGCTCCGAACACGATCAGGAACCCGGCGCTGGCGATCGAGGAAATCGACGCCACGTCGAGGAGATTGGCGAAGATCAGCGAGAGTGTGGCGGTGATGAACAGACCGACCGGCTCCGACCAGATGCGACGCTCGAACAGCTCCGGCAGTTCACCCTCGCGGGCGATCGAGTAGCTGAGTCGAGCTGTCCCGTACAGCGTCGCGTTGATTGCCGAAAGGGTCGCCAACACCGCCGAAAGCGCCACCATTACGAACCCGACCTGCCCGAGGCTTGGCTGTGCCGCTTGTGCCAGGGCGAAGTCTGCGGCGCTGCCAAGCTGTTGCGGGGTGAGCGATCCAACAGTGACGACCGCAATCGCCACATAGAGGACGATCACCGTCCCGACCGACATGTAGAGGGCTCGAGGAAGGGTGTGGCGTGGCTGTCGGATGTCCTCAGCAGCGTTGGCGATTAGCTCGAAACCTTCGTAGGCAACGAAGATGAGCATGCCCGCAGCGACGATTGCCGGCACTGACGGCCATGTACCCACCGCCAATCGGGTCGTGTCCACGGTTGTCATGCCGATGGCGCCGACGACTACCAGTATCGCCAGCTTCACGCCGACGACCGCAGTCTCGGCGCGCGCGACACTGGCCGCCCCCAGGAGGTTCAGGGCCGTGGGGACGATGATCGCCAGGCTGATCAACAGGTGCAGGAGCCACTGTGGAGCCGCCTGACCCGTTTGGGTGAAGAAGGTGGCGGCGTAGTTGCCGAACGCCACTGCGTACAGCGCCAACGTGACCAGGTAGCCGAACCACAACAAGTTGTTGAGGGCGCCGGTTGCGATTCCGACACCGAAGACGCGGTCAACAAAGACGACGCTGCCTCCCCGGCTTGGGTAGGCGACGGAGAGTTTGGCGTACGAGGACGCGGTCAGCAGCGCTATCGCACCGGCTGCAAGAAACGCAAGGGGAGCTCCGCCCCCAGCCTGCGTCGCCACCACACCGAGCACCGCGAAGATGCCGCCTCCGACCATCCCACCGATCCCGATGGCAACGGCTCCCCACAGGCCAACACCAATACGTTCCACCAGAACGTACCTCTCACTGGAAATCGACACTGTACACCCGACACAACACGGGCAGGTCCGAGCCGATCGGGGTCTTCCGGAGGGTCATGTGCCGCTGGATGGATTAGGAAGCTGGCAATGGTCTGCAGGCATCGCAGGAGCCACTTCCCGTGTCAGCGGTCCGCGCGTCGCCAGGGCCTGTGCAGGGGTAGCGTCGCGCGGTGCCGTCCTCAGATGTGATTGTCGGAGGGACACCGTTCGTGGGCAACGGAGGTGGGATGGTGAGCCGTCGCACTGGCGATGTCTACCATTCGTGCTTGGGGGTAGGACGGGCGCTCACCATGCGAGCGTAGAAGGGCACCAATGATCGCGGTTCAGGTCACCGAGACCACGATTCCATCACCGGTAGAGATCTCCGAGCCCGTCCGACCCGTTTCGGACCTCCTGGTGAATGTGTTCAATCTCGACCGCAATGGCGCGGTTGTCACCTTTGTCGAGGCGATCGCCGAACCCGCGCTTCAGATCGTGATCATCCTTCTCTCCGCCTGGATTGTGCTTTTGGTGGCACGCCGCATGGTGCGTCGCATCCTTGCACACGCGGTGAGACGCTCCTCGGGGTCGCCGGCCGAAGATTCGAAATCTCCAATCGCCACGCGTCATGTCCAGCGGCTCGAAGCGCTGGGGACCATCCTCGATAGCCTGCTCCGTGTTGTCGTATGGTCGATCGCCATCTTTGTGATCATTGGCTCCACGTTCGGGATCAGCCTCGCGCCGCTGCTCGCAGGAGCCGGGATTCTCGGCGTAGCCCTCGGTTTCGGTGCACAGGACGTTGTGAAGGACTTCCTTTCGGGGTTCTTCATCATTGTTGAGGATCAGTACGGAATCGGTGACATCGTCGATGTAGGTGAAGCTACCGGAACGATCGAGTCGATCAGCCTGCGCACGACTCGTCTGCGGGCGGTGAACGGCACGGTGTGGCACGTGCCCAACGGCGAGATCCGACGGGTAGGCAACATGAGCCAGGAATGGTCCCGTGTGCTCCTCGACATCGAGGTTGCCTATGGAGCCGATATCGATCGTGTCGTGGAGGTCATGGAGTCGGTCGCCCTCAAGATGGCTCGGGAGAGCGAGTTCCGCGATCTCTTCCTGGATGATCCCCAGGTGTGGGGAGTTGAGACACTCGGGAGCGATTCGGTGGCCATTCGTCTCGTCATGAAGACCAAGCCTGGCGAGCAATGGCCCATCTCACGAGAATTCCGTCGTCGCATCAAGCTGGCATTCGATGCGGAAGGGATTGAGATCCCGTTCCCTCAACGAACCATCTGGCTTCGAACGGATGGCGCGAGCGATGAGGTTCCGCTTGTGGAGAGCGAACCGATCGATGAGCCGGAGGGTTCATCCTGATCAATTCCGCTTAGGAGGGCAGCGAACGTAGAACGAACGAACCAAGGGAGTGGTCCATGCTCTCGACTGCTTGACGTTGCATCCCGGCAATACCGATGAGTCGATGTCCATTGTCACGGTGATCGACGAGTGGCCGAGCCTCTCTTGCACGACCTTGGGATGGACGCCGGCCCGGAGCAAGACCGTGGCGTGAGCATGTCTCAGACCCCTGACGTCGGTCGCCGGAAGGCCCGCTAGCAGCCACCAGCGGATCGAGGTCGTCGGTTCGAATCCGGCCAGCCCGACGGAGAGAACCCTTGTACAGCAGGGGTTCTTCTCTTCGGGGGGTGCGAGGAGAGCGTTGCCCGAGTGCGGGTTCCTGGCTGCGTTCCTGGTTCGCCATGGAATGCCCGTCGGGAGGCACGATTCAGGGCGTCACGGCAACCTTGCTGGCAGCCAAGGGGTCAGGGGTTCGAATCCCCTCGGCCCCACCCGAGAGACAACCGTTGAAACCCTTGCCACGGCGGGGGTTTCGGCCCGCCTGGCGTCGCCAAGCGCGTGAGTCAGGGAGGGTCCTTGCTGTCGAGAGTCCGCGAGGAATCCGAGAGCGTCTGCAGGAAGATGGTGCCGAGACGCCACCACCGTCCTCTGCTGGGAACGACTCATGGATCGTGGAATCCATCAGCGGTCTCCACGCCTGCGCCCGTAAGGGCGGCGCCCGGCTTGCGTGTCGGGCGTCCGTATCATCGCAAGTTGTATGAAGCCATGGGAGTGCCCTCACGAGATCGAGCGACCGGTGATGCGTCAGCGCTGGGAGCAGCTCAGCTATCTTCACTGGCCGGTCGCACCCAACGTCGTCCAGGCGATGCTTCCGTCGGGTCTCGAAGTCGATACCCACGACGGAATGGCCTGGGTTGGGCTGGTGCCGTTCCAGATGCGCAGCGTCGGCCCAGTCCGGGGGCCGGCCGTCCCCTATTTCGGAACGTTCGCAGAGACGAACGTTCGTACCTACGTGCGCGGACGAATGGGTCCCGGGGTTTGGTTCAATTCGCTCGATATCGACAGGGCGCTGCCTGTGCTCGTGGCACAGACCCTGTACGGCCTTCCGTACCAGTGGGCGGCGATGTCGATCCGTGAGGACGGCGACCGCATCACCTATGCGGCCCTACGGCGATGGCCACATCGGCACCGACCACACGGCGCAGTAACCGTTCGCGTCCGCGACCCGATCCTGAACGATGATCTCACGCCACTCGACCTCTTCCTCACTGCCCGCTGGCGGCTCTACGCTCAGTTGGGGAGCAAGCTGATGGTGGCTCCGGTAGCCCATCGCCCGTGGCCGTTACACCGAGCCGATGTCGTCGCCCTTGCGGACGGCCTGGTGGCTGCAGGCGGCTACCCGCAACCCGACGGCGAACCCCATGTGCTCTACTCGCCGGGCGTCTCGGTGCTCGCCGGTCGCCCGACACGCGCGTAGATGGACACCGTCTGGGTGCTCGGGGATCAGCTCAACCGGTCCACGGGCGCGCTTGCCGGCGCACCCCGACACCACCCGGATCCTGATGGTGGAGAGCGCCGACAAGATCTCCAGCAAGCCTTTTCACCGGCAGCGGATCCATCTGATCGTGACCGCGATGCGACGATTCGCAGCCGAACTGGCGGACGAAGGCTTCGCCGTCGACTATCGCGAGGAGCCGAGTCTGATGGCGGGCTGCGAGGGGCATGTTCGGGACTACCGGCCGGACGCGGTTCGCGCCGCCGAGCCGGCCTCGCGGTCTGCGACCGTGCTCCTGTCGTCGCTCGGCGTGGAGATGGTGCGCGATGATCGCTTCCTGTGCCACTACTCGGACTTCGCTGCGTGGGCCGACGGGCGAACCCGCCTCCGTATGGAGGACTTCTACCGCTGGCAACGGCGCCGGTTGGGCTACCTCATGGACGGGAATGAGCCGGTCGGCGGACGCTGGAACTTCGATGCCGACAATCGCCAGCCACCGCCCGCCGATGGCGGCTCGTTTCCGGAACCCGTCGTCGACATCCTCGACGATCTCGACCGGGAGGTGATGGCAGGGATATCTGCCACAGCCACCGGCGCAGCGCCAAGCGGATTGTGGGCCACGGACCGGGCCGGCGCCCTGCGTCGCCTCGACCACTTCGTCGATGTGGTGCTGCCCGACTTCGGCGCCCATGAAGACGCGATGTTGCGCAATGATTGGCATCTCGCTCACTCCCTGCTGAGCCCCTACTTGAACATCGGCTTGCTCCTGCCCGGGGAGGTGTGCGACGCTGTCGAAGCCGCGTACCGGGCAGGGCGCGTCCCCCTCAACTCGGCCGAAGGCTTCATCCGCCAGGTGATCGGGTGGCGGGAGTTCATCTGGGGAATCTACTGGCTATGGCCCGATCATTCCGGCCGCAACGTCCTCGGCAACAACCGGCCACTTCCACCCGTGTTCAGCGGCGCTGAAGCGACCGGCATGCGTTGCGTCGCCGCCACTGTGGGCGACGTCGACCAGCGCGCTTGGACCCACCACATCCCGCGGCTGATGATCCTCGCCAATCTTGCCAACCTGATCGGCGTACGGCCGTCAGCGGTTGTCGAATGGATGTGGTCGCAGTTCGTCGATGGAGCCGAGTGGGTGATGATTCCCAATGTCATCGGGATGGGGATGTGGGCTGACGGTGGAGCGATGTCCACCAAGCCCTACGTCTCCGGCGGCGCCTACATCAACCGGATGAGTGACTACTGCGCTGACTGCCGCTTCAATCCTCGGCTCCGTACCGGGGAGACGGCGTGCCCCTTCACCTCGCTCTACTGGGACTTCATTGCCCGCCACGCTGACCTCCTCGGGTCGAATCCGCGCATGGCGCGGGCCGTGCGAAGCTTCGAGCGCCTGTCGGACGGCGAGGCGACCCGAGCTCGCGCCGCCGAGGTGATCGACGGCCTCATGGCGGGAAGGCTCTAGGGGTCGAGCGCCGACCGTGATGCCGGGAACGCGGCGGCTGATGACTGCTCGGTGTTCGCTCCCGGACCGTCATCGCTGGGGAGCGATCCTCTGGTGGTGGTCGGACAGCGAGTTCTTGGTGCATGGCAGGCAGCGCCTCCACAGTGTCGCCTCCGTCAACGTGGTTCGGGGATCTGCTCCACCGTTGCGGTTCTCACGGCAAGTGCGTCGCCACGGCGAACTGTTGCCCCGACGACCATTCCGGCAGACAGGAGCACGAGGTTCTTGACGACGAATTCTCCTTCAACGGTCAGTAGGAGGGGGTTGCCGCCGTCGAATGAGATCTCCGGGAGAAGCGCCAAGACGAGGAATGTCCCAACCATTTGAACCGCGAACAGACCGAGGACGAGCCTCAACGCAATCCGGAACAGGAGACCAACTCCCACGATGACCTCAAGGACACCAAGCACGGGGACGACCCATCCCGGATCGAACCAGTAGACAGTGCTCGCCACGAGGTCGGCGACCGGCGATACGTCGAATACCTTCATGGCACCAAACCAGACGAAGACGATTCCCAACGAAATGCGAAGCGCTGGAATGCTCCAGCGCCTCAGGAACGCGGTGATGGCCTGGTCTAGGTGGTCGATGAGTGTTGCGAATGCCCTGGTCTCCATAGTCCTCCTTCGGGGCAACCCCGATGCCTGGATGGCTCCGGGGTCCGCTGTTTTCAGCATTCGGCGATCCGAACCGGTTCAGACACGAGTCCGTATCGCACCTCCGGGCGTGTGAAGATCGACCAGGCCAACCGTCGAGGCCGCTTGACCCGCGACAGAGAGGTTCGTGTTCGTCGCGTGGCCGCAACCTCCTTCGAAGGAGGCGGTGTCTGCCAACCGATCAGTCCATGTCGGAGATTGCGGCGCGAGCGGCGTGGTATCCGCACATCCCATGCACTCCGGCGCCGGGGGGTGTTGCAGATGAGCACAGGTAGAGCCCGACGCCGATTCGATACGGCCTCACTTTCGAGACGTTGAGGAGTCGTCGGACGGCAAATGCGCCACCTGCGATGTCGCCGCCAACGTAGTTGGGGTTGTGCTGTTGGAACGCCTCCGGACCCATTGTGTGCCGGGCGAGGATGCGATCTCGGAAGCCTGGGGCAAACCGTTCGATCTGGAATTCGATGGCGTCCGTCAAGTCACGGTCCGAGAAAGCCGGAACATGGCAGTAGCCCCAGGCGGTCTGTTTCCCTTCCGGCGCCCGGGTGGGGTCAAACAGCGATTGCTGGGCGACAATCACGTAGGGTCGTTGCGGGTGCCCGCCCGAATGGACCTCAGCTTCGGCAGCCTCGATCTCCTCGTAGGTACCTCCGACGTGTACGGTGCCGGCTCGCCCGCTCACCTCATCGGTCCACGGGATCGGCCCGTCGAGGGCCCAGTCGACCTTGAAGACGCCCGGTCCGCTGCGCCATCGGACGAAGCGTCGCCGCACCCCGGGATCGAGCCGACGGCCGCCGATCCGCACGGCAGCATCGGGCATGACATCGAGAAGCGCGATTGGTGCTGCAGGGAGATCGTCCATTGAACGCACCGATCGCCCGGTCTCGACAGCGCCGCCACCGCCGATGATCAGTTCCGTCATCTCCTCCGCAAGGCGTTGCGAGCCGCCGCGAACGAGCGGCCATCCGTGGGCGTGCGCTATCGCCGCGAACAGGGCCGAGAGCGCACCGGTGAGGGGTGTCCCGAACGGCGCGATGGCATGCGCCGCCATGCCGGCATGGAGCGCGCGACCGGCCTCGGTTCGGAGGCCCCGTGCCATGGCTGAAGCCGGAAGCAGGCCGGGAAGGCCGAACCGTCCCAGGGTCACCGGATGCGGCGGTGGAACCGGGAGCGGACCGAGGACCTGTGCGACGAGATCATCGGTGTGTTCGACGAGACCGCCGATGATCCGGCGGTAGCGATTGCCGTCCGAGCCGAGAGCCAAGACGGTGTCGTCGAGGCTTCGGTAGAGGGCGCCGGCTCGACCGCCGTCAAGCGGATGCGTCACCGGAATGTCCGGTTGAATCCAGTCACCGATACCGGCCGACGCGAAGAACGGCGAAGCGATCCCGAGCGGATGAATCGCCGAACAAACGTCGTGTTCGAAACCGGGGAGCGTCAAGGATTCGGTTCGTGTGCCGCCTCCGATGGCATCGGAGCCCTCGACGACGAGGACCCGCCTTCCAGATCTCGTGAGCTCCACGCCCGCTGCCAGCCCATTGGGCCCGGCTCCCACCACCACTGCATCGAACTGACTCATACGCCGATTATGCCGATTGGGTGGGGCTTGCCCGACCAGGCGCCGTCGTAGCCTATGGTGGTGGTCGCCTGTGCCCGAGCACCGGTCCGGAGCGAATCTCGCTCTGGGCCTCCAGCGCCACCATCTGCGGAGCTGCGATCTCGCGCACCCACCACCTAGGCTCGTCGTTCATGGGAGCCTCTGTTCTGATCATCGGTGCCGGCATGTCGGGACTCGCGGCCGGCCGTTCCCTCGCTGCTGAGGGAATCGTCGTGACGCTCATCGACAAGGGCCGGGCGCTTGGGGGCCGTATGGCGACGCGGCGGCTCGGTGCAGCAGCTTTCGATCACGGTGCCCAGCATGTCAGCGTCCGCGGCGAACTGTTCGCCGCGGAGGTTCGCCGCCTCGTTGAACTCGGTACCGTTCGAGTGTGGCTCCGTTCTCAAAGCGTCACACATCCTGAGCGGGGGATCGAGGAACGGTATGTCGGCGTGAATGGGATGCGTCGCATCCCGGAGGTGCTCGGTGAAGGGCTTCGCGTCATCACCGGCGTCGCCGTGGAACGTATGGCAGTCACCCGGTCCGGTGTTGCTGCGATTGCGGAAGGCACCACGATCGCGACCGCCGATGCGGCCATTCTCACTCCGCCGGCTCCGCAGACCCTCCAGCTGCTGGAACGCAGTGGCCTGGCGACCGGGCCGATCGTTGCGGAGCTCGCTGCTGTCGCCTACGACGCCACGCTTGCGGTCATGGCCGTCCTTGACGCTCCGGCCGGTCTTCCTGATGGTCATCGGGCCTTCCTGGACGGGCCTGTGGCCTGGCTTGCCGACAATCAGCAGAAGGGCGTATCGCCGGTCCCGGCCCTCACGGTGCATTCGTCGGCCCAATTCGCCGCCGACCATCTCGAGGCGGATCCAGCCGAATGGTCGGTGGAGCTTCTTGAAACGGCCCAACCTCATCATGCCGGCAACGTGATCGATACGCTGACTCACCGGTGGCGGTATGCCCAGCCACGATCGGCGCGCGATGACGGGGCGCGGTTCGTCGAAGCGGCTGCACCGGTTGTACTTGCCGGTGAGCTCTTTGCGGGAGCGAGAGTGGAAGGCGCGTACGCGGTCCGGTCTCGTTGCCTCCCGGATGGTTCTCGATCTCTTTGCCTGACGGGCCGCGTGGGCGGCGTGATCAGGTGGGCTGGCTGATTGGCAGGGTGTCCGGGCTGGCGGTGAGGTTCGGATTCATGACGTCATCTCCTCGATTCTGATCGAGAACGTAGAGCGCGTTGAAACGGGCATAGCCGAAGAGCAGGATGGCCGAGCTCACAAGGAAGAAGATCACTGCACCAATCCCGAAGAGGAGTCCCTCGCTCATGGTGAGTCATCCTCTCCGACGAGCACCAGGGCACCGAGCGCCAGTAGCGAGGGAACCCACAGTCCGACGAAGAGTCCCATCTCCCGGTCAACGAGGAACCACAGGGTGACGGAGAGGGCGAAGGAGATGAGGGCGGCGAGGAGGAAGACCAGCTTTGCTTTGTGGAATGGCGTGATCCTGCGCCACATGTTCGTCGCGCTGGGTGATGTGGTGGTGGGTGAGTGTCTCATAGTGTGCGTCCCGGGTTGTTGTCCCTTGTTCGAAGCAGAGAACTCCGGCGGATGAATCTCAGCTAGTGCGATGGTGGCCACTATCAAGGAACCATGAAGCCACGAGACCTCAATGGCACACGCACGCTGGTACTCGGCGGTTCAGGCGTCTTGGGGACGTCGATCGCCCAACGCCTCCTCGATCGCGGCGGGAAAGTGATGCTTGCCGCCCGCAACCGACCCCGACTCCACAAGGAGGCGGCCGCGCTCGACCCGCCCGTCCCGTCGGTCGAATTCGATCTTCAAGAGCCGCGCCATGTCGAACACGTCATCGGTACAGCGATCGCCGGACTCGGTGGTCTCGACGGAGTCGTCAACGCCGCAGGAGTGGTGGCGTTCGGGCCGCTCGAAGATCTCAGCGACAGCGCACTCGACGAGCTCGTCGCGACCGATCTGGTCGGTCCGCTGCGGGTGATTCGAGCCGCGATTCCGCACGTGCAGGGCGGATTCGTGGTCAACATCAGTGGAGTCGTCGCCGAGCGTCCGACCGCCGGAATGGCTGCCTACTCGGCGGTGAAGGCGGGCCTGAGCGCGGCGACCGTGGCCCTCGGGCGCGAGCTTCGGCGGCAGCGGATCACCGTGCTCGACGCCAGGCCTCCCCATACCGAGACGGGCTTGGCACAGCGATCGATTGCGGGCGTGGCACCGACGATGCCTCCTGGACTCGATCCCGGCCTTGTCGCCGGTGTCATTGTCGCCGGTATCGAGCGTGGTGCGCGAGAGCTCCCACCGGAGGCGTTCGCCGTGTCATGACCGAGGAGTCGGTCGGTTGATTGGCTCCGGAGGCGCGCCAAGGCGTCTGGCTCGCGGCCGGCGAGCGGCGTCATCGGTGTAGTCCGCGGTTCGGTTGGTGATCCCTGCTTCGTGCGGGCAGCCTTCCTGCGAGCGGGTGACGGCCCGCGTGTCGCGGCAACGTGGGTGGCGAGCGCCTTGTCCTTCAGAGCGCGGTACATTCTGCCGAGCGGCACCGGCACGTTCCTGGTCGGGCGTCGATCTCGCGCCTCCAGAGCATCGCTACGCCCCACCGTTGAGCGGCCGTATCTCGCCAAGACCCTTGCGGTGGATCGCAGGCGGGTGTCCAGGCCCCTTGTGCCATATGGGGTCTCAGCGATCTAGCGGTGCCTGAGGGTCAAGAGGTCGCCGGTTCAAATCCGGCCAGCCCGACGAGAAGAACCCTTGCGGTGCAATGGTTCTTCTCGTTGCGGGGTGGCGAGACGCTGGCTGTTGGTGTGGCTTTCTTGAATGTTTGCTGGGGGAATCGGGTGTCTTCACCGCGGCATGCCAATTCGAGCACACTCCAGCACCGGCGCTTCCGACTGGCAGTCAAGGGGTCAGGGGTTCGAATCCCTTCAACTCCACCCGAGAGACCCACGTTGAGACCTCTGCTGCGGCAGGGTTTCAACGCGTTCGGGCCTATGCGTTGAACTGATCTGGCTGCGTTCCGGGTGAGTGGTGTCTTGCCCTGGGTGGCGACGAGGAGAGCCCGAACACCATGATGATCGCCATCGCGAGTCCAAGGACTCCGAAGGCGATGACCTTGCCCCAGGCGTGTTTGCGGTAGGCAAGCAGCATGGCGAGCAGTGATTGTAGGAGGTAGTACAGGGCGAAGACGCGCGACGCGAGGGCGACGGCTGACTGGATATCGGTGAGCAGGCATGCGTGGACTTCGAGAAGGCATTCCTTCTCGCCGATGCCTTCTTGCTGGCGACTGGGCTCTCCGCCGCGCACCTTCTTTCACGAGACAGGCCCGAAGCTGTTCCAACTGGCATCGCAACGGGAAGCGCTTTGACATTCCTCGGTCTGATGGATCTCGCCTATGACCTCCAGCAAGGCAAGTTTGCCGACCGGACACCTGAGACGGTCGTGGAGGCTGCCATCGGCGGGATCTCATTGGCTTTGGGCTCTCACACGATGATCCGGAGCTGGAGAGCACAAGGACGACTCGGCCTCGCGTGACCCACCACAACGGCACATATGCGTGGTGCGATAGGGAACGGTCAGATACTCCCGCCCGACCATCCGGGCTGGACGGAGTATCGAACGCAGACTGGAGTCATCGGACGGCCAACTCCTCTGCACCAAGACTGCCGCTAGCGCCGCATCGCGAAGCCACCACCAAAGATGATGCCGAGACCGGCCCCCAGACCGATCCAAACAGGGTTGCTCGTGAGAGCGAAGAGAACGGTGCCGATCCCGGCGCCGAAGATGAGGCCTACCCCAGCGGGAATGGCAGCTCGGGTCTCCCGGTCCTTCTTGTCAACCATGCGGCGCACCCTACAGGCTTGCAGACGGACGGTGCATGTCGTCGCCTTCGACACCGATGTAGACAATCCGAAACGGCCGCACATATCGGCATCCATGAGGGAGTGGTTCTTGTCAAGGGCGGAGTTGTCTGTCCCTGGCCTGGGTGTTGTAGCTATCGACGGTGAATGGTGTTGGTGGGCGGGGCCTGCTCCATACCCCTAGTTGTGGGGTGAGGCGGTTCGGTGCCTGGGCATCCATCCGCTCCGCACCCGCCGGGAGGCGGGTGGTGTGCGTGGAGCGTTGCGACCACAGCGGTTTCGGCTGGGCTCAATCACATACTCGACCCGCACCAGGTGGGGTCATGCCGATAGGCGAGCTCGCATCCGAACGCTGTGCCCGAACCGTTCACGCCGCCACCTCCTGGTCGAGGCAGCGGACATGTCCGTCACGCAGCCCGTAGTAGACCAGTGTCAAGAGTCTGCGGGCTGCGGCGACTCTCGCGATCTGTTTCCTCTCGTCTCAGCGATCCGCCGGTAGGCGTCGCGGATTGGTGGTCCGCCTTGGTAGCGGGCAACGGCCTCGACCGCTGCCCACCGCACCAGGGCGGAGCCTTGCTTCGTGATCGGGCCCCGCTTCACCGTCTCGTCGGACTCTCGGTGCCGGGGGGTCACCCCGACCCATGAGCACAGCTGCTTGGCCCACTTGAAGCGTGACACGTCACCGATCTCGGCTGTGAACACCGCAGCGACCACGGACCCGATGCCGTCGATGCGTTGGATCTCCCGATACCCGACGTCGTCACGCAACCATCCGTGGATCTGGCGGTCGAGCCGGGTGACCTCACGGTCATCGTGGTCGATAAGGTGCCCCAGCGACACGATCCGGTCCTGATACGCCGCTGCGAGCTGCTGGTCGTCGAGCCACCGCGCCCGGCAGGCCCCCCACAACCCGGTGAGTTGCGGGATCACGCCTTCTTTGCCGAGTACGGCGTGGATCTGGGCCTTGAGCCCAGTACGGAGCTGCGACAGCTTCCGGCGATACCGCACCAGCTCCCGCAACTCACGCAGTTCCGGTGGGGCGATCCACGCTTCGCGGAGCGACCCCATCCGCAGTAGATCCGCCAACAGGATCGCGTCGCGTTCGTCGTTCTTCACCCGACGGTTCCGATACCCAGCCACCCCCAACGGGTGCGCCAGATGCACCGCGAAGCCGGCCGCAGCGAACAGGTCCGCGATCCAGTACCAACCCCACGCCGCCTCGACCACGACGCCGCAGCCTTCACCGCCGACAGCGACAGCCTCAACGAACGTTCCCGGTTCGCGGTTGTCGACATTGACCGACGACACCACCTACCCGTCTTCGTCGAGCACCACAACCCGAGAACGTCTCCGATGGAGGTCAACACCCACGTAACGTGACATAAGGGCCTCCCATCTCGAGGGTGTTGTTGACACCCCCAAGTATCGGGGACGCCAACGGGGAGCGGCAGGCCCACTCCCTCATCACATCACCTATGGGCGGGTCGGACCGGGCGTGCGGCGCCGCCGATGGGGGTATTGGGGTCTGATGCCCCTGGTCTGGTGTTCGTCCCTCGGCGAGCCTTGAGGCATCTCGCCTAGGAGGATCGTGTTGAGGACTCGCATGTGGTTCGCCGCAATGGTGGTGTTCGTGTTGGCGATGTCTGGGATGCCGGCAATCGCCCTGAGTCCGGGAGATTCGACCGGCGTGGTGGATCAGACCACCGGTATCTGGTATCTCCGGGATGCGACGACGGGTACGACAACAAGCTTCTACTACGGCAACCCCGGGGACTATCCGATGGTCGGCGACTGGGACTGCAACGGGATAGACACTCCGGGCTTGTATCGCCAGTCCGACGGCTACGTGTACCTGCGCAATTCGAACACGCAGGGCATCGCCGACGTCCGGTTCTTCTTCGGCAATCCCGGCGACGTTCCACTTCCCGGCGACTTCAACAAGGACGGCTGTGACACGGTGTCGATCTACCGCCCGTCCGAGGCTCGGATCTATGTGATCAACAAGCTCGGAGCGAATGACGGCGGTCTCGGCGCCGCGGACTACGCCTTCTACTTCGGGAACCGGGGGGACAAGGCGTTCACCGGTGATTTCAACAACAATGGGCAGGACACTGTCGGTTTACATCGTGAGTCGACGGGGTTCGTGTACTACCGCGACACGTTGACGACCGGGATTGCGGACAATGATTTCTTCTACGGTGATCCGGGTGACCAGATCCTCACCGGCCGTTGGGTGCAGGACCCGACGAAAGGTCCGGAGACGGTTGGGATCTTCCGTCCGTCGAACGGCACGTTCTACCTACGGTTTGAGAACTCGCAGGGCAACGCCAACATTGACTATCCGTACGGCAACGTCGAGCATGGCGGCGGTTGCCGGCTACTTCGGCACACTGCCGGGCGGAGACCCGGCACCACCGTGCGGGTCCCTCTCTGGGAGCGCAGTTCTCGACTTCGGCGACCCCGGAACAGGAACCGCGGACGTGATCTGGAACGGGAGGCAATACCGGGTGCCGTTCGCAGGGACCGGCCTCACCCCGACGACGTCTGGGTTCGAGATTGGGTTCGACTGGTACTTCCCGGCCGGGACGATCAGCGTTGTCGAGTACGCAGAGGCCCCACCGGGCGCAACACCTGCTGACACGTACCCATTCGAGTCGGTGGTTGAGGTGACGAAGGGAGGAAGCGGCGGTTGGGTGTGGACCGGCGTCGTGAATGCGCGGGACGGCGTTGCGAACATTGAAACCATCGACGGCGACCTCTGTATCGGCGACCAGTTGTGATGACTGAGGAGAACCACGAGGACTACACCCGCCCATAGCCGGCTGGGTGTGTGTGATGCGATGATGCGGTTGGTGTTGCACGCCCCGGTCTGCCGCCCATAGGTGTTGCGATTTCAGGGGGTCATCGCAACGCTTCGGTGAGTGTGTCTGATGGTGTCATCCATTCGAGGGTTTGCGAGGCCTGGTGTTGAGGCTTAAGGCGGCCTGGTCGAGGTCGTGTTGGCTGTGGATGGACAGGTCGGTGCTCTTCGGGAAGTATTGGCGCAACAAGCCGTTGGTGTTCTCGTTGGTGCCGCGTTGCCATGGGCTCTTCGGGTCGCAGAAGTAGACCTGGACGCCGGTAGCGACTGTGAACTCGGCGTGTTGGGCCATCTCGTTGCCTTGGTCCCACGTCAATGACTCGAAGAGATGGGCGGGGAGGCGCTGGATCGTGGCCGTCAACGCGACGCGGACGGCCTCAGCGGTGTTCCCGTCGGGAAGCCCGAAGAGCATCACGTAGCGGGACCAGCGTTCGACCAACGTCCCGATCGCGGTGTTGTTCTTCCCCATGATCAGGTCGCCTTCCCAATGCCCTGGTACGGCACGGTCCTCCACCTCGGCGGGCCGTTGCGAGATCATGACCATGTCACGGATCTGACCCTTCGTCGATGCGGGTCGCCCCTGGGGGCGTCGCACCGGCCTCCCGGTGCGTAGGCACCGCGCGAGTTCCTTACGCAGAGCGCCTTTGCCCTGGATGAACAGCGATTGGTAGATCGTCTCGTGTGACACGCGCATCTCCTCGTCGTCAGGATATGCCACCATCAGCCACCGGGAGATCGGTAACGGTGACCACCACAACGAGAGCTTCTCCTCCACTACCTCACGCAACTGGGGACTGGTAGCGAGCTTGGCCGGCTTCGGCCGATGGGCCCGACGCCGCGAAGCCCGATGCGCCACCGCCGCCCGATACCGGAAGCGGCCGCCATTGCCAGCCACTTCACGCGAAACCGTCGACGGTGCCCGACCCAGACGGCGTGCAATACATCGCAGCGACACACCAGCGGCTATCCCACGCGAGATCTCCTCACGCTCCGCAAACGACAACCGTATCGGACACCAATCCCCAGCCGGAACCGGGCGTCGCCACCCGGCCGCCACGATATGAGTCCGAACCGACGACGGGGCACGACCCAACCCGCGGCTGATCGCCCGTAACGACTCACCAGCCTCGAACCGATCCCACAACTCGGCCTTCTCCGGCACAGAGAACCGTCCCACAACCTCACCTCCAAAACGAGACAACAACTCTCGCCGAAGGT
Source organism: uncultured Actinomycetota bacterium (assembly GCA_963700375.1). Classification (GTDB taxonomy): domain Bacteria; phylum Actinomycetota; class Acidimicrobiia; order Spongiisociales; family UBA5794; genus JAHEEL01. Next base: position 256,694 of record CAVOXF010000004.1, read on the forward strand.
GATGCAACGACCCCCTGAAATCGCAGCACCTATGGACGGGGGTGATCGCCCGTCAGATGTGTTCCTTTCGTGACGACACGATGAGGCGCCACGTCGATTCGCCGCCCAGACGCGTGTTGTTTTCTGAGGTCTTCTGGGGTGACTCCTCAATTCGCGCCTCTGAGGGACCGTTGTGGCCCAACGCCTGAAGGCGTGTAACTCCCTACGGCCCTTGCTGTGTAACACAAACGGGGTTCCGGATCCCTTGGGCCGCAAGGGTTCTCAGGCGTGTTGCGATGTCTGGGGGTCAAGAGGTCGCTGGCTCAAATCCGGCGAGCCCGACGGAGAGAACCCTTGCTCTGCAAGGGTTCTTCTCGTTGGGAGAGCGGGGCGTACGTGGCTGTCGTGTGTGTCGGGGGTCGCCCCGAGATGACAGTGACGCTCCGATGACGAAGGTCAGTAGGATCTGAAGCAGCGCACCCGACGATAGCCAAGGACTCCTCACACGTTTCCTGACGCTTCCTTTCCGTCGGGTGCGCCCTTCTTGTTGCGGGATTCGACCTCGCCCGTGATGCCCATGGTGCGTAGGGTTGCTCGTAGCGCATCCAGGGGCTTGCCCCACCCGGGCAATTCATTCCTCCGCTGGGTGCGCTCCATTGCGGAGCGGACGTGTCACAGCGAGACGATAACGTTCAGGGCATGAATCCGAATCGACACCGGGCCGTCGAGACACGGATCCGAGCACTCTCAGACCAAGTCGAGGGACTGCTTGTGAGAGGGGCGAGCGGATCGCGCGAATGGCACGTCGATCAGCGCATAGAAGACACACAGGCCGAGTTGGCCGACCTCAGAGCTCGTGCGTTTGACCGCCCACTGCTCGGTGCAGAAGGTCAGTGGTGACGTGCGTCGCGTGTCGCTCGGATTCAGCTGGCGGCCGCGATGCGGTCCGATGCGCCACCGCCCAGTTCCGACGCGACCGGCCAATTCGCCACGAGCGGCCGCACGGCGCCGCTCGCAAGTATGTTCAACCAGGACAACTCATCACGTCGGTGTTCGGCTATGGCTCGCCGGCATGGGCGACACGCGAAGTTGCCCTCCGTCTTCTCGGAGGATGCTGTCGAGCCTCCTGCGTCGGTCTACTGCGTCCGTACCCCGGGTCACCCTGACGATTGCACCGGTGATTCCTCACAGGTGTGTGTAGGTCGGCCGACTCGCGCCGTGTCGGCGCTCCCCAGGGTATTCGCTGCACGCTGAGGTGCAGCGACGGCAGAGTCGGGTCACACGCTCCGGCTTGCGCGCAGTATCTGCCGGTGATCGCCAGCATGGGATCTCGCGGTCGCGGTCTAGCGACGGAAGCGACCGAACCAGCGCTCTGGGCCGTCGTCGGCTACCGGCGTCGGCAGTTCAAACGTTGACGGTGTCCAGTTCGGATCATCGCCCAGATGAGGGAGAGCACGGCTGTTCCGCTCGTAGCGCGACTTGCGATGTGCCGCGATATTCACCACAGCCGCGTCGGTCGCCGCGTCGGCCTCACCGGCGTCAGCGGGAAAGACCAATCGCACCAGTTCGGTCGGGTCGGACGGCATCGAACACCTCGTCAGTCTCTGTGCCTCCGCCGATCCCTACGCCCATCGACAAGCGTACGCATCGGACTGCGCGGCAGCCATGGTGCGAGCGACCCAATATGTCGACGGGTGATCCGTCTGTTCCGAAGGCAGGAAGCGGTATCGTGGACGCTGTCCTCAACGAAGGAGCAGGGGTGAAGCTGACAACGGCGATGCTTGCCGATTCCGCGCAAGTCCAGGGCGGGAAGCTGTACGTCCTCGGCGGGGGCTTCGACACCATCAGCGCTAGATCTCTGCCGGTGGTGCATCGCAATCTGACGCTCGCGATGGTGGCCGAGGTCGAACCAGACGAACGGCATCGAGACCTCGAGATCGCCATCAGGCTCGTCGACGAGGATGGGCATAGTCTCGACGTTGAGGCCAAGGGCAAGCTGCGGGTAGGGGCACCGCCGAATCTGCCGCCCGGGGGGACCAGCATCGTTCCCATTGTGAGCCCGTTCCACAACGTGCAGTTCGCCGAAGCGAAGGGCTATGCCTTCGTCGTGTCGTTCGAGGACCAGGAGATCGCCAGGGTGCGGTTTCGGGTTGTGCAGGTCTCCTAGTCGTGCACGGTGTCGTCACAATCCCGAATGCGGTCTCGGTGCTCCGACTACTGCTGATCCCGGTCTTCGTTTGGCTCGTTGTGATCGAACAGACGGCCTGGGCCGGAGCGCTCCTCGGATTCATCGGTGCGACCGACTGGATCGACGGCTACCTCGCCCGCCGACTCGACCAGGTCTCGGAAGTCGGCAAGATGCTCGACCCGATAGCCGACCGCCTCGCAGTCGTGGTAGCCGTCATCCTCGGCCTTGTCGTCGGTGTGCTGCCTGCATGGTTCGCGTGGGGGATCATCGTCCGCGAGGTCGTGATCGGGGTCGGCGCCGTGTACGGGTGGACCAGGGGCGTTCGCCGCCTCGACGTGCGGTGGCTCGGTAAGACGGCGACATTCTTCCTCTACTTCGCCATCACCGGTTTCTACATCGCGGACGGACTCGATCTCACATGGCTGTGGTGGGGATCCGCGGCGCTCGGCCTGGCGGGCCTCGTCCTCTACTACGTGGTGGCGTTCTCCTACCTCGGCGACATGAGAACGGCGATTACCGCGGCGGATGGGAACCACGCGGCCGGGTAAGCTCTGCCCCACGCGCCGTCAGGAGGGCCTCCGTGCAGATCCCAGATGACCTTCGGTACTCGAAAAACCATGAGTGGGTTCGCTCCGAGAGCGACGGGACCTTTACGGTCGGCATCAGCGACTACGCCCAGGACGCGCTGGGGGATGTCGTGTACGTGGACCTCCCGGAGGTCGGCCGGGTTGTCGCGGCCGGCGAAGTGTTCGCCGAGGTCGAGTCCACGAAGTCGGTCAACGACGTCTATGCGCCGGTGGCGGGAACCATCACGGCGGTGAACAGGCCGCTCATCGACGCCCCCGACGTGGTCAACACGGACCCGTTCGGCGATGGTTGGTTCGTGACGATCGCCCCAGTGGAGGACGCGGTTCTCGACGAACTCATGGACGCCACCGCCTACCTCGCATTCACCGAGGAATGACGGCACGGGGAATCGGGGGCTGGACGGTCGACCGGCGCAAGCCGGGTTGGTGCGTCCGGACGAAGCGCACGGACTGAAGCGCCTTCTGCGACCGTGCGTCAGCGTTCGAACCGCACCGACGAATCACCTCCGTACGGGCTGAGCTGGGATGCCACCAGCTACGCGAGGTCCGGCTCGATGTGGCCGACCACGTTCCACTGGGCCGCACGGCGGCCGTGGCCTGAGGTGCTTGACAACGCAGCGTCGCGCAGTCTCAGGCGAAGATTCGACCGCGAAAGCCGCCTTGCGGTCGGAAACCCTCAAGGATCGGTCGAGGGTTGAGGTAGCATGGCCCCATGGCACCCCAGGATGAGCACCAGGACCCGGACGTCGAACGCGACGAGACCATCACATTCACGCCTCAACGTGACGCCTCTGCGAGCGGCGCCTCCGGGAGCAGCGTTACAGGCGCGTTCGGCTGGGCGCTCATCATCGAGACCGGTCCCCAAGCCGGGTTGACCTATGTGCTTGCGGGAGGAGACACACTCGTTGGGCGGGGGTCGGACTGCGACATCTTCCTCGGAGACGTCACCGTGTCGCGTCATCACGCCCTGTTTGCGGCCGGCGGGGACTCACTTCTCGTTCGGGACCTGGGCTCGACGAACGGCACCTACGTCAACGGATCCTGGATCGACGCTTTTGCGCTGTCAGCAGGGGACGAGATCATCATCGGGAAGTTCCACCTTGTCGTCGCCCGCGGGAACGTGTGATGAGCTCACCTCCACTGCGCGCCGCCCGAACCCGGAGCATCGGTGAGGTGATCAACCTCCTCAAGCCCGAATACCCGGACGTCACTGTGTCCAAACTTCGCTTCCTCGAGACGCAGGGACTCGTCGAGCCGAGTCGGTCGGCTTCCGGGTATCGGATCTTCACCGAGGAGGACGTACGCCGGATCGAGTACGTGCTCAAAGAGCAGAGAGACCACTACCTCCCCCTCAAAGTCATCAAGTCGAAGCTCTCGGCGTGGGACCAGGGAGAGGAGTCGCCTGTAGCCCCGGAGACCGGCCCGCCGCCGGAGGCATACTTCGCGACGTCCGGCGTGTCGCTGACGCCCGCGGAGTTGATGCGCGCATCTGGTTTGTCGGCGCATCAACTGACCAGTCTGATCGACGTCGGGATTCTCGTCCCCATGCACCTTCCCGACGGGACCGATGTGTTCCGAGACCATGACCTCACGATTGCACGGGCGGCGCACCGCCTCTTGAGTCACGGCCTCGAAGTGCGGCACCTGCGAGCGATTCGGCTCGGCGCCGACCGCCAGATCGATCTCCTTGGTCAGCTCGTCGCGCCGCTGCTGCGCCACCGCAATCCAGACAACCGCCACCAGGCCGCGGAGACGCTGGCCGACTGCTCGCAGGCCGCCGCATTACTTCAAGAAAGCATCACTCGGGGTAGGCTTCGGACCCTCCTCGAACGATGATCTCAGCAGTCGCAACCGCCCTCGTACTCGCGCTCCTCGCACCGCTCGGTCCGCACTCCACGGCACCGGTCGAACCGGTCGCGTCCACAGACCCTCCAGAGGTGAGCGCCTACTCGTGGGCGGTGTACGACGAGACCGCCGATGTGATGCTCGCGACGTGGAACCTCAACGAGCGGCGGTCGATGGCGTCGGTGACCAAAGTGATGACCGCCATGATCGTGCTCGACAACGCTGACCTCGACGAGATCGTCACGGTTCCCCCATCTGCCACAGCAAGCCGGGGTTCGAGCGCAGGACTCGTTGCCGGAGAGGAGTGGACGGTCTACGACCTCCTCGTTGCCATGCTCGTCCGATCGGGGAACGACGCTGCCCTCACCCTCGCCTGGCACGTCGGGGATGGCGACGTTGATGCGTTCGTGGCCATGATGAACGAACGTGCCGAGGAACTCGGCATGGACGACACGCACTTTGCGAATCCGAACGGGCTCGACAACGAGGCGCACTACTCGACGGCCAACGATCTCGTGACGATGACCACAGCGTCGCTCGACTACCCGGTGGTTCAGCAGATTGCCCGCATCAAGACGATCAAGATGCCGGAAGATCCCACCGGGAAGGTACGTCAGGTCAACAACACGAATCGCCTCCTCGGGACGTACCCCGGCGTTGTCGGTCTCAAGACCGGCGACACCCCGTTGGCGAACAAGGTGCTGCTCGGAATAACAGAACTCGCACAGCGGCGGGTCGTGACCGTGGTCATGGGATCGGACGACCACTTCAGCGACACGCGCGAGTTGATCGACTGGGCGTACACGACGTACGGACTGCGGGATCGCTGGCTCCGGCCGTTCTTCTCCGAGCAAGGCGGGGGAGCGGTAGTGACAACCGACCTCGGACTCTCCGAGTCCGAGGAACGGCGCCTTGGGGCAATGCCGCGGATCGATGACGGGCGTTGGCGGATGTCCGCACTGACCGACCTCCCGAAGGCATCCCTGATCACCGAGTGGCTCAAGGGCGTACTCCCGAGCATTGCAGGAGGCGACGCATGACTGATCCGTTCGTCGAGGTGATCGATGCCGCCACCCTGCGACAGCGCGTTGCCGAGCTCGGCAGCGAGATCACCGACGGTCTGGCCGAGGAAGACCCGGTGGTGATCGGGGTGCTGAAGGGATCGGTCCCGTTCTTGACCGACCTCGTCAAGTACCTTCCCCTGACGGTCGAGATCGACTTTCTGAACCTCACACGGTTCGGACGAGAGGGTCGGGTCTCGGTGGCCATGGACCTCTCCGTTCCCATCGAGGGCCGCTCGGTTCTGATTGTCGAGGACATCGTCGACACGGGACTGACGCTCGCGACACTGCGCAAGATGTTGACGGCGCGCGGGGCGTCCTCGGTGACGACGGTGGCCTTGCTCGACAAGGCGAGCCGGCGAATCGTCGACGTGCCGGTCGAGCACCGCGGTTTCGAGGTGGGGGACGAGTTCCTTCTCGGGTACGGGATGGATTGGCAGGGTCGCTACCGCAACGTGCCCTCGATTTGGGCGGTGATGGACCTCTCGGTCCTGACTTCTGACCCCGACGCATTCGGTCGCCGCGCGTTCGCACACGGTCAACGTCCCGCGGGATGAACGACCGCTCGGTGATAGGCTGAGCATATGAGCGAACGGGTCCCCATGGAGGTCGTCGGTGTTCGGATCGAACTGCCGACGAACACACCCATCTTGCTGCTGCGTGAGCGCGACGGGAACCGATACCTGCCGATCTGGATCGGCACGCCGGAAGCGACGGCGATCGCCCTCGCACTCGAAGGTGTCGAGACCGCACGGCCACTGACTCACGATCTCATGAAGTCGCTGATCGATGTACTCGGCGCCGACATCGAACGGGTTGACGTGACCTCGCTTGACGAGGGCACGTTCTACGCCGATCTCGTCATCGAGAGTGACGGTGAGCTGTTTACGATTTCGTCGCGTCCCTCGGACGCGATCGCCCTCGCGACACGAGCGGGATCACCCGTCTTCGCATCCAAGCAACTCCTAGACGAAGCCGGCGTCGAGATCCACGACGATTCGGAAGAACAGGAGATCGAACGTTTCCGGGAGTTCCTCGACGACGTCACCCCGGAGGACTTCGAGGCCGGCTCCGATTCTTGAGCCACGGTCGACTTATCCACAAGGGTTGTTGACAACGCGACCCGGCCGATCCTAGTTTCACGCTCGTAGTTCAGCTGGCGGAATTACAGCGGTGTAAGCTGGGCGAGCCGGGAGGCATGAAACAAGATGGTGGACAGCAGGCTGGACCAGGCCGCCGAGGGGTATCGCGCCCCGCAGGTGTGCAGCTTGGTCGGCATCACATATCGTCAGCTCGACTACTGGGCTCGAACCGGGCTCATCACACCGTCCCTGCAGCGCGCCACCGGCTCGGGAAGCCAGCGGCTCTATGCGTTCCCGGATATCGTGCAACTGAAGGTCGTCAAGCGTCTTCTGGACGCCGGCATGTCCCTGAAGAAGATCCGCAAGGCGATGGACATCCTTCGCGCCGAACTGGTGTCGGAGACCTCACTTTCGAACGTCACCCTCCTTTCCGACGGCAAGACGATCTACGCAGCACACAGCCCCTCTGAAGTCGTGGATGTGTTTCGCGGTGGGCAGGGAGTGTTCGGAATCGCCGTTGGGCCGGTTCAGGAAGAACTCGTCGGCGAGATCCACCGGCTGTTCCCGGATCATGCGATTCCAGGCAAGCGCGAGGTGACGGCATCGACGGCAGCGGCTCACTGAACGACGATCTCCTCGCGGCGCCGGCGGACGATGTGGTGTTCGCCCATTCCAGCGAGCGCGAGTTCGCGCGGCTCTTGGATTTCTACGACGTGCTGTGGGAGTACGAGCCGCGGGCATTCGCGATCGAGTGGGACACCGCCGGCAACCCGATCCGGCAGTTTCGGCCGGACTTCTACCTGCCGGACGATGATCTGTATATCGAGATCACGACGATGAACCAGAAACTCGTCACGAAGAAGAATCGCAAGGTCAGGCGCCTTCGCGAGCTCTACCCGGATGTTCGCTGCAAGGTCTTCTACCGGCGCGACTTTCACCACCTACTGGTCAAGTACGAGCTCGACCGGCCCCGAGACGGTCTGTCTTCTGTCGTCCCGACACGCATCCCCGGTCCACCGAGGGTCGTCAATCTCTCGGATGAAGCCGCAGCCGTCTAGCGGCCTGCCGCCGGCACTAGCCTGGTGGATACTGTCGACCAGGAGTGAATCGTGGCTCAATCACCCCTTCATGACGTCCACGCCGAGCTCGGCGCTCGGTTCACCGACTTCGGAGGATGGACGATGCCGGTCCAGTACGAGGGCGTGATTGCCGAACATCACGCCGTTCGAACGGGTGTCGGAATCTTCGACGTTTCGCATCTCGGGCGATTCCTCGTCGCAGGTCCCGGGGCCACGGAGCTTCTCCGTGGCCAGCTGTGCAACGACATCGCAAGAGTCGAGCCGGGCCGCGCCCAGTACAGCATGGCATTGAACGATCACGGCGGCGTTGTCGACGATGTCATCGTCTGGAGGCTCGAGGAGGATCGGTACTGGGTCATGCCAAACGGGACGAACTTCGACGAGATCCTCAGCCGCTTCTCCGCCAGAGTCGCCTCCGACGGGGAGGTGCGTGCACTCCGAAACGAGACCGTGCTCGTGGCCGTTCAGGGTCCCGAGTCGGCATCCGTGGTGGAGACGGTGCTCGGCACGATGCCGGGCCGATTCAGGGTCGTCACCGGGGAGTACCGGAGTTCCTGGTACATCGCCGCCGGAACGGGATACACGGGGGAGCACGGTGCCGAGATTGCGGTAGCGGCCGGAGGCGGCGTCCATCTGATGCGGGACCTCGTGCAGGCGGGCGCCGTGCCGTGTGGGCTGGGAGCCCGCGATACCCTCCGTCTCGAAATGGGCTATCCCCTGTGGGGCCAGGACCTTGACGAAGAGACCACGCCGCTCGAGGCGGGGCTTGGATGGGTCGTGGCATGGGACCACGACTTCGTGGGCCGAGAGGCATTGGTCGTTCAACGCGACAAAGGACTCGACCGTTCGATGGTTGCCATCTCCACGATCGGCAGAGTGATACCCCGATCCGGTTGCGGCGTGCGGGCCGGAGGATCGGAGGGACGTGTGACCAGCGGCAACTTCAGCCCGACGCTCGGTCACGGAATTGCTCTCGCGTATCTCTCGCCTCCGGTTGCTGATCCGGGCGACGTCGAGGTTGAGATACGCGAAACATGGCACCCGGCCACGATTACGGCCCTGCCGTTCGTGGCGCATTGATTCCCGAGGGCTTCCATGCGCTTTCATCAGGACCGTTCGGGTTCTCGCGAGCCCTGCCAACCGACCTCCGTCGCACCCTTCTGGCGCTCCCTGGCGCTCAGGAGTTGCCGTTTGTCCGTGGGCGCACCGTGGTTCCGACGCACTATGGACGGCCCGTCGTCGTCGGTCATCCGAACTTCTTCGGGTTGTTCGAGGATCCGTCGCCCGAGCACCTGGTGTGCGTCACCGGGAGGTGGTCGGACCTGCGACCGCTGCCACGGTATGCCACGGTGGTGGCGAGAGAAGCGAGCGTGCCGCGGAACATGGCGGAGGATGCACTGGGCGGGATGAGGAATGTGGCGAAGCGTTTGCGCCAGATCCCGGGAGTGCATCTCGCGTTCAAGCCGCAGAGTCCGATCCTGGTGCTCCTCGTGCCGCGGACCGAAGCCATGGAGGGCTTGCCCGGCATCGAGGTGGTGTCCTCTGCCTATCGGGAACTACCGGGCGGAATCAGGATCGAACTTCTTGAGAACGCATCCGGCGCCGACCTCAACCGATATGCTGCGACCCTCGAGCAGACCATCAACCAGGAGGCATAGGCGTGCAGGTGTTCGGAGTTGACGTCGGCGGTTCCGGTGTCAAGGGCGCCCCGGTTGACCTGACAACGGGAACTCTTGCCGAAGAGCGGACGCGCATTCCCACCCCCAAGCCGTCGACGCCCGAGGCCGTGGCCGACGCGATCGCTGAGATTGTCGCGTCGCACGGGTGGTCGGGACCGGTCGGTGTGACCCTCCCGAGTGTTGTCATCGATGGCGTGGTGAAGACGGCGGCGAACATCGATTCGGGGTGGATCGACGTGAACGTCGCCGAGATGCTTCGGGATCGCCTCGACCTCCCCGTCATCGTGCTGAACGACGCCGACGCGGCGGGCCTCGCAGAAGTGACATTCGGTGCGGCCAAGGGGGAGCCCGGCGTCGTGATTCTGCTGACGTTCGGCACCGGAATCGGGAGCGCCTATCTATACGGGGGAGAGCTCGTGCCCAATACCGAACTGGGACACCTGATCTTCAAAGGCCAGAAGGCCGAGCAATACGCCGCCGGGCGGCTCGTTAAGCGTGGCGACCTCGAGATCGACTGGTGGGCGCAGCGGGTCGACGAGCTCCTGGACTACGTCGAGGAGCTCTTTTGGCCGGACCTGATCGTCTTCGGCGGCGGTATCTCCAGGCGCTTCGAGACCTACGCCCACTTCCTCACCACCCGGGCGCCCGTCGTGCCGGCAACACTCAGAAACGAAGCGGGCATCGTTGGGGCTGCCCTCGCCGCATCGAGAGGAATCAACCATGGATGAGACAACCGGAACGTTCGAGACCGGAGGCGGCCTGGAGCTCTTCACGAGGTCGTGGACTCCCGATGAAGACCCGCGGCGAGGGATGCTGATCGTGCACGGCCTCGCCGAACACTCGGGCCGCTGGGATCATGTCGCCCGCTTCTTCGCGGATCGGGGCTACGCGGTTGCAGCATTCGATCTCCGGGGACACGGCCAGTCGGGAGGCACCAAAGGTCACGTCGGAGCATTCAGTGATTTCCTCGATGACGTCGAGGGCATCGCTGGGTCCGGCCTCGTGAGAACCGATCTGCCGTGGGTGATATACGGCCATTCGCTCGGAGGTCTCATCTCGACCCTCTACCTCGCCGAAGATCGGCCGCATCCGGACGCGGCCGTGGTGTCGGCTCCGGCACTCGACGCCGATATTCCCGGCGCCCTGCGCCTAGCGGCCCAGGTGCTCGGACGGGTGGCGCCGAAGATCGCCTTGTCGAACCCGATCGACGGTGACCAGCTATCGCGCGACGAGACGGTCGGCGAAGCGTATTTTGCCGATCCGCTGGTGTACACCAAGGCGACCACGCGACTTGCCCTCGAGATGTTCAATGCGCAAGCCCGCGTCCGCTCGGCAATGGCGTCGATCGACACCCCGACGCTCGTGATACATGGCGCAGACGACACGCTCGTTCCGCCGTCGGCGTCCGCCCCACTCGCGTCGGTCGACGGTGTCGAGCGGAAGGTGTACCCAGGCCTCCGTCACGAGCTGCACAACGAGCCGGAGCAGACTCAGGTGCTGTCCGAGGTCGCTGCCTGGCTCGACTCAGCGCTGGCGTAGGCCGGAACGACCACCTCGTCGATCAGTCGCTTCCGGGTCGGCCAGTCGCCGTAGCCGGCCTCGATGGCGGCAACGGTGATGGCAGAGAGGTCGCTCGCATCCAGGTCGAACGTCGCTGACGCCAGTCGATACTCGTCGGTCATGGTGATCCCGCTCATCAACCGGTTGTCCGTGTTGATCGACACGTTGAAGCCGCTGCGGTAGAGCGCGCCGAAGGGGTGCCCGCTCGCCGACGGGAACGCCGACGTGTGAAGGTTGGATGTGATCGCGACCTCCAGCGGAATACGATGATCGCGGATCCGTCTGGCCAACGGCGCGACTTCCGTGATCGTGGATCCATCGAAGTTCGTCTCGTCGGCGATCCGAACGCCGTGGCCGACCCTCGTTGCAGCACACCGGGCCACCGCCCTCCAAATCGAATCGGCCGTGTCGGCCTCACCGGCGTGGATCGTGAGGCCGAACCCCGCGTCACGCGCGAGCCGGCACGCGGCAAGATGGCTGTCCGCAGGAAACCCTGTCTCGGGTCCCGCGAGGTCGAATGCGACGATTCCGCGGTCGAGATAGGGGATGGCGGCTCGGATGACCTCCTCGGAATCCGTCTCCTGACGAAGGGCGCATACGATGCCGTACAGGACGACCCCGGTGTCACGTTGCGCCGCGGCGTATCCGTCGAGCACGGCTTCGATGACCTCTTCGCGCCGCAATCCGTGGATCATGTGAAGGCTTGGGCCGAAGCGGACCTCCGCGTACACAACCCCATCGGCCGCGAGGTCGACGCCGGCCTCATAGGCGACCCTCCGGACCGCTTCGGGGCTACACATCACCGCAATCGTGTACTCGAACGCCTCCAGGTACCGCTCGAGGGATCCGGAGCGGCCCTGGTGGAACCACGCCGCGAGATCCTCGACGGTCGTCGCGGGAAGGTCGGCGTAGCCGTACTCGTCAGCGAGTTCGAGGATGGTGGAAACGCGGACTCCACCATCGAGGTGATCGTGGAGAACGGCCTTGGGAAGTGCTCGATAGTCCATGGCGGTGAGACTACCCGGCGGCCGAGAGCGCCGGTTCGAGCCACCACTCACGCCTGAAGACATCGTGCCCATGGATATGCTCAACGACCACGTCGCCGGGGGCGAACCCTGCCGACTCATGGAACTGCTCGTGGGTGGTGTTGCCGAGCGCCACGCTCGACGAGAGCGGCCCAACCCAGCCCATCGATCTGAGCGCCGCGACCAACGCCGTGCCGTCTGGTTCCTGTGACGGGTGAGACGGCGCAACGACGGTTGTCAGAGACGTGTGATCGTGCGCCTCATCAACCAGAGCAACGAGTTCGATGATGCCGGCGGTGTTGATACCAAGGAGGAGGCGATGCGAAAGGAGGTGTTCGGACAGGACGGCCTTGCGGAATCGGTTCCTCATTTCCGACGCCACCACATCGTCGGGCACCATCTCGCCGATGGCCTCGAAACAGGCCCAGAAGGCGACGTCTTCAATCGCATCGAGGTCTTCGTATCGAGCCAACCTGACATCCATGCGACCGAACATACACCGCGATCCAGCAAATCGGGCAGCCAGTCGTCTACCGCAAACGCGGGTTCAAGGTGTAGGTCCCGACGAACGAGGCCGAATCGAGGACGTGGCCCGCAAGCGCGGCGCGTAGGTCGGCTCCGGTGAACCGCCCTTCGACATCCACTACGTCCACGTCGAGAGCGAAGATCGTGAACTCGTAGTGATGAAGGAGGCTGTCGTTCCACGGTGGGCACGGTCCGTCGTAGCCGTAGTAATCACCGCTCATCGTCGGGTCACCCTCGAACCACGAGGTGTAGTCATTGATGCCCTGCCGGGTCGCGAGCGGCCCGACGGCGGCTTCCTTGCCGTGGGGCACGACGCCGTCCGAGAACGATCCGGCGGCTAGTTCGGTGACATCCGCCGCGAGATCGATCAGGAGCCAGTGGAAGAAGTCTGCCCGCGGAAGATCGGCGGGTACCTCCCGCCTCTCCTGATTCACGTCGTCCGGGCGAGTCGGAACATCGCGGTCGTGGACGATTACGGCGAGACTCATGGCGCCTTCGGGGACGCCCGACCAGGCCAGGTGGGGATTCCGGTTCGGCCCGAATACCACGTGGTCGGCGGCGTCGGGGAGACCGAAGGCGAAATCTCCGGGGATGCGGTTGCCGTCGGAGAAATCATTGCTCCAGAGCTTCATAGGCACCTCCTCGTCTCGACGATAGCCGGTAGAAGTCGCTGCGCGGCTGAGACGAGAGAGGAGAAGGTCCCTGCCGACGTGTGGCTCGAGAGCGTAGGATCTCGGTAGTACCCGAGGGAGGTCGCCACGATGAGCGTGCACAAAGGTCAACGAGTCAAGACCCTCACGAAGACGGTGGGGCGAGAGCCCAGGAGGGGCATCGTCCAGCGGGTCGAAGGCCACACCGTCGAGGTCCGCTGGGACGACGGACACGTCTCGATCCTTTCGGGAGGGGCGTTGGTACCCGACAAGGATCCTGCTCGCCACTGAGCGGCCGCGGACGGTTCCGGTTCGTGCCAACCTAGGTCCATGACGGAAGTCCGCTCAGGCATGCTCCTCGTCGCCTCGCCGGCGCTGGTCGACCCGAACTTCTACCGGAGTGTGGTGCTCATCATGGACTACGGAGCGGACGGCGCGGTCGGCCTCGTTCTCGACCGACCCCTCGACCTCCCGGTGGCCGATCACCTCCCTGAATGGATTGACCATCTCGCCGCGCCGGCGCGCATCTTCGAGGGCGGACCCGTGCAGCGAGAGACGGCGATCGGTTTGGCCTATCGGCCGGTGATCGAACCATGCGATGGGTGGCGGCCGGTGCTCGGTGGCGTCGGCTTCGTGGACGTTTCCATCGACCCCTCATCAATCGCCGGCATCAGCGAGGCCCGGGTCTTCTCCGGCTACGCCGGCTGGGGAGCGGGACAACTCGAGATGGAGCTCGCCGTCGGTTCGTGGGTTCCTGTCGAGGGCTTGCGAGATGATGTCTTCGACCCTGTGCCGACCACGCTCTGGCGTCGCGTCCTTCGGCGTCAAGGCGGGGACGTCGCCCGCTATGCGTACTACCCGAACGATCTCCGTACGAACTAACCGAAGCTCGCGGGCATAGGGGTTATCCTCGCCCGGTGAGTCGCCACCGCATGAGCCAGGCAATCCGTTCCAAGCCGCCGGGCCTTGGCGTCGAACGACGCTACTGGGCAGAAGGACTGCCATTCATTGCCGGACTCGACGAAGTGGGTCGCGGGTCATGGGCGGGACCGTTGACGGTGGCGGCCGCCGTAGTCCCCCAGAACCGCCGCGTGAACGGTATCCGCGACTCGAAGATGCTCAGCGAATCGCAACGAGAGGCGCTGTTCGACAGGATCGCGGACTGGTGCACGGCATGGGCGGTTGGTCACGCCTCGCCGGAGGAGTGCGATCGCCTCGGGATGTCGGCGGCACAACGGCTGGCCGCGCGTCGTGCGCTCGACGGACTCGGACTCGAACCCGATCGAATCCTCCTGGATGGGAAGTGGGACTTCGTGGGATCGTCCAAGGTGAAGACGATTGTGCGGGGTGACGCCACTTCATTGACGATCGCTGCCGCGTCGATCCTGGCCAAGGTCACTCGCGATCGGCTGATGCGCTCGTTCGCCCCGCACTATCCGGCCTACGACTTCGACCGCAACAAGGGATACCCGGCAGCGAAACACCGTGCAGCCCTCGCCGCGTTCGGACCGACGTCGATCCACCGGACCAGCTGGTCATTCATGGATGACCTCGCGTGGACCGGGCTCGGCCGAGCGGTAGGCGGGGGCCAGCAACCACTCTTCGCAGGAGCGCCGGCATGATCGCATTCCAACAAGTGCCCACCGCAGATACGGTGACCAACTTCGTCGACGCGGAGAGCCTCACGGTGTGGGATTTCGTGTGGGCGTTGTGCATCATTCTCCTGGCATTCGTCCTTGCACGGATCGTGCGGCGAGCCTTGCGTCCGTTCCTAGGCAAGGTACCGAACCTCTCCAAGGAAGGTGCTCTCGTCATCTCGCGCTCCGCAGGATGGATCATCATCCTGTTGGGCATCGTGTATGCACTGGTGATCCTCAACGTCGATATGGGACCGGCGGTGATCGTCATCATCATTGTCGCGATCGTCGTCTTCTTCGCCGGCCGTGGGATCGTGGAGAACTTCGCGTCAGGGCTGGTCCTCCAGGCCAGTCCGATGTTCGCCGTCGGCGATCAGATCGTGACAACGGCCGGTACCGGCATCGTCAAGGAAGTCACGGGGCGGACGGTGCGGATCGAAACGATGGACGGTGAAACGGCCTTTGTCCCCAACAAGGTGCTCATCAATGAGCCGATCACCAACCTGACCGACCTGGGGACGCGTCGCTCTACGTTCCATGTTGGTGTTCGGTACGGGACCGATGTCGCTCTCGCCGCACGGGTGCTCGAAGAGGCCGCAGCGTCGTGCGACACGACCCACAGGAATCCGCCCCCGGAGGCGCTCATCAGCGGGATGGGAGATCACGCCATCGAGTTCATGCTCCGGTTCTGGCATCATCCGGGGATCCTCGAATCAGAGCGGGCCAAGGACGCCGTCGGTCGCGCGATCGACCGCGAGTTCGCGTCGCGCGGCATTGTCATCGCCTTCCCGCAACTCACGATGTGGTGGGGGGCTGATGCCGGCGGCACGTCCCCCGACGGGTAGGCTGGCGCGATGAGTTCCCGCATTCGCCCCGGGGGCGAGACCCCGCATGACTTCCTGCAAATCGACTCCCTTCTCACGGATGAGGAGCGTCTCATTCGTGACACCGTTCGGGAGTTCGTCGGCGACAAGATTCTTCCCCATGTGGCCGGCTGGTTCGAAGCGGGCACGTTCCCGAAAGAGCTTGCCAACGAGATGGGTGCCCTTGGTTTGTTCGGCATGCACCTGGAGGGCTTCGGGTGCGCAGGCACCAACGCCGTCAGTTACGGCCTCGCATGCACTGAGCTCGAAGCCGGTGACTCCGGAGTTCGGAGCTTCGTCTCGGTCCAGGGCTCGCTTGCGATGTTCCCGATCTGGGCATTCGGGTCCGAAGAGCAGAAGCAGCAGTGGCTCCCATCGATGGCCGCAGGGAAGACCATCGGGTGTTTCGGCCTCACCGAGGCGGATGCCGGTTCAGATCCGGGGTCCATGAAGACGAGGGCGCGCAGAGACGGTGCCGACTGGCTCATCGACGGCACAAAGATGTGGATAACGAACGGCGGTATCGCCGACGTGGCCGTCGTCTGGGCCCACACCGACGAGGGAATCCGCGGGTTCATTGTTCCGACCGATACACCCGGCTTCTCGACCAACGACATCCACCAGAAGATGTCGCTGCGGGCGTCGGTCACGTCGGAGCTGATCCTCAACGGCGTTCGGCTCCCGTCCGACGCCGTGCTGCCGAACGTCACCGGGCTCAAGGGTCCGCTCTCGTGCCTCAACGAAGCCCGGTTCGGGATCATGTTCGGCGCCATCGGGGCGGGCCGCGCCTGCTATGAATCCGCGCTTGCATACGCGAAGGATCGCGTTCAGTTCTCCAAGTCGATTGCGTCATACCAACTGACGCAGCGCAAGCTTGCCGAGATGATGGTGAAGGTGAACCAGGGGATGCTGCTCTCGATGCATCTCGGCCGCAAACACGACGATGGGACCCTGACGTCGGAGCAGATCAGCTTCGGGAAGATGCAGAACGTGCGGTCGGCGCTCGAAGTGGCCCGGGAGGCCCGCAGCGTCCTCGGTGCGAACGGCATCACGCTCGAGTATCCGGTGATCCGCCACATGAACAACCTCGAGTCGGTCTACACCTACGAGGGCACGAACGAAGTACACACGCTGGTGCTGGGCCAGGCGATCACGGGTATTGCAGCGTTCGACTGAGCGGGGGAGTGCCGCGAGCCTCGATCTGGACGACGCGGGTTGGCCTGGTCTTCCGTGTTTGGGCTCTCATGTGGATGTGTGGGTGTGAGTGTCGTCTGCGTTGGGGTGGCGATGAAGGGTCGGTGCGGCCGCCGTGGGACCATGAGATGGTGTGATGGACGTGGAGGCGAGAGCGCGACACGCGGCCCGCTGCGGTGCAGACCCCGCCGTCACGAACCGGCACACACCGGCGCAGCCTCGGCGCGATCACGCGGCTGCGGCGGCCGAGGGCGAGTGGGGGGTGCCGTCGGTGGTGCGGGCGGTGACCTCAACACTGCCGTCGCCCAGGATCGCGTCGGTCGTGTGCGCCCCGACCCGCGGCCCGGCCTCAACCTGAACACCGGCCTCACCATTCGTACCAGCCGCCTCCGACCCGTCCACGAACATCGGCCAGCAGTGGGGTTGAGGTGTCGAGGCCGTGGCGCCGTCACCGCCGATGAGGGAGTCGAGGCTGATCGACCACAGGGCGTCGGCATCTGCGCGCCGACCGTGGCACGGTGCCGTCCGGGTTAGTGGGGAAGACGTCGGCGCTCGCGTCGCGGGCGTCGACGACGATGCGGCCCGCTGCGCCGGGAGCTGCCCGTGGAGACGCCACGCCGACCCATCCACATTGGGCCGAACCGACACATACCGGGCGTTGCACGCGACCTCCTCGTCAACGCGTGATGTGCGGCGGCGCGCCACACGATCCCGGATCCCGTCAATGTCGAACCCGGCCACTTCGCCCAGAACGTCACACGAGTCGTGACGGCCCGAAGAAGGGCGGACCGCAACGGTCCGGTCGAACCCGATCGTCCCAGTGGCGACATCCGTCCTCCCCGTCGCCCACCCTTCAAAGACCGGTACCCGTCACTCAAGCCGACCTGGCGATGATCCAACTCACGCAACGCCGTCATCTGCCGACCGCGTTCACGGGCAATAGCAGCTTCACTCTGGAGCAGTCCTCGCTCGAGCGCATCAGAGGTGAACCCCTTCGTATCCATATCCGCAACGTATCAGCGGCCGGTGACAGAAGACGATGCCCGCGAAGGAGGAGGCGAATGCGCCGCTGCGTCGTCACTGGCGCTCCTCCGCGTCCCCCCTTCCGGGACGAGGGGCGCGATCCCCCTACAGGCCCAGGCCTCTTCCGATGATCTCCTTCATGATCTCGGTGGTTCCGCCGTAGATGGTCTGGAGGCGGGCATCGAGATAGGCCTGGGCGATCGGATACTCGGCCATGTAGCCGTATCCGCCGTGCAACTGCACTCCGGCGTCGACAACACGACGGAGCATCTCGGTGGTCCACCACTTTGCCTCGGCCGCCCGCTCGATCGTGAGGTTGCCCGCCAGGTGCTCTTCGATGAGGCGGTCCACGAAGACCCGTCCAATGTCCACTTCGGTCTTCAGCTCGGCGAGGACGAAGCGGTTGTGCTGGAAGCGGCCGATCGGCCGCCCGAACGCCGTCCGTTCTCGCGCGTAGTCGATCGTGATCGAAAGCGCCGCCTCGGCCGCGGCGACGGCACCGACTGCGATGCTGAGGCGCTCCTGCGGTAGATGGGTGAGCAACTGCACGAATCCCGACCCCTCCGGTCCGAGTCGATTCTCGACGGGGACGCGGACGTCGTTGAAGAAGAGTTCGGAGGTGTCCTGCGCGTGCATCCCGATCTTCTCGAGGTTGCGGCCCCGCTCGAACCCGCTCATCCCGCTTTCCACGACGAGCAGCGTCAAGCCGCCGTGGGGATCGGGGGAGGTTCGGGCAACGACGATCACCAAGTCGGCGTTCAATCCGTTGGTGATGAACGTCTTCGATCCGTTCACGACGTAGGCGTTGCCATCGAGCACCGCGGTCGTCGAGATCCCTGCGAGATCCGACCCGGTGCCCGGCTCCGTCATGGCGATGGCGGTCATCAGGTCACCGGAAGCAAGGCCGGGGAACCAACGATCGCGCTGTCCCTCGTCGGCGAGTGACAGGAAGTAGGGGATACAGATGTCGTTGTGGAGCGTGATGCAGAGTCCGGACGCTGCGGCACCGGACGCGGTGACCGCCTCGTTGATGATGGCGTTGTATCGGAAGTCGTTGATCCCGCCACCGCCGTACGCCTCCGGGATAGCCATGCCGAGCAGTCCCTGTTCGCCTGCGGCACGGAACATGGCCTTGTCAACGCGGCCGGCGCGGGTCCACAAGTCGTGGTTCGGCACAATCGCGATTGCGATGAAGTGATTGACGCTCTCGCGAAAGAGTCGGTGTTCGGGGCCGTAGATCGTGCGTTGCATAGCTCCTCCGATCGCTCGTTCAGACCGTACCGCATCTCGCCCGCACCCTGCGATCATGAAGTCCATGACGCAGTTGATCCTCGCTAGCAGCTCACCCCGGCGGCACCTGCTGTTGAGCACAGCAGGCTTCCAGTTCGACGTGCGGGACCCCGACGTCGACGAGACGCTGCTCGATTCGGAGGACCCGGATCGGATGGTCGTGCGACTCGCCCGCGCGAAGGCGCTCGCGGTGGCGGCCTCCGATGACACGATCGTTCTTGGCGCGGATACCACCGTGGTGCTCGACCAAGCGATTCTGGGCAAGCCCGACGATGAGGGGGAAGCCGTCGACATGCTCCTGTCGATCGCCGGTCGCACCCACTTGGTCATCACGGGGTGGGCACTCGCCCAAGCCGGATCGATCGTGGAGGATGGGTTCGACACCACGCTGGTTTCGATGCATGGTATCGATCGGAGCGATGCCGAGGCCTATGCCGCATCGGGAGAGCCGCTTGACAAGGCCGGCGCCTACGCCCTCCAGGGCAGCGGTGCACGCTTCGTGAGTGGCCTTGCCGGTTCGCGCAGCAATGTCGTCGGTCTGCCCCTGAAGCCGGTCGTTGCAGCGCTGCGCCGCGCCGGGGTCGAATCCTCCCGCTAGGCCCGGAGGGCGGCCGCGAGAAGCCCCGGGATCGGCCGCAACGATCCAGTGACGGCGAACTCGGTCAGCTGTTCCCCGATTCTTGCCGCATTGAGGTTCGTCACAAAGTGAGGCGGGAGCGGCTCGGTGTGCCACACACCCTGTCTTATCGTTCGCGGAAACGGAGCGAATGGTCCGCGCACCACCGTGCGTTCGATTCCCTCGAGCATCAAGGCGTTGTGGACGACCCCATTTCCGGATCGGATGTCGCGGCGGGTGTTCCCGGGGAAGGCACCCCACGTCGCGCGGGTCATGGCATACGCCACCCCGACCCATGAATTGACGGCGATGGTGCCGTAGCGCAGGGATCGGATGGCCCGGTCGAGAGCATCGGCGTACGCGGTTGCGGTCTCCGGATGGACGATCAGGTTCGCTCCCAGATTGCCGTCGAGCGTCTCGTTGGCGAACGACGCCGCGTTCTCGAGGTAGTCCTGAACGCTGTCGCCGGGGATCCGGACCACGCCAAGTACTGCACCGAAGAACTCGGTGGTGAAGCACACGTCGTCGGTCCTGGCCGGATCGAGACCGGTGATGAACGTTACCGGAGCGACTCCGTCGGTCAGGATCTCGGCTTCCGGATGGGCGGCGACTGCTTGGCTCTGGCGCTCCGCTGCACCGGGGAAGTACGCGCCGCGGCCGTCGAGATGGGACGCGACCAACCTCATCATGTCGAGGAGGGCGTCCGCCTGGCCCCAAGCTTCCGGGAGGATGAGGATCTGGCAGGCAACACAGTTGAAGCCGTGGTTGTGGAGTTTCTGGCTGATGATGTGCTCGGCCTGGTATCTGAGATCAGCCGTCGACCACTCGCCGGGTACGACGATCGTAGGCCCGACTCCGCCCAGTTCCGCGGTGACGGCGATGTCCGTGACTGGATCATCGGCCGCCTTGCGTGCCGCGCCGTCTGGGCCGGTGCCATACACGATGGCGTCGTGGGTACGACCGGAGCCCGTGACGTGGACACGGTCGACGAGCGGATGGCGGGTGAGATGCTCACCCGCCATCGTTCCTCCGCGCACAAGCCGGACAAACCCTCCTTCGATGAGCGTCCCGAAAACCTCCTCGAAGAACTCTATGAGATAGTCGTTCACCGGGCTGAGCTTCAGGGCAACGACACTGCCGTGAGTGAACATCTCCGTCAGAAGATCGAGTGCAGGGATTGAGGTGAGATTCCCGGCTCCGAGGACGGCGGCAACCGAGCCCTTCGGATCCGACTGCCGGTAGAAGCGCGCTGCGTTCCGTTCCACATCGTCCGCCGAGTAGCCCGGTTGCATCCACACGTCGGCGGTGTGCCCGCTGAGAAGGAATCGGTCGTCCTTCGAGATCGGAAACACCCGGACTGCAACCTGGTCCACCGCCAGAGGATGCACCCTGATGCCGGACAGCACGGGGATGCCCTCGTCGAGGCGGCGCAGGGTTTCTGCGATCGCGGCGGCCGCACTCGCCACCGCATATGGACCGGATGTCCATTCCTCACCGACAAACGGGGAACCCGGATCGATCTCCTTGGCGGAGGTAGCCGCCCTCACCCACGCGGCGGCGACGGTTCCGACACGCCGGCGGAGATCGTCGAGCAGGTAGATCTTCGTAGAAAGGGGGAGGCGGGCCCACCGTTCGCGGTTCTCTGCCAGGGTCTCGAGTGTCGCGTCAATGGCTCGCGTATCCATGACCGAACGGTAGCGCAGGCGTCTCCATGGGTTCTCACGCCGCCGATCACCGCTGGCGGCGGTGCGGACGCCGGACGGGTTCGAGAATCGTCTCCACACCCTGGAAGCGCGGGTAGCCTCAGCGGTCATGAGCGATAGCAACAACGACGATCTCTTCGAGAAGCTGACACCGATGCAGTATCACGTCACCCAGGAATCCGGGACGGAGCGAGCCTTCACCGGGGAGTACTGGGATTCCAAAGACCCGGGCGTCTATCGCTGCGTCGTATGTGAGGCCGAACTGTTCTCGAGCGGCACGAAGTTCGACTCGGGAAGCGGATGGCCCAGCTTCTGGGAGCCATCGGACGAGGGTGTCGTGGACACAAAGGCTGACCGGAGCCTGTTTGCCGTCCGAACCGAGGTCACGTGCGCGAATTGCGGCGCTCACCTCGGCCATGTGTTTGATGACGGCCCCAACCCGACCGGTCTGCGCTACTGCATCAACTCGGCGTCGCTCAATCTGGAGCGCGAAAACGAGCCTGAGGGCCCCGAAAACCTCTGATGGTCGCTACCGGAGGATTTCGCGGGCTAGGGTGCGGTTGGTTCCGCAACCAAGGAGGGGAATCGTATGGCCGGCAAAGGTGAGCTCTACCAACAGAAGAATGGCAAGTGGGCGTTCCGTGTCAAGGCCTCGAACGGCCAGATCGTCGCGACGGGCCAGGGCTATACCAAGCGTGCTTCTGCTCGGTCAACCCTCGAAAAGCTCATCAAGGGCGCGTACGACGGCCCCATCATCGAGCCGTAGAGAAGATCTCGATCCAGTCGATGGGCCGCCGCATCATGCGGCGGCCCTTTCGCGTCTACCGTGTCGACCATGATCATCGACTTCTCCGACCCGGCATTCCTCCAGGATCCCTATCCCGTGTTGAACACGGTCCGAGAAGAGACACCTGTGTTCCGTCAGGCCGGCAGCGACGGCTCCGAGCGGTGGTTTCTGACCCGCTACGAGGACGTCTTTCGGGCGCTGCGGGATCGGCGCCTCGGTCGCGTTCCTGAGCCGATCATGACGGCCGCCGAGGTCGGGCTTCCTCCACGGCGGGAGGACTGGGCACCGTACTACGGCATCGAGCAGTGGTCGCTGCTGATGCTCGAACCGCCCGAACATCGGCGACTCAGACAGCTGATCTTCCGGGAGTTCACGCCGACGCGGATTGAGGGGCTGCGACCCGTGATCGCCGGTCATGCGGAGCGACTCCTGGAAGAGGCCGGCCCGGGCGGCACGTTCGACTTGCTCGCCGACTTCGCCCAGCCGTTCTCCGTCCACGTGATCGCCGAACTGCTCGGCGCACCGATCGAGGAGTGGCCGCGATACCTCGATTGGTCACACCACATCGTCAAGATGTACGAATTGGACACCACCGAGGACCAGGCCGCGTCGGCTGTGCGCGCCTCTGCCGAGTTCGACGCCTGGTGTCGGGACCTCATAGACGAACGACGACGGCATCCTGCCGAGGACCTGATCTCTGGCCTGTGTACGGTCGAGACCACCGACGGGCAACTCAGCGACGACGAGATCGTCTCGACGATCGTCCTGTTGCTCAACGCCGGGCATGAGGCGACCGTCAACTCGCTTGGCAACGGGATGACCTCGCTGCTGAATACCGACGGTGCCTGGGATGCCGTTCAAGGCGGTCGTGTGGCCCCGAGGACCGCCATTGAAGAGATGATTCGTTTCGACCCACCCCTCCAACTCTTCGAGCGCTGGGTGTTGGCCGACGATGTCTCGTACGGCGGCGTGGCCTTCTCGAAGGGTGACAAGATCGCCGTGCTGTTTGGCAGTGCCAACCGCGACCCGCGGCATTTCGCCGAATCCGACGTATTCGATGTCGCGCGCGGCGACGCGAGCCACATCACCTTCGGAGGCGGCATACATACCTGCATCGGCGCGCCGCTGGCCCGTCTCGAACTGTCGGTGGCACTCGAGGAACTCGCGCGGGTCGTTCCGGATCTCCACCTCGTCGAGCCACCCGTGCGCAAGCCGGCGTTCGTCATCCACGGATACGAGGCCGTCGAGGTATCGGGCTAGTCCGGCGCGGTGTGCTGACGAATCCAGGTGTGCATGGCGATCCCGGAGGCCACACCTGCGTTGATCGAACGCGTCGAGCCGAATTGGGCGATCGAGCACACGACATCGCACGCATCACGGATGGCCTGTGACAAACCTGGCCCCTCCTGACCGAACACCAACACGCACCGCTCCGGAAGAAGCGTCGTCTCGAGCGGTGTGGAGTCGGGGAGGATGTCGATCCCGACAATTGGCAGATCATCGGTCCGGGCCCACGCCACAAACCCTTCCGTGGTGGGGTGGTGGCGGACGTGCTGATAGCGATCGGTGACCATGGCACCCCTGCGATTCCAGCGCTTCTTGCCGATGATGTGCACCTCTGCCGCGAGGAACGCGTTCGCATTGCGCACGACGCTGCCGATGTTGAAATCGTGTTGCCAGTTCTCGACCGCCACGTGGAAGGAGTGACGGCGGGCGTCGAGATCGGCGACGATCGCATCGCGACTCCAGTAGCGATAGCCGTCGACCACGTTTCGCCGGTCGCCCTCCGCGAGGAGCATGGGATCGAGCCGGGGATCATCGGGCCACGGTTGAGGGTGTGGACCGACGCCGACCTCCCGTGGAGAGTGCTCTTCGTTCATGGAAGGGAGGCTACCTGCAGGCGGAAGAGGGACCGAAACCCGTCGCTAACATCCGCAATCATCCACTGATCCCACCGACTGACTCTGTTGGAGGAGCACATGAAGAACCGATACGCCCTCGTGGTCGCCCTCGCCGTGGCCGTGAGCCTCATCGGAGCGGCCTGCTCGTCGTCGAGCGACGACGCCTGTGGTGGTGTCAAGATCGAGAACGCCTGGGTACGCCTGCCACCGGGGCCGAACACGGCGCTCTACATGGACATCACGAACACCAGCGACGAGTCGTTCGCTCTCAGCGGCGCCAGTTCCGACTTTGCCACAACCTACGAACTGCACGAGTCGAAGATGAGCGACGGCCAGATGATCATGGTGAAGGTCCCCGGCCAGGAGATCCCGGTGGCAGCCGGAGCGACGACGAAGCTGGAACCTGGTGGTCTCCACGTGATGGCCATAGACATCCAGGAGCCGCTCGCGGTCGGGGACGAGAAGGCGTTCACCCTCACATTCACGAACGAGTGCAGCAAGGAGATCACGGCACCGGTCGAGGCGGCCGAGATGCCTGGAAGCGAGGGATAGGTTTTGATTCTTCGGGCCGCTGTGCTCGCCATCGCTGTCGCGTTTGTCGCCGTGTCGTGCTCGGGATCCTCGATGGATCCGGAGGATCGCGCCGGCTACAACCGGAGGCCGCCGCCTGATGTGTCAGCAACCGAGTTCGTCGACTATTCCGGAGACTCCGCCGGCCTCCCCTTCGCCCCGGTCGCCGCGGAGTCGGAACTCCTCCTGATGTATTTCGGCTACCTGTCGTGTCCGGATGTCTGCCCGACCACACTCGCCGAACTATCGAACGCCCTGAATCTGATGCCGGAGGCGGACGCTGAGCGGATCTCCGTCGGCATGGTGAGTGTGGATCCGGATCGGGATGAGGGATCCGCCATCTCCACGTATCTCGATGTCTTCGTCGAGAAGAACCACGGCCTACTGGCCCCGGACGAAGCGAGCCTCGCAGCCTCAGCGGAAGCCTTTGGGGTCCTCTACGAGGTCGAAGACCACGAGCCGGGTGACACCAGCTACGAGGTTGGTCACTCTGCAACGGTGTATGTCGTCGATGATCAGGGACTGATCATCTGGGAGCTCGGTTTCAGTGCTGATCGAGATCCGCAGCTCACCGCCGACACGCTCGAGAGCATCCTGACCGAACGGTACGGATGATCCGCCGGCTGCTCTTCGTCGCCCTGGTGGCGGGGGCGGTTGTCGCGGGTCCCGGCGCAGCATCGGCGGACTCGGCGTTGGATCAGCTGATCGATGCGTCGCCCGGCGTCGACGCTGTGGTGGTCAGGGCACCCGAGGAGGTCTCGCTCAGCTTCCACGTTCCGGTGGAGTCGTTGCGGATCCGCCTCTTCAGCGACGGCGATGTGGTCTCAGACGGCCGAGCAGCCGTCGACGGGAGGGTGGCGACGGTCGCGGTCGACGCCGATGGTGCCGGAAGCTACCTGGTCGACTGGAAAGGCACGGGCGCGGACGGATCCCCGCTTGCCGGCGCATACGTCTTTCTCGTGGACCCTCGCGGGACCGGGAGCATTGCTGTTGAGCGGGAGGTCTCCGGTGCGAGCGGCGCTCTGGGCGGGCTGCGAGTGATCGCTGCCGGCGTCGCCGCCCTCGCGGTGGTCGCGCTGATGGTCGGCGCCTCCGCCTGGGTCAGAAGCGGTGGTACCGACGCCCCACTGCGAACGATCGCGATCGCGGTGCTCGCAACTGCATGTGGGTCCATCGCAGCGGGAGTGACCTACGGTGTGCCCTCCGATGGGACACCAGCTGACCTGCTCGATGTGTCTGTGCTGTGGTCCGCCGCGTCCTCGGCGCCCGGGCGGGCATGGCTGGCCGCGGCCCTCGTGCTGGGCGTGATGCCGTTCCTGCTCGTTCTGGTTGGCGTGGTCCGCGCACGGTGGGTTGGTGCGGCGGCGCTCGGAGTCGGCCTTGCCTGCCTCTCCTGGATCGCAGCCGGGCTCGGCTGGCTGTTGCGGCTTCCGTGGCCCCTGATGGTGGGTGCGCTCGTTGTCGCGGTCGTCTTCTGGGTAGCGAGCACGGAGGGTCGTCCGATTGGGCTTGCCATCGCCGTCGTGATCGGGATTGCCGTTGCGATTCCGATCGTCTTGATGAGCGGCGGAACGGGGACGGCGAGCGCGGTCCAGACCGGCGATCTCCTCCTCGAAGCCTCAGTGGACCCGGCCCGCGCCGGGGTGAACGAACTACACATCTACGGCTTTGACGTCTCGGGCCGCGGGGCAACCCTTGAAGAGACGACGGTCGCGGCGTACCACGTCGTGACGGACATCGGTCCGCTCGATCTCCCGGTTCTCCGCGCAGGACCCAACCACTTCCTTTCCTACCATGCGACCCTGCCCTTCTCCGGTGAGTGGATGCTCCGGATTGGTGCTGAGACATCAGATGGTTCGTCCCATGAGGCGACCGTGGAGATGGAATTGCGATGAGGACCGAATCCGCCGAGCGCCCGAACAGTGTGCTGCTGCTCCTGACCGGCGTGCTCGCCGTTCTGAGCATCGGTGTCCTCGCGAGCATGTACGTGGTGCCGCGAGTCGCGGCCACCCAGTCCATCGATATTGTCGTTCCGGAGGGGACCCAGGCCCGAATGGATGCAGGGGAGGAGATCGCTCTGTTTCCTCGCCGGCTTGAAGTGGGCGTAGGAGATCGCATCGTCATCACGAACGACGATGCCGCCTCGCACCAAGTTGGACCATACATCGTTGGACCCGGGCAACAGATCGTCCAGACGTTCTCATCCCCAGGGATCATCGAAGGGATCTGCACGCTGCACCCCTCCGGTGAAGTCACGATCGTGGTGCGCTGATGCGGGCGACGTGGCGCTCCCTGCTGGTCGCGGTTGGAGCCGTCGGGATGGTCCTGTCGGCGACGACTCCGGCATTGGCCGACGCCGCGACCCCCACAAACTATCGATCTCGGATCGTCCACGTCGAGGGGTCCGGTGTGGCGGATGTGGAGATCGTTGGAGGCGACGCCTTTGTTCGAATGGCCGCCGAACCGGGAATGACGGTTGAAGTGCTCGGCTACGAGGGTGAGGAGTACATACGGTTCGGCCCCGACGGTGTCGTGGTTGTGAATCAGCGATCGCCGGCCACCTATCTCAACGACGACCGATATGCGAACGTCGAACTGCCGGCGGAGGCCGATGCGGGGGCCGTACCGCGATGGGAGATCGTTTCGACCGACGGAACGTATAGCTGGCACGACCATCGCACCCACTGGATGAGTCCGACGCCGCCTGCCTCGGTTCTCGAGACCGATGGTCGACAGAAGGTTCATGTCTTCGACTGGACGTTGCCGCTTCGAGTCGACGGTTCGGTCGGAAGCATCACCGGGACGTTGAACTGGGTTCCGTCAAGTTCCGCTCTGCCGTGGTTCGCGGTCACGGTGATGACCCTCCTGGCCGTGGCCGCCATCTCGCTGCGCACAGGGGCACGACCTCAGGCCGCCCTGCTCCTGGTCCTCGCTGTCGCTGGTCTTGTGGCCGGCGGCTCCGCAATGCTGGCCCAACCCCCGGAGGGCCGCGTGTACGGCATCGACGCGATCGGGCCCCCCGTGATCGTCGCCGTCGCCGGGTTCGCCGTGGTGCAGGCGGGCCGGTCCGAGCGAGTCGCGGGCCAACTCGTACTGATCGGGAGCGTCGGACTATCGGTCTGGGGCATCATGCGCATCGGGGTCCTGACCCATCCGATCCTGCCGACAGTGCTCCCATACGCAATGGACCGACTGATCACATCGGTCGTTCTCGGCGGTGCAATCGGCCTGGTTGCCGGACTCACCACCTCAATCACGCTCCAAAACCGGGCCACGAGAATCTCGGACGATGGTCAAGCCGCCTCGTAGGGCCGCCGCTAGCCTCGGATCGGACAAGGGACGGGAGCGCCAATGCGATTCGTGATCGTTGGGGGAGGAGCCGACGGCTCCCACCTCGCCGAACGCCTCATAGCCGAAGGGGAGGATGTCGCAATCGTCGAGGCCGACCCTCACCGGGCCAAGCTTCTGCGCGATCGGCTCGACGCTCACGTGATCCACGGGAACGGCGCGAATCCGAGCGTGCTGCGCCGCGCCGGTGTGGAACGGGCCGACATCCTGTTTGCCGTGTCCGACAATGACGGCGCCAACGTGCTCGCGTGCCAGTCGGCGAGATCGCTCGGTTGCAGCCGAACGGTTGCCCGGATCGAGAACACCGAACTCCAGGACGTCGTGCTCGGATTCGGAATCGAGGCCATCATCGATCCCCGCGCCGCCGTAGCCGAGAAGCTTGTCGGACTCGTCGCCCACCCGGGCCTGAGCGACTATTTCCGATTCGGGCATGGCGCAGCCGTGGTGCTCGGCGGAAACGTCAGGCCGGACTCGTCCCTGGTCGGGCGATCACTCGCAGAGATGCGCAGTTCCCTGAACGGATGGGACTGCGTGATCGCTTCGATCGTCCGTGACGACCGCACCCTCATGGGCCGGGGCGGAACGGTGATCGAAGCATTCGACAAGATCCTGCTTGTGGTAGAAGGCGGTGATGTCGAGCGTGCAAGCCGCCTCATCGGCGCTCACCCAACGAAGATCGACCGTGTGGTCATCGTCGGAGGTGGCCGCGTGGCCGAACTGAGTGCCGCTGCGATCCGGCAGGCCGGCTATCGGGTGCTCGTGCTCCACAGCTACCCCGACCGCGCCCATGAGATCGCGGCCAGGAATCCGAAGATCGATGTTGTGGTCGCTGATGCGACCGATCCCCGGGTCCTGCAGAGTCTCGAGATCGGTGCGGGGGACGCCCTCCTGGGCCTCACGAGGAGTGACGCCATCAACATGCTGGCATGCCTCATCGCCCACCGGCTCGGCGCGTCCACCACGGTCTCGCGGTTCAACCGTGTGGAGCTGTTCGATCTCATGCCAGCGATCGGGGTGAATGCCGGCGTGTCGGCAAAGGTAGCGGCCGCCAATGCGGTTCTCCGATTTGTTCGACGAGGGGCAATCGTATCGGCTGCTGACTTCATGACCGGCGGAATCGAGGCGCTCGAGATCGAGATCGTCCATCCGGCTCCGGCGATCGGTGTCTCGGTAGGGGAGTTGGGGGTTCCCGACGGAGCCGTGATCGGGGCGATCCTGCGAAAGGGCTCCGCGATCGTACCCCGCGGCGACTCGCGGTTCGAGGACGGTGATCGTGTTGTCGTGCTTGCCACATCCGAGTCTGTCGGTATCGTCGAACGACTGTTCGGGGCCTAGCCGGTGCCGATCACGACCCGCAGTTGGGCCGCGGCGCCGACACCACGACGGATCGCCTACATCGTCGGTATCGTCCTGGTTGCCGGGGGGCTGGCGATGCTTCCGTCGCTCCTCGTCTCGCTCCCGTACGGAGAGTCGAGTACGGCGTTGCACTTCGGCGCCTCGGCGTTTCTGACCACCGCCGCAGGAGCCTTGGTGATTGTGGTCGTCGGTCGCCCGGAGCGCCTTCGCCCGAAGGACGCGTTTGCCGGAGTGGCCGTCGCGTGGGTCTCGGTGATTGCCTTCGGTTCCCTCCCGTTCCTGCTCGATGGTGCTCTCGGATTCACGGATTCCATCTTCGAGAGCACCGCCGGATTCACGACGACCGGAGCGACTGCCTTTGCGGATCTGTCTGTTGTCTCCCACGGCCTGCTGTTCTGGCGGGCCACGATGCAGTGGCTGGGGGGCATGGGCATCATCGTCCTCTCAATCGCCGTCCTGCCGCTGGTCGGGGCCGGCGGCCTGCAACTCGCCAGGGCCGAGGCTCCCGGGCCAGAACCGGATCGGCTCACGCCACGATTCCGAGGCACCGCGTTGCGCCTTTGGGCCTTCTACGCCGTGCTCACGGTGGTCGTCGCTGTCTTCCTCGCCGTCGGCGACATGTCCCTCTTCGAAGCCGTCGCCCACGCCCTCACCACAACCTCGACCGGCGGCTTCAGCACCGAATCCGGTTCGATCGGATCGTTCTCTGCATACACGCAGTGGGTCATCATCGTCTTCATGGTGATCGCCGGAGCGTCCCTTGCCCTGCACATCCGGGCCCTCCGAGATCCACGGGAGTACCTCCGAAAACCGCAGTTCCGCTACTACGTCGTGAGCCTTCTCGTCGGTACCGCAATGCTGATGATCGGCCTCTACATCGACGGAACCGGCATCCCGGTCCGCGAAGCGATCTTCACAGCAATAGCAACGATCACCGGGACCGGATTCGTCGTGACCAACTACGCCGTGTTTCCTGCGGCCGTTCTCAGCGTCGTCTTGATCATGATGTTCGCCGGGGGCATGTCGGGATCCACAACTGGTGCGCTCAAGACCTATCGCGTCGCAATCGTGCTCAAGTCTGCCGCCAGCGAGGTCCGCCGACTGACGCGGCCACGCGTTGTCTCGATTTCCCGATTCGGCAAGACGGCGCTGCCTCCCGATGTGGTATCGACGGTCCACACGTACGTCGTCGTGTACGTGGTGGCGTTCACCCTCGGAACCGTGCTCCTCTTGTATTTCCAGGGCGCCTGGGGGTCGGATATCGGCCTCGTCACCGGTGCCTCGGCCGCCGCTTCCGCGATTGGGAACGTGGGGCCAGGCCTTGGCTCCGTCGGGCCAGCAGGCACCTACGCGGCGATTTCCGCGCCGGCGAAGTGGGTTCTGGCGACGCTCATGGTCCTTGGCCGGCTCGAGATCTACCCGGTGATCCTGCTGTTCACAGCCTCGTTCTGGCGCCGCTAGGTCCGATCTCAGTAGAGCCGCGGGTGCGAGGGAACGGACGCTGCGGTGAATGCAATCCGCGTTGCCGTCGACGAGGCGACGGCAACGGTGGTCTTCACCGCCTCCTCCGTGGCCGTGCAGATCGATCTGCCGCTGGTCGAACCCCTTTGACGGAACGGGTTGTCGACAGAACTCTTAGGGAGGGGCGCGAGCCGGCCGATACATGGTCGGAGATCAAGCGTTGGAGTTCACTTGAAGATCATCCTGCGGTCGATAGCCGTATCGATCACCCTGCTCGCCGCCCTGACCGCCCCGCCCGCACTGGCCGCGTCCCACGACGAGGGCGAACTCGTCGACTACCCGCTGGTCTTCCCGGTCGATGGCGACCACTACTTCTCAGATTGGTTCTGGGCAGCCCGATCAGGCGGGATTCATCATGCGCAGGACCTGATGGCGGACAAGATGGTCCCCGTGGTCGCCGCGGCGGACGGAGTCGTCCGCCTCGTGAATTGGACCGCACAGTCGCACATGAACCCGGACCGCTGCTGCACAGTGGCGCTTCGCCACAGCGACGGGTGGGAGTCGTGGTACATCCACCTCAACAACGACACGCCGGGAACTGATGACGGCAAGGCCTGGGGCATCGCAGACGGGATCGCCCCAGGGGTGCGCGTCTCGGCGGGACAGCTCATCGGATGGGTCGGCGACTCACAATCGGCCGAGTACACCGCACCGCACCTCCACTTCGAACTTCGGGATCCTCAAGGCGTGATCGTGAACCCCTTCCAGGCCCTTGCCAACGCCGGCGGCAACTATCTCGGCGGCGGACCCGCTGATCCGCTCTTTGACGGCTACCGCCTGCTGAGGGCCGGCGTCCGCGGCGCCGACGTCCGCAAGCTCCAGAAGGTGCTCACGAGCCTCGGGTACAACCCAGGCCCAATCGACGGAATCAGCGGCGCTCGCACTGAGGCCGCTGTCGCATCGTTCCAGTCGGCGGTGGGCCTGACCGCTGATGGGCTCGCCGGTCGCGTTACCAGGGCCGCCCTCAAGGATCGCTACAGGGACGAGGCGGCTTCAACGGTGACGTCGAACGGAATCCTGCGCAAGGGGAGCCGCGGCGCCGACGTGAAGCGCGTGCAAGAGCTCCTCACGAGCGCCGGGTACTCCCCGGGGCGTGCCGACGGCATCTTTGGGGCCAAGACAGAGCTCGCCGTGCTCTCCTACCAGGAAGATACCGGCTTGCGCGTGGACGGCCTCGTCGGACCGGGCACACGCAAGAGCTTGGGCTTCTAGCCCAAATCCGCCGGCGGGTCTTCCGTCCCCCCGTCTGAAGAAACAGGTGGGGGACGCGGAGGAGCACCATCGACGACACAGGGGCGCCTGGCAGCAAGAACCACGAAGATGAGGATCGCCGCGAACCCTGGTCGTGGCTCGTGATGCGCAGCCCTTGAGCGCCGTCATGTCAACGGAACACGTGCCCTACGGCGTCTGTGAGCCGCTCGCTTCGGCGCGATCTCGTCCCCTTCCTAGGCTCGTATCCTTGCGGTCGGCCGCCCGGCGGCTGCACATCGCTTCGAGGAACCCCAATGGCAACCAGTCAATCCACCCGCCCGAGTCTTCGAGACACGATTCAACACTTCAACCCGGCGTGGTTCGCCTCGGTGATGGGAACCGGAGTCGTGCCTCTGGCGATCTCGTTCGTCGATGCGCCATGGGTGGAAGCAGTGGCAGCTGTCTTCATCGTGCTCACGGCGCTCATGTTCCTGGCAATTCTCATCCCGTGGACGCTGCGGTTCTTCATGTATCCGGATGCCGTCAAGCACGACCTTCATCATCCGATTGCCGCCAGCTTCTTCCCGACGATGCCGATCGCGATTGTGGTCATAGCCCTGGATCTGCTGAAGTATCCGGAGATCTTCTTCAGCACGTCGACATCCGAGGAGATCGCGTTCTGGCTGTGGCTGATCGGCTCTGTCGGTATCTACGTCGCCGGATTCGTGGTTCTGCCCCGGATCTACCAGAGCACCAAGATCGAACTCTCTCACGCGAACTTCGGATGGTTCATTCCGCCGGTAGCAAACCTGCTGATCCCGGTCGGCGGCCTTGAATTGGCGATTCTGTTTCCGGAGCGTTTCGAACTGACGTTCTTGCTCTCGATGGTAAGCCTCGGAATCGGCCTCGTTCTCTTCGTGTTCGTCGGAGCGCTCGTGTATCAGCGGTACGTACTCGAGTCTCTGCCGGTGAGCAAGTTCGCGGCCACGTCGTTCATCGCCATTGCCCCGACGGCGATTATCGCCGTCGTACTCTCCAAACTGATGCGCCTCTACGAGGTGGGAACGCCTTTCGAGATTTCTGGCGAGGCGGTCCGGGCCTTCTCGGTGCTTGGAATCCTCGTTGCCTGGGGTTTTGCCGCATGGGCATTCCTGATGGCCGTTGTGGTCGTGGCGTCATACGTGCGGAGGCTCGATCTGCCCTATGCGCTCTCCTGGTGGGCCTATACATTCCCGCTCGGGGCTCTTGCGGTCTCAACCGGGGTTGCGTGGAAGGTGACGGGGTTCGGCAGCATCCATTGGTTCTACATCGCAGTGCTCGTGGCGCTCGGCGTCGTGTGGGCCACGGTTGCCGTGAGAACGGTCGCGGCCCTGTGGAGCGGCAAGGTGCTCGGGTCACCTCACTGAGAACGACGCATTGCGGCCCTCGGCACTCACGCCATGAACCGGGTTCTCCGGTAGGGTCTCTGCATGGTCAGTAGTGCCGCATCCACCGTGGACGAGTACCTCTCGGAGCTTCCGCCGGAGCGCCGAAGCGATATCGAGCGGATTCGCGAGATGATTCTCACGAAC
Organism: uncultured Actinomycetota bacterium; assembly: GCA_963700375.1. Classification (GTDB taxonomy): domain Bacteria; phylum Actinomycetota; class Acidimicrobiia; order Spongiisociales; family UBA5794; genus JAHEEL01. Next base: position 290,525 of record CAVOXF010000004.1, read on the forward strand.
CTGCCGGATGGCTACGTGGAGACGATGCGGTGGGGGATGATCACCTACGAAGTGCCGCTCGCTGTGTATCCCGACACGTACAACGGCCAACCGCTGATGTTCCTCGCTCTCGCCGCCCAGAAGCGGCATCTCGCGCTGTACCTCACGAACGTCGCATTCGTGCCGGGTGGGGAGGAGCGGTTCAAGACGAGATACTTGGAGTCGGGCAAGAGGCTCGACATGGGCCGGTCCTGCTTGAGATTCAGGGCCGCCGATGACCTCGCCATCGATCTTGTCGCCGAAACGATCCGGTCGACGACACTCGACGAGTTCATCGAGGGCTACGAAGCAGCGAGGGCGATTCGCTGACGACCGGTGTCAGGTCCCTCGCTGAAGGGTGAGGAGCATCACACTCGGCTCGAGGGCGAGCACGGCGTGATTGAGGTTCGCTTCCATGTGGACCCAGGAATCCGCTGCGATTTCTACCACGTCGTCTCCCAGCGTGAGTTGCAGGAGCCCATGGACCACCTGGACAACCGCCGGCACGGCCGCTGTGTGATCCGTGAGCTCCTGGCCTTCGTCGAACGCGAAGACGACCACGCGGAGCCCGCCGCTACTGAACAAGACCCGACTCAGAGTGCCGTTCTCGGGGATCTCGATGTCATCGAGGATGTGGGGGAAGAGAGTGAACAGGGGTGCGGAAGCCATCGGGCGATTGTAGGGAGACGGAGTCGCGATCTGCGAGCAAGCAGGGGATCCGGGACGAGCCGATCGAGGACTCCCGGACTGGCGGACGTCTTCGGTACGGGGGCGTAGCTCAGGAGCGGTTGACAGTGGCAACGCCGGGGCGTGGGGCGGCCGACGGCGTGCGGTGGTGGCTTGCTCCACCGATGGTCTGGCCTGCCGGCGACGGGCCTGCAACAATCCGACGGTGCAGGGTCCCGCTCGAATCTCCTACGGCGCGAGCCGCGGCGCTCCGATCGCTCTCGTCGGAGCGACGGCCGCGGTCGCGATAATGTATGCCGCCACCCCGTGGCTCATCACACCGATCGCCGAGCGATACGGAGTCAGCGCGGGCAGCGTCGGCGCCATTTCGGTTGCCCAGGTGGGGGCTTTCGCAGCCGCCAATTTCGCACTGCCGCGCCTCTTCGCCCCAAGCGGGAGGATTCTGCGGATCGCCGCTGCGAGCCTCGTGGTCTTGAACCTGCTGAGCGCGTCTTCCGGCATCTTCGGAGCCCTTGTCGGCCTACGTCTGGCAGCCGGATTTGCCGCCGGCGCTCTGTCGTGGCTTGCGTGGTCCAGCGCAATGGCGGGACGCAAATCAATGGCTGCGGTGGCATCGACCGGTCCGATTACCGTCTTGATCGGTGCTCCGGTCCTCGCGTACGTAGCCGGACACGGCGACCAGGCGGTCTATGTCCTCCTTGCAGTGACCGCGTTTCCGATGGTCATCATCGGGGCGGCCATCACCGGAGAACGACGGGAGCGCGGCGCGGTGAGCCGATCCCGTTCCAATCCGGTCCTTCTGTGGGCGCTCGCGAGCAGCACGCTGTTCGGTTCAGCGCTCTTCATCAACGAGGCGATCGTTGCTCGCGAGATACACGGGATTCCTGATTTCGCCGCCTCCATTGCCTTCAGCCTGAACGCAGCCGGCGGACTCCTGGGAGCGAGACTGTCGTCCAGGCATCGGCGTCCCGGATGGTGGTTGGCCTCGATCGGCCCGGCGGCAGCGATCACGGTCCTCGGCCCACCAGCGTTGTTCTATGTCGGCATGGCATGGTGGGGGTTCGCCTTCTGGATGGGGGTTCCTGGGGTACTCCGGATGCTGTCGGAGCGTTCCCTCGCTCCGAGTGAGCGGGCCGGCGACGCGCAGGGTCTGATGGCCGTTGGCCGCTCGATCGGGCCGATTCTCGGCGGTGCGTTCGTGGACCTGGGCTCACTCACGGCGCTTGCTGTGATCGCAGGCGTCGGACTCGTCGGATCCGGCGCCACAGTGATCGGGGTCCAAGAGGGGCGGGACATGCTCCCGCCAACAGATCCCAGGACGGCCTGACGCGGCTCGGATAGCTCCTGCAACACCGGAGGGATCGGTCCCTGAGGCATCCGACGGCATTTCGCCCCTCGCCGCGTATGCTCAACGGGAAGCGGACCAACCGACTCGAGAAATGAGATTCCGTGACGCGCAAAGGCATTCCCCAGATCGATCTCGAGAGCGAGGCGGGCGCAAACGCCCACGAACGACTCACAAGCGACCGCATCGGATGGCTGACGACCGTCGCCACCGACAGAACGCCGCAGACATCGCCAGTCTGGTTCCTGTGGGACGGTGGAGAGATCCTCGTCTACAGCCTCGAATCACCACGAGCCCGCAACGTGGTCGAGACCGAACGAGTGTCGCTGCATCTGGACGGCAACGGCCTCGGGGGAGGCATCGTCATCGTCGAGGGGACGGCGCGAATTGATGACACCATGCCGAGTGCTGCTGGGAATCCCGACTACCTAGCGAAGTACGAGGCGGTCATGGATGACCACGGCTGGACGCCGCAGTGGTTCGCCGACCGCTACTCGGTGCCGATACGCGTCACGCCGACCCGATTCAGATACTGGTAGGGAGGGTCGGCCAAGCCACTCGAAGCTGACCCTAGAGTGCTTGCCTGCCAAGGCCGGGCGACTCGCGGCGGCACGAGGCCCGGCCCATGAGATCGAACTGAGGGGAACCGCATGACCGTGACCGACCGCACCCGATGGTTCGGGCTCGCGGTACTCAGCATCGGTGTGGCAATGATCATCGTCGACGCCACGATTGTGAACGTGGCGCTCCCATCGATCATCAGGGAGTTCGACCTCGCCCTCGCCGACGCCGAGTGGATCAACTCCATCTACTCCCTGGTCTTTGCCGCCCTCTTGATCACGCTTGGCAAGGTCGGCGACATGTACGGCCGGCGACGGATGTTCATGATCGGCCTCGTCATCTTCGTCGGGGCCAGCATGATGGCCGGCCTCTCCAGCGCCGGGAACTCCCTCATTTTCGCCCGGTTCCTACAGGGTGTCGGCGCGGCGGTGATCCTGCCGGCAACACTGTCAACGGTGAATGCCACGTTCCAGGGCAAGGAACGCGGAATTGCTTTCGGTGTCTGGGGCTCGGTTATCGGCGGCATGGCGGCACTCGGGCCGCTGCTCGGTGGTTGGCTGACCACCGAGCACTCATGGCGGTGGGCGTTCTATATCAACGTCCCGATCGGCGCCGTCGCCCTCATCGGTGCCGTTCTGTGGGTGAAAGAGACCCGCGATACCGAGTTGGAGCGCGGCTTCGACATCCCGGGCATCCTTCTGTCGGGGATCGGCATGGCAGCAGTCGTGTTCTCCTTGATCGAGGGCCCGCGACTCGGGTTCTTCAACCAGATCGACAGTTTCAGCGCTGGACCGTTCACCTGGCCGGAGAACTGGATCTCGCCGGTGGTTGTGACCTTCCTGGTGGGTACCGTCCTGCTGATCGGATTCATCCTGAACGAGAAGACACGGGCAGCGCGCGGGAAGGCCGTACTGTTCGATCTCTCCCTCTTCAGGTTCAGGTCGTTCTCGCTCGGCAACTCCGCCGCTGCGATCTTGAGCCTGGGAGAGTTCGGACTCGTCTTCGTGCTGCCGCTCTTCCTCCAGGCCGTGTTCGGCTACTCCGCATTCAAGACCGGCCTGCTGCTGCTCGCATTGGCGATCGGGGCCTTCATCGGCGGCCCGACCGCGGGAATGCTCGCTACCAAGATCGGGCCGCGGCGCGTCGTCAGCGCCGGCATGGGCCTCGAAGCGGTCGCGATAGCGGCCGTTGCGCTGTTGATCGCCCCAGATCGGAGCGGTTGGATGTTCATTCTCCCTTTGTTCGTCTACGGGGTGGGTGTGGGTCTAGCGAGCGCCCAGCTGACCAGCGTGATCCTGTCCGAGATTCCGCCGCGAGAATCCGGCCAGGCTTCCGGGATGCAGTCGACGTTCCGGCAGGTGGGGGCCGCGATCGGGATCGCACTTCTCGGCACGGTCCTGTCGGCCGGCCTGCGTAGCGGGACCATCGAGAATCTTGCGACGATTCCCGACCTACCTGCGGTGGCACAAACTGGAATTGTCGAAGCCGTCGCAGGTTCAGCCGGACAGGTCCTGCCTGCGCTCGCGGAGCAGCCCGGATCGGAGGCGGTGGTGGCGGCGGTCTCTGAGGCGTTCGCATCGGCAGCGCAGACGACGGGCTTCGTTGCCGTAGCGTTCGTCGTCTTGGGCTTCCTGCTCTCAACTCAACTGCCCGACATTCGGTACGCCGACCGGACGGTCATCCAGAAGACCGACGAGTGAGCAAGCGGCACATCGCCTCGAGGTTCGGTACATGACAGGGGTGCCGACCTCGGTTGACGATATGGACGATCTGCACATCATTCCAAGCTCTGAGGATCCGGCGGAGGCGCCCGCCGCGATGGTGTCCTTGCGCCGCCTCCCAGATCGACTCGAACTGGCGAGTGTCCAGTGTGCGATCGATCAGGGGTGGTCCCGGACCCAGGTGGCGCAATCCCTCGGTGTGACGCGTGAGGCGGCTCGCAAACGCCATGCACGTCGGATTCGCACTCGGCCCGATCGAAAGGATGATGCGTGAAACGCAGCAGGATGTACGACATCCGCTTCATGCAGTCGCTGTTCCCGGCCGCCGAGGCCGAAGCCGCCGCTATGGGAGAGAGAGAACCCGGGGCGGAGCATCTCATCCTGGTTTCGCTCGGCTTCCAAGAAGGCTCGGCACGCCGGGTCTTCGAGCGTATCGGAGCGGACCCCGACCAGTTCCGGGCAGCCGTTGTCTCGCAGCATGAGGAGGCGCTGCGGCCCATCGGTCTCAGCGAGACCGGGCCAGACCCCGACGACCCGCTGCCCTCGCCTTCGGATCGGCCTGCCGGCATCTATCGCAGTGCGCCGTCCGCGCGGGAGGTATTCCCCGAGGTCGTGAAACTCGTGAAGCGGGACAAGTCGTGCCTTTCGGGCGCGTATCTGCTCCTCGTGTCATCGCGAATGGAATTCGGGAACACCGCGCGGGCGCTCGCAGCCATGGGGATCGACCGCAACGAACTTGCGGCGGCCGCTCAGGCGGAAATAGACGATCTCAACGCCTGATCCTGTTCCCACCTGACGGTGCGTCTCACCGATGTGACTGGTGATACTCGCCTCGGGTGACGAGCGCTTCCGCTCACGGCATCGAAGCCGTCTTGCCGTGCGCGTTCAGTATGTCGACGACGCGTCGAAGCGGAAGGCCCGGGACGGATCGGCCGCCAAGGCCGACCACCGTATCGGCAACACAGAGCGCATTGAGCACTGCTTCCTCCGTGGCATCGACCGCGGCCTCGAAGAGCCCGTCAAGCGCCTCTTCGGCGACCCGGGTTGTCGCGATGACCGCCGACTCGGCGCGGCGGGGAAGCCGTGTGCCGGTGCTGAACGCGATGAAGATTTCCCCGCTGTAGTGCCCGGCATAGGAGCCGGTTCGGGCGAGCCCAAGGCCCGAGCGAACGGCGAGGCGCCTGAGCTGGTCCGGGGCCAGCGGGGCATCGGTCGCGACGACCCCGATGCACGAACCTTGGTCGTGGCGCGTGCGTTCTTCGAGGTGATCAGCGGCCCATCCGGACCCGACCAACTCGGCCCCAACGGGTACGCCATCGACGGTGAGGCGGTCGAGACGCCCGAAGTTCGCGAGTACGAGAACACCGACGGTCCATGCGCCAACCATGCGCGACGAGGATCCGATTCCGCCCTTGAGCTCGAACGCCACCATGCCGGTCCCGGCGCCTACCGCACCCTCGGGCGCAGGTCCGGGGCTACGCGCGGCGGCGTCGGCGAGCGCCCGGGCCACGTCGTCTACGGCGATCTGGACGGTGCGCGAATCATTGAGGAAGCCGTCGTCGCATTCACCCACGACTGGGATGACGGCGTCGTCGAGCCCTATGCGAGGCACGCGAGCCGCCAGTTCGGTGATTGCCCCATCGAAGACGCGGCCGACCGCCATTGTGCTCGTGAGGAAGATCGGTGTCTCGAGAACGCCCCACTCGGCGATGGCGAGGGATCCGGTCATCTCACCTGCTCCGTTCAGCACGCTCATACCCGCGGCGACGCGGTCGTCGAAGAGGGCCGCTGCGTCGAACGGGACGATCGCGGTTACCCCGGTTCGCGCCACACCGCGACCGTTCGGTGGAGGGGCCTCATCCCGCCAAACCGTAGCGTGACCGCTCGTGACGTTGGGAACGTCGGTGATGCTGTTCGTCGGACCTATCGGCAGCTGACCGATGGACAGTCCGAGGTCTCTGAGGCGCACCCGGGGGATAGGGGGAGTGGAAGTTGGCATCGTATTCGTGGGCCGTCATGCTACCGGCTCGGACCACGCGGAGCGCGGCTCCAGCGCCCGCTTGACGCGCCCCACTCGCTGGCGTAGCGTCGCCTCAACGACCGTCATGGGAGCTCGCACTTCCTCATCAATACCGGAGCCCACACGGGTCGCACGGTTCTCGCCACCCCGCCGCTCTTTCGCGGGCAGATCGCCGGAGCATCTGCATGATCGATGAATGCCTCTCGATGCCGGTCGTGTGGACGACCGCACACCGTATGCACGATCCCGGGGGCGAGGTGTGGGTTGGCGTTCGCATTCCCGGCACCGAAGTCCCGGAGCGTGCCGAGGTCATCCACCGAGCGCTCGCGGACGTCTCAGCGACGTTCGTCGACCCGGACGAACACGGCATCATGCCGATCGCAGCCGTGCATTCGCACGGTCTCCTCGACTACCTCGAACACGCCTACGAGCGGTGGATTGCCGCGGGCCTCGATCACGAACCGGGACAGGACCGTGTGGTCCCGTACGTGTTTCCCCTCCCACAGTTGATGGGCGGCCGGGATCTGCGCATGCCGGTCGCGCCGAGCGCCCTTGCCGGGTGGTACACGATGGACACGACCACGCTGATCGGGCCCGGCACCTTCGACGCCGCATGCGCAGCCGCGGATGTGGCCTTGACGGCCGTCGATCTGGTGCTCGGCGGCGCGCCTGCAGCGTACGGAGCCTGTCGGCCGCCGGGCCACCACGCCGGTACGGTCTTCTTCGGTGGGTCGTGTTATCTCAACAATGCAGCGATCGCCGCCAAGGCCTTGAAGGACGGCGGCGCGGGCTCGATCGCGATCGTGGACCTGGATGCCCATCACGGAAACGGCACACAAGAGATCTTCTACGAGCGAGCCGACGTCTTCTACGGCTCGGTACACGCCGACCCAGGTGCGGGCAACTTCCCACACTTCATGGGATACGAGGGCGAGGTTGGGGCAGGACCGGGCCGTGGCCACAACCTGAATGTGCCGCTGCCCTCGGACGCCGAGACGGATGTGTGGCTGGCGGCTGTTTCCACCGTGATCGACCGTGCGAGCGCTCACCGGCCGGACGCCCTCGTTGTCTCACTCGGAGTCGACGGATGGATTGCCGATCCGGAAGGCCCGCTTCTGGTCAATGAGGACGGTTTCTCGGCGGCTGGGGAGTATCTCGCCGCGCTCGGTGTGCCAACGGTCTTCGTCCAGGAAGGTGGCTACGATCTCGACCGGCTCGGGACGCTCGTTGCTCAGGTGCTCATCGGCTTCGAGAAGGGGCGGAGAACGTGACGAACCGCGTGGTTGGCGCCGACGAGCATGGCGGCGTGCCGAGTCATGTGAGGCCAGACGCAACGCCTCCCGCGTTCTGGCGTCTCGAGATGGTTGCGGCAACGGATCGGCCACGGCATCCCCACATGTCGCCCGACGGCGCCACGGTCCTCTTCATCCTCGATCGCGACACCTCAGACGTGTGGCGTATCCCCGTCGGCGGTGGAACCGCACAACGCGTGACGGTTGACCGCGAACTTGCCCCCTTCTGGGAGGACACCGAAGCCGTGTGGTCGCCCGACGGATCGCGCATCGCGTACGCCGCCAACGGCCACGTGAAGGTCGTTCCCGCCACCGGCGGACCGTCCACCGATATCGTCGAGGGCGGCGGCCCGGTGTGGGTCGACGATCGGCGGCTCCTGGTCACCTTGGACCGGGGGGGTCCGCGGCTGGCGTTGGTGGACGCGGGTGAGCCGTGGCCGCGCCCGCTCGACGACGGCGGAGGGGAGTGCAGCCAGGTTGTTGTGGCGCCGGATCGAAGCTCGGCCGCATACACCTTCGCACCGGACTCCGATCTGAATCGAAGCGACATCCGGATCGTCGATCTGGAGACCGGTGACGGTCGCTCGATTACCGGCATTCCGCGATACCACGACCACAGCCCTGCATTCAGCCCGGACGGGACGCTGGTTGCCTTTGCCTCTGAACGGTCCGGGTGGAACGAGTTGTATCTCGTCGCTGCGGACGGCAGCGGCCAACGACAGCTCACGTTCGACGAACACGACTTCGGTGAACCGCGGTGGAACCAGAGCGGTGATCGAATCGTGGCCGTGAGGACTCGCTCAGGAGTCAGTGATCTGGTCGCGGTCGACGCAACGAGCGGGGAAGTGACCGTGGTTGCGGCAGGCGGGACCTGGGCGAGCCCATGCTGGACGACCGACGGACGGATCGTTGCCACGTTCGAGAGCCACGACACACCGCCTCGACTCTGTGCGGTCGACCAAGCCGGACCGATGACCGTGCTCTTTGACGGGGCACCCGCACCGGTGGCCGCGGCGCCGTACGTGACCCCGGAAGTGGTCACCTTCCCGTCGCTCGATGGGATCGACATCCCGGGATTCCTCTTCAAGCCGGACGCGGCGGCCCATCGGCCGGTCCCCGTGATCATCTATCCCCACGGCGGGCCGACAGGCCACTATGGCGACGAGTGGGACGGTATTGCGCAGTACTTCCTCGACAAGGAATACGCGTGGTTCGCCATCAACTTTCGTGGCAGCACGAGTTACGGAGTGGAGTTCGAGCGCAGCAACCACGGGGTGTGGGGCACGGCCGACACGGACGACTGTCTCGCCGCCGCCGACTACCTCAAGGGCCTGGATTGGATCGATCCGCGACGGATCGCCATCTTCGGAGCCAGCTACGGGTCCTACCTCGCTCTTGCCTCACTGGTTCGTGACGAAGGGGATCGTTTCGCGTGCGGCGTGGCCAAGTACGGGGATTGCGACATTCTGACCTCGTGGGCGCAAGGAGATCGCGGCGGGAGAGTCGATCTCGAGCGAATGATGGGCCATCCGTCAACCAACCCGGATGGCTATCGGTTGGCTTCGCCGATCCATGACGTCGCCTCCGTCTCGCGGCCCTTGTTCGTGGCGCACGGTGAACTCGACGAGCGAGTCAGCCCAGCGCAGTCGGAGGAGCTCGTCGCCGACCTGCGGCGACTCGGCAAGACGTTCGAGTACGTGACCTACCCGACCGAGGGCCACGGCCTTCTGCGCACCGAACCGATGGTGCACTTCTATCGGCGGTTGGAACGGTTCTTGGACTGGTACCTGATGTAGGCAAGACATGGTCGGTTCGCCGGCCCGGATCGTCGCCGCAAGGCGCTTGAGGAGGAGTCGAGTGATGCGAGAGAGAACCAACACCCTGCTTCTCGTGCTGCTGGTTGTTCTGACGCTGGCATTGGCAGCGTGTACCAGTTCGGACAGCACCGACGAAAGCACGACAACGAGCGGACCCGGATCGACCACGGTCGTCGACGGGGGAGGGGCGGCGACCGGAGGAACGGTGCGGATCGGTTGGGGCGGTGCTCCGGCCGATCTCAACCCCGGCAACGGCGTCCTTGCCGAAGACTACGTCCTCTATGAACTCGTCTACGACACCGCGATGTCCATCGATCTCGATGGCAACTACGTCCCCGAACTCGCCACCGACTGGAGCGTCTCCGACGACGGTCTGACGTGGACGCTCAACTTGCGGGACGACGCCGTCTTCCACGACGGAACGCCGGTGACGTCCCAAGATGTGAAGTACTCCGTGGAGGTCTTCCGCGACTACGAAGACTGGGCCGGCTTCCTCGGTGGCTACGCATCGTACTTCACGTCGGTGGAGGCACCCGATCCGACCACGGTCGTGCTGACCACTGAAGAACCGCTCGGCGCCTTCGAGGCGCAGATGGTCTTCATCTATATCTTGCCCAAGCACATTTGGGAGCAGGCAGAGGACCCGGTCGCGTTCACAAATGACGAGATGATCGGATCGGGCTCGTTCCGGCTTGCCGAGATCACCCAGGGCGAGTTTGTTCGCCTCGAGAAGAACGCCGACTACTGGGCGGGACCGCCGAATGTCGACGAGACCGTCTTCCAGACGTTCGAGAACTCCGACGCACGGGTACAGGCGCTCATCAACGGTGATGTGGACATGATCACCGAGTTTCCGAACACGGCAATCGCGGCCCTCGGCGGAGCGGCGAATGTGCAGGTTGTCCAGGGGGCGCCCCTCGCTCCCGAGTTGCGGGATATCTTCTTCAATGTCGTTGAGCCCGAGAACTGTCCGGCAGAAGACGGCGTCTGCTCGGGACATCCTGCGTTGCTCGATGTCCAGGTGCGGCGTGCGCTGGCCCACGGTGTCGACAAGCAGCAGCTGATCGACGTCGGATTGCTCGGACTGGGCGATCCCGGCCTGGGTCTCGTCCCGACCGGCCTGCCGCAGTTCTTTGCGAGCCAACTCGTGCCTGAGGACTACGCGTTCGACCTCGCCCAGGGGAACGCCTTGCTCGACGAGGCCGGATACCTCGACACCGACGGCGACGGGATACGGGAGTGCCCGGCAGGTTCCGAGTGCGGGCCGACGGACGATCTGACGCTTCGCCTGAACTTCCCGACCGACATCGACGATGCTCCACGCATGGCGGAGATGCTCGAGGGATGGTGGGCTGATCTCGGCGTGGGTGTCGTCATCACGCCGCTCGACCCTGACACCCTCACCTCGGTGTGCTGTCCGACGTTCGACTACGACGTGATCATCTGGGGCTGGGGATCGGACCCGGATCCGGGATTCCTGCTGAGCGTGCTCACATGCGACGAGGTCCCGACCGGCACGTCGGAGACGGGATACTGCGACGCCGAGTACGACGAATTGTTCGCCGAGCAGGGGGTAACGACTGACGTTGATGCAAGACGGGAAATCATCTACGAGCTGCAGCGGATCGCGCTCGAAGACGTTCCGTACATCATTCCCTACTACCAACAGGCGACCCAGGCCTATCGGACCGACCGGTTCACCGGTTGGATGGACTCGTCCCCCAAGGTAGCGCTCGAGGACCCGACGTCTCTGAATGTGATCAGACCGGTCGGATGAACAGACCGAAGAGTGAGGGGGGCGGAACGGCCGCCCCCCTCTTCAACCGCACATGAGCCGCGGCAGGCTGCTGACCCGGAAGATCGGATGGGCGGTGATCACCGTGTTCGTGGTGATCACGTTCAACTTCTTTCTGTTCCGCGTCCTGCCGGGGGATCCGGCCAAGGCGGGCGTCAAAGACCCGCGCATCACCGCTGAGCAAGTGGCTGCCCTGCAGGTGCGCTACGGCCTCGACCTACCGGTGTTTATCAACCTTGAGGACGGCCCGTGGTACGACAGCCAGTACTTCAGGTACTTCGGAGCACTCGCACATGGTGATCTCGGGACGTCCTACTCGTTCAACAATCGCAGCGTCGGTGAGATTCTCGGACAGGCGCTCATCAACACGGTGTGGCTCGTTCTTCCGGCTCAACTCCTCGCGATCGTGTGCGGAGTTGCGCTCGGGCTGCTTGCCGCGTGGAAACGCGGCACGAAGATCGATGTCGGCGCTCTGACGTTCGGACTCTTCACGTGGTCCCTCCCTACGTTCTTCCTCGGCATCATCCTCCTGTTCGTCGGAAGCCGCTACTTCGGTCTCCCGATCGGCGGCAAGCAGACCATCGGCGGGCCACCGGTAGCGGGGTTTGAGCACCTCGTCGACATCCTCACGCACATGATCCTGCCGACGCTCACACTCACGCTTGTTCTGCTCGGCGAATACCTCCTCATCATGCGCAGTTCAGTCGTCGAGGTCTTTAGCGAGGACTACATCCTCACCGCCAAGGCGAAGGGCCTCTCCAACATCGAGGTGATCAGGCGGCACGGCCTCCGAAATGCCATGCTGCCGATCGTGACCCTGATCGCCCTCAATCTCGGGTTCACCGTGTCGGGTGCGATCCAGGTGGAGACGGTGTTCTCGTGGCCGGGCCTCGGGAAGCTCACCGTCGACGCGGTCTCGCAGCGCGACTATCCGCTGCTCCAGGCGTCCTTCCTCCTCCTGGCCATCGCCGTGATCGTCGCCAATCTCATGGCGGAGCTCGTCTATCTCCGGCTGGATCCGCGGGTGACGGAAGTATGAGCACCTGGGCGCGGCTCCGACGCAATCGGCTCTTCTGGGTCGGTGCGTTCATGCTTGGACTCGCCATCGTCGTTGCCACTTTCGCTCCGTGGATCGCGCCGTACGATCCCTACGCCCAGGTGCGGGTCACGGTTTCGGACATCTATCAGCCGCCGTCCGCCGTGCACCTCCTCGGTACGGACGACGCCGGGAAGGATGTCCTGTCGTCACTGATCTACGGAACGCGGGTCTCGCTGCTGGTCGGATTCACGGCGGCGTTGATCTCGCTGTTCATCGGTGGAGTTGTGGGCCTCGTTGCCGGGTACTTCGGAGGCCGCACGGGGAACTTCTTGATGCGGTTCACCGACTTCTTCCTGGTGATACCTGACCTTGCGTTGCAGATCGTGATCGTGGCAATCGTGGGCCAGAGCCTTCGCAACATCATTCTCGTGATCGGAGTGCTCGGCTGGGCGACAACGGCTCGGCTCGTCCGTTCGCAGACGCTCACCGTTCGCGAACGCAAGTATGTCCAGCGTGCGAAGGCGATCGGGGCCGGCAACTTCCACATCCTTGCACGCCACGTGTTCCCGCAGGTGGTTCCCCTGATGCTGGCCAACACCGTGCTCGTGATCTCGCTTGCGATTCTCTCCGAGTCGACGCTCGCGTTCATTGGTCTCGGCGACCCGACGGTGATCTCGTGGGGTCAGATGCTCAATTTCGCCTTCACCCGGGGCGCCGTGTCCGCCGGAGCTTGGTGGGCGCTCATACCACCGGGTCTCGCGATCGTTTGGGTCGTGCTGGGCACGACACTGATCGGCAACGCGGCCGAAGAGGTCCTCAATCCGCGCATGACCCGCCACCATCTTGAACCGGAGCCGCCGCTGCCTCCACCGGACGCCTCCACCGCTGCGGGACCCGCGGAAGAGAGCGTGCTTGCCCTTCGCGATGTGCGAATCAGCTACGAGTCGGACGGCGGGGATCTCATTGCCGTCGACGGCGTATCGTTCGATGTGCGTCCCGGGGAGGCGGTAGGCCTCGTGGGGGAATCGGGCAGCGGAAAGACAACCGCGATGCTGGGTTCGTTGCGGCTCCTCCCGCCGGGCGGACGAGTCGTCGGTGGGTCCGTCTGGCTCGAGGGTCGCGACCTCGTGCGCATGGACTCGGAAGAGCTGCGCGGCCTCCGATGGGACGGCTTTTCCGTGGTCTTCCAGGGTGCGATGAACGCGCTGAATCCCGTTCAGCGAGTCGGAGACCAAATCAACGAAGCCATCAGACTCCACAAGGCCGGCACCAGTACGGCGAGTGCATCGAATCAGACGACGGAGTTGCTCGAGCTCGTGGGGATGGCGCCCGACTGGGCAAGCCATTTCCCGCACGAACTGTCTGGCGGCATGCGTCAGCGTGCGATGATCGCCCTCGCCCTCGCATGCAAGCCGTCGGTGGTCGTCGCCGACGAACCGACGACCGCCCTCGACGTGATGATCCAGGCTCAGGTGATGGATCTCATTGTGCGTCTGAGGAACGAACTCGACATGGCCCTGGTCCTCATCACCCACGACCTCGGAGTAGTTGCCGAGACGTGCAGTCGCGTCGTGGTGATGTACGGGGGTGTTGTCGCGGAGCGTGGGTACGTGAGCGACGTGTTCACCAATCCGATCCATCCGTACACGCGACTTCTTCTCCAGGCGTTTCCCGACATCGACGATCCAGACCGGGCCCTGGTCTCTATTCCAGGAGCGCCGCCTGCGCTCGATGCTCTGCCGAACGGCTGCCGCTTTGCCCCCCGATGCCCGCAGGCCTTCCACCGCTGCACACAGGAGCGGCCGCCCGAATACGCCGTCGGTGATCGCCGATGGGTGTCCTGTTTCCTGGTGGAGGAGGCTCCCCGTGGATGACGCAATGCTGCGTCTCGAGGGCGTCACGAAGCACTTCCCGCGCCAGCGGTCCTTTGGCGACGCGCTTGCGCGCCGCGATGTATCGGTCGTCAAGGCCGTCGACGGCATCGATCTCGAAGTCATGGCGGGAGAAGTGGTGGCGATCGTCGGGGAATCGGGCTGTGGCAAGACCACGGCGGCAAACGTGATGATGGGGATCCTGCCGCCGACCGCCGGTCGGGTCGTCGTTGCCGGCGACGATCTTTCCACGCTGAGCGGGCGCGAGTTACGAAAGGCCAGGCGGCATCTCCAGATGGTCTTCCAGGACCCCTATGAGTCCTTGAACCCCCGCATGATGGTTGGCACGATTGTGGCCGAACCGCTTCGGGTACATCACGTTGCTGCGAATTCCGAGGACGAAGCCGCACGCGTGAGCCGGGCGCTGGAACAGGCCGGATTGCGGCCGCCGGACGTGTTTGCGAAGCGCCGCCCGCACGAACTCTCCGGCGGTCAGCGACAGCGGGTCGTCATCGCATCCGCCCTCGTGCTTCAGCCGGACGTCTTGATCGCGGACGAACCCGTCTCGATGCTCGATGTCTCGATCCGGGCTGACATCCTGAACTTGCTCGCGTCCCTCGCCAAGGACGAAGGCATCGCTCTCGTGATGATCACCCACGACATGTCGACCGTCGCCGCGTACGCCGACCGGATTGCCGTCATGTACCTCGGTCGCATCGTGGAGATAGGACCGACTGCAGACGTGCTCACCAGCCCGCGCCACCCGTACACGGAGGCGTTGATCTCGGTCGTTCCCGTTCCTCGCCCCGACCGCGACCGAAAGCGCATCATCCTCACGGGGGAAACGCCGGATCCTGCGCGGATTCCGCCCGGTTGTCGATTCTCCCCGCGATGCCCGCTCGCGTTCGACGAGTGCCTCCAGACCGATCCACCGCCCATGGTCGTTGGCGAGGCGCACGAGGCCGCCTGCCTCCTCGCCAGGCCTTCATCACCCTAAGGAACGAGCCATGAGCCACAAGGAGTCTGCGGCCGAGCAGTTTGCGGAGGTCGAGGATGAGCTGATCTCGATCAGCGAGTGGATGTATGAGCACCCGGAGCTCTCGCTCGAAGAGTTCGAAACCTCGGCCAGGCTCGTGTCCTTTGTCGGCGCGCAGGGATTCGATGTCGAGTACCCGGCGTACGGCATGGAGACGGCGTTCACGGCACGGTCGGGTTCGGCGGGTCCCGAGGTCGTGATCTGTGTCGAGTACGACGCCCTGCCGGCGGTCGGTCACGCATGCGGTCACAACCTCATCGCTACGGCGGCGCTCGGAGCCGGCGTTGCCCTCCGTGGGCTGACCGACGAACTCGGATTCAGGTTGACGCTGCTGGGAACTCCGGCGGAGGAGACCCGGGGTGGCAAGATCGACCTCATCGACGCCGGGGCGTTTTCGGAAGCGGTAGCGGCTCTGATGGTGCATCCGGCACCGATGGACCTCGTCGATCCTCTCGAACTGGCGATCCGACCGCTCGCCGTCACATTCCACGGGAAGGAAGCGCACGCGGCAATGGCCCCTGAAATGGGTATCAATGCCCTCGACGCCTTCGTTCAAGCCTATGTGAACGTCTCAACCCTGCGCCAGACGTTCCTCGCGGGAGATCGGGTGCACGGTGTCATCACCGAAGGGGGTGATGCCGCCAATATCGTTCCTGCCGTGACACGCTCGTCCTGGTACGTGCGATCCGAGGCATCCGATCGCGCCGATCTGCTCCGTGCTCGCGTCGTTTCGTGCTTCGAAGCGGCGGCGTTGGCCACTGGCTGCACCGTCGACATCGAGGAACACGAGCATCAGTTCGACAACCTCATCAGCGATCCTCTACTGGTCGATCTCTTCGTCTCGAACTCGGAGGCGCTCGGTCGGCCGATGCCCCGTCGAGCGGAGCTGCCGCCCGTGCCCGGCGGCTCAACCGACATGGGGAATGTATCCCACGTCGTCCCGGCGATTCAGCCGCATCTCGGCATCGACTGCGGCCCCATCGTCAACCACCAGCCGGAGTTCGCAGCGCACACCTTGACCGTTGGCGGCGTCCGGATGATGCGAGATGGGGCGTTGGCTATGGCAGGGACGGTGATCGATCTCGCTGCCGGGGACCTCTGGGGCGGATTGGGGCGATCGCCCCGCTGAGCGGGTCGCCCTCTATCGGTCGAGTTGCTCCACGGTCCGTTCGAGGGCGAGTGCCGTTCGGTCGGCGGCCATCTCGACTTCCTCGGCGGAGATCACGAACGGTGGTCCCAACAGCACCGCGTCGCCGTTTCGGCCGTCGGCGCATCCGGTGGACGGATAGAGCAACAATCCGAGATCCTTTGCCGCTGCTGTGAGTCGCTCCGTGAATCGGGCCGATCGGTCGAACGGCTCGCGCCGCTCGCGGTCCTTGACGAACTCGATGCCGACCAGCAGACCGGATCCACGGACGTCCCCGACGTACGGCGAATCAGACAAGCGGAGACGGAGTGCTTCGAGCAGCTGCAATCCGCGTACGGCTGAAGCCTCAATGAGGTTCTCGGCAACGAGCAGCCCGAGCACCGCCCGCCCCGCTGCGGCGCCGACCGGATGGTGCGAATACGTGAAACCGTGTACGAATCCCGTCTTGCTCACGGAATCGAAGACGGATCCCGATGCTACACAGAGTCCCAGTGGCCAATAGCCGCTTGCCGTCCCCTTTCCTGCGACGAGAATGTCGGGTTGCACGGCCCAATGGTCAACACCGAACCAGGTACCCGTTCGGCCGAACCCCGTCATGACTTCATCGGCGATCACCAGCACGCCGTGGCGTCTGCAGACGTCGACAATCGCCGGCCAGTAGTCATCCGGAGGCACCGCCCCAGCGAGCGTCGCCCCCCCGATCGGTTCCGCGATGAACGCCGCAATCGTGGCAGGGTCCTCACGCTCGAACAGCTCCTCCAGCGCTGCGGCATGAGCCAGGCCGCAGGCGACGGGATGCCCCGGCAGAGGGCACCGGTATTCGTAGACCGGTTCCGTGCGGAGGGTCTGGCCGAGCCACACCTCATACGGCGCTCGCAACGAGGCTCTGCCCGAGACATCGAGTGCACCCCGGCTGTTGCCGTGGTAGGACGCTCCGCGAGCCACGATCTTGTGACGTTCCGATTCGCCCCGACTCAGGTGGAAGGAGCGAGCGAGCTTGAGCGCTGTCTCGACCGCCTCGGAGCCACCGGATACCGGGTAGACCCTTGGGTCCCGCATCGGAAGAAAGGGAGCGAGATCTTCGGCGTACTGTTCGAGCACGTCCGTCGTAAACGCCGTGGGATGCACGTACCCGACCGATGCCGACTGCTCAGCGATCGCTGTCGCCACCTCGGTTCGGCCGTGACCGACGTTGACGACGATCGCACCGCCTGCGGCATCCAAATACCGGCGTCCTGCATCGTCGACGACCCACACACCTTCTGCGCTCTTGGCCCTCGGAGGATCGGACATCGTGGTCCGCCGGAAGACTGCGCTCATCTGGCGTACACCCCGTCCGGATCCAACTCGGTTCGGAGCAGGTCGAGTTCTTCGCTTGTAGGCGCCGGTGACGTTGTGAGCCCGGGCGCCACCCGCATGTCCCATCCCGTGTTCTCAGCGACAGCCGCCACGTCCACACCCGGGTGCAGCATGGTCAACACCATCTCGCCGGTGTCGTCGAATTCGTAGACGCCCAGTTGGGTCACGACGATGGCCGGGCCCCCGCCCCTCCTCACAGATTCGCTGTTGTGGCCGGGGCTTGTGACGAAGTCAACGCGCTCGACGAACGATCGGATCGACTGCTGCATGACCACGAACACTTTGCGGGCGTTCAGCGCGATCTCGCATGCTCCGCCTGATCCCGGCAACCGCACCTTCGGGTTGTCGTACTCCCCGATGACGGTGGTGTTGATGTTTCCGAAGCGGTCGATCTGCGACGCACCAAGGAAGGCCACGTCGACATGGCCCCGCTGCAGGTAGTAGGCGAACAGATCGAACATGGGAACGACGCTCAGTGCACCGGTGACCAGGGTCGGATCGCCAATCGAGAGGGGCTGCCGGGCCGGTTGCGCCCCGACGACGCCGGCTTCGTAGATCAGGACCAGATCGGGAGAGACGGTGCGCTTCGCGAGGCCGCTGGCGAGGTTCGGTGGACCGGTGCCCACAAAGCAGACGCGCTCGCCCTCGAGCTGCCGCGCTGCGGCCACGATCATCGTCTCCCACGGCGAGACGGAGGCGCTCATGCGTATGCCCCGTAGTTAACGGGCGACGAGAATGCCGTTCCCGATGGTGCCAGGCTGTTCCATCGCTCCTGACCGAGCTTCGCCAGGTACGCGGCATGGTTTTCGGTTCCGTAGACCCACGCGTCGAGCCAGGCGGCGAGAGAGTCGGGGTCTCGGGCGATGGCATCCCACTCGACATAGAACCGGTTGTCCCTGTCGTAGTAGCCCTGGGCGTAGGAAGGATGACAGCCACCCGGTTCGATCACGACGGCGTCCACGATCAGACCGGGAATCACGGTTCGATTCGGGTCGGAACGGATGATGTCCTCATCGACCAGCTCCTCGCAGATCACGACCACCCGCTTGGCGGCGAACGCCGCCTCCCTCTGGCAGACGAGAAGGCCCCACAGCTGCGTATTGCCGTCTGCGTCGGCTCGCTGAGCGTGCACGATGGTCACATCCGGGCGCAGGGGAGGTACGACGTGGATCGGATCTCCACCATATGGATCATCGACCGTCGTGATTCGCGGATTGGCCGAGGGGAGGTCGCTGTCGGTGTAGCTGTGCAGTGGGAAGAAGGGCAGGTCCGCTGCCCCCGCGACATAGCGACAGACCATCCCGAAGTGGGAGTACTCCTCGATCTCGAGCGGTTCGAGATCGGCCCGTTCGATCCGACGACGGATCGCATGGAGGGAACCCACCCCGGGGTTCCCGAGCCATGAGAAGACCAGCTTCGTAGCGACGCCAGCCGCGATCATCTGATCGTAGATCACGTCGGGAGTGAGTCTGCAGAGCGTCAGGTTCTTCCTGCCCTGGCGAATCACCTCGTGACCCGCCGCGAACCCGATGAGATGGGTGAACCCCTCGATCGCGAGCGTGTCACCGTCCTGCACGTTCGCTGCGATCGCCTCGCGCATCGTCATCACTTTGTCGTGCATCGGGCTACTCCGCGACCCGGGTACGACTCTGCTCGCGCAGGTACTGGGTTAGGTAGTAGGGACCTCCGCCCGCCTTGCCGCTCGTCCCCGATCCCTTCCAGCCACCGAACGGCTGAACGCCCGGCCACGCACCGGTTGTCGCTCCCGCCCTGCGATTCACGTAGACCACACCGGCCTCGATCCCGTTCAGGAACCGATCGACTTCGTGCGGATCCTCACTGTAGAAGCCCGCCGTCAGGCCGTATTCGGTTGCATTGGCGAGGGCGAGGGCCTCGTCGAGATCGGCGACTTCATCGACGGCAACGAGCGGTACGAAGAGCTCGCGAGTCCAGAGCCAGCTGGACCGGGGGGCGCGAACCACGGTCGGCGCCACGAAATTCCCCCGCGAGAGATCGCCGTCCTCCAGACGAACACCCCCGACCAGCACCTCCCCGATGTCGCGTGCGTGCGCGGCAGCGTCGAGGAAGACCTCGACGGAGCGTTCGTTGATGACGGGGCCGAGGTAGACATCTCGTTCGAGCGGGTTTCCGGTTCGTATCCGGGAAGTCTTGTCGACCAGCAGGTCTACGAAATCCCCGGCAACACTCGGCGCAACATAGACCCTCGAGTTGGCGGAGCACTTCTGGCCGCCATACCCGAACGCCGAGCGGAGCACCCCATCGGTTGCCTTCTCGAGGTCGGCGTGCCCGGTGATGATCGTGGGGTTCTTCCCGCCCATCTCGCAGATCGCAGGCTTGGGGTAGATCGTGCTGAACGACCGGAAGATGTCCATGCCGACGTCGTAGGAGCCCGTGAACGTGATCCCGGCGACATCGGGGTGAGAGACGATCGCCGTTCCGGCGACCGCTCCCGATCCGGTGACGACATGGAGCGCGCCGGTCGGCAAGCCGGCGTCACGCAGCGCCTCGTAGAGGTGGAGCGCCGTCAGTGACCCGTTCGTCGACGGTTTCAGTACCACCGTGTTGCCGGCCACGAGCGCGGCCCCCACCGGGCCGGCGGCGAGCGCCATCGGGAAGTTGAAGGGAGAAATCACCGCCCAGACACCGTGCGGGCGCATCACGTCGGAGGTGATCTCCGTCGGACTCAGCCGCCCCATCGGAACGTCAAAGCCCTCGTGTTCTTCCATCTGGTGGCAGTAGTACCGAATGAGGTCGGCTGACTCCTCGACGTCACCGAGGGCCTCGAGACGGTTCTTGCCGACCTCGAAGGCCATCGAAGCGGCGAGGACGTTTCGCCGGTCGCTGATCAGATCTGCCGCCCGCTGCAGGATCGTCACGCGCTCGCGCCAGTCTGCGTTGCCCCACGATGGGGCGAACGCCCGGGCGCTTGCTACCGCATCACCGACGTCGCTCGGGGTCGCCTGGGCAAATCGGCCGATGACGATGTCACGATCGATGGGGGAGCGGACCTCGCGAACCCCGTCTCCGGTGCGTGGTTCGCCGTTGACGAAGAACGGATGGTCGAAGCCGAGGAGATCACGAGCTGCTGCGATTCCCTCGCCGTAGGCGACATGGAGATCGTCGTTCTCCGCGGACAGTGTGGCGTAGGTGACGCGAAATCCCTGCTCGGACATGAGAGCCCTTTCGTAGGCGGTCGCACGACCGTCGAATCGTACTCCGCGAGGGGCTACCCCGAGTGCAGATCGATCGACCAGAATGGAGTCTCGAGAGGAGCACACCATGGCAGAGGCCGTGTTCATTGTTGATGCGTGCCGGACTCCCGTTGGACGAATCAACGGAGCCTTGTCCGGGGTCCGTCCCGATGACCTGACGGCGGGCGTGATCGCCGCCCTGCTCCGCCGGACGCCGGAGCTCGAGGCGCGACGGATCGATGACGTGTACTGGGGGGCAGCCAACCAGGCCGGGGAGGACAACCGCAATCTCGCCCGGATGGGAGTGCTGCTCGCGCAGCTGCCTGCTTCGGTTCCTGGATCGACCGTGAACCGTCTGTGTGGCTCCGGCCTCGAGGCCGTGGCGAGCGCGGCGAGAGCGATTGCCGCAGGCGAGGCCGACATCTGCCTGGCAGGGGGAACCGAGTCGATGACGAGGGCGCCGTTTGTCGTACCGAGGGCGGATCGGGCGTTCCCGCGGCAACTACCCACGTTCGACACCCGCCTCGGATGGCGCATGGTGAACCCCACGATGAGCGCCCTCTACCCGCCCATCCCGCTCGGTGAGACGGCCGAACGGGTTGCAGCAGAGCACGGGATCGACCGAGAGCGTCAGGATCGGTTCGCCCTTCGGAGCCATCAGGCCGCCGCCGCTGCCACCGACGCAGGCCGGTTCGCTGCAGAACTCGAGATGGTCGCGGGATCGGATCTCGGCGTCGACGAATCCATCAAGCGTGATATCACGTCCGAAGACCTTGCAGCTATGGATCCGGTGTTCGTCGATGGGGGCACCGTAACGGGGGGCAACTCCTCGCCGCTGAATGACGGAGCGGCCGGCCTTCTGCTCATGTCCGAACGCGCCATCGATGAGGCCGGCGTCGAACCGCTCGCTCGATATGGGGGAACCGCCAGCGCCGGCGTGCACCCCGACGTGATGGGAATCGGCCCGGTCCCTGCCACCGCGAAGCTTCTCGAACGGGTAGGTTTGACCGCGCCGGACATCGATTTCTGGGAAGTCAACGAGGCGTTCGCCGCTCAGTCATTGGCCGTCATCGATGAGATTGGAATGGACCCCGACAAGGTCAACGTCAACGGGGGAGCGATCGCTCTCGGTCATCCACTCGGCTGTTCGGGGGCCCGGATTCTCACGACGCTCGTCCACGAGATGCGCCGAGCCAAAGCCAGGTCGGGCCTCGCGACGATGTGCATCGGCGTCGGGCAGGGCATTTCGATGCTGGTCGAGGAACCGTGACCGACACGACGACGCATGAGATAGAGATCACCGACGCGGTGAACCTCTGCGCTGATGATGGCGTGCACCTCAATTCCGCTGCGCGAGGCTGGTCGCGGTCGATCCTTCACCGGGCGAACCTTGCCGGCCGATGGGGGCGCACCAAGCGATGGGACTACTGGGCGATCCAGTCCGAAGCGCTTGTCATCGCCGTCACCGTTGCGGACATCGACTACCTGGGCCTCGTGACGGTCGACTGGCTCGAGCCCGACACACACCGCACCGGAGGTCGGTCGTCCATTGTGCCGCTTGGCCGCGGCGTCGAGTTGCCGGACCAGGCGGCAACCGGTCGTCTCGGCTATTCGAGTCGAAGCCTGGCCGTCTCCATCGACTACGGCGACGACGCAACCGAATTGGAAGCACACTGGACCGAGAAGGGCGGGACCAAGGGAAGCCTTTCGGCCACAGTCGCTGCCCCGGATGCCTTTGAGTCTCTCAACGTGGTGATTCCTTGGTCGGAGACCCGGTTTCAGTTCACGTCCAAGCACCAGGCTCGGCCCGCCAGAGGCTCAGTCACCCTCGGCGACCGTACCTTTGAGCTCGGGGGAGCGGCAGGCGAGGCATGGGGGATTCTCGACATCGGCCGGGGTCGGTGGCCCTATCAGACACGGTGGAACTGGGGCGGCGGCGCCGGTCACGCCATCAGCGGGGAATTGGTGGGCGTGCAGATCGGGGGGAAGTGGACCGACAACACCGGCTTCACGGAGAACGGGGTCTTCATCGACGGTCGGCTGGTGAAGATCGGGGAGGATCTCGAGTGGCTCTACGACTGGGATCGGCCGCTGGATGCGTGGACGGTCCGTTCTGCGGACCGGAGCCTCGACCTGACGCTCACACCGGTGCACGACCGCCATGCCTTCACCAACCTCGGTGTCCTTGCGAACGAAGTGCATCAGGTCTTCGGGCATTGGACGGGAAACGTTCCCGCCGGTGGCGGCTCGACCATTGGCGTGGATGAGATCCTCGGCTTCGCAGAGGAAGCCCGTGCCCGTTGGTAGTCGGATGGAGGATGCGGTTCCGCACGTGCCCAAACCCCCCTGGACCGCCGGCCTCGCTGGATAGGGTTCGGGCTCGCCTCGGGGAGGTCGTCGTGCACCTCACATGCTCAACGCACATCGATGCGCCGGTTGAGATGGTGTGGGAGATCATGACCGATCTCGAGGCCTTCCCTGACGCGATCGGCGGAACAGCGACCGGGGTCGTGACGAAGGTCATGTCGGCGGCGGTCGGGAGGCTGTTCGCCACGGCACGAGGAGGGCCTTCGAACAGGATCTCGCGGACATCACCGCCGTTGCCGAAGCTGCCGGCGAGCGCTCAGTCTCCTAGGAGAACACCACCGTCCGGTGGCCGATCAGAAACACCCGCTCCTCGACGTGAGCGCGGACGGCCCTCGACAACACGAGACGTTCGATGTCACGCCCGGCCGTCACCATCGAGGCGGGCGTGTCGGCATGGGTCACCGGTGTGACGTCCTGGGTGATGATCGGGCCCTCGTCGAGATCCGAGGTGACATAGTGGGCGGTCGCCCCGATGAGCTTCACGCCCCGCTCCCACGCCTGGTGGTATGGCCGGCCTCCCTTGAAGCCGGGCAGGAACGAGTGGTGGATGTTGATGATCCGCCCGGCGAGCCGCTCACAGAGTTCGGGACTCAGGATCTGCATGTAGCGGGCAAGGACCACCAGATCGATCTGATTCTCTTCGACGAGGGACAGGAGTTCGGCGTCGGCTGACTCCCTGGTCTCGGCGGTCACGGGTAGGTGTCGGAACTCGATTCCCTCCCGCTCGACCGTCAATCGCAGATCGTCGTGATTGGACGCCACGATCGGGATGTCGGCATTCAGTTCGCCCGAATGGTGGCGGATGAGCAGATCCAGGAGGCAGTGGTCGTACTTGGAGACAAGAATCAGTACGCGGGGCTGGTCGTCCGAGCGTCTGACACGTAGCGTCGCATCGAACTCACGCACCCGACCCTCGAGGTGGCTCGTGATCGCCGCCGGATCCTCGAGGTCGGCCTCGAACACGGTCCTCATCACGAACATGTTGGCCTCAAGGTCTGTGAATTGCTTGTTCGCGATGATGTTGGCGTCCAACTCGAGCAGGCCCGTCGCGAAGCTCGCGACGATTCCGCGAGCGTCAGCGCAGGTCAGGGTGAGGATGAATTCGTTCATGGCACCAAGAGGCTACCGCACGACGACTGACCACTCTCTGGGGATGTGAACAAACAGTGAACACCCCGTCGATCTGGAACATGCGCCCGTCCGTTGGCCGTTGCCCCAGGAACCACCTGAGAGGACGGGTATGACGGATTTGTTGAAGCGTTTCCGATGGCCGATTGTCGGGGCTGGTATCGCCGTGGTCGTTGTGGCATTCCTGGCTTTCCGCCCCGACAAGCTCTTCGTCGACGACGCGGTCGACGAATCGCTGTCTGATGCTTTCACCACGGCCACGACGGCGACCAGTCCGCCGGCGTCCAGTCCACCGACAACGACTCCCTCCGGCACCGCAACACCAGGAGGTGCAGAGACGTCGACAACCGAAGCCTCCACGACCGCGCCGACCGCGCCGTCAGCTCCAATCGAGGTGTCGTCGGGCGGTTTCTACGGCATCGACCACTCGGCCGAGGGAGCCGCAACCGTCTACGAACAAGATGGGCGATACGTCCTCAGGTTCGAAGACGACACCGACATCCAGAATGGCCCTGATCTGTTCGTGTGGGTCCTTCCGAGCGACGACTACGAGGGCGGAACCCCGCCGGACTACCTCGACCTCGGCAAGATCAAGGGCAATGTCGGCGGCCAGAACTACGGGCTCCCGCCAGAATTCGACCCGGCCGTACACCGCACGGTCCTTGTGTGGTGTCTGCGTTTCGCAGTCCCATTCGCCGCGGCGCCCTTGGCGTGAGCGTGGGACACGCCGTGGTGAGAGGCCGCACGCCGAGGCCGAAACCCCCAAGCGACGCGCCTGACGCTCACGCCCAGGCTACGCTCGTCGACCATGCCGAAGCAAGATCGATGGGCTCAGAGGGACGTCCTCGCAGACTTCAACAAGCGGAGTTATCGCGTGCTCGAGGTCCATGTTGGGATGACATTGACCCATTCGGGGTCCCGCTTCACGGGTACCGTCGCTGAGTTCACTCAGGGCGGTGAGGTCGTCCTCACCAGCCGGTGGGGCGAGCAGCAGGCCTTTGCCGCCCACGACGGGGCCTTCATGCACAACGGTTCTCGCGTGTCCATGCGGGAACCGGCTACCTCCAAGCGGACCGAAGCCCGTTTCACCGCGTCGGGTTCCATCGACGCGGGATCGTCGCGAGCGCACGTTGCACGGGCAAGCCGCATCTGGGTCGAGGGCGTTCACGATGCCGAGTTGATCGAGAAGATCTGGGGCGACGACCTGCGGGAGGCGGCCCTGGCGGTCGAACCTCTCCACGGAGCGGATGACCTCGCCTCGGCGATCAGCAGCTTCCGTCCGGGGCCCCGCCGACGACTGGGGGTTCTCCTCGACCACCTCGTTCAAGGCTCGAAGGAATCGCGTATCGCCGCCTCGGTCAGCGATCGCAATGTCCTGATCCGCGGTCACCCGTACGTCGACATCTGGGCCGCGATCAAACCGCAGACGATCGGGATCGCCGCCTGGCCCGATGTCCCGGTTGGTGAACCATGGAAGGAAGGCGTGCTCAATCGCCTCGACCTCGACAACCAATCCGGTCCGTTCTGGGGAAGGGTCCTGGGCTCGGTGACCTCCTTCCGGGACGTCGAGACACCGCTCGTCAACGCCGTGGAGCAGCTCATCGATTTCGTGACCGTGGAAGGCTGATCGTCGCCGCGCTCCACCGAGGTTGCACGGCATCGTGAGTGCGAGGCGTCAGCCGTCGGGTTCCAGCAATTCCAGCCGATTCCCGAACGGATCAAAGGCGTAGAACCGCTCGAACCCCGGAAGCGGCTCATCGTCCACGAGATCAACGCCTGCCTCTGAGAGGCGTGCCCGGAGCGCCGGCAGATCGCAAACCAGCAGAGCCGCATGGGCCTTCCCGGCCGGACGGAAGTCCTTGTCGATACCGAGGTGAACGCGGGTCGAGCCCATCTCGAACCAGCAGCCGCCCCTGCGTTCGAGATGGGGAGGCTTCCTGACCCGTGGTATGCCGAGCAGACCCTCATAGAACGCGACGGCGTCTTCCTCACGATCGCGAGGCATCGCCAGCTGAACGTGATGGAGTCCCACGATGGTCATCGATTGAGTATCCCACGTCGCGTGCCCGTGCGACCGTCGCCAGTCGTCGGCCGGCGAGCGACACGACCTCGGTCCATGACCGATCGCCGCGCCCACGCGTTCGTCGCAACCGGCGAAGGAGTCAGCCGGTGTTGCCCATCCCGGCCGCGATCCCGTTGACGGTGAGGAGGAGCGCCCGTTCCAGCGCCGGGTCGCTCTCTCCGCCCCTGCGCCGAGCCAGGAGTGCCATTTGCAGGAGATTGAGCGGATCGAGGTAGTAGTCCCGAACGGCAAGTGATCGCTGGAGGATCGGAAGTCGATCGAGAATGCCCGCTCCAGTCAGCCGCTCGACCTCGATGACGGTGCGCTCATACTCCTCCCGAATCCGTTCGAACAGGTGATGGTGCGCCGGGTCGACCAACCGTCGAACGTAGCGTGATGCGACGTCGAGATCGGTCTTGGCAAGCGTCATTTCGACATTGGAGATGAACGTCTGGAGGAACAGGAATCGGTCGAACATCTCCTCAACCACGTCCCCTCGTCCCTCTCGGCGCATAGCTTCGAGGCCCGAGCCCACGCCGTACCATCCAGGAACGATCTGTCGAGACTGTGTCCAGCCGAACACCCACGGGATCGCTCGCAAGTCGTCGAGGCCCGCATCGCCACCCGGGCGCCGCGACGGGCGCGAGCCGATATTCATTTCAGCGAGCTCCTCAACGGGAGTCGCGGCGAGGAAGTAGTCGATCAGCCCCGGTGACTCGACCAGCTCTCGATAGCTCGTGTACGCCGCGCGGGACAGTGATTCCATCGTGGCGGTCCAAAGATCGAGGACCTCCTTCGGCTGCCGCGAGTCTCGATGGAGGAGTGAGGCTTCCAGCACCGATGACAGGGCCAGTTCCAGATTGCGGTGCGCAAGGCTCGGCAACCCGTATTTGTCGGAAATGATCTCGCCCTGTTCGGTCACTTTGACCCGGCCGTCGACGGTGCCGAACGGCTGGGCGAGGACGGCCTGGTGGGTCGGACCGCCGCCACGCCCGATCGTCCCACCGCGTCCATGAAAGAGTCGGAGCGTGACACCATGGCGACGGGCGGCATTGTGGAGCAGGCGCTGCGCCTTGTAGATCTCCCACTGTGATGTCGTAATGCCCCCAATCTTGTTGGAATCGGAGTAGCCGAGCATCACCTCTTGAACGTTTCCCATGAGCCGGACGATCTCGCGGTACGGCTCGCAGCGGAGCAGGGCATCGAGGATTTCGCCGGATCGGCGCAGCGCATCGATCGTTTCGAACAGCGGCACAAACCCGACGTGAGCCGATCCGGCATGGAGGTCGATCAACCCGGCGTCACGGGCGAGGACGGCGGCGGCGAGCACGTCGTCGGCGTCCGAGGTCATCGAGATGATGTACGACTCGATCGTGCCCGGGCCGAATCGATCGAGTGCCTCCCGGATTGTCTGGAAGGTCTCGCGCACGGCCGCTGCGGGCTCGCGAAGGTCGGTCGTGCGTGCAGCAAGCGGCCGGCCACCGACGAGCTCCTGGGTGAGGAGTCGCAGGCGAGCGACGCGGTCGAGACTCGCGTACGGGACCCCGATTCGATCGTAGAGCTGCTCGAGTACCCCATGATGATGTTCGGCGTGCTCGCGGATGTCCATCGTTGCGAGATGGAACCCGAACATGCTGACGTTGCGCATCAACCGCAACAACACTCCGTCGGCGATGCGGTCACCTGCGTCGCCCAGCAGCGACCGACGGAGGATGCCCAGTTCGTCCAGAAGGTCTCGACTACTGCGGTAGTCCGTGCCCGCGACGTGGCGCGCATCATCGGCAATTCGCCTTCGCGTATTGGCGAGTCGTTCGTGGATGAAGGCGCACTTCAATCGGTACGGCTCGTCGCGGTTCAATGTTTGGTATCGGAGCCACACCTCCGGAAGGGTCTGGCGATCAGCGGCGAGGGAGTCGGCAAGCTCCTCGCTCACACGACGCAACCTCGAGGACGTCGACAACTCCTCGGCGAGGGTTCTCACTTGCGAATCGAGGATTCGGAGTGCATGGTCGTGCTGCAGCTCCAGGATCCGCATCGTCACGTCGGGTGTGACGGCGGGATTCCCATCGCGATCGCCGCCAACCCAGGTGCCAAAGCGGATCGGAGCCCGGTCGGAAGCCACGTCGCGGCCGAGGCGTTCCAGACCGACAGCCACTTCCTCCGCCAGCGACGGCATCACGTCGATCGCGAGTTGATCCAGGTAGAACATGGCCGAACGCGCCTCATCGAGCGGCTGCGGTCGTTCAGATCTCAGCTCGTCGGTTTGCCAGATCTGGTCGATGATCTCGGCAACTCGGCGATCGATCCCTTCTCGCTTCGCTGCCCAGCTCTGCCCGTCATCCCGGGCGATCAGAAGGTCGGCGATTCGGCCGAGCTTCGTCAGGAGTGTCCGGCGAACCGCCTCAGTCGGATGGGCGGTGAAGACCGGACGGAGCTCGAGCCGGTCAAGGACGCTGTCGACAAGCTCGGAGTCCGGCCGAGCGGCGGCGATTCTGTCGATCGTGGCTGCAAACGTGCGTCCCCGGTCGGCGATGGCCAGGTCGCCGATGCGATGGGTTCGCTCGGCGACATTCGCGAGGTGAAAGTAGGCAGAGAACGCCCGCACGAGGTTGATTGCCTGCTCCAGATCGAGCTCGCCAAGCACGTCCTGCAATCGGGAAGCGGCTTCCGCATCCTCGTTCGTGCGAGTTGCCTTCGTGAGGAACCGGACCTCTTCGACGAGGTCGAGCAGACCGGGGCCGTGTTGCCGCGTCAGAGCCTCGCCGAGTGCCACACCGAGGCGGCGGATGTCGGCACGCAGACGCTCGTCGCGCTCGACCTGTCTGGCTTCGTCCATGCTGCGTGGAGGCTAGCCCCGGCCGCTTCCGTGAATCGAACCGGTCCTGCCGATCGCGCCATCACGGGTGAACGCTGGCGACATCCACACGGTCCACACAAGACCCCACGCGAGCATCACCAGCAGGAACCCAACACCCGCCACCGACGGAATACTGGAATCGGGATTGCCGGGTCTCGGCTGACCCATCTGGAAGAAGAAGTCGACGGCAGGCACCAGAAGGACCACCGTAGGTACGGCAACCATTCCGAACCGGATCAACGCCGACCCGGTCTGGTCGCCGGCGTCCCAATTCATGGCCACCGCGCCCAGCAAGGCCGGCAGCGTGAAGAGGGCGCTGAAGCCCGGAGCAACGAGCGCCGTCAGCAGACCAAGACAGATCCATACGAAGACGAATCCATACCGACCCGCCCGCCGGCCTGGGGGTGCCCTGCGGTCCAGGCGATACGCCAGGATGACTCCCACGGCGCAGACACCCGCCAGGTACACATAGCTCTCCGGAACCGTCGGAGTCGGCCGGAGGACGGTGATGAGAATCCAAACAAGCGTCGAGGCGAGGGTCGCTGCCAGCGTCAGAAGGAGCGCAATCCCCCCGCTGAGCGCCAGGTGCAGGGGCAAGCCGGTCTGCGCCGGTCTGCGCGCGATCCCGAGCAGGAGGAGCCCTGCGGCCACCACGGCGATGACAATGGACCATGCGGCCGCATAGTGGACGAAGAACGGTCGGAGGGGGAAGTACACCGACGTGCTGGAGTCGGGCATGGAGGCAAGATCGACATCCCCAAAGTGACGAGCGACTCCGAATGCGTTGGAGCCGTGGTGCTGAAGGGACGCCCGACTGACCGAATCAACATCATCGGCGGGGGAGTGGTAGATCGGGGAGCCCCGCAGGTAGGCGAAATGGAAGCCGGCCACCCCGGCGTCGCTGAACGGGTCGAAGTCGGTTCCGATTTCACCGATCAGAGCCGCCGTCGCATCGGCGAACGAGAACGCGGTGGCGCTGGGTACCTCGGCCGCGTACCGCTCGACCAGCCAGGCCGTAGGTCCGCTGGTCTCGATCAGCATCGACGGTCCCGAGCCGCCCAAAGCCTCGAGATTCACCACAAGGGCGACGTCCGCGAAGAGCGGATTCTCGGCGACGAATGCCCTGGAGCCGTAGCGGGGTGCCGGTTCCTCGCTGTCGGTGAACAGCAGGACGATGTCGTTGCGTAGAGTCGGTCCGGCGAGGAGAGCGCGGCCGACCTCCAAGACGGTGGCCACCCCGGCGCTGTTGTCGTTGGCTCCGGGCGTGTCTGGGTCCGTGTCGTAGTGAGCCATCAGGACGATCGATCCGGTGCTCGAACTCCCCGGGATCGTCGCTGCCACGTTGACGACATCGACAAGCTGTCCCGACCCGAAGTAGTCGGGGGCCGAGACGGACTGCAGCTCGGCCACGAGGCCGAGCGCGTTGATCTCCGCCCCCAAGTAGCCACGGACACCCTCGATCGCGGTCGTCCCCATCGGGTGCGGCCGCCCGGCGATCGCCACGACATGCACCATCGCCCGATCGGCGGAGAAGACCTCTCCTGGTGCATCCGCCGAGACCGCGGAAGGCGGAACGAGGGAGTAGTAGCCGAGGGCAACCGACACCAGGATCAGGCACCACGCGATGAGGCCGGCCGCTCTCGGATGCTGTGGCGAGGATTCGGCGACCGGGGCCAGCTCCATCGTGATCTCCGGCAGAGGCTGTTGACTGCCAATCGAGCATACATGCGACGCAGCTTCGGGCACGAGCAGAGGCAGGCGCCCTGGACGCCCACATGGCACTCAGGCGTCTCCATCCACCTCAGCCGCCCGGCATGCAATCCGGACACAGGAGCGACCGGTGTTCGGCGTACTCGCTCCAGCGGTGCCAAACCCAAGACTGTCCGATGCTTCTGCCGCATCCGGTTACGTACGGGTAGACCTTGAGCATGATCTCGTCCGAGGTCTCGTTCTGAACAGCCCGATGCCGAGCGTGCTCGAGACCGGCAGCTCGGGAGGCGACGACCGGCTCGAGGCGAACATCGGAGATTGGCTTGTCCCAACCGATCCCGTTGGCGCTCTCGATCGCGTCCTCCCGTGAGTCTCCGAAGTCGATCCAGGACGAGTCGAAGCCTTCGAAGGAGACGACCCAGAGGTGCCGGGTAGCGATGGAAGGGACCATGCGGGCACTCTATCAATGGGCGGGAGTGGGTGAACCCCGTGGAGCGGAGGGGTCCGGCTGCTGCCGGCGGGACTCATAGGATGGCGGCAACGTATCCAGGGAGATCACAGTGAACGACAAGCCGGAACTCGGTGGCGACCTCGAGGCGATGATCCAGGACATGCTCGCTCCGATCGTCGCCTACGGGGCGATGGGCCAGGAACCACCAGAGAATGTCAAGGCAATCGTCGCGATCCGACTCCTCGTCCGCTCCCAGGCGCTGTTGTCCACATCGGTGAAGCTGATGGCCGACGAACGGTACGAAGCCACGGCCGAGGTGCTCGCCGCACATGTCCGTGAGTTGCGCTCGATCGTAGAGGCCGAACTGGATCGCCTCGGCCAACCGGACCTCGGCAACAGCGTCGACGGCATTTTGGAGGCGAACCCGGTCGATCGGTTCGACGACGTCGAACGCATGCAGGATCGATGGTTCATGACCGTGATGGCACTCATCGAGAACACGGTCGCCGGCGCGGAGGCCCAAGGGCAGGACTAACGGAGTCGCCGGCCTGGCCGGAGCCGAGCGCGTGAATACGAGCCTCACCACCGTGGGGTGGGTGCGAACCGTGGTATCCATCCCGCGGGGTCTGTAGCGGATGTCCCCTCCGGGGGAGGCGCGAGGCTCAGAGCCTCGCCACGAGCCGAGAGAGGGTGTTGGCCGTGCGTACGGTTGCCAGTCCGACCTCCCGCGAGATGGCGTTGAGATCGAGAGCGCTGTCAGATATGCCGCCGGGCGGCAGCCAGTGCAGTTCCTGTCCTTCGAAGACGAGCCGATCGGCCGGGTCCGCAAGATCGAGGACACGCTGCTGTGCCGCCGCCGCCGGGGGAGCGAAGAGAAGGATGACCTGCGGCTTGCCGCCAACCGAGGTGATCAGCTCGGCTGGAAACGGTTTGAGCGCGGCGATGCGTCGAATCTCGTCAGCGGAACGCACGGTGGTTGGGACGGAGTAGCCGAGGGCCGCCTCGAGGGCAGCCCCGATCCGTTCACCGTCCGCCGGTGCACCGTGATGAAACAGCACGTTGCCGCTTGCGAGAAAAGTGTCGACCTCGTTGAACCCCATCTCGATGAACACCGTGATCAGCTCGTCTTTGGTGGCTCGATGGCCGCCGACGTTGATGCCTCGCAGGAACGCAACCGATCTCATGGCTGGGGGCAGTCCGTTCCTGTCGGCGTTGTACGGGACTCCGCGACTCCGAGTGCGTGGATGGACGGGATTCCGGCCTTCATCCGGAAACACTAGAGCGCAATCGTGCCGAACTGCACACCAGGAAGCGACGACATCTCCCGAGGCCCGACTGGCTAGTTCGCCGGCCGCAATCCCGAGAGAGGCCCCCGCGGGGTAGCCTGATCTCCGGGCCGCCGGTCGATCGGCCGGGGGTGCCCGCCTCGCCGTCACATGAGATCCGCCGCGCCACGACGTCGCCGGGCGCAGGGGCTCTCGTAACCGCTGCCCACCTGGGCAGCCCACCGACCTTGCCGGGCCGGACATCGACCGTGCGCTGCACCGCCCATGCGCACCATCGTTTTTGCCACAGTGACATTACTGGACTCAACCTGGAAGAGGCGGGACGAGTAGGGGAGTTCGGTTCGCGCGAAGGTGCAAGGCCCATCATCGTGACCTTCCGACTAGAACAGGGTCACTCCAGGCGTCGATGTCTCCAGAGGCGATGGTGGGAAGGCGCACTCGGCGCGAGCGCAATCCCGGCCGGAACCACCGATCCGTTGCAGGAGTTGGACGAGCCAAGTCGATACACGTCGGCGGGAGTTGACCGAGTCGCCTGCCGTCCAGCCTTGCGCGAGAGGTACGGCAGAGGTTGGGGAAGGGCGGGAATCAAGCCATCTCAGGTTCCGACTCTCGTACTTGACATAACGTGGATTATGGGCACTCCGTCGGGGAGGTGCGACAGAGGCGGATGAGGGCACCCACAGGTGTGGGCTCCGACCGGACTACCTCTCGTGGGCGATGCGCCGGCCGGCTTCGCCCGGCACGCCGGCGACACAAGACGTTTGGCGCGAAGCATCGGGATGACTGAGAGTTGCCGTCTGACCTCGCTGGAGCGCGGTATGCTCCTCAACACAGAAATGAGGCCTCGTGGTTGCCGACGACCGGACAACTGAATCGGACCAGGACGTTGACGCCCTCGCGCTGCGCGTTGCCGAACTCGAGGCTCAGAATAGGAAGCTCAAGCTCGAGGTCGAGAAGGACAATCTGCTGAAGCCCTTCCAGATCGAGTTGCTCAAACTCCAGCGTCATCTCGAAGCGGAGGCCATTCCGATGTTGGTCCTCTTCGAGGGCCGCGATGCTTCGGGCAAGGGCGGGACCATCCGGCGCATCACCCGCTTCATGAACGAGAAGCGGTACCGCGTGGTCGCCCTCGGCAAGCCAACGCCCGAAAACCTTACGCAGTGGTACTTCCAGCGGTATGTGGAACGATTTCCCTCTGGCGGTGAGATCGTCCTGTTTGATCGATCGTGGTACAACCGGGCCCTTGTCGAACCGGTGTTCGGCTTCTGCACGATGCGCCAGTACCGAGACTTCCTCCGGGGCGTTGTCGGGTTCGAGAAGGACGTCGTTCGGCAAGGCACGGTCCTCGTCAAGCTCTACTTCAGCGTCGACAAGGAGACGCAGGCAGAACGCTTCGCTCGCCGGGTCAATGATCCGCTTCGCCAGTGGAAGTTGAGCGAGATCGACGTGCAGGCACAAGAATACTGGAATGAATTCACCGAGATGAAGCACCGCATGCTCGAGCGCACATCGTCCGATGCAGCGCCGTGGACGATCATCCGATCCAGCATCAAGCCGCTTGCACGAATCAACGCGATGAAGGTTCTCCTCAACTCCGTGGACTACGCCGACCGGGATGAGTCGCTCGACTTCACACCGGATTCGACGGTTGTTGTCCCCGGACGGGTGGAACTCAATCGAATGGACGAAGAGAGAGATCGCCTCGGCCGGCCGAGGCTCTGATACGGCCACAACCTCGCTACCCCGCCGTTCAGATCACCCACACGCCTGTTACGTCACTGTGGCGTTACGGATGAACGTCCACGCACTCGCTTCGTCGCGATGCTTGATCGGGATCCATGGAGCGACCGCATGAGAGGTCGAGAATCATCCCGATGGAACGAGAGTCGCCGCGACGGCTCTTGAACACCGTTCGACGCGCCGCGGACCGGCCCAACGGCGACCGACCAGAGCGACGTTCGAGCGATCCGGGCGCTCCCCCGGAATATTGCCAGCCGTGTCTGTATATCGCCACTGTGACATTACAAACGAACGTCGTACGCGCACGGTTCGCCAACTCCGGGGTGGCTATGCTCGAATGGGTAAACCACATGGAGGTTCTGATGGCACGACGCCATACCACCCGCACCATTCTGCTCGCTCTCCTGGTTGCGTTCGCGATGCTCACTGCCGCATGCAGTGACGACACCGTCGATCCGGGGCCAACGGCCGCTCCAGGCTCGTGTGAGCTCGCAGATCTCAACCTCGTCACACCCGGCACGCTCACGGTCGCCACCGGCGAGCCGGCGTTCCCGCCATGGGTCGGCACGCCCGAGGGCGAGTTCTTCGACGAGCCCGAATCCGGCGTCGGGTTCGAGTCTGCGCTCGTATACGCCATCGCTGCGGAACTCGGGTTCGCGAAGGAGGACGTCGTCTGGACCCGCATCGGGTTCGCCGAGGCCATCGCCCCCGGAGACAAGCCGTGGGACTTCAACCTCCAGCAGTACTCCATCACCGAAGACCGCAAAGAGGTCGTCGACTTCAGTTCGCCGTACTACGTGACCCAGCAAGCGCTCATCACCTATCCCGACTCACCCTACGCGTCGGCGACGAGCGTCGACGACCTGAAGGATGCGATCCTCGGTGCCCAGATCGGCACGACGAGCCTCGACTTCATCGACGAAATCATCAAGCCGAACACCGAACCGAACGTGTACGACGAGAACGTCGACCTCGAGGCAGCGATGAATGCCGGCCAGATCGATGCCCTCGTGGTTGATCTCCCGACGGGGTACTACATCACTGCCGTGCAGGTTGAGGGATCCATCATCGCAGGAGCCTTCGAGGCCGACGCCGCGGAGCCGGACGAGTACGGCCTGCTGTTCGCCAAGGGCAACGCGCTTGTTCCGTGTGTCAACACGGCCCTCGAAACGCTCAGGGAGAACGGCACGCTGCAGGAGCTCCAGGACCTGTACATGACTCAGGGCGGCGGCATCAAGACCATCAGCGGCTAGGGCCGAATGCGCGATCAGGAGCCGATTGAGGAAATCGGCGGGGGCCCGAGCCTGTTCGGGCCCCCGCGTGCTCCCCGTGGCCGTGAGGAGGGCACTCGAGCCGCACTGGTTGCGTTCGCCTCGAGCCTGATCTTCATTGCCCTCGTTCTGTGGGCGGTCCTCACATCGGATGCCTGGCCGGCCGTCCAGAAGCAGTTCTTCAACTGGGATCGATTCGTCGAGGTATTCCCGAAGATCCTCAGCGGGTTCTGGCTCGATATCAAGATGTTCCTCGTCGCCGAGGTCATCATCCTGGCCGTCTCGCTCCTGATCGCGATGATCCGGTCCCTGCGTGGCCCGGCATTCTTCCCACTCCGGGCCCTTGCCGTCATCTTCATCGATCTCGTCCGCGGGATCCCCGTGATCCTGCTGATCCTGCTCCTCGGATTCGGAATCCCCGCCCTCCAACTCCCCGGCGTTCCCAACGGAGCGCTGTTCTGGGGACTGACCGCGCTGATCATCAGCTACAGCGCCTATACGGCCGAGGTGTACCGGGCAGGTATCGAGTCGGTCCACGAAAGCCAGCGCATGTCGGCACGCTCCCTCGGCCTCACGCAGGGCCAAGCGCTGCGCTACGTGATCGTGCCTCAGGCCATCCGCAACGTCATCCCGGCGCTCCTCAACGGCTTCGTGAGCCTCCAGAAGGATGTTGCGCTCGTACTCGTTCTCGGCGTCCGTGAGGCCGTTCGCGAAGCCGACATCTACGCCGCGAGTACGTTCAACTACACGGGCTACATCGCGGCGGCGCTGCTGTTCCTCCTCGTCAGCGTTCCGGTCGCCCGGTTCACGGATTGGTACACGAACCGTGATCGACGGAAGAAGCAGTCGGTGAGCACATGACCACTCCCAAACTCGAATTGCAGGGCGTCTCCAAGGCCTTTGAGGGCAAGGAGGTGCTGCGCGACGTCAGTCTGTCGGTTCGACCCCACGAAGTCGTGTGCCTGATCGGCTCCTCGGGTTCGGGCAAGTCCACCATGCTGAAGTGCGTCAACCTCCTCGTTCCGATTGACGCCGGAACCATCCTCCTCGACGGCGCGGACATCACGGCGTCCGGCGTGAACGCCAACCAGGTCAGGGAAGACATGGGGATCGTCTTCCAAGCCTTCAACCTGTTCCCCCACATGACGGTCCTCGACAACATCACGTTGAGCCCGCGCAAGGTCCATGGAGTGAGCAAGTCCCAGGCCCAGGCCAAGGCCAAGGAGTTGCTCAACCACTTCGGGCTCGAGGACAAAGTCGGCGAGTATCCGGACCGGCTCAGCGGCGGCGAACAGCAGCGTGTCGCCGTAATCAGGGCGCTCGCCACAGAGCCGGAGCTCATGCTCTTCGACGAAGTGACCTCGGCGCTCGATCCGGAACTGGTCGCCGAGGTGCTCAATGTCATCCGAGGGCTGAAGGACGACGGCATGACCATGGTCATCGCGACCCACGAGATGGGTTTCGCCCGAGACGTTGCCGACCAGGTGTGCTTCCTCGATCAAGGACGCATTCTCGAGCACGGTCCACCGGAGCAGATCTTCTCCTCGCCGACCGAGCCGCGAACGGAACAGTTCCTTCAGAGGATCATCGACGCTGGACGTCTCTAGCGGTCAGGCTTTCGCTCGAACTGTCACCACGTCGCCCGGCACCGGTTGGATCACCTTGCCGCCCGTTCCGTTGTTCTCGGAGACGAGCAGATAGCCGCTCGAGTCCCACAGGGCGATCAGCGTGTCCGTGCCATACTCCGAGTCGCCGAACGTACGGACCATGCCGTCGATCCGAGCACCGCAGAGCTCCACCTCCACGCCGCCGGGAACCGGGAGATGCGATATCTCTTCCGGGAGGATCGAGCAGATCGCGTTGCCGAAGTCATCGATATAGATCACCTCGCCGGCCACGCCGCCGTCGTCGGCCTGAACGGCGCCCCAGATCGGGATGGTGATCGGATCGGCGAGCGGTGTACCCAGGTCTTCGAGGGGTACGCCGGACGCGAGGTGCGCTCCCACCGGGGAGAACAGGTCACGGCCGTGGAAGGTCATCGTTACATTGTCGAGCCAGTACTCCGACCGATCGAGTTCGACGAACTCCGACGTCCAACCCTCGCGTTCGGCCCGCTCCAGACACGCCGTCAACACGCCATTGTCCGGTGCCACGAAGTAGTGCTCGCCAATCCGGCCGGCAATCGGCTTGCGGTCGGTCCCGACACCCGGATCGACGACGATCACGTGCACGGTGCCAGGGGGGAAGAAGAACACGCTGTTGTTTACGACGAAGTTCGCTTCGCGGATGTCCTGAGGTTTGATCTCGTGGGAGAGGTCTGTGATCTTTGCGTCGGGAGCGATCCGGTAGATCGCACCGTGGAGCACGCCGTTGCTCCCCTGCCGGGTGCCGAAATCAGTGGTCAATGTGATGAATGGCATCAGCCGATGCTAGCCAGCGGCCCACCAGTCCTCGACCTGCCGTGTGAGGTTCGCCCGCGTCGGCGCGTCGGCCCACGATGCGTCAATCACGGCAAGCGAGAGACGTTTGAGCGCTGCATCGTCGAGCCCGAAGCGGCTCTCCATGATCGAATACTCTTGTGCCAGGTTGGCATCGAACATCGCGGGGTCGTCGGTGTTGATCGTGACCATCACCCCGGCGTGGATGAGTTGGGCGACCGGGTGCTGGTCCCAGTGCGCCACCACCCCGGTCCTGAGGTTCGAGGTTGGACACACCTCGAGAGGGATCTGGTGCTCGACGAGGTAGCCGACCAGCTGCGGATCCTCGACGGACCGCACGCCGTGACCGATTCGCTC
The DNA here is from genome assembly GCA_963700375.1 of uncultured Actinomycetota bacterium. GTDB lineage: Bacteria > Actinomycetota > Acidimicrobiia > Spongiisociales > UBA5794 > JAHEEL01. The sequence continues at coordinate 329,112 of CAVOXF010000004.1, forward strand.
CGCCCCGAGCGCGCGCAGTGCCCCCCACACGCTCTCCGGTCCGGCTTCTTCTCCCGCATGCGCCGTGAGGCGAAAGCCGGCCTCCCGGGCGTCGTCATACACGCCGGCGAACTGCTCGGGTGGATGGGCGGACTCAAATCCGCCGATGCCGACCCCGATGATCCCGGTCTCGGCCGACACTTCCTTGACCGCCGAAAGCGTCTGGGCGGTCCCCTCCGGTCCCCGGTCCCGTACGAGATCCACAATCAGCGCGACCTCGACATCGTCGACTCGGTCGAGACCAGTCCGAATGGCCCTGGCAATACCCTGCGGCTTCAGATCGTGAGCTCGAAAGTCGCTCGGTGAGAAGAATGCTTCGGCGTAGACGATGTTCTGCTCGGCGAGGTGGCGGGCCACGGATTCGGATGCGAACGTGAAATCGTCGTAGGTTCGGAGGAACCCGTTCATCCAAGTCCACGTCTCCATGAAGTGAGCGAAATCGCGGTAGGTGAACCAATCGACGAGCTGGGCCTCGCTCTTGATCATGGGGTCGCCACCGTGGTGCTCGATCAGCTCCCACAGCGTCGGCACAGGGATCGCACCCTCGAGGTGGAGGTGCAGCTCGGCTTTCGGCATCGTGGTCCAGTCGCGCATCGGACCATTCAAACAGACGTTGTCTCGCCGGAGGTTCCCGCTACCGGGCACGAAGGCGGCGCGGTCGGCGTCTCCGCCGATGTGACCCTTGTCCCTGGTCAGGGCGGTCAGCCGACCGTAGGTTGACGGCAGCGGAAAGGACACGCAATGCAGCTTTCGTATGCTCAAGGTTCGACCGATGTCCCGCTCCTCACCGAAACCGTCGGAGAGAATCTCGAGCACACCACGGCACGATTCCCCGACCGGGATGCGCTCATCGTCCGACACCAGGGGATTCGATGTACCTACCGCGAGTTCGATGACGCCACCGATCGTCTCGCGAAGTCGTTCCTGAGATTGGGGGTCGACCTCGGGGACCGGATCGGCATCTGGAGCCCCAACAACGCCGAATGGGTTGCGGTGCAGTACGCAACGGCCAAGATCGGAGCGATACTCGTCAACGTCAACCCCGCCTATCGGACGTCGGAACTCGAGTACGTCCTGAATCAGTCGGGCTGTCGCTTCCTCGTTTCGGCGCCGTCATACCTGACGTCCGACTACCGATCCATGGTGGGCGCGGTCCAGGACTCTGTCCCTGGACTGGAGCGGACGATCTTCCTCGACTCGCCCGAATGGCACGATCTCTTCGACGCGGGGGAGGCCATACCCGACGAGGAACTCTGGGAGCGGGAGTCGCTCCTCGATCCCGATCAGCCCATCAACATCCAGTACACCTCGGGGACCACCGGCTTTCCGAAAGGAGCGACGCTCACGCACCGCAACATCCTGAACAACGGGTACTTCTGCGGTGAGCGCCTCGGCTACACCGAGTACGACCGTGTCTGCATCCCGGTGCCGTTCTATCACTGCTTCGGCATGGTGATCGGCAATCTGGCTTGCACCACGCACGGTGCGGCGATGGTCGTCCCCTCACCCGGCTTCGATGCCGCCAGCGTCCTCGAGGCGGTTGAGGCGGAGGAGTGCACCAGCCTCTACGGGGTGCCGACCATGTTCATCGCGACCCTCGAGCACGAGGACCTGGGCAAGCGGGACGTGTCGAGCCTGCGGACCGGGGTCATGGCGGGCGCTCCGTGCCCGACCGAGGTGATGAACCAGGTGATCCGTGAGCTCAACATGGCAGAGGTGACCATCGCCTACGGCATGACTGAACTGTCGCCGGTCTCCACGCAGACACTGCGTGATGATCCTGTCGATCTTCGCGTGTCGACCGTTGGCGTTGCCCATCCCCATGTGGAGATCAAGATCGTCGACCCCGAACTCGGCGAGACGGTGCCCACCGGAACATCTGGCGAGTTCTGCGCCAGGGGCTACTCCGTGATGCAGGGATATTGGAACGAGCCTGAACGAACCGGGGATGCGATCGACGAGGGCGGCTGGATGCACTCGGGCGACCTCGCCGTCATGGACGACGATGGCTACGTGAGGATCGTCGGACGGCTCAAGGACATGATCATCCGTGGAGGAGAGAACGTCTATCCGCGCGAGATCGAGGAGTACCTCTACACCCACCCGGACATCATCGACGCTCAGGTGATTGGCGTGCCAGACGCCCGGTTCGGCGAACAGATCATGGCGTGGATTCACAAACGCGACGGCTCAACGCTATCGGAGGCAGACGTCGTCGAATTCTGCAAGGGGCGCATTGCCCACTACAAGGTGCCGAGGTACGTTCGCTTCACCGATGCGTTCCCGATGACGGTCACCGGCAAGATCCAGAAGTACCGGCTTCGCGAACGGGCGGTGGAGGAGCTTGGCCTGCTCGCGGACGACACGTCGCCGGCCTAGGTGCCGTCACCGAGCGCCGTGGGCTCAACGGCGATGTCCTGCAGGTCGCGCACCGCTGCTGTGAGATGCGCCAGGGCCTGGACGTAGTCCTGTTTCGTGGCTCTGCCGGCTCCGAGATCGATGGCCACGTCCTCGGCCGCGGCTTCGAGCCGGTAGAGGGCATCCCGGAGGTGTTCCCAGCTCCTGCGTGTGATGAGCACGTCGTCGGGTCCGAGGTCTCTCCGCTTGGCTTCCTGCCGGGCCTCATAGGCACGTTGCCGATGGGACTTGCGGCAGTAGCGCTGAGGGCGTCCCGGGCCGGCGGCGTACTTGAACGCTCCCCCGCACCAGGCACAGTGGCGAACTCGTTCTGTCACAGTGATGGAACCTTACCGCACGTCGCCGAATTCGCCGGCTATCACACTTCGCGGCGCTGCATCCGGTAGACGCTGAAGCTGATGGCGGCCAGCGAGAGGAGCACGGCCGAAGCAATCCCGCGCCAGTAGACGAAGTCTCCGCCCGCAATGAGGGCGTCATAGCTCCCGACGAGGTCGGACGGCAGCCACGGTCCGATTGCTGGGACGAGCCCCATGATGCTGAGGAGGATCAGCGAACCGACGGTCAAGAGCGCCGTCCCCGGCACGCCCCGAACCAGCGAAGCGAACAGCCCGGTCAGAGCTACCACGAAGCAGAGGTAGAGGCCGATCAGCACGGAACCGGTGATCGTTCCACCGATGCTCGGGACGGCGATCAGGACGGCGGTGACGGCGAACGCGCTCGCCGATGCAAGGAGGAAGGATCCGGCCGACGCAACCATGTTGACGACGTAGCGCGGCGCGAGAATCTGAGGGACCGTAGCCCTGGTCCTGAGGAACGCCGACATCTCGGGCTTGGCATCGAACGCGAGGCTGAGCGCCGCGATGAAGGCGATGGCAAGGAGCCCGAGTTGCAGCGCATTGGCAAGGTACTGCGCCATCGCCAGCTCCGGCGTTGCATCGGGAACGACGATCTCTGCCCCTCCCCCGAGGCGATCGACGATCTCGGAGAGGTACGCGGCCGTGAGCGGGCCAAGGACACCGAAGAATCCGAAGATGCCGAGCAGTATCCACACCCGATAGGTGCGGAAGAGGCGCAGCACCTCGAGGCGCCAGAGATTCATTGCGTCACCTCGAGAAAGACGTCTTCGAGACTTCGCTCGACCGGACCGACCGAGATGATCGGGATCTGGACGCGGCCGAGACACCGAATGAGTTCGCGCTCGAGCACCGGGGCGCTCGACGCCGAAACGGTTATGACATCACCGTCCAACGTCACACCGGTGGTCCATTCGCAGGACTTGAGCACACCAAGCAACTCGGCGCCGTCGCCACCGATCCTGATGTGATAGGCCGCGTCATGACCGGTGTTGTGCAGGAGTTCCGCAAGGGTCCCTTCATAGACAATCCGGCCCCTCTTGAGGATGCCGACCGTGTCACACACCTGCTGAACGTCATCGAGGATGTGGCTTGAGAACACCACGGTGGAGCTGCCCCGGAGGGCCGTGACCATGTCGAGTACCTCGCGCCGTCCCGCCGGATCAAGTGCTGCGGCCGGCTCGTCGAGCAGAAGAACGTCCGGTTTGCCGACCACCGCTGCTGCGAGGCCGAGGCGTTGCAGCATGCCCCTGGAGAAGCCGCCGACCTTCCTCCCGGCGACATCGGACAGGCCCGTGAGGTGAAGGACGTCGTCGACGGAGCTTGCGTCGGTGTCGGGGGCGTTGAGCGATCGTGCGAGATCGACAACTTCTCGCGCCTTGAGCCACGAATCGAAGCTCGGGGTGTCCGGGAGGACCCCGATCCTCGCCGCGTCGACGGAGAAGGCACCTGAGGTCTGACGTCGCAGACCGGACAGGATCCCGAGAAGCGTGGTCTTACCAGCACCGTTCGGACCCACGAGGCCGTAGACCGAACCGCGCTGGACCGACAGCGACACATTCTCGAGTGCGACGGTCTCTCGGTACCGCTTCGTGATGTCTTGGGTTTCGACCGCCGGCTTGCCCATGCCCGCTGAATGCTACCGCTCGGCCGCAACCATGGATCGTCGGCTCGGCCCTTCTCCGGTTCGCGACCGGTTCGGGGCAGCAAGCACCTCCCTGGCCAGCGTTTCGAGATCGGCTTCGCCATCGACGGCGTACGCGATCAGCGGCACCTTCAGCCCTTCGGTCGGTCGAATCGCGGGGAAGCGATCCGCCAACTCGTCACTCCACACCCACACGGAGACCTCCCGACACCTCGCGCCAACACACCCCCTGAAGATACCTCCGATGTCAAGCGGCGCTGACCGGCGGAAACACGACCGTGTGATTCGACCTGCGCCCCACATCGGACAAGCAGGACACGAAACATCGGAGCGGGCATCAGTCGCGCTTCTGGCGAAGCCGTTGACGCTCTTCGATCTGGCGTCGCACCGTCTTCGAAGCGTGCCTGCTGACGCGCCATTCGTGGTAGCTGACGACAGGCCCCGAAGTCGTCCACCAGTAGGTCAACCCTGCCGTCCTCTTCGTATGGCCGGTGCGCGCGACTTTGCGACGTTCCTTCCGGTGCCGCCATGCGAGAACGAGACGCGGGGTGGCAGCGCCGTACGTCGGGCGGCGCCGCGACCAGAAGACGTAGCCCGCGGCGATCATCGCCGCTACCAACGCCGCCCCCCCGCCAAGCCACGCGAACGGCGCGCCCAACCCACCGGATCCGTCTCCGGCTTCGAGAGCGACAATTCCGGCCGGGACCAGCGTCGACGTCGTGGTCGTTGGTGGAATGGTCGTTGTCGTGGTCGGCGCGACTGTCGTGGAGGTCGTTGAGGAGGTGCTCGGCGTCGTGCTTGAGGGAACGAGCGTCGTGGAGGTCGTGGTCGTCGTGCTCGTGGTGGTGGTGGTGGTGGGCCGCGTCGTCGTCGTGGTGGTGGGCCGCGTCGTCGTCGTGGTGGTGGGCCGCGTCGTCGTGGTGGTCGATGGAGGAGTGGTGGTCGTCGTCGAGGTGGTCGTCGTGGTTGCAGGAGGCGTGTCGACGATCAGCGTGAACCCACTCGAACCGCCGGCGTCGTCGAAGAATGTGAAGCTGTAGTTGCCCGGCGAAGCCGTCGAACCGGCGGTGAAGGAGAAACGAACCGACGGCGCGGCCCCGCTGCTCGGAGACACGGAGATTCCCGATCCGCCGCCAGAGACCCCGATCCGGGCCGCGTCTGGGGTGGTGGCGGTCACGCTCGTTGACCCGCCCGGCAGCACCCGAGCGGAAGAGGGCGCGTTCACCGTGGCCCACGCGTGAGGTACCGGCAGGAGGGCCGTGAAGAGGACAACGAGGGACACCGCGAGCGCGAAGAGCGCGCTTCGTCGATGTACTACCCGTATGGTCTCGACTGGTGCCACGTCGAACGCTCCTCTGACTTGTCTGTAGGATACGTCGCGACCGCATGAACTCCATAATGCGGAGGGTGGCGACCCCGTCCCTGACTGTGGCGACGGGTTGACGGCCCTCAGCCTCTCGGAGTTCCGTTCGGGAATTCCCCGAGCGTGTCCGCCATCGAGCCCGCTGAAACCGCCATCTCGGATCGGAGCGGGGCCAGGTTGTAGACGTACCCGATGAGGGGAACACCCACCATCTGGATCTGAACCTGGAGTTCCGCTGCTGTGCGCACGTCCTCGCCATGAGCGACGATGATCATCGCGCGGTCCGCGAGCCTCGCCAGCGTGGTCGCATAGGCAACCCGCAGAAGCGGAGGCGCATCGATCAGGACGAGGTCGTACTTCATTGCCAGTTCTTTGAAGAGCTTGGCCGTCGCAGGAGAGGCGAAGAAGTCGGGTGCCCGCGCAGCAGCGGTGCCTCGAGACAGAAGCCCAATCGATCCAGCGCTGTCCTGGGGTACGTTGACCACAGCTTTGGCAAGCGTGGTCTGCCCGCTCACAACATCCGTCATACCGGGAAGCGCCGGAGACGACCCGATGAGCAATTCAGTGAGTTGCTGGTTTCCGAAGTCTGCGTCGACCAACAGAACCTTATGTCCCTCACGTGCCGCAGCGAATCCGGTGTTCGCTGTGACAACCGTCTTCCCCTCGAACAGGCCTGCCGAAAGCGAAACGACCGACTTGAAGTTCTTGCTGCCGTCATCGCGAACCGGCCATAGCTGCTGCAGCGAGATCGACGCTGACACGAACCGGAATGCCTCTGCCGACGCGCTGATTCGGTGCGTCAACCACGGGAAGCACCGAGCTGACCCGCTCCTCCTTGAAGTTCGGGATGTCGGCGATGAGGGTCGTGCCCAAGAGCGCCGCCGGTTCGGCGCGGTGCTCGAAGCGCTGATTGCGACGAGCGAGGACCGTTGCGAGCACCGCTCCAAGAATCAGTCCGAGGATGAAGCCGAGGGCGACATAGAGGCCGACGCTCGACGGCTTCGCTGTCTCGGCGGGAGCGAAGAATGTCACGCCGCTGCCGGCGAGATCGGCATCGATCGCAAGCTGGTCGCGGCGAGACTGCAGGTCAGCGAGTCGAATGCGAGCCTGGGCACGCTCGTCAAGTGTCTGAGCAAGGACGGGATCTTGAGAAAGGAGCGTTGCTTCCCGGTCGCGGTCAATCTCCGTCTGAATCGAGTTGATCTGAAGCTGGAGGACTTCAAGGCGCTGGTCGTACGCGGCGACCTGAGGAGATGTGGCACTGATCGGCGCGGTGTCAAACTCGGCAAGTTCAACCAGCAATACGTCCAGCTCATCCAGCAAGGACTGGTTCAGTGGAATGGGCTTGGAGCGCTCTACGATCGTGGCCTCGAGATCGTTGAGACCCTGCTGGATCTCAACGATCTGGGCATCCAGCTCGGTGAGCGCCGATGTGAAGCCGGCTGCAGCGGACTCGCGCCCGATCTCCTGATACGAGACGGCGACCGCGTTGGCACCGCCGATCGCGCGAGATCGGGGAGATATCCTCATACGACAAGGCAACGAGGTTGCTCGCGTCCGATTCGGCGACGTCGAGATTGTCGATGATGTCTTCCACCGTCAGGATCAACGGCGGTTCCTGGTCCGCGGCGATTTCAACTGCTCGGGCGGCGACCGGACGTGATCGCATCAGTGCGGCCTGATCTGCCACGTACCGCTCCGGCACGTCGGGGAACGCCTGGTCGAACAGAGTCGATGAACGAGGGTCCTGGATGACCATCGAGGCCGTGGCCGTCCAGAGCTCGGTGCGCGTGCCGTACAGCCAACCGAGCCCTGCAAACGCAAGAGCAAGGAGAAGGACAAGCCATCGATAGCGCCATACCGCACTAGGTATGGTCGATTCGCGATCGCTCACTCAATTGCTCCGTTCCTAGGAGGGCGCGCCCGTAGCCCGCTCCGGTCGATTCGGAGAATAGCCACCGACTCCTGCCAAGCCATAGCGTGATTCTGTTGACATCCGAGGTGACTAGTTCCTTTTCTCAACGCAGGAAGGTGCTTGTGTCGGGCGGCGCCCTGCATATAATCGTGTTGCTGGTCATTGGGCTTGACGGCACGGGAGTATGAGGGGGCATCGGGTCATGGCGTACCCTAGAAAGCGCTTTGCGGGCGACGGCGAGCGCGGTAGTGATTCATTCGAGCGGGCTCGTGCTCCACTGCATGTGGCGCCGGCGACTCATCAGCGCGGGCTGTACGAGACGCTCTTCAAGCCGTTGATGGACCGGGCCGCCGGCGTCCTGCTGACCGTGTTGACACTGCCATTGGTGCTCCTGATCGTCCCGGCAATCTGGCTGACACTCGGGAAGCCGGCGGTCTTCCGCCAGACTCGAGTCGGCTTGTTCGGCAGCGAATTCACGGTCTACAAGTTCCGCACCATGAAAGAGGACCGGCGGCTACGCGAGGTCTCATACGACGGTACCGATCGTCGCATGAACCACAAGTCGGAAGACGACCCGCGCCACGTGCCATTCGGAAGATTCCTGCGCAAGTGGAGTCTCGATGAGATCCCGCAGTTCTGGAATATCGCACTCGGCGACATGTCCCTGATCGGCCCGCGCCCCGAACTCCCTCACATCGTCGCGAGGTACGACACGTGGCAGCACCGTCGGCACGAGGTGAAGCCCGGACTCACTGGTCTGTGGCAGATCACGGAGCGCGGCGACACCCCGCTTCACGAGGCCACGGACATCGACCTGGACTACATCGAGAACATCACGTTCCACGCTGACCTGCAGATCCTGCTCAAGACACCGGCCGCAGCCCTGGGCTCGCGAACCGGCCACTAGGGTCCCGGCGGCCACCCCGAGCGGCAGTGGCTCCGGCCTTTGGGACGTTGCGGATGGCGAGAACCGCCCGCGAAGCCGATCGTCATTGGCTCGGGGCCGAGGTATGGCGCCCAATGACTAGTGAGCAACTACTGATGGTAACCACCCCACTACGCTCAGTGTGTGTGTGATATCATGCAACGAAGAGTTGTAACAAAGAGTTGTGGCGTGCCGAACGGAACGGCAGCGCAACTCGGGGCGTTAGATTCCCGTGGCCATGGTCGCGGGTGTACCCACGGGTGAAAGGGAAGGCTCAATGAGCATCACAAGGCTCAAGATTCGAACAGTATTCGTGTTGGTCACCATGTTCGGGATGATCGCGGCGATGCTTGCGATCGTGCCACCGCAGCAGGCAGACGCCTTCCCCGGCGCGAATGGGAAGGTGGCATTCCAGCGAGACGGCGATATCTGGATCATGAACGCCAACGGATCAGCCCAAGCCAAGATCCGTGACGAAGGTATCGCACCCGCCATGTCCGCGGACGGGCGGAAGATTGCATTCACCGAAACCAGCGGCGGCGACTACGACGTCTGGGTCATGAACGTCGACGGCTCAGCGGCAACTCAAGTCACGACTGGCGGCAACGACTACTCACCCGGATGGTCACCCAACGGCGAATGGCTCACGTTCCACCGTCGCGAGGTCCTCACGAGTCCGGGGTCCGGAACCGCGACGGCGGCAGACGCCACGGGTACGCTCTTGACCGACGCTGCCCCGAATCCGTTCAACCCGGTCCGCAGGGGAATGACGGTTGTCAACACCACGTCGGGCGCGACTGGAACCGTGGTCGCCGTGAACGTGGCCCTCTCAACCGTCACCACAACGGCACTGACCGGTGGCTCGAGGACGGGCTGGCTCGTTGGAGACGCCTACACGATCACGGCCAAGGGCAATCGGCTCTACAAGATCAAGGCCGACGGAACAGGCGAAGTCAAGCTGTCCACCGCCGGAGCGACGGATTACTACAGCGACGATGACCCGGTCTGGTCTCCGGACGGGCTCAAGATTGCGTACTCGACCGACCGGAACGGCAACGACGACATCTACGTGATGGGATCCGGGGGCGAGAGTCCCCTCAACCTGACCGGCGACTTCGATGACGTGTCGTGGGATGCGGCCTGGTCACCGAGCGGTGCAAAGATCGCATTCACCTCGGGTGAGAGCGTCGCGAACCCCAGCGGAGCAGAGAACCTCTGGACGATGAATTCCGACGGAACCGGCAAGGCCATCGTCACCGACGTCGCGACGGCGAAGGACGAAGGATCGACCTGGTCGCCAGACGGTTTGTCGATCGCGTTTGAACGGACCGTTGGGGCCGACGAGGCGATCTTCGTCGTGCCCGTCAACGGTCCGACGCCACCGGTTCGGATTAGCGGCGTTGCCCCGACTGTGGATTCCCTGCCTGACTGGCAGCCGATCCTTGGAGGCGTGGCCGACGCGTACGGCGTTGCGGAAGGTGCAGTGCTCACGGTTCCGGTAGGTACCGGAGTTCTCGCCAACGACATGCTTTTCGCCGCCGCGGTCACACCGGCAGAAACTGCGATCAACAGCACCACACCGGCGAATGGAGCGCTGTCGTTCCAGGCGAACGGATCGTTCGTGTACACGCACAACGGGTCGAACACCATCACCGATTCCTTCACCTATCAGCCGTCCCAGGGCGGCGTGATCGGCGCGGTCACCACGGTAACGATCACGATCACGCCGACCGTCGACGCTCCGGTTGCTGTTGATGACGGTCCGTATGCGGTGGCGAATGGTGGAACGTTGAGCAAGGCAGCACCAGGTGTGTTGGCCAACGACTCGAAAGGCGACGGCTCGTCCATCACCGCCGTCAAAGTGACGGATCCGGCGCATGGGTCGGTGACGTTGAGCGCGACGGGTGCGTTTGTCTACACGCACAACGGCGATTCGGCGACGTCCGACTCGTTCACGTACAAGGCAAAGAGCAATCTTGGTCCGGAATCAAACACCGCGACGGTCACGTTGACCATCGGTAGCGTGCTCAGCCCAGTCCACGGGGCGGGGTTGGTGGATCCTGGGTCTGGGAAGTGGTATTTGTTTGACGATGCGGGTGCGTTGACGTCTCAGTTCTTCTATGGGAATCCTGGTGATTATCCGTTTATGGGTGACTGGGATGGGGATGGGGTTGAGACGCCGGGGTTGTATCGCCAGTCGGATGGGTATGTGTATTTGCGGAATAGCAATACGCAGGGGATTGCGGATATCAAGTTCTTCTTTGGGAATCCTGGTGATGTGCCGGTTGCTGGGGATTTCAATGGGAATGGGTTTGATACGGTGTCGATTTATCGGCCGTCGAATCAGACGTTCTACATCATCAACAAGTTGGGGTCTGGTGATCAGGGGTTGGGTGCTGCGGAGTTCTCGTATGTGTTTGGGAATCCGGGTGACAAGCCGTTTGTCGGTGATTTCGATGGTGATGGGGTTGAGACGGCTGGGTTGCATCGTGAGTCGACGGGGCTGGTGTATTTCCGGAACTCGCATACGCAGGGGAATGCGGATGCGCAGTTCATTTTCGGGGATCCTGGGGATCGTTTGATTGCTGGGGATTGGACGGGTGACGGGGTGTTCACGCCGGCGTTGTTCCGTCCGTCGAACACGACCATGTATTTCCGGTTCACGAATACCCAGGGTGTTGCCGACAACCAGTACGTGCCGGCACCCACCAACTCCGGCTGGCTCCCCATCAGCGGCGAATTGGGTTGAACAAACGCCCTTGAAGTAGTATCCATGGGTGCCGGCTGAGGATCGGGATCCCGGCCGGCACCCTTGGATGTGCTGATGCACCCAGGATGAGGGGGATGGAGGTACCTATATGACATGCATTGGCTTGTGTGCCGGCACGGTCGCGAGCGATTCCGTCGGATGCTGATCGACGGGCGCACGGTACCGACCGGGACCACAATCGATGTCGACGTATGCATCGTGGGCGGCGGGCCCGCCGGCATCGGCGTGGCCGTTCCGTTCCTCGACAGTCCGACGACCAAGGTCGCACTGATCGAGAGCGGTGGCCTCGAGTTCGATGAGACCACGCAAGACCTTGCCGATGGCGATAGCCGCGGGCAGGACTACTTCCCAATGAAGGAAACCCGGATCCGGGCGTTCGGCGGATCATCCTGGTCGTGGGGCGGAATCAATGCTCCTCTGGATGCGATCGATTTCGAAGAGCGTGCGTGGGTGCCGCTCAGTGGATGGCCGATCAGCAGGACCGACCTCGACCCCTACTACGAACACGCCAAGCGCGTGAGCCGGGTCATCAACCCCGAGGCTTCCGCTGCCGGATCAGAAGGGTTCTTCGGTGACGAGCATGGGCCAACACCGTCGACCCGGTGGGCGGAGATCTACTTCACGGCCCCAACGCGGTTCTCGAAGGTCTACGCGAAAACGTTCGAAAGATCGCAGAACGTTGCGACCTACCTCTTCTCGACGGCCATCAGCATCGAGACGAACGACGAGCAGTCCACCGTCGAGGGGATTCGACTCGGAACTCTCACTGGATCGACCTACACGATTCGTGCGCGCACGTACGTGCTTGCGGGAGGCGGAATCGAAAACGCTCGTCTGCTGCTCGTCTCGGGCAACCGGGAACGCGGGGGGCTCGCAAACGGGAACGACCTCGTTGGACGATACTTCCAGGAGCACCCGAGACTCCAGGACAACTACCTGCTTCCTGAGGACTCGACCCAACTCGCGTCTCGAGTGAGTGGAGCGGCGGGAACACTCAACTTCTCACGGCTCGGACTGTCAGACGCCGCCCAGGAGGAAGACGGCCTTCTCAACTACATCGTCAACTTGTCGTTCGGCTACGCGGGGCAACTCACCGATCAGTTCCAGGCGGTGCGGCGCATCGCCAATGCCAGCAGGAAGCCCTGGTCCGACAGCCCGTATTTTCAAGACGTTGGCGGCGGCCCGAACTCGGTCCGCTGGCAGGACATCAGGACCGCCCTCAAGAAGCCTCATCGATCGATTCAGAGCGTGGTCGGCGCCGTCTTGGAACCCCAACGGATGCGGCAATACATTCAGATCGAAAGCAACGTTGAACAGATCGCGGATCCGGAAAACCGCGTCGTCCTGACAGGCGAAGTGGACGCTTTGGGAATCCCGCGAGCACGTCTGCACTGGCGCCTTGCCGAGGAAGAGGAGCGGACCTATCGGCGTGGCCTCGAACTCATCGTCGAGGCGCTCGACTCCTACTCTCCCGGGCTGAAAGACGGGCGGATGGACTACCCCGATCCGTGGCCCAACAAGGTCTACGGATGCTGGCACCATATCGGAACGACACGCATGGACAGCGATCCTTCGCGTGGCGTTGTGGACGCTGATTGTCGCGTCCACGGCCTCTCGAACCTCTACGTTTCCGGAAGCTCCGTCTTCCCGACGGGAGGCGCGACGTCGCCCACACTGACGATCGTTGCACTCAGCCTCCGCTTGGCAGAACACCTTGGGGCGCGACTCGACGTACCGGCCGTCCTATCGAGCTAGCCGACCGCCCCTCATGACTCGACGGGCGCAGGATGGGTTCACGGTTGCTCCCACGTGCCGTTCGGATCCTGACCCGCAGCGAGCCAGCCCTCGCGGTTGAGTCGCCGGTTGTCCCAGGAGTAGTTTCGACCGGTGACGTCGACGTACGTGTTGAAGTCGAAACGGTTGCCCCGCTGTGTGAAGACGGCGTCATCGCCGACATCCTCGACGATCCCTGTGCGCCCCCCATCGAGCTGCATGGTGTTGTCGTGGACATCGAGGTTCTCGAGGAGTCGGGGACCCCAAGATCCCTCTCCGCGCGATTGCTGGATTCCGGCGATTCCGTTCGCGTTGCCGGTAACGACGTTGTTGTACACCTCGACGTCGGAAGAGCCCGCAACCAGGATTCCTGCACCCCACAGCCACCGGCTGTGATCGAAGCCGTTCCCCTCGACCGTGTTATCTCGGATCACCGCACCGCGGCTGATCTCGTGAAAAATGCCGGGTCCGGTGTTGTGGAGTACGCGATTCTCCTCGAATACCGTGTCGATCGCATCGATGTCCGCCCATAGGCCGGGTCCGGTGTTGTGGTGGACATTGTTCCCACGAAATACCGCGTTCAGCGTGTTCGTCACCTTGACCCCCCCGGCCTCCCACTCCCACTTGAAACCTGCGAGGTTGTTGTAGGCGATCTCGGATGTCTCGATAAGCAGATCGATGCTTCCGGCGGCGGTGATTCCCAGCTGGCCGTTGTGGTGAACGTTGCAGTTTCGTATCACAGTGGAATCCCCCGTCCGAATCCCCGCACCGTGGATGCCACGGACCTCCACGGAATCAATGGTCCATCCCTCGCCGTGGTCTCCATCACCGAGCGCCTGGCTTTGGATCGCACCTTCCTGGGCGGGTGTCGCGTACTTCTCGACGATGAGGTCGGCGATCGTAACTCCGCTTGCGGCGCCGATGAAGGCGTACGGCGTAACGCTGATCTCCACACGTCGGTTCCCCGGATCGTCCGCGATGAAGATCGTGTCACCGTCGCGGAACCAACGACCAGACTCGAGGTCCCGTCGTTCGGTGACCTGCCACAGCATCACGTCATCCACGAAGAGGTCCTGTGAGTCCTGGCAGGCGTCGTAACCCGCGATGCAATCACCGTGGCTTCGGCCGATGGCCGGCACGCCGGAAACGGACCACACCTCGCCGTCGAAGGTGAACCCGGTGAGCGGCTGAGCTCCGCTCATGATTGCACCGGGTCTGCCAACAAAGGACATGCCGTCCCTCGGCTCGATTTGATGACCACGGTGCGTGCCCGGCTGAAGTACGAAACTGCTTCCCTCTTCCGCTTCCTCGACCATCACGGCGAGATCCATATCTGGCCACACCGCTATTCCGGCAAATGGATCAGGTTCGAGCTCTCCGTCCACAACCGAAGTCACAACAGCCGGCAGCGTGGTCGTTGGAACTGTCGTTGGAGGAAGCGTCACCGTGCTCGACGGTTGGGCATAGGTACACGCTGATGCCGTCAGGACAAGGCAGCCGATCGACGCGTAGAGAGCCCGCCTACCCGACCGTGCCGAAGGCAGGAATGGGCGCGGCTGAGGCAGTCTGGATCGATGCCGTCGAATCGTCATGTTCCCCACTGAGCGTCCGGGTGATAGTAGGGGGAACAACGAGACGGCGGCGCGGAAATCGTTGGGGTTCACCCCGGGTGGGGTGAACCCCAACGCTCACGCGTTCAGGTATCGGACGGAGCGCCGGTCGCTACCAAATACCGCGACCGAGCGACGCGTCCCAATCGTTGTCGTACATGTTGAGATCGCAACCGCCGCCATCCCAGTAGCCGTTGGAGTAGCCGCCCTCGGCCGTCCAGTCGACGACGTTGCCGCCGACTTCGGCATAGCCGCAACCGTCCCCAAGATCCCACGTGTAGATGCCCACATTTGACCAGGACTGTGACGATGAGTAGATGAGGTTCCCGATCACGCGAATGTTGTCGCCACCGGCGACGCCGATACCGACCTGTCCGGGATCGACAAGGTGGTTCCCCTCGGCGATCTGGTTGGACCCACCGCCGTCTCCGAGCATGATTCCCGAGCCGGAATCGGACGGCCCACCGTCACGCAAGTGGTTGCCCACAACCCGGATCGGCGACGACGCAGTCCCGTTGGACTGCCAGAGCGAGATCAGGTCCTCAGCGTTCGACCCGCCGAGTTCGTTCGACCCGCGGTTTCCCGAGATGGACGAGTTCGGCCCGTTGACGTTGTCGAACTGTACGAAGTTCCGTCCCGTGTACACCATGGTGTTGCTATCAACCCGGATTGAGTCCGATTGGTGGACGAGCACGCCGAGACTGGAGTCCTGTATGTAGTTCCCAGTCACGGTGATGTCGTCGGATCGGGTGATGTAGATGCCCTCATCGCCACAGGGACCAATCGTCAGGTTGCGGATCGTCACGTTCGATGCTCCGGAGATCTCCACACAGGCCCCGTCCGGATTGGAGACATGCAGGTTCTCGATCACGATGCCCGATTCACCGGAGATACGGATAGGCCCGGACGACGGTCGATCGGGTGGTGCGGTGATACCCGGGACACTCGCCGGGTTGCCGGTGGCCGGCGTGGGCGTGCGTTCAGGCGTGCTGTATACCTTGTCGATGCCGGACGCGGCCACGGCGGATCGGTAGCGACCGACGCTCAACGACTCGTCCGCGACCCCGGTGCTGTGATCGTTCTTCATGTACAACGTCCCATTCGACGCTCGATATGCCGCGACGGTTTGCTCGCCGTCGCCATCCCAGTCTCCGATGATGATCTTGTCACCGGCGTTCCCGTAGAAGAAGGCCTCGTCCGGCGCTCCGGCACCAAGGCTGTTCCGATAGGCCACCAGCATCCGGCCCGGACGGTAGATGCCGACCGTGTCGGTGCCGTCACCGTCGAAGTCTCCAGCGACCGGCACGTCGCCGAAGGTCCCGAAGGCGAACGACATTTCGGCAACCCCGTTGCCGAGAGAATTGGCGATGTAGAACTTCGCTTCAGACGGCCGATAGATGCTCAAGGTGTCGCAGCCGTCACCGTCGAAGTCTCCCGCGATAGGAATGTCTCCGGGGTTGCCGAAGACGAATGTTCGATCCGCATTTCCCTCAGTGTTGGAATCGCGGAGATAGACCGACCCTGTTGAGCGACGGTACATCCCGGGGGTTTGCTCGCCGTCGCAATCCCAGTCGCCCATCAGCGGTTCATCACCCGGGTCTCCATAGTAGAAGCGGCCGATATTGGACGACGGTACAAGATCCTCGTGAATGGCGAAGCGAGATGACTCATCGACGAACGCGACCGTATCGCATTCCGTGCCTATGCAGACCTCGGCGGCTTCCGCCCGCTGCTGTGCCGGTATGAGCACCGCACCGAGGGCGAGAAGCGCGACCGCAATGGTCATCCCGCGCCGGCGACTGACCATTCGGTCCTCTGGTTGTTTGATCACCATTGCAAACATGGGGTACGTCTCCTTGCTGAGACTTCGGCGCAGCCGAAATACGAGTGGGTCGCGGAGGAGACTCCGCTCTCACAGGGCGCAGCGCACGCCCAGATCTCTCAATGCACTGCGGGTAGTCGACCGTGCATGGGTTCTGTGACTGTCGCGACTCTCGATGATCTTCGGGTCACGGCGTGACCTCTGTTCAGCCCCTATGTGAGCCGCGCAACTAGTCAGGATGACGATATCACGACGTCCCTCGTAGCGCACCTCAGGGGCGCGCTACGAGGGACATGGGTGCCGTCCTAGAAGTTGCCGGGCCCGACAGGTGCGTCCCAGTTGTTACCGGAGACGGTGACGTTGCTGCACCCGCCCCCGCTCCACCAGGCGTTCTGATAGCCACCGGCCGCCGTCCAATTGACCTGGTTGCCTGACACCGTGATGTCGTTGCAGGAACTGTCGTACTGGTTCCACACGTAGAGCCCCGTGTTCGACCACGGCAGCGACTCCGAGTAGATGATGTTGTTTCGAACGGTGATGTGTTGTCCGCTCGCCACGCCGATGCCGACCTGGCCGGGGTTCACCAGTACGTTCCCCTGCACGACGACGTTTGCTCCGCCACCATCGCCCAGCATGATCCCTGAGCCGGAGTCCGAGGGCCCGCCGCTGCGGAGATGGTTGTCCATGATCCGGATCGGGGATGACGACGTGCCGTTCGACGAGTACACGGAGATCAGATCCTCGGCGTTCGAACCGCCGAGCTCGTTCTGTCCTCGGTTTCCCGACACCGAGGACCCCGCGCCGTTGACCTTGTCGAACTGAACGAAGTTGCGGCCCACGTTCACGAATGCGTTGCTGTCGACCTTCACGCTTTCCGACCTATGCACGAGGACGCCATTCCCGGTTCCCGAGATGTAGTTGCCGGAGATTGTCGCCCCGTCAACATCGGAGAGGTAGATCGCCTCATCTCCACACGGCCCGATCGTTGAATTGCGAATCGTGACACTGGAGCCGTTCGTGATTTCGATGCACACGCCGCCGGGATTCGAGACGTGAACGTTCTCGATGACCACGTTCGAGTCTCCGTCGATCTCGATCGGTCCGGAGACCGGACGTGGCGGCGGTGCGGAGAATCCCGGCACCACGACCGGCTCGCCGGTGGCGGGCGCAGGCGTCGTTGCCGAAGGTTCCGGTATGGTGACGCTCGGACTCTGAGCCGGAGCCGACGGCTCAGAGTCACTGGGCTCATACGCCGGCCCTGTCACCGAAGCCGGCTTGACTCCCGATACCGCCATCACAGTGAGGCCCGAGCCGAGTCGCAGTTCGCCGTCACCGGGACCCGTCGTGTTCGAGTTCCGGTAGTAGAACATGCCCGTTGACGGTCGGTACGCCGCCACGGTGTCGATGCCATCGCCGTCCCAATCCCCGGAGATGATCTGGTCACCGGGGATGCCGAACGACAGCGAGACCGCCGTCGCGGAACTGTGCTTGCCTGACAGGTACACCATGGCGCTCGCGTCACGGCGCAGCCCGACCGTGTCGATCCCGTCGCCGTTGAAGTCGCCGGCAAAGGCCCGGTCGCCCGGGTTCCCGAACATGAACGACACCTCGGCCGCTCCCGTCGAGATCGAATTCTTCAGATATGCCATTGCCCGATGGGACCGGTACACCGAGACGGTGTCGCAGTGATCACCATCGAAGTCACCGGCGATTGCACGGTCGCCGGGATTCCCGAAGTAGTAGGTCCGGTCTGCGATCCCCTGCGTGTGCGAGTTGCGCAGGAATACCGCACCGCTTGACAAGCGGAAGACTCCCGGGGTGTCTTCTCCGTCACAGTCCCAGTCCCCCATCAGTGGCACATCACCGGGCGCCCCGAATGTGTACCGCGTAGTGGCGGCGTTGGCTGACAGGTCTGCGAGCAGTGTGAAGTGGCTGTTGCCGTCGACGACGGCGATCGTGTCGGGGGTATGTGTCCGCGCCTCGACGGGTGGTGTGGCAGCAGACGTGAGAACGGCAGCGGCCAATGCTGCCGCCGTCAATGTGCTCAGGATCAGCCTCGTGCCGCGCCGGCGGCGGTTGGTGCGATCGGAAGTGATCGCATTGATCGAACGGCCGTATGAATACTCGCCCATGAAGACTCCAGGGGTAGCGCTCATACAATGTCGGTGTGTTGCGTGGCTGTCTTGAGAGAATCATGAGGCAGTCGCGCGAAGTGACTAGTCCGGCACCACTACCGCGGGAAAGTCGGAAATTCCGGCTGCAAGCGTCCCCCGGTCGTGGGAACAGCTTGCGAAGGAAGCCGGGCTCAGGGCTGGGAATGCCTGAAGTCGATGGCACTCTCGTAGATGTCGATCAGCTGGTCGTAGTTCTGATCGACCCCGTAGCGTTCGACGTACTCGTTCCGGCACCGTGCCCGCATCGCTGGTTCTGGCGGCCCGGTCACCGCATCTCGGACGGCGGCGGCCAACGACGCGGGGCTGCCCGGCTCGAAAAGGAAGCCCGTCCTGCCACTCGAGATCAGCTCCGGCAATGACCCGAGGTTTGCCCCAACGACCGGAGTTCCCACGGCAAACGACTCCACGATCGCCTTCGGGAAGCCCTCGTAGTTCACCGATGGCACCACACTGAATGTTGCGTTGCCGAGAAGCGGGGCAACGTCGCTCGGGGGAATCCGACCCAGGTATTCGATCGCCGGACTGGCCTCTGCAGCTGTTTCGACGATCCCGGTCTGGGGACCGGACCCCGCGATCTTCAGCAGCGGAGGATGTCTCATCGACTCCCAGGCAGCGAGCAGGGTTTCAATCCCCTTCTCCTCCGAGAGCCTGCCGACGTACACGAAGTAGTCCCCGTCCCCCGCTCGCTCTCCCGGGTCGGGTGCGACGAAGTTCGGCTTCACATGCACACGCTCCGATGGCAACCCGGCTTCGAGCAGCTTCGATTTCGCGAATTCCGACAGAACGATCACGGCATCGAGCGTGCGCTCGCTGGTGCGGAGAGCGCGGTGAGTTGCGAGTGCCGCGACCACAGGGATCGTCGCAACCCGGCTGTCGCGATAGCAGCCATGGACGATGGCGGGCCAACCGACCGTCTTTCCCACGCATTCCTCACAGAGATGGCCGTCGCGGTACAGCACTCCCTTCGCGCACGTGAACCGATAGTTGTGGAGGGTCTGGACCACTGCGGACCCGGCCCCGCGGGCCGCATGGAACGCCCCCTGTGAGATCTGCGGCAGCCAGTTGTGGAAGTGCACGATATCGGCTCGCATCGCTCGGACGGCGTCGCCCAGCGCTGCTGCGGAGGAGCGATTCCAGACCGTTCCGGCCGCCACCGACAGGGTTCGGAGCCCCGAGAAGTCGTCGTTCCGCCGTACGAACGTCTCAACGTCATTCCCACGATCGCGGAGGAGGGCGACCTCCTCTTCGAAGACCTGGTCCTCGCCGCCGCGGTCGCGGTAGTAGTTGTGGCAGACGATGATCCTCATGGGCGCAACCTAGCTGATCGCGGCGAAGGCAAACGAGCGGCACACGGCCCCATCGGCTTAGCCCGCACAGACACACGTGACCAGCTGTTTGTTCAACCCAATTCGCCGCTGATGGGGAGCCAGCCGGAGTTGGTGGGTGCCGGCACGTACTGGTTGTCGGCAACACCCTGGGTATTCGTGAACCGGAAATACATGGTCGTGTTCGACGGACGGAACAACGCCGGCGTGAACACCCCGTCACCCGTCCAATCCCCAGCAATCAAACGATCCCCAGGATCCCCGAAAATGAACTGCGCATCCGCATTCCCCTGCGTATGCGAGTTCCGGAAATACACCAGCCCCGTCGACTCACGATGCAACCCAGCCGTCTCAACCCCATCACCATCGAAATCACCGACAAACGGCTTGTCACCCGGATTCCCAAACACATACGAGAACTCCGCAGCACCCAACCCCTGATCACCAGACCCCAACTTGTTGATGATGTAGAACGTCTGATTCGACGGCCGATAAATCGACACCGTATCAAACCCATTCCCATTGAAATCCCCAGCAACCGGCACATCACCAGGATTCCCAAAGAAGAACTTGATATCCGCAATCCCCTGCGTATTGCTATTCCGCAGATACACATACCCATCCGACTGGCGATACAACCCCGGCGTCTCAACCCCATCCCCATCCCAGTCACCCATAAACGGATAATCACCAGGATTCCCATAGAAGAACTGCGACGTCAACGCACCCGCATCGTCAAACAAATACCACTTCCCAGACCCAGGATCCACCAACCCCGCCCCGTGACCACCCGGCACCGGAGGAGCGTCGCTGATCGTGAGATGCACGGTTGCCGTGTTCGACGTTGCCCCGGGACCGTCGATGGCTCTGTACGTGAACGAGTCGGACGTCGCCGAATCGCCGTTGTGCGTGTACACAAACGCACCCGTCGCGCTCAACGTCACCGACCCATGCGCCGGGTTCGACAGCTTCTGCGCCGTAAGCGCTCCCCCATCACCGTCGGTGTCGTTGGCCAACACACCCGGTGCCGCTTTGCTCAACGCTCCACCATTCCCCACCACATACGGACCGTCATCAACAGCAACCGGAGCCTCGTTCACTTCGGTTCTGAACGTCGCGCTCGGACCGCCCGACGAGGCACCGAAGAAGATCGAGATGTTTCCGGAATGCCAGTTGCTGGCCGCCAGATCGCCGACGCCGTCGCCGTTGAGGTCGGCGATCGCGACGTCGAAGAGCGACTCCGGAGTCGTGAAGGCTCCGTAGCGCCCGCCGTTCGAGAACGAGCCATTGCCGTCGCCGAGCCAGACCGTGACCAAGTCCCCGCCCGGCTCCGTTTCCGTCGGATAGTTCCTTCCCGCTGAAGCGACTGCGATATCGATGTCGCCATCGCCGTTCACGTCACCGGTTGTGACCCCCTTCGGTTCGATCGCGGCCGGGTACGTGACGCGGCCGCCGAAGGTACCGCTGGCCGTACCGAAGAAGACGGAAATCTGGTTCGATGACTCGTCGGCTGTCACGAGATCTGGATTGCCGTCGCCGTTGAAGTCGGCGATTGCGATGTCGTGGGGATTGCCCGAGGCCCCGTACGCGACCGGTGTCCCAAAGGTCCCGGTACCGGTACCGAGCATGACGGTCGCGGAGACACCCCCGTAGGTCGCGATCACCGCGTCGTCTTTGGCGTCCCCGTTGAGATCGGCGATACCGATGCCGTGGGCGCACCGATCGGGAAGGCACGACGCCGGCTCACCGGTGGCCACGTCGACCCGGCTGCCGAACGTGCCGTCGCCGTTCCCGAGCCAGCGGGTCATGGTTTGCGCCCCCCAGCAGACCGCAGCGATGTCGAGGGCTCCGCCTGCGTCGAACCGCCCAACGGCGACATCGTGGGTGCCGTTGCATGTGGCGAGCGAGGATGCGGCGGCAAATGTGCCGTCCCCGTTTCCCAAGAGGACTCCGATGCTGTCGTCGTTCTGATTGGCAGTCACCAGGTCGTCGTCCCCGTCGTTATTCACATCGGCGAGCACGGCGTTCTTCGGATAGACCGAACCGGCCGAAGGACTCGAGCGATAGATGCTCGGAGAGGCGAACGCACCGTCGCCGCCGCCCAACAGAATCGAGATCCCGTCGCTGCCGGCCACGGCGGCAATCAGGTCCCGTACTCCGTCGCCGTTGACGTCCTTGCTCTTGACCGAATGCGCGTTGACACCGGCATACACATCGGTCCGCGGCAGCAACTCGAAGTCTCCACCCGCCTCGGATTCGTTCCCGGCAGCGTCGAAGGCTTCGACATGTATTTGGTACTCAGTATCGGGGTCGAGTCCCGTGAGTTGAACCGATGAGCCGGACGCGGTCGCGATCACGCCGCCGTTGTGGTAGACCCGATAGCCGGCGACGCCGACGTTGTCTGCAGCGGCCGTCCACGAGAGATCGGCCGTCGAGGAGGTCACGTTGCTCACCGCTACCGAGGCACCGATCGGCCACGTCGGTGCATCCACATCGGGCGCGGCTAGGACCGGCTGCCCAGCCATGAAGAGCATGAACGCCGCAGCGGCTACCACGACGAGTGGAACGGTGTGTCCACCGCGGAGTGACCACGGGCCGCTCTTCGCAGGAACCGCCCGTCCCCGTTGAGTATCGATACACGATCGGCCGGTCATTGCGCCAGTGAATCCCACAGTTCTCTCCCCCGGTAATTCGTGCCCGTGCGCCACGAGGTTAGTTGCCGGACGCCGGTCGCGGACAGGAAAAGGTCAGGCGTTCTCGTCAGCCGCGAGATCCGCCGGACCGTCCGTCGCTGCGCGATAGAACCGGTCGCGATAGTAGTCGAGCATCCCGAAGCGAGCGGCGGCTTGGACGAGTATTCCGAAGGGTCGTGCGAAGGGGCCGGTCAAGCCAGCGGTGAATGAAGCCGCCACGAGGAGAGGACTCGCGACGGATGAGACCTTCGTCAAATCGACCTCACGATGCGCGCCCATGAGTTCTTCGGCCCGCAGGAAGAGCGATCCGTACGCGATGTTTGCGATGATGGTGGCAACCACCAACCCTGACACGACGTACGCGGACGGGACGATGTACGGCATCGGGTTCCATGGTGCCTCCCATCCGGCGACACCAAGGTAAACAACACCAGCTACCACGACCAGCTGCGCAAACCGCTTCGTCATGGCGCGCGACACTCCATCTTGTCTCGACATGGCGGAGGCCATC
Source organism: uncultured Actinomycetota bacterium (assembly GCA_963700375.1). Lineage (GTDB taxonomy): Bacteria > Actinomycetota > Acidimicrobiia > Spongiisociales > UBA5794 > JAHEEL01. The sequence continues at coordinate 352,448 of CAVOXF010000004.1, forward strand.
ACCCGAGGGCCGAGGACGGCGGTGAGTCCGGTGCCGAGCACAAGCACGGGCTGAGCAACGACGCGCGCCGATTCCGCGTACCCCATCGCCTCGGCGCCCGCGAGCCACGTGATGATGGTCGCCGCCAGGAACGCGGCTCCCGTGGGGATCAGCGCCTGAGCGAGCAGCCAACGTCCACTGCTCACGAGGCGCCTCGGTTCCAGTGCCTTGGGAGCGTGCCACGCGCCCCAACCACCCGCTCGAATCAGTCCGAACGTCGAGCTGACCACATTGGCCACGAGCAGGCTGCCGAACGGGATCCATTCAACCGGTACCGATGCAGCCATCAGCGCAAGGAGCACCACGGCAACCGTGACGAACTGAACGATCGACATCGTGGCCGCGCTCCAATGAAGCTCGGCAATGTGCAGCATTCTGCGGAGGTTGTCCTGGGCCGCCGATACCACGAGAGCGGAGCCGGCAGTGAGCGTGAGAGCGATCGTCACGTTCATCGTCGTTTCGGAGAAGGTTGCGATCGCCGCGAGCAAGATCGCGAGCGATCCCAGGAGCGAGAACCCGATGCCGACCGCGAGCACTCGGCCCATGTATCGCAGGCGGTCCGGTAGCGCCTGGCCGACGGCGTACACCTGGGAGGGCAGATACACCAGGTTGTGTGGGAATGTCGTGCCGACGATGAACGCAGCGAAGAAGACACCGTAGACGCCGCGGTCGGTGTCCGACAGCAGGTTCACTGCCGCCAGACCCGCGGCGAAAGTTCCCATCGACGCGAATCCCGCGTCGACCACGCCAGAAGGGAGACTGCCGGTCATCCGGTTCAGTCCGCGCAGGATGCTGTCGTGGTCGCTATTCAGAGCTACGATCCATTGTCTCTACCGGTGTCGGGTACATCGGTTCGGTTTGGATTGCCGCCTGGGCCGCGTCGATGGCTGGGAAGCCGTGGTATGCGAGCTGCATGGACGCTCCGAGACCGAAGACGAACCAGAGCCACATGCCGACCTGCGGGCCTTCGAGTGTCGGGTCGAAGAATGCGTTCACGAGGATCATGCCGGCACCAATCATGAGCACAGCGACAAACCCCGCCTCGTCGAGGCGGTTGAGCCGGGCGAGTCGAGTTCTGAGGTCGAGCAGCAGAAGCGCCCACACGCTCCACATGACGAACCACACGCCGAGCCCAACCCAGCCGAGCCGAGCGATGACGCCAACGTGGGAGTTGTGTGGGTTTCGGAGCGGTATGTCCTCGTTGGTGGTCACGTTGTAGATGCGCCCGAGGTCGGGCCCGGGTCCGTAACCGGTGATCGGGAACTCCGAATTGACGTCGTCGAGGACCCTCGTCCACAGCTCGAGCCTCCACTCGGTGGTCTTCGTTTCTCGCTCGTTCCCCGAACCCGGGGACACGATGCTGGTGATGTTGCTCATGAACTGCTCGGCGGATATCTCCCGAGAGCCAAACAACGCGACACTCACCTGGCTCACCAGCGCCACCGCCAACAGGATTGCGGCGACACCGACCAGCGTCACCAGGACCTCCGACCGCCTCCGATTCATGAAGACCAGGATTGCGATGATGCCCAGAACTCCGGCGACGAGCCCGCCTCGGTTCTTGAGACCCAGCATCAGAAGGATTGCCCCCGATGCAGCGGTAATGGTGATTCGCTGCGATGGCGTGAAGTGGTTGGATCCGTGATCCACCAACCACACGAAGGCGAGGCAGATCACCAGGATCACAGCGGCGTTGCCGGCCGAATGCGAGAAGACCGACACTTGACTGTCCGGCGCATACGGCGGCCGACCGCGCGATGACCGCATCGAGGATGGTGGCAAGGAATAGCCAACCGATGAGCCACGGAACAATCCTGGCGAACACCTCGAGCCACCGTCCGACTCGTCCCGGATCTGACTGCACAAGGAAGAGCACGAGGATCGCAACGGCGCCGTAATACCAGATCGCGGAGTCGCGGATTGCGTCGATTCCGTAGCCGATTCCGAGGAACACGAGGAGCCCCAGTCCCCACGCCATGAAGACACCAAGTAGCTTCAAGGGCGGGCTTCGCCGCAGCGCGGAGAGGATCCGTGTTGGATGGGAGAGCATTGCGACGGCGCCGAGCACCAACACCAATTCGCCGACGAACAGTGGGGTACCCGGGATGTGGAACCACGCAAACCCCCGGTCCAGAAACGCATACGCCAGCAGAACCACCAGGAGAACCGCCTCGAAGATCCGCACGATCTTCGGTTCTGGCAGCCTCGGATTGCTCGGATCGATGAGATCGACGCCAACGATCGGCGCGTCGTAAGTCCCCGCTTGCGGCTGAACGGGTCCCCCGGCCCGAACGTGTCGAGCGACCGCCCATGCTCCCGCGAAGGCGGCCATGGTTGCGACGATCACAATCACCCGCGGAAGCATCGAATGAACCCAGGAAGGCGTCCATTTCGATTGCGCCGAAAAGGCTCATGAGTCCGCACCGGATTGGGAAGCGCATCCGTCCCAAGCAACCACAGCGCGCGCGCGGGACGCGCGACTGCCCTGCGCGCGATCGAGAACCTGCTCAAAGGTCGACCCAACCATGTCGATACTGTACCGTCAACAGACCTGAAGGGGGCTTCTCACCGCCCTCGATGGACTGCAGCACACCGGACGAGATTGGGGCAGCAATGAGCAATACCACAGCGAGTAGTCGCGAATCCGGTGGGTCTTCGGCAGGCCCGGCGTGAGCACGCCCCCCAAAGCCCAGGTGGTTGGAGTCCCGATTTCGACGACGTCGTACGCCGAGGTCTTCGATGCAATCGACAGGCGCCCGTCCGATCGCGCAATGGTGATCGCCGTGTGCAACGTCCATTCGGTTATGTCGGCTCGCAGCGACGCCGCCCTCGGCAGGGCGATCGAGCGTGCCGAGATTGCGACACCTGATGGCGTGCCGGTGGTATGGGCGCTGCGCTGGACATCGAACCCCGACCAGGAACGGGTATACGGTCCCGAGATCATGCGCCGGGCCCTTGTCGAGCAGGGACACCGTGGCTGGCGACACTACCTCTACGGCAGCACGGAAGGCACCCTCACCTCACTCACGCAGGTGATCGCCGAAATCGCTCCCGACGCGAAATCGTGGGGTACCAGTCGCCGCCGTTCCGCACCCTCACGGGTGAAGAGGGCGAGCAGCACCTGAGCGCCATACGGGCGAGCGGTGCCGATATCGTGTGGGTGGGACTCGGGATGCCGAAACAGGAGCTCTGGATGGATGACATCCGGAACGAGCTCCCCGGTGTCGCCGTCATTGGAGTCGGGGCCGCGTTCGACTTCCTCGCCGGCACGGTCAAGCAGGCGCCGCACTGGATGCAGCGGGCCGGTCTCGAGTGGCTGTACCGGCTGATCCAGGAGCCGCGGAGACTGTGGCGCCGATACATCTGGAACAACCCCGCCTATGTCATTCTCGTGGCTCGGCAGGTCGCATCGGCCCGGCTCGCGAAGCGCAAGGTGTCGAGCTAGTCCGCGTCCTCCCGGTTCGCCGGCTCCTGCCGACATCAGCTGTCCATTGGTGACGTACCGGATCTGATCATCGCCGGAGACGAGTTCGAGGATCTGGTCAAGGGTCGGCCAGAGTCCGGTCTCCTCGAGCTCCCAACTGTGTCCCCAGAGGTGGAGCACACCGCCATCTCGTCGGAGTCCGGTCAGTGCCGTCTCAACGAGAGAAACGAGATCCGCACCGGCGCGGTAGGCGCTCAACCACCTGCCGAGGCCGATGACGTTGCGTTCCTTCACAGCGTGGGTCACGTGGACCCTGCGACCGTGCGGGTAGAGCTGGATCGTCACGGGCATCTGATAGGGATCTTTACCGAGGCCGTCTCGGAAGCCGACCGTGGTGCGGGCCAGCCGGTAGCCGGCATCGGCCACCGCTGCCGCGGAGCGACGGTTGAAGTACCCAAACGGGTAGCAGAACGATGACACGTCCTGCTCGGTCAGCTCCTCAAGTCGACTCTTGCTCTCGGTCAGTTCCCAACGCAGGTCGTTGGCCGCGATCGCTGTGACGTCGGGATGGCTCATGGTGTGGGAGCCGATCTCCATGCCGAGATCGAGAATGTCGGCAACATCCGATGATGGCGGCAGAGGGAACCGCGCTGAATCGACGGTCCAGTAGAAGGTCCCGAGTACTCCGTGTGCGGCAAGTCGCTCCGCAAGCTTCCCATCGAACTCACCGCCATCATCCCAACTGGTGGTTACGTAGGCGCGCATCAGGAACCCTCCCTCGGTGTTGCTCGTGCGGTTGGCCTAGAAGCCGGTCACGCCGCTGATGGGGAGCCAGCCGGAGTTGGTGGGTGCCGGCACGTACTGGTTGTCGGCAACACCCTGGGTATTCGTGAACCGGAAATACATGGTCGTGTTCGACGGACGGAACAACGCCGGCGTGAACACCCCGTCACCCGTCCAATCCCCAGCAATCAAACGATCCCCAGGATCCCCGAAAATGAACTGCGCATCCGCATTCCCCTGCGTATGCGAGTTCCGGAAATACACCAGCCCCGTCGACTCACGATGCAACCCAGCCGTCTCAACCCCATCACCATCGAAATCACCGACAAACGGCTTGTCACCCGGATTCCCAAACACATACGAGAACTCCGCAGCACCCAACCCCTGATCACCAGACCCCAACTTGTTGATGATGTAGAACGTCTGATTCGACGGCCGATAAATCGACACCGTATCAAACCCATTCCCATTGAAATCCCCAGCAACCGGCACATCACCAGGATTCCCAAAGAAGAACTTGATATCCGCAATCCCCTGCGTATTGCTATTCCGCAAATACACATACCCATCCGACTGGCGATACAACCCCGGCGTCTCAACCCCATCCCCATCCCAGTCACCCATAAACGGATAATCACCAGGATTCCCGTAATAGAACTGCGTCACCAAATCACCCGGCTCGTCATACAAATACCACAGGCCCGCCCCGGTGTTCACGAGACCGGTCCGATGCGCACCGCCGCCGCTCGCCGAGTCCATCACATTGACAAGCTGGCTCTTGGTGCCACTGCCGCCGTCGCCATCGGCGACGACCACCGAGATGGTCTCGAGACCGGACACCGAGTACGCGTGGCTGCGCACGAACGATCGGCCACCGACTGGCGCGATCGTGAAGCTGACGGGTGGAGTCCCATCGCCCCAGTCGAGGGTGACACTGTGGGTGTCGGCCAGCCCGGGATCGGTGAACGTCACGCTGAGGCGCACCGGCTCACCGGTGTCGAACTCGATGCCGGGCACGCCGGCTTGATTCGGAGACCTTGAGTGACACAATCGGGTGCCATGTTGTCATTGTCGAGGATCGATCCGGTCGCCTGACGATCAGCCACACCGGCGGCTACCTCGCCCGAGAGATTCAGCAGGACCGTCTCGGCGATCTCGTCCGTCGAGTCGTTCAAGAATCGGAACACTGACTGTCTTCGTCGTCTCGCCGGGGAGGAACGTGAGCGGACCCGTCTCGCGCGGTGTAGTCGGCGACCGGCGGTCGCTGTGCCGTTCGCCGTGGCGTAGTTCACCGTGACCGTCTGGCCGGACACCGGCAGCAGTGACACGGTGAAGACCAGGTTTGGACTCGCCTCGAGGTGGCGGTTGCGTCGAGCGCCGAGAGACCGGGGGCACCGTCGTCGTCGAGGATCGTTCCGGTGCCGTAGGGCTGGATGGGGCAGCGTGCAGGTTCAGGCAAGCGACAGATTCAGCCGGAACGTCTCGTTCGCTTCGTTGAGCGTGTCTTCTATCGAGGTTACGGTCACCGTCTTTGTGGTCTCGCCGGGAGCAAAGGTGACGACGGTTGGCGTGATCGCGCCGTGTAATCGCCGGGAGCGACCGCCGTCACGTTCGCTGTCACGTAGCGTACGCTCACTGCGCGACCCGAAGGCCGCTGAGAGCGTGAGCGTGAACGTTCCAGTGGTCCCCTCTTCGAACTGCGCGTCTGTCACCGACAACACCGGCGTCGGATCGTCGTCGCTGATCGTCACCGGTGGCGGAATCCGTCGGCGATGGTAGCGTTCGACGGACCGGAGAGCGTGACCGTGAACGTCTCGGTGTCCGGCTCGTCGAGCGCATCGTTCACGATCGGCACGGAGATGGCCTTCGTGAGGTGTCCGAGGGACGAACGTGAGCGTGCCCGTGTGGAGGCGTAGTACTCCCGGCGGGTAGCAGTCCCGTTCGACGTCGCGTAGCTGACCGTGACGGTTCGGCCCGAGGCCGCGGACAGCGTCACATTGAACGTCATGGTCCCGTCGCTCTCGACTGCACTGCCCGCGTACGATGGATAGGGCCGGCGGGCTGTCGTTGTCATTGATCGTGCCGGTGGCGCTGCTGTCCCGATCGTTGCGTTGCTCGGCGACGACAGGTTGACGCTGAACGTCTTCGTCGAACTCATGAAGTGTGTCGTTGTTCGTCGGAACTGTGATCGGTCTGCGAGTGTGACACCCGGAGTCGAATGTGACCGTGTCCAGACCGTGCGGTGTAGTCACCGGGGGCCACCGCCGACCCGTTGGCGGTGGCGTAGTTGACCGTCACCGTCTGACCCAACGCCGACGAGAGTGTCACAGCGAAAGACGCGGTTGCGCCCTCGAGCTACGGCCGGAGCGTCGGCGATCGATACGGTGGGCGTCACCGTCGCGTCCGAGATCGTTGCCGATCCGGAACCGTCGGCAATCGTCGCGTTCGTGGGCGTGTTGAGCGTCACCGTGAAAGACTCGGCCAATTCGAGTAACCCGTCGGTCTTCGTGACGACGGTGACGGTCTCCTCGGTGTCTCCGGCCACGAACGTCAACATTCCGGTCTTGGCTGTGTAGTCCGCCGGGGCGGTCGCAGACCCGTCCACCGTCGTGTAGAGCACGGTCACGGTCTGGCTGAGCGACGACGACAAGGTCACGGCAAACGATGCAGTGCCGCCCTCGGCGACCGTGCCAGCATTCGCGATCGAGATGGCCGGAACTGTCGTTGCGTCCTGGATGGTGGCTAAGCCGGAACCGTCCACGATCGTCGTGTTTACTGGCGCCGATAGTTCGACGGTGAACGTCTCGTTCCCTTCGATCAATCCGTCGGTGTTCGTGTCCACGGTCACCGTCTTGCCCGTCTCGCCGGGATTGAACGTCACCGTTCCCGACGTGAGGTCGTAGTCGCCGGGCTGGACGGCGGTCCCGTTCGCCGTGTCGTAGTCGACGGACACCGTCTTCCCCGACGCAGCGCCGAGAGAAACCAAGAACGAGGCGGTGGATCCCTCGGCCACTGTGCCGGCGTTCCCGATTGCTACCGACGGAGCCGCGTCATTGTCTGTGATCGTCACGGTGTGACTCGCGGCCGCAGCGTTGACGCCGCCAGGTGTGACCTCTTCGAGTTCGATGACGACTGTTTCGTTGTCCTCGTCGAGAGGGTCGGGCACAATCGTGACCGAGACGGTTCGCGTTGCCCCGGTGTCATCGCTGATGTTGAACTGGAGCGGAGTCGTGGTGAAGGTATAGTCGGTTCCGCCGCCGGTTGCCGTGCCGGCCCCGAGATCTACGACGTTGAATTGGATCGCCGACGTCAGGGGGGCAATTCCGGGCGCCGCCCCGGTGTCCAGGACGATGGTGACGTCCACGGTCCCCGTTTCCGGGCTCGATGACGTAGCCACACGCAAAGCCAACGTGTGGCGGGGCTGCAAGGGCAGCCGGCGCGATCACGAGGAGTGCCGCGATCATCGCGAGCACGACACTGATCCGCACGGTAGAACCAACGTGGAGGTCTACTCCGCTTCCTCGACCGATCATGCCGAACTCCCTGCGCGCGCGTCCCAGCTACCTCGGCAATCTAGTCGTGCGCTCGGTTACTGAATAGGGTCGGCCGGCTGATTCTCGGCGGTTCGAGAACGAACCAGCGATCTAGCGGTGCGTGGCGTAGCGCCCGATTCCCTCGTACGTGAGGCCCACCCCGATCACGGCCGCCGGATCGAGAGCATTGCGAGCATCAATGACGGCGTTGCCGCGCATGCAATCGGCCACCTTCTCGAAGTCGAGTGCCAGGAACTCCGGCCACTCCGTGAGAAGCACGATGGCGTCCGCATCGCAGACCGCGTCGTACGGGTCCGCGTATACCCTCAGGTCTGGGATCTCGGCGAGCGAGTTCACCATCGGATCACTCGCACGCAGGATCGCACCCTTCTCCATGAGCGATCGCGCGATCGTGATCGCCGGCGTATCGCGCGTGTCGTCGGTTCCCGGCTTGAATGCCAATCCAAGCAGGCCGATCCGTCTCCCGCGCAACGGGCGAAGGTGGTCCTGCAGCTTCCTCACGACGACATGCCGTTGGTTGGCGTTGACCCGCTTCACGGCGTCGAGGATGAGAGGTTCGATGCCCTGTTCTCGAGCCATCGAAGCCAGAGCCGACGTGTCCTTGCCGAAGCACGAGCCACCCCAACCGACTCCCGCATCCAGGAACTCCGGACCGATGCGAGAGTCAAGGCCGATTGCCCGCGCCACGTCGGCGACGTCGGCATCGATCCACTCGCAGATGTTGGCGATCTCGTTGATGAAGCTGATCTTCGTTGCGAGGAAGGCGTTCGCCGCGTACTTGATCGTCTCGGCCGTTGCGCGACCGGTCTTGACGAGCACCGGCTTCTTGTCGGGTTCGCCACCGTCGAAGTCTTGAGCGAGGACGCGGTCATAGACGTGAGCGACCTTGTCCACCGAGTCGGCGCAATCCCCGCCCACGACGACGCGGTCCGGATGCATGAAATCGTGAACCGCGGATCCTTCCCGAAGGAATTCAGGATTGCTCACGACGCACAACACATCGCGACCGACGCCGAGGGGCAATTCGGCCTCGATCGTCGCTTCAAGCCAGCTGCCACTCCCGACGGGCACCGTGCTCTTCGTAACGATGATGTGGGGCGTGTGGAGGGCGGCGCCGATCGAGCGGGCGGCCGAAGCTACAGAAGTCATGTCCGGGTGCCCATTCGAACCTGGAGGAGTGTCCACGCACAGGAACACGATCTCCGAACCGTCCATCGCGATCTGATAGTCGTTGGTGAACGAGAGTCTCCCTGAAGCCAGACCCGACCGCAGACGTTCTTCCAGCCCGACTTCATAGAAAGGCACGGTGCCGCTCGAGAGCGAGGCGAGCTTTGCGGAATCGATCTCAACCCCGATCACATCGTGACCCAGGTCGGCGAGACACGCCGCCATTACCGTTCCGACGTATCCGCTCCCAATGACCGCGATACCGCGTTCATTCCCCATATTCAGCCCCCAATTCCTGCCACGGTCTAAGCCTATGCGCACATTCCCATATACGCACACGGCATTGTAGCGCGTTCCCCACTATCTGTAAACCCCTGCCCACGGAGCGTGGCTATCCGTCGATCAAGGAGGTACCGGGGCGGTACGTTGACCACGCAAACCAGAAGGTATCGAGGTGTTGGATCCGTTCGAGGTGCGAACCCTTCTGGAGTCCATCGGTGGCGATCCCGGCGATACTCCACGTACTCCCGGTCTCCTCGTCCATGAAGCTCCCGTCCTTCACGGCGAGCGTCAGGGGGGCGCCGTCGATGACAGGGATGAACACGCCAACGGATCCGACGTCGTCTCCCCTGCCGATCGCCGAGTCGTCGAGCGCCGACGATTGGCCGGTCTGCCAGAGAATCACCAGGTCTTGATCGCCCACCGTGATCGGGGTCACCGTGCGTTCGCCGTCGGCGAGCAGGGTCAGCGGGTACGCCACCGCGGTGTCGTCGACGCTGATCCCCACGACGCGTTGCTTCGCGCGTTCACGATCGTCGACGACACCCCGGAAGAGGAAGGGCTCGGTATCCCGGTTGTCGTACCCCTCGTAGGGGTTGCGACCGTAGTCCCGGTCGAATCCGGTCTCCGTCCAGTCAAGGACCTTGCCCGTCGGATAGGCCTGAGCAAACTCCTCCCACGACATGAGCGGGGAGGCGATCGACTCGAGCTGGTCGCCGGCAAGAACACCGACGACCGCTCGGCCGTCGAAATGCGTCCACAGGGACTCGGTGAGCCGGTCGTACATCACCAGCGCCGACGCATAGAGACTGCCGGATGTTCCAAACGTGGTCTCGACGCCCCTGACCTCCCGGCGATACGACACAGCGGAATTGCAGAGCGGGCAGTAGGTCACCGACACCGGAACGCCGCCGACCGCGTCGTTGACGATCTCGTGCCAGATCAGGACGCGGACTGGGTAGGCGCGCGCGTCGCCGTTGATCTCAAGAGCGACGACCGACTCGGCAGCCTCCAGTTGATCGAGGCTGCTCGCGACGTCTGCGAAGACCGGTGAGTCAAGTGGCGGGATGCCATCGGGCGGCGGACCGCCCGAGATGATCTCTTCGACAGGGACGAGGGGTTCTGGGAATGCGTGAGCAGTCCGATCGATGAGCGCCGATGGCCCATCGGGTATCCCTTCCGAACCAGCCGCCGTCGTCGGTGTTGCTGCAACCGTGGTTGACGCCGGCCCGTCGACGGCGGCATCGGCCTCCGGCGATGCTCCGCACGCCGCAGCGATCAGCGCGCCCGCTGCAAACAGCGTCACGATGCCGAGTCGATTCACCCGCCCTCCTCCGGTGGCTGGTAGGTCCAACACGCACTGGAGGAATTCCGTTCCACTGTGTCGACACTCCGACAGTCCTGCTCCACCGGCACTGCGCCGTTGTCGCAATGCCAACCGCTGGTCCGCTTGCCGGAATCGGTCGATTCTGCCGGTTCCTGCCCATGGAGGCGATGTCAGTCGGGGACGAAGGTTCCACCATCGAAGGGTCTCAAGCCCCTACGGGTGTGGCGGCAGGAGTGGTTGCATAGCCATGATGCACGAGCAGTACGTCCAGCTCTACAACGCGGTCGGGGTTCCGTATCCAACCGTGCGCGCGCTCCTGATCGACCGTGCCCTCCCAGCGCTGGACGCCCCGCGTCGAATCGGCGTCGACTGGTTGCAGGAAGGCGACGGACATCTCGACATGGATGTGGCAGGCCTCCACTTCGTGAAGGACGTCTGCTTCCGCGTCGCCGAATACTCAGACGTGCCGGGTCCGCTGCCGATGGGCCGGGTCCAGCTGGTCTGGGAGCCGATCGACCACGGGGATGTCTATCCCGCGATCACCGCCGACCTCGAGGTAGAGCCGATCGACGAGAAGCGCACGATGATCTCCCTCCTCGCCTCCTACGAGCCTCCCCTCGGTCGGATTGGGGCGGTCGTCGACCGGGTCGCCATGCACCGCATCGTGGAAGCCGCCCTTGCACGCTTCTTCGAAGGACTCCTCGTCGAACTCAAGGCGAGCGCCAGCGCCGCGTCCGCTCGACTCACCCGACGAGGGAGAACCTGATCCGGCGGAATCCCTTGCCTTTCGACTCGATCTTCGTGATACGAATCGCCCCGACCTCTGCCGTCGAGTCGACGTGCGTTCCGCCGTCGGCCTGACGGTCCAGTCCGACGATGTCGATGATGCGAACCTCCCGCAGCGAGGCCGGCAAGAGGCTGACCTTGGTCCGAATCAAGCTGGGATCCTGATCGGCCTCGTCTCGCTCGAGGAATGAGACCTCGACACGCCGTGCCTTCTCGAGTTGCCGATTCAACTCTGTTTCGATGGGATCACGATCGTCCGGATCCCATTGCGGGATCTCGAAGTCGAGGCGGCCCTCTCCCGGCGTCATGTTGCCTCCGGTCACGGGGCTCTGGAACCGCTCCCACACCACTCCGCACATTGCGTGCATCGCGGTATGGGTACGCATGAGGGAGTACCTCCGGTCCCAGGCGATCTCGCCTACCACCTGGGTGCCGATCGATGGCAGTGCATCAACCCAATGCCAGACGCCCCGGCTGTCCTGGTCGACGCGGTCGACGGTGATTCGGTCATCGCCAATGGTCAGTATCCCGGTGTCGCACGGCTGTCCCCCACCGCCCGGGTAGAACACCGTCCGATCCAGCAGAACCCGCCCGTCATCTCGATCGATATCGACAACGGTTGCGTCCATGCGGGATTCGTAGGCCCTGGTTGAGTAGATGCGTTCAGTCATGCAGCCTCCTTGCAGGGGCACCCTACCTTCAGCCGCGTTCGAGGCTACGGTGCCAGAAGCGACCCCGGAGCACACCTTGAGCGACCCCCTTCCATACACCGACGACGCGACGGCCAACGCACTACTCGCCGACGACCCCTTTGCCCTGCTCGTCGGCATCGTTCTCTATCAACAGGTACCGATCGAGACGGCCTTTGCCGGCCCGTCACGGGTTCGTGACCGGATTGGTGGGCTCGACCCCCATGTGATCGCCGAGATGGATCCGGAGACGCTGGAGGCAGCATTCAAGGAGAAGCCGGCCGTCCACCGGTTCCCCGGGAACATGTCGAGGCGGGTTCAGGCCGTGGCGGAGTATGTGGCCACCGAGTACGACGGGGAGACCACGGCGCTCTGGGCCGACATCGACGACGCAGACGCACTCCTGCGCCGTCTCAAGAAGCTTCCCGGCTTCGGTGAGTACAAGGCCCGCATCTACATGGCTGTCCTCGCCCGGCGCTTCGGCGTGCGCCCAGCCGGGTGGGAGGCCTCCATGCCGGATTGGCCGAACATCTCCGAGATCGCATCCCCCTCCGATCGGGCGGACCTCAAGGAACGGAAGAAGGCGTGGAAGGCCGCCCAGAAGTCGTAGGATCTCGGCGCTTGGCGGTCGTGTAGATCAGAGCGCCGAACCCAACGACGGCGATCGTTGCGAAGACGAACCACTGGATGGCGTAGCTCAAGTGCACTCCCTCGCTTATCTCCGGCGGCGGGAGCGGGATCGGGTATTCGCCAGCCGGCGGGTCCTGATTCTGGAGTTGCAGGTACATCGGAAAGAGCGATGGACCTCCCCATTGGGGACCAAGGAGGACGAGGTCGATCCGTCCGATCTTCGCATAGGACCCGTCAGGCACCGTGGCTCCCGTGGGGCCACGATCCTCGGACACTCTCAGAATCCCGACGACTTCGACATCGACGGCAGGAGGGAGAGCCTCGGGCACCGGCGGACCCAGGCTGTCGATCGGCACCCACCCGCGATTCACAGCAAGGGTGGCCCCCTTCCAGGCGAGCGGGGTCACGACGTTATGTCCGGATTGGCCGTTCAGCGTCCGGGCCTGCAGCAGGATCTCTCGTTCGACGTCGTAGGTGCCCTTCACAATGACGCGCCGGTACTCCAGCACCTCGGGGTCAATGCCGACTTCCGCGACCAGGCGCTCCAGGTCGATGGGTTCCTGTCCCATCCGCGCCTCTATCGTGGCGTTGAGCTCCTTGCGTTCCTCGAGGCGCCGCACTTGCCACAGCCCGAGGTTGACAAACAGCACGACGGTCAGCGCGACGACCAGGAACCCCGCGATCCACACGCCAGACTTGAGGAATGCGTAGCGCTGGCTCACGGCGCCCCGCCTCCATATTGATACTCGGAGCGGGCGAGCCCGTAGCGCAGGAGATCGACGAGTTCTCCCCGCTTGCGGTAGCCATCCCTGGAAACCCCCTCGAGGAGCAGCCCCGCCTTCTCAGCGACGCGCGCCGACGCCGGGTTCGATACGAAGACGCCGGCCTCGACGCGGTGGAGGTCGAGTTCGTTGAAGCAGTAGTCGACAAACCGCGCGGCGGCCACAGCGGCAATGCCCTGGCCCCACCACTTCGGGCTGAGCCACCACCCGATCTCTCCGGTTCCCGATCGAATGTCCGTCCCGGGCTCGACCCCGATGCCTCCGACCAACTCCTCGCCTACGAAGATCGCGAAACTCAACGGTGGGTTCTCGGCAGCACACTTGGCAATCCAGAAGTCGGCATCCTCCGGTGTGTACGGAGAAGGGAATGCATCCGACATGCACCGGGTGATGCGTTCGTCGTCGGCCGCGCGGAGCAGCGCTCGGCGGTGAGCCACCGTATAGGGCTCCAGGGTGACGCCGGCGCGAGCGGTCGCGAGCAGCGGACCACGCGCGGAGATGCTCTCAGGCGCGCCTTTCACGGTTTCTGCATCGAACAGCGAGGCGTCCAGGTACCTCCCGCCCGTGCGCCAGTAGACGCCATCGGCCCTCGACATCAAGCTCTCTTCGACGAGATAGCGGCGGAGGGCCGCGTAGTCGGGGTTGTACCGGCCGAGTTGATCACTCACCTCGGCCTCGCTGTACCGTATCCCGGGCTCGAAGTCCTGGGCGAGCCGTTCGAGGATCACGAGACGCTTGCGGTGATTCGCCGGAATTTCGACGAGTTCCTCCCCCGAGAAGAACGTCTCGAGGATCCTGACCTCGCTGACCGTCCAGTCACCGTCGGTAATGGTGGCAGCCGCAGGTTCAGCCTGCGGAACCGTCGCAGCGATCTCGTGGAGCGCACGGCCGACAAGTCGATTGTCGTCATCGGTGAGCCCGGCGAGCCTCAGGCTGGCGACCGTCTCGAGCGCCCGGCGACGCGTTACGCCCGGAACCCGAGTCAGTGCCTCAGGCGTGAGGGTTCCCTCGGCCGCGTGGCCCAGCGCCGCCAGCCGCACCGGGTCGAGACACAGGCGGGCGTACTCCTCGTAGTCCATCTCAGTCGAACCCTCCGCGCGCCGTATCACCACTACGCCGCTGGTCGGCAGCACCGTACAGACCTGCAATCGGGTCGAACACGGCCGCCTGGACGCCGCCGAAGTACATCGCCAGATCGGGGAAGCGCCTGGCCGTCATGCCGTCGATCGACCGCACGTCGAGACCGGGTTCGTGAGCGATCATCGGAGAACCACCGAAGACTTCGACATGCAATCGGGGATGGGCCACGGCCTCCCGGAGCGACATGCCCAAGTGGAGGAAGTTCAAGAGCACCTGGGCGATGGCAGTGGTGATGCGCGACGCTCCGGGGCTCCCGATCGACAGAATCGATCCATCAGCTCGGCGTGCGACCGTCGGCGCCATGTTCGACACCAAGCGAGTCCCCGGCGTCAGCGAATGGAAGCCCTCAGCAGTGAGTTCGACCTCACCGAGCGAATTGTTGAGGTACCAACCGGTGTCTGGAACGAGTGCCCCGGCCCCGTAGCCGGCCGACACCGTGATCGCACAGGCGTTTCCATCGGTGTCGGTGACCGATGTGTGGACGGTGCTCGGCGAGCGTTGGACCGCCCCCAGATCGCCCTCGCGAGCACATGCGAGGAGGTCCTCGGCCGCCTGGGTTCGGGTTCCATAGTCATCGAGTTGACCGGCCCGATACTCCAGCACGGCACGCTGGATCCGAGCCATGCGGTCTACTTCGCGCGGGATCCATCCCTCGAAAGGTGGCGACGACGCAAGAAGCAGGATGGCGCCAGCGACGACACCACCGACGGCAGGCAGCGGGTTTGTAGCCACTTCCCAATCGTCGAGTTGGATGCGAACCGGTTCGCGGATCTCCACGGCGTACGATCTCAGATCCTCGTTGGTGAGGATCCCGCCGCCCTCGAGCACCGCGTCGGCGGTCCGGCGCCCAATCTCTCCGTCATAGAGGACTGCGGCGCCTTCTGACGCGACCAGGCGCAGCGTGTCCGCGAGGTGCGGAATGTGGATGATGTCCCCCTGGGCCACGGGCGACCCGTCGGGATGGTGAGTGATGGACCGGCTGGTCTCGTCCCAGCCGAACACCAATCGATGCGAGTGATCCAGGTACTCCGCCGAGGCACCCGTGACCGGGAATCCCTGCTCCACGGTACGGATCGTTGGCTCGAGGATGGCGCTCCATTCAACCGTCCCGTAGCGCCGATGCGCCTCGGCAAACGCCGCGAACGCACCCGGTGTCGCCACGGATCCCCATCCAACGATGGTCTCGGTGCGGCCGCCGTACGTCATCTCCACCATCTGTCCACCGTGGCCGAAGTGCTCCGGGGGCAAGCCTCGGCCCGGCATCTCGGCGTAGCCGTCGATCACGATCGGGTCCCCGTCCTTCGGCCAGATTGTGACGAATCCGCTACCGGCCGGGGCGATGATCCCGATCTCCGTGCACATCGACGCAATGGAAGCGCCGATGGCGGCATCGATAGCGTTTCCTCCCGCGTCGGCAACGGCGGCACCTGCCGCGGCGGCGAGGGCTGTTGCTGAGGCGACCTGGACTCTTCGCATGAGTGCGCAGGCTAGACCTCCACCGTTCCCTCCACCATTGTCAGAACTCCGGACGCACCCTCGTCGGCCTCGATCTCGGGATAGCGTTGGATGGAGCGGGCGACGACCTCGATGCGACTCCGCCGGCTGTGATCATCGCTCCAGAACCGGCGTTGAACGGCTCCGGCCACCCACACCCGTTCGCCGCGTTCGAGGCTCAATGCCTGTTGGCCGGCGTCCCAGAGCACCACCGGTATCACGTCGACCCGCCTGCGCGGCTCTTCGGCGCGTGTGGTGACGAGGTACCGGACCAGGTTCGAGCCGTTGTCGAAGGAGCGAACCTCCGGTGCGGCGGCAAGGCGCCCGGCGATTACAACGATGTTGAGATCCATGACATCTCCTCTCGATTCGAGGAGGTGCGGGAGGTCCGACGCTACGCGCCGGGTGTGACAGGTTCGGCTAGCTGCCCTTGGCGATCTCGTGGTCGAGCGCATCGAGACCAGCAAACGAGGGATCATTCAGCACGATGGCGTCGGCGATCCGACGGGCCGTCGCGGTGTTTCCATTGCGCGCCGCTGCGCGCGCCGCTACGTACCAGACGCGAAGGTCGGCCTCGTTCGCATTCGGCCCAACGCGATCCGGACCGGTCAGATCCCACGCGCCGTCCGCATCGCCGTGCTCGAGGAGGAACGTGCCGTACACGACCTTCCCCTCCTTCCACACTGAAGGGGGCACGTCGGCCTTCTGGAGCGTCTCCCACGTTTTGGTCACATCGGCGTCCCGGTTCATCGCGCGCAACACGTCCATCTCAATCGGCAGGTGGGTGCCCTCGCCGGCCATGCGGCGGTACGCCCGCAATTCGGAAAGGGCCGTTTCCCAGTCGCCGATTCGATATGCGGAGAGCCCGAGCGTCTCGCGGATCGTCGCATCCTGCGGTGAGAGGTTCTTCGCGACTTTCGCATGCTTCACAGCGGCGTGATAGCGGCCGTCCGACATCGCAGCGGAAGCGTCGCCGAGGGCCTCGAGGGCGGGGGCGACACGGTCTTTCGGCGTCACTCTGGTGAGCGCCTCGATGATCCAGTTGGGGAGATCGACGGCGGCGCCCTTCAAGTCCCGGCGGCGCTTCTGCTGCATCGAACTCTCACCCGGCTCGGACTTGCCGCGCGGCGGTGCGTATGGTTTCGCTCGCCCTCGACTCTGTGACTGTTGCCGGGGCGGCTTCGAACCCTTGTAGCCGCCTGAGGATCCCTTCCCCTTGCCCGAGGAGCCTCTCCCGTTCCCGGAGGATCCCTTCCCAGAACCACGATTTCTGTTGTCTGCCATTGAGCGACCTCCGAGTCGAGCCCCATCCTACCGGTCGGTCGGAACACCAGGCATCAGGCGATGCGATCCCGTACGAAATGCACAATGCAAGAAGGGCCGCCCCACAATGGGACGGCCCTTCTCTCAAAATGTCGGCGGCGACCTACTCTCCCGGAACCCTTCGGTCCAAGTACCATCGGCGCTGGCGGGCTTAACTTCCGTGTTCGGAATGGGAACGGGTGGGACCCCGCCGCCATGGCCACCGAAACAATCTGAGCGCTCTCTGAGCACTCCATAGCGAGTACGAGTTGCCGTCGCGATATTCATAATCAAGCCCTCGACCTATTAGTACCGGTCAGCTTCACGCATTGCTGCGCTTCCACTTCCGGCCTATCAACCTGGTCATCTACCAGGGGTCTTACCCGATTAATTCGGTGGGAGATCTGATCTTGGAGGCGGCTTCGCGCTTAGATGCTTTCAGCGCTTATCCGTTCCGCACGTGGCAAACCAGCCATGCCCTTGGCAGGACAACTGGCACACTAGAGGTGCGTCCATCCCGGTCCTCTCGTACTAAGGACAGCTCTCCTCAAATCTCCTGCGCCTGCGACGGATAGGGACCGAACTGTCTCACGACGTTCTAAACCCAGCTCGCGTGCCTCTTTAACGGGCGAACAGCCCGACCCTTGGGACCTGCTTCAGCCCCAGGATGAGACGAGCCGACATCGAGGTGCCAAGCCCTGCCGTCGATATGGACTCTTGGGCAGGATAAGCCTGTTATCCCCGGGGTACCTTTTAGCCGTTGGCCTCGGCGCACCCACATGCCGCCGAGGGATCACTAGGCCCTTCTTTCGAACCTGCTCGACTTGTAGGTCTCGCAGTCAAGCTCTCTTGTGCCCTTGCACTCAACGTCTGATTGCCGACCAGACTGAGAGAACCTTTGGGCGCCTCCGTTACATTTTAGGAGGCCACCACCCCAGTGAAACTGCCCGCCAGACACTGTCCCTGATCCGGATAACGGACCGAGGTTAGAAGACCATTATGAGAAGGGTGGTATTTCAAGGTTGACTCCACGGTGACTAGCGCCACCGCTTCACGGTCTCCCACCTATCCTACACATCACATAACGAACTCCAATGTCAAGCTGCAGTAAAGGTCCCGGGGTCTTTCCGTCCTGTCGCAGGAAGTGAGCATCTTTACTCACACTGCAATTTCGCCGAGTCTCTGGTTGAGACAGCGCCCAAGTCGTTGCGCCATTCGTGCAGGTCGGAACTTACCCGACAAGGAATTTCGCTACCTTAGGCATGATTGTTACTTCGCACTCCACATGGAATTCATTGTGTGGAGGAACGGGCCCGATCATTTCTGCCGGGCTCCCCATGTCGCCATGAGGATCGGACTGTATCATCGCCGCTTCTCGTGCAGCGCCTGGCGTACAGTCTCTGAGGATCCCTACTGAGCGTCGTCGTCTCCCCATGCTCGCCGCAGATGCGGCCGCGTGAAGGTCTCGATTCAGTTCAGGGACCGGTGCTTCCATATCGGCACGACCTCTCGATCGTTACGAATGCCGGGAAGACATGGTCGTCCACGCGCAACGCCTGACTCGCAGTGACATACCTCGAAGGCCGGCTTGAGTGGCCGGTGTTCAATGCACCGGGTCGTTCGCACAAGGCGACGACCTGATGATCCGCTGCGGATCGAGTCGTTGGTTGCGGGTTTCGGTTTCCTGCTGATTGTCCGCACCGAACGGATTTTCACTGTTTGCGAACGGACAACACGTGCCGTGTTCGCAAACGAGTACCGTCGGATACTCGGATGTTCCAGCATATAGCCAGGTTTTGTAACCGCCATTCAGATGTCTGTCTAACGGTTATAGTTACCGCCGCCGTTTACTGGGGCTTGAGTTCAAAGCTTCGCTCCGAAGAGCTAACCTATCCCCTTGACCTTCCAGCACCGGGCAGGCGTCAGAGCGTATACAGCGTCTTGCGACTTCGCACGCTCCTGTGTTTTTAGTAAACAGTCGCTTGGGCCTGGTCTCTGCAACCCCATCGGGCTTCGGACGCGAGGTCCTACACCCTACCGGGGCGCTCCTTCTCCCGAAGTTACGGAGCCATTTTGCCGAATTCCTTAACCAGAGTTATCTCGCTCGCCTTAGTATTCTCTACCTGTCCACCTGTGTTGGTTTGGGGTACGGGCACCACAGGAGCTCGCTAGAAGCTTTTCTTGGCGGCATGGGCGTTCGGCGGCTTCGCCTAAATCGGCTCGGCATCGCGCCTCGGACTTCGCGAGATCCGGATTTGCCTAGATCTCGTCCTACACACTTACCCCGGGTCAACCATCGCCCGGGTCCGCTTACCCTTCCGCGTCACTCCATTGCTGGTCTAGTACCAACTGGGTCGGTAGGCCCCGAAGGGCTTTCCTTAGCAAGCTGGATTCAACCTGGACGCGCCTGTGGTGGTACGGGAATATCAACCCGTTCTCCATCGATTACGCCTCTCGGCCTCACCTTAGGTCCCGACTAACCCTGGGCGGACGAGCCTTCCCCAGGAAACCTTGGACATCCGGCGGAGGAGATTCTCACTCCTCATTCGCTACTCATGCCGACATTCTCACTCGAGTGGCCTCCACGGCTGGCTTCCGCCGCCGCTTCGTCGGCCACACGACGCTCCCCTACCACTCCCATCCCCTGGACCGCGAAGGCCTGGGTTATTGATGGAAATCCGTAGCTTCGGTGCAGAACTTGAGCCCCGTTACATTATCCGCGCGGGATCACTCGACCAGTGAGCTGTTACGCACTCTTTAAAGGAATGGCTGCTTCTAAGCCAACCTCCTGGCTGTTTGGGCAACTCCACATCGTTCCCCACTTAGTTCTGACTTTGGGACCTTAGCTGACGATCTGGGCTGTTTCCCTTTCGACCATGAAGCTTATCCCCCATGGTCTGACTGCCGTACTTGGCGCATTGGGATTCGGAGTTTAACTGGGGTCGGTAAGCTTGTTGGCCCCCTAACCCAATCAGTGCTCTACCCCCAATGCGGAACATACGACGCTAGCCCTAAAGCTATTTCGGGGAGAACCAGCTATCGCCGGGTTTGCTTGGCCTTTCACCCCTATCCACAGATCATCCCCCCAGTTTTCAACCTAGGTGGGTTCGGGCCTCCACGAGGTCTTACCCTCGCTTCACCCTGTCCATGGATAGATCACCCGGCTTCGGGTCTATGGCATGCGACTAGACGCCCTATTAAGACTCGCTTTCGCTGCGGCTCCGTCACTCGACTTAACCTCGCCACATACCAATAACTCGTCGGCTCATTCTTCAAAAGGCAGGCCGTCAGGACCACAAGTGATCCCTCCGACTGCTTGTAAGCTAATGGTTTCAGGTACTATTTCACTCCCCTCACCGGGGTGCTTTTCACCTTTCCCTCACGGTACTAGTCCGCTATCGGTCGTTCGGAAGTGTTTAGCCTTACGAGGTGGTCCTCGCGGATTCACACGGGATTTCACGGGCCCCGTGCTACTTGGGAACACCTTCTGGAGATCTGACAGGTTTCAGCTACGGGGCTGTTACCTCCTGTGGCTCCGCTTCCCAGCGGATTCGCCTACCTGCAGATTTTGTAACTCCATGACGGCTTCGATGCACCGTCTGAAGGGTCCCACTACCCCGATATGGCAACGGCATCGACCTTTGACACCATATCGGTTTGGGCTCTACCCGTTTCGCTCGCCGCTACTCAGGGCATCGCTGTTGCTTTCCTCTCCTCGGGGTACTGAGATGTTTCAATTCCCCCGGTTCCCTCTACCGGTCCTATGTGTTCAGACCGGAGTGACTGGGCATTACCCCAGCCTGGTTCACCAATTCGGACATCCCCGGGTCAACGCTTGCTTGACAACTCACCGGGGCATATCGCAGCCTGCCACGTCCTTCATCGGCTCCGAACGCCAAGGCATCCACCATAAGCTCTTAGTAGCTTGATAAATATTGAATACTTTGACTTTAACTCGTACTCGCTATGCAGTTCTCAAAGAGCGTGTGCCGGCTTCGCCGGTACGTTGGGGGTTCCCTAACGGAAACTCCAGCCCTTGGGTTGTGGGGGCGAACCCGCACTTCCCTCAGACGCAAGGGCACGAGCTTCCTAGCGGAAACTCGCTCCCGAAGCGTAGCTTCGGGCTCCCTCACGACTGAACAGCGTGTCCGATCCGATCCTGAGATCCGATCCGCCGGTTCGCTTGCACCCGAGGGTGCCGCCTTCCGGCCTGGCCGGCGCTCATCGCCGAACCGAATAACCAATAGATTGACTAGGAGCATCGAGATCATCGTGAATGACCTCTCTGCCGCTCCTTAGAAAGGAGGTGATCCAGCCGCACGTTCCCGTACGGCTACCTTGTTACGACTTCATCCCAGTCACCGATCCCACCTTAGGCAGCTCCCTCCCAAAAAGGGTTGGGCCACTGACTTCGGGCGTTACCGACTTCCGTGATGTGACGGGCGGTGTGTACAAGCCCCGAGAACGTATTCACCGCGGCTTTGCTGATCCACGATTACTAGCGACTCCGGCTTCATGGAGTCGAGTTGCAGACTCCAATCCGAACTAGGGATGGCTTTCAGGGATTCGCTCACCTTTGCAGGTTTGCAGCCCGTTGTACCACCCATTGTAGCATGCGTGCAGCCCTGGACATAAGGGGCATGATGACTTGACGTCATCCCCGCCTTCCTCCGAGTTATCCCCGGCAGTCTCCTATGAGTCCCCACCATTACGTGCTGGCAACATAGGACAGGGGTTGCGCTCGTTGCGGGACTTAACCCAACATCTCACGACACGAGCTGACGACAGCCATGCACCACCTGTCATGGGCGCATAAGCACCCCGTATTTCTACAGGTAGACCCATGATGTCAAGTCCAGGTAAGGTTCTTCGGGTTGCATCGAATTAAGCCGCATGCTCCGCCGCTTGTGCGGGGCCCCGTCAATTCCTTTGAGTTTTAGCCTTGCGGCCGTACTCCCCAGGCGGAACACTTAATGCGTTAGCTTCGGCACGGCAGACGTCAATGAGTCCGCCACACCTAGTGTTCATCGTTTACGGCATGGACTACCAGGGTATCTAATCCTGTTTGCTCCCCATGCTTTCGCTCCTCAGCGTCGGTACCGGCCCAGTGAGCCGCCTTCGCTACTGGTGTTCCTCTCGATATCTGCGCATTCCACCGCTACACCGAGAATTCCACTCACCTCTACCGGACCCTAGTCACAACAGTTTCGACCGGCGTCCCGGGGTTGAGCCCCGGGCTTTCACGATCGACTTGCTGAACCGCCTACGAGCCCTTTACGCCCAATAAATCCGGACAACGTTTGGCCCCTACGTATTACCGCGGCTGCTGGCACGTAGTTGGCCGGGCCTTCTTCTGGAGGTACCGTCATTTTCGTCCCTCCTGAAAGCGGTTTACAACCCGAAGGCCTTCATCCCGCACGCGGTGTCGCTGCATCAGGCTTTCGCCCATTGTGCAATATTCCCTGCTGCTGCCTCCCGTAGGAGTCTGGGCCGTGTCTCAGTCCCAGTGTGGCTGATCGTCCTCTCAGACCAGCTACCCGTCTTTGCCTTGGTGAGCCATTACCTCACCAACAAGCTGATAGGCCGCGAGGCCATCCCGAAGCAGCGGACCATTTCCTCAACAGACCATGCGGTCTGGAGAGGGTATCCGGTATTAATCCGAGTTTCCTCGGGCTATCCCGGTCTTCGGGGCAGGTTCCTCACGTGTTACGCACCCGTTCGCCGGTTTCCCCGGCCGGTCCTTACGGAACGACTGGATCTCCCTCGACTTGCATGCATTAAGCGCACCGCCAACGTTCGTCCTGAGCCAGGATCAAACTCTCCATCGAAAAGATGGGAGAAAGATTGCCTGATCTCTATGAGATCTGGAGATCGATCTCTCAAAGGTGGCCACGTCGGGGACGGGGGTCCCGGTTGACGTGGCCCATACTTGTACACGCTCATCCCACCCTGCATCGCGAACGATACCGAGTGGTCAAGCGCCTATTGGCTTTTGACACGCTGTTCAGTTGTCAAGGAGCCCGGATCCCTTCTTGTGCGCACGCATGCGCCCAGGTGGGGGGCCTCACAGTATAGCGCCACCGAGAGTTGGCGGCGCCAATCTGCCGACCGGTTTGGTCGGCGGACTCAGTATTCAAGCACGCCCAGGATATATCGCAAACCCCAACGAGGGTTTTCTTCAGGTTCTGGAAGGGAAATCCCGCAAACCCTTACAGGGGGCCGTCGGCTCGGGCTAGCTCTTGGCGTCGACCCGCTTCTTCAACCAGATGAAGAGCAGCACGAGGGCCGCGACGACGAGGATGCCGCCGATCGACAGAGCCGCGACGATGTCGAGGACGAGGCTCAGCCCCCAGATGATCGGGAACGCCAGGATGACAATCGAGACCACGACCATCCAGGTCGGGAACTCATTCTTCTGCGATGCCATAAGGTCCTTTCGTTTCGGACCGGGACACTAGTCGGACCCGGCTGCTGCCGGCTCAGGTGACCTCGATGCGGACGAAGCGGCGCTTGCCGACCTGGATCACCACACCGTCGACGGTGGAGGCCTCGAGGAACTCGGCGTCGGTCCTCTCCCCATCGATCTTCACCGCGCCTTGCTTGATCATGCGACGGCCTTCGGAACGCGACGCCACCAGCCCGGCATCGCTGAGAATGGCAGGCAAGGAGATCTCGCCGCCCGAAGCAAGCGAATGGACGGGGACGTCTTCGGGCACCTCGTGACTCCGAAACAGGCGGTCAAACGCAGTCTCAGCGCCTTCGGCAGCTTCCCGGTCATGGTGGAGGGTCACGATCCGCCTGCCGAGTTCCCGTTTCGCCTCACCTGGATGGACCGTGCCGTCGACCAGACCCTGCTCCAGTTCTTCCACCTCGGCGCGAGACGCCATGGCGGCGAGGCGATACCAGTCCGGCATGACATCATCCGGAATCGACATGACCTTGCCAAACATCTCCTCCGGTTCGTCACGCACCGAGATGTAGTTGCCAAGCGACTGCGACATCTTCTTCACACCGTCGGTGCCAACCAGAAGCGGCACCGTCGCAACGGCCTGGCCTGGTTGGCCTCGCCGCTCTTGGAGATCACGACCGACAAGGAGGTTCCACAGTTGGTCGGTGCCGCCGATCTCGATGTCCGACCAGATGGCAACCGAGTCCATGCCCTGGAGCAGCGGATACATGAACTCGATCATCGAGATCGGTTCGTGAGCGTCCCACCGCTTCGTGAAGTCGTCGCGATCCATGATCCGGGCAACGGTGAACTCCGACGTCAGCTCGAGAACGTCGTGCATGTCCATCGTCGCGAGCCACTCGGAGTTGTACCTGATCTCGAGCCGTTCAGGAAGGAGTTGCGTCTTGATCACGGGGAGGAGACGCTCGGCATAGGCCCGGACCTCGTCGCCACTCAATCGCTTCCTCGTGGCGCTCTTCTCGGAGGGATCGCCGACCTGTGCCGTGAAGTCACCAACGATGAGCACCGCCGTGTGGCCCATGTCCTGGAATCGACGGAGGAGGTCGAAGACCACGGCCCATCCCAGGGTGACGTCGGGCGCCGTTGGGTCCACGCCGAGCTTGACCCTCAGCGGGCGGTCCTCCTCGAGCAGCGACAAGAGCGCGCCTTCCGGGAGACTGACATCAACGGACTGGGTGATGTATTCGAGTTGTTCTTGGGCTGGCTTCATGTGGGGGCAAGGCTAGACCCGTTGGTGGGTCGTGCAACGAACCGCCAGCGGCGTTTGGCCGCCCGGCTGACCCCGATGCGCGGCGTGGTCTCGATGGTGAAGGCCCCGACGGGGGCATTGGCGACCAATCGCACCGGTCCTTCGATCAGCGAGGAGCCGTTGTCGTCACCCGTGATGCCGAGCGCCGCAGACACCTTGCCGGGGCCGTCGGTGAGGTGATCGGTCCTGCCGCGGCGTTCCCTCATACGATCGATGCCGACAACCGGGAGCCCACCCCGAATGAGGACGGCGGACGCTTCTCCCGCCGGCCCCGTGACCACGTTGGCGCACCAGTGCATGCCGTACGATCGATACACGTAGAGCGTTCCGGCCCCCCCATACATCGGAGCGTTGCGCGGCGTTTGCCCCCGATAGGCGTGACTGGCGGGGTCCCCGACTCCCCGGTAGGCCTCGACTTCGGTGATCACGATCTCGGTCGGTTCGCCGTTGAACGCCGTGGCGAGGCGCCACCCGAGCAGACGCGGAGCGACATCGACAACGTCCCCATCGAGAACACGGAACTGCCGAGCGCCGGTCAGATTTCTCCTCGCAGGTTTGCACCGGTCGCCGCTTGCACCGCATCGACGATGCGCTTGCGGATCGGAACGACATCGTCATCGCTCATGGTGCGGTCGGGAGCCCGAACCGTCAGGTTGACGGCGATACTCTTCCGACCTTCAGGGATGGGATCGCCCGTGTAGACATCGAACACCCGGCGCCGCTCTACGAGGCCTGTGCCGGCGGAATCGATCGCGTTCAACAGCACAACGGCCGGAACATCGTCATCGACTTCGAACGCGAGATCGAACACCTGGGGTGGATAGTTCGAAGGCTCTCGGAATCGCCAGGGTTCGCGATCGGCCACCAGCGGGTCGATCTCGACCTCGCCGGCGATCACCCGTCCTTCGATGCCGAGGGTCGCCGCGACGTTCGGGTGGATCTCCCCGATCGTTCCGATCACGGTCCCGTGTACGACGATGTCGGCGGCCCGTCCCGGGTGGAACGGTGCCTTGGTCGTCGCCCGAATCTCTGCGTCGGCGAGTTCCGTTGCTCGCTCGATGAGTTCCCACAGTCCGGTCGCGTCGTACACGTCGTAGCCGCTCGAAGCGCCCTCCCAGGTAGCGGTGCGCTTGCCTGCCGCTACGAACCCGAGGCGGTCGGGCTGCGCCGGAAGCACGCCCTCGTCGGGGAGGAACACCTTCCCGGTTTCGAAGAGGCGCACGTCGTCAACCCGCTTGGCGAGATTCGCTCCGGCGGCTTTGAGCAGGCCGGGCAGGAGGGTTGTCCGCATTACGCCATCCTCGTCATGCAGTGGGTTCACTACGTTGATGCCGATTCGTGCCGGATCGTCATCCGGCAGTCCGAGCGCATCGAGGTCGGAAGCGCCGAAGAACGAGAAGCTCATGATCTCGTGGTAGCCCGCCCCGGCAAGGAGCTCACGCAGCGCGCGGAGCCGGCGGTCCCGCTCAGGAAGGCCGATTCCGTCGCCGAATCGGAGTCTGGCGGGTATGTTGTCGTACCCGTAGAGGCGCGCAACTTCCTCAATCAGGTCGACCGGGCGGTTCACGTCGGGGCGCCGGGTAGGAACCTCCACCGCAAGGGTGTCGGATCCACTCACGCCGAACGCGAGGCGGCGCAGGAGGGACCCGACGAGCGCGCTCTCGAGGCGAACGCCGAGCACGCGCTCGACCTCGTCCATCGTGAGGTCGATGGTCTTCGGGGCCGGCGGCGCGGGGTACTCATCGACAAGGCCCGCGACCGTGCCGTCCGCGGCCTCGACGAGGAGCTGCGCTACTCGATCGGCGGCGAATCGACAGAACTCGGGGTCCATGCCGCGCTCGAAGCGGGCAGAAGCCTCAGAGCGCAGCCCGAGACGCTTCGACGTCATCAGGATGCTCGGTGGATCCCAGTAGGCGGCCTCAACAAGGATGTTCTTCGTCTCGTTGACCACCTCGGTCGATGCACCGCCCATCACGCCCGCGATCGCCACGGGGCGCGAGGCGTCAGCAACCACGATGTCGGCGGCGATCAACGTTCGATCGGCGTCGTCCAACGTCGTGATCTCCTCCCCCTCTTGGGCGCGGCGGACGACGATGACGTCCCCGAGCCTGTCCGCGTCGAATGCGTGGGTCGGATGGCCGAACTCGATCATGGCGTAGTTGCTCGCATCAACGACATTGCTGATCGGCCGGACACCGGCCGCGACGAGGCGTGCCCTGATCTGGTGTGGAGATGGGCCGATCGTGATCCCCCGTACCTCGCGTCCTACGAACCGTGGGCAGGCTGCATCGTCGACGATGGAGACCGAGGTGGCCGCGTCGCTGGCCGGATAGTCGAGATCGGGTTCCGCGAGCGGTATGTCGTAGAGCGCCGCTAGCTCGCGCGCCAAACCGTAGACCGACATGCAGTCGGGCCGGTTCGGTGTGATCGTCACCTCGAAGATGACATCGTCCTGGGGAAGCAGTGCGCGGAAGTCGTCGCCCAAGCGGTCGGCCGCCGCGGGGTAGTCGTGGTCGAGCACCATGATGCCCGAGGCGTCCTCCCCTATCTCCAGCTCGGACTCCGAGCAGATCATGCCGTTGGATGTGACGCCACGAATCTCGCGCCTGGTGATCTTGAAATCTCCCTGCAGCACCGCACCGGGCCTCGCTACCGGCACGACCGCTCCGGCTTCGAAGTTCCATGCGCCGCAGATGATGTCGAGGACCTCCCCGCCGACGTCCACGGTGGTGACTCGCACTTTGTCGGCGTTCGGGTGCGCATCGACGGTGAGCACCTTGCCCACGACGACTCCCTCGAAACGCGGCTCGATTCGCTCCCAACCTTCGACCTCGTGCCCGAGACTCTCGAGCGCCTCGGTGATGCGTTCGGGGTCCTTCGTCGGCAGATCGACGAACTCACTCAGCCAATCCAGTGTGAACTTCATCGGTACTGCTCCAGAATGCGCTGATCGGGGTCAAAGAGATGACGGAGATCGGCGACACCGTGGCGGACCATGGCGAGGCGATCAGCGCCCATGCCAAACGCGAATCCGGTCACCGCATCGGGGTCGTATCCGACGGCCTCGAAGACGGCCGGATTCACCATGCCGCAGCCGAGCAACTCCATCCATCGGCCGTTCGTGTAGACGTGCATCTCAGCGGAAGGCTCGGTGAAGGGGAAGAAGTGGGGAATGAATTTGACCCGAGTCTCGGGTCCCAGGAATTCGTGGGCGAAGTGGGCCAACACGCCCTTGAGGTCGCCGAAGGTGATGTCGGTGTCGACGGCGAGGCCCTCGATCTGATGAAACACAGGAGAATGGGTCGGATCCAGCTGATCGCGTCGGAAGACCCGGCCGGGTACGACCAGATAGACCGGCGGGTCGTTCTGTTCCATGTACCGGGCCTGCATCGGCGACGTGTGCGTCCGCAACAAGATGCCCTCGGGATCGTCTCCATATTCGAGATAGAACGTGTCGCTCTCGAACCGGGAAGGGTGGGCCGCTCCGAAGTTCAGGGCTGTGAAGTTGTAGAACTCGGTCTCGACCTCGGGTCCGGTTGCTGCGGTGTAACCCATGGCCACGAAGATGTCGACGATCTCGTCCATGACTTGCTGAATCACGTGGGTGGTGCCGCGGGCGGGGGCGCGGCCGGGAAGGGTCACGTCAACACGGTCCGAGGCGAGCGTCGCTGCGACTTCCGCCCTCTCGAGAATCTCGCGCCGGCTCGCGAGCAGAGCGTCGACTTCGACGGCGACATCGTTGATCGCCCGGCCGAGGTCACGCCGCTGCTCAGGCGGTGCGTTGCCAAGGGCGCGTCGTCCCGCCGCGATCGGCGACCGCTTGCCGGTCAACTCAGCGGCAAGGTCATCGAGCGCCTCGACCGAATCCACCTGTCCGATCAGCACCGGAGCGTCCGCCCTCAGGCGATCGAGTGTTTCGTGAGTATCCATTGGTTCCGAGAGGTTAGCGGTGGGTTCCACGGCTCCTCCTCCTGTGGTTGGGTGGGTCCGGACCGGGCGCGAGAACGCCCGGAACAGGGTCCCGGGCGTTGGTTCGTGCGGTGGCGTCTAGCCGCGTCCGATTGCCCGGGCCGGGGGGCCCGAAAAGGCGAATCGGAATCGGCACACTGGTCTCATATCCAGGAGCGTAGAACACCTGTGGCGCTTCGCAAGGTTCAGGACGCGCCGATGCTCGAACGGGTGTGCTCAGAACCCCGAGTAGAGTCGTCCGCAATGCGTCTCGAGCTCGCCAAGCGAACCGATCTCGCCCTCCGGGGTCTCCAGGCTCTTCGCGAGCGATGACCGATTGCCCGGACTCGAACTGGCAGATCTCCTCGGCACGACCCATCAGTACCTGCCCCAGATCATGTCGCCGCTCGTTCGCCGACGCTGGGTGACCTCGACACCGGGTCCCGGTGGCGGGTACCGCCTCAACGCGACCCTCGAAGACATCACGGTTCTCGAACTCATTGAAGCCATGGAGGGCAAGACCGACACGCGAACATGCGTGCTGAGCGGCGAGACCTGTGATGTCTCGGATCCCTGTGCCCTGCACAACGCGTGGTCCCAGGCGCGCGATGCCCTCCTCGCAGAACTCGCATCCATGTCGGTAGCGGAAGCCTGAGGTCCTCACCGCAGCCCCCGCCCATCGACCGAGGTCACATGGGATCAGTAGATGTCGTTGGCGGTGTTGTAGACGTTGAACTTGCCCGTCGGCGTGATGAGCCAGGGGCCGGCGATCCGCAGCTTCTCGGTGAGCGTGGCGTCGTCGTAGATCACGATCTCTCCGTCGGGATCCCAGACTGACACCCAGACCTCGTCACCATCACGGTTGTACTCGAAATGCACGACACGACCATGGTCGGCAACCGGGAAACACGTCTCCAGCGCCATCTTCTCCTTGCTGTAGACGCAAGCCTGATGGCTCTCTTCGATGTCGTTGGAGAGCGGCGTGTCCATCCAGACCCACGGTGAATTGGGGTGGGTCTTGAGGAAGAGGCTGCCGGTACCGGGCAATTCGATCTCGCGAACGACCTTCCACGCGTGCTCAGGGCTGCCCTCCGGGTCGGCACCGATCAGGGTGAGCTTCCCCTCCCCGATGTGCGTTGTAGCCCAGACCCAGCCGAACTCCGGATCGACCCAGTTCGCGCCACGGCCCGGGTGGGGAGTATCCCCCGTCTCCACGCCGGCGACGAGTTCTTGTGTCTTGACATCGACCACCATCAGCTTGTTCTGCGCGTTCGCGGCCGTGATGAAGTAGCGCCCGGTGTGGTCCCATCCGCCATCGTGCAAGAAGAGATCAGCCGGGATCTTCTTCACTATGGGGAAGTCGGGCTGCGAATAGTCCACGATGGCGACGAATCCCGACTCCTTCAGGCCCATGACCCACACCGGATCGAAGTGCGAAGCCACAATGGCGGCAACCCGCACCTCCTCAAGTTCGTCACCGTTGATGTCGTCACTCAGCACGTCGTGGACAATGAGCGGTTCGAGCGTCTGCCCATCGAAGACAACGTACTGCGGAGGCCAGTAGCAGCCCTCGATGATGTACTGGTCCTCGTAGCCCTCGAACTTGCTCCCGTCGACGCTGCGGGCATCGAAGCATCCCTGCACCTGTGCGACGATCTCGGGAGTCTCCGTCCAGAGGTCGATCATGGTGACCCGGCCGTCGCGACCGACGGCGATGAAGTAGCGCCCGGTCGCCGACGAGCGGAGGATGTGAACCGCGAAACCGGTGTCGATGATCGCGACCTTCTCGTGCGCGTCCGTGTCCATGATCGCGACCTGCCCCGCGTCACGCAGGATGATGCCGGTGTAGTTCTCCCAGTCGCGAGCGGTCTTCGGTTCGGTCGGCCGATCTGAAACCGGAACCACGAGATTCCAGGACTCGGTGATTTCTGCGAGACTGAGGGACGGCGGGGTTGGCGGTTCGAGTTGGACGAAGTTGGCCATGAGTTCGATCTCTTCGGGGGTCAGGATCCCCGCCTGGCCCCACGCCGGCATGCCTCCCGGCAGGCCGTTGGTGAGAATCGTCTGGAGCCCGACGGTGCCGATCTCGCGGGTACGTTCCGGTTCGATGTTCGGCCCGGTGGCCCCAACGCGGAGCGTCCCGTGGCATCCCGCGCACCGATTGAAGTACACCCCTGAGGCCTGTTCGAATTCCGCCGGGGAGAGCTCGCGCGGACCCTCGGGGGCGGCGGTTGGCGGGGCAACGCCTGAGGACGATTCCAGGTACGCCACCACCTCTGCCACCTGAGCAGGTTCGAGGCCCAGTGCCGGCATCGAACCCGTGAAGATCTCTGCCGCGTCCGCGTCCTGCGCAGCGAACGTCTCGGGGTCCAAAACCCAGGCTGCGAGCCAATCAGGGTTCCGCCTGGTCGTGACACCAGCGAGGTCGGGTCCCACCAGCGGCCCGTCGCCGATCGTGTGACAGACGGAGCACTTCTCTGCGAAGGTGACGGCGCCCGGCGAATCGTCGGCAACGATCGATCCTGGGTCGGACGCGATGACAACGCGTTCCGGCAGCACCTGGGTGCACCCGACGATCGCGATCGCGGCCCCGGTGACGAGCACCGCGACAGTGACTCTCGACATGCTCGGCCTGGCCATCGCTCAGCTCCTCGATCCGCAGTCCCAGACAGGGTCTTCAGGATCTTATGCAGATGGGCGAGAGATGTCCAGTTCCATACTTAGCAACTTACTATCTATCTAGAGACGGCCGAGGGCGTACATGGCGATGGCGCCGGCCACTGCAGCGTTGAGGCTCTCGGCCTCGCCCGGCATCGGGATCGTGACCTCGACATCGCACTGAGCGACGAGCTCGTCGGGGAGGCCGTGGGCCTCGTTCCCGATCAGCAGAGCGAGGGGCTGCCGCAGTATCACGTCGGCAGGGGCGAGGCCGCCGCTCACGATGGTCGCCACCGGGGCGAGGCCGGCAGCGCTGAGATCATCGATCGACTGCACGCGCACGGCCGGGTGGGAGAACTGAGTTCCGGCGCTGGCCCGGAGTACCTTCGGACTCCAGGGATCAGCGCCGTCGAGTAGCGCAGACTGCCATCCCAACGCGGCTGCCGTGCGGATCAGTGTTCCGGTGTTGCCCGGATCGCTGATGCCGACGGCGACAACCGTCTGAACACGTTCCAGCGGCTTCGTTTCGGGGATTGCCACGACCGCGACTACATCCTGCGGCTCGACCGTCGTCGAGAGCGCTTCGATCACGGGACGGCTCACCTCGAACACCTGCGACCCAGCGGCCTCACAGCGATCGGCGAGACTCCCCCGCTCGAGCGTATACACCTCGATCGGCACGAGACCGGCCTCGAAGGCAGCCTCAACCAGCTTGGCCCCCTCGACCACGGTCCGTCCGGTCTGGCGACGCTCGCGGGACCGGTGCAGGCGCTTGACCGCCTTCACGCGCTCGTTCGCCGTGGATTCGATGCGCATCAGACGAGCAGAGACCCCGCACAGGCGGGGTCTCCCTCAATCCGTCCGGTTCGTCCGAGTGAGGTCACTCTGGATTCGCCGCTCCAGCGACCTCGACGAGCGCCGAGAAGGCCGTCGGATCATTGACCGCCATGTCGGCGAGCATCTTCCGGTCGACATCGATGTCCGCGGCCTTGAGACCAGCCATGAACCGGGAGTACGTCGTGCCGTTCAGACGTGCAGCGGCATTGATGCGCTGGATCCAGAGACGCCGGAACTGGCCCTTGCGTGCTCGGCGATCCCGGTACGCGTATTGCATCGAGTGCATCACCTGCTCGTGGGCGGTGCGGTACCGGCGACTCCTCGCGCCTCCGTAGCCGGAGGCGCGGTCCATTACCTTGCGATGTTTCTTCTTTGCGTTGATTGAACGCTTCACACGTGCCATCGATTGACTCCTAGTTCCCCAGCAGGCGGTTCATGCGCTTCTCGTTACCGCCATCGAGGATCTTGTTGCCCTTGACGCGACGCCAGCGACTCGTTGACTTCTTGTGACGGTTGTGGCCTCGCCACGCCTTCGTGGTCCGCACCTTCCCGCTGCCGGTGCGTTTGAAGCGTTTCGCTGCACCTTTGTGGGTCTTCATCTTCGGCACGTTTCCACTCTCCTACTCGTCGTCCGCAGCATCGACGACGACTTCTTCGTCGACCGCGGTCTCGACCTCTTCGATCTTCTCTTCGACGACGTCTTCGATGAATGGTTCATCCATGACGTCTTCATCGGTGTCTTCCACAACTCGATCCGCGTTCCGGACGGGAGCGAGGACCATCGTCATCTGACGACCTTCGAGCCGCGGCGTAGTCTCGACTTCTCCGTAGTCCGCAACGCTGTCACGAAGCCGGCTGAGGATTCCATTCCCGATCTCTGGGTGCGTGACTTCACGACCACGGAACCGCATCGTGACCTTGACCTTGTCGTTGTCCTGCAGGAAGCGAATCACCCGCTGCCGCTTCACCTCGAAGTCACTCGCCCCGATCTTGGGTCGGAACTGGACTTCTTTGATCACGGTGCGGGTCTGCTTCTTGCGAGCCTCTCTCGCCTTCACGGACTGCTCGTACTTGAACTTTCCGTAGTCCATGAGACGCACAACGGGGGGCCTGGCCTCTGGGGCGACCTCGACGAGGTCGAGTTCCAACTGTGCTGCCAGCCAGCGAGCCTCTTCGATCGACTTGATGCCAATCTGCTCTCCGGCCGGGTCGACAAGGCGAACTTCCTTGACCCGAATGCGTTCGTTGACCCTGGGCTCCTTGATCGGAGTACCTCCTGCTCGTACGTGTCGACGAAGCAGGCGCCTGGTGCCAATACAGAAGGCAGCACGACGCGAGTGCTGCCTGAAAGTGCGACCCGGCTCACCTCAGTCGGCGGCAGGGTGGGAAGCAGGCGCCTCCGCTTGCGTCAGTTGTCACCGGAACAGTAGACGCGGTCTTTCGGTACTTCAATCGCAGGGTGGGAGACACGAGCGATGTGCGCGGTTGGCCTCACCTTCATTGTGGGTGCTCCCAGGCGCCCCCCTGCGTCGTCGCTGGCGCTACTCCGCTACTCGCTTCAACAGGTTCGCTGTGCGGATGGCGGCTTCCGCGGCTTCTCGGCCCTTGTTCTTCTCGTCGGCGGCGCTTCTGGCGAAGGCGTGGGCAGGGTCCGTCACCGTGAGGATGCCAAACGAGATCGGCACACCGGTGTCGAGCATGACCCGCATGAGGCCCTCCGATGCTCGCGAGGCGATGTACTCGTAGTGGTCGGTCTCACCCTTGACCACGGCCCCGAGTCCGATGACGGCGTCATAGCCCTGTGTCGCGAGCCGTTGGGCGACGACCGGCACTTCGAAAGCCCCCTCGACATCGACCAAGGTGATGTCGCTGCCGTCGGCCTCCTCGAGAACCTCGAGCGCTCCTCGCAGCAGCCCATCGGTTACCGGTTGATTGAACAGCGACCGGACGATGCCCACACGGAGCGTCGATGCGTCGAGATCGCCGCGAACCGGGCCGTTCATCGCTCACCCCTCAAGTGGCCAAGCTTCTCCTCTTTGGTCTTGAGGTAGAACTGGTTGTGGCTGTTCTGGCCAACCCAAAGGGGGATGCGCTCGCTGACCTCGACGCCAAAGCCTTCGAGCTGGCCGATCTTCTCCGGATTGTTGGTGACGAGTCGGACGCTCGACACCTTGAGGTCGTGGAGGATCTGGGCGTCGACGCCGTAGTGGCGGCTGTCAACGGCGTGCCCGATCTGTTCGTTGGCCTCGACCGTGTCGAAACCCTGCTCCTGGAGGCGGTACGCAGCGAGCTTGTCGAGCAACCCGGTGCCTCTCCCCTCGTGCGTCGGGTTGTACACGATTACGCCCTCCCCTTCCTTCGCGATCAGGTCCATCGAATCGCGAAGCTGCACGCCGCAGTCGCACCGGAGGCTCCCAAACACATCACCGGTCAGACAGACCGAATGCAGTCGGGTGAGCACATCATCTCTCCCGGTCACGTCGCCGAGGACCAGAGCGATGTGCTCGGATCCGGTGTCGTTTGCCCGGTATCCGATCGCGCGGAAGTCACCGGACGTCGTCGGCAACGCCGCCTCGGCAACTCTCGTCACCAGGGCCT
This sequence comes from uncultured Actinomycetota bacterium, assembly GCA_963700375.1. Taxonomy (GTDB): domain Bacteria; phylum Actinomycetota; class Acidimicrobiia; order Spongiisociales; family UBA5794; genus JAHEEL01. Next base: position 387,603 of record CAVOXF010000004.1, read on the forward strand.
CGTTGCGCCAGCGATAGGCCACGAGGTCCTCGATCGTGACGATCGGGATGTCGTGCTCATCCGCGAACGACATCAGCGACTCGCCGCGAGACATCGTCCCATCGTCGTTGACGACCTCGCACAGTACGCCGGCGGGTGCAAGCCCTGCGAGGCGGGCAAGGTCCACGGCTGCCTCAGTGTGGCCCGGTCTGACCAGTACGCCGCCCGGCTGATAACGGAGCGGGAAGACGTGGCCGGGCCGATGAAAGTCCTCTGCCGTCATCGCCGGATCTGCTGCCGCCCTGATGGTTCGGGCGCGGTCGCTGGCCGAGATGCCGGTGGTCGTTCCATCAGCGATATCGATGGACACGGTGAACGCCGTCTTGTGCGAGTCGGTGTTCTCGATCACCATCAGCGGAAGTTTCAACTCATCGAGGCGCTGGCCGGTCATCGGAAGGCAGATCAGGCCGCTGGTGTGACGGACCATGAACGCGATGTGCTCCGACGTGACCTTCTCGGCAGCAACGATCAGGTCGCCTTCGTTCTCACGCTCTTCATCGTCGACTACAAGCACCATTGCCCCGCGGGCAATCGCCTCGATGGCGTCTTCGATCTTCGCGTAGTTCATACACGAGCCTCCATCAGTCGTTCAACGTATTTGGCAAGAATGTCCGCTTCGAGGTTGGATCGGTCGCCGACCTCCTTGACTCCGAGCACGGTGACATCGAGGGTGTGAGGGATCAAGACGATCTCGAACCATGGTTCGGCGGCATGCACATCCGATACGGCGGTGATCGTCAGGCTGACCCCGTCGACCGTGACGGATCCCTTCTCCACGAGATACTGAGCGAGCGTGGTGGGCGCTGTGATCCGGATGCGTCGGGAATCCCCTTCCGACGCTATCGATGCGATGACGCCCACGCCGTCGACATGCCCCTGAACGACGTGACCGTCGAACCGCCCGCCTGCCGCCTCGACCGGACGCTCCAGGTCGACGGGCGAACCCGCGACGAGGTCGCCGAGGTTGGTGCGCTGCAGAGTCTCGGCAACGGCCTCGACGGTGAAGCGGTTGTTGTTGATCGAGATGGCCGTCAGGCACACGCCGTTCACCGCGATCGAGTCACCGATCGAGAGACCCGCGCAGGTCCGTGGCGCGACGATGGTGAGCGCTGCGCCTCCGTTTGTGGGCTCCGAGGCATGCACGGCTCCGAGTTCGCTGACGATTCCGGTGAACATCACGTCTCTTTCTCGAGTGTTGCGTCGACCCGGATATCCGAACCGATCTGGGTGACTTTGGCGATCGAGACTCCAACGGCGTCGTCGATCGTCTCGAACGTCCCCGTGACGGCCGGCAGGCCCGTTCCGATTGCGAGCTTCGCCCCGATGTAGAAGACGATCTGGTCGACGATGCCCGCCCGAAGGGCTGACCCGGCAACGGTCGGCCCTCCTTCGATGAGCAGCGAGAGCATGCCTTCGCTCCCGAGGTGCTTCACGACGTCGACGAGGTCAACGCCGTTGGGCCCAGGGTGGACGATCTGGACGCGATAGCCCGCAGGCGAGGGGCCGTTGCCGGAAGCGAAGATGATGGGGTTGCGTTGCAGGATCTGAGCGTCCCGAGGGATCACGCGGCTCCCGGTCACGACAACCGGACGCGGCTGCGGCCCCGAGTGGCCCTCGAGGCGCACGTCAAGGCGGGGGTCGTCGGCGATCACCGTCCCGGCGCCGACGAGTATCGAGTCGTGAGAAGCGCGAAGCCGATGACCGTCACTCCGCGCCGCGGGCCCGGTGATCCACTTCGAGGTTCGGTCTGCAGCGGCCGCCTGACCGTCGAGCGTGGCCGCCATCTTGAGGGTCACCAGGGGACGGCCCGTGGCGCGGTGGTGGAAGTAGGCCGGGTCGTTGGCGATGACCGCTTCCTCTTCGATCCCCGTCTCGACCTCGATGCCCGCTTCTCTCAGCGCGGCAATGCCGCGACCGGCGACTCGTGGATCCGGGTCGAGTGCGCCGACGAGGACCCGGTCGACACCGGCCTGAATCACGGCATCTACGCACGGCGGCGTGCGCCCGTGGTGGGCACAGGGTTCGAGGGTGACGAATAGGGTGGCGCCGCGAGCGGCAGATCCGGCGTCTGCGAGCGCCGCGGCCTCGGCATGTACGGAGCCGGCCTGGAGATGGGCGCGCTCAGCGATCACCCTCCCGGCCGGGTTCACCAGAATCGCACCGACCCGTGGATTCGGATGCGGGTTCGTTGCCTCGGTCAGGCCGATGGCACGGCGCATCACCTCGTCCACGCGGTGCGCTTGGAACAGATTGTCCTCAACGCGACGCGTCACACGCCCTCCTTCTCCCATCCGGACTGTCACCGTCGGCCCCGGAGTTTCACCGGATCCACCCCATGGCATGGGGGTCGCGGGCTTTCACCGCCGGTCGGGAATTGCACCCTGCCCTGAAGGGGGCACCATGAAGAATAGCGACGTCAAGCGCGTGTTCGGCCGCTGACATCAACTGGATGCCGAGTCGCCGAGGAGCTACTGGCGTCGGTCGATGGAGTAGGTCGAGCCGGGCTGCCGCTTGGCGAACTCCTTCATCTCCGACGCGATCGCCGACGCCTCCCACTCGGACGCAATGGCCCGGTACTGGTTCGTCACCACACCCATCGAGAAGGAGACAATCGGAAACGCGTGACGCTCGCCGCGGCGATCGGTCACCTCGATGTAGCCCTGGAGCGCATCGGCTGTGTCATAGAAGTCGAGGATCCCGTCATCGAACGTCTCGATGACGTTGGTACAGAACGCCTCGACGAGGTCCGGGTTCATCACGGCGATGAAATCGTCCCCACCGACGTGACCCACGAAGGCATCCGGATCTCCGCAGGCTGCCGCGGCATCCATCAGCGTACTGGCGGTGTACTTGATCACGGCGTCGCCGCGCATGAATCCGTAGTGGTCGTTGAAGGCTTTGAAGTTGTCCAGGTCGCCGTAGACCACGGCAATCGGTTGATGAGCCTCGATGCGTTGTTCGAGTTCGCCGGCAATTCGGAAGTTGCCGGGCAGTCCCGTGAGCGGCGACACGTCACGCATCTGCTGTGCACGCCGAATGACGGTGCCGACGCGCGCAACCAACTCTTCGACGGCGAATGGCTTGGTGATGTAGTCGTCAGCACCGAGGTCCAGTCCCCTGACTCGGTCCTTTGCGAGTGCCTTCGCGGTCAGCATCACGACCGGCACGCTCGAGGTCACCGGGTCGTTGCGGAGGTGTCGCAGGGCGGTGAGGCCGTCCATACCGGGCATCATCACGTCCATCAGAACAAGCGCAGGCGGACGTGCGCGGGCTACCTGGAGCGCCTCGATTCCGTTCGAGGCCGTTTCGGCTTCGAACCCCTGGAGTTCGAGGTTCATCTTGACGTATTGCAGGATGTCCGGGTCGTCGTCGACGACAAGGATCCGATCTCCCATGCTTCCTCTACTGGCCGGCCGCGGTTCTCAACTCGTGCACGGCGGCAACCGGATCGGGAGCCCGGAACACCGAGGTCCCTGCAACGAACACGTCGGCCCCCGCGTCGCGGGCTGACCGAATCGTGCTCTCTCCGATCCCGCCGTCAACCTCTACATCGGTCGCAAGACCCGCCGAGTCAACAAACTTCCTGACACGTTCGATCTTGGGGAGCACCGCGTCGATGAAGCCCTGCCCTCCGAAGCCCGGGTGAACCGCCATCACCACCACCATGTCGGCGATCTCGATGAAGGGTTCGATCGCCTCGAACGGCGTCGGCGGGTTGATTGCGATCCCGAACTCCATGCCAACATCGCGGGCAATCGCGGCGACCTCCCGTGGGTCGGGAAACACCTCGATGTGCACGGTCGCCAGGTCTCCCCCTGCCGCCTTCAGGTCTTCGAGGTAGGCGTCCGGATTGAGGGTCATGAGGTGACAGTCGAACTTCAGGTCCGTCACGGCCCGCAGCGACGCGATAACCGGCATCCCAAGCGAGATGTTTGGGACGAAGTGGCCGTCCATGACATCCACATGGAGGAAGTCGACATGGTCAGCCACCCTGGCCACATCGTCGGCAAGAAAGGCGAAGTCGGCCGCCAGGATTGACGGAGCGATACGAGCGGGCTTGATCACGAGGAACGAGTGTATCCGGTTCTCGGGCGCCCGGCACCCCGGAGGCGTTCGGATCTGGGTAGCACTGTGCTGTGCGTCACCGGTCGATCACGGCAACGAACATGCCATCGGAACCCGTCAGATGAGGCGCCAGGAGGGTCCCGCCGTCCACCGCCAAACCAGGAATCCCGTCGAGGCCGCGCGATCCGGTACCTGCGACGACATCTACGGTCTCTTCCGGGGTGATCGTGCAGACCGAGTAGACCAGTCGCCCGCCGGGACGGACGAGCTTGAGAGCGGCCTCCAGCATTCTTCGCTGCAACGCCGCAGCACTCGTCACGCCGGCTTCGTCGACGCGGTGGCGAATCTCGGGGCGCCGGCGAAGCGTGCCAAGGCCGGTACACGGTGCATCGAGCAGAACCCGGTCGAATGAGGCTTCGCGGAACGGTGGGCTCGCCGCATCCCCAATCACCCATGGAATCCCGTCGGTGAGGCGCTCGGTACGACGCCGAGCAGTCGCCGCCCTGCGCTCGTGCCGGTCCATGGCCACAACCAGTCCGTCCCCTTCGATGAGGTCCCAGAGGTGCAGGGTCTTGCCTCCCGGCGCCGCCGCTAGGTCGATAACACGGTCGCCGGGCTTTGGATCCACGGCGAGCGCCACGGCGGTCGACGAGGGGTCTGCGACCACGATCGCACCGGTAGCGATTGCGTCACGATGTCCGGCGATGCCGTCGAGCATGAAGGCCTCGGGCACTCCCGGCACCGCCTCCCCCGGTGCGTCACCGGATCTGCGCCTCACCCCGACGCGCGTGGCCTGATTCGATGCCTCGAAGAAGGCCGCAGCCGCTTCGACGCCATAGGCCTCCCCGAAATCGAGATAGAGCCACAGCGGGACGCCGAACCGCAGTGCCTCGCCGACTGGACCATCCGGCAGCGGCGGCTCTCCGGACCGCGCGACGTTCCGGAGAACACCGTTGACGAATCCGGCGGCTCGCGGTTCGTCGAGCGCGCGAATCGCCTCGACCGCCGAATCCACGACCGCGTGCGGCTCCCCGTCCGTGAACAGGAACTCCGCCACGCCGATTCGGAGCACCGATCGCACCACGTCGTCCACGGGTCGCGTGATCAACGCGTCGATCGTTCGATCGATGCGCTCCAGGTACCGGATGGCCGTGTAGACCAGCAGTTGGACGAACACCGCGTCACGACGCTGCAGATCCTCGGTTGCCGTCCGAACGAGAACGTTCGAATAGGCGCCTTCACCCAGAACTCGCTCGAGGATGGTCGCCGCGATGACGCGCGCTTCGACGCCCCGCTTCATTCCGGCGCCGGTTCGATGCGGCCGCCGGTCCCGCGGCGGCCGTTGAGCCATGCCGAACCCGACATCGTCCCCTTGCCCCCCGGCTGGATCACCTCGATTGCGAGACTCCCTCCCTGGAACCCGAGAATGGGCTGGCCGCTGAAGGCCGCGACCACCCCCGGGGTCACGGCCTCGAGCGACCGTGAGGCCCGGTGTACGCGGAACCGTGTGCCATCCATCTCAAACCAAGCGCCCGGCCTCGGGTTGAACGCACGGATGGCCCTTTCGGCATATCCGACGGCCCAGGTTGCGTCGATCCGAGCATCGGACGGATCGAGGGGTTCTGCGCTCGAGACGCCGGCCCGCAACTGAGGCGCGGCCTCCAGACGCCCGGCGAGCAGATCCTCCAGCACATCGTCGATCATCATCGCTCCGAGGTAGGAGAGACGGCCCGTGAGCGATCCGCCGGTCTCGTCCGCCGCGATCGGAGTCTCGAGGGCGGCGATCACAGGCCCGGTGTCGAGACCCTCGTCCAGCTGCATCAGGCTGACGCCGGTCGTCTCGTCTCCCGCGAGGATCGCCCGCTCGACCGGGGCAGCGCCGCGCCACCTCGGTAGGAGCGAGAAGTGAACGTTCACGAATCCCGCACGGGCGGTCTCCAACGCCGCCGGCGAAAGGATACGCCCGTACGCGACCACGACTCCGATATCGGCTCGTGCAGAGCGCAAGGTCTCCTCGATCTCGGCGCGTGTCTCGGGCTGGACGATCGGGAGGCCCCATTCGGCGGCCGCGATCTTCACCGCGGGCGGAGTCGGCCTCCCCGATCGGCCCTTCGCTCGATCCGGCCGGGTCACCACAACCGCGATGTCTGCGACGTCGATCAGAGCGGCGAGACTTGGAATCGCAGCGGCAGGAGTCCCGAGGAAGGCCGCCCTCATTCGACGCCGCTCGGTGGCACCGCGCCGCGAAGATCCCGAAAGGCGTCCTTACGAAGACGTCGCGGGAGTCGCTCGAGGAGCAGCGTCCCAATCAGGTGGTCCGTCTCGTGCTGGAGCAGACGTCCTATCAGTTCGTCTCCGGCGTGCTCGACCGGACGACCGTTGAGATCGAGGCCGCGCGCCCGGGCAAACGCCGGACGGGAAAACTCCCACCAATAGCCGGGTACTGAGAGGCATCCCTCTTCGAACTTCCACTTTCCCGAGGTTTCGACGATCTCCGGGTTGATCATCACGAACGGCCCATCGCCGATATCGGCGACGAAGATCTGCTTCGGAACTCCGATCTGGGGCCCGGCGAGACCGACACCGGGCGCGGCGTACATCGTCTCGAGCATGTCGTCGGCGAGCTTGGACAGCTCCGGACCGAAGTCCGTCACCGGCGTGGTGACCGTTCGGAGGACGGGGTCGGGAAAGACACGGATGGGGTAGATCGCCATGGAGGCGTCAGGCTACCGAATCCTCGGCCCAGTGACCACACGGGGAACGACCTAGAGATCCACCGGATCGGCGTCCACCCGCACCCGAGCGCCCCCGTCCCGAAGTTGCCGCACGGCACCCCGCAGACGCATCCGCACCCGGGTGAGGTCGGGCCCCTGAATGAGCCAGCGCTCCCGTCCGCCTTCTCGCGCCGGACCGAGCAACGCGGCATCGCCTGCGGCCTCTCCGAGGAGCACACCGGTGTCGACGGCATCGGTCTCGAGTGCGATCAGTTCGCCGACGGGCGGGAATCCTGATTCCTGGCGCCGGCGCAAGACATCCTCCATGAAGGGCACGGAATCGCCACTCCGCAGCGCATCGAAGACCGCGTGGTCCGGCAAGGAGGTTTGGATGATGGCCCGCCTCCCCCGCCCGGGCCGCGCCGCGAGCACACCCCGAACCAGGAGCCGAAGGGCGTCCTCGCCTGCCCGGTAGTTGGGCGCGAGAATCCAGACGTCGGGATCCACAACGACGACGAGGTCGACCGGGGCAAGCCCGACGAGGTCCCGCTCGGTCCCAACCGTGATCCTGTGACCTGAAGCGGCCGTTCCGACGGCATCGCCGAACGAGCGAGCGAGATCATCCACGATCCTCGGAGCGCCCGCACCGAGTGCCTCGAATCTCGTCCCTCCACATTTCCCACAAGCGGCCGCAACCCTGCCACAGCGGGCGCACGCGCCGTTGCGCTCCAGCATCGCCTCGCACGCGGGACACCGGCGGAGCTCCCGGCATCGGGAGCACCGGAACGTGCCGCCCCTTCTCGGAACGAGGACGAACACCGATCCATCGCCCACTGATGCGATGGCCCGGCGCAGCCGCTCGCCGATCTTGCCGGAGCGTTCGGCCTCGGTCGTGCGGTCGACCACCTCGACCAGCGGCCAGATCCGTCGACCTCGTCGAACAACCTCGATCCCGGTCGACATGGCCTCGGACGTCGGGACGGCGCCGGTGAGGATCAGCGGGAAGCGCTCGATGACCGATCGGCGCCGCAGGACATCCCGCACGTGAAAGGTCGGGGTCTGGGGTGATTTGTAGCCCCGCCTGCCTTCGTCGAGCACGACGGCGAGGCCGACCCCTCCAGCGCCCCAGAATGCGACTTCGCGTGTGCCGACGACAACGCTCCCGGTGTCGAGTGCGAGCTGTGTCCATGCCGCGGTGCGGGCCGCGGGAGGGTCATCGCTTGTCGCCGCTGCAACCCGATCTCGAAATACCTCGCCCAACCTTTGCGCCGCTGCGTGCGCCTCGACCACGGTCGGCGCCGTCACGACTACGTTCTTCCCGGCGCTGAGAACGGGCGCCATGGCCGAGACCACGCCGTCGAACGGATCCCCGGTCAGGAGGTACACGGACCGGGTTCGGCCACCCGTGACCTGCCGTTGGCCCCAAGACGCCAAGTCGCCATCGATTGATCCCCTGAACGCCTCGTGCATGGTCGCCTTCTTCTTCGGGAGGTTCGGCGGCGCACACCGGCGGAGAACGGTCGAGAGCGGAGCGACGTAGTGCGTGGCCACCCACCGCAGCGATTCGAGCATGGCCTGGTCGAAGACGCTGCGGCTACCGGAACGTGACGCAACCGGCCGCAGCGGGCGATCAGGCGTGCCGTGGCTCAGCGCCGTGACATACCCGCGTACCTTGCGCCCACCGAGCGGAACCCGCACGATGTCGCCGACGGCGAGTTCAGCAAGCTTCTCGGGTACTTCGTAGGCGAATCCGTCGTCCACGGCGAACGAAGGCACATCGGGAACGACCTGTGCGATCGTCGTCAGGTCGCTGACCCTTCGCTCTTGCGGAGCTCGGCAATCCGGTCCCAGAGGCGCTCTGCAACTTCGCTCTTGCTCATGAGGCTCCAGGGCTCGGTCGCTCCGTCCGGGAGCACGATCGTCACCTGGTTGGTCTCCGTGCCGAATCCTGAACCGGGAGCGGCGACATCGTTCGCGACCAGCAGGTCAACACCCTTGCGGCGGGCCTTGGCGGTTGCTTCGTCGAGACCGCCGACCTCGGCAGCAAAACCCACCAGGAAGGGCCGGTCCACCATCGCCGCCACTCCCCCGAGGATGTCCGGGGTCGATTCGAGCGCGATCGTCGGGGGTCCCTCGAGGCGCCGGAGTTTGCCGTCGAGCGGTTCCGAGGGCCGGAAGTCGGCCACGGCCGCAGCCATCACGGCCACATCGGCCCCTTGAGCGGCGGCCCATGTGGCCTCTGCCATCTCCTGCGCTGTCTCGACAGGAATCACCTTCACGCGCGGGTGTTCGAAGCCAACACCGGCGGTCACCAGCGTCACCGTCGCCCCGCGTCGGGCGGCGGCAGCCGCAATCGCGTTCCCCATTCTCCCGGACGAACGGTTGCCCAGATATCGCACGGCATCGATCGGTTCGCGCGTGCCGCCAGCGGTGACAACAACATGGGTGCCTGTCAGAGGACCGCCCGGGAGAACGCCGGCGACGGCGTCGGCGATCCGTTCTGGCTCGGCCAACCGGCCGACGCCGACATCGCCTCCGGCAAGTGCTCCGACCTGGGGGGCGACGATGTGGTAGCCAAACGCCTCGAGGCGCTCGACGTTGGCGACGGTTGCCGGGTGCTCCCACATCTCGGTGTGCATCGATGGAGCGATAACGACCGGTGCGGAGGTTGCGAGCACGGTGGCTGAAACCGAATCGTCGGAGAGGCCGTTGGCAATGCGAGCGATGGTCGCGGCGGTGGCCGGTGCGATGACGACCACGTCCGCCCAACGACCCAGGGTGGTGTGCGGGCTCACGTCTTCGGCGTCGAACAGATCGACAACCGGACGTTCACCGGTGATCGCCGCAAGGGTGTGCGGACCGAGGAATTCGGTCGCTGCCTGGGTCATCACGGTGCGGACGACCGCCCCGCGTTCGATCAACCGTCGGGCGAGGTATGCGGCCTTGTATGCAGCGACGCCTCCGGTGACGCCGAGCACAACGCGCCGCCCGGCGAGCATCGCCTACTCCTCGAACGGAGCGATGACGACCTTGTCCTCGTAGATCTCTTCGAGGGCGATCGACAGCGGCTTGCGAGAGAGGCTGTGCACTTGCGGCGGCACGTAGCCGCCGAGGCCTTCGCCGAGTTGGTTGAAGTAGGCGTTGATCTGCCGTGCGCGGCGGGCCGAGAGAATGACGAGCCCAAAGCGGGATTGCGTCTTCGCGACAACGGCGCCAATCGGCGGTTCGGTCATCATTCGGTGTTGCTCCTCGTCGTTTCGGCGTATCAAGCGCGTCAGCACGCGTCTGAACTCCTGTCCGGAGTGGCCGGTCTTCGGAGTATAGAGACAACCCGCGCGATCGCGCTCTCCAGATCGTCGTTCACGACGAGATAGTCGTAGGTCTCCGTAGCGTCGATGATCTGCTCGTCGGCCACCGCCAGCCTCCGCGCGATATCGCTCTCCGACGTGTCACCACGCGAACGAAGGCGCCGTTCGAGTTCATCACGTGACGGCGGCATCAGGAATACCAGAATGGCGGCCGGATATGCTTCCTTGACCTGGTGCGCCCCGTCGTTCTCGATGTCGAGAATGACGTGCGAGCCGCCTTTGAGAGTCTCGACGACGGGTCCGCGCGGGGTGCCGTAGCGGTGGCCGCCGTACTCGGCCCACTCCAACATCGCCCCGGACTCGACAAGGTCGGTGAACGCGTCGTGATCGACAAACCAGTAGTCCACACCGTCCGCTTCGCCCGGTCGCGGCGACCGCGTGGTCGCAGAGACCGAGAACCCTGCACCGCTGCGCTCGAGGACGGCGTCGACCACACTTGACTTCCCGACGCCTGACGGGCCGGAAACAACGAGGAGTCTCCCGTCAGGCAAAGGCGGCGAGGAGGTTCTCACGCTGGCGCGAACCCAACCCACGGATCTTGCGGTTGTCGGGGATCCCGAGCTCCTCCATCAGGCGGGTCGCCTTGATCTTCCCCATGCGGGGCATGGACGCCAGCAACGGGTACACCTTGGTGCCCGCCACGATGTCATCGGTCTCGGCCTTGTCAAAGACCTCGGCGAGTGTGAGCGAACCCGTCTTGAGCAGTGCCTTGATCTCGGCACGTTGGCGGCGGGCGGCGGCGGCCTTCTCGAGCGCCAGAGTCCGCTGTTCGTCGCTCATCGGGGGAAGGTTGTGGGTATCGGCCATACGAGGACTCTATCAATTGGAGGGGCCTGCACCTTGGATCTGCGCGGTGATGGCGGCGGCCGCCGCTGCGGGGTCCGCAGCCGCGGTGATCGGCCGTCCAACAACGAGGAGGTCCGCGCCCCGCGCGATCGCCTCGGCCGGCGTCATCGTCCGAGCCTGATCGTCATCCCGGTCGACGGGGCGGATTCCCGGTGTCACCCTGAGAAGGCCGGGAGCCACGTCGGCGACCACGGTGAGTTCTCGCGGCGACGACACGACACCCTCGCAGCCTGCGGCGGCGGCGACCTTCGCCATGCGGGCGACGAGCTTGCCCGGCGATCGATCGATCCCGATTCGGGCCAGGGACGCCTCGTCGTGCGATGTGAGCACGGTGACGCCGAGAATTCCTGCCGGTGCGGCGCCCGCACCGTCACGGAGACCCCGCACCGCCGCCTCCAGCATCGCCTGCCCGCCGTTGACGTGCGCCGTGACCCAGCGAGCGCCGTGCTCGCCGAGTCGCCGCGCGGCTATCTCTACCTGGGACGGGATGTCATTGAGTTTTGCGTCGGCAAAGACCGGTTTGCCGAGGCCGACCAATGCAGAGATCAACAACGGCCCCGGACCGTGCAGCAGGCCAAGCCCGATCTTGAAACCGACGACGTAGTCGGTGACGCGCTCGGCCAATTCGACCGCGGCTTCGGCCGTCGGGAGGTCCAGAGCTACGACAACGCCCTTCACCATGGCTCCACCGCCCCGACCAGATCACCGATCGATGCGACATCGTGTTTGACCATGTACTTCTCCAATTCCTTCACGATGCGGTTTCCCACCCGCGGCTCGGCGAAGTGAGCGGTGCCGATAGCCACGGCTGAGGCGCCGGCAAGCAAGAACTCCACCACATCTTCCCCCGTGCGCACACCACCGCATCCGACGATGGGGAGATCGGGCAGCGCCTGTGCCACCTCCCAAACACACCGGAGAGCGATCGGCTTCACGGGTGTGCCGGAGTAGCCCCCGATCACGCCACTCAGCTTCGGCCTCCTGGTCTCCACGTCGAACCCCGCACCCCACACTGTGTTCGTGAGGACCACCCAGTCTGCGCCGGCCTCGTGGACCGACTCCGCAATGGCCGCGATGTCGACGGCATTCGGCGAAAGCTTGGCGCCGATCGGCAGATCGGTCGCCGCCCGCACGGCCCGTACCACCTCGGCCGAGCGATCGTCGTCGAGCGCGAACAGATGACCATCTTCGAGGTTAGGACACGAAAGATTGACCTCGACGGCGACGACACCTGCTCGCTGGAGCCCTCGAGCAACTTCGGCGAAGCCGTCCGGGTCGTTCCCGACCGCCGAGCCCCACACGGGTACCGGCACCTCGCCAAGCCGCGGACCGACCTCGTCGACCCACGCCGCAATCCCCGGATTCTGGATGCCGATGCCGTTCAACATTCCCGCTCCCGCGGCGCTGAGCCGTGGCGGGATCCTTCCAGGCCACGGATCCGGTGATACCGACTTGGCTACGGCTGCCCCATACGACCGGAAGTCGCCTGCAGCGGCGAAGTCGACGACGGATCCGACGGTTCCGGACGCAGCCACGATCGGGCTCCTCATGTCGAGGGGCCCGACGGTCGTGCGGAGGTCGACGCCTGTGCTCCTCACCGCACCGGCCCGCGTGAGATCGTCTGGCTTCTCATGCGCCTGCCGGGGACGGAACGCCGTCCAGAGCCGTCACGACACCCTTGTAGACCGTCGCGATCGGCCTGCCGATCAACGTCATTCCGAAGTACGGGCTGTTCTCGGCTTTCGAGACGGATGTCGCCGGCATCCACTCGATGCTCGGGTTGAACACCGTCAGGTTGGCCGGTCCGCCAACCGCCGGCAGCAGTCCCTGGTTTTCGATCCGGCCGATGCGTGCCGGCGCTACCGAGAGGCGGTCGAAGAAGGCCTCCTGGTCGAGGTCTGCAACGGTGTTGACGACCGCTGCAGCCCACTCCAGGCCGATCACGCCGTTGGGAGCTTGTTCCCAGGGCACTTCCTCTTCATGGTCGGCGTGGGGAGCATGGTCGGTCGCGACGATGTCGATCGTCCCGTCCACGAGGGCACGTCGCAACGCGTCGCGGTCCTCGGTCGAGCGCAGAGGCGGCATCATCTTGTACACCGGGTTCGTGCCTGCGGCGGCATGGTGGTCGAAGGCCAGGTGGTGCGGGCTGACCTCCGCCGTCACCGGCAGACCCTGCGCCTTTGCGGCCGCGATCATCTCGACCCCGGTAGCCGTCGACAGGTGCTGCACGTGATACCTCGCACCCGTCAGCTCGACGAGTTTGAGGTCCCTTGCTATCACCACGTCGTCGGCTGCTGCCGGGATCCCGTACATTCCGAGCAGCGACGAGACACTCCCCTCGTGCATGTGTCCGCCCCGCGAGAGGCCAACGTCCACCGCATGCTGAGAGATGAGACCGCCGCGGGCGGCGAGGTAGTCCATCGCCCGGCGCAGAAGGCCGGCGTCGGCCACGACATCTCCATCGTCCGAGAACACCCGCACGCCGGCAGACCAGAGGTCGTCCAGGTGGGCGAGTTCGGCGCCGGCCCGACCCAGGCTCACCGCCCCCGCCGGAATCACCTCGACGAGACCAACCTCGGCGCCCCGCATGGCGACATAGCGAGCAACGTGCGCAGAGTCCGTGACCGGATCGGTATTGGGCATCACCACAACGGCCGTGTAGCCACCAGCGGCAGCCGCGCGCGACCCGGTCGCGATGTCTTCCTTCCATTCGAGGCCCGGCTCGCGGAAGTGAGCGTGGAGATCGACCAGTCCCGGACCGACCCAGCAATCCGAGCAGTCAATGGTCTCGTCACCTTCGAGGCCGGGCCCGATCTCGGAGATGTGCCCGTCGGTGATCCGGAGGTCGACGTCCCGAATTCCGTCCATCGTGAGGACGGTGCCTCGTGAAAGTATCAAATCAGCCATCGTGCTCACCTCCGAGCAGTCGAAAGAGGACGGCCATTCGGACGGCGACCCCGTTGAAGACCTGGTCCAGGATGAGCGCCCGCGGGTCGTCGGCGACGGCGCCGTCGATCTCCACGCCGCGGTTCATCGGACCCGGATGCAGAACGATCGCGTCCGGATTGAGCCGGGCGAAGCGTTCCTTGGTGATCCCGTAGTGGTCGGTGTACTCGGACAGTGAAGGGAACACGGAAGCTCCTCCGCGTTCGGCCTGCACGCGCAGCACGTACACGACGTCAAACTCGCCAAGCACCTCATCGAGGTCCTCGCTCACCTGCGCCGAGAAGACCGAGGGGTCCACGGGGAGCAGCGTTCGGGGTGCCACCATCGTCACGTCGGCCCCGAGGGCCACGAAGGCCTGGGTATCGGAGCGGGCAACCCGCGAGTGACGGATATCACCGACAATGCCGATCTTCAGCCCTTCGAGCGTGCCGAAGTGCTGCCGGATGGTAAGCGAATCGAGCAGCGCCTGGGTCGGATGCTGGTGCGCCCCATCCCCACCGTTCAGAACCGGCTGTTCGATCCATTCGGCGATCCGCCACGGCGCGCCGGTCGACTGGTGACGCACCACCATGGCGTCGGTTCCCATCGCCTTGATCGTGAGCACGGTGTCCTTGAGGCTCTCACCTTTCGAGAGCGACGATGTTCCCGGTGAGAACGACATGGTGTCGGCGCTGAGGGCCTTCGCCGCCTTCTCGAACGACATCTTGGTGCGGGTCGAGGCTTCGAAGAACATGGTTGCAACGGTCTTGCCGCGCAGGGCGGGGACCTTTGGAATGGGACGGTGCAGCACCTCGACGAACTCGTCCGCGTCGTCGAGCAATCCGCTGATGTCCTCTCGTGTGAGGCCTTCGATGGTTAGGAAATGGTTCATTCGGCTTCCCTCGCCTCGATGATCACAGCGTCCTTGCCGTCGCGTTCGATCAGACGAACGGTGACTCGTTCGTTGCGCGACGTTGGCACGTTCTTGCCGACATAGTCGGGCCGGATGGGCAGTTCCCGATGACCCCGGTCGACAAGGGCAGCCAGCTGCACTCGGTTTGGGCGGCCGAGGTCGGCGAGGGCGTCGAGCGCGGCACGGATCGTCCTGCCGGTGTAGAGCACATCGTCGACCAGGACGACGGTCTTGCCGCCGAGCGGTACCGGCACCTCGGTGGCGCCGAGTGGGCGCTTCGGTCTGCGATCCAGATCATCGCGATACATGCCGATATCGAGAGCTCCGCAGGCGACCGGTTCACCCTCGATCTCGCCAATGGCCGCCGCGAGTCGCTCCGCAAGCGGAACACCACGGGTCTGGATGCCGAGCAGGACGACATCATCCGAACCGTGGTTCTTCTCGAGAATCTCGTGGGCGATCCGCCGAATGGCCCGATCGACGTCGGCTGCGTCCATCACGTTCGCCATGCGCAGCACCTCCGGACATGAAAAAAGCGGCTGGCGGTCCCGGTGGATCCGCCGCCGCGCAGGGCGTCGTGCATTCTGTCTCCTTCCTTTTCGGCCTCGCCGGACCGGGTTAAAGGGCGGTGGTTGGTTGGTCGGAAGGAACCTAGCCGACCCGTGACCGAAGGTGCAACTACCTGCCCCCGCTCCCCGGCGCGCCGCACCGAGCGGTCTAGAGGATGCCTCAGGGGCCGAAGGAGAAGTACACACTACGGCCGAGGCGTCCACACACCGGGGGACCCGTCTGTTCCGCGGCCACCGTCGGGTTGGCGACCGGCAGCTGGTGGTTCGCCTCCGGCAGGCACGAAGCGCGGGACGCGACAATCGTGACACCGGCACCCGACGCGGCGCGAGCAGTCCGGGATCCGTGCAACACGATGAGCATCGATCTCGCGCTCACTCACGGGACTGCACAGTTCAGCGGTACGCCCATCGATGGCGGCTGGGACGACGTGCCGGCACAGGTCTCGGCGGCGCAGGCGGAACTCAACGAGATGGCCCGTGACGGGGGAACTCGTCGCAAGCACCGCCACGTCCGTGCCGTCAGCGGCGCCCCGGAAGGACTCCACACCACCTTGGTCGAACGGGCATCCGCCGGCGCGACTATCTCAGCCTCGAGGCCGAGCCCAGGAAGGTGTCTTCAACCGACCCTGTGAATGTCCCGCCGTAGGTGGGAGAGGCGCGAGCACCCGGCCGGACGGCCGGTGCGCAGCGGAGAGGGCTCCGGCAGCCCGGATGATGTCGCTGAGTTCCACCGGAGCCGCCGGGTCAACCTCGCGGCGGGAAACCGCCTACGCCGGCGGATCGTTTGCGACGTTGGCGAGGACGGCGTTGACAAAGCTGCCGGACTTCACGGTCGAGTAGCGCTTCGCCAGTTCGACCGCCTCCGAAACCACAACACCGACGGGTGTCTCGGTGTATCGCAGTTCGTAGACGCCCATCCGCAGAATCGTGCGGTCAACGGCAGGCATACGGCTCAGCCGCCACCCGGTCGAGTGACTTTCGATGATCTCGTCGATTGCGTCGAGGTGCTCGAGCACACCGGACGCAAGTCGTCCCGCCCGACCGGTCGGTTCGAGCGGCTCCTCATCAGCGCCGATGTCCGCGGCATACAACAATCCCAGGGCACGTTCCCGGGCATCCTGTTTGGTCACGAGACCCGCGTGATGTAATCCCCGGTGCGGGTATCCACCTTCAGCACATCGCCAATATCGATGAAGAGCGGCGCCTGCACGACAAGACCGGTCGACAGCGTGACCGGCTTGGTTGCGCCCGAGACGCGGTCGCCCTTGACGCCCGGTTCGGTGAACGTGACCTCGAGTTCGACGGCAGCGGGAAGTTCGATGCCGATCGGGCTTCCGTCGTACATCGAAAGCCGAACCGTTGAGCCGTCGGCGATGTATGAGGCCGCATCACCCACGGCATCCGCCGAGAGGTTGATCTGCTCGAACGTCTCGCCGTCCATGAAGTTGAAGCCCATGTCGTCGCGGAAGAGGAACTGGAAGTCCCGCCTGTCGATGACGGCCTTCGGCACGTTCTCCCCTGCCCGGAACGTGCGGTCGAGGACGGCGCCGTTGATGAGGTTCTTGAGCTTCATGCGGACAAAGGCCTTGCCCTTGCCGGGTTTCACATGCTGGTAGTCGATGACCTGGAACAGACCCTCGGGGAGATTGAGGGACATCCCTGGCTTCACATCGTTCGTCGAGATCATCGGTCGAGGCTCCTCGTATTCAGTCGATGCCGATCGCGCGCAGCGAGGCACGTACGGTAGCGTCGTCGGGGTGTACGACCCGTGGCACGCCGATGTCCTCCAACACGACGAAACGGATTCCGCCTGCGTCACGCTTCTTGTCAAGCGCCATGAGACGGTCGATCTCAGTCGGATCTACAGCGGGTGACCTGGTCGGCAGACCGAGCGACGCGATCAGTTCTTCCTGCTCGACCCTGCCCTCGAACCCGACGGTCTGCTCCCCCACGACGCCCGCGGCAACCATCCCGATCGCGATGGCTTCACCGTGGCTGAGACCGCCGGCGACCTCGACGGCGTGGCCAACCGTGTGCCCGTAGTTGAGGATTGCGCGGACACCGGCCTCACGAAAGTCCTCCGACACCGTTCTCGCCTTGACGGTGATCGCGCGCTCGATCACCTCGGTGAGCGGAGCATCGAGGCCGAACTCGCGATAGAGATCGACCAGCTCGGGATCTCCGACCAATCCGGTCTTGAGCGCCTCTGCGGTGCCCTGGATCAGGAGCGGCCGCGGAATGGTTGCGATGGCGTCGACATCCACCAGGACCAGACGTGGGTGCCGAAACACCCCGATGAGGTTCTTACCCCCGGCGTTCACGCCGGTCTTGCCGCCGATCGAAGCATCGACGGCGCCGAGCAGCGTCGTGGGGGCAACGACGCACTCGATCCCGCGGAGGTAGGTGGCGGCAACGAAGCCGGCCACATCGGTTGCGGCACCCCCGCCGATGCCGACGACGGTGTCGTCACGGGTCATCCCGAGATGATTGAGTTCGAGAGTTATGGCTTCGACTGTTGCGAGATTCTTCGCGCCTTCACCGTCGGGAAGCGGGACGATCGCGACCTCCTCAACGACGGACGACAGCGATTGCGCGATCCGGTCCGCGAAGTCGAGGATGGTCGGTTGGGCGAGGATCGCGACCTTGCGTCTGGCCTCGCGAATCGGCAAGTGGCCACCGGCCGCGGCAAGCACGCCGGCGCC
Organism: uncultured Actinomycetota bacterium; assembly: GCA_963700375.1. Taxonomy (GTDB): domain Bacteria; phylum Actinomycetota; class Acidimicrobiia; order Spongiisociales; family UBA5794; genus JAHEEL01. The sequence continues at coordinate 405,744 of CAVOXF010000004.1, forward strand.
GATCACGATCTCAGAGACGAGATCGGCACCTTCGGTGATCACAACCGTTCGCATACTGCCTCCACCTGTTCGATGACCTCCAGAACCGTGCCCGAAGCATCGATGGTCATGTCCGCTGCCGCCCGGTAGAACTCGTCACGTTCCCGGGCGATCGCATGAATCGCCCCTTCCGCGCCGTCCGAAAGCAGCGGGCGCTCCCCGCCGTCGACGACTCGCGAGACAAGGATGTCCGGATCCACCGAGAGCAGCACAACGATTCCGTCCGCTCGCATGGTCGCGACGTTCACCGGATCCAGGACGACGCCCCCGCCGGTTGCCACAATTCCGGCCGGTTGGAGTGCGATCCCGGCGACCGCCTTCCGCTCCCTCGCCCGGAACTCCGCTTCGCCGAACCGGGCGAAGATCTCGGCGATCGACATCTGGGCCTCGGCCTCAACCCGCTCATCGGTGTCGTAGAACGGACATCCACGGCGGGCGGCAGCGAGGTCCCCGACGGTCGACTTGCCGCTCCCCATCATCCCGATCAACCAGAGGTGAGACATCAGAATTCAGCGAGGCGGCGCCGGTGGGCGGCGTCGGCCTCGATGAACGCGTCGACTGTATCTCCCCCGTACACCCGCTGCATCTCGCGCGCAAGGCCGAACGCGACCATCTGCTCGGCAACGACACCGGCCGCCGGAACCGCACACACGTCGCTTCTCTCGCGGAATGCCACCGACACCTCGCCGGTCGCCACGTCGACCGTGGCAAGCGGCCGCATCAGTGTGGAAATGGGCTTCATCGCCGCTCGGACCCTGATCGGACTCCCATTGCTGATACCACCCTCGATGCCTCCGGCGCGGTTCGTCTCCCGCTCGAAGGTGACGTCCCCGGGGAAGATCTCGTCGTGGGCGGCCGATCCCGGACGCCCGGCGGACTCGAACCCATCGCCGACCTCGACACCCTTGATCCCCTGGATCGACATCAGTGCGCCGGCGAGCACGGTGTCAAGCCTGCGATCCCAATGCACGTGACTCCCGATCCCCGCTGGCATGTCGTACGCCACAACCTCGACCACACCGCCGAGTGTGTCCCGCGCCTTCTTTGCCACATCGATAGCTTCGATCATGGCGCCCTCGCCGGCGGGATCGACACAGCGAACGATCGATGCATCGATCACTCCGAGGGCGCCTCGCTTCGGAATGCCGGCGTTCGCCCGTACGTCGCCAATCTGAACCACGTGACTGAGGACGGTCACCCCAACCTCGGCGAGCAGCAATTTCGAGACATAGCCGGCGACAGTTCGCGCCGCCGTCTCTCTCGCCGACGCCCGCTCGAGGATGTCGCGGGCGTCGTGCGTCTGGTACTTGAGCATCCCCGGAAGGTCCGCATGACCGGGCCGCGGCGAGGTCATGGCCTTGCGCGACGCACCCGCCGACGGTGACATCTCCTGTGACCAGCGCTCCCATTCCGTGTTGCGGATGATCACCGAGATCGGGCCACCGAGCGTTCGCCCGAATCTCACACCGCCGAGGATCTCGATCTCGTCCTTCTCGAGGCGCATCCGTGGCCCGCGGCCGTGTCCCAAGCGGCGACGCGCCAATTCTTCTGCAAGGCCTTCCGTATCAACCGGGAGGCCGGCAGGAGCACCTTCGACAATCGTTGTGAGGGCGGGTCCGTGGGACTCGCCTGCGGTGAGGAATCGGATCATCGAACCATCGTGGCACGGGCCGTACCCAATGTCACGTTGCCCCGCTCAGGTACCACGTCGAGATCGTTCCCGCCCAGGCGATCGCCACGTAAGCACCGATCACCAGATACGGGCCGAACGGAATGGCGTCCTTCCGACTCCGGATGCGGAACACCACGAGGAGCAAGGACACGACTCCGCCGAGGAGGAAGGCCGCGAAGATCGCAACGATCAGCGTGTCCCATGATTGGTACGCGGCGAACAGACCAAGCAGGAAGGCCAACTTCACGTCACCGAAGCCGAAACCGCCTCGGGCGATGAGCGCGAGCACGAACAGCAACGCGAAGTAGAGCGCACCGCCAGCGAGTGCCCGCACGACCGGACCGCCTTCGATGAGAGCTCCTCCAACGAGCAGCACAGTCCCCACGACCGTGCCCGGGTAGAGGATGCGGTTCGGAATGAGCTTGGTGTCGATGTCGGTGAGCGTCAGCGTCACGGTGACGGCCACGAACCAGAGGTAGGCCGGCAAAGTCCAGTCAACCGACACGATCGCCGGGGTCGCGGCGAAGAGAAGTGCGGTGAGGACAGCGACCAGCGGCGTACGGCCCCAATGCTCCCGAAGCGAGCCGAAGGACCGGTCCGTCGCAATACCGTCGGCGATTACGCCGACGACGAGGCCGACGGTTGCGAGTGCGAGCGAGATCATTCGGCGGAGAGCCTATCGGCTTCCCGTGCCGGGTCATGGCATCCTCCGGTGTATCCGTCCGGGCGCGGTTGCCGTTCTCGCCGATGCGTGTGTTGTCGCGACCCTAGAACGCGTCCAGCATCACGTTCACCGGTGCGGCCACGCCGGTCCAGATCTCGAATGATGCCGCGGCCTGCGCTATCAGCAAGGCCTTGCCATCGGCAACCGGCATGCCGTGATCCCTCGCCCACCGCACCGCGGGACTCTCGCCAGCACCGTAGGTGAGGTCGAAGAGCCCCGAGCACGCAGCGAGAACTTCCTCTGGGAGCGATTCCCCGTCCATGCCGAGCGGTGTCGCGTTCACCACGACCGCACCTTCGACCGCAGCGCCCCACGGCGCGACCATTCCGTCGGTTCGGGTGCGTTCGAGGAGGGCACGCGCCGCGTGGTCGTTCCGGCCGGAAACCACGATCGTTCTGTCGGCGAGCGCACTCACGGCTCCGGCTGCTGCGCCGCCCGTACCGAGGATCAGGACCGGACCTTCGGCGGGGAGCCGCTCTGATATCCAAACGGCCCGGATCCCGTCAACGTCGGTGTTGTATCCCCACACCTCGCCGTCACGCCGAACCAGGGTATTCACGGCTCCCGATCTCAGCGCCGAGTCGGTCACGCGATCGGCAAGGGCAAAGGCCACCTGCTTGTGGGGCATTGTCACATTGGCACCGGCGAGACGGCCGTATCGCACCTCGTCGACGGCTTCCGCCATTCCGCGTTCGTCGACGCGACGCGCGGTGTAGGTTCCGTCGATGCCGGACGCTGAGAGCGCCGCCGTGTGGATTGCGGGAGAACGAGAGTGGTCGACCGGGTCCCCGAGCACAACGAATCTCACGGCAGCACCCCGTCGGCCTTGGCCTTGGCGATCTTCTCCTGGTGCTCTTCATAGGTCACCGAGAACCCGTGGCGTCCGTCGGTTGCCACCAGCACGTAGAACAGATAGTCGCTCTCTGCCGGATCGGCCGCCGCAGCGATCGACTCGAACTGCGAGGTCCCGATCGGTGTCGGCGGCAGGCCTTTGATCTTGTAGGTGTTCCACGGTGAGTCGATCTCGAGGTGTTCCGCGAGTACCCGCCCGGGGCTCGCCCCGAGTGCGTAGACAACGGTGGCGTCGATTTGAAGCGGCATGCCTTGCTCGAGCCGGTTGTAGATCACGGAGGCAATCAGCGGTCGGTCCTCCTCAACACCGGCCTCGCGCTGAATCAGGGAAGCGACGATCAACGCTTCGTACTGACTGACCCCCAACGCCTCGAGCCGCGACCAGTCCACCGCGGCTATTCGGCGCTCGGTCTCGGCGGCCACCGAGGCGAGGATCTCCGCCGCGGTCGCGCCCTCCGGCATCTCATACCGGGCCGGATAGAGCAGACCCTCCCAGCGGACGAGCTCATCGGCGCCTTCCGGGATCTCCGCCGGCAGGAGTGACGAGGTGACCACGCCGCTCGTCAACGCCTGCTCGAACTCCGCTACCGGGATACCGGTCTGCTCGGCGAGTCCGTCGAGAACGCGCCGGACGTCGTGGCCTTCGTACACGATGACGCTTGACCCGGTGCCTTCGTCGGGACCGCTGATGAGCCGCTGGACCACCACTTCGGGAGCCATCAGAGTTTCGAGGTGATACGTCCCCGCTTGAAGCTGCGATGCAACCCCCTGCTCCGAAACCACCTCCTGGAGATCCCGTCCGCGCACAACGCCTGCCTGTTCCATCGCGATCGCGATGTCACTGGCCGATGATCCGGCGAGGACCTCGACCGTGACCGGCAGGCCCGGTTCGATGTCGAGCGCTTGGTCTCCCGACACGAATCCCGCGAGCAGACGCACGCCAACGACAAGGACTACAACGGAGACCACGACCATCCCGCTGATGATCCAGGGGTTGGCGTGCCGACGCTCAGTCCCGGTTGAAGTTGCTGGATCCGTCACTCTGATAGTCCTTGCGGTCGAGATAGGCCTGGAGAATCACCGCCGCGGCGACCTTGTCGCGAACGTCACGCCGCTTGTCGCGCCGCACTCCGCCTTCAAGGAGGGCCGACTCGGCGGTCACCGTCGTGAACCGCTCGTCCTGGTACTCCACCGGGAGGCCGATGCCTTCGGCGACGAGCGTGCCAAACGCCCTGGCGGCCTTCGCCGACGGGCCTTCGAGGCCGGAGAGACCGGTCGGCAGGCCAACGATGATCAGTTCCACGCCTTCTTCCTCACACAGTGCCCGCACGACGTCGAGCGGGTCGGCGACGCGCCGGTCGATCACCGAGTGCGGTGAGGCAATGGTACCGGTGGGGTCCGATAGCGCGACGCCGATGCGTCGCTCCCCCGGGTCCAGCCCGAGGATTCGGCTCACGATTCGACGACCGCCTCGCGTGCCGCGGCGAGCGCCACTCCAAGGGCGTCGTCAAGCCGATCACCGTGCGGGCCTCCCGCCTGGGAGAGGCGAGGATCGCGGCTGGCGCCGCCGCCCAGGAGCCCGGCAGCCGCTGCAATCAGTTCGCCGGCGGAGATGCCGGATTCGACCAAGTCGTCCGAAACGAAGGCGATGAGTCCACCCTTGCCGGCGGTAGCGGATCCCAGGACACCGATTCCGGAGCCGAGGCGATCCCTGAGCTGGAACGCGAGGGCGCGGAGCCCATCACCGGTGAGGCCGTCGTGTCTGGCGACCAGCACGCTGTGGCCGTGATGGTCTTCAACCTGATCGAGGAGACCGCGGACCGCTTCCGACCGCGACTGCTGTTCAAACTGCTCGATCCGCTCTTCTTGCTCCTTGGCGCGCAGCACGAGCGCCTGGGCGGCTTCCACCACCCGGCCCGGCTGCGCGCCGAGCGCTGACTCCGTGCGTTCGAGGTCGTTGCGCAGGGCGCTGAGGTACTCGTACCCGGCCGTCCCCGTCACGGCGTCGATACGCCGGGTGTTGGCGGCGACCGATCCCTCGGATACCACGATGAGTGGGCCGATCTGACCGGTGGTCGGCACGTGGGTTCCGCCGCAGAACTCGGTGGAGTAGTCACCGGTCTGCACCACGCGAACGGCGTCGCCGTACTTGTCGCCGAAGAAGGCGAGCGCCCCCATCTTCTCAGCATCGTTCTTCGATGTCTCGAGCGTCACGACGGCCGCGTTCTCGATCACTCGCTCATTGGCCGCCCGTTCAACGTCGCGGAGTTGTTCCACCGACATGCCCTGGTAGTGGCTGAAGTCGAACCGGAGTCGCGCATCGGAGACGAGCGATCCAGCCTGGTGAACATGGTCGCCGACGACTTCTCGCAGAGCCCAGTGGAGGATGTGGGTACCGGTGTGGTTCTTCCTGATCCGCTCACGGCGTTCGTGGCTGATGGTGAGATCGGCGTCCTGTCCGAGTTGCACGGAGCCGGATGTGACGACGCCACGGTGACCGTGGAGTCCGGGCACGGCGAACTGGGTGTCCTTGACCGCCACGGAGCCCGTCGGCGTCACGATCAGACCGGAGTCTCCGACCTGTCCACCGGACTCGGCGTAGAACGGCGTCCGATCCAGGAACACCTCGACCTCGCGACCCTCTTCCGCCTTCTCGATCGTCTCTCCCTCCGAGACCATCGAGAGGATGCGCCCGAGACCCACCTCGGCTTCGTATCCGGTGAACTCGGTGGTTTCCACACCGGCGAGCAGCGTCCGATAGGCGTCGGCACGGGCTGCGGCGTCGGCGCCCTTGTATGCGGCCCTGGCCCGCGAGCGTTGCGAGTCCATCATCTGATCGAACTCATGCAGATCGACTCCGAAGCCCCGCTCCGAAACGATCTCTTCGGTCAATTCCTTTGGGAACCCGAACGTGTCGTGGAGCTTGAACGCTGTCTCGCCCGAGAGCACGGCCCCGGGTTCGAGGCCGCGCAGCTCTTCGTCGAGCAGTTGATGACCCGAGCGGAGCGTACGCCGGAACTGCTCTTCTTCCCTGGCCACCATCTCGACGATCGCCGACTGGTGCGCGTGGAGTTCCGGATAGGGCTCCCGCATCACGTCGACGGTGGTGTCGACGAGTTTCGGCATGATCAGGTCTTCGGCTCCGAGAAGGAAAGCGTGGCGCACGGCACGGCGAATCAGACGGCGCAGCACGTACCCGCGTCCCTCGTTCGATGGGACGACCTTGTCGCCGATGAGGAACGTCACGGCCCTCGCGTGGTCCGCCATGATCCGAAGCGAAACATCGGTGCGCTCGGCGTCGCCGTAGGTCGTGCGGGTCAGTCCTTCGGCGGTCGCGACCATGGGTCGGATGACATCGGTCTCGAAGATGCTGTCGACGCCCTGGAGCACGGTCGCGAGGCGCTCGAGGCCCGCACCGGTGTCGATGTTGCGAGCCGGAAGGTCACCGATGACGTGGTATGGCTCGTCCTGGATGTTCTGCATGAACACCAGGTTCCATACCTCGACGTTGCGCTCGTCGTCGACCGCCGGGCCGCCATCCATACCGAAGGCCGGGCCCTTGTCGAAGAAGATCTCGGACGAAGGTCCGCACGGCCCGGGCACGCCCATCTGCCAGAAGTTGTCCTTGTCGAGGCGCTGAACGCGGTCGGGTGGCACGCCCACGCCGTCAATCCAGATCGCGGCGGCCTCGTCGTCGGTGATGTGGACCGTGTACCAGAGGCGTTCTGGATCGAGGCCGAAGCCCTCGGTGATGAGGTCGTACGCCCACGGAATCGCCTTCTCTTTGAAGTAGTCACCGAACGAGAAGTTGCCGAGCATCTCGAAGAACGTGAGGTGCCGGGCCGTGGTGCCGACGATGTCGATATCGATCGTCCTCGCCACCTTCTGGACGGTCGCCGCGCGCGGATAGGGCGGTGATCTCCTCTCCGAGCATGTACGGCTTGAACGGCACCATCCCAGCATTGGTGAGCAGCAGGGTCGGGTCGATCGGTATCAGCGACGCCGATGGCACGATGGTGTGGCCGCGATCGGCGAAGAAATCGAGATAGGTTCTGCGAATCTGGTTGGAGTCCATGAACGCCGGAGGTTAGTCGGACCCGGAATCCACACCCTCGGTCTCTCGTTGGATGCCGGCACGCTGCATCCGACGGCCGGTGGCGTTCATCATCCCGGCAACCGACGCCACCCCCGCACGGATCATGTTCTCGGTCGTCAGGCGCTCGCGAGCGCGGTTCACTTTCGCTCCGAGATAGACGACGGCACCGATCGTCGCAGCCGAGCCGAAGAGGAACCATTTCAGTCGTGTGAGCATGGATGGGGAGGCTAGTGCCCTCATCGGGACGACTCCGAGTCGGGGAGGGACCGGCCGCGTGACCGTGCCCGCTACCGGTCTCGACCGAGGATTCGATCGATGCGACGGAGCCGTTCGCCGATCTCGGCCTCCTCACCGTGATCACCGGGTCGGTAGAGGGTCGCGGCAATGGCCTCATCCGGCAGGTATTGCTGGCGGACAACACCCATCGGATCGTTGTGGGGGTAGTCGTACCCGACCCCATGGCCCATGGCCTTCTCCCCCGAGGTCGCTCCGGAGCGGAGATGCATCGGCACGTCCGCCCCCGGGGTGCGCTCGACCGCCACCCGGGCCGCGGCTATGGCACCGGAAAGCGAGTTCGATTTGGGCGCGGTGGCTAGATAGGTCGTTGCATGGGTCAGCGCATACGCACCTTCGGGTATGCCGATCACTTCGACGGCACGGAAGGCGTCGACCGCGATGCCGAGGCCACGCGAGTCGGCGAGGCCGACGTCCTCGGACGCCAGAATCACAAGGCGACGTGCGATGAACTTGGGGTCCTCGCCCGCCTGGATCATCGTGTGGAGCCAGTAGAGGGCGGCGTCGACATCCGAGCCCCGGACGCTCTTGATGAATGCCGAGATCACGTCGTAGTGCCGGTCACCGCCCTTGTCGTAGCGAATCACCCTCCGCTGGAGTGCCTCGGCGACCTCCTCGAGACCGACGGAGTCCTTCCCGCGACCGGCGGCAATGGTCACTGCAAGTTCAAACCCGTTGAGCGCAAGGCGCGCGTCACCCCCGACGCGATGGGCCAGGTCATCGAGAGCGTCGTCGTCGATGGCGGTGCCCGGCATCCCGCGCACCGGGTCCGCCATGGCGCGCTCGATGAGATCCACCACCTCGTCGGGAGCGAGCTCCTCGGTTCGGAACACACTCGAGCGGCTGATGAGCGGCGAGTTGACCTCGAAGAAGGGATTCTCGGTCGTTGCCCCGACCAGAATGATGATGCCGTCCTCGACACCGGGCAGGAGCGCATCCTGTTGCGCCTTCGTGAACCGATGAATCTCGTCGAGGAAGAGGACGGTGCGTCCGTCGCCGTTCTCGATGCGACGCGTCGCCATCGCCAGCACTTCGCGAACATCCTTGACCCCGGCAGACGTTGCGGAGAGCTGTTCGAAGCGCGCGCTGCTGTTGACCGCCACGAGGCGTGCAAGAGTGGTCTTGCCGGATCCAGGCGGGCCCCAGAGAATCATGGAGACCGGACGGCCTCCTTCCACCATGGTGCGGAACGCGGCTCCGGGGGCGAGCAAGCCCTGCTGGCCGACGACTTCGTCGAGGTTGGCCGGACGCATCCGCGCCGCGAGCGGTGCGATCGCGCGACGTCGCTCGGCACGCTGGTCCGAGAACAGGTCGCGTTCAGTCACCGGCCGCCTCGACGGCCCACTCCGCGCGCACGTCGCCACGGACCTCGATGCCGAGTTCGGCGAGCTGCCGTTCGTCGACACGGCTCGGTGAACCGGTCAGCGGGTCGGCGCCGCTTTGCGTCTTCGGGAACGGGATGACCTCGCGGATGTTCGGCAGGTTCTGGAGGATCGCGACGAGCCGATCGATGCCGACGGCGAACCCGGCGTGGGGCGGTGTGCCGTATCGCAGCGCCTCGAGGAACCAGCCGAACCGCTGCTCTGCCTCTTCATCCGAGATGCCGAGCACCCCGAACACCTGAGCCTGGACGGCCGGATCGTGGATCCTGACGCTGCCTGATCCCAGTTCCGAGCCGTTGAGCACGAGGTCGTAGGCCTTCGAGATCGCATGGCCCGGGTCCTCCCGCATTTCGCGGACATCGACCGGCGCGGTGAAGGGGTGGTGGAGCGCGACGAAGTCGCCGTCGTCGTTGCGTTCGAACACCGGGAAGTCGACCACGAACAGGTAGGCCAATTCATCGTGTCCGCTCGGCTGGCCGCAGTCGATGCGGATCTGACCGAGCACGTCGAGCACTGTTCGGGTCTCGTCCGCAACGAGCAGCAACACATCGCCCGGCTGGCCGGAGAGGGTTCCCGCAACGGCGGACAACTCGTCCTCCGAGAGGAACTTCGCGACCGGGGATCGCAGGCTGCCGTCTTCCTCGACGACCATCCACACGAGCCCTCTCGCACCGAGTCCCTGGGCGCGGGCTGAGATGCCGTCGAGCCCGGAACGAGAGAGGCCAAGCGGTCCGGCGTTGATGCCCCGGACCGACCCGCCCGATGCCAGCACACCGGAAAACGCCTTGAACTCGGTGGCGGCTAGGACTGTGCCGAGGTCCTTGATCTCCATGCCGAACCGGATGTCCGGTTTGTCGGTTCCGTAGCGTTCCATCGCTTCGTGCCAGGTGAGGCGCGGGAACGGGCGCTCGATATCGGTGTCGCGAATCGCCTTGGTGACCCGTGTGGCAATCGCCTCGAGGGTCTGCAGCACGTCCTCCTGGCCCCAGAACGAGCCCTCGAAGTCCAATTGAGTGAACTCGAGTTGCCGATCGGCTCTCAGGTCCTCATCCCGGTAGCAGCGGGCCACCTGGTAGTACCGCTCGACGCCCGAGATCATCAGCAACTGCTTGAACAACTGCGGTGACTGCGGGAGCGCGTAGAAGTTGCCCTTGCGCAGGCGCGACGGTACGAGCATGTCCCTGGCGCCTTCCGGGGTTGAGGCGATGAGCGTCGGTGTCTCAATCTCCATGAACCCGAGATCGTCCATGACGTCGCGCATCGCGCGAATCGTCTTCGATCGCGCTCGCACGTTGTTGGCCATCGATGGCCTACGGAGGTCGAGGTAGCGGTACTGGAGACGCTTGGCCTCGTCCACATCGGCTCGGTCGTCGATCTGGAACGGGAGCGGTTCGGACGGGCTCAAGATCGTCATCGTGTCGGCCACGACCTCGATCTCACCGGTCGCGAGTTCGGGATTCGCCATGTCGGCTGGCCGCATACGGACGGTGCCATCGATAGCGATGCAGAACTCGGAGCGCAATCCTTGAAGATCCTGAGCCGGCGCCGGCCGGTTCTCAGGGTTCAAGACCACCTGCACGATGCCGCTGTGGTCGCGGAGATCGACGAAGACCACCCCACCGTGGTCTCGCCTGCGGCCCACCCATCCTGCAAGCAGGACCTTCTCCCCGGCGTCGGCGGCGGTCAGCGTGCCGGCAGCCCGATTCTTCAGTGTGTCAGCCATGTCTCGATCTCCTCTACGGCCACGGGTTGTTGATCGCCCGTCGCGAGGTCGCGTGCCATGACGCGCCCGGTTTCCCATTCGTCGCCGACCACCAGGGCATGGGCTGCCCTCGCTCGGTCGGCTGCCTTGAACTGTGCTTTGACCGAACGGTCGCCCGCAACCGCGTCGGCCCTGAATCCGGCGTTGCGGAGTGATCGCACGAGTGCGCGTGCGTCTCCGGATCGCTCGGGGTCGGCCACGATCACGAATGCGTCCAGCGCCGGGGCGACGGGCGACTGATCCCTGGCCAGCAGGATCCGATCGAGGCCCATCGCCAGGCCGACGGAAGGTGTGGGCTTGCCCCCGAGCATCTCGAAGAGTGAGTCGTAGCGGCCACCGCCGCCGACCGAACTCTGCGCCGCCTCGAAGCTGAGCGGCACGTACTCCCATACCGACCGGTTGTAGTAGTCCAGGCCTCGCACGAGGGTCGGGCTGATCCGGTATGGGATTCCGGCCGCATCGAGGCCGGCTCGGACCGCCGCAAAGTGTTCTGCCGCTGCGCCTGAGAGATGATCCACCGGTGTTGGAGCACCGGCGACCACGTCCACGTCGGCCTTCGAATCCAGCACACGCAACGGATTCTGATAGAGACGCCGGAGAGCGTCCTCGGAGAGATCACCCTTGCGGGTCTCGAGGAATGCGATGAGCTCCGCTCGATAATCGGCGCGGTCGGACCCGTCACCGATGCTGTTGAGTTGAACTTCGACGTCCCGGACGCCGAGTTCCTCGAGGTAGCGATAGCCGAACTCGATCACCTCGATGTCGGCGTCGGGCGAGGCCTCGCCGAGATACTCGATGCCGGCCTGGGAGAACTGGCGCCTGCGGCCCTTCTGGGGGCGCTCGTAGCGGAACATCGGGCCCCAGTAGAAGCCCTTGAACGTGCCGACGACCCCGCCGGCCTGGATGAGCGCCCGCACCACCGATGCGGTCGCTTCGGGGCGGAGCGTGAGGGATCGGCCGCCCTTGTCCTCAAAGGTGTACATCTGCTTCTCGACGACTTCGGTGTCTTCGCCGATGCCCCGGGAGAAGAGGTCGGTCGACTCGAAGAGCGGCGTGAGCACAAGGCCATATCCGAAGCGCTCGGCGAGATCGAGGAAGACGCGCTCCGCCGTCAGCCATTCGGCCGATTCGGGCGGCAGGATGTCGTCGGTGCCTTTCGGAGCGCGGTACGTCATGACCCTCCGGTCAACAGATGAACGGCAAGGCTAGCGGCGCTGCGAACCCAGGGTTCTCCACCTCGCATATGACGCCGACAGCCCGCGGAATCAAGGACCACAGCGGCGCCAGCCGTTCTGTGGGCCTACGGCGCCAAATAGAAAGCGGAGAACCCTGGGTTCGCAGCGCTAGAGCATGTAGTGGAGGATGAAGGGATTCGAGACCCGTTCGCGACCGATCGTCGTCTCCGGGCCGTGCCCGGGGAGGACTCGCGTGTCGTCAGGGAGCGTCATCACCTGCGTCCGCATCGACTCCATCAGCGTACGAAAGTCGCCACCCGGCAAGTCGGAACGGCCGATCGCTCCCGCGAAGAGCTGGTCGCCCGAAAAGATCAGGCCCTCGTCCTCGACGACGAAGACGCAATGTCCGAGCGTGTGCCCCGGCGTGTGGCGCACCTCGAACTCGAAGCCCGCAAGGTTGAGCCGCTGCCCGTGCGCCAGATCCACAAAGCTCTCAGGCGGCGCGAACTCCTCGATGCCCGGTGGGACGAACCCGAAGATCGACCGAACCTGAGTCGCCGGATCGGAGACCAGGTAGTCATCGTCCGGGTGGAGATACGCGCTCACCCCGGTCCGCTCGGTCACTCCGGCCGCTCCCCCGGCATGGTCGACATGGCCGTGGGTGACAAGCAACGCAACTGGGACGAGGTCGTGCGCAGTGAGCAGTCGGACGACGGCATCGACATCGGGCGGCGCGTCGACGATCACTGCCGGCCCGCCTCGCTCAGGAGCCATGACGTAGCAGTTGGTCGCTGCAGCCCAGAGTTCTGCCGAGGTGAGGATCATCGGCCGCCGCCCGGCACCAGGCGGTACGACTCGTACACGCCGTCCACGGTGCGCATGTCGGAGAGCACCCGCTCGAGTTGGGCCGGATCCGACAATTCCACTTCGTAGCGGAGAAATGCCACCCGGTCGCGGCTTGCGATCGATGACGAGGTGTGGATGTTGGCTCCGTGATCGGCCAGTACGGCGGTGACATCACGCAGCAGGCGCGGACGGTCCAAAGCCTCGACCTGGATCCACACGAGGAACGACCCTGATTGGCTGGGCGCCCACGCCACCTCGATGAGGCGCTCCGGCTGCTCCTCGAGCGAGCCGATGTTGGCGCAGTCGGTGCGGTGGACGGAGACACCCCGGCCGACCGTCACGAAGCCCATGATGGGATCACCCGGCACCGGTCCGCAGCACCGAGCCAGGTTGACCAGAACATCGTCGAGTCCTTCGACGACAACGCCGCTGATGGGCCGCGCTCGCCGCTTCGTAGGGTCTACGAGCAGTCCGAACATCTCTTCGGTGTTGTCGTCCGAATCGGGCATCGCACGTCGCTCGAGGCGGTCGACCACGGTCTTGCCGCTGACCCGCCCTTCGCCAACGGCGCCGTAGAGATGGTCGAGATCGTTGAATCCGAGTTCCGCGGCGACCGTCAGCAAATCCTCGTCGTGACCGCTGAGCGGCATGGAGTGGCGCCGCAACTCCTTCGCCATCTCCTCGCGGCCGTGGGCGAGTGCCGTCTCCCTGCGCTCCTTCGCGAACCACTGGCGGATCTTCGCCGCCGCTCTCGCCGAGGTGACGAACTCGAGCCAGTCCCGACTAGGGTGCGCGTCTTCGGACTTCGAGGTCAGCACCTCGACGATATCGCCGGATTCGAGTTCGGTCGTGAGCGGAACGAGACGGCCGTTGACCTTCGCACCCACACACCGGTGGCCGACCTGGGTGTGAATGCGGTAGGCGAAGTCGACGGGCGTTGCTCCCCTCGACAGCGTGATCACCGCCCCCTTCGGCGTCAGAGCGAACACCTCGTCCTGGTAGAGGTCGAGCTTCAACGCCTCGAAGAACTCGCCGGCGTCTGACGTGGCGTTCTGGAGGAACTTGATGTCTGCGACGAACGGTTCCGCCGAACCATCGTCGCCTTCCTTGTAGCGCCAGTGGGCGGCGATGCCGGCTTCCGCTCGCTCGTGCATCTCTTGCGTTCGGATCTGGACCTCGAGGCCCTTCCCGTCCGATCCGACGACGGTGGTGTGCAGCGACTGATACAGATTGAACTTCGGCATCGCGATGTAGTCCTTGAAGCGGCCTTGAATCGGCGCCCACATGGAGTGCACAAGGCCAAGTGCTGCATAGCAATCGCGAAGCTCGGGGACAATGATGCGGATCCCGATGAGGTCGTGGATCTCTTCGAACTCGAGTCCGGAGTCGACCATCTTCCGATAGATCGAGTACACCAGTTTCGGCCTGCCCGTGATGGTCGCGTCGATGCCGGCATCGACAAGCGCTCTGCTCACCTCGGCCATCATCAGCGCAAGATGCTTCTCCCGCTCCGGAGCCCGCTGCCGAATCTGCTCCTCGAGCATCTTCCGGCGGGCCGGATACAGGGCAGCGAAACTCCGCTCTTCGAGTTCGTGCTTGATCTCCTGGACACCGAGTCGGTGGGCAAGTGGGGCGTAGACATCGAGCGTCTCCGAGGCAACGCGGCGCCGTTTCTCCTCCGGCAACGGATCGATCGTGCGCATGTTGTGGGTGCGATCCGCGAGCTTGATCAAGAGCACCCGGATGTCTCTCGCCATCGCGACGGCCATCTTGCGAATCGTGGCCGCCTGCTGCTCTTCACGGCTCGAGAACTTGATCCGGTCGAGCTTCGTCACACCGTCGACCAGCAGGGCCACTTCCCCACCGAAATCCGCTTCGATGCCTTCGAGGGTGATGTCCGTGTCCTCCACCACGTCGTGCAGCAGGGCCGCGACGATGGTCGCCGTGTCGAGGCCGAAGGTGGCGAGTATCTGGGCTACGGCGAGTGGATGGGCGATGTATGGGTCGCCGGTCCGCCGCATCTGCCCGGCGTGCGCCTCTGCAGCCACGCCGTAGGCGCGCCGAATCAGGTCGACATCGGTTCCCGGATGATGCTCTACGGCCACCTCGATCAGGTCCTCGAGCATCGCCTCGGGCGACCGCACCAGTTCTGCGGCTGCGACGGCTTCTGCCATCCAGAGAGTCTACCGACGCTTCTTGCGCTTCCGAGGGGCACGGGCCGTTGCACCGCTCGCCTGTCCCGAGACGACCGACGCAGCCGGCGCGACGGGTGCCACGGGTGCAGCCGGAGCGGGAGCATCGCTGGGCGATCCGCCGTCCGAACCGACCTTGCGCTTGCGCGCCGCCCGCTTCTTCGCGGTCTGCCATTCGGGTTCCCGCTCCTTCCACATTGCCAGCAGCGGGGCCGCAACGAAGATGGATGACAACGTGCCGATCGCGATACCGATAAACAGGGCGAGCGCAAACTCGCGCAGCGTCTCGGCCCCGAACGCAAACGAACCGACGAAGAGCAGCGAACCGACGGGGATCAGCGACGTGAGTGACGTGTTGATCGATCTCATCAACACCTGGTTCATCGACGTGTTGACGATCTCGCTGAACGTATAGCGATCGTGCATCAACTCTACGTTCTCGTTCACCTTGTCGAACACCACCACGGTGTCGTAGAGGGAGTATCCGAGGATGGTGAGCAGCGCGATCACCGTCGCCGGCGTCACGGTGAACCCGAGAGCGGCAAAGAGTCCCGCGGTGATGATGAGGTCGTGGAACAGAGCGGCCAGCGCCGCGCCCGCCATCTTCCATTCGAAGCGCCACGTGATGAACAGCGCGACGATCAGCAGGAAGACCACGAGCGCCTCGATGGCAGCCCTTGTGACCTCGGCGCCGAATGTCGGACCGACGGCGTCGATCGTCACCTCGTTGACGGGAACGCCGGCAACCGATGCCGCCACGCCGATCAACTCATCCTGGCTCGCAGCGTCGAGCGCCTCGGTCTGGATGAGGATGTAGCCCTCGCCTGTGAGCTGAACTCGCGCACCGCTCTCGCCAACGGCCGCGAGTGCAGCACGTACCTCTGCAATATCGGCATTGGACTGGTTCTCAACGGTGACGACCACGCCGCCGGTGAAGTCGATGCTCAGGTTCAGTGGCCGCACCAGCAGCAGCAATAGCGACAGCACGACCATGACGAGCGAGACCGAGAGGGTCTTCTTCGAGATGCCCACGAAGTCGAAGTGGGTCTCACCGCGGTACATCCTGGTGAAGACGCTCATGGTGTCACCTCCACCGCGTCAGGTCTCGGGGTAGATCGTCTGCCCTTCCCCATGGCGCCGCGGAGGGAGAACCAACCTCCCTCTCCGAGCGCCGAGCGCCCGAGCAGCCAGGTCGACGGCCGGGTGTAGAAGTACGACACGAACACGTCGACGATGGTGGCAATGCCGAGGGTGAGGGCGAAGCCTTTCACCGGCCCGACCGCCAGCAACCACAGCAGCACGGCGGCGAGGAACGTCACCGTATCGCCCTTGAGAATCGTGCTGAAGGCGCCCGGATAGGCGTGGTCGATCGCGCCGCGCAACGGTCGCCCTTCGTGGAACTCTTCCTTTACGCGCTCGAAGTACACGATGTAGGAGTCCAGCGTTATCCCGATCGACACCACGACACCCGTCACACCGGCAAGCGTCAGGGTGGTCCCTTGCATCTCTCCCATGAGGATGATGATGCCGACGAGCAGCGAACCGAACACGGTGAGGCCGACGACGGCAATCACACCGAGGACCCGGTAGTAGATGATCATGTATATGGCGACGATGGCCAGGCCGAGCAGACCGGCGATGAGGCCGGCCCGTAGCGAGTCTGCGCCGAGCGATGCAGAAACCGACTCGACTCGCTCGCGCTCGAACGTGGTCGGCAGGGCACCGTAGTTGAGGATGGCTGCAAGGTCTTCCGCGTCGGCCTGGGGCGATTCGGACGAACCGATGGTGATGATCACCTGGTTCGGATCGAGGCCCTCGTCGGGGTTGACCTCGGCTGCCACCTCGGGGGCCGACGAAACCACGCCGTCGACAACGATCGCGAGTTGCCGCTGTGGGGAGTTGAGCGGATACGAGGCGAGTTCGCCGGTCGCACTGCGGAACTTCTCGCCGCCATCGGAGGTGAACTCTGGAACGACGACCCACGCGCCTGCGCCGCCGGCACCGCCGGTTCCGCTGAACTGTGCGCGGCCGCCCTTCATGTCGACGCCCGTCAAGAAGGCCGGACCGACAACGTAGACGGCGAAACCGTCGTCACTCGGCAGATAGGCGATCTCGGCAGTGACGTCATCCGGATCCGACAGACCCGTCACCGGGTCGAGGTTGTCGGGATGGTCGCCTTCGGGGTCGGTCAGGGCCGGGCTCTCCTGGACGATCTCGTAGACCGGCCGGAAGGACATCTGGCCGGTCGTACCGACTGCCTCCAACGCGCGGTCGCGGTCTTCGACACCAGGCAGTTGGACCACGATCGAGCGTTCGCCCTGCACGGAGATCTCGGGTTCCTGAACGGAACCGAGACCCTCGATACGACGACGCATGATCTCAACGGCGGCATCGAGCGTGTCGGCGTCCGTCCCCTCGGGGCCCACGAGCACCACGGCGAAGCCGCCCTGGAGGTCGAGGCCGAGTTTTGGGGCCCATCCGGCAATCAGCATCGCTCCGAGTGACCCCCACGCGATGGCGAGGGTCACGATCAGGGTGATGAGCGCTTTCTTGCGACTCACTACGAATCATCTCCGATGCGCTCGGAGATCGCCCGCTTCGCCATCCTCATGGTCGTCCCTCCACCGATGTCGATCGTGAACGTCTCATCGTCTTCGGATCGGATCGTTCCATAGATCCCGCCGATCGTCCTGACCTCGTCGCCGATGGAGATGGAATCGCGAAGCTCCTGTGCCTTCTTCGCCCTGCGACGTTGTGGCAGCACGAGCAGCAGGTAGAAGAGACCCCCGAGAACCGCGATCGGCAGCAGGAACCCGAGAGCGCTTCCGCTGCTCTCGGACTGCGCGACGACGACCGTCGAGATGCTGGACAGATTCAGCACTGGATCCTCCGTTCGGTGGGCCGGCTTGGGCGGCAGGGAAAGCGCCGGAACTCTAGCCGCGAGAGCGATCTAGTCCCCCATCCTGGCACGCTCGATGCTTCGTCGGAAGTCAACGAAACGGCCCTCGGAGATTGCCGCCCTGGCGCCCCGCAGCAGATCGAACGTGTATGTGAGGTTGTGCAGCGTGAGCAGGCGATCGGCAAGGGGTTCGTTCGTCGTGTAGAGGTGGCGGATATAGCCGCGCGAGTACCGCCGGCATGTCAGGCACGTGCACGCGGAGTCCACAGGCTCGTCGCTGAGTATCCATTCGGCACGCTTGATCGAGAAGTCGCCGTCGCGGGTCAACGCCTTGCCGTGTCGGGCGAGGCGAGTGGGGATCACGCAGTCGAACAGATCCACCCCACGCTCGATCGCAGCGAGCATGCCTCCGGTATCCCCAAGGCCCATCACATACCGGACGGCCTGTGGCGGGAGATGGGGAATCGCGGCGTCGAGGGCGAGGTCTCGTTGCTCAGCTGTCTCCCCGACCGCGAGGCCACCGATGCCGAAGCCTGGAAATCCCAGCGCACCGATGGCTTGGGCCGACTCTTCGCGGAGGTCGGGTTCGGCCCCTCCCTGGACGATTCCAAACAGCGCCCGATCGTCTCGACGCTTCGCGAGCAGCGCACGCTCGGCCCATCGGTGGGTCCGGTGCATAGCGTCCTCCGCGTCTTTGCGCGTCGATGGCAGAGGAACGGGGACGTCCAGGGCCATCGCAATGTCCGACCCCAGGGCCTCCTGAACGGCGACCGCCTTCTCCGGCGTCAACTCGACGCGGGCCCCGTCGTACGTACTGCGGAAGACGAGGCCTTCTTCGCTGATCTTGGGGTCGAGCGACAGAACCTGGTACCCCCCGCTGTCGGTGAGGATCGGCCCGTCCCAGGCCATGAATCCGTGCAGTTCACCGAGTTGCGAGACCACCGCCTCTCCCGGGCGCAACATCAGGTGGTATGTGTTCGACAGAACGATCTGGGCTCCGACGGTTCTGAGGTCCTCGACGTCCATGGTCTTGACGGTTGCCCTCGTCCCGACGGGCATGAAGTTCGGCGTCTGAACGTCACCGTGCGGTGTCCGCATCGTCCCGGTGCGGGCCCTGCCGGCTGCGGCGCCGGGCTCCCACGTCACAGCGCTCATTGCCCAACCTCGATGAACATGGCATCTCCGAACGAAAGGAAGCGGTACCCGGAATCGAGCGCGTGAGCGTAGACCTCTCGCCAGGTCGGCCCGAGAAGCGCCGCGATCATGACGATCAAGGTCGTCCGCGGCGCGTGGAAGTTGGTGATGACCGCGTCGACCACTTTGGCGTGGTACCCGGGTGTGATGAACAGGTCCGTGGACCCCGACGAAGGCAGGATGGTCCCGTTCGAGTCGGCGGCGGTCTCAAGCGTCCTCACCACGGTCGTTCCGACAGCGACCACCCGCGACCGTCGCCGTTTCGCGTTGGCGATCGCTGCAGCTGCAGCGGACGGCACGGTGTAGCGCTCGCGGTGCATCTCGTGGTCCGCGATCGGCCCGTCCTCCATCGGACGGAACGTATCGAGGCCGACCTCGAGATCCACCTCAGCGAACTCGATGCCTCGTGTGCGCATGGCGTGGACCAGCGCCGGCGTGAAGTGGAGGGCTGCGGTCGGAGCGGCAGCGGACCCAACCGTCGTCGCGAACATGGTCTGGTACCGCTCGGCGTCGTTGAGTGTCCCGTGGAAGTACGGCGGAAGCGGAATCTCTCCGAGTGTCTCGAGCACCTGCTCAACCGATTCCTGCGACTCGATCTCCACCGTCACCACGCCGCGGTCGGGATCGGTCACAACAACGATCGCGAGCGGACCGGCCGTCAGTCGCGTGCCGATTCGGATGCGCCTGGCCGGGCGAACCATGGCCTCCCACACGTGCTCGGACACCCACTTCGTGAGGAGGAGCTCCACCTGACCACCGGTCTGCTTTGTCGCAAAGACGCGAGCCGGACGGACCCTCGTCTTGTTCACGACCACCAGGTCGCCTGGTTCCAGAAGCTGGGGCAGATCAACAAACGCTCGATCCTCGAGGGTCGACGCAACCAACAGCCGCGCCGAATCCCGAGGCTCGATCGCCTCTTGAGCGATAGAGCCGGCGGGAAGGTCGTAGTCGAACGCAGCCGTGTCCATGAAATCGAGAAGATAAGGGGTCCGAGCCGCCAGTCGCCAGTCGCCGGTGGCTGAGGACCTGCGGAGAACGGACTCCGGTCAAGAGAAGAGCCCGTGTGCTCAGGACCTGCGTCAGCGGACTGACGTCTGGGGAGTGGGGACCTCCTCAGTCCAGCAACGTCCCTTGCGGTTCCGGGATCACTTCGCGCGGCACGCCCAGATGCTCATATGCTCGTTCGGTTGCGATGCGGCCTCGCGGCGTGCGTTGCAGGAAGCCCTCGAGGAGCAGGAACGGTTCGTAGGCGTCTTCGACCGTCTCGGGATCCTCACCGACCGCGATCGCGAGCGTCGAGAGGCCAACGGGGCCGCCGCCGAACTTCACGATGATCGCGTCCAGGATCGCCCGGTCGACCTTGTCGAGCCCCATGGCGTCGACCTCGAACACCTCGAGTGCGCGATCGGCAACTTCGTCGTCAACGTGCCCATCGGCGCGCACTGAGGCGTAGTCGCGAACGCGCCGCAGCAACCGGTTCGCAACGCGCGGCGTGCCGCGGCTTCGCCTGGCAATCGTCTCAGACCCCGACTCGGTGATGTCGACACTGAGAATGTCTGCGGAGCGGTGGAGGATGGCCGCGAGGTCGGAGGGTTCGTAATAGTCGATGCGCGCAACGTATCCGAACCTGTCTCGCAGCGGCGGCGCAACACGCCCGACGCGTGTCGTGGCGCCCACCAGCGTGAACGGCGGTAGGTCGATCTTGATCGATCGGGCGGCCGGACCCTTTCCGACGACGATGTCGAGTTGGAAGTCCTCCATGGCCGGGTACAGCACCTCTTCGACCTGGCGTGGCAGACGGTGGATCTCGTCGATGAACAGGACGTCACCGGCTTCGAGGTTGGTGATCACCGCTGCAAGATCTCCCGGGCGGTCGAGCGCCGGACCCGATGTCCCGCGGAATCGTGCACCCATCTCTTCGGCGAGGATCCCCGCGAGCGACGTCTTGCCGAGACCGGGCGGGCCCGAGAAGAGCACGTGGTCGATCGCCTCACCGCGCCCCCGGGCGGCCTCGATCAGGATCGCCAGGCGCTCTTTGAGAGCGCTCTGCCCGACGAATTCGTCCATCTTCCTCGGCCGCAGACCAATCTCGATGGCTTCATCCTCGGGCGTTGGCTCACCGGTGAGGAGGCCCTCGTCCCTCATCCCTCACCTCGCTTGCCGAGCGTTTGGAGCGAATGGCGCAGCATCTCTCCGACGGGAACATCCGGTGGGAGATCTCGCAGGGCGACGCCGATCTCCTCAGGCTGGTAACCAAGGCCTTCGAGGGCGGACCGGACTTCGGAGAGGGGGCCGGAGAGCTGCAGATCTCCATCGGGGACCTCGAGCTTGGGGCGAAGCTCGAGCAGGAGCTTCTGGGCCGTGCGCTTGCCGATGCCCGGGACCGACGTGAGCGCCGCAACATCGTCGGTGGCCACGACGCGACGCAGGTCGTCCGATGTCATCGTCGCGAGAATCGAGAGACCGACCTTCGGGCCGATGCCAGATGTACCGAGGAGCAGCCGGAAGAGGTTGCGATCGTCCGCCGCGGTGAAGCCGTACAGCGCCATCTGATCCTCTCGAACGTGGAGGTGCGTGTGCAGCACGACCTCGGATCCGAGACCGGGAAGCTCCACGAACGTACGACTGGTGACCGCCACCTCGTAGCCAACTCCCGCGACATCGAGGATCAATGAGTCGCCGTGGATGGATGCGAGCGTGCCTCGCAGTCGTCCGATCATGAGACCCTCGCATTCAACGTTCGGTGCTGAACGTGGCACAGCGCCACGGCCAGCGCATCTGCGGCGTCCGCCGGACTCGGAGCGCTCGGGAGGTGAAGGCGCATCGCAACCACCCGCTGCATCTGTTGCTTGTCTGCGACACCGGAACCCGTCAACGCCATCTTCACCGCGGACGGTGTGTATTCAGCGGTCTCGAGGCGAGCCTCCGACAGGACGAGCAATGCGATCCCTGACGCCCGGGCGACGGACATCGCGGTCTGGAGGTTGTTGTTCACAAAGACCTGTTCGATCGCCGCGGCCTGCGGCTCGTACTCGGCGACGATCTCTCGCAGATCGCGAGCCAGTTCGACGAACCGCTCTCCGAGCGGCTGCGCCGGATCGGTGCGGATGACGCCTGCGGCAACCGCGCGTTCCGTGCTTCCGGTTGATTCAATGATTCCGTATCCGGTGCGCGTGAGGCCCGGGTCGATACCCAATACGAACATATGTTCTGCATCGTAGCGGGCGTCGGCGCTTGAACCCAAGCATGCTCAGATCCGTCTTCCCGGTCGAGCACTGCGGGACCACCGCCTTCACGCGAACGCCGGTATGGGGTACATGCAATGCCCACGTACGGAGGTGGCACATGGTGTCTCTTCCGGCCGTCACAGCGGAGTTCGGTGGTGGCAAGCTCGCGGTTCGCCGATCCTTGAAGCTCCGCTACCAGGAGTTCTACGCGTCGGAACGACCGGAGTTCCAGGACACCGCGGTCATCCCCGGACTGGGCTCGACCGGCAGCACGATGTAGCAGGACGGAAGCGTGGAGCGGCGCCCCTGGCGGGAGCGGCCGCCAATGCCTCAGATGCGCTACTCGAGTGCAGCGAGAACGTCGTCGGGGATGTCGAAGTTGGCGTGCACACTCTGCACATCGTCGAGGTCCTCGAGCGCATCGACGAGCCGGAGCACCTTCGGTGCCGTCATCTCGTTGACCGGTATGGTGACCGACGGGATCTGGCTGACCTCGCCCTGGTCGATCGTCACGCCGGCGGCCTCGAGCGAGGACCGGACGGCCGGGAGGTCGCCCGGCGCACAGGTGATCTCCCACAAACCATCCGATTCCTCAACGTCGTCGGCGCCGCCATCCAGCGCCGCCATCATCACGGTGTCCTCGTCCCCGATGACCAGCAGGTACCCCTTTTGCTCGAAGAGATAGCCGACCGAGCCGGGTTCGCCGAGGCTCCCGCCGTTCTTCGTGAACGTGGAACGCACGTCGGCTGCGGCACGGTTGCGATTGTCGGTGAGGATCTCGACGTACAGAGCGACTCCACCGGGTCCGTACCCCTCGTACCAGATTTCCTCGTACTCGACACCACCGTCGTCGCCAGCGCCGCGAGCGATGGCCCGCTCGATGTTGTCCTTCGGTACCGAAGCATCCTTTGCCTTCTGGACCGCCGTTGCCAGCGTCGGGTTCCCTTCCGGATCGGCCCCGCCGTGCCGCGCGGCAGCCTCGATGCCCTTGATGAGCTTGGCGAACAACTTCCCGCGCTTGGCATCCTGACGCCCCTTGCGGTGTTTGATGTTGGCCCACTTCGAATGTCCGGACATCAGCGCTCCTCGGCGAGATCGATCAGCATGGTGTGAAGACGGTCATCGTCCGTCAACTCCGGGTGAAATGATGCGGCAAGGATACGTTCCTGGCGCACCACAACGGGGTGCACCCCTCCCCCGCCCGGATCTTCGACGGATGCGAGGGTCTCGACTTCGCCTCCGACCTTCTCGATCCAAGGAGCGCGAATGAACACGGCGCGCATCGGCGTGGCGAGGCCCGCTACGTCGAGGTCGGCCTCGAAGGAGTCCACTTGCCTGCCGAAGGCGTTCCGTTCGACGACGACGTCGAGCACTCCCAGTTGGGGCTGCACGGGGCCGGTCGTCGCCGACGCGAGGAAGATCATCCCCGCGCACGTTCCGAAGACCGGCATGCCGTCGTCGATTCGATCACGGAGTGGACCCATGAGCCCGTAGATCGTCGCGAGACGGCCGATCGTCGTCGACTCTCCCCCGGGGATGATGAGCGCCTCGACGGACTCGAGTTCGTCCGGCGTTCTGACCTCGATGCCGGTGTGGCCGAGGTGGGTCACGACCGCGAGGTGCTCGCGAAAGTCGCCCTGGAGGGCGAGCGCGCCGATCCTCACGTCAGTCGCTCCGGTCTTGCATCCGGTCTTCGGCGAGTAGCGTGTCGATGTTGATACCGACCATCGCCTCGCCGAGGTTCTTGGAGACCTCAGCAATCTTCCCGGCATCCTGGTAGAACGTCGTCGCTTCGACGATCGCCCGTGCCCGGACATCGGGTCGGTCGGACTTGAAGACGCCAGAGCCGACGAAGATCCCGTCGCACCCGAGTTGCATCATCAATGCGGCGTCCGACGGGGTGGCGATTCCGCCGGCCGCGAAGTTGACGACCGGAAGCCTTCCGGTCTCGGCAACCTCTCGCACCAGCTCGATCGGAGCCCGTAGATCTCTGGCAGCATTCATCAGCTCATCTGGTCCGAGTGTCGTGAGCCAGCGGATCTGGCCAGTTATCAGGCGCATGTGGCGAACGGCCTCGATCACGTTGCCTGTTCCGGGCTCGCCCTTGGTGCGAATCATCGCCGCACCCTCGCCGATCCTGCGGAGGGCTTCCCCGAGGTCTTTTGCTCCGTTGACGAACGGAACGGTGAATGCCCGCTTGTCGACGTGATACTCATCGACCGGTGTGAGGACTTCCGATTCGTCGATGTAGTCGACGCCAAGCGATTCCAACACCCGTGCCTCGACGAAGTGGCCGATCCGGGCCTTGGCCATGACCGGGATCGAGACGGCGTTCACAATCTCTTCCACCTTTGCCGGGTCGGCCATACGGGCCACACCGCCGTGAGCTCGAATGTCTGCGGGAACTCGTTCCAGCGCCATCACCGAGACGGCACCCGCCGCTTCGGCGATCATGGCCTGCTCAGCGTTTACGACGTCCATGATGACGCCGCCCTTGAGCATCTCTGCAAGTCCACGCTTGACGCGGTCGGTGCCGCGTTCGCTTGTGGTGTCCACGGTGGTCTCCTCGATCTTCGGTGGGTCAAGTGTACCGACGCCCCACCGTGTAGAACCGTGGAGTCAGCGCCCCGTTTGATCCGCGATCGCTGTCTCGTATGCCTCGACGAACTGGGCTGCAACGATGGAGCCGTCGAACCGTGCGACACGCTGCACGGCCGCGGCTCCGAGTGCCGACGCCGCTTCTGGATCGTTGAGCAGCGCGATGAGTTCGTCGGCAAGGCCGTCGACATCGCCGGGAGCGCAATACCGCGCAGACGGGCCGGCCACGTGCTCGAATGCCGGAATCGACGATGCGACGACGGCACACCCGGAGGCCATCGCTTCGGCGACGATGATCCCGAAGCTCTCTCCGCCGAGATTCGGGGCACAGAGCACTGCTGCCGATCCGAGGACGGACTGTTTGACGATGTCGTCGACCCATCCGAAGTACTCGACGCCGTCGGCTGGGTCGGGTCGGGTTGCTCCCATCACGCTGAGCTTCGCGCCCGGCACGGCCGAGCGAACAGCGGGCCACGCCGCAAGAAGCGCCGAGAGCCCCTTCCGTTCGTCGTCGCGTCCGAGAAACGCAACGCGCTTCGGATCCTTGGGCCCGGTCTGGTAGTCCGACACATCGATGCCGTTGGGGACGATCCGATAGTCGACGATCCCGTCGATCGAACTGCCGGATATCGGGCTGGTCACGGTCACGACTGAAGCGCCGCGCAGCGCGGCACGCACTCCAGAGCGTCCGTACCGGTACAGGCGTCGTACCCACGGCGGAGGATCGGCATGGAAAGTCGCCACCTTCGCCGGACCCTTGAGTCGCATCGCAGCCGTCGAGACCGTCGGCATGAGCGGTTCGTGAATGTGCAGGACATCGACACCGGCGAGCGCTGCCCCGAGCCGGCGGCCGAGGCGGGGATCGAGGCGGATCGGTGTCTGCGCCCGGTTGGCCTTGATCGTCGCCGTACGACCGAGCAGGACCGCGCCGTCGGGGCCGTCGGTTCCCGGGCCGACGATGACGGCATCATGCCCGGCGTCGTGGAGCCAATCGGCGAGACGAATAACCTGATCCTGCACGCCTCCAGGGCGGCCGAGGTCGTACGGCGACACCAGACCGATTCTCATTCGGCCGGTTCCTTCAACACGGCATCCGATGGCCAGTTCGGCTGGAACAGGTGCCAGTCCGTCGGCTTCATCCGAATGATGCCCTCGAACTCACGGGCGAGCGCCTGCGTCCCGAGGCGGATTCGCTCGGTCCGATTGCCTGCCGACGGCATCGTCAGTTCAGGATGCACCTCGAATCGATAGCCGGAACCATCGAAGTAGCAGCCGACCGGGAACAGCGCCGCGCCCGTCAACTCAACGAGTGAGACCGGGCCAGCCGGCATCGTCGTCGTTTCACCGAAGAACTCCACCTCGACACCCCGGCCGCTGACATCGCGGTCGGCGATGAGGGCGACCACCTGACCCTGCTTGAGTGCGGTGACGAGCGCCCCCATGACCGACCCCCGGCCGTGGATCAGGACGTCGATGCCGAACGCTGCGCGTGTCTTGACGAACCAGTCGGTGATTCGACCGTTCGAGAGGTCTTCCGCCACCGAAATGACCCGGAGATTCAGCGCCTCGGCAACCGCGCCTGCGACTTCGTAGTTGCCCATGTGAGGTGAGGCCATGACCACGCCCCTCCCGCCTTTCTGCGCGGCGTACACGTCGTCGAGACCGGAGGTGCGGGCCTGGTTCACCATCCAGTCCTTGCGTCGCGGCCGAAACCAGAACACCTCCGCCCAGTATCGGCCATACGAAGCGAACATCTCCCGGCCGGCCGCGGTGATGTCGTTTTCGCTCACCTCAGGGCCCAGGACGCGACGCATATGTCGCCGGAGCAACTGCATCCGCTTCCCTGCGATGAAGGAGAGACCGTATCCGACACCGCGGCCAGTGCCGCGAACGGCCCGCGCGGGCAGGAGTCCGAAAAGCCCGGAGAGAGCCCGGTACAGAAGGTAGCCCGGGAGGCCCTTCACCCTGGCAGTTGCTGCAGGGTCCGGCGAGTGCGTTGCACCACCGTCAGCCCGGTCAGCACGACGAAGATCCAGAGCATCGGTTCGAGGACATCGAGTCCGAACCCGGCGAGGATGATCCCGATGAGACACAGCAGCATGCGCTCGGCGCGACCCATCCAGCCGCCGCGACCCTCAGCACCCCACGACTCGGCCTTGGCCCGAACGTATGGGATCAGAAGCGAGAACGCCAGGGCAACGAGACAGAGGATCAACCCAACCGAGTTATCTCGAAGGTAGACCCCAAGGCCGACCCAGACGGCGACCTCGCCGAAGCGGTCGGACATCGTGTCGATGAATGCACCACGATCGGACGACGTTCCTTTGAATCGCGCGAGCGGACCGTCGAGGGCATCGAGCAACACCCCGAAAGCTGCAGTCATGCCTCCCTGCCACAGCAGACCGTTCGCAATCAGCGCCGCACCGACCACGGTGATCGCGAGGCCGAGCACCGTCACCATCGTCGGGGTGACCCCGGTCTTGGCGAGCACGCGGGCGATCGGCTGGAGAATCGGTGCTGCCTTCTTGCGCGCCTTGAGGTCGATCATGCCGTGCCTTTCACGACAGCGAAGGTAGCACAGCTACCACGACTGCCGTCTGCCGATACAATGGTACGTCCCAAGCGACGCCGAAGACCACCCGGGCCTGTCGGTGAACAGAAGGAAGTGAGCCGATGGCTGATCATCACGCACAGCTGAGTTTCGACGGAACCGAGTACGTGCTCCCCGTCGTGAGGCCAACGATCGGCAACGCTGGCGTGAACATCGAACAGTTGCGCAACCAGAGCGGTGCGGTCACCTTCGACCCCGGCTTCGCCAACACCGCGGGTTCCCGCTCCTCCATCACATACATCGATGGGAGCAACGGGATCCTCCAACACCGCGGGTACTCGATCGAGGATCTCGCCGCGAACGCCTCCTTCCTGGAAGTCGCCTACTTGCTGCTCTTCAAGAAGCTGCCGACCCTCGCTGAACTCGAAACCTGGGAGGACTCGGTCCGCCACCACACACTGCTCAACGAGGAGATGAAGCGCTTCTTCGACGCATTCCCGAAGAGCGCTCATCCCATGGCGATCCTGTCCTCGGCCACGAACGCCATTTCCACGTTCTACGAGGAATTCCACGATCCCACCGATGAGGCCTCATTCAATGAGAGCGCACTCCGACTGATCGCAAAGATGCCCACGATTGCAGCCTGGGCCTACAAGAAGTCGACCGGAATGCCGTACTGCTACCCACGCAACGACCTCGCCTACGTCGAGAACTTCATCCACATGATGTTCCACCTGCCGGTACAGCAGGAGGAGATTGATCCGGTCCTGGCGAAGGCATTGAACGTGCTGCTCATCCTTCACGCGGATCACGAGCAGAACTGTTCCACGGCGACGGTTCGCGGCGTCGGATCGAGCCAGGCGAACCTTTTTGCATCGGTCTCAGCGGGAATCGATGCGTTGTGGGGGCCGCTCCACGGCGGCGCGAACCAGCGCGTCATCGAGATGCTCCAGACGATCGTCGACGACCCGAACGCATCGCCGAAGACCATGATCCTGCGAGCCAAGGATCCCAACGACCCGTTCCGCCTCATGGGTTTCGGTCACCGGGTGTACAAGAACTACGACCCCCGCGCCCGCGTGCTCCGAAGCTACGCCGACGAGGTCCTCGAGAAGATGGGAATCACCGATCCACTCCTGGATGTCGCGAAGGAACTCGAGCAGGCGGCGTTGGACGACCCCTACTTCGCCGAGCGCAAGCTCTATCCGAACGTCGACTTCTACTCCGGCCTCATCTTCCGAGCGCTCAAGTTCCCAACCCGGATGTTCACGGTCCTGTTCGCGATCGGACGGCTGCCCGGTTGGATGGCTCAGTGGAAAGAGATGACGGAGGATCCCGATACGCGCATCATGCGCCCCCGCCAGATCTACGTCGGGGATATCGACAAGCCCTACGTCCCGATCTCGGAGCGGTAGGTCCGCAAGCGGCGTGACTATTCGGCCTCGGTAACCCGATCGGGCTCCGGAACCGGCTCGCTGTAGTGGTCCACGACGGTCCCTTCGATTCCGTCGATCCTCACGAGGCCGCGTTCCGATGGCGGATCATCCGCACTGAACACCAGCACGTTCCACACCGGCCGGGCGCGCCACCCGACGAATCCCAGCGATGCCGAAGCATGGCCAACGGCGAACCCAACGGTCCGGTTCGCGATCTCAAGCGCTTCACCCTCTCGTACTTCGAGGTTCCACCCTGCGATGAGGTGGTACGTGCCGACCGCGACCAAGACGACGACGGCGGTCCACCACATGGCGGACGGCAGGGCTCCTGCGGCGATGAGGCCGGCAACAACCACGGCCCCAGCGACGTAGGCAAGCGCGGCGCGGCGCCGGCGATTCGTGTCGGGTACGTGATACTCGCCGACGACGTTCGAATCGAGATCTTCGGGGATCGCGGCTGATGCAGCGATCTCAGCCGGGATCTCGATCGAACGACGGTCTTGGCTCACTCGTGGGTCTCGCCGAAGGATCGCTCAACCAGTTCGGGATCGAGCGTCATTTCACCACGACTGCGATGCCATCGATCCCAGACGACGAGCATCGACGGCAAGACGAGGATCGCCGCGAGCAGCGATAGCAGGATCGTGTAGGCCGTGACGAGCCCGAACTGGCGGAACGGGATCGTGGTCGACGTCATCAGGATTCCGAACCCGAAGATCGTCGTCATCGCAGATCCGGCGAGCGCCCCTCCGGTATGCGTCAGGGTCGACTCGATCGCCTCGTTCTCGTTGTCGTTGCGGATCCGATCCTCTTCATAGCGGTGCGTCACGTGGATCATGTAGGGAATTCCGATGCCGACCGCGAGGGCAGCGACCGTGGCGGTGATCGGCCCAAACGGGATGCCGGCAGCCCACATGATCCCGAAAGAGAGCAGCACGACCAGCACCACGGGGAGTGTCGTGATCGCTCCGAGCAGCGGACGGCGGACCTCGAACCAGTAGTAGACCACCAGGAGAATCAGCACGGCAATGAGGGTGTACATCAGGGAGGAGAGCTGCGAGCTCTGCAAGGTGTTGATGATGACCTCGGAGATGATGGCGGTCGACGTCGGCACGACGTCGAGGCCGGCATCGGTCACCGGTACGAATGCCTCGTTCAGATCCTCCTGAAGCTGGCCGGCGGCAGCCTCACCCGCCTGCGTCTGGAGCGAGAACAGCGCTGATGCATACGAGCCCTGGTCGGTCACGTGGATCACCGATGACGCCGCTTCTGGGTCCGCTGCGAACAGCGCGGCGTAGAGCGCGGGAACATCCGCGGAGTCCGACACCTTCAGGCTCGTTGCCGTCATACCTGCGGCACCGGCAGCCTGGGCGACGGTCGGGTCGAACGACTCCGACTCAGGATTCGCGAGCCGCAGCACGAGAGAAATCGGGGATTCGGCGGCAGGGAAGGCCCCGAACTGAACGACGTTCTCGACACTCGTGAGATTCGTCGTCGAGTCCACCATGGCGTTGTACGCGGCCGGTGTCGCCACATCACCCTCGATCAGGACCTGGGTCTCCTCGCCGAAGCCTCCTCCGTAGTTGTCGATCAGCGTCTCGAACGTGGCCCGATACGGAGACGTGACGGGTACGAAGTCAATGAAGCTGAAGCTCGCTTCCAGACGACTCGTTCCGAGTGCGCCGAGGACTCCAAGGATGAGGGACACGATGAGAGTCGGGATGGCGGCGTGCTTCGCGAGCCACGCGGTCCGCCCGATCAAGCGTGGCAGGAAGCGAGCGTCCCCGCCCCTCAGTGTGTTGGTGTCAAGGGTGCCCCTGCGCTCGCCCCGGCTATCGAGCAGAAGACGAACGGCGGGAACGAACGTGAGCATCACGAAGAATGATGCGGTGATACCGATCGCGGCAAGCAGTCCGAACTCGCGAAGCGCCGGGATGTCGTTGAGGAGGTTCGTGAGGAACCCGACGGACGTGGTAATGGTCGCGAGAACGAGGGCAACGCCCACCGTTCGGATGGACATCGTGATCGCATTCGGTACTGGATCACCTTCGGACGCGTCTTCTCGGTATCGGGACGTGACGTGGATCGAGTAGTCCACGCCGAGGCCGATCAACAGGATTGGAAGTATCTGACTCATCGGACCGGCCGAGCCGTAAATCAGATACCCCGCACCGTTCATGATCATGATCGCAAAACCGATGCCGGCCATGGTCACCAGCGTGTCCGCGACCGTTCTGCGGAGGCGTCCGGTCGAGAACGACCACACGGCGAAGACGAGAGTGAAGACCGAAAGGGCGCCGATGAGCAACGTTGACGTCGTCCAATCGCCGATGCTTGATGGGAGGATGTCGGGGAATCCCTTTGCGAGGCCGGGCAACACGAGCATCACGATCGCACCCAGCATGGCTGCGATGCCGACACCGGCGATGATCTTGTTCTTGCGCTTCTTCGGAAGTACGAGGAAGACGGTGGTGAGCACGAGCAGGATGATGAACCCCGCGCTGGCGAACAGGCGGCCGATCTCGGCCTGGAATTCATCGGTTCCCGCGAAGATGAGTTCCATGGAGAACGGCTCCGCCTCGTAACCGGCGGCGAGCGGGATCTCCGCGATCGCATCCGCGGTCGCTACCACCGCATCGACGAAGTCCTGATCATCGAACTCTCCGATCGAGAACGAGATGACCAGACCACTCGGAGACGTGAGGGCGTCGCGGTCGGCGTCGGCCGGGAGCATCCCGTCGAGGAAGCCTTGCTGCTCAGGCGGGATCTGGCTGAGCGCCATCGTGTAGAGCGCTTTCAGTTCCGCATCTGTGGTTGGGGCCGGCGCTCCGGCAGCGATCGCCTGATCCACCGGGCTCATGTACGAAATGACCGGCTGCTGATCCGGAGACGCCGTGAGATACGCGGCCATCGGCCCGGCAAGGATCGCCTGCTGGATCGCGGTCGTGGCGACGTGGCCGTCAACGGTGATCACGTCGCCGCCGGTCGACGAGACGATGATCTGCATCACGCTCTGGCTGATGTCTGCGCCGAATTGCGCGCTGATCGTATCGGCCGCGGTGAGCTCCGGGGCTTCGGGGGCAAAACTCTCGTTCTGGTCTTCAGATGGCTGGAACTGTCCGGCGAACCCGCCGAACACCAGCGCGATGACGACCGTTCCGACGATTACGGCCCACGGGGCGCGATGCACGACCCGTGCCAGGAAATTGACGAAGCTCTTCACGTGTTTGGTTCCTTTGGTTGCAGAACAGCGACCCAACCGGCCGCCGAGCGGTCAGTTCTATCGCGGCGGCGCGCAGCGTTCGACGAGGTTCGCAACGACATCATCAAGCGGAAGCCCGCGCTGCTCGCCCGTATCTTCGCGGAGTCGAAGCCCTACCGTGCCACCTTCGACATCCTCGTCCCCGACGACGAGGACGGCGGGGACCTTCTGTGTGATCGCGCGACGGATCTTCTCGCCGACCGTGTCGTCAGCCGAGTCGACGTCGACCCGGATTCCATGCTTCCTCAGCGCTTCGGCGACCTCGAAGGCATAGTCCGCATGCCGGTCCGCCACAGGAACGACTGCAGCCTGCACCGGCGAGAGCCACGCAGGAAAGGCACCGGCGTAGTGCTCGACGAGAACGCCGATGAAGCGCTCGACCGACCCGAGCAGGGCCCGGTGGATCATCACCGGCCGCTCCCTCACATTGCCCGATGAGGCGAACGTGAGGTTGAAGTTCTCCGGCTGAGCAAAGTCGAGCTGAATCGTCGAGAGCTGCCACCGCCGGCCGATCGCATCCTTGACGTGAATATCGATCTTCGGCCCGTAGAACGAGCCCTCGCCGTGCGCGACCTGGTACGGCAGCTCAGCTGTCTCGAGCGCCTTGGCGAGCGATGCTTCCGCGAGTTCCCACAACTCATCCGACCCGATCGACTTCTCAGGATCCCGCGTCGACAGATCGGCTTCGAACTCATCGAATCCGAAATCGCGGAGCACCATCAGCACGAAATCGAGCAGGCTCTGGAGTTCTTCCGCCATCTGCCCGACCGTCGTGAAGATGTGACTGTCGTCCTGAGTGAATCCTCTCGCACGCAAGAGCCCATGCACGACACCCGACCGCTCATAGCGGTACACGGTCCCGAGCTCGAACAGGCGCAGCGGCAGTTCGCGATAGCTCCGGCTCCTCGACTTGTAGATGAGGATGTGGAACGGACAGTTCATCGGCTTGACGTAGTACTGCTGATCGCCGTCGAGTTCCATCGCCGGGTACATGCCCTCGGCGTAGAACTGGAGGTGTCCGCTGGTCTTCCACAGGTCCGCCTTGGCAACGTGGGGTGAAACGACGTAGTCGTATCCGTGGGCCAGGTGCGTCCTGCGGCTGTAGTCCTCAACCTCCTTGCGAAGGAGACCACCTTTCGGATGCCAGACGGCCAGGCCGCTGCCGAGGTCGGAGGGGAACGAATAGAGATCCAGTTCCACGCCGAGGCGGCGGTGGTCACGCTTCTCCGCCTCTTCCAGACGGTTCAGGTATGTGCGCAGAGCCTTCCGGTCCTCCCACGCGGTCCCGTAGATTCGCTGGAGTTGAGGGTTCTTCTCATCGCCGCGCCAATACGCGCCGGAGGTCCGCATGAGCTTCACGGCCTTGAGACGCCCGGTCGATGTGACGTGCGGGCCTCGACAGAGATCGACGAAGGCATCGTTGCGGTAGATCGATACTTCGCTCGTCCCGGCACCTTCGGCTTCGTCGACGCCTCGGATGATCTCCGATTTGAACGGCTGGTCTTCGAACATCTCGAGGGCCTCGTCGATCGAGAGCGACTCGCGCACGAAACTCTGGTCGATCTCGATGATCTCGGCCATGCGTGCCTCGATCCGGTCGAGGTCTTCCTGTGTGAAGGGTCGGCCGATGTCGAAGTCGTAGTAGAACCCGTCGGTGATCGGAGGCCCGATCGCAAACGTGGCGCCCGGGAAGAGGTCAAGCACCGCTTGCGCCATGACGTGAGCAGCGGAGTGGCGGAGTACCGCGCGGCCCTCTTCGGTGTTCTCGGTGATCACTGAGAACGAGCCGTCCTGATCGATGGTGCGGCCGAGGTCGAGCGTCTCTCCATTGACCGACACGGCGACCGCGGCGCGAGCCAGGCCGGCGCCGATGGAGTTCGCGACGTCGTACCCCGTTGTGCCATCCTCAAAGGAACGCTGAGTGCCGTCGGGCATGGTGAGTTGGACTGGCATGATGAACGCTCGCTGAAATCGGGAGAGGCAAGGCTACCGCCTTCGCAACCTGATGCAGACCGTGACACAATGACGGCTCCAAGGAACGGAGTGATCATCGACGCCTACCGACTTGCCGAACGTATCGCCGCCGGGGACCATTTCCAGGACCTCACCCGGCCGACGAAGGCACTCGCAACCAACCACCTCTTTCGCATCTGGCGCGGCGGCGGAAGTGTCCTGCTCAAGGTGTACGGCACACCCGCACGCGAGCGTCGGGAGTCGCATGCCCTCGAGGCCCTGAAGGATCGGCCCGGCATCCCCGTCAAACTCGACGGCGTCGCGACCGAAGAGGAGTCATGGGCGCTGTTCGAGGATCCGGGACAGTGGAGCCTTGCTTCCCTCCCGGGCGGGAAGGAAGCGGCCAGGCGTGCAGGAACGATCCTCCAGACGCTGCACGCATCCGACCCGAGCAACATCTCGAATCTCTCTCGCGGCATGGACGCCGAGTGGGTCGACATCGATCATGCGTCGACGATGCGGCGACTCGCCCGCTATCGGGGCCGCGTCGGGATCGATGCCGACCTCTTTGCCGACGTCGCCGCCGTGCCCCCGCCGGAAGCTTCAGGTCCGCTTCCCGCCCACACCGACCCTACCCCCGACCGCTTCATCGTCGATGACGATGGCGAGGTCACGCTGGTCGACTGGGAGTGGGCGACGCTCGCACCGCCGGAGTGGGATCTCTCCAAGGCCGCCTGGTTGTTGGAGTCGCAGGCAGGACCTGCAGCAGCCGAGGCACTGCAGCAGGGATACGGACGGGTCCTCAGCCCGGTTCAGCTGAATCGTTGGATCGTCTATCACGCAGCGATGCGCCTCGTGTACGAGGCGGAGCAGCGAATGAGCGACCACGGCATCGACGCGTACACGCAGACCGTCTCCGACCTGCGGCAGGCCGCCGTGATCGCCAACCCGTAGAGTTCTCGCGCCGTCCGCGCTCAGTCTGAAATACCGGGAGATTTCGCGCTCTGGGCGTAGCATCGAGTCGTCGTAGGAGCCAGGAGACTCGGATGTTTGAGATTGCGATTGCGTCGGTGTTCATCGCTGTTGCGTTCGTCGCCGTCGGGACATCGTCCCGCTCGGCATCGGCGGCGCCGGTCATGGAGGTCCTACCCGTCTTCGGCAGGGAAGAAGCGGTGGCGGATCTGCCTTGCCCGTGGTGCCTCGCGCAGACCCGCGAAGATGATGCGGGCTGTGCGTCGTGTGGGCAGCCGTTCGGATAGCGACACGCCGCCTATGAGCCGGTAGCGGGAGCCAGCTCCCGATTTCGGAAGTCTTCAGCGAGCCCAAGCATGCGATAGACACGTATCGCTGCACGGTTGGTTTCGTCCGTCCACACAACCGCTCTCGTGGCGCCTTGGTCCGCGAGCACGTTGAAGCCGGCGGCCGCGAGAGCCGAGCCGAGTCCCATCCCGGACGCGTCCGGGTCGACGGCGAGCAGGTAAACCTCGCCGACCTCGCTCCCCTCCCGCTTCGTGACACAGAACCCGATGACCCCCTGCGCTGCCCGCGCAACCAACACCCCGTCCAATCTGAACCACGCGAGTTCGGCCATCGCCAGGAAGCCCGCCTCGGTCATGGCTCCCTGTTCCCGATGACCGGCGAATGCCCGATTGTTGATCTCGACGATCATCGGAATGTCCGTATCCCTGATTGGGGTGATCTCCACGCCGGGCACGGGCCTCAGCGCGATATCGTCGATCGATCCCGTCATGCGCAGCACGGCCCGCAGTTCGGCATACCCGAGGCGATGCGCCGCGTCGACCTGCGCCTCACGGAACGACCAGAACGAGTGCGCTTCTCCCTCCGGGACGAGACCGACCGCAGCGCGGATCGCGGCCTCCTCATCCGTCGCCCGACGCATACGCTCGGCGAGCGCCGCCTCGACCGCCCAGTGCCCGGGATCGGAATAGCGCGCCGCGACACCGACGAGGCAGAGGCCTTCCCCGTCTGCCCAGGCCGCGACCCTTCCGTCCTCGCGATCGACCATCGCGATCTTGTTGCCCGACAAGGGGGGGTGGCCGTCCACCGCCCGGATCTCGTCGAGAAACCCGCGAATGTCCGAGCGTTCAGGCGTCGTCAGTTGCACGGCATCACGATACGGTCGCTCGAACCCTCGGGCGAACGTCGTATCCTCCGCTGATGAGTTCGGTAGGCCTCGTCCTCGGTGGTGGTGGAATCACCGGCGCCTCGTATCACTTCGGCACCTTGTTCGCGCTCCAGATGGCCACGGGCTGGAACGCCACGACCGCCGACGTGGTGATCGGCACGTCGTCGGGGTCGTTCATCGCGGCGCTCGTGCGCGGCGGCGCCCTCAACCTCGACACCATGATCGGAGAGGCGCGGCACGACGACGAGGTCGTCGAGTGGCTCTCGGGAAACGTCTACCAACGCATTCGCCCCCGTGGCTTGATGCGATGGGTCCGCCAGGGAATCGTCCCGAGCATCATGCGGCCGGGACTCGGCGTCGTGCTCGGCAGTCCGGGGATCTACTCAACTGATGCCCTCGTTGGATGGGTCGAGAACAGCCTCGGAGACCTTGCCGACGAATGGCCCGACCTTCCAACCGTCATCGTCGCATACGACCTCGATAGCCGGACCCGGGTGCCGTTCGGTACCGAGGCGGCGCCGGTCGTCTCACTCAAACAGGCGGTTGCGGCGTCGAGCGCTGTTCCATTCGTCTACGAGCCGGTCAGGATCGACGGTCGAACCTATGCCGACGGTGGCGTCGCTTCGGGGACCAGCGTCGATCTCCTCCTTGCGAACCCCGAACCGCTCGATCTGGTCATCGTCGTTGCCCCGATGGCCGCCACGGACTCACGAAGCGGCGGCCGCTTCTATGAGGAACTGCTGGATCGCGCAGGCAGGACGGCCCTCGCCTCCGAGATCAATCGATTGAAGGCCCAATGGCCGGATACCGATGTGCTGGTGCTGCGACCCGACGAGCGTGTCCTGGACATCGCACGGCCGAACCCGATGTCGGTCGAGGCAGCGGTGCCCTCGTTCCTCGCAACGCTCCGTTCGATGCGCGACGAACTCGCCCATCCGGCAACCTGGGATGTGCTCGAACGCCACATCGTCGAGACCATTCCGGCCTAGCGCCCGGTTCATCCCCCGGATGACACGGCCGGCGTCGCGGCCGGCGCCTTTGTCCTGGTCGGGGCTCAACTACTCGATCTCTTCGAACCTGGCTTGGAAGAACCTCAGGGAGTCCGGCTCGTACGTGAAGCGGAGGCCCCTGATGTCGTTGGGGTGCTTGCAGACCTCGATGACGGATTCGGCGGTCACGTCCATATGCGACTGGGTGTATACCCGACGCGGGATCGTGAGGCGAACTAGTTCGAGGTTGGGCCGCCGATTCTCCCCCGTCTCCGGATCTCGACCTGCCGACACGATGCCGCGCTCCATGCCACGCACACCCGAATCCCGGTAGATCGCCGCGGTGAGCGCCTGCGCCGGGTAGTGATCCTGGGACATGTGGTGGAGGATCTTCGCCGCATCCAGGAACACCCCGTGGCCGCCGATCGGACGGACCAGGGGGATACCTTCATCGATCAGCTTCCGGCCGAGGTACTCGACCTGACCCACCCTGGCCCGCACATGATCGTCGGTAGCCACCATCTCCCGGATGCCCTCCGCGAGCGCCTCCATGTCGCGTCCGGACATGCCGCCGTAGGTGTGGAGGCCCTCGAAAGCAACCAGGAGCGCCCGCGCCTGGCGGGCAAGCTCCGGATCCCGCAGTGCCAGGAAGCCTCCGATGTTGACGAGGTTGTCCTTCTTGGACGAGACGGTCGCCCCGTCCGAATAGGAGGCAATCTCGCGAACGATCTCCGCGACCGAACGATCGGCGTACCCGAGTTCGCGCTGCTGAATGAAGTAGGCGTTCTCGAGGGCTCGGGTGGCGTCGAGCATGACAAGGATGTCGTTGGCGCGGCAGTACTCGTAGACCTCGCGGAGGTTGGCCATCGACGCCGGTTGTCCGCCCGCCATGTTCACATTGGTCTCGAACGAAACATATGGAACCCGATCCGACCCGTACTCGTCGACAACGGCCCGGAGCTTGTCGAGATCCACGTTCCCTTTGAACGGGAACTCGCTCGCCGGATCGTGCGCCTCGTCGATGATCACGTCGACGAAGATCCCACCGGCGTACTCCTGGTGGAACCGGGTCGTCGTGAAGTACATGTTGCCGGGGATGACGTCGCCGGGTTTGATCAGGATCTGGCTGAGGAGATGCTCGGCGCCTCTTCCCTGATGAGTCGGGATCAACTCCTCGTAGCCGTACACATCATGAACAGCGTCCACGAGCCGGTAGAAGCTCTCGGCTCCCGCGTACGACTCGTCCCCGATCATCATCGCCGACCACTGCCGGTCGGACATCGCCGACGTCCCGGAATCGGTGAGGAGGTCGATGTAGACATCGGCCGACTTGAGCAGGAACGTGTTGAACCCGGCTTCGTGGATCGCCCGCTCGCGGTCCTCGCGGGTCGTCATCGTGATCGGCTCGACCATCTTGATCTTCCAGGGTTCCGCCCAGCTTCGATGCATCGCGTGGTCCTTTCGTCAGATTGCGTCCAGCGCGTTGGAGATGTCGTGGATCAGATCGTCGGGGTTCTCGACTCCGATCGAGAAGCGCACAAGGGAGCCATTCACCCGTAGCTTCTTCTTCTCGTCGGCATCAACCCCGCTGTGGGTCATCGTGGCGGGATGCTCGACGAGCGTCTCGGTGCTCCCGAGGCTGACGGCGAGATGGATGAGGCTGAGAGCGTCGATGAAGCGGAACGCCTCCTCCTCGCCGCCGTCGATCCAGAACGAGATCATCGCTCCCGGCCCCTCGGCCTGCTCCGTGTAGATGTCATAGCCGGGGTCGCCGTCGCGCAACAGCCCGAGGTAGCTGACCTCGACCACCTTGGGATGCGTCGCAAGGAATGCTGCGATCTTCTCGGCGGATGCGGTCTCGCGCCGCATCCGGAGGTCGAGTGTCTCGAGGCTGCGCATCATCAGCCAGGAGTTCATCGGCGTCGCCATGCTGCCGAGCACGGTCCGCATCCCGGCCACCTTTCCCATCAATGGGGCGTTCCCCAGCACGGCCCCGGCGATGAGATCGGAATGGCCGCCGATGTACTTGGTTGCCGAGTAGATGACGAGGTCGGCGCCGTGCCGGAGCGGGTGCTGCCAGATCGGACCCAGGAAGGTGTTGTCGACGGCGACGGGAACGTGATCCCCCGGCGAAGCGTGCCGGTCGGCGAGGCGACGGGCCATGGCAATGCTGAACAGATCATTCGTGGGGTTGGCTGGCGTCTCCATGAGGATCGCGCCGAAGCGGCGGCCTTCGAGCGCGGCCTCGAGCAGTGCATCGACGTCGGCCTCAGACATCCCCGGCTCCCATTCGACGGAGTGGATACCGAACTCGGGAAGGAGGTCACGCACGAAATGGTCGGTGCCACCGTAGAGGGGCGCCGTGTGCAGCAACACATCGCCGGGCCGAACACTGGCAAGAACCGCCGTTGTGACCGCTGCCATACCTGACGCGAAGACGAGGCCCCGTTCGGCACCGTCCCATAGCGTGAGCCGGTGCTCGAGGATCTCCAGGTCGGGGTTGTTGAGCCGGCTGTAGATCAGGCCGAGCTTCTCCCCCGGTTCGGCATCAACCGCTCCCTCGGCGAGTTCGAAGAACCGCTTTCCTTCGGCGGCCGACTGAAACACGAAGGTCGACGTCTGGAATATCGGGCTCTTGATCGCACCTTCCGACCATTCCGGCCGGTAGCCGTAGCTCATCACCAGGCTCTCGGGAGAGAGCTTCCGTCCTGCGATGCTGTCGTCGTACTCGTCCCGCACCGTACGTCCCTTCCGTGCGCTCTACGCCGATACGGGCTTGCCCCCGTACAGACGACTTATCCGCAGCCCCATTGTGGGGTATTCTCCTACAAGCGACCAGTGGCACCGCAGGGAATTCGGGAGAACGTCGATATGTCAACCCTTGACCGCACGGATCACGCCATCATCGCCATCCTTCAGGAGAATGCGCGGCTCTCGAACAAGGAGTTGGCGGCCCGCGTCGGGATCGCCCCGTCGACGTGTTCGGAGCGGATGCGACGCCTCGAAGCAGAAGGCGTGTTCACGGGATTCCATGCGACGGTCGATCCCACCGCGCTCGACATCGGCCTCCAGGCCATGATCGCCGTGCGTCTCCGCCGCCATGCCGCCGAAGAGGTCGATGCGTTCCGACAGCATGCGGCCAGAATGTCTGAAGTGATCAAGCATCTCCCACGTGACCGGACCGAATGACTTTCTCGTCCACGTCGTCGTGCGGGACGCCGATCACCTGCGTGACCTCGCCGTCAGCGGCTTCACCACGATGCGAGAGGTCGACCACATCGAGACGGCGCTGATCTTCGAGCACATCGCGAAGGGGACGCTGCCTGATCTGACCGCGTAGCGGTCAGATCAGTCGCCAGTTGCAAGTCGCCGGTCTTCAGCGGTCGTAGCCTCTGGCGGCGATGATGCCCATCAGCTTTGCGCCGTTCAGGACCGAGACATACGGCAGCAGATCTTCGACCCACCGCGCCACGTATTCCGTCAACTGTTCACGGACGACCGCCTGGAGGTCGGCTTCCTCCCAAGGCTTGGCGATGTAGTGATCGAGGTCGGCATCGTTGACCGCGCGGATGGTGTCTTCCAGACCGGCCTGACCGGTGACGAGCACCTTTCGGGCCGGTCTCGTCTGCTGGTCCTGATTGAGTTCAATGAGGAAATCCACGCCGTGGACACCCGGCAGCATGTGGTCACAGAGCACAAGCGCCGCCCGCTGGCCTGACTCGGCGAGGCTCTGCAGCGCGGCACGTGCGTCGTCCACGTCCTCGGCCGCCTCTATCCGGAACTGGCCCTCAAAGGGGGCTATGTCGCGGATCAGGGCGTCGCGCACCTCCGGTTCGTCCTCAACAATGAGGATCGCGAGCTCGGTCATGTCACTCCTCCGGAATGCTCTGGTTGTGTTGTTGGGAGAGTCACGGTGAAGCAGGTCCGGCCCGGCTGTGACTCGACTTCGATCGTCCCGTCGTGTTGAGCGACGATGTCCTGACAGATGCGGAGGCCGAGGCCGAGGCCGAACTCGACGCGACCCTCGCGGGTCGTGAATCGGAGATCGAAGACCTTGGCGAGATGTTCGGCTGCGATACCCGGCCCCGAGTCGATCACCTGAACACGAACCTTCTCCGGCCAAGGGGAGTCGGTGCGGATCGTCAACGAACCTGATCCATCGAGCGCCTGGAGGGCGTTTACGATCAGGTTCGTCCACACCTGATTGAGCTTGCCCGGGTACCCCTCGATCGGCGGCAGTTCGCCATACTCCCGTTCGACGGTGACGCCATGCGAGCGGTGACCGAGAAGCACGAGTGTGTCCTCGAGCCCGTGGTTCAGATCGATGTCCGTGCTCAGTTCCTGCCCCGACCTGGCGTAGGTGCGGAGGCTCCCGACCAGATCGGCGATCCGCCCGGCCGAAGAGCCGATATTGCGGAGCGCGAGGCCAAGGTCGTAGAAGCGTTCGATGTCGTCGAGTTGGGCGCCCAGAGCTTCTGGTTCGAGTCCGCCGAAGCGGTCCCGGTACTCGTCGGCGGAAGCGACACCAACCTTGACAAGCCGACGGGCGATCCCGGATTCGAGGCCTGCCTTCTCGAGTTCGCCTCTGCGCCGACGTTCCTCAGCTGTCGGCAGCGGGCGGCTGTCGATCCCGACGTGGAGATACTCGGCGGCTGCGTCGTTCGCGTGG
This sequence comes from uncultured Actinomycetota bacterium, assembly GCA_963700375.1. Taxonomy (GTDB): domain Bacteria; phylum Actinomycetota; class Acidimicrobiia; order Spongiisociales; family UBA5794; genus JAHEEL01. The sequence continues at coordinate 447,702 of CAVOXF010000004.1, forward strand.
CGTTCAGCGAGCAGGCTCTCGACATCCTCCTCGAGGAAGTCGACGGCCCTGACGATCGCTGCGACGGGATTGTTCAACTCGTGGCCGATCCCGGCGGCGAGTTCGCCGAGTGTCGCGAGCTTCTCGGACTCCACGAGTTGGGTCTGCGTCGCCGCGAGTTCCTCCAGCGTCGCTCGGAGCCGATCGCGTTCGGATTCCAGTGTCGAGTTCAGGTCGTCGATCTCGTTGTGCTGCTCGACGGCGCGAATGGCCCGCCTGGCAAATGACCGAAGGAGAACCGTGGTGAAGTGACCGGCGAGTTGCGGGCTCGACGTCAATGCGCGGTTCAGGTCTGCATAGGAGACCGGGATCGCGGTGACCTCGGTCTCGGCGATGACGTCGAAGAACGCCGACGTTCCGAGCGTCAGGGCGATCAGCCCGACGATCCGGCCGGCCGTACGGATGTGGTACGTCTTCCGTCCGCCGTCTGTGGTGCGGGAGAGCCGGACCTTGCCGTCGGTGATGATGATGATCTCGGCGAGGTCCCGGTTCTCCCGGACGATCAGGTCGCCGGCGGCGAACAACCGGCGTGCCGGGTGATCGAGCACCCGATCGATCTCCGCGATCAATGCCTCTTCGACGCGCTTGTCGGAGAGGGATCGGTCAGAGATGAATGTGGCTGCTGCGTCGCCGGTCATGTCACCCCCAGGATGCTCCAGATCGGGGGTGCGATCAGGAAGAAGAGCAGCAGCGACACAACTCCGACGGCAATACCCACCGTCGCCATGTTCTTCGTGGTCACGGCGCCGGTGCTGTATGCGATCGCGTTCGGTGGCGTGCTCACCGGGAGGGCCATCGCGGACGAAGCCGCGATCGCGATGAAGAACGCCACCAGAGTCGGGCTCAATCCGAGGCCGCCCGAGATCGCCAGGCTCAACCCGATCGGCATGAGCAGGTTGGTTGCGGCGCTGTTGGAGATGACGGTGCTCAGTGCGACGGTGATGAGTGCGAGGACGAGGATGATCATGCCGGGATCGATTGCGTCCCAGTTGATGCGGCTGACGAGCCAAGCGTCCAGGCCCGAGGTCCCAACCCCGATTCCGAGGGCGATGCCGCCGGCGACGAGCCAGAGGACGTTCCACTGGATGGATTGCATGTCGCGGGTCGTGAAGACCCTCGTCGACAGGAGTATCACCACCGGGAGGAATCCGACGATGGTGGAACTGATCCCGTGGATCGGTTCGGTGAGCCACAACAGGACCGTTACGGCGAACGTCACATAGAAGATCATCGCCGGCCCGGACCGATCGAAGGCGGCATCGATATTGATGTCGATCCGGTCCGAACTACCGCGATAGAACCGACCGAGGAGCCACCAGGCACCGAAGAGCAGGACCAGCATGATCGGCACCGCAACGATCATCCACTGGAGAAAGCTCACGCTGTACCCGCTGTCGGCGAGGGATCCCACCGCGATGGCGTTTGGTGGAGTGCCCACCGGCGTACCCATGCCACCGATATTGGCCGCGATCGGAATCGAGAGGGCCAGACCGGTCTTCAGCTTGTCTCCGGCCGGCAGTCCGGCGACGACGGGAATCACGACCGCCATCAGCGTTGCGGTCGTTGCCGTATTCGACATGAACATCGACAACCCGGCCGTGATCACCATGAGACCGAGCATGATCAACCGCGGCGACGTTCCGAAGGGCCTCAGCATCACCTTCGCGAGGTACTTGTCGAAGTTGAACTTCGCGGCGGATTCTGCGATGAAGAACCCACCGAGGAAGAGCATGATCACGGGATTCGCAAAGGCGGCGAAGAAGGTCGAGTACGAAGGCGCGTCGGGTATCGACTCGCTCCCGAACGCCTTGTCGCTGATCATCAGGATCTCGAGCAGCACGATGAGCGCGGCGGTTGCATGGAGCGGGATCGCTTCGGTCACCCACAGCACGATGGCCATGAGGAAGATCCCGAACATTCGCGAGCCAACGTCGCTGAGGCCCGGGAACTGCACGAACCACGGCAGTACCAACGCAATGACGGCGACGCCGATGCCGATGGGTCTGGTCGCGCTCGTGACCGAACGTTGTGCGAGTGTGGTCATGCGAGGAGGGCTCCTGAGGCTGCAGCCGGATGCTAGGAGGCCGGCGAGGCAAGGCGTTCTTTCGGCCGTCGCCTACGTCGGGGCAGGCCTCATCTCCAGCGTTCGATCGCCCAGAGCCCCTCCTGCGTCGTCGCTGACGGTCCTCCGCGTCCCCCAACCCTGCGGGAGGGAGGACGAGGTTTCCGCGCTCCGAACCGTAATGCGCGAGACTTGGGGCATGAACGGAACCGACCTCGCACTCTTGCTGGTTCTCGGAGGACTCTTGATCGCGGCGTTTGTGCTCGGTGCTTCCGAAGCCGCCTTGCTCCGGGTTCAGCGGGTTCGAGTCGAGGTCGCGGCAACCGACGGCGATCGGCGCTCGGCACGCCTCCTCCAGCTTCTCGACGATCTGCCGAGGGTGCTCAACACCGTGCTTCTGGTCGTGCTCCTCGTGCAGATCGGAGCCGCGACGGTTACCGGCATGCTCTCGGGACGGCATTTCGGAAACGTCGGCGTGACGATGGCCTCGATCGCGTTGACGGTCGTGCTGTTCGTGTACGCAGAGGCGATCCCGAAGACGTACGCGGTCCGGCACCCGTACCAGGTAGCACGAGCGACGACCCCGATCCTTGCGGCCCTGGCGTGGCTGCTCCGTCCGATCGTGACGGGCCTCGTCTGGTTTGCGGACCTTCAAGCGCCGGGGTCGGGCATCGCCGCCGCGGCCACCGTCACGGAGGATGAACTCCGACGCCTCGCATCGCACGCCGCGGTCGAGGGTTCGATCGACGAGACCGACCGTGAGTTGATGGAGCGCGCGTTCGAGATGGGCGACCGAACCGTTGAAGAGATCCTCACTCCGAGAACGGAGGTCGTCGGAGTTCGCGTCGACACCACGATCGCTGAAGCCCTCGAGATCGCGATCCACAGCGGGCATCGCAGGCTCCCGATCTACGAAGGAGACCTCGACGATGTTCGGGGCGTGGTGCGCCTCCAGGACCTCGCCGCGGCCATCATGCGCTCCCCCGATGCCGCCGTGACATCGGTCGCGACGACGGAACTCGCGGTGCCGGAGACCAAGCGCGTCGTCGACCTGCTGGCCGAGATGCAAGCAGCCGGCGTTCACTTCGCCCTGGCGGTCGACGAGCATGGCGGCACGGCCGGCATCGTCACGATCGAAGACGTGGTCGGAGAACTCGTTGGTCGGGTGTCGGACGAGGGTGAGAACCTCCGACCGCTCATCAGGTCCATCGGCCGCAACCGATGGCGAGTCGATGCAGCTGCCGACGTGGACGACCTGAGCGCCGTAACCGGCGTTGCTCTGCCGGAGGGCGACTGGCACACGGTGGGCGGCATGGTGATTGGCACGGCCGGCCGCATCCCGAGCGTCGGCGAGGTGTTCGCCTTCGACGGCCTTTCGCTGCGGATCGTCGCCGCCGCGCCTCAGCGGGTCGCCGTCCTCGAAGCCGTGCTCGCCGGTGCGTCGTCGCCCAATTGAGCAGAAAGGTCCGAGGGGCTTTCGGTCGGGAGGTCACACACGAATCCCCGGCACACGTATGTCCGTGCCCCGCGTTCTGCTGCACTGCGATCCCGCAAGAGTGGCACACTGGAGTCGGTTCCGTCCCCCACGCCGAGGACGGTGTCCGGCCGGAATCGGTCCCAGACAACCTCGGCGAACGGGCGGCGATCCTGCGGCGACCCGACGATGGCGATCTCACGCATGGGAGAGGCGAGCCACACACCGAGCAGGCTCCCGTGTGCCCAGGGTTGCGCGGACAGACTCGGTCCAATGGACTGGAGGGTCCGCTCGAGCAGGACGTCAAGGCCTGGCTCTCCGGTGTATGCGGCGAGCGTGGCGAGCGCCTCCGCGGCAAGGGCGTTGTCCGAAGGCGTCGGGTTGTCGTGGGTGTTCTTGGGTCGGGTGATGAGTTGGTCCCCGTCTGAGGCCGTCGCGAAGAAGCCTCCTTCGTCGTCGGCGAACAGCGCGACCATCGTCCTGGTGAGGCGCTCGGCCACCCGATACCAGGACTCCTCGCCGGTAGCTTGGTAGAGAGCGAACAGACCAACGGCGGAGGCCGCGTAGTCGTCGCAGAATCCGTCCGGCCCGTGCCGGCCGTGCCGCCACGACCGCCGGAGACGCCCGTCAACGGTGGCTGTGTCCGTGATGAAGGTGGCGATGCCCCGAGCCACGTCCAGGTAGCGATCGCTGCCCAACACGGCCCCTGCCTCGGCAAAGGAACGCAACGCAAGACCGTTCCAGGCAGTGACGATCTTGTCGTCGCGGTGCGGACGGATCCGCCGATCCCTGCGTGCGCGAAGTCGCCCGTCGATCCGCGTTCGGGCGATTCGCAATTCGGCCTCCGAGATGCCGCGGTCTGCGGCGAGCGCCGAAAGCGGTCGCGGCAGATGAAGGATGTTCGCGCCCTCGAAGTTGCCTTCGGGCGTTGCACCGTACATGGCGGCGGCAAGTTCAACGTCGTCGCCGAGAACGTCCACGAGTTCCTGCCACGGCCACACCGAGAACGAGCCTTCAACCCCTGCGGCGTCCGCATCCTCCGCCGAATGGATGCCCCCGGACGGATCGAGCATGTCCCGGGCGAGGTAGTCGAGTGTCGCCCGGGCGGTGTCGGCCATCCACGGATCCCTCGTCGTCTGCCACGCACGAAGGAACAGGCGTGCGAGCAGGGCGTTGTCGTAGAGCATCTTCTCGAAGTGAGGCACGAGCCACCGCTCATCAACGGAGTATCTGGCGAATCCCCCGTCGAGATGGTCGTTGATCCCTCCCCGGGCAAGGTGGTCGAGGGTGGTCACCACCATCGACTGTGCCTTCCCGGCACGATCGCTCTCCGGACGAAGAATCGAGAAGCGCAGGAGATACTCGAGCGTTGACGGCTGGGGGAACTTGGGTGACCGGCCAAAGCCGCCGAACGTCGGATCGAAGATCGAAGCGATGGCGTCGACGTCTGCCGCCAGCGCGCCCTCGGTGGGCAGCATCGCCGATGCGTTCGTTTGGGACGCGAGAACCCGGGTGATCTCCTCGGAGCGGCCGATCATGTCGTGACGCTGCTCGCTCCAGGCGGCATCCACTGCCTCGAGCACCTCGAGGAATGACGGCATTCCCTGCCTTCGCTCCTTCGGAAAATACGTCCCGGCGTAGAACGGCTTCGCAGCGGGGGTGAGAAACACGGTCATCGGCCAGCCACCGTGCCCGGTGGTCGCCGTGACGGCGTCCATGTAGATCCGATCGATGTCCGGGCGCTCTTCCCGATCGACCTTGACGCTCACGAACCTCGCGTTGAGGAACGCTGCGGTCTCATCGTCCTCGAATGATTCATGAGCCATCACATGGCACCAGTGGCAGGCCGAGTACCCCACGGAAAGGAAGACCGGTACGTCCCGGCGTGCTGCTTCATCGAACGCGTCGATCCCCCATTCCCACCAATCAACAGGGTTGTCCTGGTGTTGTAGCAGGTACGGGGAAGCAGCTTCGGCGAGTCGATTGGGCATGCGCCAACCGTAGGCGAGCGGCGACGCTGTGGTGACAGATATCGATCGGCCGTGGTGCTCGCGTGTGGCGGCCGCAGAGCGCCCCGCCGGTACGATCCAGAACTCTATGAGCCAGCTCCTCGCCGTCGCCTCGGCCGCGTTCTACGGTCTCGCCGATTTCACCGGCGGACTGCTCGCGAAGCGCATGGCGGTATGGACGGTCACGGCGTGGTCGATGCTCATCGGCGCTTCGTTGTTGATCGTCGGGCTGTTCGTCGTCCCGGCGGACCACGTGACCCTCGGTGATGTCCTCTGGGGCGCCCTCGCCGGCGTCGCGGGCCTCGGTGGCTTGATGATCCTCTATGCGACCCTCGCTGCGGGAACGATGTCGGTCGTCGCCCCAATCACCGGTGCAACATCGGCAGTAGTTCCGGTGGCCTTCGACCTTGCTCGGGGATCGACACTCACCAGCCGCCAATGGCTCGGGATTGCCCTCGGCGTCGGGGCGGTCCTTCTCGTGGGCTTGCAGCGGGGTGCACGGGGCGTCGGCCCGCGAATCGTCGGTCAGGCGACAGCCGCTGGAGCACTGTTTGGGCTCTTCTTCATTGCGTTGAGCCAGGCATCGAGCGAATCGGGTCTGTGGCCGCTGGTTGGCGCCAGAGCTGCATCGATACCAGTCGCATTCCTCATTGCGTTCGCGGCCAAGGCCATCGCACCCCCACGGGGACGCGACCTTGGGCTTCTCGCCGGCATCGGTGGCCTCGACATGTCCGCCAACATCGCGATTGCACTCGCAATCCAGACCGGTCCGCTCGGTGTGAACGCTGTTCTGTCATCGCTCTACCCCGTCGTCACAGCGGTGGCGGCCATCATCGTCCTCCGTGAGCGACCGACCGCGGTGCAGATCGCCGGCGTTGCCTTCGCGGTCGGTGCGATCATCGCCCTCGCACTGTGAGCTGCCGACCGCCATTCATCGCATAGGTTGGCGCTGTCGCGTTCCGCGGTTCAGCCGCTTCCGCCCCATTGTCCTCCGCCGCCGTGACCGCCACCCGAACCTTGACCGCCACCCGGTCCACGCCCACGGCGGCCGCCACCATCGTGCCCACCGAACTCCGACTGCCCGCCGCAGGCGTGTTCGATCGATCCGCCGTTCCTTCGCCCGGTCTCCGCATTCACGATTGATTCGTACTGCGCAGGGTCGAGCACGGTCGCTTCGCGGTCGATGCCCCCAGCCTCGAGTTGCGACACAAAGGCGCGGAGATGGTTGCGAGAGCCGCGCAGCAGGTTCTCGTAGACCATCCCGATGTCGACGACCGTCGGTTTGACGAGGTAGTCGTTCAGGTCCGCGATGTCGACTTCCTCGACGGTTGCACCGACCTCGAGGGCCGCCTCGACGGATTCGGCGCCCATCACCATGAGGCCGTTGTACAGGGTCTGCAGATCGTCGTTCTCGAACACCCCGACCGTGCCCATGGTCTCAGGGTCATCCAGTCCGTAGGTGTCGATCAGTCCGAGCATCTCGTCCATGTGGCGCTGCTCGGCTGCTGCGATGTTCTGGAAGATTCGCAGGTCCCAGAGATCACCGAGGCCGAGGTACACATCCCTGGCTAGCTTCTCTTCTTCCCGCATGAAGAGGATCCCTTCGACCTCTGCATCGGTGAGACCCACACCGGAGGCCGCCACGGTCCGCGGTACGATCGGTTCGGCGGTGAGGGTCGTCGTTCCGACGTCGTCGCTCGAAGCCGCCACGGCCGCAGCGGTGACCCCGATCATGGCAACGAGCACAGCGCCAGCGAGGAACGCGACGGAGGCGGAATTGGAGTTGACGGTCATGAGACTCTCCCTGAGTTGTTTCGCTGCGCAATTCAACCCAACGGATGTGAGCGCCGACTGAGCGGTACATGAAGGTCAGCTGAGGATTCCGGGGTGAGGGCGATCGCCGGAAGAGACTCCGGGAACCTCCCTGGACCCTACGATCGTCCAATGAGGGCACACATGAGGAGGTGGCTGTGAGAAAGCTCACGGTGATTGGGATCGCGATGGCGGCGTTTCTTGTTGCGTCGTGCACGCCGAGCGTGACGGTTGAGAATTCGGAGACCGGCGCCGCCGCAAACGGCATCGCCGTATCCGGCACCGGCGAGGTCTATGGCACACCGGACACGCTGCAGATGCAGTTTGGCGTCTCAGTGATCCGGCCAACGGTTCAGCAGGCCGTCCGTGACGCGGCCGCCCTCGCCGACGGACTGATCACAAGCCTCACATCGTCCGGTGTCGCAGCCGAAGACATCCAGACTGCGAACTACTCGATCTACCCCGAATACGACTACTCAGGCACCGAGCAGCGACTCCTCGGCTACCGCGTCGACAACACGGTGGTCGCCAAGATCCGTGACCTCGATTCGGCCGGATCGGTCATCGACGAAGCCGCGTCCGGGACCGGAGATGAGATCCGGATCTCGGGAGTCTCGTTCTCCATCGAGGACGACACAGAACTCATCGCTGCGGCTCGTGCGGCTGCCTGGGACGATGCGTACGCGAAGGCCCAGCAACTGGCGGAGCTCTCAGGAACCACACTCGGTGATGCCGTTGCCGTCAGTGAGTCCTTCGCGAATATGGATCCGATGCCGGTCTACCGTGACTTCGCGGCCGATGAGGCGGGTGCCTTCGAGACTCCGATCTCGTCGGGTCAGCAGCAAGTGGCCGTGACGCTGCAGGTGAAATTCTCCACGGAGTGACATACGGCGCTCTGCGCGGTGCCGACCCCCGGTAGCCTGGGGACCGGACAACCCATCGAGGCCGCCGTGGAACCACAGTTCAATATCTGGTTTGAAGTCAACGGAGAAGTTGCGGCCTCTCGCTGGCGGATGGAACTCCTGGCCGCCATTGGCGACAACGGCTCCATCACTGCGGGAGCCGAAGCAATGGGCGTGCCGTATCGCGTCGCGTGGCAGAAGATCCACGAGATGGAAGAACGTCTCGGCGAACCGCTGCTCGACACTACGACCGGTGGTTCCAGGGGCGGCGGCGCTCGCCTCACGGACGCCGGCCGCGTCCATGTGGAACGCATGCAGGCGTTCTGCGACCGGTCGGATGCCGCCATCCCGAGATCTACGAGGACATCTACGAACGCCCCGGCGGAGACTGACCCGGACGATTCGAGCCGAGCCGTGCGGCGTTATGATGCCCCATCATTACGCCGAAAGGACTCCGTATGCGCCGTTGGATCCTCGCCCTCATGGCCTTCGCCTTGTCGTCGCCGCCTGTTCGAGCGACGCGCCGCAGGTCCTGACGCCTCGCGACCACGACCAGCACGAACGACTCCGGCCTGCTCGACGCCATCGTCCCCGATTTCGAGGAGCAGTACAACGCCACGCGTCCAGGTCGTGGCGGTTGGGACCGGTCAGGCCATCGAATTGGGTGAGGCCGGGGATGCCGATGTCATCCTCGTTCACTCGAGGTCGCGAGAGGACGCGTTCGTGGAAGAAGGCCACGGCACCGCACGGTACGACGTGATGTACAACGACTTCATCGTCGTCGGCCCAACCGAGGACCCGGCGGCGATCCAGGGCGTGCCGATCGCGTCGGACGGCTATGGCGACGATCGCGGCCGCCGAGTCCACGTTCGCTTCGCGAGGCGACGACAGCGGAACGCATTCGAAGGAACTCTCCCTGTGGAAGGCAGCCGGAATCGAACCCGATCCCAACTCGTCGTGGTACAAGTCGCTCGGTCAGGGCATGGGCGAAACCCTCAACTACGCGAACGAAGCCGGCGCCTACACGCTGACCGACCGAGGAACCTACCTCTCGCAGAGCGAGCAGCCTTCCGGCCCTCGCCGTCATGGTCGGCGGAGCGTCCATCGATGAGAACGTCGATCCGGCTCTGTTGAACCCGTACGGCGTCATCCCGGTCAATCCCGACAAGGGCAATATCAACGCGAACTCGCCGACGACTTCGTCGAGTGGATCACGTCGGTCGAGACGCAGGAACAGATCGCGGTCTACGGCGTCGACACCTACGGCCAACCGCTGTTCTACCCGGACTCCGAAGCGTGGAGATCTCGGTGACCGAGACACCGGTCGTGCCGGACCCGACGGAATCTGACTAGCCGATGGACACGCTTGGACGCGCATTCGGCGATGCTCTGCAGTTGCTGTGGAGCATGGACGCGGACTTGCTCGAGATCGTCGGCCTCACGCTGCAGGTCACGCTCGTCGCCCTGTCCATCGCCCTGCTTGCTCGGCATCCCGATCGGAGCCGCGATCGGCCTGACCAAGCATCTGCCTGGCCGAGCCTTCCTCGTTCCTCTGATCTACACCGGGATGGGTCTCCCACCGGTCACCGTGGGCCTCTTCACCTATCTGTTCCTCTCAAACCAGGGCCGCTCGGCAGCCTCGGATGGCTCTTCACACCGGCCGGCATGATCGTGGCGCAGACGATCATCGCCTTCCCCCTTGTGCTCGGCTTGACGATGGCGGCCGTCCAGGGCGTCGACCCCGACCTGCCGATCCAGATGAAGGCACTCGGGGCGACTCGACGCCAGGTCGCGCTCACAACGCTGGTCGAGTCGCGGATCGGTGTCACCGCGGCCGTCGTCGCCGCGTACGGCAGCATCATCTCGGAGGTCGGGGCCGTCATGCTGGTCGGCGGCAACATCGAGGGCGAGACGCGGGTCCTCACCACCGCGATCGTCCTCGAAACCCGCAAGGGCAACTTCGCCCTGGCTCTTGCACTCGGCATCATCCTGCTCACCCTCGCCTTCATCACGAACCTGGTATTCCACCGCCTGCAGTTGAGGCAGGGCGGACCATGACGAACACGTACACCCTCTCGAACGTCCGACAGTGCTACGGCGAGCGGTGCGTGGTCGACGTGGATTCCCTCGACGTGCGCACCGGTGAGATCCTTGCAATCGTTGGTCCCAGCGGTGCGGGCAAGAGCACGCTGCTGCGCCTGCTCAACTTCCTCGAGATGCCGACCGAAGGGCAGATCAGCTATCTCGGAACCCCGGCGGGCCCCGATCTTCCTCTCTCGGTGAAGCGACAAGTCACGACCGTGTTCCAGCGCCCGATGCTCCTGCGCCGCAGCGTCACGGCAAACGTACGGATCGGACAGCGGATCCGCGGTTCTGCGCCGAACGACAACGCCCTGGAACGGTGGCTGGATCGGTTGGGGCTCGGCGAGCTCTCCGATACCCCGGCGCGCACTCTGTCGGCCGGCGAGGCTCAACGGGTGGCCCTCGCTCGAGCCCTTGTCGTGGATCCGTCCGTTCTCCTCCTCGACGAGCCGACGGGCAACCTCGACCCCTACAACGTCGCCTTGATTGAAGAGATCGTCAGATCGGACAACGAGGAACGCGGAACCACCGTTGTTGTCGTGACCCACGATCCGTTCCAGGCCCGTCGCCTGGCCGACCGAACGGGGCTGATGATCTCGGGACAAATGGTCGAGTTGCGCGATACCGAGGAATTCTTCACCTGCCCGAAGCGCCCCGAAACGGCTGCCTTCCTTCGCGGCGACCTGGTCTACTGAGGGCGACCCTGAATGGTCCAAGCGCAGGCGCTTCCCGGTTCGAGAGGACCCTGGCGGCATCCGAGGTCTTCGTCGGCGTCGAACAGAGTTCGGCGGCGAGCGCCCTTGAGGAGATTGTCCGAATGAATGCCGAACACGTCACGTCGCTCGCGCGGGTGGTTGACCCGCGATATCCCTCGAACCGACTCGTCTTGATCGGCGCCCTGGTGGCCGGCCTTGCCGTGGGCGCCGCGGCGCTGCTCGGTGTAGACCCGAAGGCGGGACCCGTCGCTGCAGCCGTCGGTGTCTTTCTGGCGTGGGCGATCGCTCGCGAGTTGGATCCCGATCACCCGGCGTCGGCCGCAATCGCCATTCCGGTCTCGCTCGCCCTCTCGCTGACGATCGGCCCATCCGCGCTCCTGGTCTCCACCGCCGTTCTTCTCGGACTCCGCATGACCGCAGGAACGGTGGGCACTCCGCTCCGTCTCCTCGACATGATCGGCATCGTCGGCCTCTCCGCAGCCCTGGGTACGGGCTTGATTGGAGCGGCAGGGGTTGCCGTGATGGCCGTCGGAATCGTCATCAGCGAAGGCCCCGAATGGAGGAGCTTCGCCATCGCGGCGGCAGCGGCGATTGCGTACGCGTCGGTAGCTGCCGTGAGCGGGATCGAACGCACGTTGACCGCGCCAAACACGGCGGAATGGGTTGCGATCGGCCTTGCCGTGGTCGCTACGCTCCTGGTTGTCCCGGCTCGGACGCCGACGTCCGAGACCGACCGTCGAACGGGTGCCGTCGTGAGGAGCAGAGTCACGGTCGCGCGAATCATCGCCGGACTGGCAATGCTCCTCGGACTCGGCCTCACCGGCGGAGTTGGAGTTGCAGCGCTCGCGGGGACGACCACCGCGGCACTCACCGGAACAGCGATCCGGCGCTCCGTACGTCACTTCTCCTGACGCCCACAGAGAACAGGAACCGGGCCCATACTGGCGAGACCACATGCTTCAGCAGCCAATCGACGCAATCAGAGATCGTGTCGCCCACACCACGTCGGGTCTGTTCAAGCACGCCGGCTATCCCCTCGCGAACACGCTCGCTTATCCCGGTGATCCGGGGCTCTGCGGACCGGACTCGGTGAGTTGGCGGGTCATCGGCGATCCTTCGGCGTTCTTCGGCGGAGTGCGAGCCCTTCTCATCCAGGCCGCCCACCCCGAGGTCGCCGCCGGCGTCGCCGACCACTCCCGCTACCGGGAGGATCCGCTCGGCCGCCTGTCGCGCACCTCCGCCTACGTGACGGCGACGACATTCGGAGCGATGCCGGAAGTCGAGCACGCGATCCAGATCGTCCGCCGTGCCCATCGGCCGGTCAAGGGTATGTCTCATCGGTCGATCGAGTACACGGCCGACGCTCCCGCCCTCGCGGCCTGGGTGCACAATGCCCTCACCGATTCCTTCCTCCAGGCGTACGTCCACTTCGGACCGGAAACGTTGAGCCCCGACGAGCAGGATCAGTTCGTCGCCGAACAAGCCCGCATCGGGCGCCTCCTCGGAGCCGATCCGATACCGCAGACCGCAGACGATCTCCACCGGTGGATCTCAGACCACGAGGCCCTGGAAGCGTCGCCCGGCATGCGTGAGACGGTCGCCTTCGTTCGCTCCCCCCCACTCCCGCTCTCCGTGAAGCCCGGCTATCAGCTCATCGCCCAAGCGGCGGCCGCGACGATCCCGCCACCTACGGCCCGTCTGCTCGGAATACGGGCCGTTCCGGGTGCGATAAGAATCGGAACAGCGACTTCGAACTTCCTTCGCTGGTCCCTCGGCTCATCGCCAACCTGGGAGCTTGCCTTGATTCGCTCCGGTGCGCCGGTGCCCAAGGGGCAATTCCGCCAGCCGCTTCCGGTGGCAGTCGAGACGTAGCCTTCATCTCATTGCGCGTGCCGCTCCGGCCAAAGCCCCACTGGGAGTCAGCGACCGCGCTTCCAGTAGCCGCGAATCATGGTGTGAGATCGATCAATACCGCGGCCGTCGAAGAGGTGGCGTCTGATGCGCTGCATTGCCGCGGCTTCTCCGGCCGCCCAGATCCTGGTGCCCGGCTCGATCGGTGCAGCACTCACGTATTCGAACTGCGCCGTACCTGGGGGAGCTCCGTCCTGCAGCACACACCAATCGACGCTCGCAACGGTATCGGCAAGCCGGCCTCCGATGGCGTCCGGGGAAATGACCTCGATTCCTGCCCGGACCGGCCGCTGCGGGGCCAGGGCGGAGATCAACTGAGAAATGGCCGGCGCGGCAGACTCGTCTCCCGTCAGCAGGAATGCCGAAGCTTCCGGGTCCGGCGTGTAGCCCCTTCCTGGCCCGGAGACCGCCGCTCGGTCACCGGGAACGGCCGCGACGGCCCAATCGGACGCGGCGCCTCCTTCGTGGACTACGACGTCGAGCGTCAGCTCGCTCGTCGCACCATCGGGGCGGATCGGTGTGAAGGTTCTGAGGATCGGGCGGGATCCGTCCGCCAGCAGAAACTCGTTCCCATTCCACGTTGGGACCACGAGTTCAGATCCCGGAGTCGACGGCAGGAGGAGTCGAACACTCGCGGCGGGTTCGTCGACGACCAACTCACCGAGATCGGGCCCGTCAAGCGTCACCCGCACGAGCCAGTTGGTCCGACGCTCGACACGGACCACGGCCACGTGCTTGAACGGGGGTGGCTCGCGGCGGATACGCGGCGACGATCGGCCTCCAGCAGACTCACTCATTGGGTGCCTCCTCCGACCCGAGGACTTCGGCCGTAGCATCGTCGGCGAGCGCCTGCCCGGCCTCTTCGTACAGGTTGCGGGCGACATCGACACCGGCGGCGCGCAACTCGTCAATCTGGTCCGGGTACCTCGCGATCGCGGCGATACGAGCATCGGGCAGGAACTCCTGAATGCGATGGACACACTCCAAGTTCGCGCTGTGGTTGCTCATCGCGGCAATGACGAGTTCGACCTCGGGATGGAAGCGGACACGCTCCCAGTAGTCCCGATCGAGGGCGTCACCGCGCACCACGTTCCTCCCGTTCTCCTGGTGCATCGCCACCCGATCTGCATCACGGTCGATGCCGACGGCGACTGTCCCCCGCCGTTCCACGATCTCGTCGTAGGCACCGGTGCCCACCCTGCCCATGCCGAACACGATGACCCTGGCATCGCCGCAATCCAGGATCGAGTCCTCCGGCAAGGTTGGCCGCCGCTCGAGCCCCTTGAGCCAACCGAGCCAGCGGTCGTAGAACTCGTACCGATGAGAGTCCGCAACCGACGCGACGACGAAGGAACCCGCCACGGCAACGGCGACCGTCGACACCCAGCTTTGATCGACCAACCCTTCCGCCAGCGCCGCTGCTCCGACGATCAGACCGAATTCGCTGAATGTGGAGAGTGTCAGAGAAGAGTGGAGCGACGTGCGCGCTCTCAGGCGGAACCTGGTGAACAGCCAGAGGAAGCCGAACGTCTTCGCCGGGAGGAGCACGATGATCACCAGGCCAATCCCCCACGCGGCCGCGGAGGGGGCACCAGCCAGCCCGATCGACAGGAAGAAGCCGACGAGGAAGAGGTCCTTGAAGCTCAGGAGCCGGTCGGACATCTCTCCGGATCGTGGATGGCCGGACAGCAGCAGTCCCGCGACAAGCGCACCGAGATCGGGCTTCAGACCGAGCGATTCGAACACCCCGGCCCCGACGCCGACGGCGAGTGTGAAGCCGAAGAGCACCAGGATCTCGCCGTGTCCGCTGTGGTCGAGAAACCAACCTGCGATCGGGCGGAGCAGAACGAACGCGGGGACGACGAGAAGTGCCCACGGTGACGGCCACGTCCCTTCGGCCAGGACCAAGAACGCGACGGCGAAGATGTCCTGCAGGATCAGGACACCAATGGCCGTGCGCCCTGCCAGTGAGTCAGATTCGTTGGTGCGCTCGAGCGCCTGGACGGCGAATACCGTGCTCGAGAATGAAAGGGCGAAGCCGACCAGGGCTGCGGTTCCCGGCTCGAGATCACGCGCGAGTGGAATCCCGAGCGCTCCGATCGCCAGCAGCAGCGCTCCCACGATCCCGGTCGCAACGGCAGCAAACACGGTGGCCGTCGCCCAGACCGACGGGCGCGCCAGCGTCTTCGGGCGGAGCTTCAAGCCGATGCCGAAGAGGAGGAGGAGAATCCCGAGTTCAGAGACGACCTCGATCGCCTCGGTGACCTCGTATCCCAAGGAGTGGAGGACGAATCCTGCGACGAGGTAGCCGACGAGAGGGGGCAGGCCGAGTCGCTTCGCGAAGAACCCGAGAAGGAATGCGGTTGCGAGAAGGCCTGCGTCCATGTCTGCAGTCCATTATGGAGGGCCGCGTTTGCGTGTGCGTCGGGTTCGAGCGAGATACCGCGACGGTGCAGTTGACGCTCAATCGAGCGGTCGCCACCACTGGCCGGCCTGGCGTGTCGGGTGCGCCTCTTCGTCGAGGTTCCGGGCGGTGGCCTTGAAAGCCTGGAACTCGGCGTTGACAACGTACCGCTCGGAGACCGATCTGAGCCATTCATCTACAGCGCCCGTCACCTCAGCGTCATTCGAGTACATCGCTTCGAACTCCTTGACGATCCGGACCGGCACCGCCGAAAGAAACACGACGGCGCCGAAGCCGCTGTCCTCACTACCGGTGAGGTCCCACTCGACGAGAGATGGCTTCATCCTCCGCGGTCCTCGCATTCGACCCTCCAGTCCGTGATCGACGCTAGCGCCACAGCACGCGCCAAGAGACGAGACGTCCGTGTGCCCCCGGAATCGGGTTCGGACCGATCCCGGTGGCCCACGGTGTTCCGCGCGCCGGACGGGATCCGGGGCTTGTTTGCGTTTCGCAGCGGGTCAGACGATGCTGCGTCCCCGTATGATCCACGACCCGACGCCCGCTCCCCCGCCTTTCGTGCGCCTTCGACCGGTGCAGGTGGACGACCTTCCGTGGATGGCAGCGATGACGACTGACCGCCTTGCCGTCGGAGAACACAACTGGGGCGGCGATCCGCGAGACCCGGCCGAGGCGGAAGCGCACCTCCAGGCTGAGTTCGACCGAGACGGACTTCTCGCTGAACTCGATGGAACCCTGATCGTGGAACTCGGCGACGGCACACCCATCGGATCGGTGTCGTGGAGAACCGAGCGCTGGGGACCATCGCTCGGCAGCCGTTGCCCCGCATTCGGGATCGCGCTCCTGCCGGAGCACCGGGGACGCGGGTTCGGGACCGAGGCGCAACGCCAACTCATCGACTATCTGTTCGAGTCGACACCGGCAAACCGTATTCAGTCTGACACCGCAGCCGACAACCCGGCTGAACAGGCCGCGCTCCGCAACGCCGGCATGGTCGCGGAGGGCGTCGTACGGGAGGCCGAACTTCGCGACGGGGCGTACCACGACCACACCCTCTTCAGCATCCTCCGCTCCGAGTGGGAAGCGCGGCGCGGCTAGGAGCGTTCGGTGAGTACCCCGAGAAGCGCGCCTATCTCGAGATGCCTCTCCAACGCGTGGCGCAACGGCAATTCGGCATGAACCTGGTAGCGATTCCGCCTGCCGATCCGTTCATGGGACAGATAGCCGGCCACCTCGAGCTCGGCGACAATCCGCTGTGTTGCGCGCTCGGTGATCTCCACCTGTTCTGCAACATCGCGCAAACGCACATCCGGGTTCTCGGCGATGCACAGCAGCACATGGGCGTGGTTCGTGAGAAAGGTCCAGCCGTGCGTTCCTGTCATGACCGTATCATACGTCATCAGAAACGTGAATCGCTCTACCGATGCCCGTCGAGCGCGTCGGCCGCCGGATCCTCGCCGAACAGCGCCATGATTCGCGCTTCCATCACGATGATGTCCCGGACCGCGACCTCGGGGTCTCGCGCGTCAAGAACGTGAACGTACAGAATGCGATCGTGCACTTCGAGGGCGACGGTGCCCGGGGTGAACGACACCGAGTTCATGAGGAGCGCGACCTCGCTGCGGGAATGTGCTCGCAGTGGCACCTCCAAGACCGCCGGGCTGATCTCATCCGGGCGAAGACGGAGCGCCAGGATCACGTCCCACGTCGAGACCACCATCTGGCCGATGAAGTGGGAAGCGAAACGCAGAGCGGCTCGTGGGCGCAGGAGCGCGCCGAACCCTCTCGGGGCAGCGGCCCGAAACGCGTACGCGATCCCGACCGCCACGATCAGGCCGCCCAACACCACGTTGGGCGCAACTGATCCGAACGCTGCCACCCACACGATGAACAACCACAACGCCAGCAACACGGTCGTACCGCGTGCCCGGGTGGTCGGCATGGACTCGGAGGTTGGCAGCTCCGCTTCGAGTTCGACTGTCGATGGAACTCGTGGTGTCTCCGGATCGTGATATGCGGCCCGGGCGAGGAGGCTCATACCCAAAGGTCCGGAGAGGAACAGCAGCGCAACCACGATCAGCAGGATCAGGGCACCGCCGAGCCCCCCGGCTTCGATGCTCGCTGCGGTTGTGGTGGCGATGACGCCGACCGTGGCAGCCTTCGTCGCCGCGTGCATGCGCGTGAACACGTCCGGGAAGCGAATCAGACCGAAGGCGCCGAGCGCCATGAGCGCGGAGCCGGCAACCACGAGCGATCCCCCGATGATGTCGACAATCATCGTCGCGTCTCTTCTTCGATGTACCGGGCCACGATGACGGTGCTGATGAACGCTGTCAGCACGGCGACGACCAGCACGGAGAGGTACGTGGTATCCCCGGTTGCGACGATGTAGAGCCCGAGTCCCCCAGCGCCGGCAAACAGCAGCGTGTCGAGCGCGACCATGCGGTCGGCCACCGACGGACCACGCACGACCCGGACCACAGCCGCCAGTGCCGCAAGCACGAGAAAGACCCCAGAGACGATGGTGACAACCGTCATGGTGTCGCGCTTCCGACCATGGCCGCGGTGACCGGCCCGACCCACAGGTCCTCCGCTGCTCGCTCGGCATACCCCACCAGCGGTTCTGCCGCGATGGCAACCACCAGGCTCACCGCAACGAGGGTCGCCGTCGCTGCCGCCATGCCGCGCGGCGTGACGCGCTTCTCATTCGTGCTCGGCTTGCCCCAGAACACACCAGCCCAGATCTTCGTCATCGAGAAGAGGGTGAGCACGCTCGCCGCGAGTGACACTCCAACGATGAGCCACGCCTCGGCAGCGAACCCGGCTTCAACCAGGGCAAGTTTGCCAACGAAACCAGAGAATGGAGGAAACCCCGCAAGGCTGAGGGCCGCAGGGAGGAACAGCGCGGCGATGATCGGCGACCGACGGGCAACGCCGTTCACGGCGTCGATCGCGCCGGTGCCCTCGGATTCCTCGACGAGGCCACCGACGAGGAAGAGCGATGCCTTCACGATGATCTGGTGAACGATGAACACGATCGCGGCCGCGACACCCGCAGCGGTTCCGAACCCGAGGCCCATGATCATGTAGCCGATCTGGCTCACGATATGGAATGACAGGATCCGCTTGATGTCCGTCTGAGCAATCGCACCGAGCACACCCACGATCATCGTCAGCCCCGCGATCGTGAGCATGAATGGCGACAGTCCTTCGCTCGGGAACAGGAGCGTCTGCGTGCGGATGATGGCGTAGACCCCGATCTTGGTCAGCAGGCCGGCGAAGAGGGCCGTGACCGGAGTCGGCGCCACGGGATATGAGTCGGGCAGCCAGAAGAACAGCGGAAAGATGGCCGCCTTGATCCCGAACACCATGAACAGCAGCCATCCGAGGCCCCTCCGAAGGCCCGGGTCCACGGCGTTGAGGCGGGTGGAGAGGTCCGCAAGGTTGACGCTGCCCGCCACACCGTAGATCAGCCCGATTGCGATCAGGAACAGGGCGGACGCGACGAGTCCGATGACAACATAGGTAATCGCCGTTCTCGTCTGCGTGCCGTCGGTCGCGTGGGTCAGAAGTACGTAGCTGGCGGTCAACATGATCTCGAACGCGACGAAGAGCGTGAAGAGGTCTCCAGTCAGGAGTGCAAGAGCGACGCCTGCGCCGAGAATCTGGTACACCGCATGGAACCCTCGGAACCCCTCGTCGGTTGCCCGCTGACTGACGGCATACGCGAGAACGGCGACCAGCGCTACGGTCGACACGAGGAGGAGCAGCACCGAAAAGCGATCGGCAACGAGTTGAATCCCGATCGGTGGCGCCCATCCCCCAACGGCGACCGTGATAGCCCCCTCACTGTCCACGATGAAGAGCAGCGCCGAGGCGACGACAACCGACGCGCCGCTCGCAATCAGGCTGATGGCGCGCTGCACCGCGACGCGTCGCCCTACCACCAGCGTCAGGGCTCCGGCAAAGAGGGGAATCACAATGGGAAGTGTTGCCAGCGCCGTCACTGCTGAGCCTCCCGCCTGCGGGCGATCCTCAGATCCTCTGTGTCATCTTCGACTTCGTCCGAACCCTGTTCAGACCACGACCGGTATGCCAGAGCAAGCAAGAAGGCCGTGATCCCGAAGGTGATCACGATTGCCGTCAACACGAGGGCCTGTTCCAGGGGGTCCGAGTACGGGCCGAGGCTCCCGTCCTCGAGCACGGGTGGCGCGCCCGGTGCCCCACCTGAGCCGAGCAGGATGAGGTTGGCCGCGTGAGCAATCAGTCCGAGGCCGACGATGATGCGGCTCAGCAACCTCTGGAGGATGAGATACGCGCCGGCGGCGAAGAGAATCCCGGCCGTGAGGGCAATCGTCCAGGTCATGAGGGATCCGATCCGAGTTCGAGAATGGCGGTCACCACGAGTCCGATCACAACGATGTACACGCCGATGTCGAACAGGAGCAACGTCGACACCTTGATGTCGCCAACGACCGGGGTGGACCACTCGGCATACGCATAGGTGAGGAACGTGTCCCCGAACACCAGGCCGATAGCGCCGGCCGACATGGCAAGTATCAGACCGACACCTATCGCCGTCTCCGGATCGATCGGAAAGGCACGGCGCACTCCCCTCCGACCGAACGCGAGAAACACCAGGAGGAGCGCCGACGACGCGATCAGGCCGCCGGCGAATCCACCGCCGGGAACGTCGTGCCCCACAACGAGCAGGTACACCGAGAAGAGCATCAGGGTCGGAACCATCGTCTGCGTGCCAGTTGCGAGGAGCGGCGAGAAGCGGATTCTCATGACACACCGTCCCGGTCTCCCCGCGGACGCGACGGTCGAATGAGCGCCACGATGCCGAGGCCGGCTGCGGCCAGCACCGTGATCTCGCCAAGGGTGTCCAGGGCGCGGAAGTTCGTGAGGACGATGTTCACAACGTTGTTACCGCCGGCATCCGGCGCCGCAGCGATGTACGCCTCGGCGATGAGGCGATCGGGTGCGACCGTGGACGTGGCGAGTGCCGCGAACGTAACGACCGCGCCGCCGAACAAAGCTACGGCGATCCTGGCGCGCGGGGTGATCGAGCGCGGTTCTGCTCCGAACCTTCTCGGCAGCTTGACGAGGACGAACGCGAACAACGCAACCGTGAGTGTCTCGATGAGGAGCTGGGTCAGGGCGAGGTCGGGCGCAGAGAAGATCACATAGATGCCGGCGACGGCGTATCCGACAACGCCGATCATGAGGGCCGCTGCCATGCGCCGCTGCACGCGGGTCGCAGCAACAGCACCGGTGGCAGCCACCAGCGCGAGGACGACCTCACTGGGCCGATTCCACAAGGGCAGCGAGAGCGAGGGGTCCCACGTAAGGAGCCACGTCGCCATGGGTACCGCGAGCACGGAAACGACGATCACCGCGAGGTATACGGGTAGCGACCCGTTCTGGACGACGCCGGTGACCACGTTTGCCGTTCGAACGAGACCTCGCAGCCCCGCTGCGTATGCATCGCTCATCGACGGCAGGATCGACCGCCGTGCCTGCCACCGTCGTGCCGTGTCCGTTGCCAGCGCGAAGTAGAGCGATGCCCCCCCAACAAGGACCATGGACGATACCGCCAGGGCGGGAGTGATTCCCGGCCACAAGACGAGCTTGACGCTCTGGCCCACGGCGTCCTTCACAGCGGAGGTCATCGCACCCGGGTTGATGCCGAGGGCCACCGTCAACACCCCGAGCACAACCGGCGCCGCCACCATCGTCGTCTTCGGACTCGCGACCTTCACCGCGACATTCCCCGTGTCGGTGCCAAACGCACCGAACCACCAGCGGGCGGCGTAGACAACCGTAAGCGCAGATGCGATCGCGATGACGGCAAGAGCGACCCACTCGTTCGCCGCGATGAGGACGTCGAAGGCCGCTTCCTTCGTTACAAACCCGAGAAGCGGTGGAATGCCCGCCATCGAACCGGCGGCGATGGCTCCTGCCGCAGCCACGACCGGCATGCGGCCACCGACACCCGACAGCTCTCCGATCTGGCGCGTGCCCGTGGCCTTGTCGACGATGCCGACGATGAGAAACAGGGCCGCTTTGAACAACGAGTGGCCCACGAGGACTGCAAGGGCGGCGGCGGTGAATCCGAGTCCGATGAGCGCGGTCATGAATCCGAGCTGGCTGACCGTCCCGTAGGCAAGCAACAGCTTGAGGTCGCGTTGCTTGAGGGCGAGGGTGGCGCCGAGCGCCATTGTGACAAGACCGACGGTGGTCACGACCCATGTCCAGATCGGGGTCGACGCGAAACCCGGCGCGAGCAGGAGCAGCAGCACGACCCCGGCTTTGACCATGGTCGCCGAATGGAGATATGCAGAAGCGGGTGTTGGCGCAGACATCGCACTTGGGAGCCAGAAGTGAAACGGGAACTGGGCGGACTTCGTGAACGCCCCGAGGAACACGAGCACAAGAGCCACAGACACCATCATCCCTGACGGTGGGTCGGCAACGATGGCCGAGATGCGGGTCGTCCCGGACGCCATGGCCAGAAGAACGAATCCAGCGAGCATGGCCAGGCCGCCCGCCGTGGTGACCAGAACCGCCTGGAGCGCTGCGGCCCTGGCATCGCTCTTCTCGTCGTCAAAACCGATCAGCAGGTACGACGCCACCGTCGTGATCTCCCAGAACACGAACAGGCCGAGCAGTTCGTCCGATGCGACGATACCCGCCATGCCCGCGGTGAACAGAGACATATGGGCGAGGAATCGCGATCGCTTGGACGGGTCCGCGAAGTACCCCCCGGCGTAGACCACAATCAGCAGGCCGATCCCCGATACGACCGCCGTCAGGAGCCGGGCGAAGGCGTCCGTCGACAGGCCGAGTGTGACACCGAGGGAAGGGATCCAGTCAATGGTCTCGTAGCCCCCCGGAAGCCATCCAAGAGTGAGTGCAGCCACCAGCATGAGTTGGAGCACGTATGGCACGGCGGCGATCGGGACAATCGCACGCGGCAACCGACCACCAACACCCCAGAGGATGGGGATCACAGCGACATACGCGGCGATTGAGATAACGAGCAGCATGACTTCCTGGGGATTCGTCTCGAGAGTTTCTAGCGGACTTGGCCGTCAGTCGCCAACGGCGATTGGGTCGTGACCCGAAGCAAGGGTCTCGCTGAGCCGACCCAATGCCACGACGTCGTCGTCCTCAGAGAGTTCCCGCTCCTGGGTGAACGCAACCACGCCGTCTCGCGTGTGGACTGCGACGGCGAGCGTCTCGAGCGCGGCGGCCGCCGGATCAACAGAGCGTCCATCGGCGAGGACGCGCTCCGGCGCTGCGATCGAGTACGAGACCTCCTTCACGACACCCCGCTCGATGTCGGTGTCCCACGTTGCCAGTTCGACCGTCCGGCCGAACAGCACCTGCGCGCCGATCTCATCGAGCATGTCGTGCATGCCGTTGGTGCTATGCGGCGGCATTGCGACCAGCACCTCCGGAACACCGAAGCGATAGATCGCAATACGCGCCGCCAACAGGTTCACCTCACCGTTGGCCGTGACCGCAAGCAGCGACTTGGCCTTCCCTGCACCGGCTTCGTCCAGGACGTCCACATCGAGTGCGTTGCCTTTGGCGACATGCAGGCCCATCGCTTCTGCGTCCCTGCAGTGATCAGAATTGGTGTCAACGAGGACCACCGAGTCGGGCCCGAGGTGCAGCGCTATTTCTCGGGCCGTCGGACCGGCCCCCACGATGACGATGCCGTCACGGTCGTCGGCCACCAGCTCGCCGCGACGCTTCAGGTGCTTGACAGCCCCAGTTAGCAGGATCGGCACGGTTGCGGTCGTGGCGATCGCCATGAAGACCAGAATCGAGAAGACCGTCGCGTCGATCAATCCTGCGGCGAGGGCGAGTTCAGCGACGATGATCTCAACGGCCCCGCGCCCGTTCATGCCTGCGCCGACCGCAAGGCCCTCTCTGAAGCCGTAGCCGGTCGGCAGATAGAACACCGCCGTTCCGAGGATCTTGCCGACGGTGGCGAACACGATCACAAGGACGAGCAGTACGGGCGCCTCTCTGAACACGTCGAACGACACGTTGAAGCCGGCAGTCACGAAGAAGACCGGCGCGAGCAGGCCAACCGACATGCCCTTCATTCGCCCTTCCACGGCTGAGAGGTGGTTGTGAGGAAGAACGCCCTCACGAATATAGAGGCCGGCCAAGAACGCCCCCAGGATCGCGTGGAGTCCTGCAGCGTCGGCTGCCGCCGCAAAGGCCAGCCCCGCGAGGACCGTGACGAATGTGACCAGCGCAGCGTCGGCGTTCCGCTTCGTGAGTCGTGTCCCGATGATCGGGAACACGCGTGTGCCAATGATCCACGTGCCGACGAGAAACACGGCGGCCTTCACAATGGCCAGCGTGATGCCGCCGACGGCAATCGTGCCCGTAGCTGCAAGCCCGAGGACGGCTGCGAATACGATCAGGGCCGCGATGTCCGAGAAAAGGGCGCCGGCCATGAGGACATGGGCGATGCGGGTATGCAAGATGCCGAGATCGACAAGGATCCTGGACTTGGTGGCCAACGATGTAACGCCCATCGCTACGCCGACGAAGGTCGCGGCAATGGGATCGTTGTCCACGAACATCATGAGTCCGAAGCCGAGCGCTGCGGGGACGGCGAATCCGCCGAAGGCGGCCAGGGCGCCCGCCTTTGATGCGCCACCGATATCTCGTGGGTCGAGGTGGAGACCGATGTAGAGCATCAGGAGGACCACACCGAGCTTGCCGATCACGGCAAGCGCGTCGTCGGCCTGGAGTAGCCCGAGGAGCGGCGGACCCAGGATGATTCCGGCACCGAGCTCACCGAGAATGGCTGGATACCCGAGCCGCTGGGCCAAACGGCCACCCGCGAGCGCGGCGATGAGAACCAACAGCAAGTTCATCACGTCGAGGCTCACAGCCCCCTCCTGTCTTCTATCTACGAAACGTGTTGCGTGAATCCTATCGCATGATATATATTGGCGTCAATCGATTCATGTATTGCATCTCGGGACTTAGGAGACATACGATGAAAGAACTGACCGAACGTCACGGTTGCACGCTTCTCACCAACCACGCCCATGTGCTGGTGTGCATCGCCGCGAGCCCGGAGATCAGGATCCGCGAGATAGCGGCCCAGGCCGGCATCACCGAGCGAGCCGCGCAGCGGATCATCGGCGAACTCGAAGAATCAGGATTCCTCTCACATACGCGCGTGGGGCGGAGGAATCGCTACGAAGTCGACACGGGACGGAAGTCGGGTCACCCGCTCGAGCGTCATTTGGACGTCGGAGCGTTGGGCTTCGACCCCCTCGAACCATCGCACGCGGGAGGTCCGAGATGAAGCGATTCAAGAACATCCTTGTGGTGGCGGGCGACGATCCGGGATTCCCGTCACTCCTCGCTCGGGCGGTAGACCTCGCCGGCCGCAACGACGGACGCGTCACCCTCTTCGGTCACGTGGATTCCGAGCGCGCCCGGCGGAGCATCGTGATGCGGGACGGCGAGAGCTACGACGTTGGGAGTCTCCTCCTCGATGCGAGACGTGAGGAGTTGAACGAAACAGCCGCACGCGTCGCCAGGACCGTCAACGGCGCAGCCGTGCCGGTGGAAGTCGTGGTTTCCGCCGGCAGAGACTTCGTCGAAGTGATTCGTACGGTGGCGAGCCGGAACCATGATCTGGTCATGGTCGGCAGTGCCCCCGCCTCCCGATTCCCTGTGCTCGCCGGATCCTCGTTGGCGATGCACCTGCTCAGGAAGTGCCCCGTCCCGGTGTGGGTGAGTTCGGAGAGCGAGAGCGCGAGTCCCGATGTGGCGGTAGCCGTCGGGCCGTTCGACGAGGGGATCCATGCCGATTCACTTGATGTGACGCTGCTCGAGATCGCGGCGTCGCTGGCAGCCAGACGCGGGGGCACGCTGCACGTGGTTCATGCATGGACGCTGCCGGGCGAATCGCTCCTTCGACGGGGCCGCGTACGACCTCCGGCCGCTCAGATCGATGCCCTGGTCGCCGAGGAGCGCCAAATCGCGAAGATGGGCATGAAGCGTCTCTTGGGGTTCACCCCCGACCTCGATATCACGATCGAGCAGCATCTTGAGCGTGGTGAGCCCGCCACCGTCATACAGAGGGTTCTCGAGGCGCAGCAACCGGGCGTCCTCGTAATGGGGACCCTGGCACGAGCTGGCCTCAACGGTGTGTTCATAGGCAACACGGCAGAACGCGTGCTCGGCACGATCGACGCGTCGGTGCTGGCGGTCAAGCCGAAGGGATTCGAGACACCGGTCGCCGTGTGAGCAGCGTCGGCATCATGCCGGCCAACCCGGGACAAGCCGAGCCCGGGTGGCGGAGACGTCGAAGCCGGCTCGGTCGGCCGCGCCCACGAAGGAGGAATGACCGAGTCGCACCGCTTCGTGTTCTATGGTGCGCGCTATGACTCCAGAAATCCGTAGATCCGTCATCGGAATCAGCGCCGCTGTGGTGATCGGTGCGCTTGTCGCCCTCGCGGGGAGCGACGGAAGCACCACGGTCGGCTGGATGCCGGTGTTCGCGTTGGGGGCCCTTCTTGCCTACGCCATCAACTGGGTGGTGTTCATTCCCTCCAACCGCAACAAGACCGAGCACTACTTCGATCTCACCGGAAGCGCAACGTACCTGGCAGTGACCGCCGTCGCCCTCCTGCTCAGCGACGACCTCGACGGGCGAGCCGTGATCGCCGCTGCGATGGTTGCGGTGTGGGCTTTGCGACTCGGCTCGTTCCTATTCCGACGGGTTCGACGCGACGGCCGTGATGGGCGCTTCGACGAGATCAAGGTCGACCCGCTGCGGTTCTTCATGACCTGGACGCTGCAGGGCCTCTGGGTGCTCCTCACCATCGCCGCCGCTCTGGCGATCATCACGAGCGTCGAGCGCAAACCGATCGGTTGGGTCGCGATCGTCGGAATCATCATCTGGGTCGTAGGCTTCACGATCGAGGTCGTGGCCGACCGGCAGAAGTCCGCCTTCAAGCAGAACCCGGCGAATGCGGGACGCTTCATCACCACCGGCCTGTGGGCGTGGTCTCGCCACCCCAACTATTTCGGGGAGATCGTTCTGTGGATCGGTGTGGCGATCATGGCCGTCCCTGTATTGTCGGGCTGGCGCTGGGTCGTTCTGATCTCGCCCGTGTTCGTCGTCCTGTTGCTCACCCGCGTCAGTGGCATTCCGATGCTCGAGGCCCGTGCCGAGAAGCGCTGGGGCGACGACAAGCAGTTCCAGACCTACACGGGCACCACCTCCGTGCTCATTCCCCGCCCACCCCGGCGGTAGACCCCGCTACGCGCGGAACGGGCTTGAGCCACCGCCCCATGTCCGATATCTGAGGCCGACCGGCGCGCCTGCGGGCGCGCCGGTCGCTTGGCCGGAGGACTGCTGGGCCCGCGCACCGGGAGGGCACCTACCACAGGCCGTAGAGGAGTCCGGCGAAGTAGAAGGCAGTGAGACCGATAGTGGTGTTGAAGCCGTGCGGAGGGATCGACGCGCGGGGCGTCCCGCAATGGAGTCGAAGGCCACTGAAGAAGACGGCATCGAGCATGGTGGCTACGACTCCGACGACACGCTGTTCGGTGTGAGCGAGCCCGAACAGCACGGCCGAGACGCCGACCGCAGCGACCAACCCAAGCCGCCGATCTCCGAACACCTCAATAGCGCCCGTCTGGATGAATCCCCGGTAGGCGGTCTGTTCCCCGACGGCAGCCAGAGACCAGGAGAGAACCAGGAAGACGAGCAGCATTCCCAGGCTGCCGTCGATGTCTTCGAAGGTTCTCATGTCCTGTCAATCGCCGGTGAGGCGCTCCAACACCGGTATGAAAGACCCGAGCTGGATGATCTTCCAGCCGACAACGAGCCCGAGAATCTGTATCGGCATACGGATTCGGTGGTCGCTCCGCGCAAGCGCGAGCGAAACAGGGCCTTGTCGCCGATACAGCAGCGAAGCGGTGGCGAGAACGAGGATGACAATGGTCGGGAGAGAGACATCCGCCATCACCGCGACGACCAAGAGAGTGGGTTCGAGACCAGCAACGACGGCCCAGAAGCGGGTGTTCGTGCAGGCTGGTCTCGAGTCGGACGCCGGCTCCTCGGCCGGCGCCTCCGATGGCCTGGTGGAAGGCTCACAACTGCCTCCATGATCCGGCACGGTCGAGGCGCGATGTCGGCTTCACCGCTGTGATCGTCCTGGTCTCCCGCGTGTCGGACCAAGGGCTCATTGCCTCTGCGCGGTGTTCCCAAAGGTCACGAACGACTACACCAACCGGCCCACAGGGGCAGCGAACCCAGCGACGTCCGCAACGCGCGATCGCACGCGGTTGGGCACGGGCGACACCGGGGACGTGAGGCCAAGAATCCGAGGCACGATTCCCCCTCCACGTGTGTCTTCTTTGTGATGTACTCCAATGAGGCGAGTGGGAGAGACGGTCAATGACCGACCCGATCGAGGAGTCGCGGATCTTCGCGCACTGCTACCCGCCGCTCCGGCGGTTCGCAGCTGCCGTCGGGCCGAGCGAGTGCGATCCGGACGATCTTCTCCAGGAGGCGGTCGCTCGGGTCTTGAGGCACCATCGACTCGACGAGTTGGACGAACCCATGGCCTACCTGCGCCGCACCGTCCTGAATCTCGCCTCGAACGAACGCCGCCGCTTCGCCATCCGCCGCCGGGCGCTCAGGCGGCTAGCGCCGGATGGCCGGGACCGGACCGACGACTACCCGTCCGATCTCGGTGATCTCGACGATCTCTCGGCGGCGGAGCGAGCGGTGCTGTACCTGAGCGAAGTGGAGGGATATCGGTTCGCGGAGATCGGTCGCATGCTCGGCTGCAGCGAGGTTGCTGCCCGCAAACGGGCGATGAACGGCCGACGCCGGCTGTATGCAACCCTCACAGAGGAGGTGGCCCGTGGCTGAGGAGCTGACTACTGCCCTGGTACGTCGGGCGGAGCGCGGCAACCCCCGCGGGGCAACCGTGGTGTTGGCAGAGGCGCAGCGGCGGATGGTTGCCGGCGCGGAGACTCGTCGTTGGTGGCGCAGCGGCCCGGCCTATGCCGTGGCCGCTGCTGCGGTCACACTCTCCATCGGCGGCGGTGTCCTGCTGGCCGCTCGGCTACAGGTTCCCGATACGTCCCCGATTATGGTCCTTCCCGAGTCCCCAACCGTCACGATGCCCCGTGTCGAGGTCGGCGCAGCGGATGAGGTCTTCGATGTGGCACTGGCTCCCGACGGGAGTCTGTGGGCCGCCACGGGGGCCGGGGTTACCAGGTGGGATCTCGAGACGGCGTCGCCCACCGTGTTCTCGGAAGTGGATGGGCTAGGAGGTAGGAGCGTCTACCACGTGGCCGTGGCCGCTGATGGGATCGTCTGGGCGGCGGGCGACTGGTGGCTGGCGCGCTACGACGGGACCTGGACCGTCATCGGAGACGACCTGCTCCCCGAGCTCCCCTCTCACATCGCCGACCTGGCGGTCGGCCCGGACGGGGCGACGTGGGTGGCGATCGGGCTGGGAGGCAACACGCTGATCCGGATCGACGCCGGTGGGGCAACGACCTACCACCTGCCTGAGGCCTGGCAGCTCACCACGTTCGGGGGCCCGTCGATTGCGGTCGACCCCAGCGGCACCGTCTGGGTGTCGACGATGCACGAGGGGGTGCTTGCCTTCGACGGCGAGTGGCGCCACTTCGGCGTCGGTGACGGTCTTCCCAGCAATATCGTCGGCAACGTCGCAGTGGCACCGGACGGGACGGTATGGGTGGGAGGCGGCGGGATCATCGACCGGCATTGCTGCGACCCCCTGATGTGGAACACCCCCGCCGGCGGCGTTCTCCGGTACCGAGACGGGACCTGGACGGTGTACACGACCGCCGACGGCCTGCTCGACAACCATGGCAGCGTTACCGTCGACCCAACCGGCGCCGTATGGGTGGTGCACGATCCGCTGCCTGCCAGGGTCTCGGAGGACCTCGGCATCGAGCTTCCGAACGGCATCTCCCGCTTCGACGGTACCGGCTGGCGCTTGTACCCGAAAGCGGACGGACGGGGTGCAGGCGCGGTCTCCACCGACGGCACCCTGTGGCTGCCGTCCTCACAGGGAATCGTCGGATTCGACGGCACCGAAACGACACGGCTTGTCGTCGGTCCCGAGGCCGTGCCCCCGGTGGCGCCGGCCGGGGATGCGATACGCCTCGAACCGGCCGAGTTGCTGACGCTAGCGGACCACCCCGGCGGAGTGTCGGCAGTGGCGTGGAGTCCTGACGGCACCCACCTGGCAACCGGCAGCAGCGCCATCGAAAGCAATCGCGACGCCGAATGGAGTCGCGACACCGTGAAGGTCTGGGATACCACTACCGGCGATGGATTGCTCTTCCTCGAACAGCTGGACGCGAGGGTTGGGAAGATTGCCTACAGCCCCGATGGCACGCGCCTCGCCACCGGTCAGTCGGTCTACGATGCGGTCACCGGCGAGGAAGTCCTCGGCGAGCTCGGCGATCAGTTCCTTGCCTACAGCCCGGACGGCACCCGCCTCGTCGTCGGCGGAGCCTGGGGCTGGTCCGCCGTCCTCGACGCTACCACCGGCGACGAACAGTACACATCGCCCAGGTGCCCCGGACCCCATTCGTGGGTGTGGGATGCGGCATGGAACCCGGACGGCCTCCGTCTCGCCACCACCTGCGCGGCGAGCATCAATGTCTGGCACTGGGATGCTGCGACCGGCTACGAACTGCTCACGATCAAGGGTGACGTCACCGTGACGGACGTGGAGTGGAGCCCCGATGGCACCCGGATCGCCACCGCCAGCGCCGACGGAACGATCGCCACGATCTGGGACGCCGCCACCGGCGCCGAACTGGCCACCCTCAGCGGCCACAGCGCAGGGTACGGCGGAATCTGGGCGTTGGCGTGGAGCCCTGACAGCACCCGGATCGCCACCGCCAGCGCCGACGGGACCGCGAAGATCTGGGACGCCGCCACCGGCGCCGAACTGGCCACCCTCACCGGCCATACCGATCAGGTGACCGACGTGGCGTGGAGCCCCGACGGCACCCGCATCGCCACCGCCAGCGCCGACGGGACCGTCAAGATCTGGCAGGTTGGCTGACCGGCGACCCACAACTGGAGAAGGGAGGAGCGAGATGCTCACAAGGAACCCACCGAAACCATGCCATGCGCCCACCGGCGTCGCTCGAGCTCAGACTCCCGATCCCATGGAGGTCATCGGACCATGACTCGACGCCTGGCCGCCCTCATGCTCCTGCTCTCGATCTCGTCGGCCTGCGGGTCCTCCTCATCCGAGCCAACAACCACGACCCAAGCTGCTCCGACAGCGACCGCCGCTCCGACAACGACGGTGGCAACGACAGCCGCCCCCGCATTGTCGGCAAGGGAAGTGGCCCCATTCCATGCCATACCCGCCGACCCGGCGGTGGTCTCCGGCACGGCGACATGCGATATCTCGACGATGGGGGGAGTTGACCCGGAGGGAGGCACCGGTTGGCTCGTGGTGTGCGAACTCGACATGTCCGACCCGAGGGTCAGCGGTACCGAACGACACGATCGTCTCCGCTTCTTCGAAGGGGGGGAGATTGGCATTGTGTGGGTGGCGGAGGAGGCCGTCATCACCAATGCCGAGGGCACGTGGCGCGGTTCGGTTCAGGCCGCGGACGACGGCATACCCTCCGGCGAGGCCCATTACGTCGGCGAGGGCGCCTACGAGGGTCTCGAATTCCACTACTACTTCGGCGGCCACGACAGCGCCGCCGGTTCTGACGTACGCGGATGGATCTCAGGTGGCGGGGGGTGAGCCGCTCCAGGGCGCCGACCGCGTCGACTTGCAGACCGGGGGTACGGAAGTGAGGAAGAAGGGAAGGAGACCCGGAAGGCCGAGAGTGCATCACATATACAACCTGTGGATCTTCTGTTGCTACGGGACAAAGGAGGTTCCATGCGAAGGATCTGGCTTCTCGCAGTTGTGAGCATCCTGTTGGTAGGAGCGGCGGCCTCGCCCGCCCTCGCCGGCAAGGATGTCCCGTTCAAAGCCCACGCCGACCGGGTATCCGCTGGACTGCTCGGACCGAATCCCGTGTGCCCGGAAGGGTACGTCGGAGAGGACTCCGAGTCCCTCGGCACCGGCACCCATCTGGGAAGATTCCATCTGTTCGAGACCCTCTGTCTCGGTTTCCGCACACCGCCGATCGCCCCATTCGAGGTGCACGGCGAACTGGTAGCTGCCAACGGCGACCACCTGACCTCTCGCGTCGACGGCGGCTTCAATCTCATCACTGGGGAGATGACGAGCAGCGGATGGGTCTTCACCGGCGGTACCGGGAGATTCGCGTCTGCCGAAGGCCACGCCGAGGAGCTGCTGATTCGCGATTCCGAGGGAACCCTCATCGGCGTGAACGCCGTGGGCACGATCACGTTCGACGCGTCTGATCGCTCCCGCTGACAGGAAGGAAACGAAGCTGGTCGAGCCCAGGATTGCCGGGCTCGGCCGCCAATCTCGAACCGTAGACCGATACTGCAAGCGCTCTCAGTGGCCGCTGCTGTGGTCACGGCCGACCGGACCGAAGCCGAAATTGGAGTCCAGGACGCAACCTCGTACTCCCCTATCTCGCCGACTACCAACTCGGATCTGTCACCCAAACCCACCTCGACACGTGGGTCTCTCAACTCGCCGCCAAGGGCTATGCACCGGCCACGATCAACAAGGCCCATCAACTCGCCGCCATCGTGTTCAACGCGGCAGTCGACTCCGATTTGATCACACGCTCCCCGGTTCGGACCCTGAAGCTCCCGAAGGCGCAACGCACGGAGATGCGATTCCTCAACGGGTCACAAGTGTCCGCTCTCGCGGAGGCAACCGGGTCGGAATACCGAGTCTTGGTCCTCACCGCCGCGTATACCGGCCTTAGGTGGGGTGAAATCACAGGACTCCGCATCGAACGACTCGACCTACTCAGACGCACCCTGACCGTCACAGAAGCCGCGTCAGAAGTTCGCGGACACATCTCATTCACCGAACCGAAGACGACGGCGTCAAGACGCTCGGTTGTACTCCCCCGGTTCCTCTGCGACGAGATCGCTGCACACCTCGCCGCCGACCCACCTACCGACAATGCTCTCGTCTTCACCTCGCCACACGGCGAGCCACTGCGACGCACCAACTTCCGTCGCCGCATCCGGATCCCCGCGACCCAAGCGGTGAGTCTCGACGGAGTTCGCTTCCACGACCTGCGGCACACCCACGCGGCCATGCTCATTGCACAAGGTGAACACCCGAAAGTCATTCAGAGTCGCCTTGGACACGCATCAATCACCACGACGCTGAATACCTACGGACACCTTTTCGAGGGACTCGACGAAGCCGCCGCGGACCGTCTCGATGATGCTTGGAATGGCTCTCCCGCGCCCTCACCGCGCCCTCACGGGGACCTGATTGCGCTGTCCGTCCCCTAGAAACGACGAAACCCCTTGATGCACAGTGGGTTTCTCTGTGGGCGCTACTGGGATCGAACCAGTGACCTCTGCCGTGTGAAGGTTTCTAGATGCCATTTCGGGCGCTTGTAGAACCGGCGCCATACGGCGACAGGCCTTGTGTTTCATGGGCTTCGGACTCTCATCACCTTGCGTTGGTTCTCGGTGGTTCTCAGCGTCATGTGGACGCGGTGTGGTCGGAGGCCGGTTGGAGTGTCCGTGCCTTAAGTTCCAGCCGCTCTTACAGCGTTGAGTTCCGGATTCGGCGGCACTCAAACGCGCCGAGGGTCCACGGGAGAAGGGGTACATCTTCGTCGACGGTCGAGCACGCGACTGACGAAGGTAGAGCCGCAATGGTCGATGTCCTCCACGCAGCGGGGTACGACCCAATCGGGGGTCGATCCACCTCACGACGCCGGCGGGCCGTGCCGACCGGGTGGAGGCCTGCGATCGCCTCGCTGCATATTTGCCTCGATGAGGCGACCGACGATGAAGGCGACGAGTGCGGCGACGAAGACCGGTGGGGCCTCGGTGGCTCCGATTCCGCCGATCAGCAGGGTGAGCACAGCGAGGCTGAATGGTGCCGGGATGACCGCAGACGCAACCGCCGCCATCAGTGCAGTCACCGCAAGCGCCTCCGGCACGTCTGGAGCCGCAACAAAGAGGACGGTGCCGAATGCCCCGCCGGTGAACAGCAGCGGAAAGGCCGGTCCACCGACGAACCCGAATGACAGCGCACCACTGGTCGCGATCAGTTTGACGATGGCACTCACCACGATGACGCCGATTCCGATTGCGCGCGGATCCTCGGTGACCTGGCTGAGCCCTTCGGTCCCGAGAAAGAGGGTGAGGGGCAGGGCGAACCCAACCAGCCCGAGCGCGAACCCGACCATCGTGCTGCGAATGATCGGACGATCGTGCAGAGGCGCAGCCATGGCCCGGGTCGCCAACGCGCTGATCTTGAACAGCGTGCCGAGAACCGCACCGGCGACACCGAGACCGGCCGCAAGCAGGAGATGCCAAACCTCGAGGTTGTATGGCTCCAGCGAAAGGAAACGCAGGATCTGGGACCAGCCCGACTCGACCGCGAAGAACACGCCGAAGCCCACCACCGCGGCCGTGGCATCCGCCGCAATTCTGCGCCAGTCCAGGATTCGCGCCCCTACGCTCAATTCCACGCTGAGCAGGGTTCCGACGAATGGCGTCGTGAACAACCCGCCCCAGGCTCCGGTGATTGCTGCAGTGGTGTCGGCGTGCACTTGGCTCTGGGATCGCCCACGTCGACGTCCCCACCAGGTGGCTATCCCGGCTGCCGCCATTCCAGTCGGCACCTCAGGGCCGAGGCTGAATCCGCCAATCAGGGACACCGCTGATATGAGGACGCCGCCGGGCACGGATCGTGGTTCGATCTGCCCGGTGCCCAACGCGACGAATGCGTTCTCCTCCCGAGCCATGGGGTTCAGCCGGTGAATCACCCCGACGAGCAAACCGGCTCCGGTCAAGATCACAACAATGCGCCACGAACCTGAGAAGGCAGCCGGATCCACCTCGTCGGCCCACAAGACACGCTGGCCGGCCGCAACCACAGCCGAGAACGCGAGGGCAGCGATGGCACCGATTCCACCGATCACCGCGGCCGATGCGATGGCAGGCAGCCACTCTGCGTCCGTCCCGGAGATCTGCGGCTCGGTCATGACTGGCGCACCTTCGCAAGCCGGGAGCCGGGAGCCAGGCGAGCGGAGACCGTCACAGCGCCTCGTCTCTCACGGAGGCGAGAGCCGCCTCCGGACCGTAGAGGATCAGTTCGTCTCCGGGCATGATCTGCTCATTGGGAGAGGGATTGGCCACGTAACGAAGGCCATTGTTGTCGGTGCGCTTGATACCCAGCACCGTAACGCCCGGACCTCCCAGCGACTGAGTGCCCAGTCGGTGATTTGCCAGGGGGTTGGCCGGTGCAATCCGTATCGCTGCAATCGCATAGTCCGCGATGACCATCCACATCGACCCAGGCTTGGTCCGGAACAGCGTTCTGGCTATCGCACGGGCGGGCCGTCGCAGCAGCAGGGCATTGACTCCGAATCGTTCAAGCACAAAGAAAAGGGCGACCAGCACAACGAGAACAGCTCCACGGATCCCGAAATCCGATGACGACGGGAGAAAGAACCCAAAGCCCAACAACCCGAGAATGGTCATTGGTCCGACAAAACCGACAATCATCAGCAGCGAGGCGGCTTGCCGGGAGGCCGGGTCGTTGACAACGATGTCGGACTCGCTGGTGGTGTATCCGGACCCGGTCAACGCCGACCTGGCTTCGAACGCTGCCGCGGTCGGAAAGAGGCCGGCACATTCGAACACCTCGGCGCCCGTGAGCACCAGCAACCTCCACAAGAACACAACCACGATGATTCCGACAACTGCCAACACGTCGTGCCTCCTCGGTCCGCCCGGTCTCTGCCACAAACAGTACGTCGCATGCCATCGCGAACGTTCCGTCATCCTCAGCCCGACCGCTTCGACCCAATCGATCGTGGCAGCCGTTCCTCAGTGCCCTCCTTCTCGCCGAACCTCGCCTCCCGCCGCCCACCGATGATGGCATATCGGGATGGTGGCTCAGGCGTACTCAAGGCACCCATGCGCGCGCAACGGCCAAAAGGGCGGGAGCATGCCGCCCCGATTACAGTGACCCGAATGTCTGATGCGCCGGAATCCGACGGCCCGCCACTCGAAGGCGGAGAAGCCATCGCAGTAGCTTCACCGGAGCGGGATGGCGGGAAGCGATCCCGACTCTTCATCTCGTCGCCCGATCAACCGCGGTCCCGCCGTGCCGGGGATGTTGTGTCGCTCGTAGTCGGCCTCGTGCTGCTCATCCTCAATGCGTCGTTCGCCGCCGAGTTCACGCAGATCGAGGAGTCGATCGTCGGTGTCGTCTCGGCTCTGCCAGCCTGGGCACACGAGATCTTCGCGGTGAGCTACGCGCTCGCCGCGTTGTTTGCGATCTGGCTCGTGGTCGCTGCGGTTGTGGATCGTCGATGGGACGTCCTTGGGTATTTGATCTTGTCCGTGGTACTCGCGATGGTCGTCGGGCTGGTCCTGGCCCGACTGATCGATGGTGCCTGGCCGATGGTCCTGCCTGAGTTGGGAGGGGCAGAGGCCGTCGCTCGCTTCCCCGTCATCCGGGTAGCAGCGGTCACTGCGGTCGTGTTCACGGCGAGTCCGCACATCGCACGACCGGTGAGGTGGCTGGGATGGGTCGTCATCAGCCTGGTAGCCGTTTCAAGCATCGGGTTGGGACTGGGGTTGCCCACGGACGCCGTCGGCGCGATCGGCCTCGGCATTGTCGCCGCAGGTGGCGTACTGCTGCTCCTCGGATCCCCTGCGGGCTATCCCCGCACCGACGATGTCAAGGTGCAGCTCGCCGCCATGGGCCTCGTGTCTCGAGACCTCGCTCCGGGTACGGATCAGACGTGGGGGGCTCGCACGCTCCTCGGAACCGATCAGGACGGCCGATCGCTCATCGTCAAGGTGTACGGGCCGGACGCTCGGGATGCACAGGTGGGGGCGAGAGCGTGGCGGTTCCTGTGGTACCGCGACACCGGACCGTCGCTGCCCTGGTCGCGTTTGCAGCAGGTCGAACATGAGGCGCTCGTGACCGTTCTCGCCAAGCGGGCCGATGTACGTTGCCCCGAGGTCATTGTGGCTGCGACGACTGAGAACGGTGACGCCATCCTCGTCACCGACCGTCGCGGGGTGTCTCTGGCCGAAATGGATCCCAATCGCCTGTCAGACGAGATCCTCACGGCGTTGTGGGTCGAGGTCGGAAAGCTCCACGGCGCCGACATTTCGCACGGTGCGCTCAACGCGACCTCGGTTCGCCTCGATGGTGGCGAGCCCGTCATCACCGGCTTCCAGGCTGGGTCGCTGTCGGCCGGCGAGGCACGAATCGGCATCGATATGGCCGAGCTGTTGGTTTCGCTCGCGGCGATGGTCGGTGTGAAGCGGTCGGTGCAGGCCGCGAAGGCTGGGGTCGGTGACGTCGCACTGGCCGCGTCGGTTCCATATCTCCAGCTGCCTGCCATCAGTTCGACCACTCGCCGCGCCGTCGACAAGGCGGGAAAGCTCGTCAAGGAAGTCCGCGACGCTGTTGCCGAGGCGGCCGGTGTTGAGAAGCCCGAACCCGAGAAGCTGCGTCGAATCACCTTGAGGGACGTCGCGACCACTGCCCTCATCACTCTGCTCGCCTACTTCATCATCAGACAGTTCGCGGGCATCGACTTCTCGGAGGTTTGGCAGTCTCTGCAAGGCGCCAAATGGGGCTGGGTGATTGCAGCTCTGGTGACGGCACAGCTCATCCTGATTCCGAACGCCACCTCGCTCATGTCGGTGGTGCGGGCCCCGATTCCGTTGCGACCCACCATCATCCTCCAGTCCGCCATTCAGTTCGTGGGTTTCGCCGTTCCGAGCACGGTCGGGCGTGTTGCGACGAACGTCGCCTACCTGAGCAAGTTCGGCCTGACGCCGACGGCCGCAGTCACCCAAGGCGCCGTCGACAGCTTCTCGGCGTTCATCGTGCAGGTCGCCATCCTGTTGGTGGGGTTCGCCTTCGGTGATGTCAACTTCGGGTTCAGCGCTGGGTCTTCCAACGAGAACTGGGGCCTCGTGCTTCTGATTGCGGTGGCGATCGTGGTCGCCGGCATCATCGTGGTGGTGGCCGTCGAGTCGCTCCGCACACGCGTGCTCAAGATCCTCGGCGAGGCGCGCCACGCGTTGAGCGTTCTCATCGAAGAGCCACGGCGAGCCGTCGTCCTGTTCTCCAGCAACTTCGCTTCGCAGCTGGTGTTGGCAGCCACCATGTGGCTCTCGGTGATGGCGTTTGGCGGAGATATCGGACTCGGCGCCGCCTTGGCCGTCGTTGTGGGTGCGGTACTCCTCGGCGGTCTCGCGCCGACGCCAGGAGGTATTGGCGTACAGGAAGCTGTGCTCGTCGCGGGACTCGTCGGATTGGGTGTGTCTTCGAGCGAGGCGACAGCCGCAGCCATCATCTACCGCATCGTGACGTTCTTCTTGCCGCCAGCGTGGGGTCTGAGTCTCGCTCAGATGGCTCCAACGGAACGACTACGTCTGACGAATCGCCGCTCGACGACCGTTCCCGTTCGACCGAGCGAAGCTCGCCGAACGTGTTCATCCAATCCGGCATCACCGGCGCATTCACAGGGATGCGTCCTGGCGAACTGAGCGCGCTCCGAATCGACCATGTCAACATGCTCGCTCGCACCGTCCAGATCGAG
This sequence comes from uncultured Actinomycetota bacterium, assembly GCA_963700375.1. Lineage (GTDB taxonomy): Bacteria > Actinomycetota > Acidimicrobiia > Spongiisociales > UBA5794 > JAHEEL01. Next base: position 485,916 of record CAVOXF010000004.1, read on the forward strand.
GAGACGCTCATCGAGGATCGGGGCCACGTTCAGGTTGGGCCGGTCAAGACCGCAGCGAGTCGTCGCCAGATCAAGATGCCGAAGCTCCTCGTCGACGAACTCGCCCGACACCTCCACTCCTATCCGGCGACAGGCGACGGGTTCGCCTTCACCGATCCGAACGGTGGACCGATCCAAAAAGACAACTTCCGTCGACGCACAGGGCTCCCGGCGGTGGGCGCTACTGGGATCGAACCAGTGACCTCTGCCGTGTGAAGGTTTCTGGAGGCCTGAGCGCTCACTCACAGAATCGGGCGGATGCGGGGGAATCCCTTGCCCTGTTGAGCTTTCTGCTTCGTATCATCGCTCAACGTTTCTCAACGCTTCTCCCTGTCGTGTGGACGCGGTGTGGTCGCAAAACGATCGCAACAATCGGTCACCTCCCTGTGGATGGGGGCAGCAACACCTGGAGGAGGCTCAGCCCAGCGAGCCGTACGAGCCGATCGAACCAGGTGTCGCGTTCAGGCCAACGCCAGGACCGAGATACGCGGCCGTATCCTCGGCCCATGAATCTGTTCGCCATGGGGACGCCACCGTCGAACCTGAGCTTGGCCTCTCAGCTACGCACCCGGATTGACACCGAACCCCCAAACCTTCTGATCCGTAGAACGATCGGCGAGTGACGGAATCGTTGCGGCGCCAAGTTCTCCGCGGGCTTGGCGTGCGCTAGGTGTGTTACATGCCTTGGGGTTTGGCACGAGCGTCCAATGAGAACTAGACGGATCACCGGCCACGCTCAAGAGCTCGCGCAGGCCGAGGAACCAAGATCCAACCCAGAGGACCACCACCATGCTGGTCAGCTCGGAGACAGGAACGCGAAGTGGCCGCCCTCCCGGGCGGCCACTTCGACTGGTTCGGTCGGTTACTACGACAACGATGGCGTGCCGTCGAAGAACGCCTTGCTCTCCTCGCTCCCGTACAGCAGGTACAGGACCACAAGGGCGATGACGGCGCCAACCACGCCTTCGTACCGGGCGCCCGGGACTGCGAAGATGACGTAGATCGCGCTGGCGATGCGCAGCACCATGACGGCGGCGATCAAGAGGCGCACCCCGCTGCTCGCCGACCGAAGTCCAAATGCCAACAGCCCGATGATCAGGCCGATAACGAGCATGGCAATCGCGATTCCTGTGATCGCGCTCTCGCTCATATCCGCCGCCTCGGCGACAGGTCCCTTCTCGATCAACAAGAAGACACCGCCTGCAATATCCAAGATGGCAGCGATGTACATCAAGATCGTTATCACACTGATGCCGAGAGGCACCTTCCTATCCACCATGTGGTTCTCCTTTTCGTGCGCGTGTGTCGCGATTCTGCGGGCGCACTATAGGCATGTCGCTTCCATTGGAAGGTGGTTATCGTCCGGCACGTATTCCTTCGATCCGGTGGATCAGAAGCGCCGCTCCGACGGCGACCCCCGCGCCGAGGGCGGCGCCGCCCAGTGCGTCGGACAGCCAGTGAGCCCTGAGATACACGCGACTGAGAGCCATGAGCACGGCAAACGCTGCAGCGAGCATCTCGAGATTCCGTCGCTTGCTCCCCGCCGGCACCAACACGATCACCAGCGACACCGCGATCGCCGCACCTGCCACGGCGTGGCCCGAAGGGAACGAGAACCCCGATGTCTCGACAAGCGCCAACGGGGGTCGTGCCCGTTCGTAGAGGTCCTTCATCGGCCCGATCAGCAGCTGAGACCCCAGCATGGCCAGGAACCAGAAGGCCAGCGCCTCCCAGCGCCGACGGAACGCCAAGTACGCGGCGACGAGGATCATCACCGGTGCGGTCACCCACGTGCTGCCGACGAAGTCGAGACCTTTGGCGAGAGCAACGGGGACTGACGCCTCCAGGTCGACGGCGAGCTGATAGATCCGGTCATCGACCGCCTGGACGAGGTCGGCAAGTGCAGGTACGGCGAGTGCGATGAACACGAACAGGCCGAGTGCCCAGAGCACGAGTGCCAGCCTGAACGCGCCGGGATGGTCCTGGAGGAGTGGCCGCTCCTCCAGCCGACGCGTCGTTTCGGGCGTCACAGCATCCCGTCGCGCTCGAGCTTCCGGAAGCTGAACACACCGGGCAAGATCGGCAGCCAGAAGGTCGCGATCCTGTAGAGGAACGTTGCCGACACTGCAGTCGTCGCATCGAGCCCGAGCGCTGTCATCGCTGCAATGATCGCTGCTTCGGTGGCGCCGATACCGCCGGGGGTCGGTGCCAAGTTGCCGAGTGCCTGGCCACCGAGGAACACCAGCGCCACCGCGGGAACGCTGAGGCCCCCGCCGAACGCCTCAAGCGAGAACCAGAGTGCTGTGATGTAGGCAACGATCAGCATGAAGGCGCCGCCGAACAGCATGATCGCCTTCGACGGCGTGGATGCAACGGCGACGAGACCCTGGCCTGAAGCCTTGATGGATGGCCAGACCTTGGTCCTGAAGACCTTCCTCGCAGGTGGCAGGAAGTAGACGATGGTGAGCAGGGTGAAGACCACCACCATGCCGATGAGCACCGTTTGCCCGGAGGGAAGCTTGATGAAGTCTCCGGCATTCCTCCCGAGGAACACCACCGTCGTGAGCAGCAAAGTCATGTGCACCGCCATGGTGGCCACGCTCGCCACACCGATGCCCGCCACGGCGTTGGGGAGTTCGACACCGTTCTTCTGGAGGAAGCGGACGTTGGTGGCCATGCCGCCCACCTTGACCGGGCTGATGCGGTTTACGAATGAGCCGGCTAGCTGCACGAGCGTCGTCGGGATCAGCCGCACCCGCTCGGGGACCGACCCCATGATGTTGTAGGCCGCCCCGACATAGGTGACGAAGGACGCAAGGAGGATTGCCGGTGTCCATGCCCAGTTCGCATCGAGGACGGCGCCGAAGTCCGTCTCCGTCAGCTGCGGGATCAGGAAGTAGATCGCCAGAGCGAAGCCGACGACCATCAGGACCGTGCGAGTCGGGATGCGCTCGAGGCTCTCCAGCTGGATCTCCTCAATGCCGGTCTGGCGCTGGATCTCGTTGCGGATCTCCTCGTCGAGACCCTTCTGCTTCTTCAGTGAGTCCCTCGTGGCGCCTGAGAGTGCCAACGGTTGGATACGCGATGATGCTTCGGCGACAGGATCCGCCCCCAGCACCGCAACCGCGTTCGCCACGGCGCGCTCGGCGCCGACCGAGGAAGCCGTCGACGTGATGAGTTCGGCGATGTCGGACCGGAGTTGCCCGTCCGTCGCGGCGAGCTCCGCGAAACCGAAGTCGATCAACCACGGCTGGCCATCCGAGCCGAGGAAGACGTTCGCCAGGCGGAGGTCGCGATGGGCCGTCCTGTGTTCGCGGAGGATCGCGACCTGTTTCCATACACCCTGGAGCATGTCGTCGGTGAGGTCCTCGACGGGGACCGAGTCGAGCGACTTGCCGTCGACGAGGTCGTACGCCATGAGCATCGAACTCGGTGCGATGTCGGCGATCGCCTCCATCTGCGGGGTCTTCACTCCGTCGGCGGTTGCCATCAGCGACGCGACCGCTTCGTGCTCCACGGCTCGCTTGAGTGACGAGAACGGGCGCTCGTCTCCAACGCCCTTCAGGCGGAACATTCTCGTGACGCGGAACATGATGTCTGCGGCGCGCTCGTCCGGTGAGAGTACCTTGACGAACAATCCGTGGCCGGACGCTGTCGTAGCGAAGTAGGGCACCGACCCACGCGCGTCGACACCGGCCCTCTTGAGGTGGGTGAGGGTGATCCCCGATCGGGAGAGTCCTTCCACGACCCGACGGCCGCGTGGCCGGCGGTTGGGCTCGCCGAAGGCCAACAGCACGGCCGCTCCGATAGCGTACGCGATGCCGATCGCCAGGAACTCGTCCGTCGGCGCCTGGAGATGACTCAGCATCTGTGTCAAGGCGAAGAGGATGATGGTGATCCAACCGAATCGCTTCCACCGTCGATTGAGGTAGGGGACGACCGCGGAGAAGAAGGCGGTGAGGGCGACGAGGTCGGCATACCGAACGAGCGGGTTCGGGATCTCGGTATCGGGGATGCATTCGAACAGGCCGATATTGGCGATGTCGGCTCCCGGTGCACACACCCAACCCGGCGGCGCCGTCGAGAGGACGGGCGCTGAGAATCGCGAGACGAGGAACGATTCGAGGAGCCACAGCACGACGAGGGCGAGCACGACCGCGAGAAGGGCCAGACGCAACCGCCGCCACTGTCTCTTCCGAATGAAGTACCCGATGGCGACAATGGGCCCGATCAACCCAACCAGGCCCACGAGAGCGAGGAAGACGATGACCGCGGGGTTCGGGAACGAGTCGAAGCCCTGGATCACCTCGACCGTGATGGCCTCGGACATGTTGTTGAGGGTCGTGGCCAGAAAGAAGCCGAAGATCGTCGCGACGATGGCGACGATGAGTCGCAGTAGATCGGTCGGATGGCGAACGATCTTCCGCTCGGCGGGCTCTTCGATAATCACGCCATGATCTTCCACGGTGGTTGCCATTCTGGGTTCCTCTCGGCTTACGGCTGGCGGGCATCATAAGGGTGCTCGCTTCCTTGGTAAGCGAAATTTCGGAGCGGTTCGCAGATGCGATTCACGACGGTCATGCTGGGACCGACCTTGCTCGGCGTGTCGTCAGCGAATTGCCAGGGCCAGGGTTCCCTTTGGGGACACAGCGCTCTCTACGCACATCAACACGCGCCCGGGCGCCGGGAGCGACCTTCGTCGACGGGTACGGTGTTGCGAAGGGACCCGCGCGGCGCAGTCAGGACTTCTCCCCCACGACGAGCGCGTCATCCCCCATCGACGGTCGCGAGATAGGCCCGGGTTGCGCCGAAGGCTGATGCGATGCTCTGCTCCGCGTTCGAGAGGTCCCGGTACCGCAGCTTCGTCGGATCGTTGAACCTGCCCTTCGTGGCACCCGTCGGGAGCACGTGCACCGACACGCCGTCTGGGACATTGGCGAGATCGGTGGTGAAGCGATGTCGACGGGCGATCTCGAACGCGACGACCCCGACGTCCCAGGGCTTCGCGGGAACGTCGAGCTCATCGTCGATGTGGCCCACGTGCATGACAAATACCGTGGTGGCTCCCAACGCGAAGGCTCGGGACAGGGGGATGGAATTCACCACGCCGCCATCGACATAGTGCTTTCCCCCGACCTCGACCGGCGGAAAGAGCCCCGGCACGGCAGAGGACGCGAGCAGGGCGTCGACAACGGGGCCGGACGCGAACCAGTGTTCCGACGAATCCTCGATGCAGGCAGCGACGCATTCGAAGTGCAACGGCAGTGACTCGATGTCGCCGTGACCGAGCCGGGCTGTCAACCACGACCGAAGGTCATCATTGGCGTGCAAATACGTGCGTTGAGCGATGGCCGAACGGGCGCGAGTCCACAGACCGCCGGGGAACAGGTCGCTGAACTCGAGGCCACTCCACGCCTCCTCCATCATCCGAACCCCTTCGGCGTTCGGAGACGACGCGAACAGTGCACCGTTGATCCCTCCGATGGAGGTGCCGACCACGACGTCGGCCTCGATGCCGGCCTCCACGAGGGCCTTGAGCATCCCGACCTCGTAGGCTCCGCGATGGCCGCCCCCTCCGAGGACGAAGGCGGTCGTTGACATCGTCACACCGGTCCTTGTTCAATCGTGGTCACGCGATTGGCGCTGACCCATGCATCGACCGCCTGCCACTGGGCGTTCAGCCAGGCCACACGCTCCTCGGAGGTCACCGGTACGTCATCCGCTCCGACATGCCAGTAGTTGGCCCGGATGGCGCGGCCGAACGGGATGCCCTTCCAGATTATGGCGGGTGAGATCAGATCCTCGGTCCCCGTGTGGGCAACGAAGACGATATCGGCACCCGGTGTCTCCTCCATTGCGGCGAGCGGGCCGGAGGGGTGCGGGGGAAGCACGTTCACAAGGCTCCGGGCGTACGCCGCATCGTCGGTGAGGCCGCGCCGCTCGAAACTCTCGATGATCCTCCTGCGCCGCCCCGGGGTGAAGTTGCCACCCTCAGGGAAGAGCACGAAGGCGTCGTGCCCCTCGAGGTTCGATGCTGCATTCCTGACCGCCTCGAGCGCGATCTCACGCTGCTTGGGATGGGGACGGATGAAGCGCATCGGGAGACGGTGCCCCATCACGTCGAAGAACGGCGAAAACTCCAGCTCCTTCTTCCCCACGATGCGGGGGAATCGATCGAAGTCGTGGAGGAGCACGCCTGCGATGAACACCGAATCGCCCGGCCCCGCGTGGCGACTGAACACGATCACCGGACCATCGATGCGCGGTCGGCTCGGGACCTCGATGGCGAAACCGAAGGCGATCTGTATCTCGCGAGAGATCACCCCAAGCCACCACGCCAGCAATCGGTAGTGGGCGAGACGGAACCGGGGCGAGCGGATCCTTGCTCCGAATCCCGAGGCAATCCAGAGCCCGAACGCGGCGCTGAGGCCCGCCACCTCGCACGCCATGAAGACCACGAACAGCCGAGTTGTTCGCACGAACTTCCACGGCCCCCGCGTGACGAGGTCGGCAAGGGCGGCGAACGCGAACAGGAGGGGGCTGAGGATCACCGACAGGACGGCGAGAATGAAGATCAAGGGATCGAGAAGCACACGGCGCACACCGATCGGGGGGATCCACATCTGACCGGCCTCCTCGGTCGCGCGATGGTCGAAGGCCGCAACTGTAGTGCTGGTCGCTTCCAGAGTCAGCGGTCGTAGCCCGCCTGCGCTGTTTCTTGTGCCGGCTCGAGACGACCGGTGGCGATAAACTGCACCATTGCATCGAAGAACGAGCGGGTGCCCACGGGTGAGTACATGAGGTCCGACCCGTCAAAGCGCACGACCTCGGCGTCGGCGACGATCGACGCCATCCTCCTGTCGAAATCAGCGCCGTACGCTTCGGGATCGAAATCGGTGCGTGGTGAGATGAAGCCACCCTGCTCCGCCCACGCCTCCCCAGCGGCGGCCGTGGAGAGGAACCGCATCAGCGCCCAAGTCTCCTCGCTGTCGGTGAAAGCCGCGGCCACGGTGCCGCCGATCACGATTGGGGCCGTGCCGGTGTCCATTCCGGGCAGGACGAAGACGTCGACGTCCCTGCCCTCCCCCACGGTGACACCGCTCGGGAGATTCGGCAGCTGGAAGGACGCCTGCTTGTACATGAGGCAGCCGGGAGGTGAGGCAAGCATCGGATCCTGCGCCCTGGCGGGGCTGGTATTCAGTACTCCTCGCCGACCACCGTTGGCTTCCTCGTCACTCAACACGAGGCTGCCGAACTCGGCAATCGCCGATCCAATGCGGTTGTCGGCGAACGCGATGTCGCCCGCAACCCAGGCGTCGTAGACCTCGGGGCCGTCGGCCCGGAGCACGATGTCCTCGACCCAGTCGGTGGCGGGCCATCCCGTTGCATCGAAGGCCGACACGCCGATGCACCACGGATTGAGACCGTCCGCGGAGATGCGACTCGAGAGCTCCTCGAGTTCGGCCCAGGTTGTTGGTATCTCGTAGCCGCGGGCAGCAAACTCGGAAGGCGAATACCACACGAGGCTCTTCACATGCACCTGGAAGAGCACACTGTTTTCCGCGCCGGCCGATCCGAAAGCTCCATCGAGGGACGGAAGAAGGGAGTTGCTCGCGACCTCGGCGACGTCGTCGCGCAGCGGGATGACAAGGCCCTCGTCCGCGAGGTCCTCGAGGAGGCCCGGCTGGGGGAAGAGCCCGACGTCGGGCGGGTTGCCTTCCTCGACTCTCTCACGAACGGCTCTCGGGAACGACGCGGACCCCGTGAAGCGCACCTCGATGCCCGTCTCATCCTCGAAGCGGGTCGAGAACACTGCGCAGTGCATCGGCATCGGCACCCCGCTGGTTCCCGAAGACGGTGAGGGTGTCGGCATCGTCTGGCACATCCGACGAACAGGCAGCAGCTGCCAGGGTCAGGCCGATCAGGAGGAGGAGTAGCCGTTCAGCCGGACGTGGCTTCATCTGCGACCTCGAGTCGATACCGGACGCTGACGTCGACAACCCTGCCGATCCGAGCCGACACCGCATCGGCAAGCTTCCACGAGGGCTGCGGGGCGCTCGAGGTCGTCGACACGACGAGGTCGACCTCGGCGCGGCCGCCCGGCTGGAGGTCGGCAACGAGGTTCTCGATGATGGCGTTCGCATCCCAGGTGGCGACCTCAACCGTCACCGTCTGTGCGAAACGCTGGTCCTGGACAACGCCGACGGTATGGATCGTCAGGGGCACGGCGATCGCCACGAGTACCACGGCGCTCACGAGCAATCCGATGCGAGCGTGACGAAGGCCCTCGAGTCTGATCTCCGGTGGCACGAAGCCGGAAAGCAGCATGACGACGATGGCGGACAGGACGATGGCAAAGAGATTCGTCAGGAACAGGAGGAACGCGCCACCGGCCTGGGCTCTCGCTCCGATCTGCGAGAAGGATCCCGACGGTGGCGAGCGGTGGCACCAGAGCGACGGCGATGGCGACACCAGGCAGTGATGAACTCGCCTTCGGATGGGTGAGCACGTAGCCGCCCGCGAGACCGGCAGCGATGGCGACACCAAGGTCGAGCAGCGATGGTTGCGTCCGCCCCAGGATCTCACTTGGAAGCGAGTACACGGTGGTGAAGTTCTGCAAGCCGATGAACGTGACCACCATCGACGTGCCGATCGCCATGACGACGCCGGCGGCGATAACGGCAACGCTGGACAGCAGAATCTTCAGATCCGCGAGCGAGGAGCGACGGCCGCAGTCGCAAGGATCGGCGTCATGAGCGGCGCCACGAGCATCGCACCGATGATCACCGCCACGCTGTTCGCTGCGAGTCCGAAGGCGGCGAGCAGGGTCGACAGCACGATGAGGACGAAGAATCGCACAAGGTGTGCCGTGAGCTCCTCGGACTCCCAGAACAACTCGTCCGTCACCAGATGGCGCTCTTCTTCGGACATCATGCGACGTGACGGACGCAGCCCGTCGAGCATCTGACCCAGGGGCGAAAGCGCCGTCGCGGACTTCGGAGGCGCCGGCTCCCCCTGACTTGCGGTGCTCATGCGCGCAGATCATACGTCCATTGCGATGGTTGTTTCCTCGGTAAGCGAGTCGGGACACGCCCCGGTGAGAAGCTGAGGAAGTCGCTGTACCATCGAGTCATGGAGAGACACGAGTCCCGCAATGAGAACGACGCCGCGACCGCACGGATCATTGTGGCGTTGGGTGATGCCGGGAGGATCATTTCAGAAGCCGTCCGATCGAGTACCGGCCTCAAGCTGCTCAACGACAACTCGACGATGGTGGCCTTCCTCCTCCTCTGGCTCTCCGGCCCGATGCGCCCTGGTGAGATCGCCGAGGCGATGGGCATCACCACCGGTGGATCCACGAAGATCGTGACGAAACTCGAAACGAACGGCCTCGTTTCGCGCCTCCATGACGCCGACCCCGATGGACGCGCCGTGATCGTGAGCCTCACCGAGAAGGGAGAGCGCACGGCAAATGCCGTCGTCGACGCTGTTGGTGAGGCGGTGCGGGATCTCATGGTGCGGCTCACCACGCTCGGCGCCAGCGCGAGGTGAGCCAACCCGCTTCCTCGATCAGCTAATCCTCTAGACTCGCCGGACTCTGCTCCGCTATCGACTCACGGGACCAGGAGGATACGTGGATGCTCCGCCTGCCGCGGCCGGCAGCAATCCGGGAGAACGCGGGAAGCAGGCCTATGACGGCGACGGCTTCGACCCTTCCTCAGCGATCACGAGTGACTTCGACGCGACCATCGTGCTGCTCCTCTGGTGCATTCGGAAGTCCTTCTTTCCCCTGTTGTGGCTCGGATTGTCGTTTGCGACGATCTACTTCGCCATCGCTCGGCGGGACCTGCTCGAACTCGAGGAACAGGCTTCTTCGCTGAGCTCGCCGGGCGAGTACCTCGGAGCTCTGCTGTCACCCCTTGCGCTCGTCGCGATCGCTCTCATCATGAGAATCTCCGTGGGAATCCTCGCTCTTGCAGCCGCCTACCCGTTGAGCAGGTCGACGAAGCCGCACGATCATCAAGACGTCCGAAGCGATGACGCAGCACATCCGCGTATGGCGAGATCGGCTCTATCTCAGCCGTGCGTATCCGATCGCTCCGGTGGACCTGGATCGTCCGGAACGCTGCGGTCCAACAACTCGGTCGTCGGGGAGCGAGACTCGCGATGTGCAATCCGGTGCTGAGATGGGCCGGCATCGCACTGTTCATCCTTTTCGTGGTTGTCTTCTTCTTCGCACTGGGAGCATCCACGCAGTAGCGACGCGGCTCGGCGGACAGAGGAAGCCTCCAAGTGCCGGCGAATACCTCGTTCCAGAATGCGACAACGGTGCACCCGACACTCGACGTGCCCTTGCCCGGGAACGACTCGTGCCCGAACGCAACGCCGCCATTCGTATCGATAACCGCGGCAACGTGAACACCGGCACGCGTATCCACACCACCAACCACTCCAGATACCATCAACATGCGGCCGCCCCCTTTCTCTCGCTGAAGGCGGAAAGGGTGGCACACGCCACCAGGACGGCGGACCGAGACCACCCGAGCTGGAACTAGCAGCTCAACCGGGCCCTCACGGCCCGACCGAGGCGTCCAACACCGACCCAAATCATCCCTCCCAGCCGGTCGTGGGCGCAGATGCAGGACCACCAGAACAGTGCTGAGTTCAGGAGTCGGCAGCACTGAACGGCCGGTTGTGGCATTCATAGGTGCCGAGATAGGCCCTGGAAATCGACGGAATCGACAGTCTCGGCGCGGTTCCTATAGTCCGGGAACGAATCCACCCCATCGAATGCGAGGAAAGAACCGATGTCGATCCTGTCCCAGAACGTGCTCGTGGTCTCGCAGAAAGCGAAGCTGATCGAAACGAAGAACGAATACGAGGTTTTCGACGGCTCGGGGAACGAGATCGGCACGATCCGCGAGCTCGAGCAGTCCAAGACCAAGCGCGCGGTCAGGCTCCTCAGCGGCGTCGACCAGTTCATGACACACAAGCTCGGCGTATTCGAAGCCGACGGCCAGCCGGTCTGCACCCTCCTGCGGCCCGCCAAGCTGATGAAGTCCAAGATCAAGATCACCGACGCGGCCGGGTCGGATCGAGGAGCGATCCTGCAGGGCAACGTGATGGGCAAGAAGCACTTCAAGCTGGTGAACGGCGAAGGTAGCGAGATCGGGTCCATCGACGCCGAGAACTGGCGGTCGTGGGACTTCGCGATCCACGACGCGAACGGCGCCGAGGTCGGTCGCGTCACGAAGAAGTGGAACGGGATCCTGAAGGAGGGCTACACGACCGCCGACACGTACGTCCTGGAGATCGAGGGCGAGGTCTCCGACGACCTGCGGCTCATCATGGTGGCGTCCGCGGCTGGCCTGGACGTAGCGCTGAAGCAGGACGACACGGGCGGTTGGGGCCGCGGTGGCGTCGGTTAGCGTGGGACCGGTCACGACGAACCGCAGTCGCTACCTCCACTGATGAGGCTGAATGCAGCCGCTCTTGACCACTAGAGGCGGCGGCGAGATGTGTCCAAGACGCAAGTCCTGAAGCCACGGTCACGATCGTGACGCCGATCGGTCCTCGATAACGTCCCTCGGTCGAGTGCCATCAGCATCACCTCAATCGGCT
>CAVOXF010000005.1:0-310202 GCA_963700375.1 uncultured Actinomycetota bacterium
CCGAACATATTGCCTGTGATTTCAGGTGGTCGTTGCATCACCTTCTGGCGAGAGTTGTTGTCTCGTATGGAGGTGAGCGGTGAGGAGATTGTCGGAGTTGGAGCAGACGGAGATCTGGGATCGGTTCGAATCCGGTGAATCGTTGCGGTCGATCAGCCGCGTGTTGGGTCGGCCGCCGTCGACGATCCGGACTCATGTCGTGTCGGCGGGGTGGAAGCGGCCGGTCCCTGCTGGGGAGTGGTCGCCGAGGCGCCTGTCGTTTGCGGAGCGTGAGGAGATCTCACGTGCGATTGCTGCTGGCTCTTCGATGCGTCACATTGCGCGGTGTCTGGGTCGGTCTGCATCGACGGTGTCTCGCGAGGTCGCTGCCAATGGCGGCCGCCTGCGGTATCGGGCGTCGGTGGCGCATGTGGCGTCGAGGCATCGAGCTCGCCGACCGAAACCGGCGAAGCTGGTCGTCAACTTGCGTTTGCGTGAGGTGGTTGAGGACAAGCTCGACGAGTGGTGGTCGCCGACGCAGATCTCGTCGTGGCTCGTTGACGCATACCCTGGTGACGAGGAGATGCGGGTGTCACACGAGACGATCTACCAATCATTGTTCGTCCAGGGCAGAGGCGCACTGCGTAAGGAGTTGTGGCGCTGTCTGCGCACCGGTCGGGCGGTGCGACGCCCCCAGGGCCGGCGCGCGTCGACGAAGGGCCAGATCCGTGACATGGTCATGATCTCGCAACGCCCCGCAGAGGTCGAGGACCGGGCGGTGCCGGGTCATTGGGAAGGCGACCTCATCATGGGGAAGAACCAGACGGCGATCGGGACCTTGGTGGAGCGCTGGTCCCGCTACGTGATGCTGTTCCCACTACCAGATGGCAAGGACGCCGAGTCGGTGCGGATTGCCCTCGAAGCCACCGTCAAGCGCCTCCCCACCCATCTGTGGGAGTCGTTGACATGGGACCAGGGCAAAGAGATGGCCCAACACGCCCAGTTCACGGTCGATACCGGTGTCCAGGTCTACTTCTGTGACCCGAAGAGCCCATGGCAACGCGGAAGCAACGAGAACACGAACGGCCTGTTGCGTCAGTACTTCCCGAAAGGCACCGACCTCTCCGTCCACACCCAACACGATCTTGACGCCGCGGCACATTCCCTCAACGGTCGGCCTCGACAAACCCTCGAATGGATGACACCATCAGACAAACTCGCCGAAGCGTTGCAATGATCACCTGAAACCGCACCGGATATGGGCGGTTCGTCCGTCTACTCCGCGGGCGGGACGTATCGGTAGATGTGGGGTTCAGCCATGTTGCCTTGTTCGTCGCCGAAGGTGTTGTAGTGGGCGAACCAGACGCCTTGATCTCCGATAGCAATCATTTCGGGGACTATGTCGAAGTTGTCATCGTCGAGTGGATGCAATGTCCACGTGTCTCCGGATACGTGAACCAGGGAGTCGCCTTCACCGTCCATCACATTGAGTCGCACGCCGAGCCAGAGGTCACCGTCAGAGCCGATGTCAAGATCGAACGCTTGACCCATTCCGCCGAGGAAGTCGGGTTGGGGATCGAGGGGGACGCCATCGAGGTCGATAAGCACGGCCTCGACGAACTCCGCAGCGTCCATCCCGAGAAACCCCACCATCCGCTCGATCTGCGCACCAGATGTGTACGAGACCCACGACTCACCGTCGAACCGGGAAAGGGCATCCTTGCCCAGAAGCCAGATATCGCCGTCGTCACCAGAGGCGATTGCGACAGGCTGACTGGTGGTCACCGCCCTTGGAGCATCCCCATGGGAACACATCTCGATATCGCACCGGGCGACCTCACCGCCCCAGCCGATGACCCACACGTCACCATGACGATCCATCGCGGCGCCCAACGGAAGGCCCTTGAAGGTCCCATACTCGGTCCACGTTCCGTCCTCGTAGACCGCCATATCAATCGCAACGTCCTCGTATTGCTCCGGCGCTTCGAGCGGATACCGAACGAAGATCACCTGGTTTCCACTGACACCGATCGGACCGAATCCTGATTCATGGCCACAATTGACACGGCCCGTTGGGTCGACGATTTCGTGCCAACCGTCATCGGAGACGACCCCGATCACGACACAGTCGTCGACCCGACCGCCTACTAGCCACAGCGAATCTCTGACAAAGAACGCCGACCCCAGGAGGTCAAACGGCAAAACCTCAACGGCCGCGACGAATTCGCCTCCAACCAATGAAAGGGCTTCGGATCCCGCGACTGCGACCAAAGCGCATCCGTCGGAAACGTCGACCGAATCCACCGAACCAGTGACAGGGAACGAATCGATCCTCGGACCGTCTGCAACCCGGACACAAGCACCTTCCTCAGCGAGGGGCACCGTCACGACCGGAGATGACGCAACGGGTAGCGTCGTCGTCGCCGACGGTACAGTCGTTGTTGCTGCTGGTGCGGGGATGGTCGTCGTTGTGGCGACCCCGTTCGACTGAGTCGAACTGGTCACGTCTTCGCCTTCGTTTGATGAGCATCCGGCAACCACCACGATCACAACAAGCACTAGACGCGAGAAGTGGCTGGACATCACACCCCCTCCATTGTCCGAAACACGTCTAGTGAGCCACGGGACCGTTCGCAGACAGTGTCCACCCGACTCCAAGGTTTGTCCACCTGAAGTCTCTCCACACACCTGCCCATATCGGCACCTATGCGCTCGGTGGGGTCGGGTAGGGTTGGTGGTGGGCTCGGGGCAATGACTGAACCGAAGAGCCGGTGTGAGAGGGTGCAAGCCGGTCACGCTGGAAGGCTGAGAGGCCGAAAAGTGACGTCCCTCGGTGTCTTGCCCCGAGCCCGTTTCTGTGCCGCCGTTCGGATGGTCTATTGGGTGGCTCCGGCGACGAAGGTGGCGACGATGTAGGTGGCGTGCCGGTCGAGTGATCTTCGTGCCCGGTCGTAGCGCATGGTCGTTCTCGGATCGGCGTGTGACGCTGCTTCTTGCACGTCGCGAAGTGGGACGCCGGCGTCGAGGGCTGCGGTGATGAAGCTGTGTCGCAGTGAGTGGGGACTGATGTTCTTGTCGATCCCTGCATGTTTGGCGAGGCGGCGTACGACGCGAGCCGCTTGGTGCCGGTTCATGCGTTCCCCGGTGCCGGTGGTGAAGATCGGACCTTCGGTGCGCTCGCCGATGGCGAGATACACGGTGCGTGCGGTGCGGGGTGCGAGCGGGACGATGACGGTTCTGCCTCCTTTGCGGTTCACCCGCAGCGTGTGATGGCCACGTTCGAGTCCGAGGTCGTCGACGTCAGTGTTGAGCGCCTCGGAGACGCGGAGGCCGTTGAGCGCCAACAGACACGCCAAGGCGTGATCACGGGTCCCCGACAACCCGGCTTGGACAAGGAACGCGCCGAGTTCGTTGCGATCCAATCCGCTCATCGTCGATTCCCGTCGCAATCGGGGTCGCCGCACATTCGCTGCCGGATTGTGGGTGATGAGTTCCTCTTCGACGCAGTACCGGTAGAACCCAGTGACGGTCGACAACCTACGACCAATCGTGGCACGCGCCGCACCGCGATGCTCGAGCCAGCGGGCAAACAACTCGATGTGCGTCCGCCGCACATCAAGCAGATCAAGATCCTGGTTGGAGCACCAAGAGGCGAACTGACGGAGATCCTGCTGATACGCCAACCGGGTATTCCCCGAGTAGCCCGTCAAGAACCCGGCCAGAGCCAACTGAACCTCGAACGCCTGCTCCCCACTTCGCCGCGCCAATCGCGACCGTTGATGATCCGATACTCATGTGTTCCTCCCAACCCCAGCCGGGAGAACCAACCTGCACCCCACCAACTCAACCAGCGAGAGCGCATAGGTGCCGATATGGGCGGGTGTGGAAAGGCGGGTTTGGTCAAGGGATCTGGATGGCGTCAGGCCTGTGGAGTCTGGCGCTGCTTCCACAAGTACGCCATGAATCCAGCCGCGCCCACAGCGAGCACCGGCCAGATCAACGACCAGAAGATCGGTCCCGAATTGGGATCCACAACGATGGACACTGCAACGATCCACGCAACAAGGATGGAGCCGATTGCGACCAAGACCATGTCCGCTTGAACGTATCGATTCGTTGGCGGACGTTGCATCACTGCCCAGTATGCATATCCGAACACGGCGACAGTGACCAAGGCAAGCAGTGCCAGAAGTACGCCAATGATGAGCAAGACCGACCACCACGGGAACAGGTCGTCAGGAATCGGCCCCAGGCCTCCTTGCGCCACTACTTCCATGCCGTCATCGTATGTCGCAGGGCACGAAACGCAACCGGAGACATCGTCCTCCCATGACCGGCACTAGGCACGACGCAACTGGCCGCCCGCACCCGGCAACGTGGGCGACCCGTTGTGCCTCATCGGAGCGCCCACATGTGCTGCGATTTCAGGGGGTCATCGCAACGCTTCGGCGAGTTTGTCTGATGGTGTCATCCATCCGAGGGTTTGTCGAGGCCTGGTGTTGAGGCTGTAGGCGGCCTGGTCGAGGTCGTGTTGGCTGTGTTGGGAGAGGTCGGTGCCTTTCGGGAAGTATTGGCGCAGCAGCCCGTTGGTGTTCTCATTCGTTCCCCTCTGCCACGGCGACTTCGGGTCGCAGAAGTAGACCTGGACGCCGGTATCGACCGTGAACTGGGCGTGCTGGGCCATCTCTTTGCCCTGGTCCCACGTCAACGACTCCCAGAGATGGGCGGGGAGGCGCTGCACGGTGGCGGCCAACGCGACGCGGACAGCTTCAGCAGTGTTGCCGTCGGGGAGGCCGAACAGCATCACGTAGCGGGACCAGCGTTCCACCAACGTCCCGATCGCCGTGTCTGGTTCTTGCCCATGATCAGGTCGCCTTCCCAATGACCGGGCACCGCCCGGTCCTCAACGGCGGCGGGACGTTCCGAGATCATGACCATGTCACGGATCTGGCCCTTCGTCGACGCCGGACGGCCCTGGGGGCGTCGCACCGCCCTGCCCGGTGCGTAGACAACGCCAGAGTTCCTTACGCAGTGCGCCTTTGCCCTGGATGAACAGCGATTGGTAGATCGTTTCGTGTGACACGCGCATCTCCTCATCGTCAGGATATGCCTCCACGAGCCACCCGGAGATCTGTAGCGGTGACCACCACAACGCCAGCTTGTCTTCCACCACCGCACGTAGCCGGGGACTCGTAGCGAGCTTCGCCGGTTTCGGCCGATGGGCCCGACGCCGCGATGCTCGATGCGCCACCCCAGCCCGATACCGGATACGTCCGCCGTTGCCGGCGACTTCACGTGACACCGTCGACGGCGACTCGACCCAGACGGCGGGCAATACACCGCAACGACACGCCAGCAGCGATTCCACGCGAGATCTCCTCCCGCTCCGCAAACGACAACCGCAATCGGCACCAATCGGCAGCCGGGACCGGACGTCGCCACCCCGCAGCCACAACATGAGTCCGCACCGACGACGGAGCACGACCCAACGCGCGGCTGATCGCCCGCAGCGACTCACCCGCCTCAAACCTGTCCCACAACTCGGCCTTCTCCGACTCCGAGAACCGTCCCACAACCTCACCTCCAAAACGAGACAACAACTCTCGTCGAAAGTGATGCAACGACCCCCTGAAATCGCAGCCGATATGGGCGGGTATGTGCGTGATGGCCGAGGACTATGGCCTCTATGCCTGTGCGGGTGTGGGGGGCAGCATCGCCGGTGAGGTGTGACTGTGGAAGATCGGCCGAGCGACCGAATCGGTGTGATCGTTGGCGGTAGGTTGATGGCGGGTGCCGGGGTGTTCATCGCTGTCGTGTCCATGCGCGAGGTGCATCCGTTTACGGTTCGGTTCTGGAGTCTCGTTGCGGGGATCTGTCTGGCCGTGGTTGGGGTCGCTGCGACGCTCTACCGTGAGCCGGTGCGCCGCTATCGGGTGCGGCTGGGCTGGTACTTCGGTGGCGTTGTGATCATCGCCGGCGGGGCTGGAGTCATTGACTACGTCGCCACCCAGAATCCGGTCAACAAGAACCTCCCTTTGATCGCTGGTGCAGCCCTGGTCGTTGTCGGGATCTGCGTTGCGATGTACAGCGGGTCGTCCTGGCAGTGGCGACGACGACTCGGGTTCACCGTACTCGGGATGCTCATACTGGCGGTCGGTGCTGCCGTGTACGGGATCGTGGGCTACGCCGCCGTGCTCGGTCACAGAACAGACTCGGGCACGGCGGTCGTGATGTTGTCCGCAGTGGTCCTGTCGTTGGCCGGTGCCGCCGTGGCGTTTGTGGCGGCTTGGCGGACACCGACGCAGCAGTCATCTCGATCCCGCACGCCGGACCGCTACAGCCGAGACGAGTAGCACGACCTCCACGACGGGCCGATGGGCAACGTCCAATCGGCAGAACGGACACACGACGGTTGAGTTGCAGCTAGCCCACATCTGGCACTCTGTGCGATCCTTCGAGCCGCCCATAGGTGCCGATATGGGCGGCTATCCCCGAGCCTTCAGCGGGGTCTTGCCGAGGAGCCACCAGACGAGGCCGCCAACGCCGATTCCGAAGACGAGGGCGAATAGGGGTGAGAAGTCACCTCCCGGCCACTCGACCATCGGATTTCCGAGCCACGATTGGCAACGTTCCCAGCTCGGCACCCCGCCGATGTCGTCGCAGTATGCGGTCATAGTGCCGAGGAACGTCGCCACACCGGCAGCAGTGGACAACACAATCCGAACGGAGAGCCTCACCGCTTTCATTTTCAAAGGCTAGTCGTGGCGAGCATAGGTGCCGATATGGGCGGCCATGGGGCGAGATCGTGAGCCTCAACGACGTGACCGAAGCCGAGGCCGTCGCGCTCGTCGAGGCAGCGATCGCGGAGGTCGGCCACGGGGACGGTGGCGGGCAGCTACGGTTCTCGCATGGCACGCACCGCAGACAACGACCTATCCGCTGCGAACTATGAGCCGCTCAACAGAGACTTCTATCGGTCCGAACCGCACCAATACCTTGACCACCGACTCGGGAATCTCCTCCTCGTCGCAGGCCGCGACCGCGAGTTGAGGGACCTCCTCGATCAAGGAGTTACTCTCGGCGAACTCTCGGCGAAACGGCCAGATGATGCTGAACCCCGGGACGCCGAAGAGGACGACAAGTCACAGCAGGCTTTCGTTGCGCTTGAGGCTGAGCTGCTTCTGCACCACGCATCCGAGACGATCCTTCGCCTGTATTTCGCTCACTGCGGGCCTCCGCCGTGCCCGTGGTTGGAGCTTTCACGGATGCGCAGCTTTGAGACGTTCAAGACAACGGTGCGCGAAACCTTCCTAGATGGCGAGCGGAGCGATCGAGTCGACGACATCGCAACTGTGTTCCTCATAAGCTCGGACTGTTCCGATCTCAGCCCTGAGCCAACCGCTGAGGCTTGGGACAAGACGCTCGACAACATCGACCGTTTCCTCGTCTACTACGCGAACCACTTCCTTTCGGATGCCCACCTGTACAACGCAGCGAAGCATGGGCTGGCCGTCCAACCCGGCAAGATGGGGATGAAGCTCGATGTCCCCGACGCGCCCATCACTGCCGACGGAATGGCACTCCAGTTCCTTGAGGTCAAGGATGACAAGTGGCAGGAGACGGTCGCCTGGGTGCATTCGGACCTATCCGCGGTCTACATCATGACTGCCATAAGCCTGATTCGGCAGTTGTGGACCGTTGCCAGGATCAGATACACGGACAGCGCAGAGACCAAGATCCAGCTATTCGACGGGGATCCCCACAAGGTCCTGGCCGAAGCCCGGCGAGACCGGTCGAGCGGAGGCATTGCCGTGCAGAGACTCTCCCGGACTCTCTACTACCACAACTCGTCGCCGGTCGAAGGCAGAGCATGAGCGATCTTGCAGCACCCGCCCATCGAGGCGGCTACGAGTGGGCATTGAGCTAGGGGGGCTCTGCGTCGCAATCGGCAGGTCGAACATCCCGCTCCCATAAGTGAGGATATGCGTGCTCGCAATAGGGCTCGATCAATGTCGGCGTTGGTTCCACGCGAGACGTAGTTCGTTCAAACCGATGCCCACCATCAGGAGGTTGGGTAGCGGGGCGAAGCCAGCGGGTGTTACGACGGCGACAAACGCCGCTAACACAGCCAGCACGTGATGGTCACGGGCAACCAAGAATGGCGTTGCTACCGCTCCCGCAATTCCGACCACCGCCAAGCCGTAGATTGCTGGCGCGTTTGTCATGTTGCCCTGTGCGTCTACCACGAACCAAACTCCGATCGCAATCGTCGCTACAGCGCCGATTATGGCGACGACGGTCCGGAGTCGAACGCTGCGCACTGTGGGGGTGTCTACAAGTTGATCGACCATGAATTGATTGTCTCACCTACCCACGACCGTGGCCAGGGGCAGCCGTTCGAATGTGCATGCTCGAACGGGGCGCATATGTGCCGATATGGGCGGCTATCCCCGAGCCTTCAGCGGGGTCTTGCCGAGGAGCCACCAGACGAGGCCGCCAACGCCGATTCCGAAGACGAGGGCGAATAGGGGTGAGAAGTCACCTCCCGGCCACTCGACCATCGGATTTCCGAGCCACGATTGGCAACGTTCCCAGCTCGGCACCCCGCCGATGTCGTCGCAGTATGCGGTCATAGTGCCGAGGAACGTCGCCACACCGGCAGCAGTGGACAACACAATCCGAACGGAGAGCCTCACCGCTTTCGTTTTCAAAGGCTAGTCGTGGCGAGCATAGGTGCCGATATGGGCGGCTATCCCCGAGCCTTCAGCGGGGTCTTGCCGAGGAGCCACCAGACGAGGCCGCCAACGCCGATTCCGAAGACGAGGGCGAATAGGGGTGAGAAGTCACCTCCCGGCCGACTCGACCATCGGATTTCCGAGCCACGATTGGCAACGTTCCCAGCTCGGCACCCCGCCGATGTCGTCGCAGTATGCGGTCATAGTGCCGAGGAACGTCGCCACACCGGCAGCAGTGGACAACACAATCCGAACGGAGAGCCTCACCGCTTTCGTTTTCAAAGGCTAGTCGTGGCGAGCATAGGTGCCGATATGGGCGGGTGTTGTGGTGACCGGCGGTTCTCGTGTCGGCGCTAGCGTGTGGGTTCGATTAGTCCCGCAAGGGTCCAGGGGAAATCAGTGCCTTCGATCGTGGTCACGTAGGTGAGTCCTTCGTAGCCCCCGGAACCGGTTGCGGTCTGCTCGATGACGTGCGGGATCGGGCGGGGCTGGTCACGCTCCATGTGCTTGTGCCAACGGACGTGGCTTCCCAGGTGCCCCCGTCATTCGTGCCGGTGGTGGTTCCCCGGATATCGGCGACGAACTGCTCGCCATTGACCGTGAGGTCGATATCGGCGGTGGTTACCCACTCGCCTGCGACCCTCGGGTCCGACGATGTCACGGTGCAGGTTATGACGAAGTCACGTTGCGCCGATCCCGGCTCTCCGGATTCGGGGAAGTACCGGTCCGCTCCAGGTGCCGTCCGAATCAACGACACAGTCGGCCTGAGCCGTGACATCAACGGTCGGCGTCGTGGTCGTGGTTTCCGGCGTTGCCGTTGTGGTGGTCGGGACCGTTGTCGCTGCGTCCTCGTCCGCAGAGTCGCTGCATGCAGGCGACGGCAGCATGATCAAGGTGAACGGGATCAGCCAGCGGAGGGTGAACGAGCGCAAGTGTGGGACTCCTCCCCGTCGTCACGGTCGGTTCCTCTCTCAACCACTATGACGCATCAGACCCCTGACATGTGCCCCATTTGAGAAACCGCAAATCACCCGCCCACAACCGGCCGGGTTTGTCGGTTTGCGGTGATCAGGGTCGGGTTGGACGCCCCGGCCTTGCCGCCCATAGGTGCCGATAAGGGCGAGTAGTGGGTTTGATGCGGCCACTAGTAGATCAGTCTCGGGTCGTGTAGTTCGGGGCTCGGCTTGTTTGACTGGGGTGGTCACCCGACGCACAGATCGTTGACGAGCGAATCGAACCAGAAGCTGCCATACACATCCCAGTGGTCTTCGCCGATCCGCTGTCGGAGAAGGGACCCAACATCTCCTGGGTCAGATAGTAGGGGATTCGAATCACGGCGGATGCCTGACAATTGGCGACACGTCACTTCGGCATGGAACATCGCGATGTCGATTTCACGGTCACGGTCGTTCCACACCACGCCTCTTGATTCCGCGTAGTTGACTGCGAGAACCGCCCATGCCGCAATAGCGCCATCGCTTGGCACTACCCACGATGACAGTTGGGTGGTCGCCCTGGGAGGCTGAAGAATCGCCTGTTGCGGTCCCTCGTCGCCCAACTCAGAGTTGACCCTTGCTCCAAGCATGCCCACGGCTATCAAGGCACCGATGGCAGCGGTGATTCCTACATAGCCAAGGATCAACCCCGCCGTGGCCAATGCCGAACCGCCTAGGCGGCCTCTCGATTTGCGGATCTGACTCTTGGCCTTGTGACCGAGGACTACCGCAATGATCGAACCGACTCCGAACAACCAGAGCAGGCCAAACACCAAAGAGCCAACGGCAGAGCCAGAGGTCTGAGGTACCGGCGGAGTCGCCGATGCCGGATCGAAGGGGTGTCCGCATTGGGGGCACATGGGCGCCTGTTGAGAGACCTCTCGACCGCACTCTGGGCAGGGAACAAGGCCACGGGCACGAATGGTAGCTGGGCGACCTCTCCGGACCCTGATGTCCGCCCATAGGTGCCGATATGTGCGAGTCTTCGGTCAGGCGCGTGAGGATCGCTGCAGCCGTACGGGGAGGTTCACGGTGGGAGCACGACAGCCAAGCGAGGCGAGCAAACTGTTCGAGGAACGCTTCGCCTCAGGGGATCTCGAAGGCCTGATGGAGCTATATGAGGACGATGCCGTCTTCACCAACGCCCAAGGAGCCCATGTGGGGCCGGAGGCGATCCGCGGGGTGCTCGCCGGATACCTCTCGACGGGCGCATCGATCGTCATGAACGACTCCGTGGCGTTTGAGGCTGGAGACCTAGCCCTGGTTCACTGGGCGTGGACGATGACCTTCCCAGATGGTCGTGTGGCTGAAGGGGCGACGGCCGAGGTTCTACGCCGTCAGAGCGACGGGTCGTGGAGGTTCATCATCGACAATCCCGACGGCCCTGCTCTCATCGATCACGAGTAATCAGCAACAGCGCCGCATATGTGCCGATATGGGCGGGCTAGGTGGGGAAACGCCAGCCTCCATATACCTGTCCCCACAGGAGAATCCACATCAGGGCTGTCACGACTGTGACGAGAGCGACACCAATGGATCCGACAATGGCCGCGCCCCGTGCCCAACCCCGTGCTAGTACGACCAAAGCCACCATTCCTACCAACAGCACCAACGCTCCAGCGACCGCGACGGTCATCACGGCGAGTTGAGCGCTTCGATTCGGATTTAGCGCAAGCGAGACCCCGAAGGACACCGCCCAGAGGCACACTCCACCAAGCAGGACCCAATTCCAGCCGGTCATCTGGTCATTTGAGTGCTGCCGGGCACAAACAGCAAATCGGCACCGTTCGGGTGGCCGGGGCCCCTGCCTTCAGCTCGCAGGCACCCCCCCAAGCCCTATCGGTGGGGTTTCTCTTTCCGGCTACTTGGCCTTCTGGACGGTGTGACGCCCCGCCCATAGGTGCCGATATGTGCGGTGTGGTGGGTCGATCCGAAGGAATGCGGTAGGTTAGAAACATGGTCTTGGTTCGCCCTTGGGCGCTCGCTGCTGGAGCCATTGGTTTGGTCACCCTCGGCATATACATCGCGGTACTTCTCAGCGAAGGAAACAACGCTATATCTGAGGTGGTCCCGTGGGTAGCGGCGATGACCGTTGCCTCGGTACTAGCTCTCGTCGGAGCCAAGGCAGGCGACCGTGCTGTTGCCAGGAGGACGCTGCTAGCAGCCGCCGTCCTGTTTGGGGTTCTCGGCATCCTGGCCATCCTTGGCGTTGGCATCTTGTTCTTGGCTGCCTCGGCCATGTCGGCGGTCGCACTTGTTCGAGTCAATGCGGACGAATCTGCGCCTCTCGGCCAATGACCCGTCCACGCATATCCGGCATTATGTTCGGCGGCCGGCCAGGCCGTGGCAGTGCTTGTACTTGAGGCCTGACCCGCAGGGGCAGCGTTCGTTGCGTCCGATCTTGGCGCGACCCGTCGATTCACGTGACGTGATCTTTGACACAGTTTCAGCCCGTTGCTCTCGGGCCTCAAGTGCATCCTCCCAACGTCGCAGTCGCTCACCCTGCTCGCGCATCCGCGCCTCTTC
Organism: uncultured Actinomycetota bacterium; assembly: GCA_963700375.1. Taxonomy (GTDB): domain Bacteria; phylum Actinomycetota; class Acidimicrobiia; order Spongiisociales; family UBA5794; genus JAHEEL01. The sequence goes on from CAVOXF010000005.1 coordinate 12,236, forward strand.
CGCATCGACCTCACGCTCTCGGGCGACGATTTTGGCCTCTCGCATCGCCAGCTCTTCTGCGGCACGTTGAGCAAACACCGGCGGCTCGTCACCGGTGACGTCACCGAACACACTGATGAGCTCTCGATCGATAAGCATCGTGACGGCTCGACCCATCGAGACCCCCACAGAATCGCAGTACCGCTTCCACGTCGACCACTTCGCTGCGATCGCTGGCACCCGCAGCGTCCGGTACGCCTCATCGTCACCGAGGCCAGCGAGCAGCCTGCGGTCGATCCTCGCCAACGTGCCCCGATCCATGTCCATCAGCGCCGCCCGCGATGTGCACATGTGTACATCGGGCAACTTGTTGCAGGTGCGTGTGTGATTTGAGGGTGTCTGCGCGCAAACGCGGTTGCGACGGGAGTGCACTGTTCGTTCGCGGGATCGTGGCGGTCGTGGATGGCATTCGCGGTGCTGAGATTCTGTCCCGGGGGTCTTCGATCGTGGGCTGGTCGTGACATCCTGGCGTGCATCGGATGCAGAGAATGGTTCAGTGCCTGGGCTCTGGCCGACCCAGATAGGGCTCGGACGGATTGTTCGGCCGTTGAATGGCCACCTGGATCAACGAGGCCACCATCGACAGCGACGTTTCCGCCGGGGCCAGCAGGCATTTCGTGCTTCATGTTGCACGGAATAGACACGCCAACCCTCTCACCAGAGTGTCAGTAACCCTGTCATCAGAGTGTCATCGGCCACGCGGACACCGCTAGAAGCCTTACGCCACAAGGATTCTCGTAGCATCGGCGGCGGGCGCCGCCAACCGACCCGATGTTTGTCTGACGTACGCCGGAGGCGTGAATCGATTCCAGGTTGACAGGGTTGCTGACACTCTGGTGAGAGGGTTGAAGCGCATACTCACGGCGTGGAATCAACGCAGCAGCCGACCAGTCGAGAGAATGCCGACGCCGCGGAACAACTCCATCAACAGCTCCAGATGTCGCTGCGAGAGATCCTCATGTCTGAGGACGGGCAACGCGCCTCGACTGTTGCCGCCAGGTTCCGTGACTTCTCGTTTGCCGACAAGCAGCTGATCTCGGCACAGTCTCTTGCCCGGGATCTTGCTCCAAGCCTTGCGGCGGATGATGACGAACAAGGGGGTCAGATCGTCCGTGCCAGCGCCACCGTGACCGTCTCTGAGGCAGCCCAGCTGCTCGGTATTGGACGCAACCTCGCATACGAGATCGCCGCCCGTGATGGCGAGATCGCCGGGGTACCGGTGATTCGGGTCGGACGCCGAGTGCTCATCCCCCTCGCCCGGCTTCTCGAAGTCCTCGGACTCGACGACAACTCGACCCGGTCCGAGCCGACGAGATAAGGTGGCTCGCACGAGAGATTCTCGCGGAGACCAGCTCAGCGTTGTGGGCGAACCAGCCTGATCAACCTGGGCGGACGACCCGGTCACCTTTGGTCGCTGGGGACGCCAGCACAGCAACGGGAAACGCTGGCGCTGGGGATCACGGGCCGAACCCGGCGAGTCTCCTGATGGGAGGCGACAGAATCGTGAACGACAACCGACGCCCGAAAGGCACAGGCTCAATCCGCGAGCGCCACGGCCGGTACCAAGCCACGCACTCCTTCATCGACGGCACTGGGTCTCGTCGGCGGAGGGCCCAAGTGTTCGACACCAAGACTGAGGCGCGACGGTGGCTCAACGAACGACTCGCCGAGGTCGCGACCGGGCACGTGGCCGACGCCGGCGGTCTGACACTGGGTCAATACTTCTCGGATTGGCTCGGGTCGCTGGGCGTGAGTCAACTCGAGGCAGCGACGGTGTCGTGGTATCGGTCGGCAGCCACCCGACACATCGTGCCCGCCCTCGGATCCGTGAAGCTCGCCAAGCTGAGCCCCGTCATGATCGAGTCGTTCCTCGCAGAGAAGGCGGAGAACGGCCGCCTCGACGGCACGGGAGGTCTGGGGCCGGCGAGCGTCCGCCGCCTACAGGTGACGCTGCACAAGGCGCTCGAGGCTGCGGTGCGCAAAGGGATGCTGGCCCGTAACCCAGCGGACTTCGCCGACTCCCCCAGAATGCCTCCTCGCGATGTGACGGTCGACGTCTGGACCTCTGACGAGCTGGTGAGGTTCATCGAGGCCACTCAGACCGACCGACTGGCGGCAGCATGGAGACTGGCCGCCATGTCCGGCCTTCGCCGATCCGAACTGGTTGGTCTGCAATGGCCCGACATCGATCTCGACGGAGGCTGGTTGTCCGTACGGCGGTCGGTCGTGATCGTCGACGGAGGGCCTCCAATCGTGAAACCACCAAAGACCGCGAAGTCCCGGAGGACTGTTGAGCTCGATAGGCGGACGGTCTCAGCGCTCCGGGAGTGGCGCCGCGCACAACTCGAGGAGCGTCTGCGTGCGGGCGAGGCGTGGAACCCCGGAGAATGGGTCGTGGCCGACGAGCTCGGTGCGTATCTCCGGCCCGACCGGCTCGGAAAGCGATTCGTCGCTCTTTCGAGAGCGGCAGGACTGAGAACCATCACGATCCGCCAGCTTCGCCACAGCCACGCCACCGCCCTGCTTTCAGCCGGAGAGTCGCCAAAGGTCGTTCAAGAACGACTCGGCCACTCGTCGATCAGCGTGACGTTGGACGTGTACTCGGCCGTCCTACCGAACATGCAGCGCGAGGCCGTGGAGCGCCTCGCAGAGATGTTCGACGCTTGATAGGCGCCGGATAGGCGCCGCATGAGCACTCAATGGACGCCCGCTACGGAGAATGGACACCTCCCAAAGCGTTGAAACCCCTGCCGTAGCAAGGGTTTCAACGCTTGTCTCTCGGGTGGAGCTGAGGGGATTCGAACCCCTGACCCCTTGACTGCCAGTCAAGTGCTCTGCCAGGCTGAGCTACAGCCCCGGAAGATGCGGGAGTGTATCAGACCTCAGTGCTAGCCGACATCTCCGGGAGTTCGATCCGGGGGGCGTCGGCCCACAACCGCTCGAGGTCGTAGAAGTCCCGGGTCTCACTGTCGAACAGATGCACGACGAAGTCGCCGTAGTCGAGCAGCACCCAACGTCCATAGTCGGCGCCCTCGCGTCGAAGGGGCCGATCGCCCAGTACGCGAAGGCGCTCTTCGACGTCGTCTGCGAGCGACCGAACGTGACGGTTCGAGGTGCCCGAACCGATCACGAACACGTCCGTGACGACCAGGAGGTCCGAGACGTCGAGAAGGGCAACACGGTTGCCCTTCTTGTCGATGATGGCTTCAGCGGCGGCGCGTGCCGCGATTTCTGCGTGGGGGTTGGCTGGGATGGGGCTTCCTTCTTCGCTGGTACGCCGATTCTAGGTGGCCGACGGCCATGCTTCACGAGGTTCAGCGTAGAGATGGTGTTCTTTCACATAGTCGCGCACCGGCCCGGGGACCAGGAACCGGATCGACACCCCGTCGGCGACCCGGCGGCGCAGCATCGTCCCCGAGACCTCGAGGTCCGGCATGTCGAGCCACTCGACGTCGCCGTCGAAGACGCGGTCGACCTCGACCCGATCGACGCCGGGCCGCGGCACGACCGCGATCCGCACCCGTTCCATGAGCTCGGCCGCCCGATTCCAGGTCGGCAACCCCTTGGCACTGTCGGCTCCGACGATGAGAATGATGTCCTCGCCCTCGAAGCTCTCGACCGTGTCGATGGTGTAGGTCCATCCATCACGGTGAACCTCGCGATCATCGACGCCGAAGTAGTCGACTCCGGCGGTGGCGAGTTCACTCATGCGAAGCCGGTGGCGGGCTTCGGACACGCCCGTTCCGAGCTTCTGCCACGGACGCCCGGCCGGAATGTAGGTGACCGTATCGACACCAAGTTGGTCGTGTGCGGTCTCCCCGGCAAGGAGGTGGGCAATGTGCGGGGGGTCGAAGGTTCCGCCGAGGATGGCTCGCATGGGGGCAAGGATACGGAGTCCGGGAGCCGATGGCACACAGCCACAGCGCCAGGTGGGGATCGAGGTCACACTGGAGGGCCACCCGCGGGTCGACATACCGATCGCCGATCCGAACGGAGAAGTGGAGTTCCACCCGGCCGTCATGCGTTCCGACCGTGCCGACGACGACCCCGCGACGCACCTGCTGCCCGGACGCCACGGCTCGCTCCGACAGGTACGAGTACGACGTCCTCACGCCTCCGTGGTCGATGGTGACCGTGCTATTCCCAACCACCACACCACTGAACGAGACCGTGCCGTCCCCGGCCGCGTGAACGGCCGAGCCTGCCCCAAGGGCGATATCGATGCCCCAGTGGCCGCTGTAGCGGCCGGTCGGGAGGAATTCGCGGACAATCGCACCGTCGGCGGGCCTGCTGAGACCCACGCACGATGCAGGGCCAAATGAGGTTGCCAGGACTACCGCCGCGAGGAATGAGATCACGTTGCTCCGGCGCCGTCACCGCAGGAACAATCTATCGCGTTGGTGCGCTGCCGTGAACCCTCACGCCGGCGATCCGACCTCCGCGTTGGCACCGGCACCGATCAGCACACGAACCGTCGCTCGCAACACGGCACCGGTGAACGGCTTCTCGAGCATCACGGCGCCGAGTTCGGACAGACGGTTCACCACGACGCTGCGAGTCTCGCCCGTTGCGACGAGGATCGGCACGTCGACCGTCGCCGGTTCGGAGCGAAGCCGTTCGAGAACCTCCCACCCCGGCACGTCCGGCAGGCCGAGATCCAGGATGATCAGTTCCGGCGGGTTCTCGATCGCCGCCTCGAGCCCGGACAGGCCGAGCAGATACGATTCGATCTCGATCTCTGTGCCACGCATCGTGAGAGCGAGGAGACGCTGGAGCGCCGGTGAGTCTTCGATTGCGATGATTCGGGCCACAGCCACCCTCTGAGGTCGATACGACGAGTCGGTTTGCCCGTCTCCCCATAATCGGCAATTGGCCGCCGAGAATTGACCCAAAGGGGTCGTTCGACCCATACGCGCCGAAGGATGATGTGCCGCGGTAGAGGCGACCGTGCAGCGTCAGGCAAGCACGATCAGGTCGTCACGGTGGATCGCGGCACCGCCCGCGATCGACGTGTGCTCCCCGAGGACGTCCGTGAGGGTCGATGCAGCCAGCCCCGCGAGTCCCTTTCCGATGAGTCGTCCGGATTCGTCGTGGACTTCGACGGCTTCGCCCCGCGAGAAGGTTCCCTCAACCGACGTGATGCCGGCAGCCAGCAGCGAGCGACCTCCACCGACGATGGCCGCCACGGCCCCCTCGTCGACGGTGAGCACGCCCGAGGATGGCAGGCTGAAGGCGATCCAGAGTTTGCGCGCTCCCAGGCTGGTCGAGCGGGGCGCGACCCACGTTCCGCGCTCGACACCCTCGACGGCACATCTCACGGCATCCGGGTCGTCGGCTGCCGTCACGACCGTCGGTATGCCCGAATAGGCCGCCATACGAGCCGCTGCGACCTTGGTCGCTACGCCGCCGGATCCGAAGGTCCCTGCACCCCCTCCCCGCCTCAGCACGTCGAGAACCTCATCGGTGTGCCGCACGGCGCTGAGCAACTCCGGTTCTGCCACGAGACGGGGGTCGCTGGCGTAGAGGCCGGGAGTATCGGTCAAGATCACCAGGAGCCCGGCTCCCACCAGATGCGACACGATCGCAGCCAACCGGTCGTTGTCACCGAATCGGAGTTCGTCTACCACCACCGTGTCGTTCTCGTTGACGATGGGGACCACACCGAGGGCGAGGAGTCGGTCAAACGCTGCTCGAGCGTGGAGATGAGGTTCGCGGCTGGCGAGCACGTCGCGGGTCAGGAGTACCTGTCCAACCACCAGATCGTGTTCGGCGAACGCGCCGGAGTACCGCTCGATCAGCTTGCTCTGACCGACCGCGGCCGCAGCCTGCAGTCCCGGAACATCCGTGGGACGCTCGGTCACGCCGAGCGCCGGGAGACCCGCGGCTACCGCGCCCGAACTCACCAGGACTGCGGGATGACCGTTCCTCCTGAGCGTCGCGATCTGAGCAACGATGCGTCGGATCGCTTCGTCATCGATCAATCCCCCCTCGGTAGTGAGACTCGAGGAGCCGATCTTGACCACCACCGCACGCCCCGACTCGATTGGGCGTCTCATGGGGCCTCTTCTTCCACGGCGTCCGGATCGTACGTGAACACGAGATCGCCGATTCGAACATCGTCACCGGGTTCGGCACCCGCATCGCGCAGGGCACGGTCGATGCCGGTCGCCACCAGGCGTTTGGACACGAGGTCTGCTGCCTCGGGGTTGGTGAGGTCGTCGAGGTTGACGGCACGTGCAGCGACCCGTCCTGAAACCACCCATTCCTCATCGACACGAGCAATGCTGAACGCCTGTCCGAGCGGCCGATGGAGCATGAACCCCTCACGTTCAGGTGCCGTGCGTTGCGCGAGCTCGGTCAGGTCGGCGATGCGGTGGAGCAAATCAGTGACACCGGCCCCGGTGACGCCCGATACCTCGACGAGGTCGAGGCCTAGATCGGGCGCCCAGTCGGTCGGGTACTCGTTCGGTAGGTCTGACTTGCTCAGCACCACGACGCTCGGACGATCGGCGATCTTCGGAGAGTGCGCCTTCAGTTCGTTCATCAGTACGTGGTACTGCCGCTCAGGAGTGTCGACCTGGAGGTTCGAAGGATCGAGCAGGACCACCAGCACCCTGGCCCGCTCCGTGTGGCGGAGGAACTCGTGCCCAAGACCCTTCCCTTCTGCGGCCCCTTCGATGAGCCCGGGAATGTCGGCGAGAACGAACTCCCGATCGCCGAGGGAGACGACCCCCAGGTTGGGGACGAGGGTCGTGAACGGATAGTCGGCGATCTTCGGTGAGGCGGCGGACACACCTGCGATCAGTGTGCTCTTGCCGGCATTCGGGTAGCCGATCAGTGCAGCGTCGGCGACGAGTTGGAGCTCGAGATGGAGCGTCTTGTCCTCGCCGTACTCGCCTTGCTCGGAAAAGGATGGGGCCCGGCGGTCCGGTGTGACGAACGACGCGTTCCCGCGCCCTCCCCTGCCGCCCTCTGCAACAACCAGCCGTTGGCCGGGTTCCACGAGGTCGGCGATGAGCGTCCCGTCCTCGTCATGCACGAGCGTTCCGAGCGGCACGGCCAGTTCGAGATCGGTTCCATTCTTGCCGTGGCGGAGTTCCCCGGCTCCGTGTTCGCCGTCGCCGGCACTCCAGTGGGGTTTACGGTCGTAGCGCAGAAGCGATCCGATCGCCGCGTCGGCAACCAGGATGACACTGCCGCCCCTGCCCCCACGCCCACCGTTCGGCCGACCTCGCGGTTTGCCCTTGCGCTTCTGGAACGCCGTCACACCCGCGCCGCCCGCGCCGCCGCGTGCGAACAACCGTACGGAATCTACAAACGAAGCCATGGGGGAACCGTAGTGCGAAGCCCGCATCCAGCGGTCGGGACTTTGACCCAATCCCGGAACGAGCGATGCGCCGGCGGGGAGCCGGCGCATCACATGCGGACTATGGAGTACGGAAGAAGCCGTTAGGCCAGAACCGAGACGTTGCGACGGCCACGCTTCGTGCCGTACTGGACCTTGCCCTCGATCAGCGCGTACAGGGTGTCGTCGCCACCACGGCCGACGTTGTCGCCGGGGTGGATGCGGGTTCCGCGTTGACGGACAATGATCGCCCCTGCGTTGACGACCTGGCCGTCGAACACCTTCGGGCCGAGTCGCTGCGCTGCAGAATCGCGACCGTTCTTGGATGAGCCGCTCGCCTTGGTCTTGGACATCTCAGCCCTCCTTCTCTTCGGTCTTGGCCGGCTTGGGGGCCTTCTCAGCCTTGGAGGCCTTCTCAGCCTTGGGCCTTCTCAGCCTTCGGGGCCTTCTCAGCCTTCGGGGCCTTCTCAGCCTTCGGGGCCTTCTCAGCCTTCGGGGCCTTCTCAGCCTTCGGGGCCTTCTCAGCCTTCGGGGCCTTCTCAGCCTTCGGGGCCTTCTCAGCTCCAGGGAGTTCGATCGACTTCACCAGGAGCTGCGTGTACTTCTGCCGGTGCCCGGCGCGACGCCGGTAGCCGGTCTTCGACTTGTACTTGAAGATCTCGACCTTCGGGCCGGTCGAGGCGCCGACGACCTCAGTCGTAACGGTCAGCTTGTCGAGTGCGTCCCGATCGGAGATGACGGTGCCGTCATCCTGAACGATGAGGAGCGGCGTGAACGTGACTTCGCCATCGCTCTTGACCCGCTCGACGTCGAGGACGTCACCCTCTTGTATTTTGGCCTGCTTGCCGCCGGCGCGAATGATGGCGTACATGATCCTTCAATGATGATGGTGGTCGGGCCGATTCTCTCGGCGCGCTCAGACGCCTCGCGTACGAAGCGCAAAACAATAATAGCCGGATCGCGCTCTATGGCGATCTGGGTCAGTCGGCGTCCTCAGCGTCGAGCCCTATTCGGACTCCGGTTGCCGCAGCTTCCTCGTGGAGCAGCACTCCCCTCCCGTTGCACTGGGGGCACAATTCGGAGAATGATTCGAGCAATCCGGCCGACACGTTCTTGCGCGTCATTTCGACGAGACCGAGGTTGGACACGTCGAATACCTGGGTCCGCATCTTGTCTTTCGCAAGGTGTTCGCGCAGCCGCAGCAGCACCGCTTCCTGGTTCCTCTCGACCTCCATGTCGATGAAGTCGATCACGATGATCCCTCCGATGTCACGAAGTCGGAGCTGCCGGGCGATCTCCTCGGCGGATTCGAGGTTGTTCTGGAGAACGGTGTCCTCGAGATTGGAGTGACCGACATACCGGCCGGTGTTCACGTCGATCACCGTCAGCGCCTCGGTTCGGTCGATCACGATGTGGCCGCCGGATGGGAGCCACACCTTGCGGTCGAGGGCCTTGCGGAGCTGGTCCTCGACGTGGAACCGTTCGAAGAGCGGAAGCTCGTCGCCGTAGATCTGAACCTTCTCGATGAGGTCGGATTCGGTGCCGCCGAGATAGGACAGGATCTGGTCGTAGGTGGCACGAGTGTCGACCAGAAGTCGCTTGAAGTCGCGGGTGAAGTGCTCGCGGATCACACGGATGACCAGCGGCGGCTCCTGGTAGATGAGTGCAGGAGCCGAGGCCGACTTGGCGTCGCGGTCGATCCCGTCCCAGATATCGGTTAGGCGGTCGATATCCGACTTGATGTCCTCGCGAGAAGCACCCTCGGCGGCGGTCCGCACGATGACGCCCATGCCCTCGGGACGAAGCTCGGCGACCAGTTCACGAAGTCGACGGCGTTCATCGTCCGAAAGGCGGCGCGAGATGCCACGCACCTGCGGATCCGGAGCGAGCACGAGGTAGCGCCCGGCCAGGCTGATCTGGTTGGTGAGGCGCGCGCCCTTGTGCCCCATGGCGTCCTTGACAACCTGAACGAGGACCGGGTCGCCTGCGGACAGCGCAGTCTCGATCCGCTTCGGCTTGCCATTCATGTCGTACGAGGCGTAGTTCACGTCTCCGGCATACAGAACGCCGTTCTTGCCGGCTCCGAAATCGATGAAAGCAGCCTCCATACCGGGAAGGACGTTGCGGACCTTGCCGAGGTAGACGTTGCCAACGAGCGAGCGCTTGTCGGATCGAGCAACGTAGTGCTCGACGAGAACGGGCCCTTCGAGCACCACAATCTGGGTCTGGTGCGGCATGGAGCGCACGAGCATCTGCTTGCGGGCCGTCTCCGGAGGTGCAACCACCTCGACGTGAGACGGACGCCGTCGTCGGCGCTGGTCGGTCCGCTGCTGCTTCTGCTTCGGCCGTGGCTTCTGCTTTGGCTTCTGCTGTGCGGTCGACGCACGGGCCGTCGTGGTTTCAGCGGTCGAGAACCGCCGAACGGTGACGGACTGACCGTCGACCGTGCGAACGGTGCGCTCCTCCGTCGCCGAACCATGGCGCAGAATACGCGCCGACTTCTTTCGGAACAATCCCATCGATGAACTCCTTCGAGGCGACTGGGCGCCGACATGGCCGCTGAGCGGGAAGATCCAGCGTGAGGTCGGGCAACACTGAGTCTCGAAGATCGATCGTCAGCTGATGCCGGTAGACGCTGAACATACGCGCGGGGGCCACTCGGTCCGTCCCAGGTCGGAAATGGCGACCGCGGTGTGCGGTCGAACCGTTTCGCATCGTAGCAAGGACGGGCCGGTACCCGAAGGATTCGCCCGGCCGTCCACACTCCGCTACTTCGCTACTCCGCGTCCAGCAGGCTCTCCTGACGCGCTTCCTCCGGGTTGAAGCAGCGGCGGCACCGGGCCTCGTAGGAATCCTGGGCGCCGAGCACCACCAATTCATCCGATTGCACCACCCGCTGAGTGAACAGGCCGGGTCCACCGCATCGGTGACAGACCGCAAGGGCCTTGGTCACATACTCAGCGCGGATCATCAGGGACGGGATTGGCTCAAATGGACGGCCGAGATAGTCCAAATCGAGACCGGCGATGATCAGCTGCTTCCCGGCGCCTGCGAGTTGCATCGCAACACCGACGAGTCCGTCGTCGAAGAACTGACCTTCGTCGATTCCGATGACCACGGTGCGATCCTCGACGGCATGCAGCAATTCGCTCGAGTCGGCAACTGGGATCGCCACGGTCGAGAGGTTGGAATGGGACACCACCTCGCCGGTCGAGTACCGGGTATCGATCTCGGGTTTGAAGGTCTGAACCGGGATTCGAGCGATCCCGTATCGGGTGACCCGGCGGATCAGCTCTTCGCTCTTGCCCGAGAACATGGGGCCTGCGATGACCTCGATCCAGCCCTGTTCAAAGCGTCGGTGCATGGACGCTGACTGTAGACGGTACGGGGACACTCGGCCAAGGGGACCGCGAGCGGTCAGTCATTGACGCTGGTTCGCTCCCCCACCAGCGGCGAACGTCGCATCCACACGGAATGGACCAAGCCGAGCGCAATGCTCATCGTCACGAAGACGGTACCTCCCGACGACATGAAGGGGAGCGGCAAGCCGGTGACCGGCATCACGCGCACCGTCATCCCGATGTTGACGAACACATGGAATGCGATCAGGGCGGCGACACCGGTGGCGACCAGTTGACTGAAGCGGTCGATGGCGTTCGAGGCCGAGGCGAGCGCCCTCCAGATGATGATGCCGAACAGCACCAGAACGAACAGGCTTCCGATGAAACCGAGTTGCTCGCCGACGGCCGTGAAAATGAAGTCGCTCGACTGCTCCGGGACGAATCGCAGGTTGGTCTGGGTCCCGTTGAACAGACCCTTTCCGAACAATCCCCCGGTCCCAATGGCGATCTGGCTCTGGTACTGGTTGTACTGCGTGTTGAGAACGTCGCTGGTCTCGTCGAGGAATGCGGTCAGACGGGTGATTTGATACGCCTTGATCGCCCCCGTCTGAAAGACGCCGACCGTCCCGACCAATCCAGCGACCAACAGCGCCGCCATCTGCCTCCACGTCGCGCCGGCGACAAACACCATCACCCCCGCGATGAACCCGAATGTGAGCATCGTGCCGAGATCCGGCTGAAGGAAGATGAGTACGGCCGGGAAAGCTACGAGGATCACCGCCCTCGCCACCCGTTCCCAGTGCATGGGCTTGGCCGCACCCGACAGCAGCATGGCCAAACCGAGAATGACGGCCACCTTGGCGATCTCCGACGGCTGGAAACGGATGGGACCAAGCTGAATCCACCGCTGCGCGCCCTTGACCGCCGACCCCAGCGGGCTGATCACGAGGATCAGTGTCACCACCGAGCCGAGATATACGGCCGGTACCCAGGGTCGGACGAACCGCAGGTCGATCACCGAGACGATGGCGAACGCTGCAAACCCGATCAGGACGAAAGCGGCCTGCTGCTCGAGTTCTCGAGACGGATTCACGCCAATCGCCTCGAGCCGGGGAGCCGAGGCCGAGTAGATCATCACGAGCCCGAGGGCCGTGAGCAACAGGTACGGAATCACCAGTGCCAGATCGGGGCGAAGCTGGCGCTCCCGGCGGAGTAGGGACATCTGCTTGCGCTCACCCGTGTACGACGACATCAGTCGGCCGCCTCTCCGGGTTCGAGCGGCGTCACCATGGTCTCGCCGTTCACGAGGTACTGCAGGACTTGACGTGCAACCGGTGCCGCGACCCCTCCTCCGGAGCCGCCACGCTCGACAACGACGGTGACTACGTACTCGGGTGACGATATGGGCGTGACACCCACGAACCACGCCGTATCGACCTCCTGCACGTCCTCATCGGCCTTGATGATCTCGGCGGTTCCCGTCTTTCCACCCACACTCAGAATGTTGGGACCGAACGACGTGAACGCACTGCGTGCGGTGCCGATCGGACCGTTGACGACCTGCTGGAGGTCCGCCCGAAGCGCACGAGATGTCTCGAGATCCATGTCAATGGTGCCGAGGGTGGCCTTCTCGTTCTCGTCGGTCACCTCTCCGTCCTGGTTGACCAACTCGGAGACCACTCGGGGCTTCCAGAGCGTGCCACCGTTGACCATCGCCGAGAATCCGTTGGAGAGCTGCAACGGTGTGACGAGGACCGTTCCCTGACCGACAACGGCGTTCATGAGGTCGCCACCGACCCACGGGCCGGTGGCGCGAACGCGACCGGTTCCCTTGCGCTGCTCATCGCGGAACCACTGGCGATCGGGAATCAAGCCCGGCTTCTCGAACGGAAGATCGATCCCGGTCTCGGTTCCGAACCCGAACTCCCTGGCCCATTCCTGCCAGAGATCCTCGTTGTTGATGCCGGTCTCGTCCGAGCGTTCGTTCCAGACCCGCAGTGCGATCTCCCAGAAGTAGAGGTCGCACGACGCCTGCAGGGCCCCATGGAGGCTGAGCGGCCCATGGCCGTTGCGCTTCCAGTCCCGATACACCTGCGAAGACCCGTCGTTGAAGCGGAACCGGAGGCTACCGGTGCAGTTGTAGAGCTCCGTATCGGATGTCAATGGCTGAAGCGCTTCGTCGGATGGCGCCGCGGTCGTCGTCGTGGCTTCTTCGCCTTCCGGGACATCTTCACCGGTTGCGGCGGGGTCCTCCGGCTGCTCGGTCCCGGTGTTCTCGTCGCCCACCAATCGATTGTCGACCGGACGGTTGAGCGGGTAGATCCCCTCCTCGAGTGCGAGCACGTAGGCCACGACCTTGAACGTCGAAGCCGGTGCGTACTGGCCCTGAATCGCGAAGTTCGTGAAGGCGTTGATGGTTCCGAGGCTCTCCCACTGCTCTTGCGTGAGTCCGTCGACGAATGCTCCCGGGTCGAACGACGGGTACGACGCCATCGCGATGATCGATCCGTCGTTCGGATCCTGCACGACACCGACCGCCCGCACCGGGCACCACTTGTCCGAGTGGGAAACGATCAGCGCATCCTGCTCGACGGCGATCACCCGCAGGGTCGTCGCGAATGACGTCCCTTCTTCGACCTCGTACTGTTCTCCATCGACGTCCACGATGGCAACACGTTGCGAGCGATTCTCGAGAACGGCGTCGAGGCGCATTGTCCGTTCGACCTTCCCCGACAGCAACGTTCGCGAACCGACACCGACTTCGACGCGCTGGACCGGAACGCACACGCCGGTTGCGTCGATCGGCAGACCGGGGTACAGCGACCCCAGCACGATGCCCTCATCGATCTCACCGGTGCCCTCGACGGCGCAGGCTGTCTTCGTCGGCGACGGCGCCCTCTTCCGCGGCTCCCCCTTCCGCTGCCCGTGCGATGGCGGCACGCTCCGCCTCGAGTTGGAGCTCCTCGCGGGCACGGAACAAGCGCAGCGGGATGTCCTCGTCGAGGAGGGCCTTCTCACGTTCGGCCATCTCGAGGTTGCGCGACAGTTCGAGGCCATCCTTGAGCGACGCCTGGAGTTGCGCCTGGACGCCGCTGTCAATGGTGAGTATCAAGTTGTCGCCCGGAGCGGACTCCTGCTCGCCAAGGCGCCGGAGCACCGAGCGACCGGCATCGACCTGGTACTTGATTGCACCCTCGGTGCCACGAAGCTGGTCGTCGTAGTAGCGCTCAACGCCTGCCTTGCCGACGACATCGGTGCCCTTCACACCGGGTCGTTCCAGATCGGCTTCCGAGGGCTTGCCGATGTATCCAAGCACCTGCGCTGCGAGTTCAGCGTTGGGGTACGAGCGAACGGGTTGCGGGATCACGGCCACACCGGGGAAGTCCTCACGGTGTTCGACGAGCGTGAGCGCCTGCTGCTCGGTGAGGTCCTTGGCAAGGATGAGTTGCGCCCCGGAACTGGCGTTCTCGAAACGCTCGAGGATCTCGCTGGCGGGCTCGTCGAGGAATGCGGCGAGGCGTTGGGCGAGCGCCTCTGCCAAATCGTCTTCGACGAGGGCCATGTCGACAACCACTGCCAACGAGGCCTTCGTCCCGGCGAGCAGTTCCCCGTTTCGATCGTAGATATCGCCGCGCGGAGCCGGCGTCGGAACGACGCGAACCAGATTGCGCTCGGCTTCTGCGTTGTACCGGTCGGTCTCGGTGACCTGGATCGACCAGAGGCGCAGACCCAGTCCGGCCATCATGACGGCGAGGACCAGGCCCACGCCGGCGAGCCTCCATGTGCCGTTCATGCCACCCACGTCCGTTCTTGGGGCCGGATCGCAGCCTTGGCGATCCAGAACGCCGGGTACGCCAGGATGACGTTGTACAGCGCTGGAACGATGAGATCCCAGATGACGCCGGGGCGGCTGATGATGCCCTGGCCGAACAGGGTCCCGAGGACGGCGTAGGTGAACTGTCCGATGAACGTCAACCCGAAGACACCCGCGAGCACCACGAGCGGTCCCCCGACCTCACGATCCCGGATCTTGAGGGTGATGAACACGACCACGGTGAACGTGCTGGCCCAGAGGCCAAGCGGCAACGCCCCGAGGAGGTCCTGGAGAAAACCGCCGCTGAATCCGACGAAGAGCGCAGCTTCGGCCTCGAGATACCGGGCCGTTGCGATGGCCATGAGCAATCCGAGCGCCGGCGCGTACCCGAACGGCTCGAAGTACTGGAAGACCGTGGTCTGGATGAGCACCGCAGCGAGCACGAGGCCCAGAGCGATGATGATCTTGCCGGCGGTCATTGTCGTTCCACCCCCGGATCGGTGAACGACGGTGCGTCGACCAGCGGATCTCCGGTTCCGGGGTCAGCGTCGAGCGGCGACCAACCGACCACGACCTTCACAAAGTCGAGTTCGGAGAACGCCGCTGCAGGATCGACGGTCGTTCGCAATGCAAACCCAACCTCCGCCTCCTTCGTCTCGCGCACAAACCCCACGACGACGCCGGGAGGGAACCGGCTCCCGTCGGTGACCAGGACGGCGCCCTCGACCGCAGGCTCGGTCGCATCGAAGACGTCGAGTTGGAGCACGTCATCGCCGCGTCCGGTCACGGCACCCGTCTGGTTCGTGTCCTGAACGCGCACGCCCACGGAGACGAGCGGATCGGTGATCAGCCGGACGCGGGCAGAGGACCCGGTCACGAGGTCGACGCGGCCGACGAGACCGCTCTCGTCGATGACCGCCTGGCCGGCGATGATCCCGTCGGACGATCCCTTGTTGATGAAGCGGACCTGATCGAACGGCGACGCGCCGGACGAGTAGATCCGGGCTGTGACCGCGGCGAGACCCTCCGGCGGTGCGAGATCGTTGATCGCTTCGAGTTCGGCAACTCGCCGTTCGAGCGCCGCCGTCTCCCTGAGGGCCTGTTCAAGGCGTTGAACTTCTGCTTCGAGGCGGTCGTTCTGGTCACGGAGGCCCGCAACGTTCGAGATGCCGTCGACGAAGCCGACCACGGGGCGAACGAGGAAGTCGACGCCGCTCTGCACCGGTTCGGCGAGCGTCTGGGCCCCGCCCCGAAGAACGGCGGTTGCGCTCTGTCCGTCGGCCCGGAGGTCGAACGTCGCGAGAAGGAAGCCAACCGCCAACAGAGAGATGAACAGGGCCGTTGCGCGATCGAGGCGTCTACCGGAGGGAAACATCAGTTCCGGCCGGGGGCCACGTCACACTCGGCCGCTGGATTGCAGGACGACGTGGAGGACGTCGAACTCTTCCAGGACCGCCCCCGAACCGAGCACAACACTCTGCAGCGGACGTTCGGCCGTCACGATCGGCATCCCCGTTTCATGAACGAGACGCTGGTCGAGGCCCCGAAGCAGCGCTCCGCCGCCCGCGAGCACGATGCCGCGTTCCATGACGTCGGCAGCGAGTTCAGGTGGTGTCTTGTCGAGGGTGTACTTGACGGCGTCGATGAACGCTTCGACCGGCTCTTCGATCGCCTCGCGGATCTCCGCGCTCGAGAGGACGATGGTCTTCGGCAGTCCGGTGATGAGATCTCGACCCCGAACTTCGGCGGCCGGTTCATTGGCATACGGCCACGCCGACCCGATCGCCATCTTCACCTGTTCGGCGGTGCGTTCGCCGAGCATCAAGCTGTATTCCTTCTTGACCCACTGGATGATCGAATCGTCGAGTTCGTCTCCGCCGATACGGATACTCTTTGAGACAACGATGCCACCCAACGAGATGACGGCAACCTCGGTGGTACCCCCGCCGATGTCGACAATCATCGAGCCGGTCGGCTCGTGGACCGGCAGGCCAACCCCGATCGCAGCGGCCATGGGCTCCTCGATCGTATAGGCACGCCTGGCGCCCGCGTGGTAGGCCGCTTCTTCAACCGCTCGGCGCTCGACCGCCGTGATCCCCGACGGGACGCAGATGACGATCCGGGGACGGGCAGCGAAACGGCCCGTGTGAACCTTGTCGATGAAGTACCGGAGCATCTTCTCGGTCACGTCGAAGTCGGCGATGACACCGTCGCGCAGCGGGCGGATGGCCTGGATGTACGACGGGGTGCGGCCGATCATCCGCTTCGCGGCCATCCCGACCTCGAGCGGCCGGTTGTCGCGGGTGTTGATCGCAACGACCGATGGTTCGTTGAGGACGATGCCCTGGCCGCGCACGAACACGAGCGTGTTGGCCGTGCCGAGGTCAATCGCCATGTCTCGGCCTGCGAAGGAGAGAAGACTGTTCATGGGAGCATTCCCTGGGAGTGTGCGGTCAGTGTAACGGCGAGAACGGCTAGCTGCCCCGGATCATCCGAAGAAGATGCCGAGTTCCCGTTCGGCGCTTGCCGGCGAATCCGATCCATGCACGGCGTTCTCCGTGATGATCAGACCGAAATCGCCGCGGATCGTTCCGGGAGGAGCCTCGGCCGGGTTCGTCGGCCCCATGAGGGTGCGAGCGACGGAGACGGCAGATTCGCCGGTCCACTGCATCGCGACGACGGGCCCGCTGGTGATGAATGCGACGAGTTCGCCGAAGAACGGCTTCTCGACATGCTCGGCGTAGTGGCGGCCCGCCAGTTCGTCGTCAATCGTGAGCATGCGCATCCGGTCGAGTTGCAGGCCCTTCCGTTCAAAGCGCGAGACGATTTCGCCGACCAGACCGCGTCGGACGCCGTCCGGCTTGACCATCACGAAGGTTGATTCAGATGCCATGGGCCGGAAGGCTACCCGTCGTCGCCGTCTTCCGCCCAGGCGTCCCCCGTCTCGATCCACGGTTCCTCTTCGGAATCCTCATCGTCATCGATCTCCGCTTCGAACCGAACGTGCACGCCGGACGGATGGAACTCGGTACCGACGAGCGCCGCACGGGCCTCACCGACGACGTAGAGCGAACCCGCGACGACGACCGAACCGCTCTCCCCGGCGGTCGCCATCGCCGCCGCTAGCGCCTCTGGGACACCGCTGACGACGGTGGACTCGCACCCGAGTACCGCGGCCCCGGCCGATGCAATGTCTTCAGGGTCAATCGCCTTCGGATCGTCGGCAGCCGTCGCCCAAAGGTGATCGACGAGACCATTGAGCGGCTCAAGGATCTCCCCGGGAGATCGCTTCCCACGCATACCCGCGACGAGCTGCCACGGCCCATCCGGGAACTCTTCGTCAAGCGTGGCAGCAAGACCTTCGACGCCTTGCACGTTGTGGGCTCCATCGACGAGGACCAGCGGCCGGTGGTGGACCACTTCAAGTCGTCCGGGCTGCGTGGTCGCTCCGAGCGCCGTTCTGAGTGCGTCCGGGTCGAGTGCACGTCCGAGGAAGACCTCGGACGCTGCGATGGCCGTGGCCAGGTTGTCAACCTGATGACGTCCGTGGATCGGCAAGTAGAGATCCGTGTAGCTTGCGTAGATTCCGTCGAAGTGGACGACCCACCCGCCGACCGCCGGAATTGCGTCTGCGACCGCGAACCCGTCATTGCTTCGGTACCACCGGGCATTGACTCCCTCGACACGCGCCGTGATGGGCCCTTCCGCAGCCGGCGGAAGCGGGCCGGTAACGACCGTTGCCCCATCGCCGATGATCGCGGCCTTCTCCCCCGCGATCTCGCCGACCGTCTCGCCGAGGAACTCCACATGGTCGAGGGAGATCCCGGTGATCACCGCGACATCGGCATCGACCACGCTCGTGGCGTCCCATCGGCCGCCCAGGCCGACCTCTACAACCGCGACGTCGAGCGCCACGCCGGCAAACACTGAGAATGCGAGCGCTGCCGTGACCTCGAAGTAGGTCACTCCGCTCCCGGATTGGCGTTCGTACTCCTCGACAAACCACGCGATGTCGGCAACCGCCCTCGTGAACTCGTCGGCGGTGATCGGCGTCCCGTCGACCGAGAATCGTTCCTCGATCACATGGAGGTGAGGCGACGTGAACGTTCCGGTCCGTAGTCCGTGAGCGCCGAGGATGTCGGCGATGAGCCGGGTCACGGTTGTCTTGCCGTTCGTCCCGGCGACCTGGATCACGGGATAGCCGCGCTGAGGCTCACCCATCAGATCGAGGAGGCCCGAGATCCGTTCGAGGCCCGGCTTGACCCCTTGCCCGATCCGATCATCGAGGAACGCCTCGGCGTCGGCCCGGCTCTCGATCGTGGGATGTGCCGACACCACGTCAGCCCAACTCGGCGAGTTGCGCGAGGAGCTTCGCGGACCGCTCTTCGGCTGCGGCCACCTTTGCCTCTTCGGCAGCGACGACCTCGACCGGTGCCCGGTTTCTGAAGCTGGGATTCGCGAGCTTGCCTCGCGATCGCTCGATCTCCGTCTCACCGTCGGCGAGCGACTTCTTGAGCCGCTCGCGCTCGGCGTCCACGTCGACGAGGCCTTCGAGCGGGATGAACGCCTGGACCGGACCGGCGATGACCCGGCTCACAGCGCCGCCTTCCGGCGGATCGCCGTAGACGATCGAGCACCCGGTCAGGGCGGCAACGTGCTCCGACCACCAGGCTTCTGCCGCGCCGTCCGGATCGTGAACGGTAATCTCGATCGGGGTCTTGGGGCTGATCTGATGCTCAGATCTGAAGCGGCGGAGGCGGACGACCAAGTCCTGCAACGTTGCCATGCTCTCAGGCCCCGCGACGGCCGGCGGTTCGGGCCACGACGCCGTGATCACCAGGCTGCCGTCACCGAGTTCGCTCCACAGTTCCTCGGTGAGGAACGGAATTGCCGGGTGGAACAGCTTCAGGAGATCGCGCAGTACCACCCCGAGCGTGGCTCGGGCGACCGGAGCGCGGGCCTCATCGCGCATGGCGGTCTTCGCCATCTCGAGATACCAGTCGAACACCTCAGCCCATGCAAAGTTGTAGAGCAGGCCGTAGGCATCCGAGAACCGGTACTCGTCGAACAGTCGGTCGAACTCGGTGGTGACTTCGGCGAGACGCTGCAGGATCCAGGCATCTTCCGGTCCGGGATCAACGGGATACCCGCCATCAACCGGCACGCCGCTGATCTCCATGTGCTCGACGGCAAACCGAAGAGCGTTCCACAGCTTGTTGCCAAAACGCCGCGTAGCGTCCACCCAGGCTTCGTCGAATGGGACGTCGTGTCCCGGTGCGGCGGCCTGAACGAGCGCGAGACGGAGCGGATCGGCCCCGTAGCGCTCGACGAGTTCGAGCGGATCGAGCGCGTTGCCGGACGACTTCGACATCTTTCGACCGTCTGCCGTCCGGATCAACCCGTGGATCGAGATGTCCGTGAATGGCTCCGTGCCGGTCACATACAGTCCCATCATCATCATGCGGGCAACCCAGAAGTAGATGATGTCGTACGCCGTGACCAGCACATCCGTCGGGTAGTACGTCGCGAGGTCGTCGGTCTCCTCCGGCCAGCCCATCGTCGAGAACGGCCACAGCTGGGAAGAGAACCACGTGTCGAGCACGTCCGGGTCCCGGGTCAGGGAACCTCCGCCGCACGACGAGCAGACCGTCGGATCGTCCTCGGTGACGATGACGGCATCACAGTCGTCGCAGTACCAGGCGGGGATCGGGTGGCCCCACCAGAGCTGGCGGCTGATGCACCAGTCGCGCAGATTCTCCATCCAGTGGAAGTAGTTGTTCTCCCACCGCTTCGGAATGAACCGGGTTCGGCCCTCCTTCACCGACGCGATGGCCGGGACGGTGAGCGGCTGAACCTTGACGAACCACTGAAGCGAGAGCATCGGCTCCACGACGGTTCCGCACCGAGAGCAGTGCCCGACCGAGTGGTGGTGGTCGTCGATTCGTTCGAGGAATCCGCGCTTCTTCAGTTCATGACGGATCGCTTCTCGGGCCTCGAATCGGTCCTGGCCGCGGAAAGGCCCTCCGAACTCGGTGATGCGAGCCTCGGTGTCGATCACCTGGATCTCGTCGAGGCCGTGGCGGCGGCCGATCTCGAAGTCGAGCGGGTCGTGCGCCGGGGTGACTTTGACGGCTCCGGTCCCGAAGTCGAGTTCGACGCCCTCGTCGGCGACCACCGGGATCTCTCGGTCGAGGAGCGGCAGGCGGATCATCCGGCCCACGGCATCCCGGTAGCGTTCGTCGTCCGGGTGCACGGCGACCGCTGTGTCGCCGAGCATCGTCTCCGGGCGCGTCGTTGCCACGGTGATGTGTCCATCGCCGTCGGCGAAGGGGTATCTGATGTGCGTGAGTTCGCCGACCTCGTCCTCGTGCTCGACCTCGATCTCTGAGATCGCGGTGTGGCAGCGGGGGCACCAGTTGATGATGCGGTTGTCTCGGTAGATCAGACCCTCGTTGTAGAGCGAGACGAAGACCTTGCGAACGGCGTGCGACAGGCCCTCGTCGAGGGTGAAGCGCTCGCGGCTCCAGTCGGTTGAGAAGCCCATCGTGCGCATCTGCTCGGTGATGCGATTTCCCGACTTCGCCTTCCATACCCACACCTGCTCGATGAACCCTTCCCGGCCGAGGTCGTGGCGACTCATGCCCTCATTGCCGAGTTCGCGCTCGACGACGTTCTGGGTGGCAATGCCAGCGTGGTCGGTGCCCGGCAGCCAGAGGGCGGCATAGCCTTGCATCCTCTTGCGGCGAACCAGCACGTCCTGGATCGATAGGTCCAGGGCATGGCCCATGTGGAGCACACCGGTGACATTCGGTGGCGGGATGACGATCGAGTAGGGCTTCCCGTTGGGGTTGATTTCAGGCTGGAATGCGCCGGCGTCCTCCCAGGTGGAGTACCAGCGCGACTCGACGGCGCTCGGGTCGTACGTTGGCTTCATCATGCCCCTCGGTCATCGATTCCTCCGGTGAAGGGTCCATGATAGAGGGCTGCGTGTCCCATGAACGGCTGAGGCCGGGGACCTCGCGGTCCCCGGCCTCTCCACCATTCCCCCTGCCCAAGCCCGAACCGAGGCCGGGGTCTGATCCCTCGGCCGACGATCTGCGCTCACCCTACGACCACACTGAGTAGTCGTCGAGACACAAGATCCTGCGTTCAGATGGACTAGTCATGCACCCCCGATCGAGCTCCAGGCGCGACGTGGAGACGCGCCAATCACTCGGGAGGAGGGATGCAGCTCAGGAGCTGAGCAGCCAGATTCCCTCGGCCACAGACGCAGGACGGGGGACGCTGAGGAGCGGCGGCGACGCAGGGGGTCGCCGGGAGCATGCGGTTGGAGGTGAGGTCAGTCGATCAGGCTTCCCCGAACGTCAGCTGCGGGCCTGGGGGCGGCTTCACGGGGCGTTTCCTGGGGATCCGCCGCTTGGGGATCCCATCGGCGAAGAGGGGTTCCTGCATGAGGGCGGCGAGGCGTTCCGCGACCGGCCACCAGTCGTAGCCGTCACCGATCTCGGAAGCCGCTATGTCCACCTTGGCATCGTCTGCGACGAACTCGCTGAGGTGGCCGTCGAGGATGGCCTCGATCTCCACCCTGAACTCGTCGGACGTCGACCGGACCCCGTCTGACGACAGGTCGACGTCTGGGAACAGCCGGATCACGAGGTCGTACGTCTTCGACCACTCCCGTACCATCGGTTCGACGGCGAATTGGTCCACTCCCCCGCAGGCGCGAAGGTAGTAGGCGTAGTTGTCCATCACCCCGCGGTCGAGGACGAGGACTTCGGCTTTCGGAGCGAGCGTCAACTCCTGGCGGATCTGCGAGACGATCACCCAGAGTTGGGCTTCACCGGTCGCGCCCTCGTTGATGCCGAGCGGATTGTCGCGAACGACCTCACGCCCGTATTCGACCGATCGACCGGCGCGCTGCATGGCATTCGCGAACCCATGTGCGGCGGTCGTCTTGCGGATGCCGTGCGACCCGATGAACGCCACCTTGGCGTTCCGCTGCCAGCGTCCCATCGTGTGGGCTCAGGCCGATCGCTCTTCGGGCAGGTCGTTCGATGCAAGATCCGAAATCGGGACGAGGGTCGGATTGACCCGCTTCCTCACGACGTCTTCGTCGATGACCACCTGTGCTACGTCGGTCCGTTCGGGCAGTTCGTACATGGTGTCGAGTAGGACCTCTTCCATGATTGCTCTGAGGCCGCGGGCGCCGGTGCCGCGCTTCATAGCTTGCTCGGCGATCGCGCGCAGCGCCTCCGTGGTGATCAGAAGTTCGACGCCGTCCATCTCGAAGAACTTGGCATACTGCTTGACGAGGGCGTTCTTCGGTTCGGTGAGCACACGGATCAGGTCCTCGGTGTCGAGATCGTCCACAGTCGCGATCACCGGGAGGCGCCCGATGAACTCGGGGATGAGCCCGTATCCCAGAAGGTCCTCAGGCAAGACCTCGCTCAGCAGTTCGGCCGGGCGGCGGCCGTCGTTGGCACGGACCTCGGCTCCGAACCCAACGGTGTTCTTCCCGATCCGATTCTGGATCACGTCCTCGAGCCCCGCAAATGCGCCACCACAGAGGAAGAGCATGTTCGTGGTGTCGATCTGGAGGAACTCCTGGTGTGGATGCTTGCGGCCGCCCTGAGGCGGCACGGAGGCCTGGGTTCCCTCGAGGATCTTCAGTAGCGCCTGCTGGACGCCTTCCCCCGACACGTCACGCGTGATCGACGGGTTCTCGGCCTTGCGAGCGATCTTGTCGATCTCGTCGATGTAGATGATCCCGGTCTCTGCACGCTTGATGTCGAAGTCGGCGGCCTGGATGAGCTTCAGCAGGATGTTCTCGACGTCTTCCCCGACGTACCCGGCCTCGGTGAGCGCCGTGGCGTCCGCTATGGCGAACGGCACGTTGAGCAGCCGGGCGAGCGTCTGGGCGATCAGCGTCTTGCCCGAACCGGTCGGGCCGACCATCAGGATGTTCGACTTCTGGAGTTCGACGTCCTCGTCGGTCATCCGCTGCCCGGCACGCACCCGCTTGTAGTGGTTGTAGACCGCAACGGCGAGCACCTTCTTCGCCCGGTGCTGACCAATCACGTACTGGGCGAGAAAGTCATAGATCTCGTGCGGCTTCGGGAGTTCGGAGAACGAAATCTCTTCCGTCTCGGTGAGCTCCTCGTCGATGATCTCGTTGCACAGGTCAACGCACTCGTCACAGATGTAGACGCCCGGACCTGCGATGAGCTTCTTGACCTGCTTCTGTGACTTTCCGCAGAAGCTGCACTTGAGAAGCTCGGCTCCCTCGTATTTGGCCACGTATGGCCTCCCCTACGCTTTGACGGACTCGAGTTGACGGCCCTTGAGGACCGAGTCGATGACACCGTAGTCGACCGCCTCGGCCGCGCTGAGCCAAAAGTCGCGATCCGTGTCATTCTGGACCACTTCGAGCGGTCGCCCGGTGTGATCGGCGATGATCTCGTTGATCTCCTCGCGTGTCTTGAGGATCTCTTTCGCGTGGATTTCGATGTCGGTGGCCTGGCCTCCGACGCCCGAGACGTGCGGCTGATGCACCATGATCCGCGAGTGTGGCAGGGCGAAGCGCTTCCCCTTCGTTCCACCTGCGAGCAGAACAGCCGCGGCCGATGCCGCGAGACCCATGCAGTAGGTGGCAACGTCGGGCTTGATGAACTGCATCGTGTCGTAAATGGCCATCAGTGCGTACGTCGAACCGCCCGGCGAGTTGATGTACAGGTTGATGTCCTTCTCGGGGTCTTCGCCCTCGAGGTGGAGCAGCTGCGCCATGATGATGTTGGCAACGCCGTCATCGATCGGCGTTCCGAGGAAGACGATCCGGTCCTTGAGGAGACGACTGTAGATGTCGAATGCGCGTTCGCCCCTGGGGGTCTGCTCGACAACGGTGGGAACTAGGTAGCTCATCTCACTCCTCGATTTCTGGGGATGACACATCGTCCTGGCCATCATCCCCGGTTGGTTCGTCATCGTCTTCTTCGCCGACCGCAACCGGAGTCAGGTCGACGACATTCCCGTCCGCATCAACCGGCACCGCGGCGTCGGCGATGCGATCGAGTGCCTTGCGTCTGAGGATATCACCGGTGAGTGACGCAACCTGACCGGTCTGGTCCAGCATCTTCTCGATCTCTTCGACGGACGACTCTGAGCTTGCGGCGATCGCCTCGAGTGCCTCGCGATACTCGTCCTCTTCCACGGTCGTGCCCTCGATCGCGACAATCGTCTCGACGACGATCCTGGTCGCGAGCGCGTTCGTCGCCTGGGCACGGACATCTTCGACGAAGCCGGCCTGGTCGCGGCCGACGATCCTGAGGTAGTCCTCGAAAGCGATGTTGTCCGACTCGAGACGAGCGAGGAGATTCTGGATCCTGGCCTGCGCCTCGGAGTCGACGAGCGACTGAGGCAGTTCGAGGTCGACGTCGGCAACGAGTTCGGCGACTGCCTTGTCATTGAATGTCGCACGCGCCCGTTGCGTCTTGTAGGCGAGGATGTTCTCGTTGAGCGCCGCTCGCGCTTCCTCGACGGTCTCGAACTCGGTTGCGTCCGACATGAACTCGTCGGTGAGCTCGGGAAGCTGCTTCGCCTTGACCTCCTTGACGAGGGCTCGCAGCGTTACCGCCCGGTCTTCCTCCTGGGTGAAGCCGCCGGGGAGTGTGCCGTTGCCCTCGACCACGTCACCGACGCCGGCGCCGGCAAGGAGTTCGTCGAGTCCCGGGAAGAAGGAGTGCGATCCGACCTCGTACAGCAGGTCGTTCGCCGCGGCTTCTTCGATCTCAATGCCGTCGGCGAACGCCGAAACGTTGACGGTGACGAAGTCACCCTCATGAGCGGCACGATCAACGGTCTCGAGGTCGGCGAACTGATTGCGCAGCGCGTCTATCTGCTGCTCGACCTCTTCCTCGTTGACCACCGGCGCCTCGATCTGAACCTTGCGGCCGTCGAAGTCAGGAATCGCGTCGAGCACCGGCCAGAGGGTGACGAGCACGTCGACTTCCACACCCCCGTCGTCAAGATCGCGAATGTCGGTCACCGACGGGACCGTCGCCGGCTCGAGGCCGCTCTCGTCGATGGCCGCACCGACGGTGTCGGGGATGGCCCCCTCGATCGCTTCCGAGCGGAGGTGCTCGGAACCGACCATACGCTCGACGATCGAGCGCGGCGCCTTGCCGGGACGGAAGCCCTTGACCTTCATCTCCTTGGAGAGCTTCCGTGCAGCCTTCGTCTTCGCAGCCTCGAGTTCGGCTTCCTCGAGTCTGATCGTCAGGGTGCGCTCAAAACGCCCCGTCTCGCTGACCTCAGTGTGCACGTTGTCTCCATAGATATCGGGGGGATGGACGTTTGGGGTGGCCGACGGGATTCGAACCCGCGACCTCCTGGACCACAACCAGGCGCTCTAACCAAGCTGAGCTACGGCCACCATGCTCGCGACTCGCGGTTGCTGCGCTTCGCGTGCGGATACTCATCGTAGTGACGCGCGACGGGCAACAGTCTGCAGGCCAAGGGACATCCGGCTGCTACCCGATCCGAAGAGCATCGGGGACGCGACGAGGGCGCCGGTCGTGCCGGCGCCCCCTCGTGTCGCGTGTGTTGTCGTTCAGCCTGCCGGGGCTGGCGGAATGAGTACGGCATCGATCGCATGGATGATGCCGTTCGACGTCTTCACGTCGACGATGATGATGGTCGCAGGGTTGGCCGTGCCGGCATTCAGCACGACGTTCCCATGGACGTCAACCTCGATCGTGGCTCCGTTGAGCGTGGCCGGCGTCGTACCGCCGTCCCAGCCCACGACAGCGGTTGAGTCGTAGACACCACCGAGGACGTGGTACGTCAGGATCGACGTCAGGGTCGGGATGTCGGCCAGGAGGGCACCAACGGTTCCCTCCGGAAGCGCCGCGAAGGCGTCATCGGTCGGCGCGAACACCGTGTACGGGCCGTTCGGAGCGGACAAGGCATCCGCAAGACCGGCAGCACCGACCGCGGTGACCAGCGTCTCGAACCGACCGTCGGCCGACGCGGTCTCCACGATGTCCATCGGCACCAACACCGCATCGATCACGTGGATGATGCCGTTCGACGTCTTCACGTCGGTGATGATCACCTCAGCGTCGTTGACGTAGACCTTGCCGTCCTTCAGCTCGATCCACACCAACTCGCCGCCAATCGTCTCGGCGCTCTTCCCGTCGAGCTTGACCACCTCGGACGCCGGCAACAGACCGGACGCCACGTGGTACTTCAGCACTCGTTGCAGGGCCGGAATGTCGGCCAGGAGGGCACCAACGGTTCCCTCCGGAAGCGCCGCGAAGGCGTCATCGGTCGGCGCGAACACCGTGTACGGGCCGTTCGGAGCGGACAAGGCATCCGCAAGACCGGCAGCACCGACCGCGGTGACCAGCGTCTCGAACCGACCGTCGGCCGACGCGGTCTCCACGATGTCCATCGGCACCAACACCGCATCGATCACGTGGATGATGCCGTTCGACGCGTAGATGTCGGTGATGATCACCTCAGCGTCGTTGACGTAGACCTTGCCGTCCTTCAGCTCGATCCACACCAACTCGCCGCCAATCGTCTCGGCGCTCTTCCCGTCGAGCTTGACCACCTCGGACGCCGGAACCTCCCCGGCAGCGACGTGATACTTCAGGATTCGGGTCAGTGCATCGAGGTCGCCGAGAAGCGCCTCAACGGTGCCGTCGGGGAGTGCCGCGAAGGCGGCGTCCGTCGGAGCGAACACCGTGAACGGTCCCGGACCCTTGAGGGCGTCATCGAGGCCGGTTGCCTCGAGAGCTGCAACGAGGACATTGAAGTCATCGGCAGCGCGAGCGGTCTCGACGATATCGAGACGACCGGTGCCGATCTTCGACATGAAGAAACCGGCCAGCGGGTAGAAACCGGCCACGCCGAATGCAAATGTCTCATCTGCGGCGCCGAGGCCGGTACCGGTACCGGCCTTGACCGGAGTGTTCTCGAGGTAGAACGTGCCATTGCGGTAGACACCGAGGGTGTCAACGCCGTTGCCGTTCCAGTCGCCGCTGATCATCATGTCGCCCGGATCGCCGTATACGGTCGATGCTTCGGCCACACCGGTCGAGAGCGAATTGCGGAAAAAGACCTGACCCGTCGACTCGCGATGCAGAGCAACGCCGTCGACGCCGTCGCCGTCCCAGTCACCCGAGAACGGGACATCGCCCGGATTGCCGAACGTGAAGCTGTAGTCGGCCGCTCCGAGGCCCCCGCCATCCTTGCCCAGTTCGTTGATGACGAAGAACTGATTGGTAGCGGGACGGAAGACGGAAATCGTGTCTACGCCATCGCCATCCCAGTCGCCGGCGATCGGCACATCTCCGGGGTTCCCGAAGTAGAACCACAGGTCGCCGATGCCCTGGGTGTTCGAGTTCCTCAGATAGACGCGACCGTCACTCTGGCGATAGACGCCGGGCGTGGACTCACTGTCGCCGTCCCAGTCGCCGAACAGTGGGATATCGCCGGGATCCCCAAAGTAGAACTCCTGGGCCGAGCCGTCGTCGTTGCGCAGGTACCATTCCCCCGTCGACTGGTCAACCGTCGCAACGGAATCACCGGGAGGCGTGGGCTTTTCTGCAGCCCCGGCCGCCGGTGAGAACGCTGCGAAGAGCACGAACAGTGCGAGCAGCATGAGAAGCGATCGCTTCATAGTGTCCTTCCTTTCCTGATTGGACACCACTACTACGGAACGAGACCGCAGGCCGGATGAGATTGAGTGCTAATTCCTACGCCGTGGAGCGGGGACGATCACATCGAACGCCCCATCTTCCGAGAACCGTTGAGGTGGGTTGACTGCAATCAGATCAGCGCTACTGCGGGTCCGTCCCCCCTCACGAGAACAGGGCAGCGGCTGCGCTCCTGGGTGCCCATCCGTTTCTGTCACACCCTGCCGATACGTTCGGGAATATGGAAGCTCAACACATCGGCCCGCTCCTCGGCATCCAGTTGTTCCTCGCTCCGGTCGCCTACTTCATCTGGGCAGTGTCGGCCGCTACCTATCAGGTCGTCCTGGATCAATCGCATCGGCTGCGTCGGGCGGTGCTGCGGTGGAGGAAGCAGAACTCGATGACGGTGGATTCGTGGTTCTGGTTCGGGACGACGTGGGCGGTATTGAATGTCGCCGTTTACATGCTCTTCACCGCAGCGTTCTGACAGTCTTGATCTGTGACCGGCCGGTGACACGGGCCGCCCACAGGTGCCGTTATGTGGCTCTCCTGCTGTATGTGTGGGTTAGTTTCGGCCTGGGAGCCGTGGTGGGTGGCTGCCGAGGGCGAGTAGTGCGAGGGCGATGAGGGATTCGGGTCCGTGGAACGCGAATGCGATCCGAGTGGCAAGCGGATCTTGGTGTCGGCACTGGGTCCGTGGGGGATCGGCTTTGATGAAAAGCGGAGCTGTGCAGGCTTTGAGAACTTGCCGACGTCGCCGACCGGCACCTCGGCCATAGCCGGATGATCGACGGCCGCAACGACTCGGTGCCCTGGCGCTAGGTCGTACTGACACGACGACTGTGCTGGCGTGATCGACGTGGACGCCTTCGACAACGGTGCGCGCCAACTCGCAGACGCGTTGTCAAACTCCGCTGTTCTGCACCCCGTTGTGCGTCCTTTGCTGTCGAGCCTTTGGACAGCGCGAAACCTAGAAGCAGACAGGGTGCAGCCGCGCCAACCCTCTCCAAACCACCCACACATACAGCAGGAGGGCCCGTTATGTGCGGGGGGAGTGGCTCGTAGACGGTCTAGGCCTAGAGCGTGCGACCAATCGAGCAGTGATTCACGAGGGACCTTCGCCGTTGGGTAGTTGACCGGGGTTCGCTGTCCGGGAGGTCCGGCGATGCTCGTATACGAGCAAGCCGATGCCGAGCGGGATCACGAGGATGGCTGCCATCAGGACCAGGGCGCTGGCGGGATTCGCCAGGACCTCGCCTGCGAAGGCGTTCTCACAACGCTCTGCCGAGCCGTACCCGTAGCCGAGGGGATTCGAACTGCAGGACAGGCTGATGAGGCTTCCGGCAAAGGTGACAACCCCGAGGGAGATGAAGATGCAGCCACTCAGCACCACGAGGTTCTTCCGGTGCTGCCTGATACCAATGACCGAGAGGACAGCCCCGAGAGCGAATATCAGCGCTAGATACCCCATCAGTCCATGGTCTCACAGCGCCCCGTGGGAATCCAGAGAGATGCCACGCCCGCCCATAGGTGCCGTTGTGGGCGGTATTGCGGGGTCGTGGTCTTGCCTGTGTTCGGTGTTGGTGAGACGATGGTGTCGAAATCCTATGGACGGCCTATCGAGCCTTGACAACTGGGACGTGTTCGTCATCTTGCTGTGGATAGCGAGCGCCGTCCTACTCCTCGTCGCAGTTCCGGTCACCGTTGGTGGATTGGTGTCCTGGCTGATACGGCGCCGCTTTCCGTCCAGTTGGTTTGTGCGCTCCTCGATGGTGGTCGTGGTGGCAATTCCGATTGCATGGGCTGTTGGAATGGGCGTGAGCCGTTTGCTGAGCGGGCCGAGTCAGGCCAGTAGAGGCATGTTCAGTCTGCCTGTCATCGACGAGTCACGGTGTACCGAGGTTCCTCCGACGGTGGCGGCAGAGATCGCATCGAAACTGTCCGTTGGAGCGTCGAACAAGGTTGCGTGGTACGAGGTCAAGCTTGAGGAAGCCGAGCTTGTGGGCCCTTGGGTGATGGTGGCCACCACACCCGGATACGAGCCGTCGGGCTACTGGATCGGTGTCAACTCCATAGGAGCGCATGCCTATCGAACGCTGGGCGAGAAACCATCTAGCTGGATGCCTCTCAACAGTTTCGAGGGACTGGTGCTCTTCTTCACACGAGACCCTGTTGGTGACAGCGGATTCGTCGTCATAGGAGACGAACCCAATGGCTACCGAACCCGCATGTTCGGCCTGCCCCTGGGCAATCAGTTTGCCACTTCCGACAGGGACTCAACTGCGACCCTTTCCCACTGCCTGACTGGAACGGGACCCTTCGGCCTCGACTTCCAGGAAGGCTGGCTCTCCGGGCAACCTTGGCATGACTTCTCAACGAGAATCGAGGAACCACTCTGGTACACCTGCAGTAACCCACCGGTTTACGACAAGCGATGCCCCAATCACATCAAGGACCAGTAGCTAACAGCGGCGTGGAGTTCACTGCTCCTCAGTCCGTAGGCCGCCCATATCCGGCCGGGTGTGAGGTCACGTCCTGTGACGTGGTGTATGAGTGACACCGCGTCGGCCTCGTTGTTGTCTTTCTAGCCGATTGCTGCTTCGAGTGCCGGGGTCACCTCCTCGAGTTGGTCGGATTCGAGTACCCGGATGCGGGCTTGGGCGAGTGATTCGAGGCTCATGTATCGCCTTGCGATGGCCCATTCGTCGTGTTGTTCAGCCAACAGGGCGCCGACGAGCCGGATCACGGATGGCCGTGTGGGGAAGATGCCCACGACGTTGGTGCGACGCCGTATCTCCTTGTTGAGTCGTTCCTGAGGGTTGTTGGACCAGATCTGGCGCCAGTGGGCTTTGGGGAACCCGGTGAACGCCAGGATCTCGGAGGCCGCGGCGTCGAGGTGCTCGGCAGCATCGATGAGGCCGACATCGTGAAGGTGATCGACGACGCGGCGGTGCTGGGCCCAGACCTCTTTCGCTGATGGCTGGGCGAAGATCGTTCGCACCATCGTCGCGACCATCGACCCGGATGCTTTCGGGACCTTCGTGAGTAGGTTGCGCAGGTAGTGGGTTCGGCAGCGTTGCCACGACGCACCCGGCAACGTCGCTGCAATAGCGTCGACGAGACCGGTGTGGTCATCAGAGATCACCAGCTGGACGCCGGAAAGGCCGCGGGCGACGAGGGAGCGGAAGAAGGCGAGCCAGCCGGCCCCGTCTTCAGCGGTGGCCAAGTCGACACCGAGGATCTCGCGGTGTCCTTCGGCGTTGACACCGACCGCCAACAGACATGCAATGTTGACGATGCGGCCACCCTCGCGGACCTTCATCGTCAACGCGTCGGCCCACACATACGTATACGGACCCTGGTCGAGCGGCCGGTCCCGGAAGTCCGTCACCATCTCATCGAGGCTCGCAGCCATCTCCGAGACCTGGGACTTGGACAACGACGTGATCCCGAGCGTCTCCACGAGCCCTTCGACGCGGCGGGTGGAGACACCCCGAACGTAGGCTTCGGTGACGACCTGGATGAACGCCCGCTCCGACCGGGTTCTCGCGTCCAGGAGCCAGTCGGGGAAGTATGAACCGGCTCGCAGCTTCGGGATCTTCAGGTCGATGCTGCCCGTCCTTGTGTCCCACCGGCGACTCCGATAGCCGTTGCGGCGGTTCGTCCGGTCCGGGGTCGCTTGCCCGTATGGGGCGCCGCATATCGCGTCGGCTTCGGCTCCCATCAACTCTTCAGCGAAGCTGCGCACCATCTCGCGCAGCAAGTCGTTGTCGTCAGCCTCGAGCTGCTTGCGCAGCCACGCCAACGCGTCCATGCTCTTGTTGATCACCGCGTTCTCCTCACGGTCGCTTCACACGTACCTGTGAGGCTGACGCGGTGATCACCTAATGGGAAGCACCCTCAGAACGGGACCCCCATACACCACGTCCGTGGACGTAACTGGGTGTGATGATGTTGGTGGTGTGGCACACACCGGTCGAGCGTTGACCGAATCACCGATAGCACCCCGGCGCTCTCGTTCGATCTCGGCACCCCGACCTGGCCCAACGGCCGGTCGGTCATCGGCCGAGGGCCATGATCGTTGCCTCGTCTGGGTGCGTCCACACCGATCCTACGCGCCCCATCTGCAGCGCCCACAGGTGCCGCTATGGGTGGGCTGGACAGGCGATCAGGGCCTGTCTTGCAGCTGCTGTCCGGCCGTGAGAGGATGCGAAGGTGAGCAGTCCCCCTATTGCGGTTGTGGACATCGCAGGGCTTCTGATGCTCCTTCTCCTGACCGTCCTTCTTGCAGGCCTTCTCAAGGTGTTGATCTCCCTCGTACGGCGAATGCGCTCGGGAGATACCCTCGACATCATCTTCTCCGTGATTGCAGCGCTCGCCGTTGTGTTCGTGATGCTGTGGGTCCTCCTCGTCTGGATACTCGTCTTTGGGGAGAATTTCCATGAGTGGGGCTGGCCCGCCTAGCGCACACATCCGGCTGGGTCTGCGCGGTCCGTCCGGGCACGCAGAGCCGATATGGGTGGGCAGGTGCCTAACCGCTGGAGGGCTGGGGAATCACGTTCAGGCAGTATGCCGGTGGTGGTGGACCAGTGATGTCACGGCCATGCTCACTCTTGCGCTCCACGATCTGGCGCTCGTCGAGCAAGTCACCGAATTCGCCATTGTCGAGGCGAGTGGATGACCCCGATCCGTCGAAGGCACCGCTCATGAGCCAGTGCTGAGGTTGCCCCAGCAGGGGAAACCCATAGATGCCGCTCCCCACTTGTGGCTCCGTGGTCCCGATCAGGTCGCCGTACACCAACCACAGGCCGTCTTCGAGTCTCGTTGCTGCGGCGACACCAAGGCTGAGAACGCACGTGTCGCTGCTCAACGCCTCGCATTCCTCTTCGAGAATCTGCTTCAGAACGGGTTCAGGGACCTCGCTACAGAGGTGGGTATCGAGATAGTACGCCGTACCCGGTCCGGTAAGGTCGGGCAAGGTGCTGAGCACGTAGCCCAGCAGGATGCCGACGACCACGACGAGGCTCACCAGCATTCCGCCGACGAACACTGCGAATTTGGCCCCTGTACTCATTCCTTTCCGTTGATTGCCCGGTCTCACGACACGCTCGTCGCTGTCCGACACGCCAAGCTGCCGCTTCAGGTGCTGTTGCTCCTGTCGCCAGCGTTCGTCAGCTCCGTCTCCCCCGAACGAAACGATTCCCGCCTTGCAGACGGGACACTCCGATTGGTCCCCGACCACCACCGCATGGCAGTTCCAGCAGACGATCACGTCACCGGCCACAGTCGCCACCTGCTGCGATCACCTGTCCAGCCAACCGTGGCAAACCGTCCCGGGCCGGTCGGGGGCGGTGGTCAGCCACGTTGCGGGACTGGCGGGGCGATGACACCCCCGTCACCACGCCAACGACGAGCAGCGTCCTCATGCTGAGATTCTCCGCCTGATACGCTGATGCGTCAACCAACAGCACCGGCCCACGGGCAGGAGGCACGATGCGGTGAATGCGCCATGCCAAGTCGGTCGGTGACCGTTCAGCCGCTTTCTTGGGCATTGGCTCTCGCCACAGCCCTTAACGCCCACTAGCGAGCCGATATGGCACGCCGGGAGGCTCTCGGACACGTTTCTGGTGGGCATTGGCCGACCCAAGGGCCAACGACGGGTCGCCGAGGCGGTATTGGATGCAGCAGACGGCAGGCTGAGCGACGCCGCAAACCCCGACTCCCCCGCAACTCGGCTACCAGCGCCCCTATCTCACCGGTCTCGACTTCCCCCGGTCGCTCACCGCCGCTTCCCAACCGCGCTTCGTCCTATGGCCGTTGGACCCTGGCACGACCAGGCCGATCGTCGGAGGATGGTCGAGTCGTGAACACCGGACGCATACTGGCAGCCTGGCTCTCTGGGATTCTCGCCATCGCCTTTCTTATCCTCGCCTGGCTTGTCTTCGTTGTCGTCGGGGCGTTCATGTTCTCCGACTGCTCCGGGGGGTGGATGTGGACCTGCCGCACCGACTTCAACAACATGGCGGGCTACGTTGTCTGGACGGTGCTGGCCACGACCGCTGGCGCTGTGACGATCTTCATGGCCATCCGAGGTCTTGGCCGTTGGGCATCGGCGTTGGAGGAGACCCGGAGACCGACTGCGATGGCAGCGGTGGTGACCACGGTGTTTGTTGTTGCCGCTGGTGTCTTCTTTGTCGACTTTGTCAACGACTTCTACACGCCGTAGAGGATCGTGACTTGCCCCGATCCTTCATCGCCGCATCCCGTAGCGCCGCCTGC
This sequence comes from uncultured Actinomycetota bacterium, assembly GCA_963700375.1. Lineage (GTDB taxonomy): Bacteria > Actinomycetota > Acidimicrobiia > Spongiisociales > UBA5794 > JAHEEL01. The sequence continues at coordinate 46,751 of CAVOXF010000005.1, forward strand.
TCGTCCGTGGTCAACGCCAGTACCTCGATCAACCGTTCCGCAGTCACCAACGACGGGCACCTACTCCCCCGCACCAGCTTCGACAGATAGGACGGGTCGATACCTGCCTGCTCGGCGACCTCACGGTTTGATAGGCCGGATAGCTTCCTGGCAGCCCATCACACCTTGACCGATACACCGAGGCCGATCCTGACGCAAGCGAGAGCATCGCCGAACGAGTGCGAAGATGAACCGGTTTGCTGCACCCTCACGTTCGCATTTCGGCGATCGACCACTTCACGCGGCTTTGATCAGCGAAGGCGCTCACCCGCGGCAAGTGATGGAGCAACTCGGCCACAGCAGCATCGCCGTGACGATGGACACCTACGGCAAGGTCTACGGCGACGACATGGACAGTCTGGCTGATCGACTCGAGCAGCGGCACCGGGCGCAGAACGGCACCGGTTGACTTTCTTCCCTTCTCTCCCCGCTCCCGACAAACGGGGCTTATCTCCCACAGGGACGGGGGGAATCTGGGAGGAAACTCTCGGCCGGATCTGGCACGAATCTCAGCAGCGATGTGCCAGTTCCGTGCCACTTCACCGAACGAGGTAGCGACGACGACGAAAGGTAGACGCGCTGAAACCCCTACACAGTAAGGATTTCCACTGGTACCCCCGGCACGACTCGAACGTGCAACCTGCGGATTAGAAGTCCGCTGCTCTATCCAGTTGAGCTACGGGGGCGGGACAAGCGAATCCCGATGGTCTCGGGATTCGTGGAGCGGGTGACGGGGATCGAACCCGCATAGCCAGCTTGGAAGGCTGGAACTCTGCCATTGAGTTACACCCGCAGGTATCCGGGAGAATACCCGGCATCTGCCGTCAGTCGGGCTGGCCGGACTCGAACCGGCGACCTCTTGCTCCCAAAGCAAGCGCGCTACCAAGCTGCGCTACAGCCCGCCCGGGGAAGGCTACCGCTCTCACGATCCATCGGTGCAGGACCCGGCCACCTTGTCGCGGCACCGCCGCGAGCGCAATCGTGCCGCAGGCTCCGCCCCGATCCGCTACCCGCGCCAGCCTGATAATCTCCTCGACGGGTCGCTAGCTCAATTGGCAGAGCAGGGGCCTCTTAAGCCCAAGGTTCCGGGTTCAAGTCCCGGGCGACCCACTCGAAGCCCCCGATCATCGGGGGCTTCGTCGTTCTTTCGCCGAACCGCGGCAATGCGGCCGAGGCACAGCCGCAAGGCATGCCAGAGTCGGATCTCGCCGATCCTGAGTCGTTGGACCGTCGTTCGAAGCACCTCACCGTGGGTTTTGAAGGCGGCCCCGTCCCGGTGATCGGCCTCACGGAATTCGTCGTGCGGTCGCTCGTCTCGGCGATGAGTCCCCCGACCGCCGGACGAGTCCGGCGCGTGGAACCATCACGAGGAAGGCGTCAACGATTGCCACTGCCCGCCCAAGGCCCAAAGCGGACCGTCTCACGCCGAATCACCGGTGCTTCGGAGGCTGACGAACAGGATGTGCACACTGATGATCAGAACCCACAGTGGAAACACCAAGGTCACCCACGGACTGAGACTGACGCTGAACAGCAGCAGCAGTGCGAGCCCATACGTCAGTATCGCGAGCCAACGATGCATCGTTCCGGTGCGAATCCAGATCGTGCCCAGCGAGATCATGAACACACCCGCCATCCGGATGAGGTAGATGCTGCTGATGCCGTACATGACCTGGTGGCCAAAAGCGTAGATGCCGCTTTCGATCGTCTGATCCGGCTGGGAGGAGTAGCTTGCGAGGAGTCCTCCGGCCGTGCCCGCCCAGACGAAGAGCATGGCAAGGAAGAGCAGACCGCTGCCCAGAAACACGGTCGAGTAGAACCGATCCTCCAACGGGCCGAAGCGATCCCGGACCACGCCCATGAACCACAGGAACGCGATTCCTGCGAAAGGCACCAGCCCCAAAGCGACCTTCACCGTGGCGGCCCCGTCCGCAAGCCAGTCTGTGCCGGAAGATGGATCGGCCGGGATGGTGTGCCTGACGAGGGAGATCGCCGTACCCAGGAGCAGGGCGAAGAGAATACCGGCGATGGCGGCCGCGCGTGGTGTGCGAAGCGGACTGTCCCTCACGAAAGGCCGTTCATCGGGCATGGTCGCCGTCTCCTTCCGACTCACGCTCCTGTTGACCCGCTGCTACCGCAGCATGCACGGTCCGGTAGATGTTCTGTGACCCGATCGTTTCCAGCGTGCCGGTACTGCGCATGAGTTCGAGTTGATCGCTGCCGACCACTGCGAGCAGGACACGCACGTCCTTCCTCCGGAGCTCGGTGACGAGTTGGGCGAGCGCCTGATCTCCATCCAGGTCGAGCATGGTCACCGCCCTCATGATGATTACCGTGGTGTGGGGCCGATACTCCCGGACGATGTCCATCACCGAACTACGGAAGTTGTCGGCATCTGCGAAGAACAACGGTCCGTCGATTTGGGTCACGACGATCCCCGGGGTGAGTTCCGACTCCGGATGATGATCTGCATGGACGAACGTGCCCTCGCCATGATCGAAACCCATCAAGCGCGTCGGCGTCTTTGATGCCGACGCGATGAGCAGAAGGAGGGAGACGGCGACACCGGCGATGACACCCGCCAGAACCCCGACGAAGAAGACCGCGAGGGCCGTGGCAGCAAACCCGGCAAAGTCTCTGCTGCTCAGACGGTAGTGCCGCACGGCTTCGACGCTCACCAGGCTGATACCGGCATCGATGACAACTGCGCCGAGCACAGCCTGCGGCAGGGTCTCGAAGAGCCCCGTCAGAAAGAGGATCGTGAGCAAGATCAGACTTGCCGTGATCAACGAAGCCAGCTGCGTCTTCTGTCCTGCTTGGTCGGCGATCGTGGTCTTGGAGAGACTTCCCTCAACGGCGAACCCGCCGAGCATGCCGCTGGCCGCATTCGCCATGCCCTGCGCAACCATCTCCTGATTCGCGTCGATGTCGTAGTCATGCTTCGAACCCTCTTCCTTGGCCGCAGCAAGGGATTCGCTATAGCCGATGAAGATGATCGCCAGGGAGCCGAGAACCAGATTCAGCAAGCCAACCGGCGGCAGCGAGGGCAGGGTGATCGACGGCAGACCGCCGGGGATCGGACCCACGATCGAGACACCCTCGTCTCCCAGACCCAGGGCCGCGGAGATGACGATCCCAAGTACCACGACGGCAATGGTCCTCGGCCACTTCGGAACGAAGCGTCGCATGAGCAGCAACAAGATGATGCTGCTGACACCCACGACGAGCGTTGGGATACTCGTCTCAGGAAGCCCCTTGACGACCCCGATCAAGACGTCGAAGTAGCTTCCCTCTTCTTTCGGGACACCGAGTATCTTCGGGGTCTGGTCCACGATCAGTCCAATACCGAATCCGAAGACGAATCCTCCGAGCACCGCTCCGGACAGGAAATGTGAGACCCAGCCCATCCGGAGCCATCCCAGAAGGAGATAGACAACACCGGCGGAAATCGCAAGGGTGGCGGTGTAGGCGATCCACTCCGCGGAGTCGGCAGACGCCCATAGCGCGATGACGGATCCCGACACTGCCGCGATAGCCGCACTCGGACCGGTGATGACTTGCCCGGCCTTGCCGAACAACGCGTACCCAACCAATGCGCCCAAGGCTGCATACAGGCCGTACTGCGCAGGCACACCGGCGATCGATGCATACGCGATGCCCTGCGGTACGAGCAAAGCCCACACCGACACGGCGGCAACGAGATCGAACCGCAGCCATTCCACCCGGTAGTGCGGCAGCCACTCGAGGATCGGAACGTACCGGCGCAAACCCGTCGTCCGTGACCGGCCGTCCATTGCACGCCCTTCCAGTCGCCGCCTCGTCACCGTGGGAGTTCCGGGAGTGTCATCAGGCCCGGATCGAAGTCGCACGCCAATCGTAGGCCGACGTCATTCCGGTCGTCCACCATCCGCTTGCGGTCAAACGAAGCGAGCCGCCTGCCGACCCGCTCGCCCACCGTCACTCCCTTGGCATCGGCGGAATGGGTTGCCGATCGCGACAAATCTGCAGTCGAATCTCCGACCACCGGAGCCGCAGACGCGTCGCGGCCCGGCGTCGGCACCTGGAATAGGCTGCAGCCTCACGAAATCGAATGGTCCGCACGTCGTCAACGGTCGGTGGCGGCGCGGCCCCAAGTCCTACCGAATATGAGGTGCCATGACGAACCCATCGAATGGCATGCGGGACACAACGTCGATCATTCGCGATCCTCACTACCAAGGATGCTGTTCCAAGCGGACGTCGTCGGTCTGGTCGTCTCACTCGGTGCACGGGCATTCCTCACTCTGGTTCCACTGATCCAGGATCTCTTCCATGCGGAGCTTCCGGATGCACTCGCACTTGCGGTCGCACCGTGGCGGTGGCCGATGCCCATACTCGTTGCCGCGAGTGGCCATACGGCGCCAGCGATCGTCCGGATGCCGGGCCAAGGCGGTGGCGTGCCCGCGAACGGACCCGCCACAGCCTTGACGGAGCCGAACACCCTGCCGGCAATCCTGCTGGCGGCCCTCGCCACCATCGGGTTTGGCCTCGTACTCGGACCAGCGTCACCGGTCATCGCCCTGGGTACAGGTCTCGGGCTTCTCGTCGTCCGCCGAGCAGCGAACTCCGCCACAGACGAAGCTCATTCAATCGTGGCAACCACAGGCGGATTCGCAGCGCTCGCCCTGACCACCTCGTGCAGCTCTGCCGCCGAGGCGCGACAATCGGAGATCTTGGCTACCTCGTCGCCTCGGCATGGTCATCGGGTCGCTCCGTTCCAGCCGATTCTTGCTCGTCATCGGAAGCCCGTCGCGTCGCTGCTGAGATACCCCAGAGATACAGCGCGAGCAGACCAGCGGCCACGAGCACCGAGAGCAAGCCGATACCGGTGATGAACAGGATGATCACCGCGGCGGCGATCCCTGCGATCCTCAGCGCATCGTGGCGCGGGGCAATCCACTGGTCGAGGTCGCTGCCGCCGTTCGCGGCCGTGCCCCCGCTGCTCAAGCGATGCGAGATGTTGGTGATCCACGCCGGCCTTCCGAGGAGGTAGGCGGCGATGGCGACGATCACCGCAACGACCACGACGACGATCGCCACGGATCGCAGACTCGAAACCACGTTGCCGAGAAGCGATTCTCCCGTCGCTCGGCCGTTGGGGTTCGTGATCTGTTCCACGATCGCGGACTCGAAGCGCCGTATCGCCGCGACCCCGATCACCAACCCGGCGGCGACGCCGAGTGACAATTGGATGACGGTCCTGCGCCGAGCCGGGGACACCGCAACGGTGAGGACCACCAGAACGATGCTGAGCAACACGAGCAGCCACACAAACTGGTCGAGACGATGCGCCGCGTCCTGCGCTGCGACCAGCTTCTGCTCGCTGAGCAGCGTAACCTGGCCGAAGTCCTCAGGCAGCTGGGCGTTCACGGCGTCCGCGAGCTGCTGTCTGCCGGCGGCGACGCCGTCCGAGATCACGTCCGGAAGCGTGACGTCAGGGAGGAAGTCCTTGATCTCGGCGGCAACGCGTCGCAGCGCATCGGTGATGGCGGGCACCAAATTGAGCCGCACCTCGCCGTTCTCGATATACACGTTGGGGAGCTCGACGAGGTCGTTGCGCAGCAGCGCAACGCCTGCCACGTGCGCCTGCTCCACGAGACCGGCGAACCGCGCCTTGAACTCGTCCGACGTGATGAACGAGTCGACGATCTCGGCGATTCGCGTCTCGAGCGCGCCTGCGATCGGAGCTGCGAGAACCGCAAGCGAAGGTCGATCGACGCGATCGAGCACCGCCTGGCCCCGGGCACCGACGTCGAGCGCCTCGAGCAGCGTCTGCGAAAGGTACTCGTCTACGCCGGTGAGGGTGGCGGAGATACGATCCTCGAGGGCAAGCGCCACGATGATCTCATCCGAGACCCGCTCGCTCAACGCCGCATACAGCGCGGGGTCGTCGAGGGCCGGCTGCACCGTCTCCATGAACCTATCGGTGTCGAACACCGTCTCGTGGGCCCACACCGCAACCGTCGTCGCGACGACGGACAACGCGGTCAAGAACACGAGAACCACCGTCAACCAGCGCCGCCAGCGCATCCGCGTAGCGAGGCGTGAGCGGAGGGCTTCATTCTCCTTCCGCAACTGCGCCACGTCGGCATCCGAAGCCGGAGAGCCTTGATCGACGGTGCCGTTCGAACCGGTCATGTGGTGTGTTCCCTTTGCCTCACGGACAACGGTGGCCTTGTACCGCCGAATCTACATTCATGCCGGTTCGAGTGCATCGTCCCGCCCGAATACTCTCGAGCGTGGCGCAGCGGTGGGTATCGCGCGGCAAAGAGCTGTCGCCATGGTTGTCCGACCGGTGCTGGGAGTCGGCCAACGGAACCGCTTGATTCCACCGTGATCCCATCGGAAGCGGCCGCCCCCTGCCCCTACTGCATCTCGAGGAGCGGACCACCGGCGACGGCCCCGCCGGACCCGGCGCTGTCGAGTTGGGCTGCCGCAGCGGCCCCCCGCCTCGCCCGGCGCCGGGCCGGTCAGCCCGACGCGGCCTCTGCGGGCTGAGGCCCGCTCGCCGCAGCCCTCCGGTTCGACACGATGTACCGGATGCCGGCGACGATCAGGTATGAGGTAACCACTGCAACGGCCACCGGGGCCGTCGTCTCGGCACCGAGAGCGAGGGCAATCGCCGCGATGAACACCATGCTGATAGGGGCACGCAGGAACGATCCGGGCACGGCAGCCAGCATGCACGACACGGCGAGGGCAACCGGGATGTCGGGGAAGACGAGGTACACGATCGTGCCAGCCGTGCCTCCCATGAAGATCAATGGGAATACGTTGCCGCCCATGAAGCCCACTTCGAGGCTCAGGGCCATGGCCGCCATCTTGGCGAGGAGGACAACGATCAGAAGTCCGACGCCGAGCGCCCCAGGATCGTCGATGACGATGCCAAGCTGGGACTGGCCCGCACCGACCGTGAGCGGAAGGGCCACGGCTATGAGGCCGACGGCCGCACCGCCGACGACGCCCAGGATGTATCGGTTCGGCACAAGCTTGCAGGCCCACTTGACGGCGAAAATGACACCAGCGAAGACCAGCATCACGACCGCTGAGAGGATGCCGAGACCCACGGCGATCGCCATGTCGACGACCTCGAAGTCATACGACGGCACCTCGTAGCTGCCGAGGAAAGTCCGCCCGACAACCACGTAGAAGATGACGAACCCGACCGACGACGCGATGAGCTGCGGGAGCATCGACGCGACGTATCGCTGGCGAGGTAGGGGCTCGAGCTCGGAGACCAGGAAGGCGCCGAGGATGGGCGACGTAAAGGCAGCGCCGAACCCGCCTGCGATACCGGTCAGGGTATAGTCGGGATCGGCCCGTCCCTCTGCCCAGCGGCGGCTGGCAATCCATGACCCCAGACCGCCGCCCATGACCACCAAGGCGAAAGACGGGCCGAGGCTCGCCCCTGCGAGGGCAGACACGGCGGCGATGACCACCCACTGGGGAGCAGTCGTGTGATCGACGTTGGCAGTTTCGATGAGCTGTACGCCGCCGGGAACCTTCCCAGGGACGCGCCACGCCGTGCGAAGGGCTACAACGACAAAGCCGCCGAAGGCCACGAGGGGGACCCACCACCACTCGCCCGACCACGCCGTGCCATCTGTCTCGGGGAACACCCGATCGATGACCCAACCCGTGGCACCCAAGTAGATGAGGCCGAGTACACCGCCTGAGATCCCGAGCAGAACCGCGATGCCCAGCAATCGCCGATACCACGGCACATCGAACGGCAGCACGTTCCCTCCATTGCCGGCCCACCGGCGTCTGCGACTCTGCCACGATCGCTCGTCATCCTCGCGATCGCGGCAAGCCTACTTCGTCGTGCCGTGCGGTCGCAGTCTCCGCCTGCAGGCGACCGGAGATCGAGCTGAGTGCCTCGCGAGCGCCAACCGAGATGGCAGGCCTGTCGCTCGATCTCTGGTCGCCGGTCGAGGCGCTCGATGCGGGACATCCACCCTCACCGGTTTCCCAAGGTCCGCCGAGGCTGTGTGGCTCTATCTCAGCCACGACACGGTGGCGTATGATTCGATCGGTCGACCGCGGTCGCTACCCGACATGGAGGCAAATCGATGGCTGCCACACTGCTCTCGGATCGAGGACTCGTCGATCTCCTCGGCCAGATCAAGGGAGCCGACTCCGTGGAGTTGAGACAGACGGTGCCGGATTCGGATAGCGCCTCCGCCGGACGGAAGCTTGGACTGAATCTCCTCAATGCCCAGATCGACCGTGTGGTGTTCTTCGACACTCCGGATCTCGCGCTCGACCGAGCCGGAGTCGTCGTGCGGGCGCGTCGGATCCAGGGAGGAACCGGAGATACCGTCTTCAGGCTTCGTCGGCTGCCGCCGGACTGCCTGACTGGCGAACTGCGGACCAACGAGCGGTTCGGTGTCGAAGTCGATGCCATGCCCAACGGGATTCTCCGCTCCGCATCCATGAAGGGGAGGGCGACCCCAGCAGCGGTATGGAATGTGCGGTGCCTCCGTCGGGCCCCGCGACCTCCTGTCGTCGAGGCAGCGGACGATTCACAAGGCGCCTGCGCCGCGCGGCCTGAAGCTCAGTAGCCTCATGCCCGTCGGACCCATCTCCCGTCTCAACCTTCGGCGGCAACCCGCAAGTTTCGACCGAAGAATGGCGGCCGAGTTGCGGCCGTATCCGGAGGCGTCATACCTCCTGGTGCTCTCCCCGACGGGCCTGCACAGCGAAGCGTTCGAAGTCATCGCACAGACACGGGCCGTGCTGAGCGCGGCGAGTATCGATCTCACCGGTGAACAACACACGAACACCAGAGCCGCCCTCGAGTACTTTTGGTCCGGCGGTGCCGAAATGGGACAGACGTCGGCAAGTGACGGAGGGTGACCCGATGGCGGAGGCAACTGAGTTGATCATCCCGCGGTGGGAGTGGCGGGCGTTCGATCGACGATTTGTCGTTGCCGAAGCACTCTTCGCATCTCTCGAGTCAACAGGCGTGCAGGAGAGCGAGGAGATCTACCTGCTGTCGGGCGCGACAGCCGCCAACGTCAAGGTGAGGTTCGACCTGATCGACATCAAGGTTCTCGAATGCATCGACGAATACGGTCTGGAGCAGTGGAAGCCGGTGATGAAGGCGACGTTCCCTCTGGCCGACACCCAATTCGAACCTATCTTCGCTGCTCTCGAGGTTCCGCTACCCCGGTTCGATCGAACGTCGTACACACTCAATCAGTTCATCGACGAACTCGCTATTCCCACAGGCGTTCGGCCGATCACGGTCACCAAGCGACGCGTCCGATACACGGTCGGTGGGTGCACGTCGGAGGTGACCGATGTCACAGCGGATGGGCGTTCTATACGAACCATCGCGATCGAGTCCGAAGACGCGGCGGCGGTCCTACGAGCCGTCCGCTCGCTGGGGCTCGATTGGTATCAGAACACCGGCTACACGCGCGGCCTCACAGCGGCGATCGAGGATCGCAGCGCCGTCTATGGCGTCATCGACGTCGGAACGAACTCCATCAAGTTCCACCTCGCCTCGAGATCGCCGGCGGGGGTCTGGCGGAACATCGTCGACCGCGCCGACGTGACCCGCCTCGGCGAAGGTCTCGATGCAACCGGCGAAATCTCGGGTGAAGCCCTTGAGCGCACGATCACCGCCATCGCCGGCATGGTCGCAGAGGCCAGAGCCCACGATGCGCGAGCCATTGCCGCCGCTGGCACAGCAGGTCTGCGCATCGCCGCCAATCGTGAGCCTGTTATCGCCGCGATTCGAGGCCGCACCGGTGTGACCGTGCAGGTCGTCTCTGGAGAGGAGGAGAGCCGAATCGCCTACACGGCGGTCCGGGCAGGCCTGCATCTAGGAGACGGTTCCATCGTGGTATTCGACACGGGCGGCGGAAGCTCGCAGTTCACGTTCGGCCACGGGTACGACGTGGACGAGCGGTTCAGCGTGAACGTCGGAGCGGTCGGCTACACCGAACGCTTCCATCTCGATGGAGTGGTGACCGACGATGTCCTCGATCGGGCACTGCGGGCGATATCGGACGACCTCGGATCGATCGATGATCGCCCGGTGCCCGACGTTCTCGTGGCCATGGGCGGGGCCGTCACCAATATGACGGCGGTCAAGCACGGCCTCGTCGCGTACGACCCCGACGTCGTCAACGGGACGATTCTCGACCGGGAGGAGGTCGACCGGCAGATCGCCATGTATGCCTCAACGCCGACCGACAAACGTCGATCCATCGTGGGCCTACAGCCCAAGCGCGCCGAGGTGATCCTCACCGGCGCGTGCATCGTCAGCACCGTCATGACCAAGCTCGGCAAGGATTCCGCAATAGTAAGCGACCGCGGCCTCCGGCACGGGCTCCTCGTGGACTGCTTCGGCCCGTGAAGGGTCCGACGTAGGGCCCAGGAGACCTCGACGCTGATACGCTGGGTATCGCCGCCGCTAGGACTCTGCGCGTCGCAGCTGGATCACCTTGTCGACTGCCACGAAGAGCGGGCTGACAAGGGAGAGTGCGATCACGACCACCCACTGGCCACCGCTGAGCGAGACCGTGCTGAGGAGGCGTTGGAACATCCCGAGCTCCACCGCCGCCCAGGTCAGGAACCAGCCGAGCATCACCCAGCCCATGTATGGGAACAGCGGAGTTGACCACCATGGTTCGCGTTCGCGTCGCATCACCAAACCGTTGTTCACGCCCGCGAGAGCGACGACGGCGAACGCCATCGTCATCGCAACCGAACCGACCGTCGTGCTCGGTTCGTCAGGTCCGAACTGCAGGAGCAGAAGCGCCGGCGCGGCGATCAGGAACCCGCCGATCACCCAACGGACCGTCTGGGCCCGACTGGCAATCTTCGTCCCAGGGACACGGGGAGGTCGTTGCATGACGCTCGGGTCCGGCACATCGACGATGAAGCCGACGACCACCGTCGCGATGACGAAGAATTTGGCGAACAGCAGCATCATCGGGAAGAGGGCGACGCCCTCGTTGATGTTGAGGATCGTGGCCAGCAGCATCAGCTGGAGCACCGAGGAAAGCACCGTCAGCTGAAGCTTCACGTACGACGAGATGCGCCGATAGATGTCGCGACCGAGATCGACGGCCCGTACGAGCGTGGCGAAGTTGTCGTCGGTGAGGATGAGCTTGCCGGCCTGCTTGGTGACCTCCGAGCCGCTCCCCATGGCGACTCCGATGTCGGCCTGCTTGAGGGCTGCCGCATCGTTCACGGCGTCGCCCGTCATCGCCACCACCTCGCCGGACTCCTGCATGAGCCGCGCAAGACGGACCTTGTCTTCGGGGGCGACTCGCCCGAAGACGTGCAGCTCGGGGAGCTGCCCGATGACCGCGGCGTCGTCGAGGGCCTCGAGATCGGTGCCGGTGATGACCCCTGGCCCGAGTCCGAGTTGGTCGGCGATCGCCCTCGCCGTGATCGTGTGGTCCCCGGTGATCATCCGGACGTCGATGCCGGCCGCGAGGGCTTGCTGGACGGCGTCCTTGGCCTCGGAGCGCAGCGGGTCGATGATGCCGACGAGCGAGATCAGGTCGATGTCGGTGACGGCGGCCATAGGATCTGCCTGCGCCGCCGTGAACTCGTCTGCGGACAGGCCCTTGGCGCCGAAGGCGAGGACCCGGAGTCCTTTCTCCGACAGTTCGCGATTGGCAGCGAGCAGCTCGTCGCGCACGTCGGCCATCGGCACCGTCTCGCCGTGCCACAGCGCCACCGCCGATCGGTCGATCACGACGTCGGGCGCGCCTTTGACCGCCATCACGTGGGGGAAGTCGGCGAGCCCGCCGGTGGCACCGGGCGGAACGTCGTGGAACGTCGCCATGAACTTGTACCCGGAATCGAACGGAACCTGCACGAGGCGCGGCATCGCCCTCCGGGTCTCCTCGGCGTCGACACCCACCTTGGCGGCGAGAACCACCAGGGCGGCCTCAGTGGGATCGCCGATGATCGACTCGTCGTCGGCGACCGTCGCATCGCTGCACAGCGTGAGGCCGAGCGCCAGTCGGGTGAAGTCGGGTGTCGGGGCGCCGGCGACGCCCCTGATGGCCCCCGACTTGACATAGCCGCCGCCGCCGATCGTGTACCACTGGCCGCCCGTGAACATCGTGGTGGCGGTCATCGCGTTCATCGTCAACGTGCCGGTCTTGTCGCTGTTGATGACCGTCGTGCCGCCCAGCGTCTCGACATCGGTGAGCGACTTGACAACGGCCTTGTGCTCGGCAAGTCGCTGCGCCCCCGACGACAGCATGAGCTGGACGAACGTCGGCAGACCGGTCGGGATCGCTGAAATCGCGGTCGAGATGCACAGCAGAATCAGGGTCTCCCGGTCCTGACCGCGTGCGATACCGACGACGGCGATGACCGCAACCGCTCCCCAGGCCAGGAACCCGAAGATCTTCGTCAGCCCGTCGAGTTCCTGCTGGAGGGGTGACTTGGTCCGCTTCGTTGCCGTGACCATGTCGGCGATATGGCCCATCTGCGTCGATGCCCCCGTAGCGACGACGACGACCGTCGCCGATCCACGCGTGACCTGTGTGTTCTGGAACACGAGGTTGGTGCGGTCACCGAGAGGGGTTTCCCCATCGGGCAACGCACCTGCGTCCTTGGCAATGGGGGCGCTTTCACCGGTCAGCGACGCTTCCTGTACCTCGAGGGAAGCCGAGGCCACGATCCGGGCATCCGCCGGGACGATGTCCCCGGCTTCGAGCAAGAGGATGTCGCCCGGGACGAGGCCGCTCGCATCGATCTCCTCGACCCGATCGGACCGTCGCACCCGTGCCGTCGGCACCTGGAGCTGGGCCAGAGCTTCGACACTTGCCGTCGCCTTGCGCTCCTGGTTCGTCCCCATGATGACGTTGAACAGGACGAGCGCCATCACCACTGCGCCGGTTGCGGTCTGCCCGATCGTGAAGCTGGCGACGCTGACGATGAGCAGCATGATGTTCATCGGGTTTGACAGCTGACCCTTCGCCATCTGCCACAATGTCGGCGGCGGCTCGGTGGCGATCACATTCGCCCCGTATTGTGCGACGCGCCGCTGCACCTCGTCCGGAGTGAGACCGTGGTCTGCGTCGGTTCCGAGCTTGTCGACGACGTCCGGCGCCGACAACGAATGCCACCGTGTGGCTGGCGGTACCCGGTCAGTCATGGTCATGGTGATCGCCTCGGTTTCTCAGGGCACGGTTGTGAACCTAGCTCGACCGCATTCTCACAGATCGTCGTCGCTTCTCGCTTGTTACACACGCGGCGACAGACCGAGAACATGGTCTGGCCCCACGCAAATGAGATCCTTCCTGTGCCGGATGACGGCAACTGTGGGCCCGGAGTCGAGCTTCGGGCGAGATGTATTGCCCGGAAGAGCGTTAGCTTGCAGGCAAGGCGGGCGTGGCGGAATTGGGAGACGCGTCAGGTTTAGGTCCTGGTGGGCGAAAGCCCGTGGGGGTTCGAGTCCCTCCGCCCGCACAATCCACCGTCCGAAGGGATTTGTTCGGTCGGGCGCTCCTTCGTTGTTTCGCGCTGCTCGAGACGAGGATCCCGGTCGACGGGTGGTCAACCGATGTCGCGTCGGTGTCCCACGACGCGCCACGCCTCGAGCGGAGCGCCATCCAGGCCGACGAGACCGAGAGCAGGATCAACCGCCCACTCGTCATCGACATGGGAGGCGACCGTGGAGTCGATGAGGATCTCGCTGGTGCCGGCGACGGTTGCCAGTGTTTCCGCCCGTCGGCGCGTGTTACCCCACACGTTGAAGGTCACCCGCTCCGTGCCGACGACGCCGGTGACCACGTCGCCGGATGCGAGCCCAATGCTCGTCGCCATCACAACTCCCGCATTCGAACCAGCCTCGTTGAGCCAGCCCCGCACAGCCACAGCGAACGCCACCGCCTTGCCGGCTTCGTCATCTCCAACATTGAGACCTGCAACCGCGATGTACTGCGTTGCCGACGAAGCGACCTGCTCCAACCCGTGCCGCTTGGCAAGGGTGGAAATGCCGGTGGACACGGCAACCGTATGGTCAGCGATAGCTTCCCGTTCGACTGCCTGAGCGGCCTCCGGTTCTGAGACAGAGACTGCAACCAGCGTCGCATTGCTCAGAGCCTCAGCGATGTCGCGGTCGCCGCTCTCGTACTGCTCGACCAGCCGTGGCGGCATGACGGCCTGGAGCAGTTCGGTCGTCTCGATCTCGGCATGCTCCAGGTCGGCCGCCTGTTGTCTCAGCGTGCCGACGACGTCATTGAACTTGTTCGAGAGATCACCGAACTCGTCCTTCGTGTGAACATCCAGAGCCACGTCGAGATCGCCCTGTCGCACTTCATTCGCAGCGGTGACGATCGGACCGATCGGCCTGAGAATCCTCTGGGCGACAATCGTGGCCACGACAACAACGATCGGAACCAGGACCACGAGGAGAATCAGAAGCGTGATGATGTGCCGCCGCAACGGGCCATACGCTTCGGATGTGGAGACCTCGGCGACGCCCACCCACTGGACGCCCTTGACGTCGAGCGCTGCCGCTACCGTCAACGTCCCCTGGTCGAGGTAGTTGGTGGTCGTTCCGACGAACGTATCTCCTGCCTGGGCCGCGGTCGCGGCATCGGTGTTGACCGGTTGGATGAGGACCGTCGTGCCGAACGCTTCGACAGCCCGTGGGATCTCAGGGTCGTAGCCGGCATCGCCAACCAGTTCGAGGTATCGATCCGGGTCCTCCAGCCAGAGACGCGAGTCGGTGCGCATGAGACCGTCTTCACCAACGATGTAGACCTCGCCTGTCTCGCCCAATCCCGTTCCGACCCAATCCCGGTCGGCGGTTGTGAGATCGACCAGGAGCTGGTTGGGGATCTCGAACGCGAGCGCGCCGGTCACACGACCCCCATCGCGGATTGCGGCCGCCATGAACGACGTTGGGGCGAATCCCGCAGGAGCGTACGGCTCGAAGTCCACCAATACGGCCTCGCCGGCCCCTGCCGTCTGGAGCCGCTCGACCACGGCCTCGGCGAGTGCGCTGTCACGGTATGGGCCGTTGACGAGGCTCGTGCCGAGTTCGGCGTGCTTGTCGACCGAGTACACAACCGTCGATGTTTCGGCATCGATGAGCAGCATGTCACCCAGTCCCATTGCCGATGCCATGGAACGCAGCACAGGATGGTGCTCTGCATGCGCTTCGCTGTACGCCGACCCGTCTCCTGCATCGTCGAGTTCAGAACGCTCGTCGAACGGATTCGTGACGAGGTAGTAGTACTGCAGGTATTGCGCAGCCGGCGACCGGGGGAAGACCTCGTCGAGCGAAGGAGCCTCGTACCCCGGCGGAACGATCTCCGCGAGTCCTGCGACATACGCTGCGCGCAACTCGTCGAATTGAGCGTCCGAAAGTGGCTCGTCAATCGCCTGGAAACCGGCACCGAAATCCTCAAGTGCCTGAGCAACCCCCGTGCCATAGGCCATCGTGACCGCAATGTCACCGATCGACTCAACGCCTCGCTCAAGCCGGTCCATCCTCGATTCGCCCACGCTCACGAGCTGCTGCTCGACCGTTGTGCTGAGGAAATCGCGCGCCGTAACCAGGTTGAAGACGCCCACGATCAAAACCGAGAGGATCGAGACGGCAGCCATCACGATTGCCACATCGGTGCGGGCCCGCCGCCCACGGCGCTGCTTCTGATCCGACACGTTCTTCTGGGTCACGGGAGCAGGCGCCGTCATGAGGTCACCTCGCCACCGGATTCGGTCTCGCCCGCCTCGGTACGATCACCAATCGAGGGAGCGCCGATCTCACCTGACCCGCTGTCTTCGCCCGGTACCTCGATCGCAGGTCGATCAACCAGCGGATTGAGCCGTCGATCTCGGGAAGCCAGGAGTTGGTTCAATTCGTCGGCAAGCGAAGGATTCCGGCTGGCTACGGCGCCCGCAGTATTCGCGTCGATGCGCACGACCTCGCAGTCGCTCACGGCCACGACCTCTTGCGCCGACCCCTTGGTTCTCGACCGGCTCACGACGCCGAATACGTCGCCGTTCGAGATTTCGACGGAAGCGCCGGGCTCGTCGGGGATCTCGATCCGCGCGCGGCCGGACCAAAGCACATAGACCTCGCGGTTCACCACACCAGCCGGGAGAATCGTCTCGCCGCGCCGGAATCGCTCAGGCGAGGCGGCCTCGGCGAGGTCGGCTATGTCCCGATCATTGACCTCCGAGAAGATCGACGCGCGACGAATCCGCTTCCCCAACTGTTCCACGGTGAGTGTGGCGTCGGCCGCCTCCTGGATGGGATCGTGGTGGTACAGATCGAATGCCGGGCTCGGCAGGGGCACATCCATCCGATGCGACTGATACCAGACCAGTGCCCCGAAATCGCCCTTGACCCGGGGCGCGATCGTGTAGTCGTCGATCCACATCTGCACGTCATACCCCATGAGCGGGTCATCGATTTGGACCACGAGCACCTTCGGCTCCGGATCCTCAAGAACTCCGTCGGTCGCCAGAGCGGCCGCGAGCAACATGTCGACCGCGTTTGAGGGCGGATTCGAGTATGCGACTTGGAGATTCACAACAACACGGTGCAGGCGAGCAGGCTGATTGAAGTTCACGAGCGTTGCACCGGCCAGCGTGCTGTTCGGGATGACGATGAGATCGCCGTTGCGATCCTGGACGCGAGACGATCGCCAGTTCGTGTCTATGACCTTCCCTTCGATGTCGTTGACCTCGATCCAGTCTCCGGGTTGGAACGGTTTGTCGCTGAGCAGGAGGAAACCAGACGCGAGGCCGCTCAAGGTGTCCTGCAACGCGAGGGAAATAACCAGCGAGGTGACACCGAGCGCAGCGAAGAGCCCGGTGAGGTCGACGTTCCAGATCGTGGAGAAGAGCAACCACGCCGCCACCAGCAGGACAACAAGACGGGGCACCATCATGAAGAGCTGCGGAACGCTCCGTGTGCCGGGGATCTTCGAGCGCTCTGCGACCTGTGCTGCGAAGAAGCGAAGGACTTGCAGAACCGCCACGGACGCCGCGAGCAGCAAGGCGGTGGCGATGACCCGTGGCAGGACGGCGGTGTCGGACATGTCGAAGACGAGCACAACGAGAATCCACAGCGCCGCGAGTGGCAGCACCCAGTTCCGAACCGTCGCCACCGCCTTCTCCAGCAGCGATCCACGTTGGCGCAGACGCTCCTGCAGTTCTCCTGCACCGATGATCAACACCGGAAGGAGCACAATCAGGAGAGCGGCCCAGATCGTCTCGCCGCTGGTCAGAAGAGAGGTCATGCCTGAGATCTCCCGTCGAGGTCTGGAGCATTCGCAACCCACGCCGAGACCTTGTCCGAGTCGAACGCCGGGAGGTCATCACCGCCGGGCAGACGATCGCGGACAGCGTCGGTGACCAGGATCTCCCCGTCGCCGGCGAGGCCGGCAATGGCCAGAGCCTGTTCAGCCGTCTCTCCCCACAAGTCGTAGATCAGGCGGGCGTTGCCAATGAGCCCCACGGTGACCGGTCCGGCGTCAACCCCGCCAGAAACATCGAGATCGAGGTCGTTCTCCTCAGCGAAGCGGCGTATCTCCGCACGAACCTCGAACGCAAATCGGACAGAACGCGGAGCATGATCGAGGTACGGTGTCTCAACCCCGCACACCGCGAAGTAGGTATCGCCCATCACCTTGACCCGCTCCAAGCCGGAGGCACCAGCAATCTCGTCGGTCCTGTCCACGATCGAGTGCATGAGATCGCGGTTTGCCGCGACGTCGCGTGTCCGGAAGAGCTCGTCCAACCCATCGAACACAAGCACGGCGATGCTGGCGTGAGGAACGGTCTCTACCAGCTGACGGTCCCCGCCGACAACCGCGTCCGCGACCGCCGGGGGCAGCAATGCCAGGAGAACGCTGGTCTTCTTGGAGAGTGCTTCCGACACGGCCTGGCTTCGACTCGAGAGATCGTCGACCATCGCCCGCAGATGTCCGGCAAGAACACGGAACTCCTGCGCTCCGCTCGACGGTACGGTCGTGTAGTCGTCGCCGTCCTTGATGCGGGCGAGCGCCGACGACATCGCCCGGAGGGGGTTCACGAATGAACTCGCCCATGCCACGGCAAAGAATGTCAGGGCGATCACGACGACCGTCGCAAGCAGCAGGTTGCCGCGCACATAGTCGTTGACCGGCTTGTCGACCGCTGCCCGATCCTCTTGCACGAGGATGGCCCACCGGAACGTCTCGGAGCCAACCGGCCGGTAGGCCGTGTAGACCTCCTCGCCCAAGTAGTTGGTATCGGAGACGATGCCGGTTTCGCCCTGCAGCGCAGCGCGAACCGCGGGGCTGTCGACATCCTGGAAGAGAACCGTGGTGCCGAGCGCAGCCATCTGGTTCCGTTCCTCAGCGGTCGCGGAACCGATCTCTTCGACTCGGGCAAGGTACGCCTCAGGGTCTTCCAGGAATGCCCGGGAATTCGACCGCATACGTGCATCAGACCCAACGAGGAAGATCTCGCCGGTCTCGCCGAGACGACCGGCCCGCCAATCGCGCGTCATGATCTCGTCGATCGTGTCGTCGGAGAGACTCGCGGCCAGCACGCCGACGAGCGTGTCACCGTCGAACAGCGGCGTCGCGGCAAATGCCGTCGGATTGTCGAACGCGGGTGCGTAGGTGGTGAAATCCACACCGTCCACCGCCCCGGCTTCGCTCGATGCAACCACCCGTTTGACGAGGTTGGCGAGCGCCGTACCACTGTGGGGGCCGTTCTCGAGGCTGGTGCCAAAGTCGATCTTCTTGTTGGACGAGTAGACGATCGTCTTGTTCTCCGGTTCGATCAGATAGAGATCGGCGAGACCGAGGCGGTCGGCGCTGGCACGGAAGAGCGGGTGCAGTGCCTTGTGGACCTCGGTCCACGAGCTGCCATCCTCGGCGTCGGTCAAGAGCCGCTTCTCATCGATCGCGAGGGGACTCCTGGCGATATACGCAGCCTGGAGGTACACCGCAGCCGGATCCAGCCCTGAGGAGACGTCGAGGACATCCACCGGCACGCCGCGAACCTCCTCGAGGATCGGGACGAACTCGTTGAGGTAGAAACCGGCAAGATCGAGTCGGTCGGCGTCGATATCGTCGAAGGTGAGCTGATCGAGTTCGTCATAGCCTGCCGCGAACTGCTGCACGCCTTCGATTGCCATCGAGCCGGTTCCTATCGCCTCGAGCGCCGATCCGACTCGGCTGAGGTAGGCATTGATCTCAGCCTCTCTCGCCCCCACGGTGGAGGAGAGCCGCTTGTGGAGGAGATCCTCGCCATCGCTCCCGGAACCGTAGACGGCGAAGACGACCGAACCGACGAGGGAGACCACGCTGACGAAGAGGATCCCGATCGCGAGACGCGTGGCGACCGACGTGTGGCGTGCCCACCACCCGGATTGCCTGCTCTCTCCTGCTTCGGCCGCTTGTGGCTGATCGGTCACAGTGCCTTCTGTCACGCCAGGGAGGTTAGCCGGGCCCGGTTCTCGGGCTAGAAGCTTGGAGCCCGACCGACGGCCGCGTCGCTCTCGATGCCCTCGAGAGCGACAGCCAGGGCCTGGAGCGCGCGGGCGCGGTGTGACATCTGGTTCTTCTCATCGTCTGACATCTCGGCGTAGGTGATAGCGCCGACGGCGAAGACCGGGTCGTAGCCGAATCCGCGGTCCCCTCTCCGCTCCTCGGTGATCGTTCCCTCGACGACGCCTTCCACGATGATCGGATCGGAGCCCGGAACGACGAACGCGATGGCCGTACGGAAACGCGCGGCGCGGTCGACGGTGTCCTCGAGATCGGCGAGGAGGCGATCCACGTTCTGGTCGTAGGTGGCGTCGGGTCCGGCGAATCGGGCGCTGAACACCCCCGGCCTCCCGTCGAGCGCATCGACTTCGAGACCGGTGTCATCGGCGAGCGCCGGAAGCCCGGTGGCTTCGGCCACCGCAAGGGCCTTGAGCAGGGCGTTCCCCTCGAGGGTCGATTCCGTCTCCTCGACATCCGGCCACTCGAGACCGCGCACGATCTCCCACGGATGGTCCATGTTCTCGAGGACTGCCTCGACCTCGCGGATCTTGTGAGGGTTCTTCGACGCGACGACGACGCGGCGGGGGGCGGTCATCATGCCCTGGACGTGCGCTGCTCGGTGACCAGTTCGGAGATGCCCTTCGCCGCCAGGTCGAGCATGCGATCGAGTTGGCTCCGGTCGAACGGCTCACCCTCCGCGGTCCCCTGAACTTCGACGATCTTCCCGGACCCGGTCATGACCACGTTCGCGTCGACGTCGGCGGCCACATCCTCTGTGTACTCGAGGTCGAGCAGAGCATCGCCGCCGATCAACCCGACCGAGATCGCCGCGACATGGTCGGTGAGCGGAGAGACCTCGAGTTTCCCGACTCCGATGCGGTGGTCGAATGCATCGGCGAGCGCTATCCATGCGCCCGTGATGGATGCCGTTCTCGTGCCTCCGTCGGCCTGGAGGACATCGCAGTCGACGCGCACCGTGAGCGGCCCCATAGCCTTCGTGTCGACAACGGCCCTGAGTGAGCGGCCGATGAGGCGCTGGATTTCTTTGGTACGACCACCCTCGATGGCGCTCCGACGGACCCGCTGGGGACTGGATCCGGGGAGCATGGCATACTCGGCGGTTACCCACCCCTTGCCAGATTCCCGCATCCATCGCGGCACGTCCTCCTCGAATGCTGCGGTACACAGCACTCGGGTCTTACCCATCTCGATGAGCACCGAACCCGGCGTCATCTCGGTGTAGCCTCGGGTGATTCGCACGGGCCGTAGGGCATCAAGCGGTCGATTGGTTCTCATGGTCGCTCCCCGATGGTGAACGTTGTCCCGGGCACGGCCGGGTTGATCTCGCCGTTGAACGCAGCCGAGGCCTCCGCTCGCAGTTGTTCCACGCTGACACCGGCGGCGAAGTGGGTGAGGATCAGCGTCGAGATACCCGCCTCCGTCGCGATCCTGCCGGCTTCTCCGGCGGTGAGATGGTACGGGTACGTGTGCCCGTCTCGCTCTCCCGCGATCGTGGCTTCGCAGAGGAGCACGTCGGCACCCGTGGCGAGGGCCGCAAGATCAGATCCCGGGCCGGTATCACCCGAGTACACGAGCAAGCCATCCGGGGTATCGAACCGGGTGACCAGCGCCGGAACAGGGTGGACCGCCCGACCAAAACGGACCGAGACGTCGCCAACGACCACCTCGGTTCCGCCATCCACCTCGGTGAGATCGAGGACCGCGTGGAACACGTGCTCTTCCCCCGCCCGGGCGAAGGCCGCAAGATGGTTGGCGGCGCCGCGCGGCAGGAACACCGGCACCGGTACAACGCCGGAAGGACCGAACGCGAGATAGCCGTAGAGGCCGAAGATGTCGGAGCAGTGATCGACGTGGATGTGGCTGAGCACCACGGCGTCGAGGGCCCCGGGATCGGTGAAGCGGGCGAGTTCCATGAACGTCCCGGTGCCGGCGTCGACCCAGATCGACGTGTCGCCGCTCTCAACCAGATATCCGGATGCCGCGTTGGTTCGGGTCGGCGATCCACCCGCAGATCCCAGCACGGTGAGTGCGGTCATGCGAACACCGTCAGAGCGACGATCCAACACACCGCGACGAGTGTCCCGGCGACGAGGGGTGCCCAGAGCTTGTTCTGGAACGCCATCCAGGACCAGACCGTCGATCCCAGCCAGATCACGGCGAGGATGACCACGACCCACCAGGGCGCTACCAGCATCGAGGCAAGGATGAAGATGAGCGACGTCGCCTGCAGTCCGCCGCCGATGATGGCGAAGAGTTGACGGTAGGCCTCGGGGTTGTGTTCGTCTGACGACATCCGGCGAGACTACCGCTGCTTGATCTCGACGGCCGTTGCCCCGCCGCCTGCATACCGATAGGCCCGCACCACGATCCGGTTCGCTTCGACGCCCACGATCAGATTCACCCAGTCGGGATCACCTCCGCCTTCGAGATCGGCGGCCGATGGAATCGGCGCACCCGACGGATGAGAATGGAAGATGCCGGAGACGCCCCAGCCCTGATCCTCGGCGTCGCGCACCGCGGCGAAGTGTTCCGCGGGATCGAGCGTGAACCGGTCGGGAGCCTGCTCGGTGTTAGCGAGCGGGTAGACCTTGGTCACGACGCCGTCTCGAGAGGCAATGAGCCCACATGCCTCGTTCGGCATACACGCTCTGGTGTGGTCGACCATCTCCTGCAGAGCGTCCCCCGGCACGATCACTACGTCGAGATCGAGGATCTCATGGGCTGCGACCAGATCGGCCGCCCCGACCACGACCCGCACGCCGTACCGGGCGTAGAAGCCTGGATTGAGCCCGCCCTCGTCGTCGGCGATCACGAGCGCTTCGATTCCCTCTGACATGAGGCGTGCCCGAACGATCTCGGCGTCAGATCTGATCGGATAGACGGCGACGGTAGCGAGATCGCTCATGTGATCCACGCCGGCACAGCTACATCGAACGCTTGGCGGCGGCGCGGATTCCGGCTGCGACCAAGCGATCTCCCTGAACCGTCAGATCCCCGCGACCGACTCTCCCCCACAGCCAACAATCCATCGCGCCGGCGGGGCCGGAGACAACGGTCTTGAACGACTCGCCGGAGTCCACAAGTTCAAGCACGGGCATGTCGATGTAGTCCTTCCCCGAACGGGGCGAGGTCCCGGAAAGTAGTCCGAGCTTCACGGTCCACGACCGCCCGGGGACCTCGAGACGGGCGATCCGGTCGTCGAACTCGATCGTTCCCCACCGTGGTCCGCCGGATGCGATTCGGGTGACGACTTCGTCGACGCCGTCAGAGGCAAGGTCCTGATCGATATCTGAGGGGAGGTCGTGAGCCTGTTCACCGTCGATGCGGTGGATGAGTGACTCATGAGCGAGCCTGCGGTACCAGAAACCGACCGTCTGATCCGCCGGGTAGAACGTCCAGATCGGCTCGGCTGGATCGTGCGACGACAGAACCTCGACGAGGTGGCCGGCCGACTCGTCGAACCAGTCCACGAGGCCGTCATCGGGGGCGCCCACGCGGTCGGGCTGACCGTCCGTCCAGCCTTCGTCCACGATCGCGGTCTTCTGCGTGTACACGCTTCCGACGTGGACGAGGAGATCGCGCACGGTCCACCCCGGACAGCACCGCACCGCGGGATCGAGCCCCATCCGCCCCATTTCGGAGAGTCGAGCCGCATCGGCGCTGATGTGTTCGAGGTAGGTCGCCCAATCCATGGGACCGACCCTACCGCTTCTCGAAGATCTCGATCTGAGCGACTTGGCGGACCAAGCCGAGGTGGCGTCATCTGGGCGGATGGCGTGACCCGTGTCCTCGATCGCATCGCGGTCGGAATTGGCAACCGACGTGAGGCGGTACTCGACGCTCACGGTCCTCCAGACACGTGGAAACCCGGAGACACTTCGGCGAGGTTCTCGCCGCCGTGGGAGGACCAGCCCACGGGTCTCCGGGTATCGGTGGTCCGAGTTGGAGTCGCTACCTACCTCTTCCGAGGAACAGCCACTCCTTTCGTACGGTGCGGCCGTTAGCGCTCGGCCACCTCCAGGGTCCTGTACAAACATTCACTCAAGTTGGACCACCTCCCTTCTCTGGTATTCAGGATTCTGCCACACATTCCGGATTTCGGCTACGACGGTATTGTGAACGGCACGAACACGAAGGGATGGCGGCGTGGCGAGAGGTATCGGCATTCTGACCGCAGGGGGTGACTCCCCAGGCCTCAACGCGGCAATCCGGGCGATCGGCAAGTCGGCGATCCGAAGCTACGGAATGAACGTCATCGGGTTTCGAGACGGCTTTCGCGGCCTGATGCAGAATCGCTACATCCGCCTCGACGAGGACACTCTCTCCGGGATTCTGACCGTCGGCGGAACCGTCCTCGGGACGAGTCGGGACAAGCCACATCGAATGGACATCGCCGGCGAACGCATGGACATGACGGGCGTCATGGTCGACAATGCCGCCGCGCTGGGTCTCGACGTGCTCATCGCGATCGGCGGCGGCGGCACTCAGAAGAACGCTCGGCAGCTCTCCGGTCGAGGCCTGTCGGTGATCACCCTGCCGAAGACGATCGACAACGACGTATTCGGAACCGACACCACCATCGGGTTCGACACGGCGCTGGGAATCGCGACCGAGGCGGTCGACCGCCTTCATTCGACGGCCCATTCGCACCACCGAATCATCGTCGTGGAGATCATGGGCCACAACGCCGGATGGTTGACGCTCGGGTCCGGTCTCGCAGGTGGAGCCGACGTGATTCTCATCCCCGAGATCGCGTACGACATCGATCGGGTCGCGGCGTCGATCGACGATCGAAGAACCGCCGGGAGCACGTTCTCGATCGTCGCCGTGGCCGAAGGCAGCAGGCCCATTGAGTATCGCGTTCAGCAGCGGGAACTGCGCGATCAGCTCACCCTTGCGAGTGGTACACAGAAGGTGGCCGCGAATGCTGCGCTGACGGAACTCAGACGTTCTGCCATGGACCACACCGCAGGTCTGACTCGCTCCCTCGAGGCGTTGACCGGCCTCGAGGCGCGGGTGACCATCCTCGGTCACGTCCAGCGCGGCGGAGCACCTTCGGCGACCGACCGGACCCTCGCCACGATTCTCGGAACGGAAGCCACGCGGCTCGCGGACTCAGGGGTCACGGACGTCATGGTCGCGGTGCGCGACCAAGACCTGATCTCGCTACCGCTCGATGACGTCGCGGGACGACGCAAGGTCGTCCCGCTCGACCATCCGTGGATTGCGTCGGCGCGGACGCTCGGCATCAGCTTCGGCGATTAGCCGAACCGTCGGAATCCGCCGACACCGCACCTACTACCCGGGGGGCTACGCCTGATCCACCTGGGCGTTGAAGGACTCGATCATCTCATCGATCGGATCCGCCATCACCTGAATGCTGGTCCAGTACTCCGGGTCGTACCACTGCGCCTGAATCTCTTCATAGGTCTTGCCCTGCTGCTCAACCCAGGTGTAGTACTTCAGGTTGTGGATCCGCTTCTTCTCGTAGTAGCCGAGTTCCTGCATATTGGCGAGGCTCTGCCCCATCAAGTACTGGTGATAGGCAGCGGCGGCATCGAGCGCGGTGAACTCCCCACGCTCGTCGTTCAGCTCCTTGAGACGAGACTGGTACATCTCCATCGAATCGGTCGCGACGGTCATCACAACGTCGTTCCCAGTCAGCTCGTAGAACTTGGCGAACTTGATCGCCATGAGCATGTTCGCCACACAGGAGATGCCAAGCAGCGGGAGCTTCTCGATGAACTCCGGCGAAACGCCCTGGTCGGCGAGGTACGCGTGCCCGGCGGGTTCGTTGAATAGCCGGATGAGACTGATCGATGCCTCATCATCGATGGCGATCGCCATATCAGTGTTTCGTACGTTGTGGATCCACGGGATGTGCTTGTCGCCGATCCCTTCGATCCGATGCTCTCCAAAGCCGTTCACGAGCATCGTCGGGCACTCGGAGGCTTCGCCTGCGGCGATCTTCGAGTTGGGATAGACCTGCTTCAAGTAGTCGCCCGAGCCGATCGTGCCTGCAGAGCCGGTGGCCAGCGTAACGCCGGCGAATCGGTCGTTCGGACCCATCACCTCGTTGAGCACCTCGACCATGGCGGGCCCGGTGACCGAGTAATGCCACAGGTAGTTCCCGAACTCGTCGAACTGGTTGAAGATGACGAGGTCTTGGCCGGAAGCCCTGAGCTCGTTGCATTTGTCGAAGATCTCCTTGACATTGGACTCGCTGCCCGGCGTCTTGATGATCTCGCCTGCCACACTCTCGAGCCAGCGGAAGCGCTCGGCGCTCATGCCCTCTGGGAGAATGGCAATCGACTCACAGGCGAGCAAGTTCGAGTCGTACGCTCCGCCGCGGCAGTAGTTGCCGGTCGAAGGCCACACGGCCTTCTGCGTTGCCGGATCGAACTGGCCGCTCACGAGTCGCGGCGCGAGGCAGCCGAACGCCGCTCCGACTTTGTGGGCACCGGTCGGGAACCACTTGCCCTCGAGCATCACGATCCGGGCATCGACGCCGCTGATCGCAGAAGGAACCTCGAGATAGTTCACACCGCCGAAGCCGCCACCGGTGGGCACCGGATCGTTGTGCCAGTTGATGCGGAAGAGGTTGATGGGGTTGAGATCCCACAGACCGACACTTCCGAGACTCGCCTTGACATCGTCCGGGATCAGGCTCGGGTCCCGCATCTGCTTGAACGTTGGAATCCTGAAGTCTCGTGCCTTGGCCTGCTGGACGGCAGACTTCAGTACGGCTTCGTTGACGGTGAGATCGATCATGACCGGTGGTCCTTTCAGTTTTCGAGTGCTGCTTTGAGTGCTTCGAGGTTCGGGTCGACGCGCATAGGTTCGGTCCCGACGGCCGCAACGGCCTTCATCGCCGAGGCGACGTCCTTGAGTCCGCTACCAGTAGCGAGGATCACGACGCGATCTTCGGATCCGACGAGTCCGCGGTCCACCGCGGTGACCAGGCCGGCGTAGGGCGCCGCTCCTGCGGGTTCAGCGAACACACCCGAGCCGCGAGCGAGCGTCGGGATGGCCGCCAGGATCTCATCGTCTGAGACCCGGAGATACGCCCCCCCGGTCTCCTTGACGGCGGCCATTGCCTTGATGCGGTCACGGGGCAGATCCGCGCTGATCGAATCGGCCACAGTGTCGGCGGAGATCGGTGCCTTGGTGAGCACGTCCTCGCCACTCTCGAACGCCTGAACGAGATAGTCGCTGCCGGCGGACTGGATCCCGAAGATGCGAGGCATCCGGTCGATCCATCCAAGGGCAACGGCATCCTTCATTGCCTTGTGAACGCCTCCGATGATTGAGCCGTCACCGACGCTCACGAATATCGCATCCGGGGCATGCCACCCAAGATCTTCGAGGATCTCGAGACCGGCGGTCTTCTTGCCCTCGGTCATGAACGGGTTGTACCCCGTGTTGCGGTTGTACCAGCCGTACTCGGCCGAGGCCTCCATGCACAGTTCGAACGCGTCGCTGTAGTTGCCGTTGACGAGCGCAACGATCGAGCCATACGCAAGGAGTTGAGCGATCTTCGCCTCGGGTGCGGATGCCGGAACGAAGATGACGTTCTTCTGGCCGACGCTTGCCGAGATGCCGGAGAGCGCCGCAGCGGCATTACCGGTCGAGGCCGTGGTCACGACCTCGGCGTTCCGTTCTTGGGCCTTCACGACCGCCATCGCGGACGCACGGTCCTTGAGCGAGGCGGTGGGCTCTCGACCCTCGTCCTTGACCCACACCTGGGCGACTCCGACCTCTTGGGCCAGAGCAGGAGCGTCGTAGAGGGGTGTCCCGCCGACCGTGAGTGGCGGAACAACGGCGTCGTCCTCGATCGGAAGGAGCGGCCGATAGCGCCACATGGTCCGATCGGGGTCGGCAGCGAGCGATTCCTTGGTGAACGTCTCGCCGATCCGGTCGTAGTCGTAGGTGACATCGAGGATTCCCTCGTTGCCGTGGTCCGGGCAGACGTACCCGGCGAAGTCCGCCGGGTACGTCGTGCCGCAGATCACACAGGTGAGTCCGACGACATGGTTCATCGAACGATCCTGGTGCCGGTCTCACCGGCCATGGCGCGTTCGAGGTTCTCTGGATTGGTGATCAACGCTTCCTTGCCGCCGGCCTCGAGGAACTGGACGACGGCACGCATCTTCGGCGCCATCGACCCTTCCGCGAAGTGGCCGCCTTCGGCCAGGTACTGCTTCACCTCGGCCAGCGTGAGCTGATCGACCCACTCTTGTTCCGGAGTACCGAAGTTGAGTGCCACCTGCTCGACCGCCGTGGAAATCAGCAGCAGATCGGCATTGACCTGGCTGGCCAGGAGGGCCGACGCAAGATCCTTGTCGATCACTGCGGCGATCCCTTCGAGATCGCCGTTCGCGTTCGTGACAACGGGGATGCCGCCACCACCGACCGCGATCGTCACGACACCGGCGTCGAGAAGGTCACGGATGACCTCGAGTTCGACGATACGCATCGGCTGCGGCGAGGCAACCACGCGACGCCAGCCGCGGCCGGCATCCTCACGAATGTCCCAGCCTTCCTCATCGCGCCGGTGCTTAGCATCCGCCTCTTCCATGAATGAGCCGATCGGCTTGCTCGGATTGGCGAAGGCCGGATCGTTCGCGTCGACCTCGACTTGCGTGACGATGGTCGCGACACTCTTGGAGATGCCGCGCTGACGGAAGTCGTTGACCAGGTTCTGCTGAAGCATGTACCCGATCGCACCCTGCGTGTCCGCCCCGCAGAAGTCGAGCGGCACTTCGTGCAGTTCGCTGCTCGCCATCTCGGATCGGCGCAGGATGAATCCAACCTGTGGGCCGTTCCCGTGTGAGATGGCCACGTCCCAGCCCTGCTCGACGAGCGAGGCGATGTGGTCATCGGTCTCGGCCGCCGCGAGGTACTGGTCCTGGACGGATTCGTGATCGCCGTCCGGGATCAGCGAATTGCCACCGATGGCGATTACGAGCCTCGGCATTACTCCCACGACCCCAGGACGGAAGACAGGAGGGCCATGCGCATGACAACGCCGTTGTAGGCCTCTTGCCAGTATCGGGCGTGGCGGGAGTCGTCGACCTCGGGGAGAAGTTCATCACGGCGCGGGAGCGAGTGGAGGATGATGGAGCTGCTCTTTGCCCTCGTCATGACCTCCGACGTCACCTGGTACTTGTCCGAGGTGCGTGCGTAGACCTCCTGCTTCTCCTGCCTGGCCTGCGTGTAGTCGGGCTGCACAACCGGCTCCATGTAGATGACGTCGGCTTCGGCGATGGCTTCGTCGATGTGGTCGACGATGCGGTAGTTCGTGCCCTTCTCGTCGAGTTCCGCGAGGAACTCGGGGAGCGGCGACATCTCTTCGGGGGCCAGGATGATCATCTCGGCATCGAACTGCGACAGTGCGTATCCGAGCGAATGCATGGTGCGCATGCGATGGTCGCCAACGGCGAGGAACGTCTTGCCGTCGACCGAACCCATCTCCTTGGTGACGGTGTAGAGATCGGTGAGGATCTGGGTCGGGTGTTCGCCCCAGCCGTCACCGCCGTTGATGACGGGGATGCTCGACCAACGGGCAGCCTCATGGGGTGCGCCCTGATCGAAGTGACGCATCACGATGACGTCGCCGTAGTACTCGAGCATGTGGACGGTGTCCTTGATCGACTCCTGATAGAAGTCGCCGGCGCGAGTCATCTTGGCGTCGGAGAAGCCGGTCACGGCACCGCCGAGGCGATGCATGGCGGCCTCGTGTGCGAGGCGGGTGCGTGTTGACGGCTGGTAGAACGCGGTCACCAGCGTCTTGTGCTTGAGGAGATCGGTGTTGCGACGCTCACGAGCGATGGGCTCGAGGCGGTCTGCGATCTCGAAGAGGTGGAAGAACTCGTTTCGTTCAAAGTCCTTCAACGAAAGGATGTCCCGTCCGGCGAAACTGCGCATGCGTGCCCTCCTGAGGCTCGGCTTGGTGGATTGGTCATACCATAGTACGATATGATCACCGTACGCCAGTCAAGGTTCTGAATGATCACCCGCAATCCATCGCTCACCGACCAGGTGAAGGCGCATATCAAGCAGCGGATCGTCAACGACGGCTTCAACGACGGGCGCATCCCTCCCGAGACCGAACTGGCGATTGATCTGGGCGTGAGCCGCACGACCGTGCGCGACGCCCTGAGCCGACTCGAGCACGAGGGCACGATCTACCGCAGGCAGGGGGCGGGGACGTTCGTCAACGCACCGGGCTTGCAGATCCGATCGCGCCTCGAAGACATCTGGTCGTACGAGCAGGTTCTCGAGGACCACGGCTATGTGCCGTCGGTCCTGGTCCTGTCGTCCGGCGAGTTCCCAGCCGACTCCCTCACCCAGGAGGCGCTCGGGCTCGGCGATGACGAGCGTATGCTCGTCATCGAGAAGGTATTCCGCGAAGACGAGGCGCCGGTCATGCTGACGGTCAACCGCATCCCCACCCGGATCGTCAGCGATGCCCAATACCACGACGACGAGGCGATGCCGGTCTACGAGTTCCTCGAGGACCACTGCGACCGCACCCTCGGCTACTACCTCTCAGAGATCATTCCCGTAGCGCTCGATGCCGAAACGGCGGAGAAGCTCGGGGTTGAGACCGGTACGTTGGCCATCTCGTTCGACGAGATCGGCTTCGACCAGAACAACGAGCCCATCGTGAGGGCGACGTCGTACTTCCGCGACGACCTCCTCCGGTTCCGGCTCATTCGTAGGAGAAGCGGGGCGTGAGCCTCACCGACCAAGCCTTCGGGCTGCAAAGGAGCAGTTGATGCAGACGTATCTGCACGGTCGCGACATGATCACGACCCAAGAATGGACCAAGGACGAACTCGACACGATCATCGATGTCGCCCTCGATCTCAAGCGCAAGCGCGCACTCAACGAGCCGCATGCGCTCCTGCGGGACAAGGTCCTCGCCATGCTGTTCTTCTTCTCGAGCACCAGGACCCGTGCAAGCTTCGAGGCCGGCATGGCCCAACTCGGCGGCCACGCCATGTTCCTCGATTCCACGAGCACGCAGATCGGCCACGGCGACACGTGGAAGGAGATCGGCGAGATCCTCGGCCGCTATGACGACGGCATCGCGATTCGCAACGTCGAGTGGGGAATCGGCAACCAGTACATCCGCGCGGTTGCAGAGGCCAGCCGCACCCCCGTGCTCAACATGCAGTGCGATGTCTACCACCCGTTCCAGGCACTCGCCGACCTCCTCACCGTGATCGAGCAGAAGGGTGATCCCCGGAAGCTCACGTTCAACATGAGCTACGCATACGCGGCCAGCTATCAGAAGCCGATCAGCGTGCCGCAGAGCGTCATCCTGCTGATGACCCGCTACGGAGCGAATGTTCGCCTCACGCATCCGCCGGAGTTCAAACTCATGCCCGAGATCGTCGCCCAGGCCGAGGAGAACGCCAAGAACGCCCACGGCTCGTTCGAGATCCTCGATGACTTCGAAGAGGGCATGCGCGGTGCCGACGTCGTGTACGCCAAGGCGTGGGGTTCGATGCTCACCACTTCCGACCACGAAGAGTCCGCAGCCATCTCGGCGAAGTACCAGGACTGGATCGTCGACCCGCGGCGTATGGAGATGGCCGACGAGGACGCCATCTACATGCATCCGCTCCCGGCGGACCGGAACATCGAGGTCGCCGACGCCGTCATCGACGGTCGCTGGAGCCGCGTCTATGACCAGGCGGAGAACCGCCTCCACGCGCAGAAGGCCGTGATGGCGCTCACGATGTAGGCGCAAACGTTGGTTGGTTGAATCACCCACGAAAGGACGAGTGAGGTGCAACAGCAATCCGTCGCCGGTTTCATGGATCACCTGATCGAGAGGACCCCGGCCCAGTTCGAGTTCCATCAGGCAACTCGCGAAGTCATGGAGTCGGTCTGGCCGCTCTTGGAGCGTCAGCCCGAATACCTGGAAGCGAAGATCCCCCACCGCATGGTGGAAGCCGAGAGGATCATCATCTTCCGGGTCCCCTGGATCGACGACGCGGGAACGGTTCAGGTGAATCGCGGCTTCCGCGTCGAGATGAACAGCGCCATCGGCCCCTACAAGGGCGGGCTGCGCTTTCACCCCACGGTGAATCTCGGCGTCCTGAAGTTCCTTGCCTTCGAGCAGGTCTTCAAGAACGCCTTGACGACCCTCCCCCTGGGAGGCGGGAAGGGCGGATCGGACTTCGACCCGAAGGGCAAGAGCGACTGCGAGGTCATGCGCTTCTGCCAGGCGTTCATGAGCGAGTTGTACCGGCACATCGGCCCGCGCACCGACGTCCCCGCCGGGGACATCGGTGTCGGCCGTCGCGAGATCGGATTCCTGTTCGGCCAGTACAAGAAGCTGGCGAACGAGTTCGCCGGGATCCTCACCGGCAAGGGCATCGAGTGGGGCGGAAGCCTCATCCGGCCCGAGTCGACCGGCTACGGCACGGTGTACTTCACGGAAGAGATGCTGCGCGCACAGGACGACAGCGTTTCCGGCAAGAAGGTGCTCGTGTCCGGTTCCGGCAACGTCGCTCAGTATGCGGTTGAGAACCTGAACCGCCTGGGCGGTACCGCCGTGACGCTCTCGGACTCCGGTGGCTTCATCCACGATCCCGATGGGATCGACGCGGAGAAGCTTGCCTGGGTGATGGATCTCAAGAACGTACGTCGCGGCAGGATCAGCGAGTACGCCGATCGGTTCGGCGTCGAGTACTACCCCGGGATGCGCCCCTGGGCCGCCGAGGGTGCCGAGATCGCGCTCCCCTGCGCGACGCAGAACGAGATCAACCTCGACGACGCCCGGCACCTCGTCAACAACGGCGTTCGTGTCGTCGCCGAGGGCGCGAACATGCCAACCGAACCCGAGGCCGTCCATTTCCTCATGGAAAACGGCGTCCTCTTCGGACCCGGCAAGGCAGCGAACGCCGGTGGTGTCGCGACAAGCGGCCTCGAGATGGCGCAGAACGCCGAGTTCACGCAATGGACGCGCGAAGAGGTCGATGCGAGGCTGCTCGGCATCATGACCGATATTCACAACAACGCCAGGACGACGGCCGAGGAGTTCGGAGTACCGAACGACTACGTGGTCGGCGCCAACATCGCAGGGTTCCGCAAAGTAGCCAATGCGATGATGGATCAAGGCGTCGTCTAAGGAGGCCCACCCATGAGAAAGATCGTTGGCTACTTCGAAGGTACCGACTCGACGCTGTTGACCGGCCTCGTCTGCGACGGGCACGACACGGTGCCGATCTCGAACGGCTTCGACAACCACGGCATGCACGTGCGGATCATCAACAACGAGAACAAGGTCGACCTGCTCATCGGGTACGTCCACAAGATCTTCGCTCCGGAGGACTCGGTACAACCCGGAGGTGTCACATATGAAGACATCTTCCATGTGTGCCGAACCTTCGACATTCCGCTCTTGCTCGAGGTCCGCTCGGACCGGCAGCAAGCTGCACGGAATCTGTTCAACGAGATTCCCGACGTCGTCGAGTTCGTCGATCCCGACGAGATCTTCGAGAAGGCTCGCGAGATCCTCGAGGAGAGCTAAAGGCGCTCCGACAATCCCGGATACGAAGAAGAAAGGGGATGCCGTTGGCTCCCAAGGAATGGACTGTGCTCAATCCAGGTGGCAGCCATCGCGTGATCGTCACGAAGGAACTCCCAGGCGAGCGCTGGCTCGACATTCTCACGGCAGCCGACTGCTCCGTTGAGGTGTGTCAATCGTCGGACGTGCTCACGCCCGACGAGATCGCCGAGCGCATCGGTGACTCGTGCGACGGTGCGATCGGCCAGTTGACCGAGGATTGGAACGCGGATCTGTTTGCGGAACTCGCGTCATCCGGCGGATCGGCGTATTCGAACTACGCCGTCGGCTACAACAACGTGGACGTCACCGGCGCCACAGCCGCAGGGATCCCGGTCGGCAACACACCGGGCGTGTTGACCGAAACAACGGCGGAGATGGCGGTCGCCTTGACCTTCGCGGTCGGGCGCCGGGTCGTTGAGGGGGACCGCTTCATGCGCGGCGGGCACTATCAAGGCTGGCTTCCCACGCTGTTCATGGGCAGGAGATTCCGCGGACGCACGGTGGGAATCATCGGAGCCGGCCGGATCGGAGCTGCGTACGGTCGGATGATGGTCGAGGGCCTCAAGATGAACCTCGTCTACTTCGACCTCTGCCCGAACGAGGAGCTCGAACAGTACATCGCCGACTACTCAGCGTTCCTCGTCGCCGCCGGAGAGGATCCGGTT
Source organism: uncultured Actinomycetota bacterium (assembly GCA_963700375.1). Classification (GTDB taxonomy): domain Bacteria; phylum Actinomycetota; class Acidimicrobiia; order Spongiisociales; family UBA5794; genus JAHEEL01. The sequence goes on from CAVOXF010000005.1 coordinate 80,587, forward strand.
TCGTGCCGTAGGCTCGACACGATCGAGGGCCTGCTGGCCGAATCGGACGTAGTCAGCCTCCACACCGTGCTCGATAGTTCGACGACACACCTGATCAACGGCGAGCGGCTCGCCTTGATGAAGCCCAATGCGATCCTCGTGAACACGGCCCGTGGCCCAATCATCGACGAGGTCGCCCTCATTGCTCACTGTCGGGCCAATCCCGACTTCAGGGCTGCGCTCGATGTATTCGAGGTCGAGCCGGCAATGAAACCCGGCCTCGGAGAACTCGAGAATGTCGTCATCGTCCCTCACATCGCTTCTGCGACAAGATGGACACGCGAGGGAATGGCAACACTGGCCGCCGCCAACGTCGCCGCGATCCTCCAGGGATACCCTGTATGGGAGAGCGATGACATCCTGCCGTTCCTCTCGGGTGATGTTCCGAAGGCGGCACCGAGCATCGTCAACGCAACAGATCTCAACTAGCAAGGAGCCCATCGACATGCGCATAGCCGACCGTATCTCCGACCTCGGAACCGAGACCGCCTTCGCGGTTTCGGGCGAGGCCGCCCAGTTCGCCGCCAAGGGGAACCGGGTCTACCCGTTCCACCTCGGCGACATCAACCTCCCGACGCCCTCGACCGTGGTCGAAGGGTCGTTCAAGGCGATCGAGGACGGCAAGACGGGCTACTGCCCGAATGCCGGTATCCCGCAACTGCGCGAGGCCCTCGCGGCCAACGTCGCCGAGTCACACAACACGCCGTACACGGCCGAGAACGTTGTGATGCAGCCGGGCGGCAAACCGACCATCGGCAAGTTCATCCTCACCATGATGAACCCCGGCGACGAGGTGCTCTACCCGAACCCCGGCTACCCGATCTACGAATCACAGATCGAGTTCCACGGCGGCGTCGCCGTCCCCTACGGCTACACCGAGGGTGCCGACAACTTCGCGCTCGACTTCGACTCGATCGAACGTGGCATCACCGACAAGACCCGTCTGCTGATCCTCAACGACCTGCAGAACCCGATGGGTGCCGAGTGCTCGCTCGAAGAGTTGCAGCGGCTCGCCGACCTCGCTCGCAAGCACGATCTCTACGTGCTGGCAGACGAGGCGTACTTCGACATGCGGTACGAGGGCAAGAGCAAGTCGTTCGTCGAACAGCCCGGCATGGCAGAGCGCACCGTGGTGCTCTACACGTTCTCGAAGAAGTTCGCGATGACGGGTTGGCGCCTCGGTGCCAGCGTCGGGCCGAAGGAGATCGTCGACGTGATCGCCAAGCTCAACGTCAACGACGAGTCCTGCTCGAACCACTTCATCCAGTACGGCGCGCTCGCCGGCCTGACGGGTGACCAGACCGAAGTGCAGGCAATCCTCGACGAGCTCCACGCCCGGCGAGACGCAACGGCGGAAGGCCTCAACGCCATCGACGGCGTGCACACCTTCACGCCGAATGCGACGTTCTACCTCTTCCCGAACGTAACGGAACTCATGGAGCGAAAGGGCCTGACCGACTACGAGGAGTTCCGCCGTGCGGCGCTCCACGCCACCGGTGTGTCGTTCACCACCCGCCGCCACTTCGGCCGCGAGATCCCCGGTGAGGCGAACCGCTACATCCGCTTTGCCTACTCCGGCATCTCCGTCCCCGACATCAAGGAGTCCCTGGCGCTCCTCAAGGACTGGGCTGAGGCGTAGCCGGTAGCCGAGTAGCTGAGAGCCGGAACCCGTCCCCCCGTCCGAAGGGCGGGGGACGCGGAGAAGCGTCGACGACGCTCGACGCGTCCTACGCCCTCGACCGCCCGGTTCGTCGATCCCGATCGGTTCTCACCGCACCCTGGTGAGCGCATCCAGGTAGCGCTTGATCTGCTTGATCTGACCCTCGCCGTCGAGTCCGGCCTCGTGGACCACCATGTCGCCGACGCCGGAACTGAGATAGCGGCCGTTCTGGAAGGGGTACATCGTGTTGGCGCGTCCCAGTTCGCTCCGAATCCACCGGTAGGTGGTTGGCAGCGTGAAGTCGGTGATTCCCATCGCCCGTTGCGCCACCGCATCCGGGAAGACCGCCTCCTGATCCGCATTCGAGAACCGGTCGAACAACTCAGCTGAGGTGACCAGGTAGGCATCGAGGTCGATGCCGGCTTCTTCCAATCGTGGCAGGGTCTCGTCTACGAAGGCGTAGGTCACGGCAGAACCCTGCAGCACGACGGCGCCATCCGGTGTTCCGGTGGCGCTGCGCAGCTTGTAGAACCCTTGAGCGGCCATCTCTGCAGGCGCCAGACCGAGCCCTTCACGGTCCGGAACGGTCTCGCCGGGGCGGGTAACGAATGGGGCAATGATCGCAGGGCGCGCCCGGAACGCCGCCGCAACCATCGGCCACATCTCCGCCGGCTCCCACGGGGTCAGCGTGATTGCCGTGCCCCGGGACGAAGTTCTCCTGCAGCAGCTGCAGAGCTTGGGGATCGGCGTGGGTCGGACCGTCCTCGCCGGTCTTCATGCCGGCGTGGGCACAGACGAGCACGAACGGCCGATACGGACCAGGTTCGGTCTCCTGGCGCATCTGGTTCCCGATTGCGTGCAATCGGGATGCAATGTGTCCGAGAGGAGCGAGAAATGCTCCGTACGACGCGACGGCTCCCACATGGTCTCCGAACGCCGATGCGCCGCTGAGCACACACGACAGTCCGTCCTCACAGATTCCTCCCACCGAGAGCGACCGGGCCTCTGGATTGGTGGTCCGGTGGTAGAAACCTCCGGGGAATCCCGTTGCCACGTCCGAGATCGCCGTTGAACCCAGCAGGTCCGCTGCCCCGATCAAGATCGCTCCGCCGGACATTCTGTTCAAGTACCCCAGGCTTCGGCCAAGCGCCTGTCGGAGCGCCAACTTGTCGCCCGGCTCCAGAACGAGTTCCTCCGGGACAACGGCCGGATCAGCAGCCGCGTAGATCTGCTCCACATCTGGCGCCCCTTCACGCTGCTTCCGCCCACGGGCGTTCAGACGATCCTTCGCACTGCTGAGGCGACCGGCAAGTGCCGCTGTCATCTCGTCGGCTTCGAGCAATGCTCGATATCGCTCGAGCGTCGCCCACTCAGCAGCTTCAACCGCTACGGCGTCCGATCCGTCCGCCTTCGGCAGGGAGTCCGTGTCTTCACGGAATAGGGGGCGCTGGGTAGCGAGGTACTCGTCGCTGCACATCGCGTGACCGCCGCCGTGCGACTTCTTCCCCTCGACGCCGTATTGCCACCCTTTCGTCGTCCGATAGACGATGGCGGTCGGCTGTCCGTTGTCCAGTTCGGCCGCCATCCGCTGTGCGGTCAGCACGAGCCCGAAGTCGAAACCGTCCGTCACGTGGATCACGTTCCAGTCGTGGAGGTAGAAGAACTCGCACGGATCCCACTGCACGTAGTCGCCGGGTTGGCTTCCTTCACGGGTGACGGCGTCCGAATCGATCGCTGCCTGGTTCCAATCCAGGTGCATCACCGCGTTCGAAAGACCCGAGGTGCCGGCAAATGCTGCCGCCTCGGCTGCTCTTCCCGGTGTGAGGCCTCCCTCGCCCTCGATCAGATGCACCCGCGGCGCGTCGCTCCCGTAGGCGTCGGCAGCTGCCACTGCCAATCCGAGGGACGTCCCGACTCCGATGCCGGATGCCCCGGTGGACAGTTTCACGAACGGAGTGGCCGGCGTCGGATGCCCGTCGAGCGCCTTCGAGTGGAACTCTCGGAACAGTGGGGTCGGCTGAGTTACGTTGCGCCGGAAGCCAAGAAGATCCTCGAGGCGCAGCCGCAGGTTCTGCTCATCGGGCAGGAGATCGGGTCGCGCGATCCGTGTGATCTCGTCCCGCAACGCCCACATCGCGTACAAACCCATCGCCTTGTGTCCGGCGGAGTACGAGATCAGATCCTGGTCCCTGCGGTTCGGATCTCCGATGTCGTAGTCCATGCCATCGAACAGCAGGCCTGCCACGATGTGACCGGACGAGATCGAACCACCCGGGTGCCCCGACTGCGCGAAGTTGAACAGGACGGAGCACAGCGCCCGGTAGAACTCGTCGAATCGCTCCAAAGCCGCCAACTCATCCGGCGCTATTCCCACCGATTCCGAAACCTCTACCCACGTCGCCCGTCGCGGTCCGAACGCTCGACTCATGATCGCCTCAACTCCTCATCTCACTCGTCCTATGGCTCCAGCTACCCGGCCATTCCTGGTGTCCTCGACTACGGCCAACATCCTACTTGCCGGGTCAACAGGCCCGCCCGAGGCGGCGGCGTCTCTGAGCCCTGATGGAACCATCTACCCATTCGTCGGTTCGAGCCCTTCATCTGAGAGCAGGCTCTCGTAGTCTTCCGGCGTGTTCACGTCGCGGGGCGAGGAGCCGGCGACACGGAGTCGCACGACCCGTTCATCGTTCCCCTCGACCACAAGACGCCCGAGCACCTTCTCTCCCGGCATCTCCGTCGCCTCGTTGAGGGCTGCTCGTGAGATCAGGAATGGGTTGGTCGTGCGATCGTCGTACTCGGTCGCCGCGGCCCACGGGTGGCTCTCGTTCCAGAGGTGGACCATGGCATCGATCACATCGGCCCCGGTGGTCGGCTGGTCACCCGCGACCAGGACAAACGCATCGGCGTCGGGATCCGTCGATGTGGCTGTAACGAACGACGACATGTTGCCGCGTCGATAGTCGGGGTTGCGCACGATGGTGGCCCGCACCGCCAGGATCGAAGCCTCGACTACTTCGTAGCTAGCCCCGGTCACGACGATCACCCGATCGACACGACTCGCCTCGACGGCCGCGAGCGTGGCGTTGAGCACCGTTCGGTCGTGGAACGGCAGGAGCAATTTGGGTGTGCCCATGCGCTCGGCAGCACCGGCCGCGAGCACGACACCGGTGATCGAACCGCTCATCTAGACGCCGGCAATGTCCTGCGGCCGTACCGGCACCCGCCTGAGCGGTCGGCCGGTGGCCGCGCGAATCGCGGCGACGACAGCTGGAGTCGAACTGATCGTTGGCGACTCGCCGATTCCCTTCGCTCCGAACGGACCCCAGTGGTCGCCGGCCTCGATGATGCGAGTCTCGACCGCCGGGGCATCAAGGAACGTCGGAATGAGGTAGTCGGTGAATGTCGGATTCCGGATGATCCCCTCGTCGATCACCAGTTCCTCCATGATTGCGAGGCCCATGCCCTGCATGATCCCGCCTTCGAGTTGGCCGGTGATGGCCTGCGGATTCAGCGCCGTGCCGACATCCTGCGACGTGTCGATGCGGACCACGCGCACGAGACCGAGTTCGGGATCGACGTCGACCACGGCACGGTGGGCGGCAACGACAAAACCGGCATGTACGTCGCCCTGTCCGTTCTCGTCCGGTGGGAAGGTCTCGGGATGACGGAACTGCACATGGTGGTCGACCGGTCCGGCCGCGCACACGTCCTCGATCGATGCGATCCGTTCACCAGCCTTGTAGACCCCGTCTTCACGGAGTTCGTCGCCACCGTGATCCGAAAGGATCTGGTCGCGCAGGCCAACTGCTGCGGCGTGAACCGCGCCGCCGGTCATCTGGGTCTGGCGTGAAGCCGACGTCGATCCGGCCGACCCGATCTGGGACGTGTCGTCCCAAACCACGGCGACCTTCTCGGTCCCGAGCACCGTTCGCGTGATCTGCTGGCACACGGTCACCAGGCCCTGCCCGACCTCCATGGCTGCGGTGTGGACCTCGACACCGGCCGGCGTCATCACCACTCTGGCCTCGGCGAAGTCGTCGAATCCCTCCGAGAACGCAAGGTTCTTCAGCCCGAGGGCGTATCCGACGCCGCGGACCACCGAGGACGACGGCGTCGTCAGCCCGGTCCCACCAGGGAGGAGCCTTGGATCGTCGCCCTCGAGCGCATCTGGGAGCGGGATCGCCTCGATCGCGTCGATGACCTCGAGCGTCGGCAGCGACCCTTCGATGATCTGACCTGACGTCGACATGGGATCACCGGCAAGCAGGGCGTTCTTCCTGCGCAACTCGAGCGGATCCATGGCGAGTTCTGCGGCCAGGAGATCCATCTGACTCTCGGACGCGAAACACGTCTGGACGGCACCGAAGCCGCGCATGGCGCCGGCCGGAGGATTGTTCGTCTTCGCCACTGCCGCATCCACCACCACGTTGTCGCAGCGGTACGGGCCCACCGTGAAGAACGCCGCGTTGGCGAGCACCGCGCGACTCGTATGGGCATAGGCCCCTCCGTCGAGCAGGAGACGCGCCGTGACCTTCACCAGATTCCCATCTGCATCCGCCTCATGGCGATAGACCATGTGAGCCGGGTGACGCTTGACGTGACCGGCGAACGATTCGGTTCGGTCGTACACCATCTTCACAGGGCGACCGGTCGCAAGCGACAGCATGGCGACGTGGATGTGCAGCGAGATGTCCTCACGGGAACCAAACGCCCCGCCGATTCCTGCCGGATGGCATCGAACCGAGTCGTCCGGCATGCCGAGGCACGCGACGATCTGCCGGTGGTCGACGTGAATCCATTGGCTCGTCACATAGAGATCGAGTCCGCCTTCGCCGTCCGGGATCGCGAACCCGGCTTCGGGTCCGAGCGGCGCCTGGTCCTGGGTCGCGGTCTCGTAGATCCCCTCGACGACGACCGATCCGGTTGCATCGAGGTCGCCGCGCCGGATCTTCATCTCGCGGAAGCTCGATCCATCCTCAACGGCCTGCTGGGGGTCCGTGAGCGGCGTGAGCGGCTCCCACTCCACGATGATCGCAGCAGCAGCGCGCCGGGCGGTCTCTTCGTCGTCGGCGGCGACCACAGCGACCGGCTCACCCCAGTACTGAGCGATGCCGTCGCAGAAGACCGGCTGGTCCTGCTCTTCTTGGCCGAACGTGGGCTTGCCCTGAACGTCATCCTGGGTCAGCACGGCGCGGACACCGGCCATCGCAAGCGCCGGTCCGACATCGAGGCGAACGATTCGAGCGTGGGCATACGGGCTCCGCAAGGTGGACCCCCACAGCATGTCCTCGGACCAGAGATCCGACGCGTATGCGAAGTTCCCCATCACCTTCGGCGTACCGTCCGGGCGCCGGACACTCGTGCCGATTCCGCCGCGGACGCCGGAGGTCGTCTTGGTAGTCATGCGTCCTCCTTCGTCACGGTCTCGAATGCTCTCAGAATTGCTCCGTACCCCGTGCACCGGCAGATGTTGCCGGAGAGGGCTTCGCGGATTTCGATCTCACTCGGACGCGGGTTCCCAGCAAGTAGGTGGGATCCGGCCACCACGACGCCGGGAGTGCAGAAGCCGCACTGCACGCCGCCTTCGGCGAGCATCGCCTCCTGGAACGGATGCAGATTGTCCTCGCTTCCGAGACCCTCGACGGTCGTCACGTTTGCGCCATCGGCGTCGGCAGCCATGATGAGGCACGAGCAGACGGCCTCGTCATCGAAGACCACCGTGCACGAACCGCACTCGCCCTGCTCACACGCATCCTTTGTTCCCGGCAGGTCGAGGTCGTTCCTCAAGACGGTGAGCAGACTTTCTGTTCCGGCGACGTCGACGACCCGCTCCTCACCATTGACCGTGATCGTGACGTTCATCGGGCGCTCCGTTCGACGAGCCGCCGGGCAAGAACACCCGCAGCGTGCCTTCGATACGCCTCAGTCGATCGGTGATCGGTGATCGGCTTGACCTCCTCGGACACGATCCGGGCGAACTCGTCGAGCGCAGCCGTGGAGATCGTCGGCTCGGCGTTGATCATCTCTTCGGCACGGATCGCCCGGATCGGCGTCGGTGCGACCGATCCGAGGGCCACGCGGAAGCCGTCGTCGCCTCGCATCACCAGGCAGCTCACCGTGGAGATGACCATCGCATTGCGCACGCCGACCTTCGCGAACTCCTGGTGCTCGGGGAGATCCTCGGGCACCACGACCGCGGTGATGATCTCGTCCGGTTCGATCGATGTCCGTTTCACCCCGGTGAAGAACTCGCGCCACGGCACGACGCGAGTGCCGCGGGCCGACGACCGAACTTCGATGGAGGCCTCGGCTGCGGCGATCCACGGAAGTCCATCCCCCGCCGGGCTGGCGGTTCCGACATTCCCCCCGATGGTGCCTGCGGCGCGGATCTGCGGCGACCCGACGGTTCGCGCGGCCTGGGCCAGTCCGCGATGCGGACCCCGCTCGAGGCGCGCCCATTTGGCCCCCGAGCCGATGCGGTCCGCGGTCACCTCCTGGAGTTCTTCGACTCGGCGCAGCGAGATCACCTGCGCCGGCCGATGGTGGGCAAGGTTGACCTCAACCATGAGGTCGGTTCCTCCGGCGAGGAGCTCGGCGTCCGGCTGTTGGGCCTTTGCAGCGAGCGCTTCGTCGAGGTCACGTGCAGCAACGAATTCCATGGCCATACCGTAGTCGCGGAGACGCAATCCGTTGGCGGCTAGTCCGCTACCCGACAACTCAGCTACCGACCCCAAGCAACCGGGTTGCAGCTTTGTTGTGGGCTTCGATCAGCGGCGGTAGGTCGACGCCCACCAGCTCGCGGTTGCGAACGACGGCCCGTCCCTGGACGTAGCTCTGGTCGACGCCGGTTGGTGCGACGAAGAGCACCGCGGCCACCGGATCGTGAAGCGCCCCCGCATACTCGAGACGATCGAGGGAGATCGCGATGAAGTCGGCGGCCTTGCCGGGCTCGAGCGAACCTACGTCATCGCGACCGAGAACGGCGGCCGAACCGCGGGTAGCGATCCGGAGCGCCTCGCGTGCGGTGAGGAGACGGCCGCCCTCGATCGACGGTGCTGCCGCGAGCCGGGCGAGCAGCATCGCCTGCCTGGCTTCGGCAAGCAGGTGGCTGCCGTCGTTGCTTGCAGAACCGTCGACCCCGAGGCCGAGCCGGAGACCGGCCGCCAGGTAGCGGCGGACTGGGGCAATACCCGAAGCGAGGCGCATGTTCGACGACGGGCAGTGGGCTACACCGGTCTCGGACGTGGCGAGGCGAAGGATTTCATCGTCGTTGATGTAGATGCCGTGGGCGTACCAGACGTCGTCGCCGACCCAGCCGAGATCCTCCATGAGTTCGACCGGGCGCCGTCCGAACGTCTCGATGCAGAACTGCTCCTCGTCGTGCGTCTCGGCCACGTGGGTGTGGAGGTGGGCGCCGTACTGGCGGGCCAACTCGGCCGAGGCCCTCATCAGCTCGGGAGTCACCGAGAACGGCGAGCACGGAGCCACCACGACGCGCACCATCGCGCCGGGTTCTGGATCGTTGAACGCCTCGATCACCCGCTGCGTATCGAGCAGGATCGTCTCCTCGTCTTCGACGACCGAATCGGGCGGTAGCCCGCCGTCGCTCTGCCCCAGGCTCATCGAGCCACGGGCAGCATGGAACCGAAGGCCCACGTTTGCCGACCCCTCGATCTGGTCATCGAGTCGGGACCCGTTCGGCCACAAGTACTGGTGATCGGACGACGTCGTGCAGCCGGAAAGGGCGAGCTCCGAAAGCGCCAGCTCCGTGGAAATCCGAACATCCTCCGGCGTCATCCTCGCCCAGATCGGGTAGAGCGTCCTCAGCCAGTCGAAGAGCCCCACATCCTGAGCGCCGGGTACGGCCCTTGTCAACGTTTGATAGAAATGGTGATGGGTGTTGATGAGACCCGGGAGAACGACATGGCCGCTCAGGTCGACGACCTCATCTGCGGTCTCCGGAAGATCGGCGGTAGGCCCAACCTGCTGGATGAATCCCTCGACAGCGTAGAGGCCCCCGTCGACGATCTCGGTACCCCCATCATCCATCGTTGCGAGAACCTGCGCGTGCCGAACGAGAAGAGTGCTCATCCCATGAATGTACCAACTCCGATCGGGCCACCCGACGCTATCGCGGATTCGTTCTCACCGGTAGAGTGGAGAGACGGGCCATTGAAGGAGACACACAGATGATCACGCAGTACCACCGACCGTTCACGCTCGATGCTGCAATCGCCCTGCTAGCCCGCCCGGATGCCATCGCCCTGGCCGGAGGAACCACGGTGAATGCGTCCCGTGACCGCACTCCGAAGACGGCGGTGGACCTCCAAGCGCTCGATCTCGAAGGCATCGAGATCGACGGTGACATGATCCGGATCGGGGCAATCAGCCGCCTGCAGGACGTCGTGGACTCGCGCCTCCTTCCGCCGGTTCTGCGCGATCTCGCGCGCCGCGAGGCCCCCAATACCATCCGCACGATGGCCACCGTCGGCGGGACCATCGGGACCGCCGATTCCGAAAGCGAGTTCCTCGCCGGCCTGCTCGCATTCGGAGCCCAGGTGACGCTTGCACGGGCCGGCTCGTCGACCGAGCACGGGCTCGAGGACGTCCTTGCCGACCGAAGCCTCCTCAACGGCTCCATCATCACCGGCATCGCAGTGCCGGCCGCCGGCCAATCCGCTGCGGACCGCGTGGCACGCACACCGATGGATCGCCCGATCGTGGCCGTTGTTGCCTACACCAACGGCGAGACCGTCCGCCTGGCGATGACCGGCGTTGCCGCGGTTCCGATCCTGGTCGATCTTGACCACGTTGCGGATCTCGATCCGCCGACCGACTTCCGCGGGACCTCCGACTACCGCAGGGAGCTCGCCGAGGTGCTCACCGGAAGAGTCGTTGCCGCCGTCACGGGAGGTGAGTCGTCATGACGATCACGCTCACGATCAACGGGACCAAGGTCGAACTCGACTGCGCACCCCACGATTCGCTCCGCACGGTGCTACGCGCAGCCGGCTACTACAGCGTTCGCTTCGGTTCGGAGACCGGCGAGACCGGCGCCGCCGCGGTGCTCGTCGACGGCAAGCTGATCACCGCGGACTTGATGCTTGCGGCACAGGCCGACGGCCACAGCGTCGAGACCATCGAGGGAATGAGCAGCCCGGGTCGTCTCCACCCGATCCAGGAGGCGTTCATCGAGACGGGGGCGATTCAGTCCGGGTACTCGACGCCCGCCATGATCCTCGCCGCAAAGGCGCTGATCGGCCGAAACCCAAACCCCACTGAGGACGAAGTCAGGGACGCCTTCTCCGGCATCCTCGACCGCGAGACCGGCTATCTGCGTCCGGTACACGCCGTGTTGCGCGCCGCAGCGGTGATGCGCGGCGAAGAGCCGGAGAGCGTCGAGGTCGTCTACCTCGATCCGCTCACGGAGGGCGGCACGCCGACTCAAGACATGGAGACGCTCTCGTCTATTGCACCGCGGGTCGTTCCGAGCACGGATGTGCCCGAGACCCGCATCGTCGGGCACGCTGAGGTCAAGGTCGACGCCATCAAGCTGGTGAAGGGCAACCCGGCGTTCACGGACGACGTGGTCGCCTCCGGGACCCTGGTGGCGAAGGTGCTCTACAGCCCGCACGCAAACGCCCGAATTGTCGGCATCGACGACTCGGCCGCCCTCGCACTTCCCGGTGTCCACGCCGTGCTCCATCACCGGAACGTGGCCCGGGTGAGGTATGCATCCGGTGGACAGAGCTATCCGAACCCGCTCCCCTACGACCAGGTCAGCTTCGACGATCGAGTCCGCTACGTGGGAGACCGGGTCGCTGCGGTTGCTGCAGACACCGAGGAGATCGCCCTCGAGGCCATCGACCTGATCGATGTCACCTACGAGGTCCTCCCCGCGGTCTTCGACGAGAACGAGGCAATCCTCGACGGCGCTCCCGTGATCCACGACGAGCCCGACATGGAGGGAGCGCACGACGCGTCGCACAATCTGGTTCACCACATCCAGGCGGAGACCGGTGATGTCGCCGAGGGATTCGCTGCCGCTGCCCATGTGTTCGAGCAGACTTGCCGGGTCCATCAGGTGCAGCAGACACCGATCGAGCCCCACATCGCAATCGCTGCCTGGGATAGCGACGAGCGTCTGGTGATCACCTCGTCGACGCAGGTCCCGTTCCACGTTCGCCGTATGGTCGCCCCGCTGCTCGGTCTGCCGGTCAAGCAGATCCGGATCATCAAGCCGCGGATTGGCGGCGGTTTCGGCGTCAAGCAGGAGATGCTCATCGAGGACATCGTGGGCCACCTCACGATCGCCACGGGCAGGCCGGTCCGACTCGAACTCACCCGTGAGGAGGAGTTCATGTCGAGCCGGACCCGCCACCCGCAGACGATCACGTTCAAGACGGGCGTCGACGCCGACGGGAGGATCACGGCGCAAGACATGCACGTGGTGGCGAACACCGGCGCCTACGGAACCCACGGCCTCACGGTGCAAATGGTGACCGGCCTGCGCGGGCTCAGCTCGTACAACTCGCCGCTCAAGCGGTTCGACTGCAAGGTCGCGTACACCAACATCCCGGTTCCCGGGGCCTATCGCGGGTACGGAGCGCCCCAGGCGCTGTTCGCCCTCGAGACCCACATGGAGGACATTGCCGCCGAACTCGGGATGGATTCCATCGAGTTCCGCCGCCTCAACTGGGCCGTCGCAGGGGATCCCCTCGACATCGCCCCGCAACTCGGCGAGGGCGACCAGGACGCAAGCGTGATGCCGATGATCACCTCGTGCGGCCTCGAGGAGGCCGTCGCTCAAGGGAAGCGAGCCATCGACTGGGATCGCCGCAACGACGTGGCCTGGCGCGAACCGAGCGACCGCCCGAACATCCGGCGCGGTCTCGGATTCGCCATGGCCATGCACGGCACCGCTATTCCTGGCCTCGATATGGGTGGGGCAAGCCTCAAGATCAACGACGACGGTTCCTTCAACCTCCTCGTCGGCGCAACCGACCTCGGCACCGGATCGGACACGATTCTCGCCCAGATCGCCGCGGAAGTCGTCGGGGTGGGGACGGATGACATCATCGTCTACTCGTCCGACACCGACATGACCCCGTTCGATGTCGGGGCGTATGCCTCGAGCACGACCTACATCTCCGGCATGGCGACGAAGCGTGCTGCGGAGTTGGTGCGTGCCCAGATCATCGCCCGGGCCGTGCTCATGCTCGGCGTCGACGCAACATCGATCGACCTCCACGGCGGGAAGGCGTGGACGGCCGACGGCCGTTCGGTGTCTCTGGCGGAGATCGCTCTCTCGACGCTCCATCAGGAGGGCCAGCATCAGATCATGGCCGACGCTTCGTACGTATCCCCCGAGTCACCTCCCCCCTATGCGGCACAGTTCGCCGAGGTCGAAGTCGACATCGAGACCGGGCAGGTCACGGTCACCCGGCTCGTGATGGCCGTCGACTGCGGTGTGCCGATCAACCCGCTCACGTCGGTCGGACAGGTCGAGGGCGGGATGGTGCAGGCGCTCGGATACGGGCACTGTGAGGAGATGGCGTACGACGACAACGGCCGCATGGTCAACGCACAGTTCGGCCCGTACAAGATCTACCGGGCCGATGAGATGCCCAAGATCGAGGCGATCCTCGTGCAGACCCTCGAGCCGAGCGGACCGTTCGGAGCCAAGGCGATCGCCGAGATTCCGAAGGACGCCGTCGCTCCCGCCATGCGGAACGCCATCGCCAACGCCACCGGGGTCCGCATCGCGAACATCCCATTCACCCCCGAGCGGGTGTGGCGAGCCCTTCAGGACGCGTGAGAACCGCCGATCACCGGGAGTTCCTGGCCGAGCTGTCGGCCGCGGTCAACGAGGCCCGGCCGGTCGTGGTTGCAACGATCGTCACCACCGCCAGGTCGGTCCCGCGCCATGCCGGAGCGAAGATGCTGATCTATGCGGACGGCAGCACATCAGGGACCGTCGGCGGCGGCCAGGTCGAAGCCCTGATTCGCGCCGATGCGATCACCGCCATCGAGCAGGGATCGACGTTGCTCAAGCACTACACGCTGGAGGATCCGGAACGCGGCGATCCGGGAATCTGCGGCGGAACCATGACCGTCTCACTGGAGCCATATATGCCACCACACACCATCTACGTGATCGGCTGCGGTCATGTCGGCCGCGCCGTGGTCGATCTCGCTCACTGGTTGGGGTATCGCACCGTCGCCACCGACGACCGTCCCGAACTGGTCTCGGAGGAAGCGATGCCGAATGCCGACGTGCGTCTCGTCGGGTCGTTGGAAGAGGCTGTGGCCGCACAGGCCATTGGCGAGCACACCTCGGTCGTCGTGGTGACACGGAGTCACGACATGGACGTTGAGATCGTCCCGATACTCCTCGCCACTCCCGCCCGGTACATCGGCGTCATGGGGAGCAAGCGCCGCTGGGCAGCCACACGCGACCGGCTGATCGAACTCGGAGTTGACGCAGCGGCGATCGACCGCCTCCATGTCCCGATCGGCATCGATATCGGCGCCGAGACCGTCGAGGAGATTGCGGTTTCGATCATGTCCGAGATCATCGAGGCGGCCGCTGCGGAGGACCAGTGATCGACCCGTCCAGCCACCTCGTCGTCGTTCGCGGCGGCGGCGATCTCGGGTCCGGCGTCATATGGCGGCTGCGTCGCGTCGGTTTCCCGATCGTGGTCCTCGAACTCGAACGTCCGTTGACCGTCCGTCGCACCGTTGCGTTCTCGTCCGCCATCACCGAAGGCAGCATCACGATCGACGGGATCGCAGGCCGCAGCGTCACGTCCGTGGAGGAAGCCGCTGACGTTGCAGGCGACGGGATTGTCGCGGTTCTTGCTCAGCCGAGCCTCCCATCGTTCCCGGTCGAACCTTCGGTCGTTGTCGATGCCCGGCTCGCGAAGCAGGTGCTCGACACGACCATTCACCAGGCGCCGTTCGTGGTCGGACTCGGTCCCGGCTTCTCGGCGGGCACCGACTGTGACGCGGTTGTCGAGACGATGCGCGGCCACCGCCTCGGACGGGTCATCTGGGACGGACCTGCGGCGCCAAACACCGGCGTGCCCGGAGAGATCGGTGGCGCATCGGCTGATCGGGTTTTGCGGGCCGAGGGCGAAGGCGCTCTGTACTGGCACGTGGACTTCGGTGATGTGGTCGAGCAGGGGCAGGTGCTTGGACATGTTGACAACGATCCGATCGCGGCGAAGATCCGCGGCACGGTACGTGGCCTGCTGCTTCCCGGGCCGGTCACCGCTGGCCTCAAGATCGGCGACATCGATCCCAGATTCGACCCCACTGCGATCCACGAGATCTCCGACAAAGCCCTCTCGATCGGCGGCGGTGTCCTCGAAGCCGTGCTCGTCTGGCTCGGCGGCTCCACCTGATGGACGAGCCGCTTTGCTCCCAACTCGCCGTCGGCGACCACGAACTGATCGCCATCGTTGGAGCGGGTGGGAAATCGACGATTCTGTTCTCGCTGGGTCGCGAACTCGCCGAGAACTGCGCTCGCGTGATCCTCACCACCACGACCAAGATGGCCACTAGTCAGGTGACGGACCCGGCATGCTGGTCTGACGATCCGGTCGAGGTCGATCGGGCACTGGAGTCGGGGCGAACGCTCTTCGTCGCCGTCGGGACCATTCCCGGCAAAGTCACCGGTCCGTCTCCGGAAGCCGTGGACCGGCTCTTCACCGACACATCGGCCGACTACGTCATCGTCGAGGCCGATGGTGCCCGCTCGATGTCGGTCAAAGCCCCGGCAGAGCACGAACCGGTCATCCCGAGCCGATCGACCCTGGTCGTCATCGTCGTGGGCATCGATGCCGTCGGCCGAACCCTCCGGAGCGTCGCTCACCGCCCAGAACGCATCGAGGCCATCACCGGCCTGGCTCAGGACACGGTCGTCACCGTTGCCGACCTCGCCGCCGTTCTCCTCCACCCCGAAGGAGGCCTCAAACACATCCCGGAGAACGCCAGGGTGGCCCTCGCCATCACGAAGGTGACCCCGGAGGCCCAGCGGGGAGCAACCGAACTCGCCTCGCGCCTCGCAAGTCACCCGAGTGTCGAACGAGTCGTGACCGTCCCGCTCGCGGGCCGCTGACGGGTAGGTCGGGCGTACACTTCGGGCGTCGGAAGGAGACGCCGTGGCGGTATCCGGTCGGGATCTCGTCAACTACATGAACGATCTCATGTCGAAGGGCGACGTGGACGCGCTCAGCGACCTGTACAGCCCTGATGCGGAGATGGTTCTGTACTACCGGGTCGCCGTCGGGCGGGACGAGATACGCACATTGCTGGCGTCCTCGCTCGTTGCGCATGGCATCTACAACGTCCTATCGGTGGACCAGTTTCAGGACACCGGCGACATCGTGATGTGGGACGCAACGGTCGAGCGAGACCCCGGCATCCTCGAAGCCACCCACATCCTCATGCTCGACGAAGACGGCTTGATCCACCGCCACATCCCGCGTATCCGTGGCTACTGGGGGATGTAGTCGCCGGTCAGCCTGACCGCCGACCGGCGACCGGCGACTCGGTCTGTGTCCCCTCGGGCAGCAACGAGTTCGTGCCCCGCGGCAGATACTCCCCCCGGCCCGGTGCACCGACGAAGTCCCCTTCGTCGACGATGACCTCGCCGCGCAGCAGGACCGTTTCGACCGATCCGCCAACCTCGGCTCCTTCGAACACCGAGTAGTCGAGGTTCATGTGGTGGGTCGCGGCGGACAGCACGTGAGTAGCCGACGGATTGTAGATGACGACGTCCGCGTCCGACCCCGGAGCGATGGTGCCCTTCCTCGGATAGAGACCTGAGATCTTGGCAGGTGTCTCCGCGGTCACTTCGATCCAGCGGGTCAGGGGGATCCAGCCCTCGACCACACCCTGGTAGACGAGGTCCATGCGATGCTCGACAACACCGAGACCGTTCGGGATCTTCCGGAAGTCTCCCCGTCCGGCTTCCTTCTGCTCCCAGGTGAAGGGACAGTGATCGGTCGCTACGGCGTCAACGCGCCCGGTCGAGATACCGGACCACAACGCGGTCTGGTGCCCTTCGGCCCGTCGGCGCAAGGGCGGCGAGCACACGAACTTCGCACCCTCGAAACCCGCCGGCACGTCCTCTTGTGAGAGCCAGAGATACTGCGGGCAGGTCTCGGCGAACACCGGCAGACCACGGTCCCTTGCCACGACGGCTTCGGCGAAGGCATCCTGCGAGGAGATGTGCACGATCACCAGCGGGCAACCCGCGATCTCGGCAAGGGCCGCAACACGATGGACCGCCTCGGATTCCATCGAAGCCGGTCGTGTCAACAGGTGGTTGATGGGGTCGGTGTCACCGTTGGCCACGGCCTCGTCGCGCAGCAGGTCGATCGCAATCCCATTCTCGGCGTGCATCATGATCGTGGCGCCGATCGACGCCGCGACCTGCATCGCTTCGAGGATCTGACGGTCATCCGAGAGATTGACGCCCGGATACGCCGTGAAGAGTTTGAAGGTGGTCACACCCTCATGCATCATCTCCGAGAACTCGGCAAGGGTCCCCTCGTGGACGTCGGTCACCATCATGTGGAACCCGTAGTCGATGAACGAATTGCCCTCAGCCCGAGCCTTCCATTCGGCGAGCCCGTCCTTGAGCGTGCCTCCTCTGGTCTGACCGGCGTAGTCGACGATGGTCGTCGTCCCACCGATCGCCGCTGCCCGCGTGCCCGTCTCGTAAGTATCCGAGGAGGACGTTCCGGACACCGGCAACTCCATGTGGGTGTGCATGTCGACACCGCCCGGGATGACATACCTCCCAGTGGCATCGATCACGCGATCGAAGCGCTCTCGGATGGATCCCGGGGCAACGACCCCAACGATCCGCTCTCCCTCTATGAGGACGTCGGCTTCAGTTGCCGATGCCGCCGTGACGACCGTTCCATTGCTGATCAGTGTGCGCATAGCCCCATCATGGTCGATCCACGGATCGGGTTGCGACAGGGGCCGAAGGTCAGATCACTTCTCTGGCTTGGACGAGAGCACGACATCGAATTCGAGCAGGTCGGCAGCGGTCCCGACCGGACGCCGCTCGCTCTTCGCGTGCCCCTCTGAGAAGTAGGTCGACTTGAGCCATGCGTCAAAATCCTGGGGAGTCTCCCAGTGGGTCACGACGAACCATCGGGGTTCGGCTTCAGACGTGGGTCGCAGCAATTCAAAGCCGAGGAACCCCGGCTGATCGTCGACGGACCCGAGTCGGTTCCTGAACCGCTCCAGGAGCTCATCTCCACCCTCGGGCGGCACCGTGATGGCGTTGATGCGAACGATGGCCATGGCGTATCTCCTTGATCTGCAGGTGCCAGATGATGATGCCAGAACAGAGGAACAACCCGGACTCCCGCCTGCCGACTCCTCCCGCAGATTCTTCCCCCCAGGGTTCCTTCCCATCAACTCCTTCCCCTTGACGGAAGGTGGCGTGTGCACAGCAGGTTGCGGAGCGGGTCTCCACCTCGCGTCGACCGGTGGCCGAAGAATCGACGGGAGTCCTCGAGATTCTTGTTGCCACACATCGGCTTCTGTCACCGGCCGCTGATACGTTGCGGGGATGGGACACCACGATCTGGCCACTGAAACGATCGAGCAGCAACGCTCGAGGGGAAGCCGCGATCGCCCGGATCCGAGGCAAGCAGCTGTCCCAAAACCGTGTACTCGACCGTCGCCAGGCGCCGTTGCGTGACGGATACCGGTCCCTCGAGGAATGGGCCACCGCAAGGATGGACTTCGCCCCCGAGACCGCCGCGGTCCTCGTATCCACCGCCGGGCGTCTCGAAGAACTCCCCGACGTCGACGAAGCCACCACCACGGGGGCGATCGGGTTCGACCGGTCGGTTGCGGTCTGCCGCTTCGCGGGCCGTGATGACTCGTGTGACGTTCTCGATGAGATGGCGGGGTATGACATCACGGGGATGCGCAGCCGTGCCGCACGGCGACGCCGTATGTCTCGTCGTGATGAAGCGTTTGCATTCAACGCGAGGCATCTCGTGGCGGAAGCGAACCTGGATGGGTCGGCGTGGCGATTCAACGCCCGGTTGCCTGGTGTGAACGGCCGCATCGTCATCGACGCCCCCGACGCGAGGGCCGACACCTTCCCCAGCAACCCCGGCGACACCGTGTCACGCTCCGTTCGTAGAGCCGACGCCCTCTGGTCGATCAGCGCCGACTCACTGCAAGGCGGTGACGGCGCCACCATCGAGGCCGGCCCTCAGGTCGGGCCGAACACGATCGATGCGATCCTCTGTCACGGCATTGTTGAAGTCACCGCAGGGACCTCTGACGGCACTCCGCCCGCCCTCGGCCGTCGCAGCCGCGTCGTCTCACCCCGACTGCGCCGGTTCATCGTGGCCCGCGACGGCGGTGTCTGCACCGGGAGGGTTACGTCAGCCGGTATCGCCTCCAGGTGCATCAGACCATCCCCTGATCCCAGGGTGGCCGTACCGACCCGGAGAACCCGTCGACGTGGTGCTGGATCCATCACCACGTCGCGAACGACGGCCAAGGCTTCACCATCGACCCCACCTTGCCACCCCAACGCAGACCACGGCCACACCTCCACATCCACGCACCGCCCGCACTGCCTGGAGCGTGGCGTCGACCGATCCCCGAATCCCCCCGGCCACCAAGGACGGGGCGACGCAAAGGCGCGCCCGCGACGACCCGGAGGGCGTCCGGGAGCCCAAACCAACAAGATGAGGCCCGTTTGCGCCGGCTCGCAGCTACCGCGACAAACACCGCCTAATCGCTGTCCACCCGTCGCATAAACTCGATCAGCGCCTCGTTCACCACGTCTGGCCGCTCGACCGGTAGGAGATGGCCGGCGCCTTCGATGATGACGGTTGTGGCGTCCCTTGCTGCCGCAGCGATCGGCTCGGCAGCCGCGGGTCTTGTCATCAGGTCTTGTTCCCCGAGGATCAGCAGCATGGGTTGGTCCAGGCGAGCCGCAACCGATGACGCTCCCGGGTACTCATCACACGCGGTGAGGTCCGCAAAGGCAACTCCGGGTTGTGCACGCCGGAGGATGTCCAGCGTGTTCTTGACCTTCCACTCCGGCTGTCCGATCGGATCACGGGCGTGCATCCACTTCCCCATCGTCGCCATGTACGACTCGTCGCCTTCGGCGACCGCAGCCAGAAGGTCGGAGTTCACCGGCATCCGCTCCGAGACTCCGATCAGCGTCACCGATCTCACGAGGTCGGGCCGGGCCGCCGCCGCCTCGAGCACCACAAGCGCCCCCATCGAGTGCCCGACGAGATGAACCGATTCACCGAGGAACTGGAGGTAGGCGAGGAGCCACCCGGCGTAGCCCTTCGCCGACGACGACGGCTCGCCACCGGAGTCTCCGTGCCCCGGCAGGTCCACAGCAATCGGAATGAAGCCTGATTCCGAGAGCGCCGCGGCCTGGTACCGCCATACGGAGCCATCCATGGCGGCGCCGTGCACGAGAACGACAGTGCTCACGCGGTGAAGAACAGTGTCAACGCCTCGACGATGAGCGCCGGGCGATCTGCTCCCTCGATCTCAACGGTCACCTCGTTCTTGAGGAGCCAACGTCCAGGGCCCTTCTCCGTGACCTCGACGAGCCGCGCCCGCCCTCGAATTCGGCTCCCGACCTTGACCGGTTCAATGAATCTCAGCTTGTCGGTGCCGTAGTTCACCGCCATCACCATCCGATCTGGTGCGACCATGGATGCCATGAGCATCGGTGTCGTCAACGAGAGTGTCAGGAACCCGTGTGCAATCGTCGAGCCAAATGGGGTTTGTGCAGCAGCTTCCGAATCGACGTGGATGAACTGGTGGTCCATCGTGGCATCAGCGAACGCATTGATCCGTTCCTGATCGATCGTGAGCCAGTCGGAAACACCGGTCTCTTCACCGATACGACTCGCAAGCTCCTCAGCCGGGATGATCTGCACGTCGACTCCTGTCGCTTGATGACCTCAGGGTAGGTTCTCCGAGCGACCGGGCCGGACATCCTGCCCGCCAGGGCGAAAGCCGTGCGCAAACGGAGGTGGCCGGTACCGTATCAGCAATCATGAGAGCCATCGCCGCCACCCTGATCTGCCTAGCGATCTGGCTTGGCGCGTGTACCTCGGGTCCGGAGATCGAAACGACCGAGGACCCCACCACGCTTCCGGCGGGAGAGACATCGAGTTCGACCACGGAGATCACCCTGCCATCCGCAGAGGAGGTAGAGCGTGGAACGGTCGACGGCGTTGTCGACGGTGACACGCTGCAAGCGGTTGTGAACGGCGAGCGGGTCGAGATCCAACTCATCGGTGTGAGCGCCCCGGACGCCGAGGACTGCTACGGCGCCGAATCCCGCACCGAACTCTCGACGTTCGTGGCCGGTAGAACCGTGGTGCTGGCGGCCGACGGTCCCGATGTTGACAGTGCGGGGCTGCTCCTGCGATACGTCATACTCGACAGCACTCCGCCGGTTCTCGTGAACGCCGAACTCGTGTCGTCCGGAGCGGTGATCCCCACCCACAGTGACCATGCCCAGCAAGAGGACTTCCTGAGCCGGGGCGATCGCGCCTATGCCTCCGGAAAGGGGCTATGGGGAACGTTCGTCTGCGGCCAGGCGGGCGACGGCGCCTCCCCGGACCGTCCTCAGCTCCGCGTCGGTGAGATCTCCCTGACCCCGACCGGCACCGGCGAGACCGACCTCACCAAGGAACAGTTCCAGATCGTGAACCAGTCATACACCGCCGTCGACATGAGCGGTTGGCTCGTGCGGAACGAGACCGGTGAGCGGTACTTGGAGTTCCCGAACGGAACGTCGGTCGCCGCGGGCGGATCGCTGAACGTCGTGACAGGATGCGGGAACGCTTCAGGGGACGCCCTCTATTGGTGTTCCGAGACCCCCGTGTGGTCTCCGGCATCAAACACGATCATCCTGCGCGACCAACTCGGCAACGTCGTGGACCGGCGCCCGTACAAAGTCGAGTAGCCCTCTACGCCCCCGCTATCCGCCGCGCGACGGTCTTCATCTCCATGAACAGCCGCAGGTAGTCGGGTCCGCCCGCCTTGGCGTTCGAGCCCGACATGTTGAACCCTCCGAACGGCTGGATCCCGACCAGGGCGCCGGTGATCTTGCGGTTGATGTAGAGGTTGCCGACGTGGAAGTCGCGACGGGCCCGCGCAATGCGTTCCTCGTCGGCAGAGTGGAGTCCGCCGGTCAACCCGTACTCCGTTCCGTTCGCCACGGCAAGCGCCTCGTCGAAATCATCAACCCGAATCATCGAAAGCACCGGCCCGAAGATCTCGTGCTGGGCGAGTCGGTGGTGTGGCCGGACATCGGAGAAGATGGTCGGCTCGATGAAATAGCCGCCGTTCAGGGACACCGGATTCCCTCCGAAGATGAGCGTCGCCTCGGAACCACCCCGTTCGATCTCTCCGAGGATTGACCGATACTGGTCTTCTGAGATCACAGGGCCAACGGCGTGGTTATCGACAGGAGACCCCACGCTCAGGGCCCCCGCCCGTTCGAGCACCTTGTCCACGACTTCGTCATACACCGAGTTCACGACGATGAGACGCGAGCATGCCGAGCACTTCTGGCCCTGGAACCCGAACGCCGAGCGCACCGCGTCGGCGGCGGCAGCGTCGAGATCGGCCGTCTCGTCGATGATGAGGGCGTCCTTGCCGCCCATCTCCATGTATGCCCGCTTCAACCACTTCTGGCCGTCGTGCACCCGTGCGGCGCGTTCGGCGATACGGAGTCCGACTTCTTTGGAGCCGGTGAAGTTGACGAACCGTGTGGTTGGATCGTCCACGAGTGCGTCCCCCACCCGCGCCCCCGGCCCCGGCAGGAAGTTGACGACGCCGCCCGGGAACCCCGCCTCTTCGATCACCTTCATGAACCCCCATCCGACGAGCGGCGTGTTCGACGCCGGCTTCAGGACGACCGTGTTGCCGGCCGCCACCGGACCGAGGGTCATGCCGACAAGGATCGCCAACGGGAAGTTCCACGGCGGAATCACCACGCCGGCGCCGATCGGCTGCAACCACGATTCGTTGATCTCACCCGGATACTCCGAGACCGGAACCGGTTCGTCCATCGCGAGGGCCTGGTGCGCGTAGTAGCGGCAGAAGTCGACGGCCTCGGCCACGTCTGCCTCGGCCTCGGCCCAGTTCTTCCCCGCTTCATAGGTCTGCCAGGCGGCGAATTCGTATATCCGACCCGCGATCAGATCGCCGACACGATGCACGAGCGCAGCTCGCTCCGCGGCCGGCCGACGGGACCACCCGGGGAATGCCTCCCACGCCGCGGCAAGTGCCTCCGTGGCCTGGTGCTGCGTTGCCGACGACACGGTACCGACAAGGCGAGCCGGTTGCGACGGGTCGATGCTGTTGATCGCATCGTCCGTGGTGACCTCCAGGCCGCCGATCACGAGGGGTGCATGGCCTCCGAGTTGCGCCGAGACGCGCTCCAGGGCATCACGATACGCGGCGGCAGAAGCCTGGTCGGCGAAGTCGGAGTAGGTCAGCGACTGGTACGGCGGCAACATCGTGTCTCCTGACGTCGACTACGACTGCGATGCTACGCCGAAATCGTCTGGACGCCAGAGTCGAGGGACCGTTCAAGGCGCGAACGAAACGTACCGATGATGATTCCCATGCGGCCCTCTGTGCTGGTAATCGAGGACTCCGCCAGTGTGCGGCGGTTGATCGACGTGTGCCTACGCCCGACCGGGGCTGAGATCCGGTCGGCCGAGGACGGTCTGTTGGGTCTCGAGGCGGCCTGGTCGGCGGTGCCGGACGTCATTGTCCTCGACATCGGTCTCCCCGGTCTCGACGGCTGGGGGGTCCTCTCTCGACTCCGGGCCGACGCCCGCACCAGCGAGGTCCAGGTACTCATCCTCACGGCGCACGCCCAACCGGAGATGGCCGATCGTGCGGCGGCCGACGGTGCCGACGCCTTCATGACCAAGCCTTTCCGCCCGGATGATCTCAGAGAGACGATCGAGTCGCTCATCGACGTGGCCCACTCAACCGCAACCGCCTAGTCACCACATCGGAACCGTTCAAGCGTCTCGATGACCGTCTCCTCCGAGACCTGGCTGAAATCGTCGTACCACGCACCGACCGCGAAGAACGCCGCAGGTTGAAGGGGACATACCACCGCGTCGACAACCGCGCCGAGCCGTTGAATCGTCTCCGGCGGACCAACCGGGATTGCTGCGACGATCTGCTCTGCACCGGATCGGGCGACCAGCATGAGCGCCACCTCGAGCGTTGACCCTGTGGCTACACCGTCGTCCACCACGATGCACACCCTGCCGGTCGGCGGCATCGGCGCACGGTTGCGGCGAAGCTCGTGTGCTCTGCGCTCAACAGCGGCCTGCTGGCGACGCCGCTCCGTCTCGACGTAGTCGGCACCGACGCCGAGTCGCTCGACCAAGGCATCATCGAGAATGATGGTCCCGTCCTCGGCGACGGCCCCGATGGCGTACTCGGGATTGCCGGGTGCTCCAAGCTTGTGCGCCACCAGCACATCGAGATCTCCTTCGATGCGATCGGCAATCACCGCAGCGACAGGCACCCCTCCGCGGGGAATCCCGAGAACAAGGGGCCTCGTGTCCCGACTGATCAGGCCTCCGGCGTCGATCGCCTCGGCAAGGCGCTCTCCGGCATCGAGACGGTTCCGATACCTCATGCTTCGAGCGTACCTCGCCCCTTCCGCCGACCCGACGATTCGCGTGGGTCACGCCGGCCGGGGAGACGGCAGACCAAAGGCGACCGTACCCTCCCGAGAATGCGACGACTTCTCCTTCTCGCCAACCCGTCGGCGTCCGGCTTCACCGGCGCGATCCATCGGGAGGTGATCGCCGAACTCTCGACATCGTTCGATGTCGACTCGGAGTGGCCCCACAATCCTGCGGAAACCCGCGAGTACGCGGCCCACGCGGCATCCAACGGATACGCCATCGTCGCAGCAATGGGCGGTGATGGCGTTGTCCACCATGCAGCGAACGGTGCTGCCGGCACCGCGGCGGCTCTCGCGATCATCCCTGTTGGTACAACGAACGTCGTCGCTCGGATCTTCGGCCTGCCAAGGAAGCCCAAGAAGGCGGCAGCGGCGATCGCGGTGCTCCCGTCCGTGCCAACCCGCCTCGCCCGCATCGAGTCGACATTCGAGGAAGAAACGGCCATCGAGTACGCGACCTTCGCCGTCGGGGTTGGCTACGACGCAGATGTCGTCGAACGAGCCGAGCGCCGGCCGCACTCGAAACTGAAGTTCGGTGGTGTCCACTACGCGGAGTCCGCAATCTCGGCTCTCCTCCATGATTGGCGAGGCCGGCCGGCAAATCTCCGCGTCGAGGTCGACGGTGTTCGGGTCGACGGCGTTGCTGCGCTCACGCAGGTTCATCACCCGTACACCTACTTCGGGAAGGTGCCCCTCCACATCACGCACGAGCCGGTCGACGGACTCGCTGCCGTGGTCGCTGAGGATCTCGAGGTGCACCGCGCTGCGGAGATCTTCGCAAGGGCGATCCTGCGTCGACCGCTCTCCAAACATCTGCGAGCGCCCGTGTTCAGCAGTTTCGAACGGATGACGATCGATGCGGATCCGCCGACCCCGTTGCAGGCGGACGGCGAACACCTCGGCCGTACCTCCCATGTCGAGATCACTCCGGCACGCGATGCATTGCTCGTGGTCCGCGACCCTGGGTGGTCCTGCACCGAGACCGGGGAATAGCCGTCAGGTTCGATCGTGGCGTCGATCGACGCTCATGTGAGGGTATGGGATCTCGATGCCCTCGGCGTCGAGTCCGTTCTTGGCCCGTCTCAGGAACTCTCGCTTGACCTGCCAGCGCAGGTCGGGATCGGTGGTGAAGAGCAAGCGGATGACGACGCCTGAGTCCTCGAGTGCGTCGACCCCGAGCACGGCCGGCTCGCCGACCAGTGCATCGGACCAATCCGGATCGGCAGCGAACGCCGCCGCAATCTCGCCGAGGACATCGAGAGCCCGATCGACCGATTCCTCGTACGCGACGGAGAGATCGACAACCACGCGACTGTATTCGTATGTCAGGTTGGTCGCGACGCGCACCTCGCCATTTGGTACGTGATAGACGCTTCCGTCCAGACCTCGCAGCACGGTCGTCCTCAGGCGAATCTCTTCGACACTCCCCGACACGCCGGCGAGTTCCACGACATCACCGATGGCATACTGGTCTTCGGCAATCACGAACATTCCGGCGATCACGTCCTTGACCAGGTCCTGGGCGCCGATTCCGATGGCGATCCCAACGACCGAGAGCGATGCAACCAACGGGCCGATCGGGATGCCCCACAAGGCGAGAGCCGTGACAGTCCCGAGGACCATCACAACGATGAGAAGCACCGCCGACGCTGTGCGGGCGACCGTTCCGAGGCGCTGGGCCCTGGCCCTCTTTCCGAGGTCGCCGGTTGCCTCCAGGCGCTGCTGAAGCCGAGCACTCGACCGCCGGATCAGCCATCGACCGACCAGCCAGACAGCGATCGCGACCACCACGATCAGACCGGTCTGCCAGATCTGCGTCCATGTCTGATCGCTGATCGTCACGCAAAGGCTCCCGACTGGACACTTGAGAACTCGGCGCACACTACCCCAAGGGCCGCGACGGTTGCTGCGAGCTCGGCTCGTCGCAGCAGCAACTGATCGACGACGGCACCATCGACGTTCGCGGCCACGATGCTCGCCCTCAAGGGGCCTGCGATCCCAAGTTCGTCGAGCACGCATTGAAGGCGCGGCGGATCGTCGAGCGCGTTCTGGATGCGGCCACGCGCATCATCGGAGGTTCCGCTCCACGCATCGCTCTCTGCGGCAAGCATTCGCCCCGCCCCGAGGACATCCTCGATGAGCTTCGCACGGTCCGCCCGCTTCGCGACCAACGTGATCGTTCAACGCGGCCAGGAGCTCCTCGATCCCGACCGGGTCCTCGTTTGGCGGATCTGCCGCAACAGCGACCACACTCGGATCCCGGAACCCATCCATGCGGAGGATCACACCGAGGTGGGTCGAAACGGCCTCGGCCTCTGCTTCGTCAAGGCGATCGGTCTTGTTGAGGACGAAAGGTGAAGACCGATTCGTATGAAACGAGGTGCGTGAGGAAGTCCGCGTGGATGGACGGATCATGGTATTTGATCGGGTCGAACACCCACATGACGGCGTCGACGAGGGGAAGCGCCGCCTCCACCATCGTCCGGTGCTCGCCGTCGACGCTGTCGAGGTCGGGGAGATCGATGATGGCGAGGTCGAGATCGTCGTCGTGGACGACAGCATCGGCGATACCCAGATTCTCGATCATCGCTGTGATGGCCGGATCATCCGCCGGAATCCAGGCAAGCGGCGTGTTCGTGTGAGGCCGAAGCCTGCTCGTCGAGGCGACAGGTCGACCGGCGATCGCATTGAGCAGGCTGGACTTCCCCGAACCGGTACCGCCGGCAATGGCGACGATGACCGCGTCCGAGAAGTGATCTTGCCGGTCCCTGGCAGCCGCAGCGGCCTTTGCCGCATCCTGCCGGGCTGCCTCCGACGCCAGGCCGTCGGCGCTGGCCACCGCCAGGTCGAGGAGGTCGAGAGCGGTAGTGAGGCTACGCATCGCCGATCACCGCGGACCCGCCTGCGAGGCTCGCATCCCGAGTGAGTACTGCGGCCGCATCGCGGATCGCATCAGGATCGAGCCCTCCCAACGGGTCAAGGTGCGCTTTGAACGCTTCAATTCGAGACGTCCCAGCATCCCGGATCGCAGCAACGAATGTGGAACGTCCGCCGATTCGGAGGTCAGGCAGTCTCCCCTTCACCGCCTTACGGACTTGTTTGGTCGGCCGTCGTCCGAAGTCGATTGCGAGCCGCCAGAGCTGATCGCGAACGGCCCTCGTGCGCCGCGGATGCAGCCACCGTCGCTTCACGGCCCTGACGCCGTTGTTCGTGATGTCCAGATGCCACGCGTTGATCGGGTGAAGGTCGATCTCGGGGAGGTGGGATCCACCTTCAATCGCAGCCGGGACTTCGATTCCGTCCCGCGCGATCTCGGCCGCCCACGATTCCATTGCACGGTTCGTCGCCGCTCTCGCCGATCCGGCGATCGCGGTGGCCGCATCATCCCAATCCAGCTCTGCGGCCGACGCGAGTTCAGCCTCGTCGATGCCGACACGTCTGAACGCTGCGTCGGCCTTGTCGATGAGCACCTGCGCTGCGCTGGCCTTCACCGCGAGCACGTCTGCTACCTCCGCGGCGCGCCGGGCGCAGAACTCGGCCGCGGCTCTGTCGCGCCGGGCGATGATTGCGTCCTTCTCATGGACCATCTCGGAGAGAATGATCCGGAGAGGATCCACGTCGTCGGCCACAACGGCTTCGATCACCAGTGAGTATCTCAGTTCAGCATCCCGAACGAGGGCGTCGAGCTGGTCCGGCGTGGCGTCGATCGCGGAGAGCACGATGCGAGTGGGTATCCCACTCTCGCGAACCGTTTCGAGCAGCGTGGCGGTGATCGCGTCGGCGTATCGATCGGGAGAGACCACAAACAGCACGGCATCGATGAGATGGAGGAGATCGGCGACCGTGTCGGGATAGTGCTCCGCAGGGGGCGTGTCGACCAGAACCACGCGATCCGGTCGGTTGGCACCGGGAACGCGTCGACCTGGGAGGTAGGTGGCGTCGATGTCGCCCCAGACGGAGATCTCCGTCGTGGTCGGACGCAGGGGCCCTGCAGTGACGATGCGGGCGCCCGCGAGCAGGTTCACAAGCTTCGATTTGCCGACACCGGATGCCCCGATGACGGCAACGATCAGCGCGTCACCAGCGCTCGAGCGGCTGAGAAGTCTCTCGAGCGGCTGAAGCGCCGGCTCCGCGAGTGCCGGTTCTGTTTGGGTGAGGAGGGTGTGAAGCTGCTCGGCGCCGTTGCGGTCCATAGACCCCGTATTGAAACACACCGGGGGCACGAACCGGCGAGACACCGAGTCGTGCCTACGAAGCGAAGAGTCCTATTCCGCTCTCGGGGGCTCCGTCGCGGGATGCCATCAGCTCGAAATCCTCGTACGGATAGACGGAGAGGATCAGATCTGACGGTATCTGGAACCATCGCCCTTCGGGATCGATCTGCGTTCGGTGGGCCCGAAGAGCCGACCGTGCACGCTCGAGGTGATCGCTGATGTCGACTTGGGCCAGCGGCGGGTCCTCGACGTCCGCGTCAACGGCGGCAATCCACCGGTCGAATGGCGACTCCAGCCCGCGGTCGGTCATCGCCTTCCCGAGCAGGCGAAGCCGTTTGAGTGAGAACGCCGGTGCGTAGAGGCGCTGCGCCTCCCACGGTTCGCCGGCGTCGGGAAACCGCTCAGGGTCGGCAGCTGCCGTGAACACAGCTTCCGACAGGTCGTGGATACGGAGGTGATCCGGGTGCGGGTACCACTCGTGGTCGTCGTAACCGAGGATCACCTCAGGCCGCTCGGACCGGACGATGCAGACGAGGCGACCGAGAATCTCGTCGAATGAAGCGTTCACAAACGCCTCCGGATGCCGGTTCTCGTCGGTTTCGGGCATCCCCGAATCCCGGTAGCCCAGCATGATGACGTCGTCGTACCCGATGATCGCGGCTGCATCACGCAACTCCGACCGGCGGACCGCGGCCAGATCGGCACGGGCCTCGGGGGTATCGGCGGCCGCGTTGAGAATGTCCCCCGCCTCGCCTCCGGTTGCGGTGACCAGCACCGTTCGAACACCCATGTCGCCGTAGCGGGCAATGGTCCCGGCACCCTTGCTCGATTCGTCGTCAGGGTGTGCGTGCAACGCAACAATCGTTCTGGCCATCCGGAGAGTCAAACACATGCCCGGGCACTGTGGGGTGGCCTTCTTCGGCAGGCGTCTTGCACTCAGCCCGCAGCCCGCAGCCCGCAGCCGGGGGCTCAGGCTCGAGTGAGAATCTCAACCGCCGCCGCGCCCTCCGCGCAGGTGTCGAGCAGCGGGCACCACCGGCAGTGGGGGCCGGCGCGACGCTCGAGGTCTTCGCCGGTGGCGAATGCAGCTCGGAACGCGTCGACCATCTCGGCAACGTCGTGGGCTGTCCGCTCGGCATTCTCGACGGTCGGTGTGATCGCCGTCCGCTCCCCGGTCTGAACCGACACCGCCTCTGCCCGTGCAGGGAGATCGCCGGTCTCGAGTGCCCAGACCATCGAGTAGAACGCCAGCTGCGGCTCGGCGTCGTCGAGCCATGACCCGGTCTTCCAGTCGATGATCGTCGGTGTTCCAGCCTCATCCTCGAAGATCGCGTCCACCCGCCCCCTGAGAACGACCCCGCTGCCTGCATCGAATTCGAGCGCAACCTCGGCTGCCCGGAACCCGTCGGTTGGGAACCGCTTGAAGCGGGCGTACAAGTCGCCGACCTGAGCGATGACCGGGGCGAGACGCGACGGCCGGTTCAGTTCGAGCGGGCCGAGCTTCATGTTGAGATGACCGTCGGTAGCGCCGATCTCCTCGCGGCAGGCTCGCGTCACATCGGCATCGGGGATCGGCCCGTGAACCAGGTGCCTGGCAAAGAGCCGGTGAGCCAACGAACCCCGGAAAGAGGCGATCGAATCGGGCGGATACTGTCCCAGGAGCCGGCCGAGTGCCTGTTGGGGGCACGCGCGGTAGGTCATGTAGAGGGTCGCAGAAACCCCGATCGACGCTCCGGGTTCAGTATCGGGGAAACGGATCACAGAGCGTCATCCTACGCCCGAAACGCTTGCAGGACAAAGGTTCTGGGCCATTGAGATCCGCGGCGTTATGGGGTCCCGTTCCTATAATTGTCGGGTTCGATCCCCTCACAAGGACTTCATGAACTCCCGCACGCTCCGCATCGCCGCCTCGATCGCCGTACCAGCGCTGATCCTGCTGCTCCCCTTCGCGGTGTACCTCGTGGACCGGGCTGCGAACTACGGCGAAGTTCCCCGCAACGTGAGCGTCGTCGGCCTGAATGTCGGCGGCTTGTCTCGCGACGATGCGACGGCGGTGGTACGGGCGTACGAAAGCAGCCTCCAGAACGAGACGGCGACGTTCGTCGTGAGCGGGTCGACGTACGAACTCGACCCGACGAGCGTTGGGCTGACCGCGGATGTCGATGGTGCGATCGAAAGCGCATTGGGCCAACGAAGTGGTGGCATCATCAGCGGCTTCGTGCCGTGGGTTCGCGGCTTCAGCGAACAGATCGACATCGACCTCGACATGTCGGTCGATGAGGAAGCCATCGATGCCCACCTCGGCGCCTGGGAGGAGGAGGCCATCGAGAATCCAGCGTACGAGGGATCGATCTCGATCGTCAACGGAGCAATCGACTACGAGTATCCGAGGGTCGGTCAGCGCATCGACCGATCCGCAGCCGTGGCCGTGGTGGATGCCGTGCTGACCGAACCGGAGCGGCCGGTAACCGACCTTCCCCTCACCGACTCGGTTCCCGAGCTCACCGCCGCCGACATCGATGACGCCGTCATGACGCTTCGCCGCATGGTCTCCCGCCCGATCCTGCTCCACAACGAGGAACGCAACGTCGTTCTCACGGTGAAGCCATCGGAGGTGAGCGCCGCAACCGTCGTCGAGATCGTGCAGACCTCGCCGGCGCGGGTCGACATCTCCCTCGACGTGAACCGGATCGCCGCGATCCTCGAGCCCCACCGCGCCGAGCTGGAATTGCCGCCGGTCAACGCGGGTTTTGATGTCGACATTGAGGCCGACGAGGTCACCGTCATTCCCTCGAAGAACGGAACGGCGCTCGACCCGGAGTCCGCTACCGTTGAGCTCCTGAAGGCTGCGACGTCCGGCACGGGCACGGGCAAGCTCGTCTTCGCTGAAGGAGCCGAACCGGAGTTCACGACCGCAGACGCCGAGGCATTCGGTCCGCTCGGGTTGGTGTCTGAGTTCACGACGAAGACCCCCGGCGAGAACCGGGTTCACAACATCCACCTCATGGCCGACACCATCGACGGATACGTGGTGTGGCCGGGCGAGGAGTTCTCGATCAACGAGGTCGTCGGGCCGCGCACCGAGGCCAAGGGCTACAAGCGAGACGGGGCGATCATCGGCGGTGAGGTGATCTGCTGCGATGAACCAGCGAATGTCGGCGGCGGTGTCAGCCAGTACGGCACCACGATATACAACGCCATCTTCTTCGGCTGCTACGAAGACCTCGAGCACACGCCACACAGCATCTATATCTCCCGCTACCCCGAGGGCCGGGAAGCGACGCTCGGATTCCCCCAGCCGGATGTGCGGTTCCGCAACGACACGGACGCACCGGTCATCATCAAGAACAGCTATGACGGGAACAGCACGATCACGGTCAAGTTCTACGGAAACAATGGTGGCCGTGTCTGCGAAGCGGAGCTTTCGGAACGCTTCGACTACACCGACCCCAAAGTCGTGTACGAAGCGAATACGGAGGTGACGCCGGGTACCGAGCGCGTGGTCTCGACGGGTTCCGAAGGATGGAGTGTCACCGTCACACGTGTCATGACGATGCCAGATGGAACGGTGATCCGGGAACCGTTCACCCACCGCTACAACGGCACGTTCCGCAAGATCGAGAAGCATCCGTGCAACATCGCGGGAAGCGGAATTGCATGCCCGGTTGGAGTCCCCGGTGTCACCGGCCTGAGCGAGGCCGACGCCGTCGCGACCCTGAGCGGCGCCGGCTTCCGTGTCAGTGTCGGCTACACGGATGTCAGCGACGCGTCCCAGAACGGCGTGGTGATCTCCGCGACACCGAAGGGATACCAGAGTCCGGGAACGACCATCGCGATCACCGTCGGGCGCTACTCGGCGCCGCCGGACAGCGGTTGAGACCGCGCCAAACGCCGCTTATTGACGCTCGCGGGTACCCTCCGGATCAGCACATGATCATCGACCGAAACGCATCGTGAAGCCACGAATCGTCCTCTTCGCCCTCCTTCCGATCGCCCTCTTTCTCCTGCCCGCGGGAGTGTTCTGGGTCGATCGTTCGATCGCGGATGGAGAGATCCCTCGCAACGTTTCGATTGAGGGGATCGACGTGAGCGGCCTCAGCTACGACGACGCCATGCTGACGGTACAGGCCTACGAGCGACAGCTTCAAACGACGCCCGCCGTGTTCGACGTCAATGAGCACAGCTTCCGGCTCGAACCGACATCGGTCGGAGTCGAAGTCGACGAGGCGACCGCCGTCAACCAGGCGATCTCCCAGCGCACGGAGGGCGGTTCGATCAAGCGCTTCCTCTCCTGGCTCGGCGGCTTCAACGCGTCCGTCAACATCGAAATGCCGGTGACGATGGACCGCGCCGCCATCAAGGATCAGATCGCCACGTGGCAGGAGGTTGCGATCCCCAACCCGGCCTACGAAGGCTCCGTTGCCGTCGTCGACGGCGAAGTCGTCGTCGAATACCCCCAGGCCGGCGAGCGCATCGAGGCCGATGCCGGTGTTGAGGTGGTTGCCGAAACACTGTCGGCCCTTGGTGACCGGGAAGCCCGTATCCCCGTCACCGACCACCAGCCGGTCGTGACGAACTCCGACGTCGATGCCGCCGCTGCTCAGGTTCGCCGGATCATTGCCTCGGATGTCACGCTCACCAACGACGACATCGACTTCTCCATGACGTTCACGAAAGACGAGATCGCGAGAGCCATCTACACCGAGGTCAACACCAACCCCGTTCAGATCGACATCTTGCTCGACGAGGCGACGATCCGGGACCTCCTCGAGCCGAGGAGCAGCGAGTTCGTACTCCCGCCCGTCAGCGCGGAATTCAAGGTCGAGCTCTCGGACAGCAGCGTCACCATCATTCCGTCTCGCTACGGAACGCTCATGGACGTTCCGGGGGTGACCGCAGAGGTGATGAAGGCAGCGCGGGGCTCAGGAACGGGTCCGTTCCCGGTCGCCCAAGGCGACGAGCCGCGCCTCACGACCGAAGAAGCGGAGGCGTACGGGCCACTCGGTCTCGTTTCGAAGTTCACAACGGACACGCCGGGTGAGAATCGTGTCCGCAACATTCATCTCATGGCCGACGCCGTTGATGAGACGACCGTCTTCCCGGGTGAGACGTTCTCGATCAACGAGATCGTCGGTCAGCGCACACTCGCAAAGGGCTACCTGGAGGACTGCGCCATCATCGGCGGCGAAGTGATCTGCGAAGGCAGCAGCGTCAACATCGGTGGTGGTGTCTCCCAGTTCGCCACCACTCTCTACAACGCCGTCTTCTACGGGTGCTACGAGGATGTGGAGCACCAGCCGCACTCCCTGTACTTCTCGAAGTACCCCAAGGTCATCGAAGCCACCATGGGCTACCCGTCCCCGGATGTGAAGTTCCGCAACAACTCTGACGCACCGGTCATCATCCGAACGCGCTACTCCGATACCCAGGTCTCGGTGTATTTCTTCGGCAACAACGGCGGCAAGAAGTGCACGGCGGAGTGGGGCGAGGACACCAACGAGCAGGAGTTCGAGGTCGTCTACGTTGCGAATGAGGACCCGGAACTGACCGTCAACCCCGGCGAGGAGAAGCGGATCCAAACCGGCAAGAACGGCTTCACCTCGAGCGTGACACGGATCGTCACGCATCCAGATGGTACGAAGGAGCGGGAACGCACGTGGACCTGGCGCTACAACACCCAAGACGAGAAGATCGCGGTGCACCCGTGCATGGAGTCCGGCGAGCCTGTCAATTGTCCGGTCAAGCTCCCGTCGGTCGTGGGATCGTCATATGACTCCGCCTACAGCGCGCTGGCCTCGGCCGGCTACGTGATCGTGAAGACCGAAGAGACGGTGTCCAGCGAGTCCAAGAATGGCGTGGTTCTCTCAATGAGTCCGGGTGCCGGAGAGTGGGTTCGTTCCGGAGCAACGGTCACATTGAAGGTGGGCGTGTACTCCGCCCCCCCCACGACGACACCGCCGACCACGACGACCACGACGGCACCCCCGGCCGACAGCGGCTGAACCGCCCTCAGTCGTAGAACCGATACAAATCGGTGATCACGGCGCCGATCCGTTGCCCGGCAGGACCGGACCACCCCGCCGATCGCGTCACCTGCACTGCATTCGACGCAACGAACACCCGGTCGATCCCGGAATCGGCTTCGAAGACCCGCCGTGCAAGGATCGCTGCGAAGTCGTCGACGCCCGGAGCCTGCGGAGGCTCGTCGAACGATCGTGTGGCCATGCTCGTGAGGTTGCGGTCGAGGGTGAAGATCGCGACATCGCCGACAACCGTGCGGTCGAGCAATTCGATCGGCTGGCCCACCATGTACTCCTGGATCGGGAGAGCGGAGTGTAGATCGTGCGCGGATTGAGGCTCTAGTGGAGCGGCACACCCCCGGTGACGGCTCCGACGCGATGGACCTTCATCAAGTTGGTCGAGGCCCTCAGATTCGGCGGGATGCCGGCCACCATCACGGTTGTATCCCCGATCTCCACGATGCCGTGCTCGAGCAGGTACTCCTCGGCGAATGTCAGCATGTCGTCGGTTGAGTCGTGCGGAGGCGACTTCAGCGGCGTGATACAACCGAACACGGCCATGGCGCGATATGTCGACTCGTGCGGGGTGAAGGCGTAGACATCGGCCCGCGGGCGGTGCTTCGACAACAGGCGCGCCGTTGTCCCGCTCTCGGTGAACGCAACGATCGTGTCAATCCCGAGACGGTTCGCTGTTTCGACCGCTGCCTGAGAGACCACCGATGCGTACGGAGAACTGTCACGAAGCGTTTTCGCGTGTGGTGCCGATACGAACTCCGGGCTCATCTCGGCCTCTCGACAGATCACATCCATCGTCCGCACCGCTCCGACTGGATAGGCACCGATCGCGGACTCTGCCGAGAGCATCACCGCGTCCGTCCCGTCGAGCACCGATCGGTACACATCGGTCACCTCGGCCCGTGTCGGGCGGGGGTTGGTGATCATGGACTCGAGCATTTCGGTGGCGGTGATGACGATCTTGCCTGCCGCGTTCGTTTGCGCGAGGATCTCGGTTTGTGCTCGGGGGACGCTCTCCAGGTTGAGTTCTACACCCAGATCGCCTCGAGCGACCATGGCCCCGTCTGCCTCGGTCAGGATGTCGCCGAGGTTGCGGTAGCCAACCGTTGATTCGATCTTCGCGATAATCGGCGTGTACCCGATGTACTTGCGAATCTCCCGGATATCGGCACCCGACGAGATGAAGGAGGCGGCGAGCAGATCGAAGCCCAACTCACGACCGAACGCGAGATCGGCAAGGTCCTTCTCGGTGATGACCGGTACGCGTGTGTCGCTCCCCGGGAAGGCCGCTCCCTTGTGATCGAGGAGTGTTCCGCCACTAATGACCCGAGCGCGGGCCTCGACCCCATCGGTCGAGAGGACTTCGAGCGAGATCATGCCGTCGGAGAACAGAACCCTCGATCCTGGTACGAGGTCGACGTACTCGAGGTACGCGACGCAGACGAGCGAGGCATCACCCTCACCCTCACCGGGGGCGATCGTGACCTCGCTCCCGGGTTCGAGGACGACCGATCCGCCGGGGAACACTCCGACGCGGATCTTCGGTCCCTGGATGTCCTGCATCGTCGCCACGGGAATGCCGAGTTCGTCTGAGGCGGCACGGACCCACTCATGGCGCTGGCGGTGCTCGCCTGGAGTTCCGTGGGAGAAGTTGAACCGGGCGACGTTCATGCCCGCTTCGATCATGCTGCGGACATCGGTCGGCGAGTCGACCGCCGGGCCGAGGGTCGCGACGATCTTGGTCTTGCGTCTCATGGGGTCACACTACCGGGGTTGCGCCGCCGCCAGTCCTCAGCTCGCCTCGAGCACCATCCGAAGGAAGTCGCGGGGCGGTCCAGGCTGTTCTGTACCCTCCAGGGCCGTCCTCTGCACGCCTCGCATGTTCGGACGCTCCTGCACCGCCTGGGGCACAGGGCCGGGGTCGAGAAGCGTGTTGTCCCGCATGCGCCAAGGCACTCGATGGCGTACGACCTCATGTGGGGAAGGCGTCCCGGTGCCGATCATCCGGCAGCAGCTCGGCCACACGTCGCTTGCGACCACGCAGCGGTACCTCGACCACATCCCCCGCGCGAACTGGTCGAAACGATGCAGCGGCGTGAGTTCAACGTTTGGCGGAAAGCCGGGCGGGAATGGGTTAGATCGAATCACCGAGGTCGCCGGTTTCCCGCTGCCCAAGTTCGCCCGCGCCGGCGGTGCTCCGGGGTCGGAGGGAACCCTCAGAACCTACCGGTTGGCGTTGACCACCCACGCTGCCACCGACCCGTGGTCGGTCGAGACGCGCATCCGATGCGGCCCCGTAGCGGGTGATGGTGTTCGACGCTGGCGTCGCGGTGCTCCGATCCGTCGTCGTTGACTGCGAACCGGCGACGCGGTCACCGTTTCGCAGGAACCTTCGCAGGAATGGCCGGAGCGGTTCGGTTGGGCGCCGGCGTCGACGTCGCCGCCGGCACGAAACTCTCC
Organism: uncultured Actinomycetota bacterium; assembly: GCA_963700375.1. Lineage (GTDB taxonomy): Bacteria > Actinomycetota > Acidimicrobiia > Spongiisociales > UBA5794 > JAHEEL01. The sequence goes on from CAVOXF010000005.1 coordinate 117,754, forward strand.
GCCCATCAGGGCAACGAGCGTGATCGAGTCCTCGATGTCGTAGACCGCCATCGAGACATGGTCGAAGCGTTCGACGAGGTCGCCGAGCGTGTCGGTTAGATCGGCGGATACTCCAGTCACGGAAGGGGGCCTACCGGCTCGCGGAGGCGGTTGTCATTCGCTGAGCTGTGATCTCGTAGCCTGACCAGACGCACCACGACGAGGAGCATCATGCGGTCTACGGCACACCAGATCGGGTCATTGCCCAGATCCAAGAGATCGCGGGCCGGGGCATCGACTTCTGCGCGTCCACTTCGTCGATGCCATCTGGAGTGATGGAATGCAGCCCTTCGGTGAGCAGGTGATCCCGTCGCCGAGCTGAAGACCTCCTCCAAATTCGCCTAGGCTTGCGGTACGGCGGCGGACCCGCTCGCCAAAGAGGAGGAGAGACGACTTATGACACGTGCACGAACGCTTGTTGTAGCGGTGCTCGCGCTTGCGCTGCTGGCTGCCGGGTGTAGCGATGACGATTCCGTTGACATAGGATCCCTAGGCCTCATCAGCGATGGGACGCTCACGGTCTGCACCGATTCGCCCTACCCACCGATGGAGTACGAAGAGGACGGAGAGTTCACTGGATTCGACATCGAGCTGATGCGTGCGATCGCCGACGATCTGGGACTGGAAGCTTCCATAGTGAATATTGGTTTTGATCCGATCACGTCGGGCCTCGCTATGGACTCCGGCGAGTGTGACATTGCGGCAGCGTCGATCACGATCACCGAGGAGCGTGAAGCCAACATCGATTTCAGCGATGGGTACTTCTCCGGCGACCAATCCTTGCTGACCTCCGAAGGCAGCGGAATCGCCTCGATTTCCGATCTGAGCGGCAAGAACCTCGGCGTCCAGACGGGCACAACCGGCGAACAGTATGCAGCCGAGAATGCGACCGGTGCCAACCTCGTCTCGTTCGAGAACCCCGGCGACCTCATCACGGCACTCAATGCCGGAGAGATCGACGCAGTGCTTCAGGACATCGTGACCAACGGTGATGCTGCCCTCAACAACTCCAACCTGGTGCTCGTCGAAACCTACAGCACAGACGAGTTCTACGGCTTTGCCGTCAAAGAAGAGGGAGCCGAGAACCTGATGGCTGCGATCAACGCATCACTGGCCAAGCTCCGCGACGACGGCACGTATGACGACATCTACGAGGAGTTCTTCCCGACCGGCTGATTATCACTACCCACTACGCAATGGCGGGGCGGTCCGATGGGGCCGCCCCGCATCGCCATCCGGAAGCGCCTCTGCAGGGGAGGGCCTAGGGCGGTAACGTAGACGGCGAATGGCAGTAGCAACCAAGTCGAGCCGGATGCGTCGCGCCGAGATCAAACGGCGTGTCATCTACGTTGCCACCGTCATCTTGCTTGTGGTTCTTGCCTTCATCGTCGATTGGCAGCAGCTGCAGCAGAGCTTCTTCCAACCCGACATCATCAAGGCGATGTTCCCCGATGTTGTCCTCATTGGGGCCAAGAACACGATCATCTACACGACCATGGCATTCAGCTTCGGTCTCGTGCTGGCGTTGATCCTGGCGTTGATGAAACGATCCACCATACGTCCCTACCGTTGGTTTGCCACGGGGTACATTGAACTCTTTCGGGGCCTACCGGCGCTGATCACCATCATCTTGGTTGCCTTCGGTCTGCCGTTGGCGCTTGGCATCCGCATCCCGGGTGGAACCCTGGGGAAGGGAACCCTCGGGCTCGGGCTCGTTGCCGGCGCCTACATGGCAGAGACCATTCGAGCTGGTATCGAAGCAGTACCGCGTGGGCAAATGGAAGCGGCTCGGTCCCTCGGCATGCCGAAGGGCACCGCGATGACGTACATCATCTTGCCCCAGGCCTTCCGCATCATCATCCCGCCCCTCACCAACGAGTTGGTCTTGCTGATCAAAGACACCTCGCTCCTCTTCGTGATCGGTACCACGCCGCTCTCGAAAGAGCTCACCAAGTTCGCTCGCGACTTCATGACCAGCACACAGAATGCGACGCCCCTCACCGTGGTCGCCTTCATGTACCTGCTCATCACGCTCCCTCTGACATTCTTGGTCCAGCGGCTGGAGCGCAAGGCGGGTAAGGGGCGATGACCGTTGCGGCGCCACCGATCGAGATCGAGGACCTCCACAAGTCGTTCGGGGCGCTCGAAGTGCTCCGTGGTATCGATCTCTCCGTCACGACGGGCGAGGTGATCTGCATTATCGGGCCATCGGGTTCCGGCAAGTCGACGCTGCTTCGTTGCGTCAACCTTCTCGAGGTTCCGTCGGCGGGCCGGGTTCTGATCGAGGGCTATGACATCACGGACCCGGAAACCGACGTTGATGCGGTTCGCGCGAAGATCGGCATGGTGTTCCAGCAGTTCAATCTGTTTCCCCATCTCACCGTGTTGAAGAACCTCACGATCGCGCAGCGCAAAGTCCTCGGTCGCGCGGACGATGAAGCAATATCGGTCGCCGAGGCAATGCTGTCGCGAGTGGGTCTTGCCGACAAGCGAGACGAGTACCCAATCCGACTATCGGGCGGCCAGCAACAGCGAGTGGCGATTGCTCGCTCGTTGTGTATGAACCCCGACATGATGCTATTCGACGAGCCGACCAGCGCCCTCGACCCGGAATTGATCGACGAGGTGCTCGATGTGATGCGGGCTCTTGCCGACGAAGGCATGACGATGCTGATTGTCACCCACGAGATGGGGTTTGCCAAACAGGTTGCCGACCGGGTTCTCTTCATCGATGAAGGGGTCATCCAAGAGCAGGGTCCACCCCGCGATGTCCTCGAGAACCCCAAGAACGAGCGGACCCGCCGGTTCCTACGCGCCGTCGAGCACTAGATCACCAAGCCGGCCGGCCTCCTCCGGATCGTCGGCGCCGTGTCGGGCTTCGGTCGTGATTGTCACGCCGATGGCCGACACGAGCGACGTGTCCTTGAGGAGCAAGACGAATTCGTTGGTGAGCGGTGGAATCATCAGGTGGAATGCCTGGGACAAGATGATCCACACCATCGCTCTCGAGTAGCTCATTCCGAGCGACCGCGCCACCTCCATCTGTCCGCGACCCACCGCTTCGATCCCTGCCCGAATTGTCTCCGCCATGTGGGCACCGACGACGAGCGACAGGCAAGGGCTCCGGGGCCGAAGGTCGTCGGAATGCGAATGCCGAGCGCGATGGGAAGACCCAACCCAATGACCAGGATCCTGTTGGCGACTACCACCTCACGATCTAGCTCCCCCGCGATTGCGTTCATGAGCTCGATGTCGAATCCGCTGTATCCCGCCGGTCCCGCTGGATCTTCGAATTCGAGAACCTCGTAGGGTGATTCGGAACGGACGGTCAGTTCGCCATCCGTGATGAACGCGGAATCGTCGCCGGACAAACACGCCGATGCGGCGACGAGAACGAGCAGCAAGGCGCTGATCGAACGCTTCCTGGATTCTCCTTTGATTGGGTTCCGGGCTTCCCGGGCCGCCAACTCCAGGTTGTGGGAGCAAGGCTGAACGGTCGGCCCCGGTAGGCTCGGTCCCCACCATGGCCAGATTCGAGCGCATCGCCCGGCCCGCAAGCGTGCTCGGCGAACAACCGGACAGAGCGGTCTCAGCGGTGGTCCCGATCCGATCGTTCTATGGACTCACGCGACTCTCGCCCATTCTCGGCAACGCCGAGCGCGCTGCTCTGATGCGGCAGCTCGCGATGCACACCGTCGACACGATCCGGTACTCGGGGATCCGGACGATCGTTGTCTCGAGCGACCCGGAGGTGGCGGCCTGGAGTGCCGAGCGAGCCGATTCGGTCGTACCGGAACCGCCTCCGGGTGGCCTGAACGCCGCAGCGCGCGCGGGTGTGGCGGTCGTCGACGGACCGTGGATTGTGGTGCATGCCGACCTGCCGGCACTCTCAGGCCCGGACGTCGCAGCGGCTGCTCAACACGCAGCGCGCGGCATGGTGCTCGCACCGTCGCGCGACGGCGGCACCTCCCTCATCGGTGGCACCGGCGGGACGTTCCCGTTTGACTACGGCCCCGGGAGCTTCCGACGTCACCTATCGGCGACGCGAGGGCGTGCCTCGATCCTCGTGCGACCCGGCCTCGCCCTGGATCTCGATCGACCGTGGGACCTAGAGGCCCTTCGCCGCCTGGGCTGCCTTGACGCAGGGATCGATCGAGACCGCCAATCCCCGGCCCGGTAGGCTCTCACCGTGATGCCACCGCGACTCTACGACCAGGTCCCCTTCGCTACGGAACCGCTTCCTATGCCAAGTTCTGTCATGACGATCGGCGCCCATCCGGACGATGCAGAGTTCGGAGCCGGCGGCACGATCTTCACGTGGACGCAACGGGGAACGGATGCCGTGTTCGTCGTCGCCACCGATGGCTCGATGGGATCGTGGGATCCGCACATCGACCAGGCCGACCTGGTCGCCGATCGGCGTCGCGAACAGATGGCCGCCGCCGCGATTCTCGGGGTCGCAAGCGTCGCGTGGCTCGGACAACCGGACGGTGAACTCCAACAGACCCGCGGCCTTCGCAAGGCGATCGCATCGCTGATCCGCAAGCACCGTCCGGATGTCGTGCTCACCCATGATCCGTGGCAGCGGTACCAGCTCCATCCGGACCACCGAGCGACCGGGTTCCTCGCGATCGACGCCGTCGTGGCCGCTCGCGAACAGCGCTTCTATCCTGAGCAGCAACTCGAAGCCCATCGACCCGCAGCGGTCCTCTTGTGGTCCGCCGATGAACCCGACCACGCCGAATCCGTCGATGACCGGGCGTTCGAAGCGAAGATCGAGGCGCTGCTGTGCCACGCATCGCAGTCGGAGACGACGATGGGAGGCGCAGGCACATCGGGCGACGCCCGTGCCCGGTTCATCGAAGGCATCGACGGATGGATGACCACAGCGGGCGAACCGTTCGGACTCGCCCGAGCCGAGACGTTCAAGAGGCTCTCTCCATGATCGGAAGTAGGAACTCATGTCAATGAACACACTGGTGCTCGGTGCAGGGATCGTCGGCTCTGCCGCGGTCTGGGACCTCGTTCGCCGTGGACACACGGTCGCGGTGGCCGACTCCGACCCCGAGGCTGCTTCGAGGGTCGCGGACGAGTACGGCGCGACACCCGCCCACCTCGATGTGAACGATCGGGCCGGACTCGACAGCATGATGACTGGATCAGACGCCGTCGTGTCCGCCGTGCCATACCGCTTCGGTCTCGTCGTGGCCGAAGCGGCCATTCGCGCCGGGGCGCACTATGCGGACTTCGGTGGCAACCCCACGGTCGTTGCCGCACAGCACGACCTCGATGCCGCCGCCGCAGCCGCCGACGTTCTCGTCGCCCCGGACTGCGGCCTCGCCCCGGGCCTGGCCAACGTCATGGCGGACCATCTCATCGAAACAACTTCCGGGCGGATTCAGTCTGTCCAGATGCGCGTCGGTGCGCTGCCCCAAGAACCGATCGGCATACTTGGCTACCAACTCGCGTTCAGCCCGGCCGGGTTGATCAACGAGTACGCGGAGCCATGCGAGATTCTCGAGGGCGGCCGGTACGCGACGGTCGCGCCGCTCACTCGCTTCGAAACCGTTGAATGGGACAGATGGGGCCCGCTCGAAGCGTTCTCGACCGCCGGGGGCACATCGACCATGTGCCTGAACCGGCAGGGCACCGTCGACAAATTGGAGTACAAGACGCTCCGCTTCCCGGGCCACGGACGCATCTTCGCCGCGATCCGCGACATGGGACTGTTCGACGAGACCGGCGATCCGTCACCTCGTTCAGTACTGCTCGCGGCGCTCGACCGCACGCTGCCCCGCGGCGCCCCGGACCTCGTGCTCGTGCGGGTGTGGATCGAGACCGATGATGGCACGCGTATCCTCGAGATCGAGGATGTCCACGACGGCAGATTCTCGGCACTCGCACGGACCACAGCATTCCCGGCAACCGCGCTCATCGATCTCGCCCTGCGCGGTGAGGTCACACGGCGTGGTGTTCACTCGATGCAACGTGCCGTCGACGCGGCGTCGCTGATCGACGAGTTGAACTCGGTGGGTATCGTCGTTGCCGAACGCTCCGGCTGACCCCTAGCGGGTCGGTTCTAGGCGCGAGGCGTGTATCCGATCTTGTCTGACGTATCGGGGTCGAAGAAATGCAGCTTCGATGTGTCGATCACGAGTTCGATCTCGGAGCCATCGGGCACGGGAACATCCGGTGCCACCCGAGCGGTGAACCGTGTCTCATGACCCAACGTCTCAGCATCGGTCCCCGAATCGGCCAACAGCTCCTCGATATCGGGCGTGATCACGGGCGCTTGGTCCAATCCGAAGTGCACATACGACTCAGAACCCAGCAGCTCATTCACATCCGTGTTGACCGTGATCATCCGCTCACGCGCGACCGTCTCGACGGTGCGGGCATCGTCGAACAAGCCGGGACGGATCCCAACCACGATCTTCTTGCCGTAGTACTGATCGATCCCTGGATGGCTATGCAAGGCCTCAGCCTCGACATACACGCGCTTGTCCGCGAACTTCAGATACACGCGGCCCTCAGACTCCTGCTCCAACACGCCGTACACCATGTTCATCGCCGGGGACCCGATGAACCCTGCAACGAACAGATTCGCCGGATTGTTGAACAACTCCGTCGGAGGCGCGACCTGCGCCAGGTTGTACGGCCGCTTCTGCGTCACCGCCTGGAGCACCGCAACACGGTGACCCAACGTCATCGCCTCGACCTGGTCATGCGTCACATACACCGTTGTCGTCTTCAACCGCATATGCAGACGACCCAATTCGGTACGCATCGCCACCCGCAGCTTCGCATCGAGATTCGACAACGGCTCGTCCATCAAGAACGCCTTCGGCTCACGCACAATCGCGCGACCCATCGCGACGCGCTGTCGTTGACCACCCGACAAAGCCTTTGGCTTGCGATCCAAGAACTCGGTGATCTCCAAGATCTCAGCGGCATCATCCACGCGCCGTTTGATCTCATCCTTGGGCGTCTTACGGAGCTTCAACCCAAACGCCATGTTGTCAAACACCGTCATATGCGGATACAACGCATAGTTCTGGAACACCATCGCGATATCGCGATCCTTCGGCGCAACATCATTCACCAGATTGTCACCGATGTACATCTTGCCCTCGGAGATCTCCTCCAACCCGGCGATCATCCGCAACACCGTCGACTTACCGCAGCCAGACGGACCCACAAGAACCAGGAACTCGCCGTCGTTGATCGTCAGCGTCACCTCACCAACCGCACGCGTCCCGTCCGGATAGATCTTCCCAATATCCTCAAGCCTGATCTCAGCCACAGCAGTCCCCTCCGGTAGCTCCGTATAGCGTCCGAGCATCGTAGCAGCGTGATTCGTCGCGGGTGTCTGCGCACCGTAGACTCCGGGCCGAAGGGCTAGGGTGGGGCCATGACCGGATCGAACATTGCCATCATCACGGGAGGTACGGGCTCGGTCGGTCGAGCGCTGGTGCCACTCCTTGTCCAACGCAATTTCAAGCTCGGGGTGTCGTACATCATCCCGGAGGAAGCTGCGGATTTCGAGAGTCGGTTCGACCTCGACGAAGACCATCTGTTGCTGCGTCGCGTAGATGCGGTGGATCCCACGGCCGTGGACCGCTTCGTCCAGGAAACGGTCGACACATTCGGCGGTCTCAACGTGCTGGTCTGCCTCGTCGGTGGATGGGCTGGGGGCCGCGACGTTCACGAGACCGACAATGTTCGCTTCGATCGCATGATCGACCTGAACCTTCGCTCAGCCTTCAACACCGTCCGTGCCGCTATTCCCCACATGAGGAACGAGGAATGGGGTCGGATCATCATGCTCGGCAGCCGGCAGGCCATCGATGCCCCGGCCGGCCAGGCCGCCTACAACGTCGCCAAGGCCGGTGTTGTGGCGCTTGCGAAGTCGGTCGCGAGGGAACTCTCGGATACGAACGTCACGTGCAACGTACTCATGCCGTCGGTAATCGACACCGAACGCACGAGGGGCGCCCTCCCCTACGCCGACTATGTGAACTGGCCGAAGCCGGAAGAGATCGCCAACGTCATCGACTTCCTCACCGGCCACCGATCCGCAGTAATTGACGGAGCCCAAATCCCCGTCTGGGGCGCCGCCGAGTTCTAGTGGTCTGTCGCTGAGGTGGTGTCTGGGTGGTTCCGAGGCATCGGCGTCATCCGGCAAGCACGCACAACGAAGGCGCAGTCGGGACTGCGTCGAGGCCCGGACAGTCACGGCAGCCACTTCCGCGACGGAGCACCACGCCAGGGTTCCGTCCGCGTGGTGCCAAACGGCGCTCGAGGGGTCGCAAGGGTTCTTGAGACTCTCTCACCCGGGTACCGGTTTCTGTCACATACCGTTGATACGTAGCGGGTATGGATACGAAGGGCTTCACCTCTGATGCACTCGAGGAGGAGTTGCTCGCCAGTGAGCCTGTGATCGCTCAGGCCCGATACAGGCAGATGGCGGTGTTGCGTGAGCTGGATCGTCGTCAGGCGGTGTTGCGTGACGGGTATCGGTCTTTGGTCGAATGGGTCACCGGCCGGATCGACGTCGCCCCCGAAACCGGCCGAAACCTCATCTCCACCGGCCGTCGTCTCGAAGAACTCCCCGACGTCGACGAAGCCGCCATCGCCGGGGCGATCGGGTTCGACATTGCCGGGATCCGCCGTCTCGCGGCGCGGCGGCGCCGTGCTGACCGGTCTCGTCGTGGCCACCATCGCAACCCGCCGCCACGAGCCGCGCAGCCGGGCAGCCGAGGAACAGAGCCGGAGTGCAGCGGAGAGAATCGGAGAGCAAGAACCACGAAGATGAGGACCGCCCCGAATCCTGCTCGTGAATCGTGACTCACAGCTCGTCGCGCGTGCCCACGCCCCAACTACGCTCCGCCCGTGGCTTCTTCCTACGACGTCGTGGTCATCGGATCAGGGTTTGGGGGCAGCGTCTCGGCGCTGCGATTGACCGAGAAGGGCTACCGCGTCGGTGTGCTGGAAGCGGGTCGCCGCTACCGAACCGGGGAGTTCGCCAAAACCAACTGGGATCTCAAGCGCTTCCTCTGGGGGCCCCGCCTCGGACTCTACGGTATCCAGCGGCTCGATCTCCTCAGCAACGTGCTGGTGCTCTCCGGAGCGGGGGTCGGAGGTGGTTCGCTCGTCTACGCGAACACCCACTACGAACCGCATGACGCCTTCTACACAGACCCGCAATGGGGCTCCATCACCGACTGGAAGCGGGAACTTGCCCCGTTCTACGCCCTCGCGAAGCGCATGCTCGGCGTCGTTGAGGCGAAGGCGGACACACCCGCGGACGACGTGATGCGGGCCATAGCCAAGCGCCTCGACGTCGAGGACACGTTCCGCCCAACCCCCGTGGCGGTGTACTTCGGTGAGCCTGGTGTCGAGGTGGACGACCCCTACTTCGGCGGCGCGGGTCCCCGTCGCGCCGGCTGCACGCTGGTCGGCGCCTGCATGGTCGGATGCAACAACAACGCGAAGAACACGCTCGACAAGAACTACCTCCACCTCGCGGAGAACGCTGGGGCCGTCGTCCACGCAGATACGGAGGTCACCGACGTCGAACAACGGCCGGACGGTCGGTGGCGCGTCACGACACGGAAGCCCGGGCCGCGACCCGGCCGTAACCGCAGCGATTTCATAGCGGATCAGGTGGTGTTCTCGGCCGGCGCTCTCGGAACCACCCGCCTCATTCTCAAGCTCATGGAGGCCGGCCGACTTCCGGGCGTCTCGAATCAAGCAGGCCAACTGGTCCGCACCAACTCGGAGGTGCTCCTCGGGGCAACGGCCGACGGGACCGACATCGACTACTCGCAGGGCGTCGCAATCACGTCCTCGATCCATCCCGAACCTCACACCCACATCGAGCCGGTTCGGTACCCACGGGGCAGTTCGGCCATGGGGCTCCTCGCAACGATCCTCACCGACGGCGGCCCGGGCCTCCCCCGGCCACTGCGCTACCTAGGCAACATCGTTGCCCACCCGATCCGGTGGCTCAAGTCGATGTCGCTGCGCCGGTGGGCGGAACGTTCGGTGATCCTGCTGGTCATGCAGAGCTACGACAACTCCCTCCGGCTGATCCGGAAACGTGGCATCTTCGGCACCCGCGTGGTGTCCCGGCAGGGGCACGGGGAACCCAACCCGACCTACATCCCTATTGCAAACGAGGCAGCGCGCATCGCAGCCGAAGCCATGGGGGGCGAGGCGATGAGTTCGATCAACGAGGTCCTCCTCAACCGGCCCACCACGGCACACATCCTCGGCGGCGCAGCCATCGGGGCGGACGCCTCATCCGGTGTTATCGACGCGTATCACCGCGTGTTCGGGCACTCCGGACTCCATGTCGTCGACGGCGCGGCGGTCGGTGCCAATCTCGGCGTGAATCCATCGCTCTCGATCACAGCAATGGCAGAGCGGGCGATGGCCATGTGGCCGAACAAGGGCGATACGGATCCTCGACCCCCGCTCGGGAGCGTCTACCGGTTCGTACCGGGCGTGCGACCGATTGCTCCGGCGGTGGCGCCGTCGGTCATTGACCTCGGGATCTGGATGTAGGCACACGGGCCTCTCACTGGTACAACCAGAGCCGGTCAATACTCGTCCACCGCCGGGTAGGCAGATCCGAAGGCGCAGAAGGCGGCCATCCATGGTGACTCGCCGAGCCGGCAGTCGTCATCGAGCTACGACTCGGTGATCTGTTGACAGCTTTAGCAAGGAGTGTGGGACCCGAGTGACCGAGACCACGACTCCACGCGTCCCGAATCGGTTCGAGAATCTCCTGTTGGGTACCACCGTCGATCGTGTCCCATCGTTGATCCCCGGTGTCGCGCTTGCTGTCGTGGTGGTCGTTGTCTCGATCCTCACAGCGGATGGGATCAACTCGCTGGTCGGTATCAACGGCCTCGTGAGCTTCATCTTGGTCGCCATCGTGCTCGGGATGCTCATCCGTAACACCATCGGGCTGAGCGACGTGTTCGCCCCGGGCGTGGAGTTCAGTCTCAAGAAGCTTCTTCGTCTCGGCATCATCCTGTTGGGGATCCGGCTCAGCATCGTCGATGTGCTTGAGATCGGCGTCTTCGGCATCCCGATCGTGGTCGGTGCCGTGCTGACCGGTCTCGTCGTGGCCACCATCGCGACCCGCCGCCTTGGTCTTCCGGAACGGCTCGGGACCTTGATTGCGATCGGAACGGCGATCTGTGGCGCGACCGCAATCGTGGCGGCGGCACCCGGCATCCGCGCCAAGGAGGAGGAGGTCACCTATGCGATCGCGAACATCACGGTGTTCGGGATCGCAGCGATGCTGCTCTACCCGTTCCTCGGGAATCTCATCTTCGGCGGCGACGTGGTTGAGGTTGGGTTGTTCCTGGGAACGTCCATCCACGAGACCGCTCAGGTGGCGGGTGCGGGACTCATCTACGACCAGTCGTTCAACGTCACCGCTTCGCCGAGCGTCGCCGACATCGCCATCGTCAGCAAACTGGTGCGCAACGTCCTGATGATCGTCGTCATCCCCGCCATCACCTACGCATACGTCCGGCGTCAGCGTCAGCAGGGTGAGGAACTCGGCGAGCGCACCAGCATCCTCGACATGATGCCGGTGTTCATCCTCGGGTTCCTCGCCATGGCGATCTTCCGATCGATCGGCGACGCCGGCGTCGAATCGAGCGGCACCGCTTTCGGGATCTGGGGAGCCGAGGCGTGGGACGACCTCGTGTACGCGATCCGCACCGCAGCCGAGTACTGCCTCGCGATGGCCATGGCCGCCGTCGGGCTCGGGACTTCATTCGCGCAACTCAAGGGCCTCGGCTTCAAGCCGTTCCTCGTTGGCATCGCCGCAGCCGTATCCGTCGGTGCCGTGAGCATCGTGCTCGTCTTCATCTTCGCACCGCTCATCTCGATCTAGAGGTGCCATCAGCGGTCCTCGGGCGACATACGCTCGCGGCGGTCCGTGGTTTGCTTCCGTAGAACCCCAACGAGCCCGACGTCCCGGATCCGATCTCCGCAACCACCAGGTATTCAACGTGGGCGGGATCAATCGCGGACTCGGTTGGCCCAGCCGAGCCTGGAATCAAGAGGGAACGGAAAAGCGAAGCATCGTATTCCGACCACGGAGCTTCTCTTCGTTACAGCGTTCGTGCTGTTCCTCGTTCCGGTTCCTGCGATTGCCGCCGGCGAGTTCACCGCCGTGGCCGACGACAACGTCTTCAAGGCAGCCATCAGCTGGCTCGCCGAGGCGGGCGTGACGAAGGGCTGCAACCCGCCGTCCAACACCAGGTTCTGCCCGGGCAGCAATGTGACCCGCGGGCAGAAGGCGGCACTCATACACCGACTCGACGCGAATCAGGTCGTTGACGCTGCCACCGCGGTCGAGGCAGAACACGCAACCAGCGCCGATTCCGCGTGGTGTCTGGGGGTGGACGCAACACTCTCGGCGGGAGAAGTTGTCTCTTGTCGAGGAGGTTGTTGTGGCGGTGTTCACTGAGTCGGAGCGGGTCGAGGTGTGGGATCGGCAGCAGGCCGGCGAGTCGAACCGGTCGATCGGGCGTCGGCTTCGTCGGTCGGCCCCGACGAACCCTCGGACGCATGACCCCATCAGACAAACTCGCCGAAGCGCTGCAATGACCCCCTGAGACGACAGCCCGCGTGGGCGGCCGTTTCGGATGCTGCGCCGACCACTCTCCATCGCCGATTCGACGGTCGCGGAAGAGCGCACCCTGCGGCCAAACCGGGTTGACGATCTCCGCCCGATGAGCCATCCCACCGCAGGATGCGCCGCCATCACTCTAGGACCAGAAACCTGGAGGCGATCCACCGATACCCGGCTGGGTATGTTGGTTTGCGATGATGCGGGTGGTGTTGCACACCCCGGTCGGGCGGTGAGCGTCCGGTTGGGCCGATAGCAGCGGCTCGGTTGGGTCTCGTTCCGCCGTCCCGGTGGCGTGTGCCACCCTCAATATCGGCGGACGACGATCAACATGAGGCCTACTGTTCACACGGCAGCGCCGGGTTGATCAGACTGGAGTGGGCCATGAGTGAAGCCATCCGACATTCAATCGAGGAAGTTGTTGTCTACCTCACCGAGCATCCTGAAGAAGCTCGCTATACCGATGCTCCCGTTACCGCGGTGATTGACAGGCTCAGGTCGAGTGTTGTTCAGCCCAACGGGATAGTCCTCGTTTCGGATATGCCCAGCGCGGTCGGCGGGGGTGGCACAGCACCGTCTCCCGGATCGATGATGAGGGCCGCCACGGCGAATTGCCTGGCCACACTCATCGCGATGCGTGCTGCCGTCTTGAGTATCGACCTGACCCAACTGGAAGTGACCGTCGACAGTGAGTCCGACGATCGCGGAATGCTGGGGATGGATTCCGAAATCCCGGCGGGCCCGCTCACCACAAGAGCGGTCGTGGGTATTGCCTCCGACAACGCGAGCGCCGAAGACCTGCAGGCGTTGGTCGAGTGGGCAGATCAGCATTCACCGGTACGCGACGCTGTCCGGAGAGCGATTCCCACAACGCTGCAAGTCGACCTGCTGGGTGAGCAGCCTCCGGCCTGAGTTCCGGCTGGGAGGGATGACATGGCCAGTGGGGCACGACCGGTCGGGCGGTGCTGACTGCCCAAATGTGCCGACACGGGCGGCTCTCTGACGACTGTATGCGCCGCAGCGCGGGTTCAGTGGCTCTCGTCGTGCCGGAGCTTGGCGAGTGCTCGCCGCCGTAGGTGTCACGCTATTCGTTGACGGCCCATATGAGTGTCTCGTACGACGAATGGGGTTCGAGGTAGGGAGCTTGCTGCTCGACGAACTCGGACGTTAGGGCCGGGGCGTACTCATCGATCCCGGCGAGGTGATAGCCGAAGAACGCGAGTGCAAACCGCTTGAACTGGATCTGGGCATCGGGGTCGAAGATCATCATGTGGCCGGCGTCTGTGAACGTGATCATCGACGCCCAATCCGGGTCTGTGTTGTCGAAGAGCGGTACGGCGGCCAATGGATACGAGTTGAGCGTGTCGCTGCCCGCGGCCACATACATCACCGGGATCGAGATTCCGGCCAAGCCATCGGGGCCGGTGAGGTCGAATCCCTCGAACCCCATCGGCATCGCTGCTTTGATGCGGTCGTCCCCCATCGGTTCCCACAACCCCTCGGCGGAGGCAACCCCCGCTTTGACACCGCGCTCGACCATCTCGGTCCACCCATCGGTCGAGTTGCACACATATGTGTACCAGTAGTCGGTCCACTCGGCGGGAGGGGATGCACATGTCGAGGTGTAGTGGGTTGGGTTGACTCTTCCACCGGCGAGCATCAGCGCCGTCCACGACCCGAACGAGTAGTCGATGACTCCGGTGCGATCGGTTGCTGCGATACCTGCGAGCGGGTCGCCCTCGTCGAGGCCCTCTAGGCCGTCGAGGCCGACCATCAGGTCGAGCGGGTAGTCCACCATCTTCCAACTCGGGTGGACATTCCACGTTGCCTGGCCGACACCACCGAGGACGATGAAGCCGTGGGACGCGAGATGCGGACCCATCAGATTCGCCATCTGGTCCGACCCCACAACAACCGGATAGGGAGCAGCCGACGCGTTCGGCTCAGCGTCAGACACAACGAAGCTGCCATCAACGGCCGCCGGGTAATGCACAGAAACGACGACCTCTCGGCCCTGTCGTGTCGGGTCCACAAACGTGTACCCGCGTTCCCCGACCCCGTACTCACCCGGCTCAGCCAACCCAACAGCAACCACCTCTGGCAACACCTCATCAACCACCCAGGTTGTGGTCGGAGCCACCAACGTGGTCGTCGTCTCCTGCAACGTGATGGTCGTCGTCGAAGCCACCGTTGTATCGGCCGTTTCAGTGGTCATCACGGCGAGCGTCGTGTCCGCGAACCCGTCAACCGTGTCACCGCATGCAGCCAACAGAAGCACGACGATCACGACCGGAACGAATCCGAGCAAACAGCGTGACCGCATCATCAAGTCTCCCAACGCGACGTGGGCATCCTGTTACCGCACTCTCGCCGACCGGCGCCGCTCGATGCCAGGGCACTTCGACCCAAGACAGGCCGCCGATATGTGCTGTCATGCGTCGCCTGGTCGCCTCGGTGACGTGAGTCCATCTGCGAATCTACGGAACGCTGCTGACGCCTGGGTTCGTATCGGCTCGGAATGGCAGAAGGCTGCGATCTCGAAGTCGAACTCCGCGAGATGGCGGAGGCTGCCATCGACTTCCGGTGTGGACCGGTGCCACCCGCGTTTCACGCTGCCGTCTCTGGTTGCCCAGGCGGCATCCCCGACGAGGAGAACACCACCGGCTCGGTCCAGAAGGTACGACGTGTGGCCGGGAGTATGCCCCGGCGTATCGATGGCACGAAGATCTCCCGGAAGCAGTCCATTGCCGTCTTCGGAGATGAACCGGTCTACCTCTGCGGGGGGTGGACTCGGGAACAGGAGCGACACCCAGAACAGCGGTGCTGCGTACCAGGAGGTTGGCGGCAGGGGTGGTTTCACGGCACCCTGAATCGCAGGGGTGTCTGCTTCGGAGGCGTACAGAGTGGCCCCAGAGGCCGCCTTGACTGCCGCGGCGCTCCCCGTGTGGTCCATGTGGGAATGCGTGAGCAGGATCGCTTTGACATCAGCGAGGGAACGACCGATCTCTTTCAGACTCTCGGCGATCACACCCTCCTTCTTGGCGGTCAACGTGTCCACCAAGATCACGCCTTCATCACCATCGATGATGTACGAGTTCACCATCCCGGTCCCTAGCTGATACACACCATCGACCAGGAGCTCCACCGTCATTGCATACCTCCGTCGCTCTTCTGAGCATCACTCCGCTCGATGCTCTGCGGCCAGAGGCCAACGACCCCGATGGACAAGCGAGCGACAACCTGCAATCTGGGCGGTTCGATCCGGTCTTTCGTGCCGCCCGTTTGTGCCGATACGTGCGGGCATGCGCGTCAGCGCGTAGGGTCGTGGAAACCGTCAAGGGAGGTATGTGATGGGCGCGAGTCGTCCTGGTGAGGCGAGCAAGCTGTTTGAGGAGCGATTCGCTTCCGGGGATCTTGACGGGTTGATGGATCTCTACGAAGACGGTGCCGTCTTCACCAACGCCCGAGGAGCCCACGAAGGACCGGATGCGATCCGCGAGGTGCTCGCTGGGTACCTCGCCACGGGCGCGTCCATCGTCATGAACGAGTCGGTGGCGTTCGAGGCCGGTGAGCTTGCGCTTGTCCACTGGGCGTGGACCATGAGCTTCCCAGATGAGCGCGTCGCGAAGGGGGCAACCGCAGAGGTCCTCCGCCGCCAGCCTGACGGGTCATGGAAGTTCATCATTGACAACCCTGACGGCCCGGCTCTCATCGGCCACGACTGATCCGTAGGCGGGATACCCGCCCAGATGTGCCTGATTGATGATGTTGGGGTGTTGCGGGACGGTTCCGTCTCGTAGCGTTGGGGGCGTCGGCGGGTCTGGCTCTCGAAGTGCCTGACACCGGTCGGGTGTCTTGGTAACGAACTGTCGGCCCGTCGAGCCCTTGGTCGTGGTGTGGCTCGAAAGAGGCGAACGCCGAGGCAACGCGCACGATTCGTTGTGATCAGGAGTGCCTGCCGCGACCACCTATGTGACCCCGTTCCAGAGGAGGGTGATGATGGTCACGACGATTGGTATCGACCCGCACAAGGCGACCCACACCGCGGTCGCGATCGACGACGATGAGACGGTGCTTGGTGAGTTCACGCTCCGGGCAGATCAGGACCAGGCGAGCAAATTGATCGACTGGGCAACAAGCGTGGATGGTGATGGCAGGGTGTGGGCGGTCGAGGCCGCCACCGGGCTCGGGCATCTCCTGTCGCAGCAGCTCGTCGCCTCCGGTGAGACAGTCGTCGATGTGCCGCCCGTACTCGCATCACGGATTCGGGTGTTGTCGTCGGGCACATCGAACAAGAACGATGAGAACGATGCCCGGTCCGTCGCTGTTGCGGCGTTGCGCCGCGAGAGCCTTGCTGAGGTGAAACGTGAGGACGAGGCGGCGGTGTTGCGGATGTTGGCGAAGCGGCATCTCGAGCTCACTGCGCTGCGCACCCAGGCCGTGTGTCGCCTCCATGCGATCCTCGCCACATTGAAGCCCGGCGGTATGGGGCACCGCTTGTCGGCCAGACAGGCCGCCCGCATGCTCTCAGGGATCCGCGGCCTCGACGCCGTCGGTGAACAACGCCGCCTCATGGCCAAGGCACACATTGTCGATATCCGCCGTCTGGACCGGGACCTCGAAGCAAACAAGGTCCGGATCCGCACAGCGGTCGCAGCGGCTGACACGTCGGTGACCGACATCTACGGTGTCGGACCCGTCGTCGCCGCGTTCCTCATCGGCTATACGCCACCGATCGAACGCTTCACGACGCCAGACCGGTATGCCGCCTACAACGGCACCGCCCCGATCGAAGTCTCCTCAGGAGCCAAGACCAGGCATCGCCTGTCACGGCGCGGGAACCGGACCCTGAACCATGCCATCCACACCGCCGCCGTCACCCAGATCCGCCACCACACCCCCGGCAAGGCGTACTACGACCGCAAGATCGATGAGGGCAAAACGAACAAGGAAGCACTCCGAGCACTCAAACGGCGCATCTCGAACGCCGTCTACCGACAACTCAGAACCGACGCTGAACGCCGCGATGGCTGAATAGCGAAGGTGGGTCCGGGAGGACAACCAGGAACGTCACTGAATCCAGCGTGGCCGGCCTCGCATCCTGATCACCGGCTCTTCGGATCGGTCACTCCCGAACCCGACACCAAACCTACACGCCCACACCGACCCCGAATCGGTCCGATCACACGCGCCCCCAAAGATCCCCCTTGACACAAAGAGGCTTCGTTATGTGCGATCCTCGGGGCTCCATGTCAGAACAGCGAAGTCGCTTGATCCGAGGATCTCACGTCCGCTGCTGAAGCGAGATGCCTCTGAGAAGCCTGCCCGCTTCCAGACTTTGAGAGCACGCTTGTTACCTGCAGCTACGGTTACTCGAACGAGAGACGGGTTCAGCATCTCGACTACGTGATCGAGCACGATCTCGACGAAGCCACGCCCCTCCCCCGCACCTGTCCGCTCTGGGCGGATTCCCATGCCAACGTCTGTCGCTTGCGTCTGGTAGTCGCCGCCGGGGACGTGAGCATCGCTGCCAAGGGTGAAGAACCCAACTACGACATCGCCTTCATGCAACGTGTGGCAGTTCACATCCGGGCGTAGAAAGTATGCGACCAACTCAGACGCTTCATCGCTCATGTTGTACACCTCATACGGCGGGTCGTATCGCCAGGCGATGAACTCGCGTACGTCGCTCTCGGTCGACCGGGTCACTTCGATCACTGGCTCCCCCGAAGTCAGCACAGCGCGTCAATCTCAGAACATTGTGCCCTTCACCATCAACGAACGGGCCCCTGACACTGAGCCGATATGGGCGGGTCTGACATTCTTCCCTTGTCGATGACGCGGAACGGGCGGATGATTGGCGAGGACGTATCAGAGGGAGGTGATCATTCTGTCGGATCCAACGTACGAGTTCAGCGTGTTGATCGATGCTCCGGTGCACTCTGTGTTCGAGCACTGCCTTGATCCCCGCAGGATCTATGCCGGGGACCCCATGAACGTTGCCAACGCCACCCTGATCCCGGGGGGAGTCGGAACGACGGCGCATCTCGCTGGCAAGATGTTCGTCTTCGTTGAAGAAGTCGCCATTGAGTACGTAGAGGTCGTCCGTGACCGCCGGATCGTATTCCAGGCCTATCCGACGATGACCGCCGCAGGACTGAGGCACAGGATCTCCGTCGCCACCCATACCTTTGCGTGGACATTCACACCCGAGGACGGGGGGACACGACTAGACGTGGTCGTCGTCGAACAAGACCCTCCGCGGTGGCAACGGGTCCTCGACCGATTGACGGAGAAGGGCTTCTCGAAGCAGGTCCGTGAGCGGCTAGCTCGGATCAAGGCGAGTCTCGAGGAGGAGTCCCCAACGGCGATCTGACGACACCGCCGTGCAGCAAGGACGGGCCCAGTAGCACGCCCTACCCAGTCCATATGTGCCGACAAGTGTGCGCAGGTAGGGTGTGGCTATGGAACGAGTGCGTCACGCCACCATGCCCGTTCGGTCTTGTCATGGGCGTGAGCTGCCTCTCTTGACGCCCGTCCCCGCCGAGATTCGCATATGAACCATACGACCTCGAATCTGCACCACTCCGGCAACGAAGAAGACCCCCACCGCACCCGACGGACGCTGGACTTCGCTCTTCACATGATCGTCTCCGTGGGTGACTTCTGGTCGTCGGACCTGAATCAAGCTGCCGTTGACCTGGTTGATCCCCAAGGTGGTCAGGTGCTTCTCGATCTGGGAGCCGGTCTGGGACCAGCGACTGTCGAGGCAGCCAAGAGAGTGGCACCAGACGGGCGGGTGATAGCTGTCGAACCCTCATTCACCATGCGCCGAGTACTCAGCCTGCGGCGTCTGTGGCAGTCTGCCCGTCCACTCATCGACGTTCGGAACGGCACCGCCGAGGCGATACCCGTGCTCGCCAACTCAGTCGACAGTGCGTGGGCGGTTAACGCCGTACATCACTTCGCCGACCTTGCACTGGCCGCAAGCGAGCTAGCTCGGGTTCTCAAACCGGGCGGCAGATTGCTGCTGATCGAGGAGGACCTCACAAGTGGTGCCCACATGCGATACGCCGGTGAGGACGCCCGCGGCCACAGACCGGTCCCCGTTGACCCGGATCACCTCAGAGAATTGCTCGCAGCGGCGGGCCTCACAGTCACCGGCTCAGTCGACCGCGCCATTGGAGGCGTGGAAGCCACCGTCTTCACTTCCTCCAAACCCGACATCGCCATGTCGTGAACGATCCTGCGCAGACTCAGCCTCACTCTCTCCGCCCATAGGTGCTGCGGTTTCAGGTGGGTCAGGAGGAATGGTTGGGTGTCGTGTCTGTCGGTGGGGGTTGGGCCTTGGTTCGTTTGAGGAGGTAGGTGCTGTATCCGAGCGCCATGGCGATGGTCGCGATGAGTGCCGTCCAACCCAGTGTTGCGGATTCTGAGGTGAGGTCGATGCCGCCACCGGAGAAGATCATCAGGTCCCACCAGGCGTGGAACAAGATGACGGGGAGGAGCGACCCGCCTGCGATGTAGAGCGCTGCTTGGAGAACTGCCAACGCGAAGACCGAGCCGATCGTCACCACGATCGAGAGGGCTGATGCGTCGGGTCCGGGTGTGCCGGTGTGCATCAACGCAAACAGCACCGACGTTGCGGTGATCGCTCCGATCAATGGCATCCGCTTTCGGAACGAGTGCAAGAGGAAGCCTCGGAATACGAGTTCCTCGTTGAATCCGACCAGGATCACGACGACTGCGAGAGCGATGACTGGAAACGCCTCAGGTTCGCCCCACCCGGAGAGACGACCGACCACTGCGAGGCCACCCACCCACGCCACGGGGAGCACGTAACACTTCCACCACTCTGCTGCGGGTCGTATCAGCCCGACCTGGCGTACCCACCCGGTCGCGAGCACCAGCCCGATGAGCAGCACCGCAGCGACGACAAGGCCGGGCCACAGATCGGCCAGCACACTGCCTGCGCTCTCACCCCCGGTCCGGGCGTAGTAGACCAACGTCGGGACCATCTGGATCAAGAGCGCCAACCCCGCGACCAGCCATGGGTGACGACCAAGTCGGGTCACCGACGAACCCGGGTCAGCGATGGATCACACTCCTGTCCATGGGGGAACAGCATCACCCCAGCCGCGACACACACCTAGGGTCAACCGGCCCGAAAGCTCACGACACGCCCCCGCCGCACACCCCACAGGCCACCAGGACACAGAGTCCTTGCCGCCCACATCTGCCGACATGGGCGGTCGGTGTCACTGGGGCGGGGTCAGGTCGGCTCTGTGCGTTACCCGGGGAACGGGTACCACTGGGTGCCGAATCCCATCACCTTTCGGCAGTGTGGGCAGAAGAAGACGAATCCCCGACCGATCCCGAACGATCCGCTGGGCTTTCGAGCGTAGATCTCGGGAACCTCTTTCTCGCAGTGCGGGCAGACGGGTACGAGGTCTTCGCGTCTCACCACGGCACACGGCGTCGGCGTTGTCTGGGCACTCACCACAGCCTCCTCAACAGCAAGCTCAACTCTGGGTCATCGTCTCACAGTTCCACCCGGCGAGCCACTAGGTGTTCAGCGCCCAAGAGCCCCATATGTGCTGCGATGACCCCCTGAAATCGCAGCTGATATGGGCGGGGGCTCAACGGGCCGTTGGCGTGGCCGGTCGGGTGGTGTCATACTGGCGAGATGACTGGATCTTCTGTTCCCACGCCTCCGACGCAACCCGCACCCGAGTCAAGTGGACCTCCGATCGGCAAGCCGCGTTCTGTCGGACTCACGATCCTTATCTCAATCGTGACGCTCGGTATCTGGACGTGGGTGTGGTCCTATTTGAACGGCGAGGAACTCAAGAACTATCGGCGCGACGGTCTCGGCGGTGTCGCCTACCTCGTGATCACGATCTTCATCTCACCGGTCACGATGTTCCTTATGGCCGACGAAGTCGAGAAGCTGTACGTGAACGCCGGTGAGCAGCCACGGATCACCACCATCTGGGGCCTCTGGTTCCTACTTCCGTTGATCGGCAACATCATCTGGTACGTCCGTATCCAGAATGCCATCAACGAGTTCTGGCAGGCCCGAGGCGGAACTGCCAGTCCCGGCCTCGCCTGACCCCACAACCAGCAACCTGACCGCCCGTGTGTGCCCGATATGTGCGCGTACGGTTGTCGGGAACGGTCTGGAAAGACTGGTTCAGTCGCAATGCCGGCCACTATCGGCTGCCAGACCAGATCGATATGTGCGGGGTCATGGCCCTTGTACCTCCGTGTGAGGGAGCGGATAATGGTGGCGTGGATGGTGTCATGGCTTGGAGGCGGTGGACGCTCGCTTTCGCCTTCGTGTTGGCGGGTTGCGGCACCATTGAAGATGCGGCAACGAGCCCTCCGATCCCAGCGCCGACCGCTTCGACGACATCGGCAGCCACACCGACCGCGACGTCGACGGTCGCGATCGAACCCTGCCGCCTCGACATAACGAATCCGCAGATCGGCGCCATACTCGCAACGGCGGTGATCACCCTTCGGGGCACCACGGATCCGGGCTGCATCGTCGAGATCGGGGGCTCGTATCTCGCTTCTGCGGATTCCGGTGGTGCTTGGGCCCTGGATCTCGAGCTGATGCCCGGCGACAACACGATCACCATCGTTGCCACCAATCTCGATGGTGTGAAGACTGAGACGGACGTGCTGGTGAGCTACGCCCCGTTCGTCCTCGGCGCGACGGGTCTCGGTGTCGTTGCCTTCGGCGACGCCCCTGACGATACCGTGGCGGTCCTGACCAACCTGTTGGGCCGACCTTCATACGACGAGGTATTCGAGTCGCCGTTCGCTGTTCCATTTGAGGGTTGGAGTGGCCCCGACCGTGGCCCCCAAGCCTGCCACGCCACAACGGCAAACGCCTGCTTTGATTACATTCGATTCATCTCATGGAACGATGCGGGGCTCTGGGTCACGTTCAGCGACCTCACGGTCAACCGAGACGCCGAACCTGGCGACGACGCGTACCTCGTCCAGGTGCGACCGAGTCTGCAGGGCTACTCCTACTGGGGGGGCGACGGCGATCCGCTGGCATACACCGCTGACGGCATCACGGTCGGTTCCACGGTTTCCGAACTCCTCGAGGTTTACGACGACGCCGTCACCTTCACCCTCGGCTGCGTCGAGATACCCGAATACTCGGTGCTTGAACCGAACACGGCGGACGGCAGCAGCCTTCGCGGCGCCCTCGACTTCGACGGGCCGCACGCTTGGAGCACCCTTGACTCGGGTCACATCGACCCCACGTCACTCGACCCGACCGCAACCGTCAGGTCAATCGCAGCAGGTACACGCAGCGACTGCTGACAAACCTCCGCCCCACAACCGCCCCTATGGGCGGCGGCCGGCCAGGCCGTGGCAGTGCTTGTGCTTGAGTCCTGACCCGCACGGGCACCGCTCATTGCGGCCCGCCTTCGTCACCGCGCGAACCGGCGCTCCCGACACTCACTGCGTACGGATCCGGTGTTCCCACGAGGCGAGGTGCACCTCCTGGTCGCGCAATCGTTCGGCACGGGTATCGAGTTCCCGCTCCCGGACATCGAGCCGGGACGCCCGCTCCCCCACCTGGCGTGCGACCTGCTCAGCAAACACGTCACTCGCGACGATCGCCGCATACACCGGCCTGAGATCGGTCGAGCTCGCCGGCCTCCAACTGGCCGACATCGACATGCACCGCCGCCGACTCGCCGTAGGGTGGTCGCTCATTGAGGCGTTTGGACAACCACCGACACATAGCTCGCCGAAGTCCGCAGCCTCAGAGCGCACCATCACCCTCCCCCAGATCGCCATCGACGCCTTCGATCACCAACTCGGTCAACGCCCGCCGACCGGCGCAACCGTCTGGACAACCGAAGCAGGCGGGTTCCTCCGACGAGGAACGTTCGGGAAGATCTGGCGTGAAGCCGTCGCCCAATCAGTCCGGGCGCCGTGCCGCATCCACGACCTGCACCACACCCACGCCGTTTGATCGATCGCCGCAGGAGAACACCCCAAGTCGATCCAGACCCTGACTCGGACACTCCTCGATCCAGTTCACCATCGACCGCTACGGCCACCTCATGGACGGCCTCGACCACCAGACCGCAGCTCGACTCGACGCCATCGCCGTGACCATTTGTGGCCCAGGTATGGCCCAAGACCCACCAGGGCTCTCCCGGTGAACGCGCAGAACGCCCTCCGGCGGCAGAGGTCTCACGCAAGCAGAAACCCACGCTACCGCCTTGAGAGGAAGGTTCGAGCAGTCCCAGCCATTCCGCGCTGACTGGGGCAATCGGCCCGTCACGGCCTCTGGCCGGGGCTTTCGCGCAGGTTCGATCTCCTCGTGCATCTCAGCACATCGCGTTGATTCGCATCGATTCTGGTCCTGATGTGGCCCGGGCGTGACCCAAGCATGCCCGTGGTGGATCCGAATGGCCTCGCGTCAGGCTCGCGCGGATATGAGGAGTCCTGCGATCTCACCGTCGTCGGCACGGCGGAGTGCATGGAGGTAGGCGGTTCGCAGTTCGTCGGTATCCGCGTCGAGACAAGCACCCCACGAGAACGGTTCGCCCCTGAGAGTTCTGATCAGATAATCGGCGGCGATCCGGCCGTGGCGGCCGTTGCCGTTCGGGAACGCGTGGACGGCGACCAGGCGGTGATGGAATCTCACTGCGGTCTCGTCAGGTTCGTAGGTGCCGTACCCGACCCATGCCTTGGTGTCCTCGACCAGATTGCGGATCTCGAACGGGATCTGTTCCGGCGCTCTTCCGATGTTGGTCTCCCGGGTGCGGTAGTGGCCGGCCCACTCCCAGACCTGGTCG
The DNA here is from genome assembly GCA_963700375.1 of uncultured Actinomycetota bacterium. Lineage (GTDB taxonomy): Bacteria > Actinomycetota > Acidimicrobiia > Spongiisociales > UBA5794 > JAHEEL01. The sequence continues at coordinate 142,288 of CAVOXF010000005.1, forward strand.
AACATCGCTTGGTGGAGGCGCCGGAGGTACGTGTCATCGAGGAGAGTGAAGGTTGGGGGCGGTCGACGCAACAACGCCTCAGCAATGCCGCGCTGCTCCGTGTCGAAGAGCTCGCCGCGGGTTGCGATGTACGCCGGAATGAGTCCGAGACGGTCCACTTCGAACAGAACGGAGAGGCCGTCGCCCAGAGGTGCCAGCGGCTCGGTCAAGGCAAGTTGCTGGTCTCGGTCCACAGTCCCCTTCGGTCAACGAAGCGCGAGGCGAACTCGTCGAGTTGCGCCGCTTCGTCGGCGACGTCCGGTGCCTGATCCTCGAGTCGACCGTGATGGGCGACGGGGGCGAGATGTTGGGCGGCCTTCCTCCGAGCCTGCTCCTTGACGGCTTCGTCCAGGCTCCTGCGCGGCTGGAGCACATAGACAAGGTCGCAGTCAAGGGCATCCGCAACGCGGCGCAGGGTCCCTAGTGTGATGGTGTCCTGCAGCTCGCTGCGTTCCATCTGCGGGACCCTCTGCTGGCTCACGCCGATTCGGGCTGCCAGCTCAGTGCTGGACATGCCGAGTGCGTCTCTGATTGCTCGTATCCAGCCCTTGTGCGGGCGCGGCTCGTCGGCAAGCGGCCTGAGCCGCAGAAAACGGGCGTCGAGTTGCCGGCGGGCCTGCACGTTGTCCTTCACCATAGACGCATAATACAAGCCATAGCTTGTAGATGAAACCCGTTTCTACACGATATCTCTTGTAGGACGCGGCTGTATCTACAAGCTATGGCTTGTGTCTCGTTCGGTGGCATGCCCCAACAACGATGGACCGTTACACCGCTCCTTCGTCGCTGGACGTGGCGCCTTGGTCTCGAGCGTCGAGCTCAGCGGCTGCGGGCGGTTCGGATCGTGTGCCCTCTTCTCCACCGGTGTTGGCGAAGCGCGCGAACCTCGGCCTCCGCCCTCGAACCATGGTGTCGGCTCTCCACCCAACGGCGCTCTCGACGTTGCTCACCCCGAGGACTCTGCCGACGAGCCTCTCCAACCGGACCGCCTCTCGCCGTTGGGCGACGACACCGTTCAGGGTGACGACGCCTTGGCTCACCGAGACGTCGATATCGTCCGGGCCAAGACCGAGGACTTGGTCGATCACGCAGGTGCGGATCTCCGCTCTGATGTCGGCGTCGGATCGGGCGAGGGCGGCGACGACGTCGCTACGCGAGATGATGCCCTCGAGAGCGAATCCATCCCCGACAACGACCAGGCGTCGCACTCGTGCCTTCTCCATCAATCGGGCCGCCTTGGCCAAAGGATCGTCCCGGCGCAGCCCCAACACACCCCGGCTCATCAGATCGGCCACGGTCGCCGATGGCCAGTCACGGGGACGGTGTTTGGCGTCGATCTCGGCTGGGTCTGCGACGACGGCACGGTGCAGCAGGTCGGCCTCGGTCAGGATCCCGACCACGCAACCCTCCCCGTCGACCACCGGCAGCCCGCTGACCCCGATATCACGCATGATTCTTGCCGCGACCGTCGCCGATGCTTCAGGCCATACCGTGACGACATGTTCGGTCATTGCCTCTTCAACAGTGTGCATCGTGACCTCCTTGCACGGTCTCATCGAATGACCGCTCGCTCGCCACGGGATCGGTGCTCCCTTCGCTGCCACTCATCCTGCGCACTCCCGGCATACGGCGGTGGTGGGCACAGCGTCAAGACGCTCCTCGGCGATTGCTGTGCCGCAGGCCAGGCACCGCCCGTAGTTGCCCGACTCGATTCGTTCCAAGGCGTCGCGGGTTGCCGCAAGACGAGCTTCGATTGCGTCGGCCTGGATCGCCGCCTCGTCGTCGGTGACATCGTGCGGCTCGTAGTCGGAACGACTGGTTGCTGCGGCCCGCAGCTCCTCAACCAATCCCGCATATCGGTCACTCTCAGCGATGAGTCGACTCTGGAGTTGGAACTCAGAGCTCGAGTACACCCTCATCGTCCCACCCCCGCAGTCAGCATGCCCGACAACGCGGACGATCGACTCCGTTCCCCGCTGGCTGGCATACGGTCCCTGTCGACACGCCAGGTGCGTCGAGATGATCGGTCGCTGCACGCAACACACGTCGCGGTAGCCGGCAACACCCTGAGCCGTTCGATGGGGATCCGGCTACCACAGACCGTGCAGCAGCCGAAGGTTCCGTCCGCGACCCGAGCCAAGGCCTGGTCGACCTCCCACAGTCGCTGCTCGTCCCGCTGCACCAGCATCAGGGCAGACGCCGCGTCGAAATCCACAGATGGGTCATCGTGATCGAACAGGTCACTGCGATCTCGCTCGATCAACGCATCGACGACCTCTCTTCGCAAGGCCTCGGCGCGCCGCGAGATCGATGCTCGGCGGGCCAGCAAGAGATCGACAAGACCGGCGACAGTCTTCGGTGCGAATCGGGTAGGTGGAACGAGCATTGCGGGCTCCTGACCTTCGTTGGACGTTCATCGTCTATCGCGAAGGTCTCTCCCACCCCGATAAGGGGCGAGCATGCCGGGCCTTGCGGCCGTGCTGACGGCTCTGCTTGTTGCGGGATACTCCCCTTGTACCCCACATATACCACGATGGAGATGCCCTGGCTAGGTGTGACAACCGGAGACGTTGTCCCTGGTCGGGTGGTGTGATGGGCTGAGCCGTCCTTGCGACACTGTGGGTTGCAGGACTCACGCCTCAGAAGGAGGGCTCGTAGTCAACGCTACAACCCTGCGGCAGCACCCCAATGCGCCACTGACGCCGCTACTCCACTATGACCGGCGCAGAGGCGCTGTGACAGGGCTCGACCCGGGACCTGATGGCAGGCGGAGCTGCTTGCATCGCATACGAGACGGTCACCGACGCCGACAACGGACTCCCGCTCCTCGCACGAATGTCGCAGGCACTGGGCCGGATGGCGATCCAAGCGGGGGCACAACACCTCGAAGCCCTTGGTAGCGGTGCCGATCTCCTACTTGGGAGAGTCCCGGGGTCCGATATCCCAACGTGCTCATCAACGGTCGCGGCGTCGTTGGCGAACACGCCATTGAGATGACGGTGGGACTCGGTGCGAATGTGACCGTCCTCGACAACATCATCACTGTGGTCGACCGCATTCCGCGCCGTTTCGGAAACACCCTCGAGCCGCTACACGCGACGCCTCCAACAAGGTTGCTGAGTTCCTCGGGGCCTCCCGCGACTGACCCTCTCCACCCGTCAAGAGAGCGTTCCCTCCACATGGGGATGCTCTCATCGTTCGACGGTGTGCGTATGTCTATGCCGCTGCAGCTTCGACCCAGAGAATCAGTTCGTCGGGAAGTTCAATGCCCTCACGCATGGATCTGTCGCGGATCTCAAGCCGCCTTGCCCCAGGAAGCCGAGTTCCTGGCTGATCGAGTACAGCCTGCAACAGCACCTCGATCCTCTCTGCATAGGTTCCGCCGCTGAGCGGTCCCGGATTGAAGCCGAGCAGGAACTGGCCGACCCGGGGCGGACCGCCCATGTCGTCGAAGAATGAACTCGCCTCGTAGCCGAAGTGGGCGCCGGTCATCGCCGCCGCCATGATTTCGACCGCCAGCACCAGGGCGGCACCTTTGGCATCCCCCATGGGAAGCATTGAGCCACTCATCGCGACCTGCGCGTCAGTGGTGGGATTGCCGTCGGCGTCGAGAGCCCACCCCTCTGGAATCGCACGTCCTTCGTCGGCGGCTAGTTTGATCTTGCCGCGAGCTTGCTTCGAAAGTGAGAGGTCCACGACAACGGGCGGCTTTCCGTCTCGAGGAAATCCAAATGCAACGGGGTTTGTCCCGAATAGCGGCCGTGACCCTCCCCAAGGGGCAATGCCGGCGGGTGAGTTGCCGAAGACCAAGCCGGCCACACTTCGTTCGGCAAGCCGCTCCACGTGGTGGCCGGCGACCCCAAAGTGGTGCGAGTTAGTCACGGCGATGCCGGCAACCGGAGTCTCTTCGGTCATCTCGACCAAAGCATCGATGGCAAGGTCGAAGGCGGGGAAGGCGAACCCATCGTTGGCATCGACACGGGCAGCAGAAGATCCCAGCTTCTCCATAACCGGCACGGCATCGCCAACCACCTTGCCGGCGGCGACCTGGGCCGAATACGACTTCAGCCGGGCCATACCGTGCGAGTTGAGACCGTCCAGATCGGCGCGCACCAGCGCTCTGGCGACCGACGCGGCGGCCGGTCCGGCGGTGCCCGCCTTCTTCAAGACCTCGGTAGCAAGACTCTCGAGTTCCGCTGCGGTGCGGATCATGATGACTCCCTATTCACAGGGCCTCCCGGAGCAAGCCCCGGATGGCTCTGTTGGTTGTTCAGTTCCCTAGGCGCTCTGGTAGAGCTTCGTGATGATGAACTCACGATGCCCGAGCGTCTCCGCCGCCGTGCTCCGACCGTTGGCGGTACGAATCACCATATCGATCAGCGCGTCGCCCGCCTCGTCGAGAACCATGTCGCCGCTGAGCAAGCCGGACACATCGAGGTCGATATGATCGGCCATCAGCCGGGCCGTCTTCGGGTTTGCCGTCACCTTGATGACCGGCATGATCGGATGACCAATGATGTTGCCCTGACCCGTTGTGAAGATATGCAGCGCAAACCCAGCCGCGGCCTGCAATGTGTTGCACTCGGCGGCCGCCGACGACGTGTCCATGAAGTAAAGGCCGGGGCCCTTGGTCGGCGCTTGCGCCGGCTCGAGGACATCGATGTACTTGGACTTCTTGCCGATCTTCTGGAGGTTGCCGAAGGCCTTCTCCTCGATGGTGGTCAACCCGCCGGCGATGTTCCCGGCAGTTGGCTGGCTGTCTGACAGGTCGCTCGTCTTGTGACGTTCGATCATGTCGTTGTAGCGACTCCACGTATCGATGAACTTCTGGCGTACCTCGGGCGTCGCAGCACGATCGGCACAAACCATCTCGGCTCCGGTGAGCTCTGAGGTTTCACCAAAACACAGATACGAGCCCTCAGGCTCCAATTTGTCCATCAGATTGCCAACAGTTGGGTTGCTGGCGAGACCGGATGTCGTGTCGGACTCGCCACACTTGGCGGCGATCCAGAGTTCCTCCAAGGGAACTTCCTCGCGCTGCAACTCGGTGGCCCACTGCACAAACTCCTGGGCCTTGCGCCCGGCGACGGCGGCGGTCTCGAGGTCACCGTGCTCCTCGATCGAGTAGCCGGCAACTGGCTTGCCGGCAGCAGCGATGCCGTCAACAACGCGTTGCGTCCACTTGGGTTCAATACCGATAACAATCGCCGCGGCGACGTTCGGGTTGGCACCCGTACCGATGAGGGTGTCGAAGGTCAATTCGAGGTCGGCGCCGAACTGGAGACGCCCATAGGCATGGGGCAGCGCGAGGGTGCCAACGATGTTGTTGGCGACCTTCTCGGCGCAAGCATTGGAAATATCATCGACCGGCAGGATGATGACGTGATTGCGGATACCGACGCGTCCATTTTCGCGACGATATGCCTTGATTGTCTTTGTCATCGTCTTCTCCCTACCACTTCTTGGTCTTGACGTTGTGGACATGGACATGGTGGCCGGTTGGCGTGTCCGCAACGACCTTGCCGATGTCATAGCCGTACTTGATGAGCGTGTCGCCCTCGGCGAGATCGACCATGGCGATCTTGTGACCGAGCGGAATCGGGTCCTTGGCAACGATTGATGTGTTCTCGTCTGTCTCCATGATCCAGACTGCCAGCTCCTGGCCTGCCTCGATCCCTTCCACTACTGCGACACCCACGGAGTCCGTGGGGTCGTGAATGACGATGTCCGGTTTCATGTGTTTCTGCACCTCCGGTGTAGATTCGCCAATTGGCTCGTACTCGTTCTCGGATCGTCGGCTACGCCCCGTCGGTCAGGACTTCCGACATCATCACCGGGCGTCCTTGGTCGATTGACAGGTGGGCCGCTTGACCGACGGCAACAGCAAGGAGGCCATCCTCGAGAGTGACCTTGGGCGGCGTGCCATTCCTGATCGCGGTGACAAAATCGAGGTGCTCCAGATAGCTGGCTCCCTCATGAAGCCCGTGGAAGGCGACGTGCTCATCGGATACCGGCATCTCCTTGACGGTACGCTCGGCACGGCGCCCCAAACGGATCACTGCCTCGGGCACGAACGTCTCGACCTTGCCGACATCGCCGACGACCACGAGTTCCTGTTCGTTGCGGGAGCCCTCGGCAAACATGCACAGGTCGAGCATGGCCCGGATCCCGTTCTCGAAGTCGACGATGACGTACGCGTTATCGAGCAGGTCCGGGGTTTCACCGTCGTAGCGCTCATCGAGATGATTGACGTCCTGAGCGCCGGATGCGTAGACCCGCACCGGCTGTGAGTCGGCGATCAGCGTCATCAGATCGAAGAAGTGACAGCACTTCTCCACCAAGGTCCCCCCGGTGTTCCGGTTGAACCTGTTCCAGTTCCCCACTTTGGGAAGGAACGGGAACCGATGCTCGCGGATCGCAACCATCTTGACGTTGCCGGCGCTCCCGGCGCGCACTTCATGGATAAGCGCCTGGATCGGTGGCTTGTACCGATACTCGAGCCCCATCCAGATGATGCCACGGTGTCCTTCCGCAGCCTCGAGGATGCGGCGACACTCGGACACCGTGGTGCCGAGCGGCTTCTCCACCAAGACGTGAATGTCGGTGGCGAGGATGTCTTTCATCACGTCTTCGTGTGTGTGATTCGGCGAAACGAGGACCACCGCGTCACACACACCGGCCGCCAACAGATCCTTGTGATCATCGAAGACCATGTCGTCTTGGATGCGCGCCGTGTTCCTGCCGAACTTGCGCGACTGGGGATCCGGATCGGAGATCGCCACGACGCGGGCGCCGTCGATGGCATTCACATTGTTGATGTGCTCGAGCCCCATCATCCCGGTGCCGATCACGCCGTAGCGAATCTCTTCACTCACTGGTCTCTCCTGCTACTTGATACCCAGGTACTGGTCCGTACGAGCAACGGCCTCGGGGCCGGTTGCCTGCATCTCCATCGAAGCACGCACCGCATCGATCGTCTCGGGAATCGTCACCGATTCCTGCGGAATGTTGATAGCGAAGACGACATCGTCACCGGACAGACCCACCGTCTCTTCAAAGAGACCAATCTCGTACATGTCGCCACGCGGATACTCCATGTAGCGCGCCCATTGGAACAGCGATGAGTTCGAGTTGAAGCCTTCGTCGATCCGCACAACCATGATCCGCGGGTAAGCCCTGAAGGCAGCGATGGCCTCTTCCACGGAAATCTTCTCCTTCGGCGATGCCGAGATGGTGATGATGTGACCGTGAGTGACCGGCGTGTGGACCAACAGACCGGTTGCGTCCACGCCTTCCATGATGTTCATGAGGTCGACGGCCTGATGGTTCGGGATCGGCTCTATCTGCAGAACATTCGTCAGCCCTCGATGGGTATCCCCCGGATCGGCAACACGGCGAATGATCGTGATGAAGGTCTTCGAAACGCCAACGGCCTTGTGGATAGCGTCCACTGCCCGGATAAGCCCCGTCGTATTGCACGAAGTGAGTTTGAGATAGTCAACTCCGAGACCCTTCTCATAATTGACGGTGCCGTGGAAGAAGACATCGGCGACTTCCGCCGACTCCCCACCCTGGAAAACCGCTTTCACGCCTGCAGCCAGATACTTCTCTTTGTTCTTTGCGCCAATCCCACCCGGTGCCGAGTCGAGCATGATGTCGACCTCGCCGAGCAGATCGTCGAAGCTGCCCGTAACGGGAATACCGGCGGCTTCCAGACCCTGCTCGGAACCGGGAACGGCAGCAAAGAGATTGAAGGGCATGCCGCGCGCCTTGAGCGCCCGTACTGCCATAGTCGGAGCGACGTCGGCGACGCCGACCAACTCCATGTCTCCCTGCATCGCCACGCCCGCCGCGAGGCGGTTGCCGATCACTCCATAGCCGGCAACGCCGACCTTAACCTTGCTCATATCCTGCTCCTTGCTCGGTCCTACAGGGCGATTACTGGGATTCTCCAGCAATCCGCCAACGCTTCCAATTCTTCGCGGTACTCGCCGTAGACGATGCCAAAATGGTGCTCGAGTCCTTCTCTCATGATGGTGGCCGTCACCTCCGACGCCGGCTTACCAAAGTCGACAACACCGGCGGTTCCGGAAAAGGCCAGAGGCGCATCCATCATCGATCCCGACCCGATGACCAGCGAATGCACCCCACCGGATTGACTCAGCCGGGCCAACGTGACTCGTCCCGGACGCAGCGCAAATTCATTGAGGAGCGGGAGCTTCCGGTTGGAGTGGACCGTTCCCACCGCGGAGCCGTCGGAGGGTGCCATGTGCATGGGGGCCAGCCCGCAATGCCACAACACTCCGGTCGTTCCGACGGTATCCATCTCGACGATGTCCGCGACGAAGGCCGGCTCGCCGGCGATGTGCTGCAGCAGCAGAGCGGTCACGTTGCCGTAGACATCTGCTTCACAGGTCCCCGGGATGCCGTCGTCGATCAACATGCTCTGCGGGGAACACGCGGCTCCACCGTATTCGGTGAAGCACTCCGGCCAACACCTGGTGGCGACCCCCGACCAGCCGCCGTCGGCAATCAGTCCGTTGAGTCCGCCGTACAGGCTGAGCGACTTGTTTAGCGATTCCTGATCGAGATCGTCGAGGCTCCCCAAGGCGGCGGTTGCTCTCTCCCGTGTCGCTGCCACCACGTCGGGCTCGACGGCCGCTGCCTGTCCAAACAGGTCTTCGAGTTCCTTCCGTTCGACGGTCACTCCGGTGAGTCTGGTGAGAGTGTCCGGGTCGTACCCGCACGGATCAAAGCCGATCGGATGGTCACCGATGACGCCGATCGTGGTTCCGGACAGCTTGGAGGCAACCACAGCTGCCTTGGCTGCCGCGGTCGTCGAAACGTCCTTGGGCTGGCGTCGCTGCGACGCTCGGTGCCCAATCTCACCCGCCAGCAGGCGCTCGATATCGCCAACAGCACCAGCGTCAGTGGCGTAGCGGTGGACGTAGTCGAAGTTGCTGCCGGCTTTGACAAGGGCGTACGCCGCGAGGTTGACGCCGCAGAATGAGTTGAGGCGAAGCCGACCGCCGGTGCGCTCCTCAGGGAAGGTCCACAAGATGATCGGCGCATCGAACCTGGCACCGATCGCCTCCGTCATCGACGAATCGGTGAACGACACTTGGAGCAACAGGAGGGCATCGAGTTGCTGTCCATCGAACTGGCTCAGTGCGTGCTCGGTCGCCGCAGCATCGAACAACAGATCGGCACTTCCCACTAACTCAGCGTCCAAGCCGGCCAACGTGTTCATTGCTGTTGCCGACACCTGCTCGGCGTATGGAACGTCGAACGTGGGACGGGCCAGCGCCAGAACACCGACACGGAACTCAGGGTCTCCCATCTCCGTCATTCGTAGGGAGTGTCGTCCCAGAAGTTCTGGAACTTGCCAAGACCGACGTCGGTATACGGGTGGTCGAACGAATCTTGGAAGACCGGCATGCCCGCGGTAACAATGTCGGCACCACTGACGGCAGCGTTGGTGATCTGTCGCGCATTGCGAGCAGCGGCAACAATGATCTCGGTGTCGAAGCCGAAGTTGTTGCGAATCGTGGTCACCTCATCAATGAAGTGGATGACCTCTTCGCCGTTGCTTTCCTTCCAGCCGATGAACGGGGAGACATAGGCCGCTCCCATTCGCATCGCCTGCAATGCCTGCGCCGCGGAGAACACGAGAGTTAGGTTCGACTTGATGTCCGCGGCGGCGAGTTCGTAGACCGCCTTGAATCCCGCCTCTCTTGCCGGGAGCTTGATGACGAAGTTTGGCGACAGAGCGGCGAGCTTCTTGCCTTCTGCAACCATCTCCCTCCAATCATCGAGATGCGGATTCACCTCCACGCTGATGGGCTTGTCGGTCCCGGCAAAGATGTCCGCGATTTCCTTGATCACGGTCATGAACGGCTTGCCGGAAACCTGCACATGACGCGGGTTGGTGGTGACACCGTCGATGTCCCACATCTCCAGCGCGTGCTTGATCTCGTCGGTCATTGCGCTGTCTAGAAAGAACTTCATCTCATCTCCGTGCTTGGCTCGTGGTTGTCGAGGGTCTTCCTCACGTTCTCTACCGTCACGCCGTTCACCCGCTCGTTTGACTCGGTGGTCAGACCGGCGATGTGCGGGGTGAGAATCACGTTGTCGAGGTCGGCGAACATCTCAGCTGCGGTGGCAGTGAGGGGCTCGGTTTCGAACACGTCGAGTGCCGCGCCCGCAATGTGCCCGTTGCGGATGGCGGCGGCGAGAGCGGCGTCGTCAACGACCCCGCCGCGGGAAGTGTTGACGATGATGGCGCCCGATCTCATTGTGCCGAGGGTATCTGCGTTGATGAGGTGCCGGGTGGAATCCGTCAGCGGAACATGAAGGCTGATCGCATCGGACCGGGCCAACAGGTCGGCGAGATTGTCGACGCGAGCGACACCGATCCACGCCGGATCGTCGGCAGTCAAGAACGGATCGAAGGCGGCCACCGTCATTCCAAACGCGGTGGCGCGTTCCGCCACCATTCGGGCAATACCGCCCAGACCGACCAGCCCCAACGTCTTGCCGCTCGTCTCACGTCCCTGGAGGGCTTCACGCGGCCACGCCCCATCAACCATCCGATCCCGCGCCTGGTAGGCGCCGCGGAACAACATCATCACCGATGCGATCACATACTCGGCGACTGCTCTGCTATTGGCGCCCGTAGCCGGGTGGACCGTGATGCCTCGCCGCTGGCACGCACCCATGTCGATGTTGTCCAGCCCAACTCCGAGTCGTCCGACCACGCGCAGCCGGGGCGCAGCCGTCAGGAGCTCCTCATCCACCTGGGTGCGGTTGCGCACGATGATCGCTTCGGCGTCTGCTACTGCAGTCAGAAGCGCGGATCGCTCGTCTACGAGCTCGGGATCAAACAAGACCTCGTACTCGGCCCGCAATGGAGCAAGCGCGGCTTCGTTCATGAATTCAGATACAACAACCAGCGGCATCGTCACCTCGTCAGATTCATCGCGTCCCATCAATGGAACCGGTTCCGTTGATGGGACTGAGGAATGTCACCCGATCAGTTTCTCGGGAACCCGGAGTCTTCGACTCAAGGTTGGGAGACTACTACCAGACGTTTTCGAGTCGAATTCCGAGGCTGAACCAGCGATCGAGTGGCATGAGGATTCTGGCAGCCGGGCCATCACCCGCCCAATCTCGATGCCACATAGTGCCAGGTGTGAGTCAACTCGGTTTGGCGAGTCACAGGCTGCCGGTATAGTTACTGCAGTATCGGCGCGAGGTCGATACTCAAGGAGGAGAAATGACAAAACGACTACTTGTGGCGTTGTTCGTGCTTGCGTTGGTTGCTGCTGCCTGCAGTAGCGATAGCGATGACACGACGACGACCGCCGCAGCCGGCGGGGGCGAAACAACGACGACCGCCGCAGCCGGCGGGGGCGAAACAACGACGACCGCCGCAGCCGGCGGGGACGAAACAACGACGACCGAAGCTCCAATGATGGACTTGGCAGGTACGAGCGTCACCGTGTTCTCATCAGAGGACGGCGTTGACGAGGCGACAGGGATTCAACGGGCCCTCGACGTCTTCGCCGCCGAGACCGGAATAGAAATCACGCACACTGGTGCTCGTGACTTCTCCGACCAGATCAACGCTCAGGCGGTCGGTGGCAATCCACCGGACATCGCGATGTTCCCGCAGCCCGGCAAGGTGAAGGACTTTGCGGCACAGGGCTACTTGCTACCGCTCGACCCGGCAGTCGACGCAGCCGTCAGGCCGCAGTGGCCGGCCGGTACGCTTGAGACCTACTCGGTTGACGGAGTGGCGTATGCGGTTCAGGCCAAGACCGACCTCAAGTCGATCGTTTGGTACAACACTCAGGTGTTCGCCGACGGTGGCTACGCGATCCCGACGACCCTCACCGAATTGTTCGATCTCAGCAATCAGATGATCGCTGACGGTGTAACCCCATGGTGCATCGGTATCGAGTCCGGTCCGGCTACCGGTTGGACGTTCACTGACTGGATGGAAGACATGATGCTGCGGCTCGAAGGGCCAGAGGCATACGACGAGTGGACCTCGGGCGTCCTCAAGTTCAGCGACCCGCGCGTCGTCGCCGTAGGCGAAGCCATCCTCAACGTCTGGAACACGCCCGGCAACACATACGCTGCTGGCGGCTCGATTGCAGCCACCGCGCACAGTGCCGACAACGGGCCGCCGCTCGCTGACGGGACGTGCGCCATGGTTCGCCAGGCTTCGTTCTTCGCAGCGTTCCTGCCCGAGGGCACGCCCGTGGGACCGGACGGCGCAGTGAACACGTTCTACTTCCCGGCCGCCGATGCGTCCTCGTCACCGGTGCTCACCGCCGGCAACTCGGCCGCAGCCTTCCGGGACGCACCTGAGGTGTGGGCCGTCATGGAGTACCTGGGCTCGACTCAGTACGCCGAGGAGCGCCAGAAGGCGCAGCGGGAGATCAAGGGCGGCGACGCCTCCGGTTTCCTCACTGCGAACCTGGGTGTGGACCTCAGCCTGTGGAATGACCTCGAGGCGGGATTCATTTCGATCCTCGCCTCGGCCGATCCGGCCCGCTTCGACGGCTCGGACCTCATGCCCGCAGCCGTAGGAGCCGGAAGCTTCTGGACAGAGGGAACCAGCGCGGTCAACGGCGACAAGAGTGTTGCGGACGCCTTCGCGGCGATAGATGCCACCTGGCCGTAAACGGATAAGCACAAGACATGACGAACAAAGGAGGGCCGGCCTGCATCGCAGGCCGGCCCTCCTCGCGTTCGCCATGAGTGTCCTGTCCGAACTAGATTGCAGAACGCACCGGAATCGGGAGGGAGCGCAATGAACAGACTCGCCGTCACCGTACTGGGTATCGTCGCTGCTGTCGGCTTCAGTGGGATCGTGTTCATCGGCGTGAACAAGCTCTTCGACCTCACAGAAGATCGGTACCCCCTGTACAGCGGCATTGCCGGAGGAATCCTATCCGGAGGAGTGTTTGCACTGCTCTGGGGGAATCGAATGCTCCAGTCACCCGTGGCAACAACCATCGCGGCAGTCATTATCGGCGCTGCAATCGGATTTGCCTTGGGCACTCTCGAACAAAGCACACAACGATTGGCTGCCGGCATCGCAGGTGGCGTTGCCCTCGGCCTGTTGCTTGGTTTCTCGGCGCAGGAGACGGTGTGGCCATCACTCGACCCGGTTGGGATCATCATCGGTCTACTGATCGGTACCGGACTCGGTTTCCTGCTGTGGGTAGGCGGTGGACGACAGCAGAGCAAGATGATATCGAGGCTCTTCGCCGGCGCCGCTGTCGGCTGGCTTCTCGGCGCCTGGGTCGCCACCACCCTGGACGGCTCACGGGCCGAGGTCATCGTCGTTGCCGTTGTCCTTGGAGGACTGATCGGAGTGGCCGTCGGTGGGCGTCCTCATCCGGATCAGAGGGAGCGGGTCGATATCGCCGTCGGAAGCCGCAAGTACATCTTCCTCGCACCTGCACTGGTTTTCGTGACGGCAGCCCTCGTGATTCCATTGGGCCGAACCATCTGGCTCGGCTTCCTCACCGGCAACCCCAAGGAGCTCACGTGGACCGGACTCAGCAACTACACGGAGCTGTTGACCGACCCCGGGATGATCAACTTCGGCAACCTCGGCGGAATTGTCGGGAGCAAGCTCTTCTGGGGCGCTGTTTTGTTGCTCGGCTTGGGCGCGGTCATCGGCAGATGGCTCGGGCGCCGCGTAGGGATGGGCTTCTCCGCCGGCGGTGGTAGTCTCACCCTCCTGGCCGCCGGCATGATATTGCTGGGGTTTGCGATCTTCACCAGCCTCCGTGGGACCATCCCCAACAACCTCTGGTGGATCTTCTCCGTGATCATCTTCGCGGTGTCGCTGGGTCTTGCGGTTGCGGTCCTGGCCGACCGCTCCAAAGGCGAGAACATCGCAAAATCGCTGATCTTCCTCCCCATGGCAATCAGCTTCGTCGGAGCCTCGGTCATCTGGCGTCTCATCTACGTCGCCCGCCCTCCCCAGGACCCGCAGACCGGCGTGTTCAACGCGCTATGGGTCATGCTTGGCGAGTGGAGCAACTCTGGTCCGGCCAGCGCAACGGTCTCACTCATACTGGCCCTCATCGTCGCTGGACTCCTCTATCTGGCGTGGCGGGCGTGGCAGGCAGATTCCAGCGCCATCGTCGCTGGTTCGCTTGTGATCAGCGCAGTACTGGGCTATCTGATCTTCCGGTTCCTTGGACCGGGCATCGGTGGATACGCAGTCAGCGAAGTCACCGGCGAGGTCATCCCCGATCCCGTCCTGTTCATTCAGCAGGGTCCCTGGAACAACTTCTGGATGATGGTCGTATTCATCTGGATTCAGACCGGCTTCGCAATGGTGATCTTCTCGGCCGCGATCAAGGCCGTACCCGGTGACTTGCTGGAAGCAGCCAGAATCGACGGCGCCACCGAGTCGCAAACCTTCTGGCGGGTGACGGTGCCACAAATCGCCCCCACGATCGGGGTGGTGATCACAACACTCATCGTTACGGTGCTGAAAGTGTTTGATATTCCCAAGGTCATGACCAACGGCAACTTCGACACTCAGGTGCTGGCCAACGAAATGTGGCAGCGGGCCTTCACCGAGCTGAACTTCGGTCTCGGGTCAGCAGTTGCGGTGCTCCTGTTCATCGGCGTGCTCCCGGTGATGGCCATGAACATCCGGCGGATGCAGAGAGAGAGGCTGGGATGACCAACACAGCACAAAAGGCGAGGGCAACGGCAACAGTCTCTGCGCGCCGCCCGCTCGGGAACCGAATCTACCGGTTCCTCCGCTCGATACCAACATGGCTTCTTTGGGTGATGGTCATGCTGTGGACGATTCCCACGTTCAGCTTGTTCGTGAACTCCTTTCGGACCCGGGACGCCCAGCGCGCTAGCGGATTCTGGAACGCCTTGTCGGACAATGCGAACGGGTGGCAATTCCCGACGCTCGAGAACTACCAACAAGTCCTGTTCCCCGATGTCGGTGCGGGACTAGGCAATGCGTTGCTCAATTCGGCATCTATCGCAATCGTCGCCACCATTGTCCCGATCGCTATCGCGGCATTCGCCGCCTATGCGTTCGCGTGGATCGATTTCCCCGGCCGTGAGTGGCTGTTCATCGCCACCGTGGCGCTGTTGGCAGTCCCCTCGCAGGTGGCGCTAATCCCGCTCCTGTCTGCCTACTCCACCGGAGTGGCGTTGACGCTGCCGGTGATTGGAAAAACCATCACGCTCTTCCCTGATCTGGACTTGGCCGGAACAATCCCTGCCGTGTGGCTCACTCATACGGGCTTTGCTATGCCATTTGCGATCTTCCTGCTGCACAATTACATAGCCGGCCTGCCCAAGGATCTGTTTGAGTCGGCGCGCATCGATGGCGCCGACCACTTCAAGATCTTCTTCAGGTTGGTGGTGCCGCTCTCCGTTCCAGTGCTCGCAGCCTTTGCGATCTTCCAGTTTCTGTGGACCTGGAACGACTACCTCATCGCCTTGACCATGATTGGGGGCAATCGAGAGGCCTTGCCGGGCACCATCGTCGTGGCCTCGCTGGCCGGCGAGTTTGGGGCGCGGGAGAATCTGCTAACCGCAGGAGCGTTCGTGATCACCGTCGTGCCGGTCCTGGTGTTCTTTGCGCTGCAACGCTTCTTCGTGCGAGGAATCACAGCAGGCTCCGTCAAGGGCTAGGAAGAGAACCCGCGAGCACGGAAGCGGCCCCCTTCCGGGGGTCGCTTCTTGTTGCTCGCGGCGGCCCTGGCAACCCAGGGTTGAGGCGTGCGGGTGCGGGTCCGTGTACGGGTGGGGTACCTGCGAACCCGGGGTTCGGCTGTGCGTTCTGCTGCTCCATGGCCTCGTCTGCCGGGAAGGTGTCGGTGACCACGCCGGCGACGGGGAGCTCATCGGCCATCTCGCTGAGTTGCTGCAGGATTTCCTCAGACTCTTCCGGCATGTGATAGGTCTCGGCCTCGCCGGGGAACTCACCGCTCTGAATATGGGCGAAGAACTGCTGGACGGTGGCGACAGCGGTGTCGGCAAGCCGGGCGTACTGACGCACGGACTTCGCGGTGCGCTTCTGATGCATGCCAACCATCCTCATTGGCTTTCTGGCTTGGAAGTCCCATCAACGGACCGTGGAGGCTTGGCGGCAAGCTGCGGCAGAGCCCGTCATCAGTGCCTCGGTCGGCAAGGGTTTGGCCCGGCCCGCACCGACCGGCACCGTTGGCTGGTATCCCGGTGAGGATCGACACCTATACCGGGCGTTCGGGTAGCGGCAACACCACCTACGCCCGCTATCGCGTGGGGAACGAAGTCGCCAGAGAGCTGTTCGGGGGCAACGACCTGAGTTTCGAAACCCGCAGTAGGTCCAACAGCCGCTAAATCGATGCGTCCGTTCACTGGCAACGTCAAGTCAAGAGTGCCGGCGATACCGGAAGCGGGTTTGAGGCTGTCGTCACCTTGGCGAGCGTCAACGAGACCTCTATGGCAGCACAGATATCGACGCGATCGTTGAGAACCCAAGCGGACCACCTCCCGTCGCAATCGCGTTTGCGCCCCAACTCCCCCAAATCACACACGACGTGCAACGAGTTGCGGCCGGTCAATCGGCTACCGATTGGGGTGATGCTGATGGCACTGGACCGAGGGACCCTGTCGAGGATCGATCGGAGGGTCTTCGCTGAGTTTGCGCGCCCGTGCAACCCCACCCTGATCATCGCAAATCAATACACCCAGCCGGCCATGGGCGGTGTCGGGACAATCTGCCGGCTGCCTACATCCGCTCAGCTCTGCTGTCCCTGAGCAAGCGGAGAGTCGTCAACAAACGTGCCAGATCAAGACGAAGACGGCGCCAGGGAGCCCGTCAGAACTCCCGCACGCCGACCACTCGGGTCTTCAACGACGTTCAGTTCCAGGTCCCCTTCAGCTGTGAACGCTGCGTCGTAGGTTCCCGTACTGACACGACGATTGCGCCGGCGTTGTCGATGCGGACGCCTTTGGCAACGCTGCGCTCCAACTCGCAGACGCGTTGTCATCCTCTGCTGTTCTGCACCCTGTCTCGCGCCCTTGGTCGTTGGGTCTATGGACATCGCGAAATCTAGAAGCAGACAGGGTGCAACCACGTCAACGCGCCCCAAACCACGCACACATGGAGCAGAAGAGCGACATGTGGGCTACCCGTCTGACCGCACAGAATGAATCTTCTATGTGGACCGTCTTGTCGAGGTGCTTTCGGGTTGGGTGAACAGGATTCGGTTGGGCCACGTCTTCTGGTGGCAGGCTCCTATGAGGTCACACCGCCCTGGCGGATGGGCGGGTGGGGTCGACAGGTCAATACGAGGACAGCACCACGAGGGGTGCGTCCCCGGTTGCTGGGTGAGACCCCACCCACAGAACTGTCATGCGGCTCGAGGGAGATGTTTGAACGTCTGGTGGGCGACGTAGCGTTTCAGACAACGCATGATCTCGCGAGTTGAGAGGCCCACGGCTCGGCGGCGCCGCACGTAGTTGCGGGTCTCCGGATCGGATGATATGCGGGTGAGGACGATCTGGTAGAGAGCCGCCTTGGCGTGTCGGTCTCCGCCATGATTCAAGCGGACACGGCCGCTGGTCTTGCCCGAACCGGCTGGCACCGGCGAGACGCCGCAAAGGTGCGCCCAGGAGCGTTCCGTATGCAGCCGGTCTGGGTCGTCACCAGCAGTGATCAACAAGGTCGCGGCGGCGCCGACCACTGCTGACCTAGACGGAGATGAGCGGTGCGAAGATGAAGACGAGCACGATGCTCACGGCACCGACGGATACGGCTGCGGCGATACCAACGAGGAACGGCTTGAAGCCGAGGCCCTTGAGTTGCGCGAATGAAGTCCCGAGCCCGACGGCGGCCATGGCCATCGCGAGGCAGTACTCGGCCGCGGTGCGGATCGCGTACACGAGGTCGTCCCACGCCTCGGCTCCCCAGATCCCGAAAGCGGTGCCGCTCGATTCGACGCCGGCGTCGCCGATCGATCGGAAGATCGCCATGGCGAGGAACCCGAGGATGAACACCGGCATCATGTCGAGGATGCTGGTGCGCTCGCCGAGTTCCTCACCCTGCTGACGCTGACGCCGGACGTATGCGTAGGTGATGGCGGGGATGACGACGATCATCAGGACGTTGCGCACCAGTTTGCTGACGATGGCGATGTCGGCGACGCTCGGCGAAGCGGTGACGTTGAACGACTGGTCGTAGATGAGTCCCGCACCCGCCACCTGAGCGGTCTCGTGGATGGACGTTCCCAGGAACAACCCAACCTCAACCACGTCGCCGCCGAATATGAGATTCCCGAGGAACGGGTAGAGCAGCATCGCTGCGATCCCGAACACCGTGATGTTCGCGATCGCATAGGTGACCTCCTCCTCCTTGGCGCGGATGCCGGGTGCCGCCGCCACGATTGCGGTCGCGCCACAGATCGCCGTTCCGATCGCAATCAAGGTCCCGAGCCGTTCCGGAAGACCAAGGCGGCGGGTCGCGATGGTGGCCACGACGAGACCGGTCAGCACGGCACCGACCACGATCGGGATGCCGAAGACGCCGATCTCAAGCACATCGACGATGCTGAGCCGGATCCCCAACAGGATGATGCCGAGACGAAGAAGCTTCTTGAGACTGAACTCCACGCCCGGGGCGAACACGTCGCTCAGCCCGATGGTGTTACGGATGAGCATCCCGAGCACGATGGCGACCAAGATGAAGCTCACGAGGCCGTTGATACCGACCAGCGAGTTGATCCCATCCGCTGTGAGGATCGAGACAACGACCACCACGACAGCAAGCGCGACACCGGGGATCAACGATGGGATACGATCGACGGTGGTACCCAACAGGAGATTCTCGAACCGATTCGGGACGCGTGGAGTCGTGGTCTCGGTCACTCGGGTCCCACACTCCTTGCTAAAGCTGTCCACAGACCACCGAGTCGTGGCTCGATGACGACTGCGTGTTCGGAAGGCCATGATAGACGGCGCTTCTCGGCCTCAACGCCGTGGTCGGAGATGACCCGCTCCCAGCTCCGCACGATCCTGTTCACCTGCATCGAGACGTTCTACAACCGGAACCGTCACCAAGCCCGCCTCGGGCACCGCACACCCGCCGCCGTCTACGCCGACCACGCGGCATGAAATGTCAGAAACCCGTGTCCACCGAAACGGGGCAACTCCATTGCGACTTCTCGTCTCCAAGAGGATGTGAGCCAGGAGGCGCAGGTCGCGAGCGACGATCGGGGACGCCTCGTCTACGAACTTCAGAACGCGAGGAAACCCCAGCTGAGCTGGGGTTTCCTGCTTGTAGCCCCGATGGGATTTGAACCCACGCTACCGCCTTGAGAGGGCGGCGTCCTAGGCCGCTAGACGACGGGGCCTTACAGGCGACTCAGTGAGTCGCCGGCTCGGGGGGGAGGACTCGAACCCCCAATGACGGGACCAGAACCCGGTGTGTTGCCAATTACACCACCCCCGAAGGGCTGGGCAAGGATATGACCAGGGGCTACCTAATGGCAACCCGGCGAATCCCCGATCCGGGACCGCTACGTGGCGGGCGCGGACCAGTCTGGATCGTCGAAGCGCTGGATCTCGATCAGGTGGCCGTCAGGGTCCCGCAGAAAGGCGTGATAGATACCGAAACGATCGTTGTGCTCGGGGCCGCGCTCAACCGATCCCCCTGTCGAGGCGATCCGACCACACCAGCCGTCGACGTCATCGGTCACGAACGTGATGATCACACCGTCCGCGATGCAGGCCTCTTCGTCGAGGCACGTGCCAACGTATGCCGCGACGGCTGCCGCAAAGATGTGACATGTGCCCTGATCGACCACGAGTTGGAGACCGAGGACACCCTCGTAGAACGCGCGACTCCGTTCGAGATCAGCGACCGGGAGGAACGTGATCTGGGCGTCGGAGATCATGCGACTGCGGTTCGTGCCTTGTTCACCCGATTCAGGGCCTCCTCGCGACCGAGCGCCTCGAGGGACTCGAACAGCGGCGGGCTCACCGTTGACCCCGAGATGGCGACTCGGATCGGCTGGAAGCCCTTGCCGGCTCCGATCTCGAGTTCTGCGATCATGGAGCGCAGCGTCTCTTCGATCGATGTCACATCCCAATCCTCGAGCGCTGCAAGGCGTGTGGCGGCGGCGTCGAGCACGCCGGCAACCTCGGGCTGGGTCATCACCTTTGCCCAGGAGGCATCGTCGTAGGTCAGCTCGTCCACGAGCAGGAACCGAACCTGCTCGGCGGCCTCGGTGAGGAGCTTCGTCCGTTCCTGAACGTGCGGTGCGATCGCGTCGAGGCGGGCCCGGTCGGCGTCCGTCAGGGGGCGCCCGAGATTCGCTTCGACCGAGGGGGTGATGGCATCGACGAACGCACTCGTCTCGAGGTCGCGGATGTACATGCCGTTCATCCACTCGAGTTTGTCGGTGTCGAAGATGGCCGGGTTCTTCGAGACGGTGTCGAGATCGAACCGTTCGACCATCTCGGCCAGGGGAAGCACCGTGTCGTCCTCGCCGGGGTTCCACCCGAGCAGGGCGAGGTAGTTGACGAGCGCCTCTGGCAGGTATCCGGCGTCGCGGTAGGCGCTGATGGCCGTGTGGCCGTGCCTCTTCGAAAGCTTCTTGCCGTCAGGGCCCATGAGGAGGGAGAGGTGTGCGTACTGTGCCGGTTCGGCACCCATCGCCTCGGTGAGCAGGATGTGCTTGGGCGTTGACGACAGAAGGTCCTCGCCACGAACGACGTGGGTGATGCCGTAGTCGACATCGTCAACGGTCGAGGCCAAGTGATAGGTCGGGGTTCGGTCCGAGCGGAGGATGACGAAGTCGTCGACCTGGCTGTGGTCGAACGAGACCTCGTCCCGTACGACGTCCTTGAACGTCGTGCGACCCGGCCGTGGAACCTTGAAACGAATGGTGGGTCGCTCCCCCACTGCGACTCGCTCTTTCGCCTTCTCCTGGTCGAGGTCGAATCGTCCGTCGTAGGCCGGGGCGGTGCCTGCGGCACGCGTTTCGTTGCGGAAGGCGTCGAGCTGCTCCGGAGTTGCGAACGAGTAGTAGGCCGAGCCTTCGTCAACGAAACGGTCGGCGACCTCTTGATAGCGTTCGAGGCGCCCGGACTGGCGGTAGCCGCCATGCGGCCCGCCGACCTCGATACCTTCATCCCAGTCGAGGCCGAGCCAGCGCATCGAATCCAGGATGTCGGCGGCGTACTCCGGCGTGCTGCGCTGCTCGTCGGTGTCGTCGGACCGGAGGATCATGGTGCCACCCTGCGAGCGAACGAACAGCCAGTTGTACAGCGCAGTACGGGCGCCACCGACATGCAGATAGCCCGTCGGAGACGGGGCAAAGCGGACGCGTGGGGTCATCCCTGGACGACCGGGTTCATGAGTACACCGACGCCTTCGATCTCCACCTCGACGCGATCGCCGGGGACGATCGGACCGACGCCGGACGGCGTACCGGTCAGGACGACGTCGCCGGGAAGGAGCGTCATGATCGACGAGATGAACGACACCAGTTCGCCGACGCCGAAGACGAGGTCTGAGGTCGATCCAGACTGGCGGGTTTCGCCGTTGACCCGCGAGATCACGGCCAGACCCTCCTGCGGGTCGAGGTCCGTTTCGATGGCCGGGCCGAGGGGGCAGAATGAGTCGAAACCCTTTGCCCGGGTCCACTGACCGTCTGCTTGCTGGAGGTCCCGGGCGGTGACGTCGTTCGCGGCGGTATACCCCATGATGTGAAGGCCGACATCCTCGATTGCGACGTTCCTCGTCACCTTGCCGATGACCACCGCAAGTTCCGCCTCGTGGTGGACCACCTCGGCCTGCCGTGGAATCCGGATTGGCTGGAGCGGACCGATGACGGAAGTGGGCGGCTTCAGGAACAGCACCGGCGTCGTTGGTACGTCTCCGCCCATCTCCGCCGCGTGTTCAGCGTAGTTCTTGCCGACAGCGACGATCTTGGTCGGGATGACGGGAGCAAGCAGACGGGCATGCTCCCAACCCACCACCGTCTCGGTTGGCTCCCAGGCGACGAACGGCGTGCCGCGGTAGATACGGATACCTTCCGGTTCAACCGCGCCGTAGGTGATGTCGTCGACATCCGTATCGACCCTGACGATCTTCATGTGGTACCCCGTTTCAGATCTCGATGAGCGACTCGCCGGATGCGGCTCGTTCGCGGAGGTCGTCTGCGTTGTCTTCCATGACGTCGACCGGAACCCCGGCAACGAGACGACGGATACGCTGCGGGTGATGAGCGGCTCCTGCGATTGTCGCGGCTCGTACGGGCCCGAAGTCGCTTTCACCCTCATACCCGAGGATCACGATTGCAGCGTCGATGTCGGGCTTGGTCGGCCCTCGTCCCGACAATGAGGCCCGCGCTGCGGCCACGGCAGCCACCGCAGCGGTCGCATCGGCACGATGCTCATTCTCGGCAAGAACGAGATCCCGGCCGGCCGCGAGCTTGATCGCGTATCCGGCATCAGGGCCAGGCATGCCGAACGGCCCTCCCCACGGCACACCGCTGCCGGTGAACTCGCCGGGTCGGTCGGGCACCCAACGGCGCTCCGGGTCAGGTGTCCCCTCCGATCGCGGACGATCGGAATCTCGCAATTCAATGTTCGGCTGTTGTGCCATGAATCCACTCGCTCGATTGGGTCGCCATGGTAGAAGGCACGCCGTCAGACGTATTCGAGCCAATCGGCGTGACGCTCGTTCTGACCGGTCACGGTATCCATGAACATCTCCTGGGCCCGCTTCGTAACCGGTCCGGGTCGGCCGTCGCCGACCGGGCGGTCGTCGACCTCACGGACTGGTGTCACCTCGGCGGCGGTGCCGCTGAAGAACAACTCGTCGGCGTAGTAGAGGTCGGTGCGGGCGATGTCGGTCTCGATGACCTCGTAGCCGTCGTCGCGCAGGAGGGTCATCACCGACTCACGGGTGATCCCATCGAGAACGCCTGCCGTGACCGGCGGCGTTCGGACGACGCCGCCGCGCACGACGAAGAGGTTCTCACCGCTTCCCTCGGCGACAAAGCCCTCAGAATTGAGCATGAGGGCCTCGTCGTAGCCGCCTCGCAGCGCCTCTTGCTTCGCTAGGACCGAGTTGACGTATCCGCCCGTGAGCTTGGCGTTTGGCATCAACGCGTCCTGGCCAATGCGGCGCCACGAGGACACCTTGACTCTGATGCCGTTGGCAAGGCCTTCCTCGCCGAGGTAGGCGCCCCACTCCCAGGTCGCAATCACCGTGTGAACCGAGGCGCCTGCGGGATTCAACCCCATCGATCCGGTCCCGTAGAAGACGAGGGGCCGGATATAGCCGGATGTGAGCCCATTGAGGTCCAACAGTTCCTTTGCGGCGGCTACGAGCTCTTCGACCGTCCAATCGACCGGGATTCCCAACGCCTTGCACGAGCGTGCGAGCCGCTCCATGTGCTCGGTGAGACGGAACACGGCCGTTCCGTTGTCGGCCTCGTACGCTCGGATTCCTTCGAAGGCTCCCGTGCCGTAGTGGAGTCCGTGAACGAGCACGTGAACCGTGGCGTCATCCCAGTCGACGAGCTCTCCGTCCATCCAGATGTACTTTGTGGGCTGCATCCCCCGATTCTGCCACAGATCGGTGATCCTGGCCGCGAGCGGTCACCGAACGGTCTCGAAGGCACTGAGCAGCGTGCGGACGACCTTGATCGAATTGATCGACACTTCAGAGAGGAATCGGTCGAAGTCGACCTCGGACCCCGATCCGGCCAGATCAGAGAGCGAGCGGATCACGAGGTGATCGACCCCGAAGTGGGCGGCCACCTGGGCCACGGCCCCGCCCTCCATCTCGACGGCGTGGGCGCCGAACGTCTCGTGGATCCTCCTGCGCTCTGCCTCGGACTCAATGAACTGATCGCCGGTTGCTACGGTGCCGAATACGAGCTTCGGCGTCCGGCCCAGCACCCGATCGAGCTCGAGCCCGGTGAGGGCGATTCGAGCTTCTTCGAGCAGCCTCGGGGACGGCTGGTAGCCGACCGCGTCGGTCGGGTCGAAGAACGGAAGGTGCCCGGGTTGATACGGCTGGAAGCCATCGGCTCCGGCGACACCGGTGTCGTGCTGAACCACACGGTCGGCGACGACGACATCCCCGATCCTGAGCGCCGGATCGAGCCCGCCGGCCACCCCGGTGAAGAGTAGAAGCCGCGGAGCGAAGCGGTCGATGGCGAGCGTCGCCACCATCGCCGCATTGACCTTCCCAATCCCAACCGAAGCAACGACCGTTTCGTTACCCCCAAGCATCCCTTGCCGGAAGGTGCATCCGGTGATCTCGACCTCGTCAAGGTCCGTCATCGCCTCCACAAGCGCCCCCAGCTCCCAGACAAGAGCACTCAGAATCAAGATCGGATGACCCATTGCTATCCCCTCTCCCTCTGCAATCGCGTGACGGGCGACCGGCGACCGGCGAATACGGAAGGTACCTCGCATGCCACTTCAGGATTGCATCACATCGCCGTATTCACCGAGTTGGTCGTGGCGCATGCTTCTGGCCTGTCGGTCGGATGGCCTGAAGTATGACGACCGAGCGACGCTTCCGACGGCTCCGCTGCGACCACAAGGAGTCAGTTCACGCTTAGGCTCGTCCCGTGCACCGTTTCATCGCATCAGGGCTCTATCTCGGCCTGATCCCGCGTCGGCTTCGGGGGTCGGACAACGGCGCCGGCACGTTCGGGGCTGCCCTCGCCGTCGTGATCTCGCTGCTTCTGTGGCGCTATCCGTGGTGGGTCGGGGCGATCGCCTTCTTCATCGCCTTCGTCCTGTCGCTCTGGTCCTCGGCTCCGTTCGCCGGCGACCACGCCGACCCGGGCTGGGTGGTGATTGACGAGGTTGCGGGAACCCTCGTCGCGGCCATCGGGCTCACCGGCTGGCCCTGGCTCGTCGCCGTGATCGTCGCCCGCCTCGCCGACATCTTCAAGGTGCTTCCCGGCGTGAAGCAGGCCGAATCGCTTTCTGGCGCGGTCGGGATCACGATGGACGACGTCGTCGCCGGCCTCTACGGACTCGCCGCCGGCTGGTTGGTCTCCTGGATCATCTAGGGCCAGGTCCCGACCCATCGGGCCGCCGCGTCCTAGAACCGCCACATCCAGGCGTTGATGAGTTCGGCGGTGAGTTCGGTCACCGAGGCACACGTTGCTGAGAAGGTGCCGTCCCGCAGGACCATGACGGTTCGCATTCCCGCCGCCACGGCGGATTCGACACCGAGGTCGGCGTCTTCGATCGCGAGGCACTCCGTCGGGGGGATGCCAAGGCGCCGCGCCGCCTCGAGATAGACATCTGGCGCCGGCTTGCCGTGCGCAACCTCGTCGCCACCGACGATGACGTCGAAGTATCGGTCGAGTCCGGTGAGCGCCAGCTTGCCCTCGAGCGCGTGCCGCCGGGACGACGACGCAACGGCCATCGTGGCGCCCTCCGCCGCCATCCGTCGAACGGTCTCGACTGCGTCGTCGAATGCGACCAGGCGTTCCTCGTAGACGGGTACGCGGATCGCGTCGATCTGCGCCATGTACTCGTCGAATGGGGGCAGCGACACACGCCCGGCGAAGTAGTCGTACGTCGTCACTTCCGAAGTCCCGCGGCAGACGTCGCCGTCGGCGATCGTCATCTCGTAGCCGAAGCTGGAGAGCACCATGGCCCATATCTCGTCTGCGAGCGGCTCGGAATCGACGAGAACCCCGTCGCAATCGAAGATAACGGCCCGGATCATGATGCGAGCCGATCGAGCGCACCGCGAAACCGCCGACCGATCTCGTAGCCCGAGATTCGAGCGGCAATCCCCGCACCTTCGCCGACGAAGCTCAAGGTCACCGTCGCTGCGCCACCGGCGGGACCTGTCACCGTGACTGAGAATCGACCCTCTTCGATCCCCGGCACCTCCCGGACGTCACACTCGAAACGCCGCCCGGCTTCCCACGCCCGGACCTCGAGGCGTATTGCCGCGGCTGGATCGCTGCGGCGGGTGGGCGACAGGAAGATGATGTTGCCGACCTGGGGAAGGTCACCGGTCATCGAGATGGCGTTGTGCACCGGAAACCACTCACCGAATCGTGCGAGGTCGGCGACCAGCGCCCATACCTCGGCGGCATCGTGGTTCTCGATCGTTCGTTCGTCGCGCACGACGATGAAGGCCATGGCTCAACCGTCTGCCTTGTTTCGTATCAACTCTTGAACCATGCGGGGATCGGCCTTCCCACCGGTCGCACGCATCACCTGCCCGACCAGGAATCCGATTGGTTTCATGTCACCGGACTGAATCTTCTCGAGCGCGTCCGGGTGCTCGTCGAGCACCGCGAGCACCGCGACCTCGACGGCGGTCGAGTCCGACATCTGGAGTAGGTCACGGGACTGCGCGACGTCACGAGGTGATCCCTCACCCGCGAGAACCGCGGCCAGGACATCCTTGCCCGCCGTAGCCGACAGATCCCCGGCGCTGATCATCGAAGAGAGTTCAACGAGGGACGCTGCCGTGAGCCCGGTCTCGCCGACGTCAACGGACTCGCTGCGCAAGTACCGGACGACTTCGCCGGTGAGCCAGATTCCGACGTTTCGGGCGTCCGCGCCCCGGGTTACCGAATCCTCGAACAATGCAGCCAAGTCCCCGGAGTCCACCAGAAGATCCGCGGTGCGAAGGTCGGTACCGAGGCTGACGTAGCGCGCTCGTTTCGCAGCAGGGAGTTCAGGCCTGCGTGCCGCGACACGGTCGCGCCATGCTGCATCGATGTGAATAGGCAGGAGGTCCGGATCCTGGAAGTAGCGATAGTCCTCGGACTCTTCCTTCGTGCGGCCGGACCGGGTCACGCCCATCGCTTCGTCCCAATGGCGGGTCTCCTGATGGATCGATCCCCCAGCTTCGAGGATCTCGATCTGGCGGGTGATCTCGAACGCGATCGCCCGTTGCATCGACCGCAACGAGTTGACGTTCTTGACTTCGGTGCGCGTCCCGAGCGTCTCGACGCCCACGGGCCGGACGGAGATGTTTGCGTCGAACCGCATCGAGCCCTCTTCGAGGCGGGCATCCGACACTCCGATCGCTCGCACAATCCGTTGGAGTTCCGTCCCGTAGGCCCTGGCCTGTTCAGGTGAGCGGATATCGGGTTCGGTGACGATCTCGACCAGCGGGACCCCGGCGCGGTTGAAGTCGAGCAGTGTGTGCTCAGCGCCGTGGATTCGCCCACTTTCACCGACGTGCGTGCTCTTCCCCGTGTCTTCCTCCATGTGGACCCGGGTGATCCCGACTGTGGTCGGCTCCCCGTCGACGTCGACGCTGACGTGCCCGTCCACGCAGAGCGGGAAGGTGTACTGAGAGATCTGATAGTTCTTCGGCAGGTCCGGATAGAAGTAGTTCTTCCGGTAGAACAGCGAGTCCTCAGTGAGGGTGCAGTCGAGAGCTTCGCCGATCGACAGGATCCCCTCGATCGCCTCCTCGTTCGGCACCGGCAGGGCGCCCGGGAGTGATAGACACACCGGGCACACGGCCGTGTTCGGCTCGTCGCCGAACTCGACCGGGCAGCCGCAGAACATCTTCGAGTTCGTCTGAAGCTCGACGTGTGTTTCGAGTCCGATAACGGATTCCCACTCGGTCATGGCGCCACCACCTTCGACGTGGCGAGTCTCGCCCGAGTGTCGAATCCCGAGAGTCGTTCGACCTCGGCTCCCACGCGGAACATAACTTCCTCGCCGAGCGCCGGAGCCAGGATCTGGAACCCGATCGGGAGGTCGTCGTCACCTAGTCCGACCGGCACCGACATCGCCGGATCTCCGGCGAGGTTGGTCGCGATCGTGCAGATGTCCGACAGGTACATCGTGAGCGGGTCGGTTGTCTTCGACCCGATCTCGAAGGCCGTTGTCGGGGTCGTGGGAGAGACAAGCACATCGACCTGCTCGTATGCACCAGCGAACTCCCGCCGAAGCAACGTGCGTACCCGTTGTGCCTGGCCGTAGAAGGCGTCGTAGTAGCCGGCCGACAGGGCATAGGTGCCGAGCAGGATCCGCCGGATCACTTCGGGACCGAAGCCTTCGGCCCGCGTCTTCGCCATCATCTCTTCAGTCGTCGATCCGTCAACACGCAGGCCGTAGCGCACTCCGTCGAACCGGGCGAGATTCGACGAGCACTCTGCCGGGGCGAGGAGGTAGTAGGCGGACAATGCATACTCGATCGCGGGGAGCGAGAGTTCGACGATCTCGGCTCCGGCATCGGCAAGTCGGTCGAGCGTCGTGCGAGTGGCGGCGAGGACATCCGGATCGATTCCCTCGCCCGCGAGTTCGTTGATCACGCCGACGCGGACACCGCCGACACCGGCATCAAGCGACCGGGAGATCGCCGGTACGTCACCGTGGAAGCTCGTCGCGTCGAGCGGATCCCAGCCGACGACCGCTTCGAGCAGCGTTGCGGCATCGGGGACGGTCCGTGCTATCGGCCCGATCTGGTCGAAGGACGAGGCGAACGCGATGAGGCCGTAGCGGCTGACGAGGCCGTAGGTCGGCTTGACCCCGACGGTTCCCGTCAGCGCGGCCGGCTGGCGGATTGAGCCGCCGGTGTCCGAGCCGTACGCACCAAGCGCCGAACCCGCCGCCACAGCGGCCGCCGATCCACCGGATGAGCCGCCGGGGACCATGTCGGTGTTCCAAGGATTGCGGCTTGGACCGTAGGCCGAGTTCTCGGTGGATGATCCCATCGCAAACTCGTCGAGGTTCGTCTTGCCGACGATCACCGCGCCGGCATCGCCGATGCGATTCACGGCGGTTCCGCTGTATGGCGGCTCCCAACCGGCAAGGATCTGCGAACCGGCAGTCGTCTCGATGCCCTTTGTCACCATGTTGTCCTTGACGGCAATCGGGATGCCGAGCAGGGGTCGCGCATCGCCTTCGGCGAGCGCAACGTCCGCAGCCTGCGCCGCGGCCCGGGCTCCGTTGCGGTCGAGGGTGAGGTAGGCGTGGAGTTGGGACTCGGACACCGCCGCGCGCCGTTCGACCGCGTCGAGGAGTTCGACCGCGGTGAACTCGGATGCCCGAAGGCCGGCTGTTGCCTGGGCAATGGTGAGGTCGGCGAGATCGGTCACGATTCGTCCAGGATCTTCGGTACCCGGAAGTACCCGTTCTCGGCGTCCGGGGCGCCCGCAAGCGCCTCATCCCGGTCGAGTGACCCGGTCACCACATCAGGACGGAACGCGTTCACCATCGGGAGGGGATGCGATGTCGGCTCCACCCCTTCGGTCGGCAGCGCCTGCACGCGCTCGGCATGCTCGAGGATGTTCTCGAGCTGCTCCGCATACGCCGCAAGCTCATCGTCGGTCAATGCGATGCGTGCAAGGCTCGCGACCCGTGCAATATCAATCTCAACTGGCATGGCGATGATGGTACCGGCGGTCCGGGGCGAGCGACCGGCGACCGGCGACGCTCTTCTCTCTACGCTTCGTCCCGTGCTCCCTCTTCCTTCGCTTCAAGCTCTCTGGCCGAGGCTCGGGCGTCTGCTCTTCGGTCTCACGCTGTTTGGCCTCGGCCTTGCCCTCATGGTTGTCGCCGACCTCGGCCTCTCACCGTGGGATGTGCTGCACCAGGGAATCTCCCGGCGAACCGGGATTCCGATCGGCACGGTCGTCATCATCACAGGGTTCACCGTTCTGCTGCTGTGGATCCCGCTCAAGGAACGAATCGGGATCGGAACGATCGCCAATGCAATCGTCATCGGCCTTGTACTCGATGGCGCGCTTCTCCTCCTTCCCGAAACGCTGGACGGTCTCGTCCTGCGATGGATCGCGCTGCTCGTCGGTGTAGTCAT
The DNA here is from genome assembly GCA_963700375.1 of uncultured Actinomycetota bacterium. GTDB lineage: Bacteria > Actinomycetota > Acidimicrobiia > Spongiisociales > UBA5794 > JAHEEL01. Next base: position 172,160 of record CAVOXF010000005.1, read on the forward strand.
CGTCGCGATCGGTTCCGGCTTCTACATCGGCGCCGGCCTCGGACCAGGCCCACGCGACGGCCTCATGACAGGGCTCGCCAAGCGAGGTATCTCGATTGCGCGGGCTCGCGCCGGGATCGAGATCGCCGCGCTCGTCGTCGGGTGGGCTCTCGGCGGGACGGTCGGCATCGGGACCGTGATCTTTGCATTTGGCATGGGCCCGCTCGTTCAGTACTTCCTGAAACGCCTGTCGATCATCCCGGTCGTACCGAAGGTCAGTGAGTGAGCCGTCGCCGGAAGATGACGGCTGCGATCAGGACCAACGCGAATCCATAGAGCGTCAGCACCGTCAATTCGACGGCGATGTCGGACACACCTCCGCCGTGGAGGATCAGTTCGGAGAAGGCGTCGTTCCCCCACGCGTGGGGTGTCAGGTGGGCGATGCCGACCATGGTGTCCGGGAACACCTCGAGCGGCACCATCGACCCTCCGAGCGCGGCCAGCATCAGGGCACCGAAGATCGCTACGCCGCTTGCCTGCTGTTCGGTGGAGAACGTCGATCCGAGCAGCATCCCGGCCCCCGTGCCCGTCAAGGCGAACGCCGACACGACGAGCATTGCACCGATCGGGTCGCCCCACGAGATGTCGAACAGCACGCCGGCCGCCAGGACGATGAACACGCCCTGGAGCATCACCACGAGGAACCGCCCGAGTGTCTCGCCGCTGATGATCGTGCCGGCCGTGGTCGGGGTGGAGAACATCCGTTCTGACACGCCGAGGCGCCTGGACTGGATCAGAGCGGTCGACGACGTCAGGGCAGTGAGGAACATGAACAGGAGCAACTGCTGGGCGGCGTTCGTATCAGCGCCGGTGGGCGCGTCGCTCGCGGCATCTCCCTCGACGACGACATCCACCGCGGGCATACCGGATTGCATCGCATCTGCGGTGGCGAGCGCCGTCGCTGCGTCGGTGCCGGTTGCATCCACTGCGAAGCGAGCTGCACGGATCTTTGATCCCTGCTCGACCACCGCTGCATCGACGACGGCCTGCACATCGATACCGCCGGCACTCGCCGTCGCGAAGTAGCCGATCTCAACCTGCTCGCCGCTGTCGAGTTGCTCGCTGTAGCCGACCGGTATCACGATGACCGCATCGACGTCGTTGCGCCGCAGGCGTTGGCGGGCGTCGTCTTCGTCATCGGATTCGACCGTCTCGAATGCGGTGGACGACGCGATCTCGTCGTACATGTCTCGGGCCCGGTCGTCATCCACCGGCACGACCACGGCGACTCGACTCACAAAGCCTGAGCCGAACACGAGCCCCAGAACGAGGATGAGAACGATCGGGAGAACGAATACGAAGAAGATGTTGGATCGATCCCGGAAGAGCCGGCGGAGGCTGTTCGCTGCAATCGTGAGCGTCTTCATCAGTACTTCACCAGGTCCCGCGCCCGGACCAGGCCGATCGCACCGAGCGTCACGGCGAAGAGCAGGACCGCCCCAACGGCGGGCAGAATGTCGACGATTCCTTCACCCGCCGAGAGGCGCTGGAATCCGTCCATCAACCAGAAGTGGGGAGCGAACCGGCTCACCACCACGAACGCGCCGGATACCCGCGTCACCGGGAAGAAGACCCCGCCGAGAACCCCGAACACCACCACGATGAACGCGGTGATCGCCCCGGCCTGTTCGGCCGTCGTCGTGAACGTTGCGACTGCCGCGGTAAGACCCATCGCTGCCGCCACGCCGGCCAAGATGAGGATCAGCACGCCGATCGACAGTCCCCAGTCTGCACCCATGAGCAGCGTCGTGGCGAGCCACAGCACCACGGTGCTCGCTACCCCCATGGCGAACGACGCCGCCAGCTTGCCCACGAGGATCGACTGCTTCGAGATTGGTGCGACCAGAAGTCGCGGCATAGTCCCGTTCTCTCGTTCCTCGATGATGCTCAGCACGCCGAATTGGACGGTGAAGAAGAGGAAGAACACGGCAATGCCGGTTGCGTAGAAGGTTGCGAAGTCGAAGCCTCTCCCCTCGGTCTGCCCGGAGGCGAGCACGATCGGTGAGGTCTCGGATGCTGCTTCGGCGGCGAGCGCCGCCGGGTCGTCCGCACCGAGCGCAAGCGCCGTCGCCACCGATAGGCGAACCGCGTTGACTTCACCGGCGAAGCCCTCTGCCATCGCCGTCCCGACCTGCGCTCCGATCGGCTGATCCGGATTTGCAACCACCGTGATCGCAGCCTCCTGGTTCCGGCCGATCGCGTCCGAGAACCCTTCCGGCACGAGATAGGCCGTCGAGACCACGTCGTTGGCGACCATCTCCCGTGCCGTAGCTGAATCTGAAGCCGCCGAGACCGTGATCCAGCCCTCTGCTTCGATCTCGGAGAGCATCCCCGCAAACGCCTGCGACACCGAACCGCCGTCTGCGTCGGCGACCGCGACCGCTGTGCTGAATGCCTGATCGGTGATCGGGCCGAGCGTGAGGTTCATGATGAACGCCAGGCCGAGTGGCACCACGATCGCGAGGACGATCGCCGAGCGATCCCGCAACCGCTCCTTCAGGTCCTTGGCGGCGATCGTCAGCGCAACATGCATTACTCGCGCAAAGCCTTTCCGGTGAGGTGCAGGAACACCGACTCGAGATCGGGCTCCGATACATCGACCGAGTGGACGTCCAACCCGGCGCCCGTGATGGCCAGGACGACCTCGGGGAGGGCCCGCGAAGCGTTCATAGCCACGACTTCGAGCGCCGAACCAGCAGCCGAACACGATTCGACATCCGCAAGCGCGGTCACGGCGGCGACGACCGTCGATGGATCGCCCGATGTCTCGACATGGAGGCGATCCCGGCCTCCGACAAGGGCAACGAGTTCGCGACGAGTGCCCTCCGCGATGATCTTCCCTTCGTCGATGATCCCGATCCGGTCGCAGAGGCGTTCCGCTTCCTCCATGTAGTGCGTGGTGTAGAGCACCGCCATCCCTTCGTCGCCCAAACGCTCGACGTTCTCGAGGATCGCGTTCCTGCTTTGGGGATCGACACCGACGGTCGGTTCGTCGAGGATCAGCAACTCGGGCCTATGCAGGAGGCCGAGACCGATGTTGAGCCGGCGCTTCATCCCGCCCGAGTATTCCTTGGTCTGGTTGTCGGCGCGGTCGGTGAGTTCGATGATGTCGAGCACCTCATCGACCCGGGTGTTGAGTTCGTCACCGATCGAGTACAGCTTCCCGAAGAACCGCAGGTTCTCGCGACCAGTGAGGTCCGGGTAGATCGCGAGGTCTTGCGGCACGAGGCCGATCGCAGCCTTTGCCGCCGTGCTCTTCGTTGTGATTTCGTTTCCGGCCACCACCGCGGACCCACCGTCCTTCTCCAGCAGGCCGGCAATCATCGAGATCGTGGTCGTCTTGCCGGCACCGTTGGGTCCGAGCAAGCCGTAGGTCTCCCCCGCCGCGATCGAGAACCCCACGCCGTCGACGGCAACGATGTCCCCGTACGACTTGCGCAGACCGCTGCAGACCAGAGTCGTTTCGGTCACAGGCAAAGCCTCCCCATCTTCAGAATCCAGGCTATCGAATGAAGAATCCTCAGGTGGTCAGGAACCTCCGGAGCACGTCGAACACGATTTGCAGGTTCTCTACCGGCACCGACTCGGTGACCTGGTGGGCATGGGCGACCTCACCCGGCCCGTAGTTCACCGCCGGTATGCCGCGTCCGGTGAGTCGGGCGACATCGGTCCAGCCCTGTTTCGCAGTTCTCGCTCCACGTACGAGGTCCTCGAGTCGGGCGAGATGGGCATTGCCCTCCGGAACGGTGCCGGCAGCGGCCCGGTCGGTGATGACGATCTCGTCTGCCGCCGAAGCAACCTGCCGCAGCTTGGCTTCTGCCTTGTCGAGGTCGTAGATCGGCGGGAAGCGGTAGTTCAGGTTGATCGTGAACCGTGACGGCAGCACGTTATTGGCGACGCCACCGTTCGCCCGGGTGACGGAGAACACCTCGTTGTATTCGAGACCCGCGATCTCCACGGGCACCGGCTTCCGGTCGTGCATCGCGGCGAGCCAGGCCCCGGCCTTCGTGACGGCGTTCTCCCCGAGCCACGGGCGGGCGCTGTGCGCGGCGTGCCCCTTGAAGATGACGTCCGCGTTCAAGACCCCGTTGCAGCCGAGTTCGAGACTGAGATCGGTCGGTTCGAGCACAACGGAGAACTCGGCGTGGGCAAGCCAGCCGAACGCGTCGAGCACGTCCTCGAGGCCGTTCTCGGCCGAAGGGCCCTCCTCCTTGTCGTAGAAGACGCCGACCACGTCGTAGGGGCCCTCGAACACACCCGGGTCCTCGAGGAGGTGGATCATCACCGCAAGCCCCGCCTTCATGTCCGAGGTACCGAGGCCGCGAATCCGGCCATCTTCGAGGACGGCGATGCCGTTGTCCTGCTCCGGAACGGTGTCGGTGTGGCCGTAGAGCACGATCATCGGCTTGCCCGTCGGCTCCCCGACGACGAGGGCGTTCCCGAGGCGAACCACCGGGCGCGACGCTGAGAGCCGGAAGTCGATCGCGGTGGTGATCTCGTCCTCGCCGCCGATCACGGACGGGATGTTGACGAGTTCGACGAGTGTCTCAGCGAGGCTCACACGTCCACCTCGAAGGTGCGCAGAGCCTCGTTCAGTGAAGTCTTGCGGTCGGTTGTCTTCGTCCGGTACCCGATCAGGAGCGGCGTCTGAAGGTGATACGTGCCGGCCGGGAACGCTTTCGCCCTCGTACCGGGGACGACGATGGCGTTGGCGGGTACCCGGCCGCGGATCTCGACGGGTTCGTCTCCCGTGACGTCGATGATCGGAATCGACGCCGACAGGGTCGTGTTTGCGCCAAGGACGGCGCCCTCCTCGACGACCACCCCTTCGACGACGATCGACCGGCTTCCGATGAACGCCCCATCTTCGATGATCACTGGGCGAGCACCGGGCGGTTCCAACACGCCGCCGATGCCGACACCGCCGGAGAGGTGAACGTCACGACCGATCTGGGCGCACGATCCCACCGTGGCCCAGGTATCGACCATCGTGCCCGACCCGACATATGCCCCGATGTTGACATAGCCGGGCATGACGACCACGCCTGGCTCGCAGAAGGCGCCATACCGGACCGTCCCGGGCGGCACGACGCGGATGCCGGCCTCGTGGAGACCCGTCTTCGTCGGGATCTTGTCGTGATACTCGAACGGACCGGCGCCCATTGTCCGCAGCTCCGTGATCCGGAAGTAGAGCATGATCGCCTCCTTCACCCAGACGTTGACGATCCAATCGCCATCGACCTTCTCGGCGACACGGATCCTCCCCGCGTCCAGGGCATTCATCGTGCGGTGGATCGCCTCCTGTGCCTCGGGCAGGAGGCTGAGGTCGGCATATGCGGCTTCGATCAGTTCTCGATCACTCATGCGGTTGATTGTATGCACGAGCGCCGTCCTCGATCGGGGCATCGCTCGCGGGCCCGAAACCGAGCCTGCTGTCTAGCTCAGAAGCGCCCGCAGCGTGTCAGCGGCTTCACCGCACTCGATCACGGTCGGCACCAGTGCCAGGCGAATGAAGCCCTCGCCGCCGGGACCGAAGGCCCGGCCGGGCGAGACCACGATGCCCTCCTCGAGAAGTCGATCGGTGAATGCGAGGTCGTCATCGACCTTGATCCAGAGATACAGACCGGCACGCGAACCGACGGTCTGGTACCCGAGTCCGTCGAACGCCGCCTTGAGAACCCGGCGCTTCTCGGTGAAGATCGCCCGCCGCTCTGCCGCGTGGGCGTCATCGCTCCAGGCGGCAACGGCTGCACCCTGGACGAATTCGGGAGACGCGGTGCCGGTTGTGGCACGAAGCGCCTTCAACGCTGTGATCGCTTCGGCATCTCCGACGATGGCACCGGACCGGTAACCGGTCATACCCGAACGCTTCGAGAGGCTGAGGTAGGCCAGCACGCCCCGACTGCCGTCGCCTGCGACCTGCAAAGCGGACATCGGCCCGTCGGGATAGGCGTCGTCCTCGTAGACGTCGGCGTAGCACTCGTCGGAGAGAAGCATGGCGTCGGCATCGACCGCACGCTCATAGAGGCCTGCAATGTCCTCGAGCGTTGCAACCGATCCAGCGGGATTGTGGGGCGAGCACGTCCACACGAGCCGTGCCTTGTCCCATGCTTCGTCGGGAATCTGTTCCGCACGAAGAATGAAGTCGCCGGACAGTTCGATCGGATACACCGTGGCTCCGGCGAACAGCGAGCCGCGTTCGTACACCGGGTAGCCGGGCGTCGGGAAGACGACGGCATCACCCGCGTCCCGATCGATGAACGCAAACGGCGTGTTGAAGATCGCCTCCTTGGCTCCGCTCGTGTGGATCACCTGGGTCGCGGGGTCGACCTCGACATCGAAGCGGCGTTTGACGTACCCGGCGATTGCCTCACGGAGTTCCAGCAGGCCGGCGGCCGTCGGATACTGCGAGATCGGAGGCACCGAGCCCCTGAGGGCGTCAACGATGAACGGCGGCGTCGGCTCACGGGGGTCACCGATCGAGAAGTCGATCACCGGGAGACCGGCGTCACGGAGGTCTCGTGCTCGCATCTGGATTTGTGCAATCGGGTAGTCGCCAAGCCGGGCAAAGATTGGGTTGAGATGCATCCGGACAGTCTCAACTCTCCTGCGATATACCGCAAGTCCTCACGCAGGAACCGCTGAGGTGGCGTAGCGGGCGGGTCTACGCTGATCGGCGATGAGTCGCACCACCTACCGCCTGATCCTGCTCCTTCTCGGCCTCGTGTTCATCGCGGTCGTGGTGGGTGCCGTGCTGTTCGCGCCGTCGGGTTCCGACGACGACTATCCCCCGTCGCTGGCGCGGGTTGACCCGGTCAACGGCAGCCTCATGTTCGGCACTCCGCGAATCCTCGTCGATCTCGAAGGCGGCTACCGGGCCCACCTGACGATCGACGACGTCGCTGTGCCGGACGACCAGGTGATTTGGACTGAGGCGACCGGCCTCCATGTCTTTGCACCCGGCCCGGGCAAGGTCGTGGAGACATGGGCACCCGGGTTCCACGTCGTTCTGGCGGAATGGGATCGCGCGAACGGTCTCCCTGATCCGGGAATGTACTCCTGGAGTTTCCGCGTTCAGTAGGTGGACAGGAGTGAACCAGCATGGCGGACGACTACACGTACGACCCACGAACCCTCGATCCGATCCTGGCAGGCGTGGCTGCCGGGTCCGTCGGGGCAATCGCCGCGTCACTGATCGCGCTCCCCATCCGCACGCCCGACGAACTGGTCGCGAACTCCCTCACCGTCACGATCGCCGCGCTGGTCATCGGAGCACTCTCGGGTCTTCTCTGGCGCCGGATCCGGGCAACGGCGAACGGGTCCCGCACGTTCGCTCTCACGGTGATCGGTGCGTTTGCCGTCACCATGATGGCGGCAGCGATCATCGACCAGACCTCGCTGGAGCGCTTCATCCCGTACGCCGGAGCGGTCTCGCTCGTCATCTTCCTTGCCGTCGGGCTGCTGACCCCGGTCTTCTCGCGTGCGGTGGCGCCCGCATGGGCTGCCCTCATCCCGGTGCTCATCGCCCTTGTGGTGGGATTCGGCCTCTTTGGACGTGGCAACACAACCGACGGGGCGCTGGAACTCAGCGATCTGGAAACGACGTCAACGACGGCAGCGGACTCCACCGAGGCAACCAGCTCGACCGCCGCGTCGGAAGGCAGCGGGGTGTACACGGTGGTTGACGGGGTGGCAACCTACACCGTCCCCGAGACCCTCCGCGGCCTCGCCGTCGACGCCGTTGGCCGCTCCGAAACCCTCACCGGTTCGGTGTCAACCGATGGATCCTTCGAGTTCACCCTCGACCTCACCACGTTCGTGTCCGACCAATCCCGCAGGGATGGAAGGGTTGGTTCGATGTTTGCCGCCGACCCGAACGCGGTGTTCACGTCGAACTCATGGGCGTGGCCCGACGCACCGGACGGCACGCCCGTGACACTGGACGTCACCGGCACGATGACGATCAACTCGACTGAGAACGAGCTGACCTGGCAGGTCGAGGCCCGCAAGGACGGCGCGACCATTTCGGTGGCGGGCGAGACCGACATCACGCTCACCGAGTTCGGCATCGAACCGCCGACGATTGCCGGAATCGTCGAGGTGGAGGATGAGGCGCATCTCGAAGTTCTATTCCGAGCGACGGAGTCTTGAGAGCGACGGGCCCGGAGCCCGAGTCGGCGCAGCTCCTAGCTGTTGGGGAGGACGATGTTGGTGCTGGTCTGGGTGCACGTCATCCGGAGGTGCCGCTACCACCTTCGGGATACGTCTCCCCCATACTGGTGTTGATCCGCACGAAGTAGGGAACGTCGCGCGGGTAGTCGGAGTGGGCGATACAGGAAACCTGGGAGGTTCCTCGCTCGCTGCAGAATGCCTCCGGTCCGTCACCAATCGTGAAACACACTTCGATGCCCTCCTCTGCAAACGCATCCACATCGATGAGCGCCGTGCCGGGACCAACCTCGCCGCGACACAGTTCGGGACTGGCGCATCCGGCCGGCAGTACGGGGCCGACCATGCCCCCCGTGAGCCACCGGAGACTGACGGCCATTTCCCGCACCTCCCCTCACCGCAGACTTCTCCAATACGTCGCGTCTGGCTCGTAGCTCGAAGCTCGCAGCTCAATCCGACAATCGAAACCCGTACTCCAGCACCTGAGCGAACGCCGCCTCGTCCAGCACGGGAACACCGAGCTCGATGGCCTTCGCCTGTTTCGATCCCGGCGACGCGCCGGCGATCAGGGCTGAGGTCTTGCCCGAGACCGATCCCGTCACCTTTCCGCCGCGCGACTCGACAGCTGCCTTGGCCTCGGATCGCGAGAACCCCTCGAGTGTTCCGGTGATCACCACCGTCACACCTGCGAGCAGGCCACTCCCCTTGCTTTCGTCGATCGGGTCGGACATGCGGACACCGGCTGCACGTAACTTCTCGACAAGCCGAACGTTGTCTGGATCGTTGAACCAGCCGACCACCGAGCCGGCGATCTCCGGGCCGATCCCGCCGATGGTCGTGATGTCATCCTCGCTCGCCGCGGCCAGCGCCTCGATGCTGCCGAAGCGCCTGGCGAGGACTCGCGCCACCGTGCCGCCGACATGGTCGATCCCGAACCCCGTCAGTAGTCGGCCGACCTCCCGGTCTTTGGCGGCATCAATCGCTGAGAGGAGGTTGGAGACGGACGTCTCGCCCCAGCCCTCCCGGCCAAGGAGAGCGTCGGGTTCGAGTGTGAACACGTCAGCCGGGTCGCCGATCAGCCCCTCGCTGAGCAGCAGGTCCACGGTCTTGTAGCCCAGGCCTTCGATGTCCATTGCCCCGCGGCCCGCGAAGTGGGCGAGGTGCTCGCGAAGCCGGCTCGGACACTCGTAGCCGCCGGTGCACTTCGCTTTCGCCTCCCCGTTCGGCACCACCAGCGAGTGGCCGCAGAACGGACACACCTTCGGCATGTTCCATTCCGGCAGCCCTTCTGAGCGACGCGAAAGCACGGGCCCGACAACTTCGGGGATCACATCACCGGCCCTGCGAACGATGACCGTGTCACCGGGTCTCACGTCGCGGCGGTGCACCTCGCCCTCGTTGTGCAACGTCGCGTTCGTGACGGTGACACCGCCGACGAACACCGGGTCCAGGACCGCATACGGGGTCACCGCTCCGGTTCGGCCGACGTTGATCTTGATGTCGAGCAGAGTGGTGGTCTTCTCCTCGGGCGGGAGCTTGTAGGCGACGGCCCATCGCGGGCTCTTCGCGGTGAACCCCAGATCCCGCTGGTCGGATAGCGAGTCGACCTTGACCACGATTCCGTCGGTGTCGTAGTCGTGGGTGTGCCGCTGCTCTTCCGCCCGCCTGACGTACGCCTCGACCGCCTCGATCGTCGTGACGGTTCGGTTCTCCGGGTTCACCGGTAGCCCGAGTGTGACAAGCCAGTCCATCTGCTGGGTGTGCGATTCGAGCGCCGGACCACCTTCGAGGTAGCCGATCTGATACGCCCACAACAACAGCCTGCGCGAGGCGGTCACCGCCGGGTCCTTCTGTCTGACCGAACCGGCCGCGGTGTTCCGTGGGTTGACGTACGGCGGCTTGCCGTCTTCTGCTTGGCGCTCATTGAGTTCGTCGAACGCCGAGACGGGCATGTAGATCTCCCCACGCACCTCGACGACGGCAGGTGCTTCCCGGGACAGGACGAGCGGAACGTTCGCCATCGTCCTGACATTCGCGGTGATGTCCTCCCCCGTGACACCGTCGCCGCGAGTTGCCGCCCGAACGAGATGGCCGGCCTCGTACGTGATCGAGATCGCCAGGCCGTCGATCTTGAGTTCGCACGAGTACCCGGACGGCTCCCGATCGAGAAGTCGTACGAGACGGGCCCGCCACGCGTCGAGGTCCTCGAGGCTTTCGACGTTGTCGAGAGAGAACATCCGCTCACGGTGGATCACTGGAGCGAACGCCTCGGAGACGGCACCGCCGACCTGCTGGGTGGGCGAGTCCGGGACCACAAGATCCGGCCGGTCCAGCTCGATCGCCTGGAGCTCCCGGAACGCCTCGTCGAATTCGATGTCCGACACTTCGGGCGAATCGAGCACGTGGTAGCGGTAGTTGTGGTGTCGGAGAAAGGCTCGGAGTTCGGCTGCCCTGACTTCTTGATCAGCCATCGAGCATCTCCACGGCCGAACGAACCCGATCCATGACGACCCCGGCGCCGCCGACGCTCAGCGCGGCCAGACCGCAGGCCGGCGCGGCAATCGACGCGTGGGTGAGCCGTTCAGCGGGGGCACCGTCGATCACGAGTCGTGTCACGGCCGTACCGTACCGCGACCGTATCCGGCCGGTGTCGATCGGCGCGGGATCGGTTGGCACCAACCCCCACATGACACCGCTGCCGTCTGCCACTGCTTCTGCGATCGCGTCGGTTGCGTCGAGGAATCCGTCCCCAAGTCCAGCGAGATCCCACGAGAACCACGCCGGCCGGAGTCCGGCCACCATCCTCCAGTCGGTGTCGCCGCACACGTGGATCCCGACGTGAACAGGCACGTCGGCCATGACACGCGACATTGCTTCTGCCGCAGCCTCGATCGCAACGGGACCTTCCCGACGGCCGGGAGCGAACGTCACGAGGCCTGGTTCGTCCATCACCGCGATCAGGTCGATGTCCGGCACGGCCGAGCGGATCAGGTCGACATGGCGCCGCACACGGCTGACGAGGCCGGTGACGACGCAGTCCCAGAGGCCTTCGTACGGGCAGCCGGCGGCAAGCAGGGCGAGGAACATCGTTACCGGCCCGGTGAACTGCGTCTTGAGTTCCGGTCCCTCGAGGGCCTCGAGCATCGTCGCCGCCCCGCCGAACGCCTCGGCCGACGCCTCCGTTGGCTCGCCGTAGCGCAACCCGATCCCGTCGTCGATCCCGCCGGCCCCGCAGAGTCCATCGCCCCATTGACGGAGCATCCCCTCTGCGGCATGGCGGTTTGGAAGCTGGGGCAGGTACGGAAGGTCGGTGGTCTCGGCGACGAACGCCGCTGCTTCAGAGGCGTCCGTGTGAGGCAGGCTCCCGACCCCGGTGATTCTCATGGCCGGAACACGCCCTGGATGATCCCACCGCCGAGGACCCGATCGCCGTCGTAGAACACGGCGGATTGGCCGGGAGCGGGTGCCGGATGACGTTCCACGAACGAGACCTCCCATTGGCTTCCTGAAGGCCGAAGCATCGCCGCCACCGGTTGTGCGCGGTACCCGACCTTGACCGTCACGTCCGCGGTCGACGGTGGCACGTCGGCCGTGAAGGACACGTCATCCACCGTGCATCCATCGACAAGAAGGTCCTCGTAGGTGCCAACGACGACGGTGCGTTCGAGCGGTTCGATATCGACCACGTAGCGGGCTTCGCCGACCGCGATGCCGAGCCCCCGCCGCTGTCCGATGGTGAAGCCGCTGACGCCTGCGTGCTCGCCGAGGATCGTTCCCGACGTATCGACAACGGGTCCGGGGAGCGCCGTCTCGGGGAAGTTGTCATTGAGGAAGTCGCGGTAGTCGCCGGAGCCGACGAAGCAGATGTCCTGGCTGTCGGGCTTGGAAGCGGTCCGCAGGCCCATATCCGCCGCCCGCTGCCGGACCTCGACCTTGGTCATCTCTCCGATCGGCAGTCGGATTCTCGACAGCTCCGACTGTCCCAGCATGTGGAGGACATACGACTGGTCCTTGGTGTCGTCGACGGCGCGCCGCAGTTGCCAGCCGTCGCGGTCGTGCTCAACTCGAGCGTGGTGACCCGTCACGAGGACATCGGCGTCGAGTTCGGCAGTCCGCTCGAGCAGCGCGGAGAAGCGAACCCTCCGATTGCACTCGATACACGGGTTCGGGGTGAATCCGGCGAGGTAGGAGGCACCGAAGGGCTCGACCACGGCCTCGGTGAACTGCTCGACGTAGTCGAGGACGTAATACGGCACGCCGAGTTGCGCGGCGACGCGCCGCGCGTCCTCGGCGTCCGACACGGTGCAGCATCCTGCGGTCGGCATGGCGCCCCCGGCTCCGACCCATTGTTTCAGGGTGACACCCACGACGTCGTAGCCGGCCTCGATCATGAGGGCCGCGGCAACGGACGAGTCGACACCGCCGGACATCGCCACGAGAGCCCTCATGCGATGGCCTCGACCACATCGGCCACGATCCGGGCAGCCGCGGCCCCGGTCGATGCATCGTCATCACGCCCGAAGCTGAAACGAACGGACTCCGAGGCCGCCACGGGGCCGATTCCCATGGCGCTCAGCACATGGCTGGTCTCGATCGCGCCGCTGTGGCACGCAGCGCCTGCCGCAGCAGCCACGCCGGCCATATCGAGGCGGACGAGGAGTGTTTCCGCCCCAATTCCCGGAAAGCGCAGATGCGAGTGGGAGACCAACCGATCGGCCTGACCCGCCGTCTGTTCGATGCTGATCCGGTCGCTCAAGTCGCGCTCAAAGCGGTCGCGTGCGGCTGCGACACGCGCCCGGTAGGCGTCACGATCGGCGACGGTCGCCTCGACCGCGGTGCCGAGGCCGACGATCGCAGCAACGTTGTGTGTGCCCGAGCGGCGGCCGAGTTCCTGGCCACCGCCGTGGATGACTGGTTCGAGGTCGATGCCGTCGCGAACGAAGAGGAATCCGACGCCCTGCGGTCCGCCGATCTTGTGGGCGGACACCGAGATGAGGTCCGGACCGCCGTCGTAGACGTCAGCGGGGAGCGAAGCGAACGCTTGGACCGCGTCGGTGTGCACAAGGACCCGATCGCTGACCGCACGCACCCGACGGGTGATGGCGGCGACCGGGAGGATCACGCCCGTCTCGTTGTTCGCCATCATCACCGACACGACGGCGGTTCCCTCATCGACGTGGGACGCGACATCGTCGGGAGAGACTCGGCCGAAGCAGTCCACCGGCACGATCGAGACGGCGATACCCGCGCGTTCCGAGAATCGGGCAGACTCGAGCACCGCGGCGTGTTCGACCGCGGTGGTGACGATCCCGCCGCGGGTCGGCCACGCACCGCCGAACACGGCGAGATTGTCCGCTTCGGTCCCCCCGCCGGTGAACACGATCTCGAGGGGACTCGCCGCGCCGATGGCGGATGCGATCTGCTCCCTGGCTGCCTCGATGGCGTTCTTCGCCTGCTGCGCCATCGCATGGATGCCGGAGGGATTCCCGAAGCGTTCGCCGACGAACGGAGTCATCGCCTCTCGCACTTCCGGGCGCAGCGGGGTCGAGGCGGCGTGATCGAGATACGGCATGGACCGTAAGTCTGCCCCAATCCGCGTCGTTTCGGCGCGGTTCTCAGCTCACGTCTTCCACAAGGCCTTCGAGGAACGAAAGGATTTCGGTCTCATACCTGGATCGGTCGACATTCCACAGATCTCCGTGGGCGCCCTGTTCGAATCGGATCAGCCGGGCGAGATCCGGTCGTGCGGCGACGAACGCTTCGGTGATCGCTATGGGCGCGACCTCGTCGTGCGCGCCGTGCAGAGCGAGGATGGGCACGTCGAACTGGTCCGCTCGGGCGACCTGGTCCAGTTCGTCCCATTCCATCCCGAACCGAAGCCTCGCCATCTGCTGCCCGAGTTCCCCCACCATCGTCGCAACCGGGCCCGAGTTGTAGTTGAGGCTCCCGGCAAGGTCGAGCACCGGCGAATCGAAGACGACACCGCGCACCCTGCTGACCTGGTCCGACTCGTGCAGGAATGTGGACACCACCTCGGCGCCGAGGTCGTGGCCAACCAGGATGTAGTCCTGGGCACCTTCGCGCTCTGCCAGGCGGATCGCGGCTTCCAGATCACGCCACTCCGTCAGTCCCCAGGATCGAAGCCCCGACGGATCCTCCGGAGCACCGTCGTCGTTGCGATAGCTCACCACGAGTACCGGATACCCGGACTCAACGAGGCTCGGGATCATGCGCAGCGCCTGTGTTCGGCTGTCCGTGCCCTTGCCGTGGGCGATGATGACCCAGGTCGAGCGCCGCCCGTCGATCAGCCAGGCGGGGAGGGGTCCAAGGTCGCCCGGTGCCCGAACGTCGTCGAAGCCAAGTCCGAATGCCTCGGTCGGGTCCACCGGGAAGGCGTCCACATCGACTCGGCCGGTTGCACCGACCATGGTCTCCTCGCCGTACGACGTTGCCGCCCATTCGGTCTCGGTCTCCGTTCGGCTGATCAGCGATGTCAGCTGGGTGTACGTCCCCTCGGTCTCGAATCCCCAGGTACCGCCCCGCGGCGGATCCTCGGAGCCGGCGATCACCATGCGCGCCGGTGGCGTGCGCAGCACCTCGATGTCGTATGGGCGATCGTCCGCCACGGGCAACAGTACGTCGGAGCGGATCTGGTTGGCAGAGAGCCACGCCACCCCGAACAGGACGAGTGCCATCATCCCAATGCCGATGAGCACCGCGGTACCGGTCCAACGAGGGAGCTTTCGAGTGACCATGTCGCTCCGAGGCTATCCCCTCTCCCGGTATTGAGCCTGCGGGGCAGGCGGAAGCAGACGATCCACGCTACCGGCCCTCGAACAGAGGCTTCTCCTTGGAGAGGAAGGCGGCTACACCGACCCGTGCGTCGTTCGTCGCGAAGGACCTTTCGAACTCTGTTGCTTCGATCTCGAGGCCGTGGTCGAGCGGGGACCCGTACCCGCCTGCGATGGCACGCTTTGCCGCCGAGTACGCAACCGTCGGCCCCGATGCGAACTGGACGGCGTCCATCATCGCTGCCTCGAGGAGGGTGTCCCCCGTGACGACCTTGTCGGCGAGTCCGATCCGCTGCGCCTCCTCGGCGACGACTTGTCGGCCGCTCATGCACAGCTCGAGCGCACGCTGATACCCGACCAGCCGGGGAAGCCGCTGCGTTCCCCCGGCACCGGGGATGATCCCGAGCAGGATCTCGGGCTGTCCAACGCGTGCATCGTCCGCCAGGTATCGAAAGTCGGCGCCCATGGCCAGTTCGAGACCGCCCCCGAGGGCGAATCCCCGGACCGCCGCGATCGTCGGCTTGTCGAGTCGCTCGAGTCGTGTCACGACGGCTGACAACGCGGCGGCGAGATCGGGTTCGGCATTGCCGTCGAACGCCGCCTGAAACCCGGAAATGTCGGCCCCGGCGGCGAAATGCGGGCTCCCGGTGATGATGACCGCCCGGACGTCCGGATCTGCTGCGGCGTCGAGCGCGTCGCCAATGGCGGCCACAAGGACGGCATTGAGCGCATTCACCGGGGGTCGGCAAAGCGTGATGGTGGCCACAGCGCCCGAGATGGTGTACTCGACGAGACTCACGGCATTCCCTCCAACACTCGCGTGGGTGTGAGGCTACAGCGCGTCGACAATCCCGTCCGCCGCCGACCACGGATCGACATCGCGTGCGACGACTCGGTCGAGAAGCACGTCGCTGGTCGCGCCGAGTTGGGCTCTCCTGCGCAGCCCCGACCTCACCGCCGCCTCGATCTCGGTCAGGGCGCGGGTGCGGCGGAGATGGGCGAGCGCCTCACTCTCGGTGAGGTAGCGGCGATGGTCAGTGATCGCAAGAAGCAGTCCGCCGATCCCCGTTCCATCGGTTGCGATCGTCGTCACGATGGGCGGACGCCATGGTCGGGGGGGTCCGGCGTCGAGCATTCGATTGAGATCGGCAACAGCTTCGGGCGCGCCTGGCCGGTCCGCCTTGTTCACCACGAAGATGTCTCCGATCTCGAGCAGTCCGGCCTTCGCCGCTTGGATCGAGTCGCCCCAGCCCGGATTGACCGTGACGACGACCGTGTCCGCCGACGCGGCGACATCGACCTCGGCCTGCCCGACACCGACCGTCTCGATGATCACCTCGTCGAATCCGACGCCGTCAAGCAGTGCGACGACGCGCGGTGTCGAGTCGGCGAGTCCTCCAAGGTGTCCTCGGTTCGCCATTGACCTGATGTAGACGCGAGGGTCGTCGGTGTGGCGCTGCATCCGTATCCGGTCTCCGAGCACCGCTCCGCCGGTGAAGGGACTCGACGGGTCGACGGCGATGACGGCGACGCTTCCGTGTTCGACAGCGTGGCCGACGAGTCCGTCGACGAGTGTGGACTTGCCGGCGCCGGGGGCTCCCGTGATCCCGGTGACCCAGGCCGATCCGCCGGCCGGGTATACCTCGGCAAGGACCTGCCGCCCCTCGGCGGTGTCATCCTCGACGAGGCTGACGAGGCGGGCAAGCGAACGGCGGTCACCTTGTCTGGCGCGTTCAACGAGCATCACGCGGACAGGTTACGGTCGAAGTGGTCTCGCGGGGCGCGACGCGACTCAGATGGCCTCGACGGTGCTCACACCCGGAACGCGATCGCGCAGGATGCGTTCGATGCCGGCAGTCAGCGTCATCGTCGAAAGCGGACAACCCCCGCAGGCCCCAACGAGTTGGAGGGTGACCTTGCCGTTCTCCGCACCGAGCAGCACGAGGTCTCCCCCGTCGGCTTGGAGGGCGGGGCGGATGTACTCGAGGGTTGTCTCGAGCAGCGACAGATCGATCTCTCCCGCACCATCAAACCCCGTATCGGGCTTGTCCGTCGGAGAAGCGATCTCGATGACGTTCTCTTGCTCTACGACCATGGCTACAAGCTAACCCCGGACGACTCGCTAATGGGACGACGCAGCGGTCGGCGGATCGGGCGCTATGCCCTTTCGATGTGCGCACCGAGCGACTGAAGGTGTCCGACAAAACCGTCGTATCCGCGGTCCACATGGTGGGCTCCGACGATCGTGGTTGTTCCGTCGGCGCGGAGGCCTGCAATCGTCAGGGCGGCAGCGGCTCTGATGTCGCACCCATCGACCTCGCAGCCGCTCAATTCGGCGACACCCCGAATCACGATGTGCTGGCCGTCGGTGTGGATGTCGGCGCCCATCCGGTTGAGTTCTCCGATGTACCGGAACCGGGCCGCGTACACATTCTCGGTCGCGATCGATGTTCCGTCGGCGACGGAGAGCAGTGCGACCATCTGAGGATGCATGTCGGTGTGATAGCCGGGGAACGGCAGAGTCGCAAAGTCGATCGGATCTGGTCGGTCGGGTCCGATCACGGTGATCCAGTCGTCACCGGACGTGATATCCGCCCCCGCGTCCGCGAGTTTGCTCATCTCCATACGGAGGTGCTGCGGGACGCAGTCACGGATCGTGACCGTACCGCCCGTCATCGCACCGGCAAAGATGTACGTGCCGGCCTCGAGCCGATCCGGCACGACCCGGTGATCGGCCGGATGAAGGTCGGAGACTCCGGTGATCACCACCGTCGACGTACCGGCACCTTCGATCTTGGCGCCCATCTCGACAAGATACGCGGCAAGGTCTGCGAGTTCGGGCTCGCGGGCCGCGTTGCCGATGGTGGTGGTCCCTTCGGCGAGGACGGAGGCGAGGAGGATGTTCTCGGTTGCCCCTACCGACGGGAACTCGAGGTAGATGTCGGCGCCGTGGAGGCCGTCCGGGGCAGTCGCTCGCAGCACGCCATGCTGAAGCTCGAAAACGGCACCGAGGTCTTCAAGTCCACCGAGGTGCAGATCGATAGGGCGCGAACCGAAGTCGTCACCACCGGGAAGCGCAACGCGTGCCTCGCCGGTGCGAGCGAGGAGGGTGCCGAGGATGAGGATCGAGGCCCGCATCTGGCGGACGAGGTTGAGCGGCGCTTCCGGGTTCGGATCTTCCGGTACGACGATCTCGAGCGTGGTCGCGTCCCGCTCGCACGTTGCTCCGACGTGACGAAGCACCCTGCCCATGATCTCGACGTCGAGGATTCGCGGTACGTTCAAGAGATGGTGGGTCCCGGGCGCGAGCAGCGTTGCCACCATGTGTTTGAGGGCCGCATTCTTCGCCCCGAGGACGGAGAGCTCCCCCTCGAGCGGTGTTCCGCCTACAACACGCAGCGTCTCAACACGACCGTCCATGGAGAGAAGGTTAGGGACCGACGGACAAACCGCGAGGGTCTTCGACCCGAGCCACCAGCTACCCCGTCGCTGCTTCCGGTCTGGATGTGATTTCAGCCTCGGCCGACATCGCTCACCGCGAGAACGAATACGGCCGTGAATAGACGCCTGGGCGCGCCCGGATTCGTCCTGGTTGTCGGCAGCTGGTTGCTCTCCCATCACTACGCTCACCCTCACTCGACAAGGAGCACATCTTGCGTGTTGCAATGGGTACGGATCACGGCGGGTACGCCCTGAAGGAGGATCTCAAGGGTCGGTTGATCGCCGCCGGCTACGAGGTGCTCGACTTCGGCACGGATTCCGAGGACTCGGTGGACTACCCCGACTTCGTTGGTCCGGCTGCTCGTGCGGTGGCGTCCGGCGATGCCGATCGGGGTGTCGTCCTCTGCGGTTCGGGTGCGGGCGCGTCGATCACTGCAGGAAAGATCACCGGCATTCGTGCGGCGATCGTCCACGACGCCTACACGGCCCACCAGGCGGTAGAACACGACGGCATGAATGTGATCGCCCTCGGCGGGCGGGTGATCGGGCCGGAGCCGGCCTGGGAGATCGTCCAGGCGTTCCTCAATGCCGAATTCTCCGGTGGAGAACGCCATGTGCGCCGGGTCGCGAAGGTCGACGAGATCGACCGATCGCGCTCATAGAGAGCCCGCACCGTCCCCTCGTCATATCGGACGCCTCAGTAGGATGCACGGCGTCCCCCACCTGTGAGACCGATGGACCCGACCAACAACACTCCCTATGTCAACCGCGAGCTGTCATTGCTCGCGTTTCAAGAGAGGGTGTTCGCGCTGGCCGTGGCACCGGACCGGCCGTTGCTCGAACGGGTCAAGTTCATCGCCATCGTCTCGTCGAACCTCGACGAGTTCCACCAGGTACGGGTCGCCGGCCTGCTCGAACAGGCCGAGAGCGGGGTCACCACGTCGGGTCCCGACGGTCTGACACCGCGGCAGCAGCTTGCCGCGATCCACGAGCGCGTCACCGCTCTCAGCACCGAGATCGACCGCCTGTTCAACGAGGACGTTCGACCGACGCTCGCTGTCGAAGGCATCGAGATCGTCGACTACGTCGAGTTGGGCGTCGACGACCGAACGGACCTCGACGCCGTGTTCGAGGATTCGATCTTCCCGGTATTGACGCCGCTCGCCGTTGATCCCTCACACCCGTTCCCATTCATCTCCGATCTGTCGCTGAACCTGGCCGTCCTCCTCAGCGATCCAGGTACCAAGACCCAGCGCTTCGCGAGGGTCAAGATCCCGCCGAATGTGCCGCGGTTCATCCGCCTGGCGGATGGGCACCGATTCGTACCGATCGAGCAGATCGTGAGCCACCACCTGGGGCGGTTGTTCGGAGGACTCGATGTGGTGAGCACATCGACCTTCCGCGTCACTCGCAGCGCCGATCTCGCCGTCGAGGAGGAAGAGGCCAGCGACCTGCTCCGGGCGATCGAAAGCGAGCTGCGCTACCGCCAGCGCGCGGCCCAGGCAGTCCGCCTCGAGGTCGAGGACGGCATCGCCGAGAACGTCCTCGAACTTCTGCTCCACGGACTGCAGTTGACCCGTGACGAAGTGTACGTGCGCCACGCCCCGCTCGGCCTTGCCGGACTGTGGAGCGTCTACAGCCTCGACCGCCCCGACCTCAAGGAGCACGCGTCGCCGCCGACGACCCAGCCGAGGCTCGCCGAACGGAGCGGACGGACCGTCGACTGGTTTGCCGAACTGCGCAAGGGCGACATCCTCGTTCACTACCCGTACGAATCCTTCGCCACATCCACGGGTTCATTCCTCGCTCAAGCTGCCGCAGATCCGGATGTCCTCGCGATCAAGCAGACGCTCTACCGCACGTCGATACCGGACGATCCTGCGATCGGCGGTGAAGAGGCGGTCGTCCGCAGCTTGATCGAGGCGGCGGAGGCGAACAAGCAGGTCGTGGTGCTCGTCGAGTTGAAGGCGCGCTTCGATGAGGCGGCCAACATCAACTGGGCGAAGATGCTCGAATCGGCCGGGGTCCATGTCGTCTACGGGGTCCAAGGCTTGAAGACCCACACGAAGACGCTGCTCGTCGTGCGACGCGAGAAGGACGGGATCCGGCGCTACTCGCATGTCGGCACCGGGAACTTCAATCCCAATACGGCCAGGATCTACGAGGACATCGGCCTCTATACGGCCGACGAGGACATCGGCGCCGACCTCTCCGAGTTGTTCAACCATCTGACGGGCTACGCCCGCCCGGCCAGCTACCGAAGGCTCGTCGTCGCCCCCGACTTCCTCCGGCCGATAATCATCGAGAGGATCCGGGAGCAAGCGGCGCTCGGACCCGACGGCCACATCCTCATGAAGTCGAACCACATCGTCGACACCGAGGTCATCGACGAGCTCTACGCCGCCTCGGCAACCGGATGCCGGATCGAACTGATCGTTCGCGGCAACTGCTCGGTTCGCCCGGGTGTCCCCGGCCTCTCCGAGATGATCACGCTGCGTTCGATCGTCGGCCGATTCCTCGAGCACTCCCGGATCTACCGCTTCGGGAACCCGGGAGCGGACGCCGTCTACTACATTGGCTCGGCCGACATGATGCAACGGAATCTCAACAACCGGGTCGAAGCCCTGGTTCCGGTCACCGACCCGCGGCTCAAGCTGCGACTCGAAGAGATCATCGATGTCGAGCTCTCCGACGACGTACTCGCCTGGGGGGCAAATCCCGACGGCACGTGGACCAAGGTCGCATCCGAACGCGGAATCGACACTCATCAGACGCTGCTCGACCTCGCGGTAGAGCGGGCCCGAGGCGAGATTGCGTATCCGTCATGAGTCCCGAACGCTTCCGCGCTTCGATCATGGCCGCCGGCGGAGTCCTCCATCGCCAGACCACCGACGGCGCCCGCGAGTTCCTCTTGGTGCACCGCCCGACGTACGACGACTGGTCCCTGCCGAAAGGGAAGCTCAATCGCAGGGAAGGCTTTCTCGAGGCCGCTCTTCGAGAGGTTCGAGAAGAGACCGGGATCCAGGGGAACCGCCCGGTCGAGGTCGGTTCGGTCGGCTACGAGACCGACGCCGGGAACCGCAAGGTCGTTCGCTGGTGGCACATGGAGATGGTTGGCGGCAAGTTCCGACCGAACCGGGAAGTCGATGAGGTCGCCTGGCTCTCGCTCCGCAGCGCGACCAAGCGACTGCAGTACACGAACGACCAGATGGTGGTGAGCCGAGCGGACGAGCTAACGGACGATCCGACCCACTCGAGGATCTATCTCACACGACACGCCAAAGCCGCAGTGAAGGCACGGTGGAAGGACAAGGACCGCAAGCGTCCCCTCGACCAGCGGGGGCGGAAGCAGGCGATCGATCTAGCGGTCCGGTTCAAGGCCCATCCGGTCACTCGGATTCTCACGGCCGACTCGCAGCGATGTATCCAAACGGCCAAACCGCTGGTCAACGCTATCCACATGCCGGCCATCCTTGACCGTCGGCTGCGGATCGGTGGCAGTACGGAAGGCCTGCTCGAGCTCCTGCGGCAGCTTCAGGGAGAGTCGGCCGTCGTGGTCACCCACGGCGAGGTGATCGGACCCGTCGTACACATGCTCGCAGAGGAAGGCGTCGATCTCGACGGCCCGAACGAGTGGAAGAAGGGCTCGGTCTGGGTCCTCGAATCGCGGAAGGGCCGGATCCGGTCCGGCAGGTACGTCCCCCCAAAACGCTAGCGCTGCGAACCCAGGGTTCTCCACCTCGTATGTGGCGCTGTGAACCCTGGGTTCGTGACCTTGTATATGACGCCGACAGCCCGCGGAATCGAGCTAGACGCGTGCGTCGATCCAGTCGGCGGTCGAACCGATGACGTCGTCGAGGGCCTCCTCGGTCGATCGTGAACTCCGCTTCAGCATCTTGAACGAGTGGTCCCCGTCTTCGACGATCATGAATGTCCCATCCTGAACACGCTCGGCGATCGGGGCGATGAGTTCAGATGGCGACAGCCGGTCTCGGGTTCCGGCGAAGAAGAGCTGTGGAACCGGGATCTCGTCGAGGTGATCCGTCGGCCGTGGTTCACCCTTTCCCAACGGGACGAGCGGGTATGCGAAGTAGACCAGCGCCGCGGCCGGCCACCCCTCGTCGCCGACGAGATGCGATCCGACTCGACCGCCCATCGACTTGCCGGCGATCACGACCCGGTCACACTCCGCGGCCAATGCATCGGCGGCGGCCCGATGCACCGCAAGCAGCATCGGCATGCGATCCGGCGCCCGCTTGCCCACCTCGGTGTATCGGTAGTTGAACGACATGACGAACAGTCCGCGAGCGGCGAGCCCATCCCGCAGCGCACCCATCAACGGGTGGTATTGTCCGGCGCCCGCCCCGTGGGCGAGGAGGACACCCACATCGCCGGGTTCGCCGGCCGTGATGCCCGTGACTGTTCCACCGTCGTAGGCGATGGCCTTCTTCACTCGCCCAGTCTCGCTGTTCCCGCTCACAATCCCCTGACGCAATTCGCAATCGAGCCGAACCGTCCACAGACTGGCGACCGGCGACCGGCGGCTCAGAGCCCGCCGGTGCGAATGGCTTCGACGATGAATTGGCCAATCGGGGTGGAGGCTTCGAGGCTGCCCGCCTTCGCGGTCACGGCCGCCTGGACCTCGGTCTGCGTGCATCCCAACCCAAGCGCCTGCTCGTCGATCTTCGCCGCGTCCTCTTGGAACCGTTCGACCGATGGGAGGTCTCCCTGGGTCGCAATCAGTTCCTCGACGGACATATCGCCGACTTCCTTCTCGACATCGTTGATGAGTCCCTGCATCAGGTTGATGGTTTCATCCGCAATATCGTCGCAAGTCTCCGGCTGGCCTCCTCCACACGCCGAGAGGGCGAGAGCGAAGGCGATGGCGAGAAGAAGCGTCCTGTACATCACGGCGCGGAGGCTAGACACCGGGTCCCGATATACGACGGATCACTCCGTGTCGATGGAATCGATGATGCCCGAGATGACGGCCCGGATCGGACCGGTCGTCAACCCGAATATCTGACGCGCCGACGTGCCCTCGTCGATGATCAGCACGGTGTCCCCAACACCGGAATCCACGGTGTCGACCGCGATCGTGTAGCCACCCAGCGGTTCGCCGTCCGGATCGAGGAGGTCGCAGATCATCAGCCGCTGTCCGTCGAAGAACGGGTGATTGATCGTCGAGACGACCGTGCCGGAGACGCGCCCGATCTTCACAGGGATACCTGATCCACGATTCCGACGATGGCGTGATCGACCGGCACGAACCTCGGCTCGAGCGCCTCTGCGGCTTCTCGCGACGACACGAAGTAGACCAACTCGCCCGGGCCCGCCATGTAGACGGCGTCCGCAGCGATCAGCGGCTCGCCGATCGGCTCCTGATGCTTGTCGAGCGGCTGCACGACCAGGAACTTGACGCCCTCGAGCCCCTCGGACTTCACCGTAGCCACCACCGTCCCGATGACACGTCCCAGCTGCATCAGCCCTCCACCGGCTTCCGTGCGAGGCGTTGATTGAATCGAAGGTCCTCCGCCAGGTTCTGTCGCATCTCGGCGTGGATCTGAGCGATGATCACATGCCGAACGAGGTGCCCGGTTGGTTCCGTTCGCATGACCGCCGCTTCGAGCGCAGCTTCCACCTCCGCAACCGGGCCGGTGAAGATGGCATATCCCTTTCCGCCAAGTCCGTCGGCCAGACGAACCGCCGGCAGCGCAACGGCTGCAGCCTTGACCCCGGCATCCGCCGCCTCGACGACGCTCGCCACCGTGTCGGTCTCGACGATCCCCGCCGCGTCGCCGCTGAAATCCGCGGCGTCGACGAGGGAGACGATCGCAGCGACCACGTCTTCATGGATCGCAGGCAGGAAGATCGAGTCGATGATCGATCCTGTACCGGCCTCGCGGCCGGTCTCCAGCGCCACCTCGACGCTGGCCGTGTCCCCTGCGACAAGCACGATGTATCGGCCGGGGTGCACCGTTCCGGCGTAGATCGATCCGACGGGCGACGACTTCACCATCGCATCGCCGGTGAAGATTCCGGAAGCGATCGAGTCGAATTCGACGATGGCGATGGCGGGATCAGACAATTCGCATCGCTCCCACGACGGTGACCCGCCGTATCCGTGAGAACGTGCGAGGCCGGGTGAGTCCCTCGCCGGTCGGGCTGGCGATCGAGAACGAGCTGAATCCTTCGCCGCCGTCGCCGAGGCCGGCGACGTTCGGTCCGTTCGCAACCATGATCGAACAGTTCATCTCCCGGGCCATGTGCGTGATCGTGTCGACGTTGGTCGAGTGGATCGACGCCGTGTGACGGAATCCGTGTTCGGACCGAACTGCGAGATCGATCGCTGATTCGACGTCCTTGACCCGAACCACTGGCATCACCGGCATCATCTGCTCGGTCCACACCAGGTTGTGCCACGCCGGGACCTCGGCAACAAGCATGCGGATATCGCTATCGACGGACACGCCGATCTCGGCGAGGATGACGCCGGCGTTCTTCCCGATCCACTCGGGGTTGATGACGCCGGGCTTCCCCTGCGGCCCCATCTCGCGGAAGATGACCCGCTCGAGCCGCTTGAGTTCGTGTTCCTTGAGCCGGTAGGCGCCGTGGGCGGTCATCGCCTGGACAAGACGGTCGGCCACGCTGTCAACAACGATCGTCGTCTTCTCGTCGACGCACACGATGTTGTTGTCGAATGATCCGCCGCTCACGATATCCCGACCGGCTTGATCGATGTCGGCGGTCTGATCGACGACCGCGGGTGGGTTGCCCGGACCGGCCGTGATGGCCTTCTTCGGCATCGCCAGCGCCTCTCGAACGACGCCGGGACCGCCGGTGACGAGAAGCACAGGAACGTCGGGATGCGCCATGAGGCGCTTCGCCGACTCGAGGGTGGGCTCTGCGATGGCGGTGATGAGGTCGGGTGGTCCTCCTGCGGAGATGATCGCCCGGTTGAGGAGCTGGATGTTCTCGACCGAGACGTCCTTGGCGCTGGGATGCACATTGAACGTCACCGCGTTGCCCGCGGAGATCATCGCGATCGAGTTGTTGATGATCGTTGACGTCGGGTTCGTCGTCGGTGAGATCGAGCCAATCACACCGTACGGCGCGTACTCCGTGACCATCATGCCCGAGTCCCCGGTCACCGCATGCGGTTCGAGATCCTCCGGCCCGGGTGTGCGCACGGTGACGAGGCGGTTCTTCACGACCTTGTCTTCAGCGCGCCCGAGGCCGGTCTCCTCACGAGCGAGGTACGCGAGACGCCCACCCTCCGCGAACATCGCCGACCGCATCGCGTCGACGATCACCCTGCGCTTCTCGAGACCCATGCCCCGATAGGTCAGGAACGCACGGCGCGCGGCACCGACGGCTTCGTCGATACCGGGGTAGATCCCGTCACCGAGTTTCGACGACAGCGCGGCCCGCTCGGCGGCGGCACGCAGCGCCGGCCCCGAGTGGTTCCTGCCCTCGACGGCCTTCACGCGCCCCTGCACGCGATCGATGATCTCGGCGATCTCCGTTTCGTTCAGCACCGGTGGCTCACTTCACGAACACCGTCTCGCCATCGACCTCCCACGTGTCGACGATGGCCATGATCACGGCGTCGCACGGCCGGTCCTTTGTGCGATCGGTCTGCCGGGCCGAGCTGCCTGAGGCATACAGGACGACCTCACCGACCCCCGCTCCAACGGCATCGACCGCTACCACGTGTGAGTTGGTGTCGGTGTTGTCGGCGTTGATCTGTCGAACCACAAGGAACGTCAGCCCCTCGAGGAGCGGCTCTTTTCGGCTCGACACGAGCGTGCCGGTGACTCTCCCAAGCTGCATCTATCCCACCTCCCGGGTGTGCGGAGCAGTGGGCCCTAACCGATTTCTTCTGCCGCCTGAGCGGCGCGGCCGAGCGGCAGCACGAGATCGATGTTGAGGTGGGGACGGGCGATGACGTGCGTCGAGATGACCTCGCCGACCTTCTCCGCTCCTCGAACACCTGCGTCAACCGCGGCCTTCACCGCTGCAACGTCGCCGCGCACGATGGCCGTCACGTAGCCACCGCCGGTCTCTTCGTACGAGACCAATTCGACCTTTGCCGCCTTCACCATCGCGTCCGACGCTTCCACCATCGCTGCGAAGCTCCGGCACTCGATCATCCCAAGCGCATCCGCCATCAGTTTGCTCCCTCTGTGATTGTCTCTGACTCTAGGCCTTCGTGTCCGTCCGGACGGGAGGCCGGTTCATGGCCGGCAGCTTGCAACCGGCAGCTCGTCTCTCACACCACTCGTCCGTCGAGACCTTCGAGTGATGCGACGGCGGCCCTCCAGCCGACGTCGATGTCTCGCTCTTCCCCCCCGAGGTATATGCGGCCCATCGATCCGTGTGACCGGACCTCGAGAACGTTGATCTCGGCCGCCTTCTCGGCTTCGTTCGCGGCAAGCGCCGCGTAGGCGGCCGGTTCGCACTCCAGCACGTACAGCGTCTGACCCGGAATGATCAGCTGACCGTGCCGGGTGCGGTTGATCAACTGGGCATGGTGGTCATCGATGCGACGGATGATCTGCGACGACAGGATCCGCGGCTTGATGCGATCGGTCTCGACATGATCGATCGACTGGAGGATTGCTTCACCGGCCGCCCGGGTCTCTGCCTGGTCGGGCGAGTGGACCTCGAGCAACCCGTAGTAGCGCTCGATGATCTGCATCCCGGGCTTCACCGTGGTCGCCTTGAGCGCGACATCGGTGAGTCGGTTGATCTCGATGCCGGGGGCAACCTCGACGAACAGTGATGCGTCGCCGGCGAGCGGGAGGAAGCCCTGAGCGACCGTTCCGAGGAACGCCGCGTACTGAGGCTGCAACGAATCCAGGAAGGCGTACGACCGGACCTCAATACCCTTTGACACCGGCGTCTCCTTCCGATCCAGCAACGATTTGCACTCCCGCGGACGCCCCGATCCTCGTGGCCCCGGCTGCGATCATGTCTTCGGCCTCCTTGGCGGTGTGGACCCCGCCGGATGCCTTGATCCCCATGTCGGGCCCGACCGTCTCGCGCATGAGGGCCACGTCGTAGACCGTCGCCCCTCCCCCGCCGAACCCCGTCGAGGTCTTCACGTAGTCTGCCCTCGCCTGCTTGGCGAGCGCCGAAGCGACCACCTTCTCCTCGTCGGTGAGCTTCGACGTCTCGAGGATGACCTTGACGATCGCACCGGCTTCGTGGGCCGAATCGACGACCTTCTCGATGTCGGTCTTGACGAGCTCGAGGTCGCCCGACTTGAGGGCACCGACGTTGAGCACCATGTCAACCTCGCGGGCACCGTCCCTGATCGCGCGACGGGCCTCCATCGCCTTGATCTCCGGGGTCGATGCGCCGAGCGGGAATCCGATCACCGAGCAGGTCACCACATCCGAGCCTCGCAGCCGCTCGGCGGCCCGCTTCACCCACGTCGGGTTGACGCACACCGACGCGAAGCCGAACTCCATGGCCTCATCGCACAGCACATCGATCTCGGACGCCGTCGCCTCCGGCTTGAGGAGCGTGTGATCGATGTACTTGGCGACGTCGATCGGCACGTCGGCTGCGGTCCCGTGGAACGCGACCCGGTCCGCGCCGTTGGCGACGACCTGGCGGACCGCCTCGGGGTTCTTGCAGATGTCCGACCGTTCCGAGAGGGCGGTGAGCACTTCTTTGGTGATGAGTTCAACCAGGATCTCCCGGTCGAGAATGTCGCTGGTCACGGGGACCCTCCGGCGTATAGGTTCTGGATGTTCGTGATCTTGGCGACCCGGTCGGCATGGCGGCCCGCAGCCCACGGCGTCGCTAGCCACTCCTCGACGATCTGCAACGCGAGGGTTGGCCCGATGAGCCCGGCGCCGAGCGTGAGAACGTTGGCATGATTGTGCTCGCGACTGTTGCGAGCGGTCGAGATGTCGTAGCAGAGGGCCGCGCGCACCCCCGGAACCTTGTTCGCCACCATCGCCGAGCCGATGCCGGCTCCATCAACGATGATCCCCCAGCGGCACGTGCCGTCGGCGACGAGGCGGGCGACTTCGTGGGCGTAGTCGGGATAGTCCACGGCGTCGGTGGAGTTGGTGCCGCAGTCGTGAACGTCATGGCCCGTCTCTTTGAGGCGGAACGCGATGCGCTCCTTCAGGGGGAAGCCGCCATGGTCCGCCCCAACCGCGATGGTCTCGGAACCGGGGGTCGCTCGCTCCGGCGCGTCGCGTTCCGGAAGCGGAGGAATCCGTCCGGCGTCATCGAGAACACCGGTGACGATGTTCCGGACGAGATCGCGGACCTCTTCTTCCAATTGTGGCGGTTGTTCCGGCATGTGGCCGTTCCCTGTTGCTGTTGGCTCCATCCTAGGAGACTGCAGGAACCCGAGCCGACCGAAGCGGCGGCCGCTAGCCTCGCATCCCATGGATGCATCGAATCGATGGGAGACCGAAGCGATGCGCGAGTCACGCGATCGATATCGTCGCCGTCGCCCCACCGTGTCCCAGGACCGCGACGCCTCTCCGACTCGCGGCGAGTGGCGCACCCTGCGCGAAGCCTCTGATATCACCGGAATCCCCATCGGGACGCTGCGCAAGTGGTGCCGCCGAGAATCCGTCGAGTCCTACCTCGAGTCCGACGGCGATCTGACTCTACGCATGGTGGAGATGGGGTCCGTTCGCTCTCGGGCCGAATCGTCCGGTAGGGAGTCTTCGCCTCTCCCACGACGCGGGGAAGGCGCGACCAAGCAAAGCGCGGGTGCAGAGGGGGCTTCGGTCGACGGTCGAACGGACGAGGCTGCGAGCTACGAACTACGAGCTGCGGGCGTGGAGGAAGAAGCTCCCGGCCCGCAGCCGCCGCCGGAGCCGGCGACGATGATCGTTCCGGTTGATGCTTGGAACAAGATGCTGAACCAACTCGGCAACTTGCACGAGGCCGGCCAGCAACTCGCCGAGGCCAGGGAGCGAGCGGCCAAAGCCGAGACGGAGGCGACGTTCCTGAGAGAGCGGTTGGCGGAGATGAGGGAAGTCGCCGGCCGCCGGCCACCGGCCGCCAGCCGGGAGGAAGAAGCTGCGAGCAAGGACGAGGTCGCCGGTCGCCAGTCGCCAGTCACCGGTCCGAGTGCGGTCGAGGTCGACAACGCGGATGCTGGTTCCTTTGCGCAGCGAGAAACCACATCGTTCTGGCGGTATGTCGCTCGTGGTTGGAAGGGTCGGCGGCGTTGAGGCGAAGTCCGGCGTTGACTGTCTCCGCTCTGCTCCTGCTCGCGGTTGCTGCACCGGCGCTCGCGCTGGAGGATGGGATCGTTGAGGCCAGCAGCGTCACCCCGAGTGAGGAGCTGACCAGCGCCGTCTTCGAACACACCATCACCAATGTCTCGGATGGCGTGGTCGATCTCGCACCTCGAGATCTCCGCTCGCCCGAGTATCCGACGATCACGGTGACGGAAATCACCGCGGGCAGCTTCGCCGACGGCATCTGGACCATCGGGCAACTCGATCCCGGCCAGACAGCGTCCATCTCCTATGCCGGGGCTGTGTTGGGTCCTGCCCCGACACCCGATCCCACGGAGTTGAATCGCGAGGAACTCCCCTCCACCGGACCCCGCGAACGCCCCGCAATGCTCATCATCGTCGCTTTCGGGATGGTCGCCCTCGGGATCTCACTGCTTCGTACCGCACGGGCTTGACCATCTCATAGGGCAGCTCAGCGTCGATTGCCATAGCCCAGACGGCATTCAGCTTGCCCCCTTGGGCTGTGGTGCCAAGAACCCCGAGATCATCCACCGTCCCAGGGTCCAAACCGAAGGATCCCCGATCGTGTCGAGCCCGCGGCGACGGCATGATGCGACTGTGAGAGAACTGATCCGCGCCGACCTGAAGTCTCGAGAAGTAGATGTCTCGCGGCATTCTGGCCGCTCGCGACCGGTGACTGGCGACTGTTCACGGTGCTCGCCCATCAGCACCCGAGATCTGCGAGCATGGTGTGGTCATGACTGATACTCCCATCCTCTCGGCCCGCGGGCTCGGACTCGCGTACGGTTCGATCGTTGCGCTCCACGGGGTCGACTTCGACCTGCCGGCCGGCCGGACAGGACTCGTCGGAGCCAACGGCGCTGGCAAGACGACGCTCATCAAGATCCTCCTCGGCATCCTCAAGCCGACACTCGGCACAGCCACCGTCCTTGGCTTCGACGCTGCATCCGATGTCCTCGACGTGCGCTCACGCATCGGGTACATGCCCGAAGGAGACTGCCTGCCGCTCGATGTCAACGCTTCGGAGTTCGTTGTCTACAGCGCCGGCCTCGCCGGTCTCCCCAAGAACGCGGCGCGTCAACGGGCTTCGGACGTCCTGACGCTCGTTGGCCTCGAGGAGGAGCGGTTCCGCCCGCTCGGAGGGTTCTCGACCGGGATGAAGCAGCGAACGAAGCTGGCGCAGGCGATCGTGCACGATCCGGACCTGGTATTCCTCGACGAGCCCACGGCCGGACTCGACCCCGAGGGCCGCGAGGAGATGCTGGAGCTGATCTCACGCCTCGGCGGATTCGGGATCAACGTCCTGGTCTCGTCGCATGTGCTCGGCGACATCGAACGCACCTGCGACTGGGTGCTGATGCTCGACGGCGGCCAGGTTCTGCGGTCCGGACCCCTGTCGCATCTCATCGACGCCGATGTCGTCTCGGTCGAGGTTGTCGGCGATGCCGATGCCGTCGCCCGGCACCTGATCGCGGCGGGAGCCGCTGTGGAGGCATCCGGCACCCGCCTGCTCGTCTCGACTGCCCACGACGATCCCTTCCGTCTTGTACGCGACGCCCTCGCCGACACCGGCGCCGGAATGCTCTCCTTGGGTCCCAAGGCCACGACGCTCGAAGACGTGTTCCTCGAAGGGAGCGGATCATGACCGATCGCGGCGTCGTCTTCGACCTCGGCTATGTCCCATACGAGGGCGAGCGCCGGGCACGGCGCGGCGCGATCTCGACGACGTACCGAGACGGGCTGAAGCGCGTGTTCGGCATCCGACGCAGGGCACGGAAGAAGATCCTCCCCTGGGGCCTCGTCGTCCTGGCCATCCTCCCGGCCGTCGTCTTCGTCGGCTTCGCATTCCTGCTATCGACGTTCTCACCGGATGCCGAGTCACCCTTCGGGAGCCACGCCGACTACTTCTCGCTCTCGGGAGGCATCGTTCTGCTCTTCGTGGCACTCGCGGCACCGGAGCTCCTGATTCCGGACCGGCGCGAAGGCGTGCTCTCGATCTACTCGTCGCGGCCGCTCCGAGCCGACGACTACGTCGGCGCGCGTGCCGCGTCGCTCCTCACGGTCGTCGCCGCATTCATGCTGATCCCCCAGGTGTTGATGTACCTCGGTTTCGCGGCGCTCTCGTCCGACGGCTTCTTCCAGGCGCTGATATCGAACGCCGACGAGATCCCGAAGATCCTCGCCGCCACGGTCGTCTACGCACTCGCCTATGCCCCGCTTGCGCTTGTCATCTCGACCGTCGCTACGCGGAAGGCGGCCGCGACCGGGGTATTCCTCGGTGTCATCATCGTTGGGGCGGGTCTCGCGTCGACCCTCATAGAGGCAACATCCCTCCCTGGCAGCCGCTATGCCGCCCTCCTTTCATTCGACAGCCACCCCGACTTCGTCCGGGATTGGATCTTCGGCCGCGGGTCGGATGCCGATGTCATCATGGCGACCGCCGGGTTCGATGCCTGGGTTTCGCTGCTCGTCATCGCAGCCGTGGCCGTCGTCTCGACGGTCCTCGTCATTTGGCGCTACCGGAGGCTGATGTGACGGCGAACCCCGCGCTCGTGGACCCTGCCACGGTCGAACTCGACGACGTATCGAAGTGGTTCGGTCAGAAGGTCGCGATCTCCAACCTCACCTGCTCGTTCGGACCGGGTGTCACCGGGCTCCTCGGTCCGAATGGCGCGGGCAAGACGACGATGCTCCGCATGCTCACCGGCCTGATCCGCCCCTCACAAGGATCGGTGCGCGTGCTCGGCGTATGGCCGAGGACGTCACCGTCCGTGTACGCCAGCGTCGGGTTGGTGCCGGAAGAAGCGGCGGTGTATCCCGGTCTGACCGCCCGCGAGTACGTACGGTACGCCGCGGTGCTTGCGCGTGTGCCCGACGTGGACACGGCAACCAACCGGGCGATCGAGACCGTCGAGCTCGGCCCGCCTGCGGACCGAAAACTCGCCGGCTACTCCAAGGGAATGCGCCAGCGGGCGAAGGTCGCCGCCGCCCTGGTCTCCGACCCTCAGATCCTCCTGCTCGACGAGCCACTCAACGGAACCGATCCGGTGCAACGTCTCCACCTGATCCATCTGTTCCAGCGCCTCGGAAGCGAGGGCCGGACGGTCATCGTCTCTTCTCACATCCTCGATGAGGTCGATCGCATGTCCGATCGTGTGCTTGCGATCGTCGACGGCCGCCTGGCAGCTGCGGGTGACGTCGCGGCCATCCGCCGCGCCATGTCCGACATCCCGTACCGTGTACGGATCGAGACCGACGCCAATCGCGTCCTCGCAGCGAGGCTGCTCGAGGAAGCGCTCGTGCACGGCGTCTCGGTCGACGAAGGGGCCATCATCGTGGAGACCGGCGACCTCCCGGCCCTCGGCCGGCGAGTCCCTGCCGTCGCCCGCGAGGTCGACGCCAGGATCACGTCGTTCCAACCCGAAGATGCCTCCCTCGAGAGCGTCTTCCGCTATCTGGTGAGGCGCTGATGCGGGCGGCCTGGGCCATCACGGCCACGACCATCCGGCAGCTGCTCGGTATTCGCCGTGCGATCCTCTTCGGTCTGGCGGAGCTCGCCCCGGCAGCCGTCTTCCTCCTTCTCGTACAGACGATGACGAACGATGCAGCGATCACCCACGTACTGGCGATGATCGTTGGCCTGTACTTTCCGCTGCTCGTCCCGATCGTCGCCCTGGTCGTCGCATCGTCCGCACTCGGCGACGAACGTCGCGACGGAACCCTGTCGTTCCTCGTGCTGCGACCCATCCCCCGCTCTGTGATCGCGCTGGCGAAGTTCGCGGGTGCGGCGGTGATAGCCGCAGGTCTCAATGCGCTCGGTGCTGTTGCTCTTGCCGGCGTCTACGGGATCGAGACCGGCTCGTGGGCCCTCGTGATCCCTCTGCTTGTGGGTGGGATCGTCGCCAGTGTTGTGTACGCGTCACTCGCCGTTCCCCTGGGATTCTTCACGAATTGGTCCGTTCTCATCGGCCTGGTATTCGTCTTCATCTTCGAGAACGCCGTCGTAAGCGCCTTGAGTGGCCTTTCGTCACTCTCACCGTGGAGGATCGGCCTCTCGGCGTTCTCCGGTTCGGTGCCCGATGACGTCGCGGCCGAATTATCCGACATCGGCATCGCGAACCTCACCGGGACGGGAACGGCGCTGCTGCGGACGCTCGTGATCGCAGCACTCTCGGTCGGATTCGTCACCCTCCTGCTCCGCCGACGCGACCTCACGTGAGTAACCACGATCCGCGGCACCGACGATCTACGATCGTGAGGACATGAGCCGCCCCACTGATCGTCCGCAGCGGAGCCGGATGGGCATCGCTGCGCTCATCGTTTCCGGGGGAATCCTGATTTCCCGGGTGCTCGGGGTGGTGCGCGAGATGATCTTCGCCGCGATCCTCGGCGCAGACAACGTCACCGATCAGTACGTCGCCGCCTTCCGAATCCCGGACTACGCCAACTACCTTCTCGCCGGCGGATTCCTCACAATCACCTTCATCCCGATCTTCTCGAAGTACCTCGCCAACGACGATGAAGAAGGAGGCTGGCGCGGGTTCTCATCGATCGTCCGGTGGCTCGCGATCGGGATCACGGCGCTCATCGTCGTCGCCTGGTTCGCCGCGCCGTGGATCATCGAGACGATCTACCCCAAATTCACCGCCGACCAGATCGCGACCACCGTCCGTCTCACCCGGATCGTGTTGCCTGCCCAGTTTGCGTTCGTCGTCGGGGCCATGTTCGCGTCGGTGCAGTACGCGAAGGGCGTGTTCACGATCCCGACCCTCGCCCCGATCATCTACAACATCGGCATCATCGCCGGCGGCGTCATCTTCGCCTGGGTCACGGGCACCGCCGACCCGGAAGGCTTCGTGTGGGGCGCCGTCGCGGGAGCGTTCATCGGCAACTTCGCAATCCAGTGGTGGGGAGCGCGCCGGATCGGGATGCACTTCGACCTAGCCGACGGGTGGTTCCCACCGGCTGTGAAGCAGTACGTACTGCTGGCGATTCCACTCATGATCGGCCAGACGGTCGTTGCCCTCGACGAAACCTTCATGTCGGTGTTCGGCGACCTCGTCAGCGACGGAACCCAGACCCACCTCCAGTACGCGAGACGCACGATGCTCGTTCCAGTGGGGATCGTTGCGCAGGGTGCTGCGGTAGCGGCGTACCCGTTCCTCTCCCGCCTCTTCGCAGAGGGGAAGATCCGCAAGATGCACGACACCGTCGACAAGGCGATGCGGTGGGTACTCGTTCTCTCGATCGCTG
Organism: uncultured Actinomycetota bacterium; assembly: GCA_963700375.1. Lineage (GTDB taxonomy): Bacteria > Actinomycetota > Acidimicrobiia > Spongiisociales > UBA5794 > JAHEEL01. The sequence goes on from CAVOXF010000005.1 coordinate 207,096, forward strand.
CGGCCGGCCTCCTCGCTGCCCTGGCCCTGCCGGTCACCCGTGCACTGTACGAGCGGTTCGCATTCGACTCGACCGACAGTTCGGCAACTGCGGCCGCACTCTTCTTCTACGCCCTGGCGATCCCGATCTGGGGTGCGCTCCAGATCCTGACTCGCGCCTTCTACGCGCGCCGGTCGATGTGGACACCGGTGATCGTCGGAACGGTCACGACCATCATCGCCATCCCCCTCTACATCATGCTGACCGACGAATTCGGAATTCAGGGTGTCGCGGTGGCCAGCGTGCTCTCGCTCCTGCTGTATACCGGCGCCCTCGCACTCCTCTGGTATACGGGAGCCGACGGGCGAGCCCGATTGCGTCAAGTCCTCGGGACGGCCGGTCGGGCGATCCCGCCGACCGTGCTCGGCGCCGCCGGGGCGTTCCTGATCGGCTGGGCCGTTATGACCAACCTGCCGGGACAGACCACGATCGTGAGCGTCGCCGCGATCCTGCTTGGTACCGCCGTCTTCGCCGGGATCGCCTTCAGCCTCGGTTCGTTCCTCTACGACATCCTCACCGCCGCCGCCCGCCGCCGCCCGCCCGCCGACCCCGGCGACACCGACGTGATGGAGCTCATCGGCTAGGCCGTGCCGTGCACGACCTCAATGTCCCCAGTCGTCGGTCGCCAGGGACCGGCGACCGACGACTGGGGACTGCTTCTTACGCCGGTGGGTAGACGCCGGCGCCCTTCGCCTTCTCGGTGGCCCAGAAGACGTCGGAGACTTCGGAGATGAGATCGATCATCTTCTGCGAGGCGGCCGGGTCCATCGTCTTCTTCGCCTCGCCGGCAGCCTTCGTCGCACGCCAGAAGAGGTCGTGGAGCCCCGGGAACTCCTCGACATGCTTCGGCTCGAAGAAGTCGGTCCACAGGACCCAGAGGTGATGCTTGACGAGCTCGGCGCTCTGCTCCTTGATCGAGATCGCCCGTGAGCGGAACACCTCGTCATCCGAAGCCTGGTATTTCTCTGCGATCTTCAGACACGAAACGGCTTCGATCATTGCCTGAGCGGGGTCGTAGGTGCCGCAGAACAGGTCGCAGTGGGCATGCGCCTCGAAGCGCGGAGCGAGGATCTTCTCAACGATCTTCATGGCTTCCTCCTATTGGGCCGGGGTTCATGGACACCCTACCCGAGCCCGTGCCGTCAATTCGCGAGTTCCTATTCGTAGACTCTGTCCAGCTGAGGAGGCCGTATTCGCAGGCGAGGCATAGCAGCGGCGACGATTGGAGCCGCCATGATCGGAGCAGCGGCACTGGGTGGGACCACCCGCCGTTTCGCCATCGTCGATGATTCGATGCGTCCGATGTTCGAGCCCGATGACTGGTTGATCGCCCAACGCCGTCGGGGCACGCCAACTCGCGGCGATGTGGTCATCTTCACTCATCCGTCCTATCCGGACTGGACACTCATCAAGCGGGTCGTCGGTCTCCCGGGTCAACGGGTGGCCGTCGTCGACGGCCAGATCTACGTCGACGGCCAACCTCTGCCCGACCCGTGGGCGGATGGCCCAATGCCGACCGACTCGGACGATCTCGTACCGGACGACCATGTCTGGGTGATGGCCGATCGCCGTAGGGTGTCGTCGGTCGATAGCCGCGTGCTCGGTGCGATCCCGATCGCCGATGTTGGCTGGAGGGTCATCGCCCGCTACTGGCCGCCGACACGGGCTGCCAGAATCTAGTTCACTTCACGGCAACGCAGACGATGTCGAGGGCGTCGCCGTCCTCGGTGGGGCGGACCACACGCTCATTCCGCACGATCGTGAGGTCCGAGAAGTCGTCCTCGAGTTGCGCCTCGGTGAACAGCCAATCCGGGTTCGAGGGTCCACTCGTTCCCGACTCGAGGTTGTCCAGATGGTGAGCGATGACCACCACCCTTCCACCGGGTGCGACGGCGCGCTCGGCTGCGGCGTGGACCGCCCTGCGCATGTCCTCTGGAAGGTGGATGTATGCAAGCAGCACGAGGTCCCACACCTCTCCGTCCGGGTCCCACTCCACCAGGTTGACGGCTTCGAAGGTCGCGTCGAGGCCACTCTCTTGCGCGATCTCGTTCGCCTGGGCAATGGCCACTGGTGAGAGATCGAGGCCGGTGACCGTGAACCCGAGACCGGCCAGCCAGAGGGCGTTCCTTCCTTGTCCGCAGCCAAGATCGAGCGCCGTCCCCGGCTCGAGATCCGAGGCGACCTCCACGAGGAAGCGGTTCGGTTCGTTCCCCCAGACGGCGCCGCGCTCCCGGTATCGGTCGTCCCACATGTGCCTCATCGTCTCTGGATTCATGCCGCGACGGTATCAGACGACGAGGTGTTTGGTCGCTTCCCGAAACGAAAGCCCTGACAGCTCGGATCGGTGTGCGCGTACGAACTCCCGCACCTCCGACTGGTTGGTCTTCGCGTAGTCTCGGAGCGCCCATCCGATCGCCTTCCGAATGAAGAACTCCTTCTCGTGCATGCGACTCAGACATGCACCGAAGAGGAGGCCGGTGTCGGTGGCGCCCTTGTGCCCGATCTGGCCGATGATGGAACTGCGACGGAGCCACAGGTCCGGGTCGTCGATCCACGCGACCACCGTGGGCGTGGTCGCCTCACGTTGGTGGAGCAACGCCTGCCCGACCAGATGAATCGCGATCGCGTCGACGAAGTCCCACCACGCCCCCTCGACGATCATCCTCCGGTAGAGCGGAATCGACGACACGGTGACGTACTGCGGGAACGAGCAGGCATAGTCGATCGCGAGGTATCGCTCCTCTCGGTGCGGCTGGTTCCACAGGGCGAGAACCGCCTGCCGATAGTCCGCCCGACGCTCTGGCGGGTACCGATTCACCACTTCGCGTTCTACGGTGGCCCGCCCCGCCTTCTGGACGCCGTAGAACGGCGTGTCCGTCTTCATGTAGGCGGCCATCGGCGCTGCCTTGGCCGGATCTGCTGCCGCTCTCAGGCGCGTGGCCGCGAAGTCGACCAGTCCGTCAACATCCACGTGCAACCTCGAGCCATCGGTCTCCGATGCTTCCGAATGGCTCGGTCCCGCGCTCGACGGCGATGGCCAGCCGAGCGGCCTCGGTCCTTGCCTTGTCGACGATGTGGTCGGGATAGGCCATGGCAGTCCGATGCTCGTCGAACTCATCCTCGTCATCGACCTCCACGGTCCCGTCGCACCTGCGAACGACGTCGAGATCGAGGTCGACCATCCGCACCGTGTCTCCGTCCCACACAGCGGGCGTGATGACATCAACGTATGTATGAATCGACCGACCGTCGGACGAGCGCCCCTCATTCCAGAGAGCCGTCCACCATTGACCGGGCGTGACGAGCTTGACGAATCCGCGTTTCGCTGAGATCGCCGCCTCGGTGCCACGCCGCAGGTCGGTTCCTGCTTCTGCCCACAGCCAGAATCCGTGGTCGTCGACGCCAAGCCGTTCCATATCGAACGCCCAATGAGGTGTTCCATCCCACTTTGAGAATCGGACCTGAACAACCTCGCTCATGGCGGCGAGGCTACTGCTCCGGCCGCGCTCCGCGAGGCGCCCTACTCGGAGGTCCAGGTTCCGCCGGACCGGAGCAGCGCCGCGAGATCGCCGGTACCTCGTGTTGCCTGCGCCGTGTCGATATGGGCGATCATCATGTCTTCGTAGACCGCTCGATCCACGTTGCGGAAGATTCCGAGCGGCGTTGGCCCGTGGGGCCCACGCGACAACCGGCTGAGGGCGAACGCGACACCCGGTTCGGGATCCTCCGCATTGTGAACTTGGATGGCATCGATTCCGACGACCGAGACCTCGACGATCTCTGCACCCAGCTCGCCGATGCGGATCCCAAACTCGTTGTCGGGCCCGAATAGAATCGGCTTTCCGTGCTCCAGATACACGCGGTTGTCGTCGCGGGTCTCCCGGTTCGTGAGCTCGATAAACGCCTTGTCGTTGAACACGTTGCAGTTCTGGTAGATCTCGATGAACGAGGTTCCACGATGTTCCGATGCCGCTCGCAGCACGTCGATCATGTGGGTCCGGTCCATGTCGATCGTTCTGGCGACAAACGTTGCTTCAGCACCCAGTGCGAGGCTCACCGGGTTGAACGGGTAGTCGATCGATCCCATCGGGGATGTCTTCGTCTTCTTGCCCAACTCGGATGTCGGCGAGTACTGGCCCTTCGTCAGACCGTAGATCTGGTTGTTGAACAACAAGATGTTGAGATTGACGTTGCGTCGAAGCGCATGGATCAGGTGGTTCCCGCCGATCGACAATCCGTCGCCGTCACCGGTGATCACCCACACGGTGAGATCGGGATTGGCGCTCGCCACGCCGGAGGCGATGGCAGGCGCACGGCCGTGGATCCCGTGCAAGCCGTAGGTATTCATGTAGTACGGGAACCGACTCGAGCAGCCGATGCCCGAGATGAACACGTGATTCTCCCGAGCGATCCCCATCTCGGCGAGGAACGTCTGCACGGAGGCGAGGATCGTGTAGTCACCACAGCCTGGGCACCAGCGCACCTCTTGTGCTGACTGGAAGTCGGACCTCGTGTAGTCCTTCACATCGGTAGTCATGAGCTGATCCCCCGGCAGAGTTCTATGAGTTTGTCTTCGATCTCACCCGACTTGAACGGATCACCCTCCATCTTGCTGAGGGTCACCGTATCCACCAGGTACTCGGCCCGGATCAACTTCGCGAATTGTCCGGCATTGAGTTCGGGAATCAGCACCACCTCGCGTCCTTTGAGCACTTCGCCGAGATCGGGCGGCAGCGGGTTGAGATGGCGGATCTGAGCGTGGGCAACGGAGAGGCCGTTCTTGCGCGCGTTGAGCACACCCGCACGAATCGCCCCGAACGTGGACCCCCATCCGAGGACCAGGATCTTCGCGTCGGCATCTCCATGCACCGTGATCGGCGGGATGTCCTTGCGGATGGCATCGATCTTCGCCGCGCGAAGCTCGGTCATCAGCTGATGGTTCTCGCCGTCGTAGGCGACGGTGCCGGTGAGGTTCTTCTTCTCCAGGCCCCCGAGCCGGTGTTCGAGGCCGGGGGTCCCTGGGATCGCCCACGGCCGGGCGAGGGTTTCGGGATCCCGAGCGTATGGCAGGAACGTGTCGCCGTCGTTGGGCTTCGTGGCGAACGAGACCGGGAACTTCGGCAGGTCCGCCAGGTCCGGGATCAACCACGGCTCGGACGAGTTCGCGATGTACCCGTCGGAAAGGAGGATCACCGGTGTCATGTACTTCGTGGCGATTCGGGCTGCCTCGATCGCCGTCGAGAACGCGTCGGCCGGGGTGGCCGCCGCGAGCACCGGCAGCGGTGCCTCCCCGTGGCGCCCGTACATCGCGAAGAGCAGATCGGACTGCTCAACCCTGGTCGGCAAACCGGTCGATGGTCCGGCACGCTGTACATCGATGACGATCAGGGGAAGCTCCATCATGAATGCAAGGCTGATGGTTTCCGACTTCAATGCGAGTCCCGGACCGGACGTAGTGGTCGCCGCCAGGTTCCCCACGAACGCGGCACCGACCGCGGTGCCGACGGCAGCGATCTCGTCCTCAGCTTGGAACGTCTTCACTCCGAAGTGCTTCTGCTTCGCCAACTCTTCGAGAATCGACGTGGCCGGCGTGATGGGGTAGGAGCCGAGGAAGAGCGGTAGGTTGGCGGCGCGCGCGCCGGCGATGAGCCCCCAGGCGAGGGCTGCGTTTCCGGTGACGTTCGTGTAGTCCCCCTTGGGCAGCGAGGCCGGCCGCACTTCGAAGGTGTGGTGGAATTCCTCGGTCGTGATGCCGTAGTTGTAGCCGGCGCGCAACGCGGCACTGTTCGCCGCGGCCACGGGGCTGTCGGCTCCGAACTTCCCGATATTCCACTCTTCGACCGGTTCGAGCGGCCGGGAGTACATCCAGGACATGAGACCGAGAGCGAAGAAGTTCTTCGACCGCAACACCTCCCGGCCCTTGACCCCGGTGCCCACGAGCGCCTGCTTCGTCAACTCCTCCATCGGAGCCGTCAGGACATGGAACCCGGTCAGAGACCCGTCCTTGAGGGGATTGGCGTCGTAGCCCGCTTTCGCGAGGTTCCGTTCGTCGAAGGCGTCCCGGTTGATGATGATCAGCGCCCCGGGCTCGAGGTCCTCGAGGTTGGCCTTCAGGGCCGCCGGGTTCATCGCGATCAGGCAGTCGGGTCGATCGCCCGGTGTGAGGATGTCCCAGTCGGCGATGTGCACCTGGAACGACGAGACGCCGGCGATCGTGCCGGCAGGGGCGCGGATCTCGGCGGGAAAATTCGGGAGTGTCGCGAGGTCGTTGCCGAACAGCGCAGAGCTGGCAGTGAACTGGGTTCCGGCCAACTGCATGCCGTCCCCGGAGTCACCGGCAAATCGGATCACGACCCGATCGATCTTCTCCGGTGTCGGCTGGAAATCGGTCTTGGTGTCTGATGACACGGTTCTGCTCCTCATGGCGAGTGAGGGATCGGGATGGACCGTCCCCCGTTGGCAAGCAGTGAGTCTATGCCCCTTTTCCGCGTGGTCGATGGCGATCTCTCCGGACGCCGAAACTGCGGGGCCGGATCATGGGGCGGGGATCGCCTGCCGGTGGACGCGTGAAGGGTGATTGGTCGCCCGACGAATCTGCGCACGACGGCCCGATAGCCGGCTCAGGCCGCACTCGGCGGCCGGCCAACCCCGACGATGCCGGCCGACTCGAGGCCGAGTCCGATCTCGAGCAGACCGGCCTCGCCCCACCACGGGCCGATCAGCTGAAGGCTCGCGGGTGGCGTCGCACCGCTCTCGATCGGCAACGCCAGCGCAGGATTGCCGACGCGATTGATCGGCCACGTGTTCTGAGCAATCACCGTTCGATGAAAGATACGCTCTCCGTCGATCTCCATGTCCGCCTCGCCGATCACCTTCCTGGTCGACCCGACGGTTGGGGTGATGAGGATGTCGAAATGGCGGAAGAGGCGGTCCAGTGCGTGTCGGGCGCCGGCATCCCACGCTACGACGTCGACCATGGTGTCGAGGTCAACGCTCTGTGCGTTGGCGAGGCGGGCAGCGACATCGCGGCCGTACCGATCGGGGTCGCTCTCCCACCGGTCTCGATGGACGCTGAGGATCTCACCGGAGGAGGCGAGACCGGCCACCTCCGTGATGGCCAGCCCGGGGTCGTCGACCGTCTCGACGGAAGCGCCCGCCTCGACGAGGCGAGCGACGACCGCCTGGAAGGCGTCGCGCGTTGGGCGATCGGTCGGAGCGAGCATCCACTGCTTGGGGATGCCGATCGAGATCCCTGCCGGATCGCGAGGTTCGCCGACAGACTCCACGGGCCGCGGCGCCGACCACGGGTCAGCCTCGTCGTCGCCCGCCATCGCAGAATAGACCGCAACCGCATCGCCGACGGTTCGGGTGATCGGTCCGACGGTGTCGAGCGAGGGCGCGAGCGGCGTGACGCCGGTGAGGGGCACCCTACCGTGGGTGACCTTGAGGCCGACGACGCCGCAGAGGGCGGCCGGCACACGCACCGATCCCCCGGTGTCGGTGCCGATAGCGGCCGGAACGATGCCGGCAGCAACGGCGGCAGCCGACCCGCCGGACGATCCACCGGGCGACAAGGTCGGATCCCAGGGATTGCGAACTGGGCCGAAGTGGGGGTTTTCGGAGGTGAATCCGAAGGCGAACTCATGGAGGCCCGTTCGGCCGATGATGACGGCACCCGCAGCCTCGAGACGCTCGACGACGGTCGCTGAGCTTGAGGGCACGGGGGGCTCGAACGCAGCGCCGCTGGTGTTGGGGAGACCGGCCTGATCGATCAGGTCCTTGAGGCCGATCGGAACACCCGCCAGTGGTCCGACACGCTCCCCCGCTCCGATCCTGAGATCGAGGGCTTCCGCCCGGGCGATCGCACCGCTCCGATCGATTGATGTGAAGATGTTGAGCCGGGCCTGCGCCGCTTCAGCGGCGCTGAGTGCCGCATCGACCGTTTCGACCGCCGACCGCTCTCCGCGCTGCACCGCGTTCGCGAGGTCGACGATCGAGGACATCGCTAGTCCCAGAAGATGGGTTGATCATCGGGGAAGACTTCGATCCAGACTCTCCCGGGAGGAATTGTGATCTCGGCACCGCTCTCGTCGAAGAGCGTGACCGGATCCTCCTCGGTCTCACGGAACCACGTCGCGTGGACCACGCCGCCGTCGTAGAAGATGTGTGCGGGCCACTCGCCGGTCGTCCGCAACGACGGGAGCTCCTGACCCTTGCCCGCAGGGTCCCAGGTGGTGTATCGGCCCGCTTCGACGACCACGATCATGTCGGCCGATACCTGCTCTTCCACGAGGTCCGTGTCGATCGAAACATGCGGCTCGGTTCCGTACGAGTGAAGGTACTGCTCCCCGTCCCAGACCCAGCTCGACGCTGCATGATCCGAGAACTGGAGGACAAGTGACGTCGCGTCTTCCGTCGGTTCGGGTGCATCCGTCGCATAGGTGAACAGCGGGAGTGGCGGTTCATCCGGCCACTCACGGCTATCGGCGTACTCACGAATCAACCCGGTCGACGTATACAGGTTGTGGGGAGCGGCCCGGCTCTTCGCGCGGAAAGTCGTAGCGCCGGTGTCATAGACCATGTAGAGGTCTGCTTCGGTGAACAGTTTCCTCACCCAGGGCTGAGCACCGGAGATCTGGAACGGGCCTTTGAGCGGGGTGACCAGGCTTATGTCGGTTGGCCGCCCGGATCGAACGGGGCCGACATACTCGCTATCGCTCTGGTGGAACAGCGCGATGAACCGGGTGAGTCCCCCTTCGACGAGCACTTCGTAGACGGCATCGGCGACGTTGAGGTTGCTGTGTGGGCGGGCGTCAGGGTGGTTGTCGATCTTGATGGCCACCACTCTGCGGCCAATCACTTCGTCATCTGCGGGAAGGCCGTTGATCGACGCAGCTACCGGCGGAACGGTCGTGGTCGTGGTCGTGGTCGATGTCGTCGTTGTGCTCGATGTCGTCGTCGGCACCGTCGTGGTCGTTGTGGTCGTTGCGAGGGTGGTTGGCGCGTCTTCAGCCGAGGCGTTGCTGCAGGACGCCAGAAGGACGGCGAGCGCGGCGACGAGCAGAAGAGGTCTCTTGAGAGGAATCATGATTGGCGGGAGTGTATCCACGTATCCCCTCAACACGAGGCGATCGATCTAGCCCTCCGGCATTGGGTTGTAGCGGTGGAACCAGCGTTCGCTCTCGTATGCGCCGTTGGGGTGCGTGATCGTGCGCGTGACCGTCACCGTGCCACCGTACTTCGAGCTGACCGACCCCGTTGTGTAGCCGTTCACTTCGCGTCCCTCGTTGTTGCCGTAGAGACGAACGGTGACGCTCCCGGAGGTGTACGACGTGTCGATGAAGACCGGCGTGAGCGTGTCGTTACGGAACTGCACGTCCGGGCCCGGGTAGCCAAGCGTCGCCTCGATCCCAACGGGATACCGGGTGAAGTAGAGGCTGTGCGGCTGGTGGTAGACCTCGTCGTATCCGCCCCAGAAGATCGCGTTGTACAGCGTGGTGGCGAACTGGCTGGTACCACCACCGATGTTTGCCGGATGATCGCAGCACACGATCTCGCCACCGATGATGGCCCCTGCTGGGACGTATCCCTTGGCGGTGGTCCGTGGGCCGACATGGGCGTTGATGGAGAAGGTCTCACCCGGCTGGACGACGGCGCCATCGACCGCGTCTGCGATTCGATGGATGTTGATCACACGACTCTGACAACACGGGTAATACGTCGTGAACTCGGCCACCAGCAGTTTGTCCTGCGGCGGTGGTGCGTCGCCACCGGGAAGGTCACCGAACGATCCGGACACCGGATTCATCAACGATCCGCCGTAGAGGAACTCATCGTCGGCAGCGCCCTGGGTATTGGTGTACCTCAGGAAGAACTTCCCCTGCGCCACGCGGTAGATGGCCGGGGAGGAGATTCCATCGGCAGTCCAGTCACCTGCAAGGACACGGTCGCCCTTGTCGCCGTAGAGGAACTGTTGGTCGGCGGGACCCTCGGCGTTGGTGTTGCGGAAGTAGACGAGGCCGTTCCTCTCGCGATGCAGTCCTACCGTGTCGATGCCGTCGTCATCGAAATCGCCGACGAATGGCCTATCTCCCGGGTTGCCGAAGACGAAGGAATAGTCGGCCGCCCCGAGACCTTCGTCAGCGGTGCCGATTCGGTTGATCACGAACACGCGGCTCTCCGACGGACGGTACACCGATACCGAATCGCACCCGTCGCCGTCGAAGTCACCGGCGAGAGGGATGTCACCCGGATTGCCGAAGTAGAACTTGATGTCGGCGACGCCCTGGGTATTCGAGTTCCTCAGATAGACATAGCCATCGGATTGGCGGTAGAGACCCGGCGTATCGACGCCGTCGCAGTCCCAGTCCCCGGTAAACGGGCTATCGCCCGGGTTCCCGAAGTAGAAACGCGTGGACTGACCGTTGACCGGGTCGCGCAACCACCATTGGCCCGACTCAGAGTCGACGACACCGACCCCTTCGCGAACCGGTGGTGTGGTCGTGTCCCCGGCTTGAGCATCTGCCCCCCACGCGACCACGATCACCGCGATCACGAAGAGTCCGACGAGGAGCCGTGCAGAGCCGCGTGTGAGAGTAGATGAAATCATTGGGCGAGAGGATATCGGTTGATCAGTTCAGCGCCCACGATCGGTCGCCGCTACGGAATCGCATGTACGACGGTTCCGATTGGGGCCCAGGCGAAGAGCGCCGCAGCTTTGTGGTCGGCCTGACGGACGCAACCGCCCGAGCCGAACCCTCCGAGTTGGGCTTCCGTCTGCAGCGGCCTGCCGTTTGAGTAGCGAGGGATAGAGTGGAACCCGTACGACCACTGGTTGCCGAAGGTCCCCGGCCTCACGAAACGCACCATGTGTTTCATCGTGATTCCACCGTACGGCGCCCATGCGTTGACCGACTTCGAGAAGACGGTGTAGGTGCCGAGAAGTGGAATGCCCTTCTTGTTCGTCACCAGGTACGTGTCGACGAGGTGATCGCCCTCATCGATCAGCCAGACACGGTGTTGAGAGTTGGAGTAGATGATCCGCTTTCCGGAGCCCACAGCCGGATACGGAGGTGTCGTCGGCGGGGCCTCATGACCGCCGGGGAGCGGCCCAAATGCTCCGGCGATCGGCACGTACTTCGAGTAGCCGTACTCATAGGAGGCGTCGGCGGCACCCGCTGTATTCGAGTAGCGCACGTGGAACATGCCGTCCGACGGTCGATACACGCCAATCGTGTCTGCGCTTCCGGTCCATGCCCCGACCAGTGGGGTGTCAGAGTGCTCGCCGAATGGGAACGAGGCGTCGGCGGCTCCGCCGGAATGCGTGTTCTTGAGGTACACCGAGCTCGTGTTCGGGCGGTACAGGCCCACGGTGTCCGTGCCGTCACCGTCGAAATCGCCCACGAATGGCTTGTCACCGGGAGCGCCGAATGAGAAGGAGACCTCGGCTGCGCCGAGCCCTGCTCCGTCAGACCCGAGGCTGTTGATGATGTAGAAGCGGTGTTCCGACGGGCGATAGATCGACACGGTGTCGCACCCGTCGCCGTCGAAGTCGCCGGCAATCGGGACATCACCCGGGTTGCCGAAGTAGAACTGGGTGTCTGCCACGCCTTGGGTGTTCGAATTGCGGAGGTAGACGAAGCCGTCGGAGCTCCGACGCAGGCCCGGCGTGTCGTTCCCGTCGCAGTCCCAGTCGCCGGTGAACGGCGTGTCCCCGGGATTGCCGAAGTAGAAGTGGGTCGTGGCGCCGGAGGCGGGATCGCGCAGGAACCACTCACCCGTCGTGGGATCGAAGAGACCGACACCCGCGTCACTCGGCGCAGCATTGGCTGCACCGGCGATCGCGGTCAGCAAACCAGCGACAAGGGCGAGAACCACAAGGATTCGAGTTCCTGTACGCACACATTCTCCGTTCGATTGGTCCGGACCCCGAGCAAGCGAGACTACCCGACCCGATATCGGCATGACTAGCCCGCAACTGGAGAGGATCTCGCGAGCGGCGTATCGAGTACAGCGACTTCGCCACCACACTGCAGGTGATGGCAATCCTCAAGACGTCTGCGGGATCGTTCGATAACCATTCCATGGGGATCGAATCCACGACTCGTGCGGCGCGTCTCACCACCGTGCTCATCGCGCTCGTCGCGCTGTACTCCGTGCTCGCGACGGTGCCGGCACACGCTGTCGAAGACGACACCGTGACGTTCGAAGGTGCGGGATGGGGCCACGGTGTCGGCATGAGCCAATACGGCGCCCAGGCGATGGCCACGGGCGGACTCACGTATCAGGAGATCCTCGGCACGTACTACCAGGGCTCGCAGATCGGAACGGTTGGGGCCAACGGGGTCCCACAGACCTACGACATCTTTGTCAACGTCGAGTCCGACCAAACGGCGCGGACCATCAGAGTCAAGGACGGCCCGGGATCATCGACGAGCGGTGTGATGGTGTCGCGCAGCGGCGGTACCGACGAGCCGAAGGAGCTATTCGCCGGCAATTCGTTCACGATCACGGACACCACGCCGCAGACCAAGGGCGGCTGCGTCGTCCAGTTCAGCGACGGCACGGTGTGGCCGAGCGGCTCGTGCGACGTCACGATCCCGCTTGCTCCCGATACCGCCCCTCCGCCCTACATCGTCGAGCTCGACTCGTGCCGAACCAGCGACTGCTCGTTCGCTTGGGGGACCGCGCTGCTGCTCGTCGACAACGGAAGCTCGCTTCGCACGGTGCCCGACACGGTCTGCCCGAGTAGTTGTCCACTCTGGCCGGGATTCGATGCGGTGGTGCAACTCCCCCTCGATACCTATACACGTGGGATAGCTGAAGTCCCGTCGTCGTGGGATGCCGACGCCCTGAAGTCCCAGGCCGTTGCTGCCCGCTCGTATGCGGCCACGTCCGACATTCGATCGAACCACCCGGCGCTCGCCTGTTTCTGCGACATCAAGAACAGTTCCGCCGATCAGGTGTACGGCGGCTGGCTCGGTTCGCGCTACCTCTGGCAAGCCTGGGACGCTGCCGCGAACGCTACGGCGGCCGAGGTGGTCGTCCACCCCTCGGCTCCCGATGGGACCATCGTTCGAGCGTTCTACTCGTCTTCGTCAGGTGGGGCCACCGAGGCGTCCGCTGACAAGTGGGGCACCGGCTACCCGTATCTCGTGTCGGTCCCCGACCCGTGGTCACTCTCCCCGATCAACCCATACGCATCGTGGAACGTGACGATCCCTCGCTCCAGTCTCGCCTCATGGCTCGGTCTCGCCGACGTCGAAACCGTTGATGTGATCGCGACACACGACTCCGGGAGCCCGGACCGATTCCGCTTCGGTGGGATCAGCTCCGGCGGCGCGGCGGTCAACGTCGAGAAGAGTGTCGGCGAAGTCACCTCGAGATACGGACTTCGCTCGTGGTACTTCTCGATCACAATCAACCTGCCACCGCCGCCGGACGAACCGAACGCCGACCAGGTGGCGATGCAAGACCCGAAGACCGGGCTCTGGCACATCCGCCACTCCGACGGCACGGTCGACAGCTTCTACTACGGCAACCCCAAAGACACACCGTACGCCGGCGATTGGAACGGTGACGGCCGCGACACGATGGGCCTGTACCGGGAGAGCACCGGATATCTGTTCCTGCGCAACACGAACGACCAGGGCATCGCGGACATCGAGATCTACTACGGAATCCCCCGCGACCTGCCGGTCTCGGGTGACTGGAATGGCAACGGTGTCGACACGGTCGGCATCTACCGATCGTCCGAGGGCCGGTTCTACCTGCGCAATACCAACACGCAAGGAATCGCCGATATCGACTTCGCGTTCGGGAACCCTGGCGACGTGCCGATTGCAGGCGACTGGGATGGCGACGGCGACGACACCGTCGGTGTCTACCGGCCGTCCACGCGCATGGTCTACTTGATGAACGATCTCAACAAGCCGACGGCCGACATCTCGTTCGTGTATTCCGGGGCCGCCTCCGGCGACCGAATCATCGCCGGCGACTGGGACGGCGACGGCGTGGACACCATTGGACTGTTCCGTCCATCGACCGGTACCTGGTACCTGCGCGACACGTTCACCCAGACCTCCGCCAACATCGTGTTCGAGTTCGGTGAGTCGTTCATGAACCCGACAACCGGCGACTGGGGCGATTGACCGCAGTGCCTGCGGGTAATGTCGCTGTCATACCCGACACCAAACGCCGGGGCGGAGCGGAAACTGTGCCAGACCACACCACGATCATCCTGCCTGCCTTCAACGAGGAGGAGGCGCTGCCGGTGGTCGTCGACGACATCCGGGCGGTGCTCGGGAACGACGCCGACATCGTGGTGGTCGACGACGGGAGTTCCGACGGAACGGCCGACGTTGCCCGCGGACTCGGGTGTCTCGTTGCCGTCCACGAGGTGAATCGAGGCAAGGGCGCTGCGATCCGGACCGGCGTATCGATGGCGACCGGCGGCATCGTCATCATCATGGACGCGGACGCCACCTATCCGGCGGCAACGATTCCCGCCATGGTCGAGCTGCTCGAGGACAACGACTTCGTTCGGGCCGAACGGAGCATCGACGCCTCCAACACTCCGGCGATCAACCGCTTGGGCAACGTCCTGCTCGGCAAGGCCATGACATCGCTCCACGGCCTCGCCCCGGGCGACTACTTGTCCGGTCTCTACGGCGCGCGACGTGAGGTATTCGAGAATCTCGGTACCGAGGCAGATGGATTCGACATCGAGGTCGAGATCGGCATCAAGTCACAGGCAAACGACCTGAAGGTCGCCACCCTCCCCACCGAGTATCACCCACGCGTCGGAGAGAAGAAGCTCGACCCGATTGCCGACGGCATGGGCATTCTCGCGCGCATCCTCACAATGGTGCTGCTGTACCGGCCGCTGGTGTTCTTCGCCGTTCCCGGCCTGGTGCTGTTGGTCGTTTCGATCATCGGTGCCCTCGCGCTCTCGCGAGGCCCGATCGTGACCGACTACCTCGGGCTCAGCATTCACACATTCATCGTGGCGGCGCTGGGAATCTTGGCGGGCTTCCAGCTCGTGGTGTTCGGCCTGGCTGCTGCGCTCTACCGGGTGAGCCTCGGATTCGCGCCGTCGATCTGGCTGACACGGGCAACGTCGATGGGAGTCCGCACAACCATGGCGGTTGGAGGCGGAATCCTCGGCATCGTCTCAGCGATCTTCCTGGCTGTGATGATCATCGGTTGGCTCGCCGCCGGCGCCCCGGCTTTCACCGAGACCCGCGACCTCGTCTTCGCGTCGACCGGCTTTGTCTTCGGGCTGCAACTCCTTTCGGCTTCGCTGTTCCTCACGCTCTTCCGGGATCGGCCGACTCCTGCACGACCCTCGGTATGACGGAGGTGCCCCTCGACGTGACGGTGGTAGTGGTCGGATACAACGACCGAGCGTCGCTTCCCACGTGTGCTGCAGCCCTTACCGCGGATCCGACCTCCACTCGCATCGTCGTCGTCGACAATGCGTCGACCGACGGCACCGAAACGATATTCGCCGAGCTCGAGGCGATTGACCCTCGGGTCGAGACGATCCAGAACCCGGTCAACGTCGGCTATGCCGGCGCCGTCGACGGTGTATTGCCCTCGATCACGACCCGTTACGTCGCCGTCCTCAACGCCGACGCCGTCGCGCCAGCCGGGTGGCTCGCGCCTCAGGTCGCGTACCTCGACGCCCACCCGCGATTCGCGGCAACGTGCCCGACCGTGACCCTCGCGGGCACCAATCGGCTGAACGCCGCCGGTCTCGACATCCATGTGACCGGACTCGGATTCAACCGGCGCCTCCACCACTCGGAGAGCGACGCTGACAAGCAACCGACCGAGGTCCCTGGCCTGCAGGGCGGAGCCTTCGTCATTCGCAGCGAAGCCCTCGAGGCGGCCGGGGGCTGGTACTCCGGAGGGTTCCTCTATCACGAGGACGTTGAGCTGTCGTGGACCCTCCGGCTTCTCGGATACCGGATCGCATTCGTGCCCACCCCCGGCGTCGAGCACCACTACGCGCTGACCATGTCACCGGAGAAGCTGTTCCTTCTCGAACGGAATCGCTGGGAGATGCTGTTGGCCAACACCCGCTGGACGACCCGGCTCATCCTCGCGCCGTTCCTTGTGTGGACCGAACTGATGATGTGGGCGTATTGCGCGTCGAGAGGCCGCTCGATGCTCACGGCGAAGAAGCGGAGCTACGCCTCGATTCGGAAACGGCGGGCCATCATCGCCGACCGGCGGTCAACCATCAACCGTCTCCGCCTCGTGTCTGATTGGGATGTGCTCCGGGCGCTCAACTGGAACTACACGTGGGACCAGTTGGTGTTCGTTGGCAAGAACCGCACGACGCAGGGTCGCCGAGGCGGTCGAGAGATGCCAACCGGGTGACCATCACCCAGCGCTTGTGCGGCTCCAGGTAACGGCGTTGGGGTACGAGCCGACGTAGACCCAGTAGTCGGCAACAGTCGCCGCATTCTCGAGGTTCACGTAGACCTTGCCATCCGACGGCCGGTACACAGCGACCGTATCGTCACCGTCGCCGTCCCAGTCGCCCGCGAGGATCACGTCGCCCGGATCCCCGTAGAAGAACTCGAAGTCAGCAATACCGGTCGTGAGCGAGTTCCGGAAGTACACAAAACCCGATGACTGCCGATACAGGCCGACCGTATCGATTCCATCTCCATCGAAGTCACCGACGAACGGGACGTCTCCCGGGTTCCCGAAGAGGTAGTCGTAGTCCGCAGCCCCCAGACCGCCACCATCTTCCCCGAGCCGATTGATGACATATACCCGCGCCTCAGATTCGCGGAAGATGGAGACCGTGTCCGTGCCGTCACCGTCGAAGTCACCGACAAGCGGCCAGTCGCCCGGGTTACCGAAGAAGAACTCGGAGTCGGCGACACCCTGGGTGTTCGAATCCCGGACATACACAAAGCCGTCGGAACGGCGGTACAGGCCGGGAGTTGCGACACCGTCACCATCCCAGTCGCCCATGAACGGCACGTCGCCCGGATTGCCGAAGTAGAACGGATCCATGCCGTCGCCGACTTTGAGCCCGTCCCACAGCGACCATTCGCCGCCGGCTCCGACCAGTCCGACCGCGTCGCACGTGCCGTCGAGGCACGGCGCCGGGCGCGGGTCAGGGAGGGGAACATCGGCAGCCGATGCGTGCGGCGTTGGATTGATGGCCTGGTGGCGGTCGGTCCAATTGTCGGCATCGAGGTCGATGGGGGCCCAAAGCTCCCAGTGGAGGTGAGGAGCCACGCCTTCGGCATTGCCGGAGTCTCCGACCCAGCCGATGAGCTGGCCGGCGTCGACGTGGGACCCGGAGACGAGCCCGTCGGCGATTCCCCAGGCCTTGCCGTCGTCGGTTCCCGGCGTGTCGTTGTTGAGGTGGATGTAGTAGCTCTTCCAGCCGTCGTCGTGTTCGATCGAGATGGAGCAACAGGTGCTGCTCACCCACCCAATCGTGCCGGAAGCCGCCGCCACCACCGGCACACCCTTGACGCCGTAGGTCATGATGTCGACGCCGAGGTGACCCCGGGTGCACCCGTCCCGGCAGGCGCCCCAGGTGTCCGAGAAGTAGTGGTCCCCCTGCACGGGGAAGATCATTGGGTAGAGGCCGTTCTCGGCCGGAGCGGGAAGCGGATCCGGCTGTGCCGGCATTGGGTAGTCCGCCATTGCCGGGACCGCGGCAAATGCAACGGTCAACGCGAGCGCAATCACGATCAGCCGTGCGAATCGGCGCGCATCGATGAGGGCGAATGCACCCATAGGACTTCTTCGGTGGTTTGGTGCAGAATCTTGAATGATCGTCTCCCTCAGGGGGCTGGCGACGCTTGATCGGCCGGGGATCGGGCTCGTAGCTCTACGACTGCCCGGCGCGTACAACGTGAGCATAGGGGCCGATCAGATATTCGTAATCGGCAACTCCCTGCGTGTTCGCCAGCTTGATGAAGAGCACACCGGTCGACGGCCGGTACACGGCAACGGTGTCGACCGTGTCGCCGTTCCAGTCCGCGGCGAGAATCTGATCCCCGGGGTTGCCGTAGATGAAGGAGGAGTCAGCGTTCCCCTGGACGTGCGAGTTGCGGAAGTACACGAGACCGGTGGATTCTCGATGCAGGCCCACGGTGTCGATTCCGTCGCCGTCGAAGTCCCCGGCGAACGGCTTGTCTCCCGGATTGCCGAAGTAGTAGTCGACGTCTGCTGCGCCGAGCCCTCCACCATCCTCGCCAAGCCGGTTGACGATGAAGACCCGGCCTTCCGCTGCCCGGTAGACCGAGACGGTGTCGCAGCCGTCGCCGTTGAAATCGCCGGCGATCGGTACGTCGCCGGGATTGCCGAAATAGAACTCGAGATCCGCGTTCCCCTGGGTGTTTGTGTTCCTGAGATACACGAAACCGTCAGACTGTCGGTAGAGCCCCGGGGTCTTTGTTCCGTCACAATTCCAATCACCCGAGAACGCAATGTCCCCTGGCACGCCGAAGTAGAAGGCGGCCGCGGCCAGGCCGGGAAGCGGCCTTCTCAGCGTCCACATCCCGCCCGTGTCCACGGCAAAAGCCCCGTCGCAGGTGCTGCCGGCCGCGCAGGGGTCCCCCGGGTTGTACCGGATCTCGGCAACGGCGGCCGCAGCATTGATCTGACCGTATCCGGTCGCAGCATCCCACCCGACATCCCCGACGTCGGTGGCCGTCGACGTGAGCACGCTGCGGAGATAGGCCGGCGACGCAGCCGGATTGGCCGACTTCATCAGCGCGATCGTTCCAGCAACGTGTGGCGCAGCCATCGACGTTCCCGTCCAGCTGTAGTAGCCCCAGATGCCAGATCCGTTGAACGTCTCCTGCCAGATCCCGGCGTATTGCGAGCCGCCGGGGGCAACCACGTCGAGACCGGTGCCGTAGGCGCTGTACGAGGCTCTGGTGCCACTGATCGTCGTCGCTCCGACGGCGATCGTCGACGGATGATTCGCAGGGGAGCTGATATGAGGACTGCCGTCATTGCCGCTGGAGGCGACGACCGTGATGTCGGCCTCGACCGCGCGCTCAACGAGGTAGTCGATCACGTAATCCGAACACACCGGCCAGGGATCGAGACAATCCATACCCAACGAGAGGTTGATCACGTCGGCCCCGTGCTCGATCGCCCAGATCACGCCGCGGTAGAGCGTCATCGTCGTGGCTTGGGCTTCGCTATCCATCACCTTCACCGGCATGATCGTTGCCCCCGGAGCCACTCCTGCTGCGCCGATGCGGTTGTTGGTGCACTGGGCGATGGTTCCGGTCACGTGGGTCCCATGACCGTTGTCGTCAAGGACCTCGTCGAGACCCTGTCTGTCGGTGATCCCGTTGTACGGATATACGAAGGTGTGACACTTCAGATCCTCGCCGCCGGTCCCCACGCCCGAATCGAGGACGGCAACGACCACGCCGCTGCCGTCACTGGAGTCCCACGCGCCGGGGGTGTTGATTGCCTGGAGGTTCCACTGTGCGTCGAACAGCGGATCGTTCGGCAGGCCGTGCGCCTCGTACTGGTAGTTGAACGCAACATCGCCGACGCCCAGTGTCCGGATGAGTCGCTCATAGGCATCGTCGACCGATTCGCCTGGCGCGACGTCGACGGCCGTCCACTGTTGGCCGGCATCGAGAGAGTTGCCCGACCAGCGGGTCTCGTGGCGGACCAGGAGAGGTTCGTCGGCAAGGACGGATTCGGGCGGGATTTCAGACGGTTTGGGTGCCTGCCCGTGTGCGCCGGGAACACCAACCACGCCGGTCACGACAATCGCAAATGCGACGGCGATCGCGAGCGCGTTCCGCCGCCTCGAAGTTGATTCGACCATGGTGCTTCTTCTTGGGACTAGTTACGTCGCCAGGTTACGGCGTTGGAATACTTCCCAACATAGACGGAGTAGTCGGCAGGCGTGGGCGCGTTGCGAAGATTCACGTAGACGCGACCGTCCGACGGCCGATACACGGCCACCGTGTCGTCCCCATCACCGTCCCAATCGCCGGCAAGGATGACATCACCAGGGTTCCCGTAGAAGAAGTCAAAATCGGCGACCCCGGTCGACAGCGAATTTCGGAAGTACACGAACCCGGATGACTGGCGGTGAAGACCTACCGCGTCGATACCGCTGCCGTTGAAATCACCCGCGAACGGGACATCTCCCGGATTCCCGAACATGAACGAGAAGTCTGCAGCGCCGAGGCCACCGTCGTTCGACCCGAGGTGGTTGACCACGTAGACCGTTTGGTTCGATGGCCGGTAGATCGAGACCGTGTCCTTGCCGTCGCCGTTGAAGTCGCCGACCACCGGAAGGTCGCCGGGATTGCCGAAGTAGAACTTCACGTCGGCGTTCCCCTGCGTGGCGCTGTTCCTCAGGTACACATACCCGTCAGAGCGGCGGTAGAGACCGGGTGTTGCGACGCCGTCACCGTCCCAGTCACCCATGAACGGCACGTCGCCGGGATTCCCGAAGTAGAACCCGCCGAACCCGGCGCCATCGTCGAGCCCATCCCACAGCCACCATTGGCTTCCGGAATCCACCAGGCCGATCGAGTCACACTGCCCGCCGCCGCACGGTTCGGGTCGCGCATCGGGCAGCGGCTCCGACTCGAAGTCGATCCGCACATTGGTGTTGCCCATCGTTGCCGCGGTCTGCAACGTGTTCGGCAGACCACCGCCACTTGCCGTAATGGTCCACGTGCCACTGCCAATCGGAATCGACCATCCGCCGCCGGCGTTCGTCTGAACCGTCGTTGTCCCTGCTCTCACGGTCACGCCGGGGATACCTTCGCCAAGATCCATGCGCCCGTTGTTGTTGGCGTCATCGAACACCACCCCGGTGAATGCCGGAGCCGTGCTCTGGGGCCTGGCGAGGATGACCGTCCAGACGTTGTCGTATCCGGGCACGCCGGTGCCGGCACGATGCCCGACGCCGACCTCACGAAACGTCTCGGGCAACGACCCTTGACCCATCACCGACTCTCGATGGCCGGAGTTTGAATTGAGGAACCCGATCAGCATGGAGGCCGGCGTGGGGTATCCCAGCCCGATGTTCTCACCCCAGCTCGACCACCGATAGTCGACGAGCGCCAGAGCCTGCGGAGGGCCGAGCCCGGTGGTGGGATTGGAGTGTGCGAAATAGCGGTTCTCCACCATGTCATCGGTTCGTACCTGCGCGGCCGCCCCGATCACCTCGTTGACCGCGACCGGAGGACGCGGCTGGAAGCCGGCAACGAGAGCTGCAACCGAGCCGGAGAGATGGGTCGCCGCGTATGCAGCAGGGTCGCGACGAGCTTCGTTGAGTTCGTAGATGAACTGCTGCTCTTCTGCGGTCGTCTCGCCGGCCCACGCCTGGGCAGTGGAGACGGCGAGGGCGAAGCCGATGATCAATATGGGAAGAATCAGGAGGCGGTGCGTCGGCCCCACCTATCGGCCTCGCTGCCAGGTGACGGCGTTGGGGTAGGAGCCGACGTAGACGTAGTAGTCCGCGGCCGTTGGGGCGTTGCGAAGATTCACGTAGACGCGACCGTCCGACGGCCGATATACCGCCACCGTGTCGATTCCGTTGCCGTCCCAGTCCCCGGCGAGAATCACATCGCCGGGGTTCCCGTAGAAGAAGCTGAAGTCGGCGACCCCGGTCGACAACGAGTTGCGGAAATACGCGAACCCGGACGACTGGCGGTAGAGACCCACCGTGTCGATTCCGTTGCCGTTGAAGTCACCGACGAACGGAACGTCACCGGAGTTCCCGAAGTAGAAGCTGTAGTCAGCAGCGCCGAGACCACCACCATTGACCCCGAGCCGGTTTATCACAAAGACCCTGGCTTCGGACTCACGGTAGATCGAAACCGTGTCCTTGCCGTCCCCGTTGAAGTCACCGACCAGCGGCCAGTCTCCTGGGTTGCCGAAGTAGAAGGTCTTGTCTGCAATTCCCTGGGTATTCGAGTCTCTCAGATACACGAATCCGTCGGATCGTCGGTAGAGGCCGGGCGTTGCGACACCATCGCCGTTCCAGTCGCCCATGAATGGAACGTCACCTGGATTTCCAAAGTAGAACCCATCGAGACCCGCTCCGGATCCCAGCCCGTCCCAGAGTTGCCATTGGCCACCGGAGCCCACCAGGCCGATCGAGTCGCACACCCCGCCCAGGCACGGTGGCGTCTGCGCGACCGGCGGTGCAATCACAAGCGGACCGCGAGCAAACCAATCGTTCAGCGGCCACTGGTAGCCGGCAGTCCGAGTCCCGTCCTTCCATCCCGGCGAGACCCAGGATCCGTCCCAGACACGCCAGTCGGTCTCCTTGTTCAAGTTGAACCAGATGAAGCCGAAGACGTTTGGCTTGGCCTTGACGTGAGCGAAGAGATCGCGAACCCACTGGGCTTGGTCGCCTCCACATCCCGCGCGACCGGCCGCCGTCTGGGCAATGACGATCGGCTTGGAGGAGTTGATCGCGGTGAGCTCAGAAATCGGGCCGTCGACCGCGGACGCGACGCTTTCCCACCGGTTGGAGAGGCAGGTTCCGAAGTTGTATCCGGAGAACGACAACACGTCGACATAACCATCCCCCGGGTAGTAGCTGGCGAGGGATCCGCAACCGGGCGATGTCCACCCGTTGGGAGCAAACGCCCAGCGAACCTTCGTCTCGTCGAGCCCGCGACTTCGGAAGATGTCGACGAACTTTCGATAGGCACCCTTGAAGTTCTCCGGATCACAGCCGTACGGGACCCAGGTTCCGTTCGCTTCCTGGAGGGGAGCAATGATGACGCTACGGTCCGCACCCAGGTTCAGATACTGCTCTACGTGCGACGCCCACTCGTTGATCTTGGCGTCGAAGTCACCGCGCGCTACGCGGTAGGCCGAGGCGTTTACGACCACATTGGCGAACGGAGTGGCCTTTCCGCGCCACACCTGATCCAAGAGTTCACGAGTGTTCGACCAACCGCCGCTCACGCTGTCGTTCTCGGCAATGTCGTGGAACGTCCCGCCGAATGTGGCACGCCCCCCTGCGGCGCCCGCGAGGGCGTTGAAGTCCCCGGCTCGGTCCCAGACACCTGAGTAGATCCCGCTGTGGACCTCATCTTCGATCACGATCTCACCCGCGCTCAGCGCAGGGGCGATCGACATCACGAGACCAAGGACTGCAAGAAGCGCGACCCAGCGCGGAAGACCTCTCATCGAGGTTCTATCGGTTCGATTCAGGCGACGCTTGAACGATCTTCCGATCGATGAACGCCGACCCATCCAAGGTACAGAGCACCCGACCACCATATGGTCGGTTCGAATAAAGCGGTCTGGGTGAACGCGGTGGCCGCCACGACGACTAGAGCGATCGCGCCGATGCTCCCTCGGCCACCGCGAACGACCACGACCGCAAGGGCGGCGAAGGCGAAGAGTCCGATCAGTCCTGTTTCGCCGAGCAACTGCAGGCCGAGGTTGTGGGGTTCCTGCATGCCGGGTGTTGCCCATCCGACGCCGAGCCCGATACCCGAGATGGGATGGTTCTGGTAGGCCTCGACATACCGAGGCCACACGACCGACCTCGTGTCCTGGATGCCGAAGCCTTCATCGACGAACCCGTCGATCGGTGCACCCAGCGATGCACCTTGCGTTGCGCGATACCGAACCGCTTCGGCGAGATCGGACCCCACGTCCGGCCGGTCCGCCAACCAGAACGACGCAACCAGAACCAGGCCGACGCCGGCCGATACGGCAAGGAATCGAACGAGCGTCCACCACGTGACACGTTCTCGGAAATGAAGAATGAGGGCAGCCGCGGCCATGGCAACGATGAGTCCGAGCCACCCCGTTCGGCTCATGGTCATGAACGTTCCCGCCCCGAGTCCGCCGACGACCATCGCGTTGAGCCACCACCGGTGGAAGCCCCATCCGCGAGACCAAGCCGCAATCACAAGGGCTGCCCACAGATTCATCCAGGCAGCGGCGTACCCCGGGTCCTGGTGCCAATTCGTCAAGGCCACAAAGCCCTCTGTCAGGTAGGTCGACTTGGCGACGCGAGCGATCCCGGGCACGGAATCGATCGTGTCGATCACGTCTGCCCCGAAGGTCCCGACAACTGCGAATGAAAGAACGACGGCCGACGCGGCCATGGCAACGGCCGACCAGACGACGGCCCGCACCATCGTTCGGTCGAAGCCGAACACCCGGTTCGCCCGCTCGACGACCAGCAACAGGAGGGCCCCGACTGCGAGCGCCAGCCAGAGCCGTGCACCCCGGGCGGCCGGGTATCCGGCCCATCCAATCGTCACCGCTACGAGGAGGCCCGCCACGGCAATCGAGGCGTGTACATGCCACGGCCAGCGCCGCTCCCGTATGCCATCGACCGCGTCCCACACAGCGAGAACGATCAGGAACGCAAGATAGGGCTTCCAGGCAATACCGGCCGGGATGAACACCGTGTGAAGCGGCAGCAAGAAGACCATCGCTGCCACCAGCCAGCGGCGGACATCAATGGACTGAATCTCGGCACGACGATCGCGGATGTGCTTCACGCCCGTTCCCACCAGTGGGCGACGGTTGCGACCGTTGCAAGCAGCACCATCGCCGATCCTTCGCCGGCGAGGAAGGCAAGCCCAACCCGGATCACGGGTTCGGCTCCGCTCACCGCAAGAACGATCGCCGCCACGGCGAGGGCAAATCCCCAGACCGCGGCCATTCGGCCGGTCTCACCTCGAGCGATGTAGATCTGGTTGAGGAACAGCGCGATCAGTGCGGCCCCGACCCCGGCCGCGCCGAGCGCCGCCAGCAGCGCCGATGGCCGGAACTCCGTGCCGTAGAGGACCTCGACCACAATCGGACCGAGGAACCACCCCACTACCCCAAACAGGCCGGTTGCTCCGACACCGATGATGCCCAGACGCCCGGCCCAGGCGCTCAGGCGGTGCTGCTCCCCGCTTGCTGCGAGCGCCGTGAAGTCAGGGAGGACGCGGGCCGCGATGTTGTACGACGATGTAACGGGGCCTCTGAACAGCGTG
This sequence comes from uncultured Actinomycetota bacterium, assembly GCA_963700375.1. Lineage (GTDB taxonomy): Bacteria > Actinomycetota > Acidimicrobiia > Spongiisociales > UBA5794 > JAHEEL01. The sequence goes on from CAVOXF010000005.1 coordinate 232,130, forward strand.
AAAGTGACGAAGAACACGCTGATCGCTGCGGCCGTGCCGCCGACGAAGCCAACCACGATCGGCCCGACGGAGAGCACGACCTGAGATGCACCTGTGGCGAAGATGAGCGCCAGGAGAAACCCGATCCCCTGCGTCGAACCCTCCGCCAGAGCCTCTCCGCGGTGCCCGCCGGAGAACGGCTTCGTCAGAACCACTGAGTACGAGCCGACGCTCATTGCGAGGGCGAACGCAAGGGTGGTGGGATGAACCAGAGCGACGAACACGGACGCCGCCACCAGGATGACCCCCTCGAGAGCAATCGCCGCGGCGTACCCGTGGAAGCGGCGCCGCCCCGCAAGGAACCCGCGACCGGTGGCGAGGAGACCCCGACCGATCAGGTTGATGAGCATGATCAGGGCGAACGCGACCTGGCCCTCGAAGAACCGATCGAGCGTCGCCAGAACGAACGCGACGCCAAGGATGATCCCGACCACAACCGTGCCCGAGACGAGAACGATCGCGGTGCGGTTGCCGCGAAGCGTGCCTCCAGAAATCGTCAAGTGTCTGGTGAGGTACTGCTCGACGGGCAGCAGCAACACGGTGAAGACCAGAAAGATCGCCGTCCACATCACGCCGATGGGGGCGAACTCGTCGGCGCCGAGCGTGCGCCCGGCGATCATCTGGAAGAGGTAGACAGATACGGCGCTGAACGCGGTCGCCAGAACTATCGCTGCGGTACCCGACATGTGGAAACGCGATGGAGCTGCCGAATCTGGGAGTGAGGGGTTCATGCGCCGAGAACGATACCGACCGAATCCCCGGGCCGGTAACCTCTCCCGCAGATGTCGAATCCGCCCGTGACCATCATCCTGCCTGTCTACAACGAAGCGGGCACGATCGACGCCACACTCGAGTCGCTGCTCGGTCAGGACTACGAGGGGCCGTTCGACGTCATCGTCGCCGATGGCGGCTCCTCCGATGGAACCCGTGGCCGCCTCGACGAGTGGGCTCGCTCGACACCGAACCTTACGGTCATCCACAACGAACGACGGGTCCAATCGTATGGACTCAACGCCGCAGTGGAGGCTTCCGACGCTCCCCTCATCGTGCGCGCCGACGGCCACACGCACTACGCGCGGGACTATGTCAGCCGTTCCGTCGAGACCGTGGTCGAGACGGGGGCGGCGGCCGGTGGCCGCATGAACCCCGTCGGGACGAATCCGTTCGGGCGGGCCGTCGCCGCGGCGATGAACAGCCGCCTCACCATGGGTCCGGCGCGGTTCCACCACGCGGACCGGCGCGAGGAGGTCGACACGGTCTATCTCGGAGCATTCCCTCGCGATGACTTCCTCGAGCTCGGCGGGTTCCGGGCTTTCCCGTCGGGAGCGGCGGAGGATGCCGACTTCTACCATCGGTGGAATCGGACGGGACGAAAGGTCGTCGTCGATCCGGTGATCCACTCCGAGTACTCGCCCCGGGACAATCCGTACGCCCTGTGGACGCAGTACTACCGATATGGCCTCGGCAAGTCGGAGATGCTGTGGGTCAACGGACGCCTGCCGTCGCCTCGCCCTCTTGCCCCGGTGATCCTGATCGTTGGCTTGTCGGCCACGGCGCTCGTGGGAACGGTCAAGAAGACCTGGTGGCCGTTTGCTCTCGGTCTCGGATCGTGGCTAGCGGTTGTCGGCGCCGTCGCCGTCCGATCTCGCGAGTCGATCGCAAGGGTGATTGGCGCCGCGATGATCATGCATACGTCTTACGGCCTCGGCGTACTGCACGGACTGGTGAGAGGACCGGGAGCGGTGGCGTACCTGAAAGAAGAAGAAGAAGAGGGTCGCTCGTCGCCGGTCCCCTGTCCCGGGTCCGATTCGCCCCGGTAGCGCCACGCGGATCCGCCGGGCGAATTCGCCGTCCGGAGGGCCGGCCTCATCGTCGCTCTTTACGCTCCCCGAGCCCCTTCGCACCCGAGCTTCACTCGGTTTCGCCTCCCCCACGGCGTGGGAGCGGCGAAGCGTTCTGCTCGGTGATCCGACCGGCGGCTTCGCCGTGTGGGGTGTGGAACCAGTCGCCCTTGACTCTGCTGCTTGCGAGACGGATGGGGACCCAGAGCGCTGCGAGGAGGGCAAGGAACGGGTAGCGGATCACGTAGCGGGCGGGCACGCCGTCCCGAAGCAGGAACGGAATCGGCTGGAGGAACTGTCCGGCCGTCGCGCCGATCCAGACCCAAGGTGAGAACAAGAGTCGGCTCCGGGTCGCGACGGCGAGCGCCGCAAGAAGCCCGGAGAGGAGCGCCACAAACGACCGGCCCGGCTGGACCAGGCGAAGGCCCTGGTCGAGCAGACCAAGTGACCGCTGCGCCACAGCCGCGGCCCAGAGCTGGCGTAGGTTGCGCCGAGCGACCTCCCGTTTGCCGGACATCCACCGCGAGCGTTGTCGAACGGTCGTCGCCAGATCCGTAGGTTTCTCATCACGGATCCGCACATCGTGCAACCAGGCAACCCGGAGACCGGACAGGGCCGCTCGGACGCCCGTTTCCTGGTCCTCGGTCAGGGATGTTCCGAAACCACCGATGCGGTCGAGGGCTTCGCCGGTGAACGCCATCCCGGTACCTCCGAGGTCGCACGACCACCCGAGGTTGTCCCTGGCGAGTTGAACCATGCGGTTGCCGGCCCAGTACGACATCGCCGACGCCGTCGCGAGTGCCGAGCCGTCGGGATTCTCGACGTCGAGATAACACTGCACGATGTCATGGCCGGCGTCGAGTTCATCCGCGATACGGCTGAGGGCGTCCGCCGGAATCCGATTGTCGGCGTCGAAGACAACCAGTGCCTCGTCGTCGACGAGCGGATGCTCATCCACGTACCACGACAGAACAGCACCCTTGCCACCCTCGCCATCTGTCCGCTCGGCGACAAGGGCTCCCGAGTCGAGCGCCATCGTGACCGTCGAGTCGGTGCAACGGTCGGCGAGGACGACGACCTCGACGGCTGGATAGGGATCGGATCCGAGGTCCTGGAGAATGCCGGCGATCACCGACTCCTCGTTGTGCGCGGGGATGACAACCCTGAGGCGGCGGCGGCGCGCCCCCACCTCGGCGGGAGTTCGATTCTTCCATCCCCAGAGGGCAACAACAGCGTTGTACGCGGCGATGGTGAGCAGGATGGCCTGCGCCGTTCTTGTGAGAACCCGTAGCATTGCGGCCGAAGCGTACCGAACGAGGAGCGAGACCGGTGATGGGCCAGAAGACGAGCGGACCGATCATGGTGGTCCTTGGGACCCGGCCCGAGATCGTCAAGCTGGCACACATCGCTCGGATCCTCGGCGATCAGGGTGTTGTCATCCACACCGGCCAGCACTACGACCCCGGTCTCTCTGGGTCGTTCTTCGAGCAACTCAGGCTCCCGGAACCGTTGGAGTATCTGGAGATCGGCGGGGAGTCGCGAGGTCGACAGATCGGCCTCGCCGTGACCGCGCTCGATGCGATCTTCGCCGAGCACAAGCCGGCGGCCGTCGTTGTTCAGGGTGATACCAATACGGTGCTGGCCGCTGCCCTCGCGGCCAATGCCCGCGAGATCCCAATCGTCCATGTCGAAGCCGGACTTCGGAGCAACGATCGACGGATGCCCGAAGAGCACAATCGCGTCGTCACCGACCACCTCGCGGACCTGCTCTTGGCTCCGACGGAGGACAGCCGCAAGAATCTTCTTGCCGAGGGGATACCGAACGAGAGGATCGTCGTGACCGGAAACACCGTCGTTGAGGCGGTGACCGGACTCCTCCCGGACGCCGAGGAGAGGCAGGCCCTCGCGGCCTCTTTCGGAGTGATCCCCGGCCGGTTCGTGCTGAGCACGTTCCACCGTCCGGAGAACGTTGACGATCCTGAGATTCTCGCCACGATCCTTCGAGAGCTCGCGGCGCTCCCCTTCCCGGTCCTGCTCCCTCTCCATCCGAGGACGGTCGCTCGCGTGTCGTCGGCGGGTCTCGGAGATCTCCTCGACGAGATCCAGGTCGTCGAACCGATCGGGTATCGCGAGTTTCTCGGCCTCAGTGCCGAATCCGCGTTCCTGGTCTCTGACTCCGGGGGTGTTCAGGAAGAGGTCTCGGTCTACAAACGCCCCGTCCTCGTAGTACGGCGATCCACAGAACGCCCCGAGGTCATCGGAACGTTCGCGGAACTCGTCCGACCCGGTCCCGACATCGCGCGTGTCGCCGGTGAGTGGGCGGCCGATCTCGACGGTGTTCACCGTCGACTCGCTGCGACACCGAGCCCATACGGCGACGGCTCCGCATCCCAGCGGTCCGTAGACGCCATCCGGAGGCTCATCGATGCGTGAGTTCCTGAGGCGGACGTTCGCAGAGGAACCTGCGCCTCCTGAGACGCCGCCGGTGGCTCGTCGACCGATTCGTTCCTTCGGATCGTGGACCGATGAGACGCTCGGAGACCCGGCTGTTGTGGTGATCTGCCACCCCGACTGGCGGGGGGTGCGCACCGCCGCATACAGCTTTCGAGAGCCCACCATCGAGTGCCACGACCTCGACCTGTGGGGTGACGAACTGATCGTGGACTTCCGTTCGAACGGTGTCGAGATCGTCGTCGTCCACGGCTTCCCTCCCGGTTCAGGCGGTTTCATCCGAAAGGTCCACGCCGCCGGCATCGGCACCAGAGTGGTCCTTCATTCCTCGATGACCCAGCACGGCGCAGAGGCCGGCGAGGCCGCCGTCGCCGACGAAGTCCTCGCGCTGGCGGATGCGGGTGTGCTCGATCGGGTCGGGTTCGTGAAGGCCGGTCTTGCTGAGGCATTCACCGCTCTCGGCTACCCGGCCTCGTACGTGCCGAACCGTTCACCCCACCTTCCCACCATTCGGAAACAGGACGTCGGTCCAGGGCTGAATGTCGGGATCTTCGCCGTGCCGTTCTGGCGGAAGAACGTCGTGACGCAACTCGGCGCGGTCGCACTACTCGAGGGCGCGACCGCCCACGTGATGCGACGCCCGGACGTGCTCTATCTCGACCGCCTCCGGATCGTCGACCACGGCGAGCTCCCGTGGAACGAGTTCGTATCGATTCAGGCGTCCATGGACATCAATCTCTACGTCACCTTGTCGGAGTGCCATCCGCTATCGCCGATCGAGTCCTATCAGACCGGCGTGCCGGCGCTCATGTCTCGGACATCCGATGTCTTTCGCAGCGACGCCAGGCTGTGGGATCTCACCACCGTTGAAATCGCAGATGACCCCTCGGAGATTGCGGCCGCCATCCGACGGCTCATGGATCACGCCGAGGAAGCCATCGAGCATGCCCTTGGTTGGATCGATATGGCGGACCGGGGCGCCGCAGAACGGTGGCGCGAATTCCTGTCGTGACGGCGTAGCCCTTCGGCTGAACGATCTCGCAGCGGGCGACGGGCGGATCAGCCGGCGAGCGGGCCGCCCGGTGCCGTGGCACCCTCGTACGTCATCGATATGCCGTCCCTGAGACCGATCTGCGCGGACCATCCGGCGTCTCGCAGCAATGAGACGTCGAGCAGCTTCCGCGGAGTCCCGTCCGGCATCGAAGCGTCATAGACGAACTCACCTTCCCAGCCGACAACGTCTGCGATGGTGTCAGCGAGTTCAGCGATGCTGACGTCGGTGCCGGTTCCGACGTTGAGGTGGCTCTCGCCGTCGTACGACGTCAGACCGAACACCACAGCCTCCGCGAGGTCGTCGACGTGAAGGAACTCACGTCGCGGCCGCCCGGAACCCCAGATGCTCACGTTCGCGTCACCGCGCACCTTCGCGTCGTGGATCTTTCGAAGCAGCGCCGGAAGGACGTGGGAGGTCTCGAGGTCGTAGTTGTCATTCGGGCCGTAGAGGTTCGTTGGCATCAGCGAGACCGTGCTCATGTCGTACTGGCGTCGGTACATCTTCGCCAGCTCCAACGCTGCAATCTTCGAGATTGCGTAGCCCTCGTTCGTCGGCTCGAGCGGGCCCGTGAGCAGAGCACTCTCGGCCATCGGCTGTGCGGCCTCTCGTGGATAGATGCACGATGATCCGAGGATCATGGTCCGCTCGACGTCCGCGGTTCGCGCCGCCTCGACGATGTTCGAGGCGATCATCAAGTTGTCGTAGAGGAACTCTCCTTGAGCAGTGCGATTCGCGTGAATGCCGCCGACCTTGGCAGCGGCCACGACGATCACGTCCGGACGGGTGTCCGCCACGAATCGCTCCGTCTCGGCCTGACGCCGCAGGTCGAGTTCACCGCTGGATGCGGTAATCAGCTCGCTGATCGGCTCTTCGGCAAGTCGCCTCGCGACCGCTGAACCGACCATCCCGCGGTGTCCGGCGACCCAGACCCGCTTGCCTTCGAGGTCGTACTCGAACTCGCTCACCCGGTCACCCTGGCCGGCGCGAGCTCCCGTGCCATCTCGAGCGTCAGCCCTACCTCCGCGAGGTCTGACTCGACCATCTCATCGACGAGCGCTGCGAACGACACCTCCGGCCTCCAGCCGAGTGCCGCGATGGCACGCGACGGGTCGGCTTGCAGGAATTCGACCTCGGTCGGGCGGAAGTATGCGGGATCGATCTCAACGAACTGCTCCCAATCGAGGCCCACCGTGCTGAAAGCCCGGGTCAAGAAGTCGCGGATCGAGTATGACTCACCCGTTCCAATCACGAAGTCCTCGGGTATGTCGGCTTGGAGCATGAGCCACATCGCACGCACGTAGTCGGCAGCGTGGCCCCAGTCACGCCGAGCTTCGAGGTTGCCGAGGTAGAGCCTGTCCTGCTCACCTGACACGATGCGAGCAAGTGCCCGCGTGATCTTCCTGGTCACGAACGTCTCGCCGCGTCGCGGTGACTCATGGTTGAACAGAATCCCGGTGACCGCGTGGAGCCCGTAGGCCTCGCGGTAGTTGCGCACGACCCAGTAGGCGTAGAGCTTCGCCGCGGCATACGGCGATCGTGGCTGGAAAGGTGACGCCTCGCTCTGCGGTGGCGGTGCGTCGCCGAACATCTCAGACGTTCCGGCCTGGTAGAAGCGCGTCTCGATCCCGGACTCGCGTATGGCCTCGAGGAGGCGGATCGCGCCGAGGCCGTCCACGTTGCCCGTGTACTCCGGCTGGTGGAACGAGACCGCGACGTGCGACTGCGCTCCGAGGTTGTAGATCTCGTTCGGCTCGACCTCTCGCATCAGCCGTGCGATTTGGGAACCGTCGGTCAGATCCCCATAGTGGAGCTTGAGCCGCGGGGACTCGGCGTGCGGATCCTCGTAGAGGTGGTCGATCCGAGCCGTATTGAACGTCGAAGCGCGCCGAATGATCCCGTGTACTTCGTAGCCCTTTCCCAACAACAGCTCGGCGAGATACGAGCCGTCTTGCCCCGTGATTCCGGTGATCAGCGCAGTCTTCATCACTACCCCCATGTTCGTAGCGGATGCGAGAGTAGCCCTTCTCTGTTCCCTGATAGGACCGATTTCCTTCGGCCGGAGACGGCGGTCACCGACGTGGCGATCGCGGCCCTTGGTCGCTAGCGCCGGTAGCCGAGCAGCGAACGCGCCCGGCTCCGAAGTACCGCAACCAGGTCCGGATTGCGCCGTTTCAAGCTCCGGTAGGGGCCACCGAAGATCGCCATCAGCGCGCCATAGGTGCGCTGACCGAGCGACTGTTCGCCCAGCCATTTCCTGGTCGAGCGCATCTGTCCGGCGCCCTCGATCGGGGCGACGTCGCCTGACGGCCGCGGAGCGTTCCCGACGGAATGGTGATAGTCGATCGCCAGCGTTGCCATAGCCCGTGCGCTCCCGATTGGCACCGGCCGGAGCGGAATCGTGGCGTGCCGAGAACGCGCCAGCCCAAACGCCTCCTCGAGGCGTCGGTACATTGCATCGAGGGTGAAGTCGGCCTCGACACGCTCGCGGCCGGCCACTCCCATCGCCCGGCGTCGGTCGGGGTCGTCGACGAGCGAACCAATCGCGGCGGCATAGGCATCGACCTCGTCCGCCACGCCGGTCCGATCGACGAGGATCCCGGTTGACGGGATGACCAGCTCAGCCTGGCCACCGACATCGGCGGCGACCACGGGAACACCACACGCCATGGCCTCGAAGATGGAGAGGGCGATGCCTTCCCGCTCCGATGGCAGGAAGAAGATGTCGGCGGCTCTCAGGAGTTCGCGAACCCGTTCTGCCGACACGGCTCCGAGTACCAAGCAGCGATCGTCGAGCAGGTGATCGATCCGGTACTCCTCGAGCCAGGCACGGTCGGGACCGTCTCCAGCGACAACCGCCACCACATCGCGGTTGCTCCGTACCAGCGAACGCACGGTCCCCGCAAGCACGTGCGGTTGCTTCTCCGGTGCGAGGCGTCCTGCGAAGGCGATCAGGGTGGTGCCGTCCGAGACCCCGAACTCCCGACGCACTCTGGTTCGAACGGCGGGATCCGGGCGCCAGCGGTCCGCGTCAACCCCGAGGTGACATACGGTGATTCGATCCGCGTCGGCGCCGCGGTCGACCATCCATCGCTTGAGGTGTCTCGAGACGACGACGGTCAGATCCAGCTGATCACCGGCGAGCACGGACAGGTTCGGGTGCCCCCCGCTCTTCCAGTCGTCCTGCTCGGCGTGGGCGAGATCCATGTAGGTGGGTTCCGGGCAGTGCGCCCGCAGATACGGAAGCAGCTGATAGCCGAGCTCGCTGTTCGAGACGAGAACGACGTCGGGTTTGCGGGAGCCGATGAGGTATCTGAGGAACCGCGGGATATCGATCGACCTCAGGAATCGGTGCATGGGGAAGAGGTCCGGTGTGAATCGGGCAAACTCGTGCTCCCACGAGTAGTCACCGTCGAGGGTTGTGGCGATTGTCACGCCCCACCCCTGCTGCGTGAGGTGAGTCACCATGTCGAGATTCACACGATCCGCTCCGCCGACCGTCAGCCACGGGACAATCAGGAGGATCCTCGGCTGGTCTTTGACGAGTTCGTTGCTCGTGGGAATGGTCTCCGGTATCGGCACGTACTCATCATCCTGCTCAAGCCCCACCCGGGGGAAGCCGCCATCCCAGAGACCCGGATACCGTGTCTTGAGGTCGGCCCGAAACGCTGCTTCACGCCCCGCCCCGTCCCAGTTCGCCCACTGGTCGCCGTGCGCCGACCTGCGTCGGTACCAGGACATCGGTTCGTGGACCGTCCCTCCCCAATACCCGTGACTGGCGCAATTCAGCCAGAAGTCCCAGTCCTCGAGACCGTCGCGATTGGCCTCGTTGTAGCCGCCGACCTCCTGGTGGACCGAGCGCCGAACCATCGCCGTGATCCCGGCTCGGTTGTTCTCGAGGAACGCCTCGCCGAAGTGGAAACCGTTCACCCAGACGTACGACTCCGCTCCGAACCCGACGGTGTAGCCCTTCACGAACGAGTAGTGCGGGTGGGACTGCAAGAACCAATACAGCTTCTCGAGCATGGTCGGCTCGAGAAGATCGTCACTGTCGAGTTGCACGATGTATTCAGAGCGAGCCTCGGCGAAACCGGTGTTGCGTGCGGCTCCCGGACCGCGGTTCTGGTCGTGTTCGACAATCCGAATTCGAGGGTCGAGGTCGCGGTAGCCGGCCAACTGTGCCGCTGCCTCTGGATCGGTCGAGCCGTCGTTGACGATGACCCACTCCCACTCCTGCAGCGATTGGCGCAGCACGGATTCAACGGTCTCCCCGAAAACGGTGCCCGTGTTGAAGTAGGGCGTGACAATCGAGACGACCGGTGCCGCGGCAGGATCGACGGGTCGATACCCGAACGCCGGCCGCTCCGGAGCGCTCGGGGACGGCATGACATCGGAGAACAGCGGTGGGCTCTGAGTGGGATGCACTGGCATCAGTTGGTCGACCCGGTCCTCGCTCGATGGAATGCCGACAAGATCCGAGGCTAACCGGCCGCGTCGCGTTCGGTTGGTGTTGGCCTCCCGACGCGGTGCCGCCGTAGACTCGGGCTTCACGCCGGAGGAGGTTTGCCATCGCCGAACGTCGGAAGTTCCTGGTCACCGGAGCCGATGGGTTCATCGGTTCACACGTGTGCGAGGCGCTCATCACCCGTGGACATGACGTGCGGGCGCTGGCCTACTACACCTCGTTCGGCACGTGGGGTTGGCTCGACCAACTCCCGGCGGAGAAGAAGGAAGCCATCGACGTTGTGCTCGGAGATGTGCGAGACCCGTTCCTCGTCGAGGACATCATGCGAGGCGTCGACGTCGTCCTGCATCTCGCAGCGTTGATCGGGATCCCGTACTCGTATGTCGCCCCACAGTCGTACGTCGACACGAATGTCACCGGGACCCTGAACGTGCTCGAGGCGGCCAAGAAGCTCGGCACATCCCGCGTGGTCCAGACCTCGACGAGCGAGGTGTACGGATCCGCACAATTCGTTCCGATCACCGAAGTGCACCCGTTGCGCGCCCAGTCGCCGTATGCCGCATCCAAGGTCGGGGCCGATCAGCTTGCGCTCTCCTACCAGCGATCTTTCGGAACACCGGTGGTTGTCATGCGGCCGTTCAACACCTACGGACCCCGCCAATCGGCGCGCGCCGTGATCCCGACGATCATCACCCAGGCCCTCGCCGGTATCGAGCCGATCCACCTCGGCGCAGTCACACCGACGAGGGACTTCAACTATGTACTCGACATCGCGCGGGGGTTCGCGATGGTCGGCGAGAGCATCGATGGCGTCGGAGAAGTCGTCAACTTCGGATCGAACTTCGAGATCTCCGTTGGCCAGACGGTTGAGGCGATCGGCGCCGCAATCGGTCGCGACTTGGCGGTCACGACCGACGAAGCGAGGATCCGGCCGGCCGACAGCGAAGTCGACCGGCTCTGGGCTGACAACACCAAGGCAAAGACGTTGTTCGGCTGGAGCCCCGAATACGGGGGCCTCGATGGCTTCGAGCGTGGTATCGCAGAGACCGTTGCGTGGTTCTCCGAGTCAGCGAACTGGGCGGCCTACAAGCCCGGTACATACAACCGCTAGGGGGTCAACCATGCACGCCGTCATTCTCGCCGGAGGCAAGGGCAGTCGGCTGAAGCCGTTCACGTTCACGATCCCGAAGCCTCTTGTGCCGATCGGCGACATCCCGATCATCGAGATTCTGATCCGTCAGCTCGCAGCGCAGGGATTCACCAGGGCCACCGTATCGGTCGGGCATCTCGCGAGCCTGATCCAGAGCTTCTGTGGAGACGGAGAGGCCTGGGGTATCCCCATCGACTACGTCTACGAGGACGAGCCGCTCGGGACCGTCGGAAGCCTGGGGCTGATTGACCGTTTCGACGACGACCGCGTCATCGTGGTGAACGGAGACACGCTCACCGACATGAGCTTCGCCGGGGCCTACCGATCACACTCCACCGATGACGCCGCCACGATTTGCGCGAACAACCGGTCCGTCAGCATCGACTTCGGCGTACTCGAACTCGACGAGGACGACACGCTGATCGGGTACTCCGAGAAGCCGACACTCAACTACCTCGTAAGCATGGGAACGAACGTGCTGACCGTCGATGCGGTGCAGCGCCATCTGGCCGCCGGTGAGAGGCTCGACTTCCCCGACCTCATCGACCGATTCCGCGCCGCCGGCGAGCGGGTACGGGTGTTCCATCCAGACGCCTACTGGCTCGATCTCGGCCGCCTCGACGACCTCGAGACCGGGACGAAGGTCTTCTCATCCGATCCAGATCGATTCCTCCGACCGTGACGTCGATCCTCCTGACCGGCGCCGCCGGAATGATCGGCTCGGTCGTTCTGCGACGGCTAGAAGCGAACGGCGCATCCGTATGGACGACGGACCTTCGACCGCTCGATCGAGAGCAGCACATCACCGCCGATCTGAACGACCCGAGCGCTGTGCGGAGTGTGGTGGAGCCCGGGTTCGACGCAGTGATCCACCTCTCAGGAGCGGTGGGCGGCTCGCTCGATGGACTATTCACGTCCAACGTCCTGGGAACCACCCGACTCCTCGACGCGCTGCCGGACGGCTCCCGGGTCGTCGTGGCCGGCTCGGCGGCCGAATACGGTGCCGGCGAAGGTGACCCGATCTCAGAGGGAGATCCGCTCCGCCCGGTCAGCCCATACGGATGGGCAAAAGCCGCGCAGTCGTCGATCGCATCGTCGATCGCGGCCGACCGCGGCCATCGGCTCACGGTTGTCCGGCCGTTCAACGTCGTGGGGCCGAATCTCCCCTCGACCACCGCGGTTGGGAACATGCGCAAGCAGCTCATCGCGGCTGACTCCGGAACAGAGGTCGTGGTCGGGCGGCTCGACATCGTGCGCGACTATGTGGCGGTCGATTTCGTCGCCTCGGTGTTCTGCGATGTGGCCGTCGATCCCGACGGGCCGCAAGTGCTGAACGCTTGTTCCGGCGTGGGTATTCTGCTCCACGACGTGCTCGACGCGATGATCGCCATGCTCGGCATTGACGTCGACGTCAAGTCGGACCCACACCTCGCCGGACTATCGGCGGCTTCGATTGTGGTCGGCAATCCCCGCATCGCCATCGACCGATACGGCCTCGAGACCCGGCCGGACGCTCAGGAGATCGCACGCGTCGCTCTCGGGCACACCTCCGGGTAGTCGGCGAGGTTCCGGTTACCCTCCCACCAACATCTTTCGCGCAGAACGCCCGACGAGCTGGAGAGATCATGCCAGACGGATCCCGAGATCTGAGCTATCTGACGACTCAGGTCGATTTCATTCCACTCCTGAATTGCCCATGGTGCGAGAGCGACGATCTTGGCCATCTCGCCTCGCGCGGAGACGGCCTCGAAGTGAAACGCTGCAATGCGTGCGGCCTCGGATTCCTCGGCGAGATGCCCGACGACCTCGGCGTCTTCTACGACAGCGACTACTTCACCCGAACCACGAAGGGCGACGGCGGCTCGGCGCAGAGCGGCTACGAACGCTACGAAGAGGCGGTGACCGCGTCCAACTTCCGCTGGCTTGCGATGTTGGTTCGCTGCGCGGCCGGCGACGACGCCGTCCGACTCTTCGACATGGGGGCCGCTACCGGTACATTCCTCGAGATCGCCCGCAACCAGGGCTTCGAGGTTTCGGGTTCGGAACTGGTCCCAGAGGGTGCTGCCGCGGCCCAGGCAAAGGGTATCGATGTGGCCCCAGGGCCCTTCGTGGCCGATGACTGGCCGGCGAGCGCCTTCGATGTCGTGACGGCCCTCGAGGTTCTCGAACACGTCCGCGACATTCGGACAACGATCTCGGACCTGGGAACGCTCGTAGCAGAGGACGGACTGCTCGTCTTCTTCGTTCCGAACGTTCCGCAACGACTCATCGATGAATATGGAGACACGTCGATCGACTTCAACAAGTCGTTCGAGCACACCCTGTATTTCGATGCCACCTCGCTGCACACGATCTGCGATGAGGTGTTCGGACCTGACAGTCTCACGCTGTTCGAGGCCGACGGCGACGAGCAAGGTCAGATGGTGTCGTTCGCCGTCGGCTTCGTCCGGACACGACCGACTGAGCATCGCCCGGAGCGTCGCATCGTCGCCGAGGCGAACGGGGAAGGTATTGCCGCCATCCCCACGTCCTACGAAGCGCAGGCCATTGCCCTTACCGCTGCGAAGTTCGGCCGATTCGACCAAGCGCGGGCTGCGCTCGACCGGGCCAAGGCCCTCGATCCGGACTCTCCGTCACTCCCCGTGACCACGGCTCAGATCATGCGCAACCGCGGCGAGCTGTTCGGGGCGATTGCGGTGCTCGAGGACTCTCCGGCCCTCCAGCACCCGAAGACCGCTGAGGTCGCCGGCGCGCTCTTCCGTGAGATCGTCATGGATGCCCTCAGCCTCATGGGCGTGAACTCCGACGGCCCGTCCGAGGCCTTTCGCGAGCTGCATCGCAGAATCGATCGGCTCGCGTCGATGAACGACGCCTTGGCCGCGGCCGCCGCTGCCCGCGAGGTGGCCGAAGAGGCATACCGAGCAAGCGAGATCGAGATCGATGGGTTGCGCCGAGAGGTCGACCTTGCCACACAGATTCTCTCTACCGAACGGAGCCGGGCAGCGGACCTCGAGCGTTCGCTCGGTGTCGCTCAGCAGAGTGCTCGGACCTCCGAGGAACGGGCAGCCAATGCCGAGGCGGCCGCACGCAACTTGCAGGCGCTCGCTGACCACCTCGATCAGACCCTCAACGAGATCTACGGCTCGCGTGCGTGGAAGAGCATCGGCGCGGTCCGCGGTGCGAAGCGGCGCCTCACCGGTATTGCGTCGCGTTCGACCTCGACGGCGGATGACGTCGCCGACCTCGAGACGGCCGATGCTCAGCCGGAACTCGGCGGCGCGCCATCCAGCAGGTACCCGGTCGCCGTATCGGTGATCATGCCGGTGTACAACAAGGGCGCAACAATGCGCGAGTCAATCGACAGCGTGTTCTCCCAGACGCTGCAGGATTCCGAAATCGTGATCTGGGATGATGGTTCGACCGACGAGGCGACACTCGCCCTCCTCGACGAACTCGCGACCCTCGAGCGGGTGACGGTCGTGCATGCCGCGAACCAGGGGGTGATTGGCGCTCGGAACTCAGCTATGCGTCTGGCACAGGGCGAGTTCCTCGTATGCCTCGATCCAGACGATCGGTTCCGACCGACGTACCTCGAGAAGGCCGTCCTCTACCTCCGGAGCCACCCCGACGTGTCGATCGTCTACCCGTGGCAGCAGACGGTCGGAGGAAGAGACGAGCGATGGCAGACCGCCGACCTCGACCCGACCCGGATCGCCTTCTCGAATCACGTCCCCGTCTGCTCCGTGCTGCGCCGAGAGGTCTTCGCCGAGACGGGCGGCTTCTCCCCCGACATGGCCGGCGGTGTCGAGGATTGGGAGTTCTGGACGCACGCCGCCGACCTCGGTTTCCTGGGCCGCGTCATCCCGGAATCGCTGTTCGAATACTCATACAGCGACGACCCAAACGAATCCCGCGACGCTGCGGCCAGGGGGCAAGCGGCCGAGCTCGCCGGTCGAGTCCGATCGCTCCACCCGGGGGTGGCCACCGCTCGCCCTCGGCTTGCTCGCGACGATGCCGCACCGAGGCGCATCGAGGTTGCCCCGCCGGTCATCCCCGCGGGTGCGGGACGACCGATCGTCATCTTCGCCCCCTGGGTGACCGTCGGCGGCGCCGACCGTGTGGTGAAGGACCTGGCCAGTCATTGGACCGAACAGGGGCGGACCGTCGTTGCGATCACGACGCTCGGTGTCGTATCCGGCATGGAGGACCGCCTGGATGATCTCCTGGCGCTCACGCCGTACGTCTACCAGCTCCCGAACATCCTGCCCGAACACCTCTGGTATCAGTTCGTAGACCGCCTGCTCGCCGCACTCCCTCCCGCATCGATCCTCAACATCGGGTCGACGTGGTTCCATTATCACGCGTCAAAGCTCAAACGCGCCCACCCCGGTATCAGAATCGTCGATCAGCAGTTCAACGACTCGGGTCACATCGAAGGGAACCAGATCGCCAGGCCGGCGATCGATCTCACCGTCACGGCCTACCGAAGCCTGACACCGAGCTTCCTACAGGATGGTCGGCCCAAGAGCGCCGTCACCAGCATCTACGTCGGAATCGAACCGGTTGTCGTCGACGACGGCGACGTCGCCGCCGCGCTCGGCGAAATCGGCCTCGCTGCCGGACAGCCGTACGTTGCGTTCGTCGGCCGACTCTCCGAGGAGAAGCGACCGGAATGGCTGTTCCCGCTCGCCGACGCCTTGCACGAGCGCGGTATCACCGTCCTTGTCGTTGGTATGGGCCCCCTCGCCGAGGAGCTGCAGCCCGAATTCGGGGCCCATCCAGGGATCACCTGGGTCGAGCATGTCGACGACACCGCACCCGTCTTCGCAGGTGCCGAGGCCACCGTGCTTCCCAGCCAGATCGAAGGGATACCGCTCACGGCGATGGAGTCGCTCGCGGTCGGCACACCCGTCGTTGCGACTGCCGTCGGCGGCCTGCCTGAACTCGAGGACGTCACGGGTGTGCATCTCGTCGATGCGGACGACCGGCTCGGGTTCATCAAGGCGACGATCGCCGTGCTCGACGCGTCGCCGCACGATTCGATCTCGTTGCCGGACGAGCTGACCCTTCACGGGATGATCGAACGCTACGACGCCGTCATCGATCCGAGCACGTAGCAGCAGCCGGGTCGGACGAACCTGCGCCTACCCGACGCCCTCCGCGCCTTCAACGCTCTCCTCGTAGGAGTCGACGACGAATGTGGGGTCGCCCTCGAGCATGATCTTGCCGCGGTCGAGCCAGATGGCGCGGTCCGAGATGTTGCGCACCGTCGAGAGGTTGTGCGACACCAACACCACCGAGGCCCCGTTGTCGATCATCGTGCGCATGCGATCCGATGACTTCGCCTGGAATGCGGCGTCGCCGACCGACAGCACCTCATCGACGATGAGCACGTCGGGTTCGGTGTCGGTTGCGACCGAGAATCCCAACCGGGCCAGCATTCCGGAGGAATAGCTGCGAATGGGGACGTCGAGATAGTCGGAGAGGCTCGCCCACTCAGCGATCTCTTCCGCACGGTCCCGCATCAGCTGAGGCGTCCGGCCGAGCAACGTGCCGTACATCACGATGTTCTCGAGCCCGGTCAACTCCGGGTTGAATCCGGCGCCGAGTTCGATCATGGGGGCAACACTCCCCCGAACAACGACCCTTCCGTCCGTC
This sequence comes from uncultured Actinomycetota bacterium, assembly GCA_963700375.1. Classification (GTDB taxonomy): domain Bacteria; phylum Actinomycetota; class Acidimicrobiia; order Spongiisociales; family UBA5794; genus JAHEEL01. Next base: position 248,785 of record CAVOXF010000005.1, read on the forward strand.
GGAGGGAGGACCCGGGCCAGCATCTTCATCAGCGTGCTCTTGCCCGCGCCATTGGCGCCAATCACACCGAGAACCTCACCGTCGTGCACCTCGAATGAGACGTCCTTGAGCGCCCAGAGCTGTTCGTAGCTCACCTGGCGCTTCATGAGTTGGATGACGTACTCCTTCGCTGTCCCGGTCGACGACCGCGAAAGGCGGTAGGCGAGCGAGGCACCGTGGACTTCGACGGCAGGCTGGCTCACAGGACCACCACCAGTGACTTCCAGCTTCGTGAGAACACCCACACGCCGAGAGCGAGGGCAACGACAGCGGAGATGAGCATGTAGGCAAGATTCCACGCCGGAGGCATCACCCCCTCGTAGACGTATGCACGGAAGACGACGAGATAGGAGAAGAGCGGGTTGGCATAGATCAACGGCAGGTAGGCCTCGGGAACGATGGACACCGGGTAGAACGTCGGCGTGAGATACGAGATGATCTGGATCAGCACACCCGCGAAGTCGATCACGTCGAAGAACCGGACGGCGGCAGACGCGATCAGGAGTCCGAGACCGGCAGTCAGGGCCAGCATCGCGACCATCGGGATCGGAACCAGGATCACGGTCCAGGGGATACCGACTCCGGTCACGACCTGGACGAAGAGCAGAATGCCGAGGCTGATCAGGAAGTTGACCGCTGCTGCCGCTGCGGCAGAAAAGGAGAACACCTCGGCCGGCACGTAGACCTTGGTGAGGATTCCCGCGCTGTTGACGATGGCCGATCCGGCGGCGAGAGTCGCCTGGGCGAAATAGGTCATCAGCAGGATGCCGGACAGCAGGTACACGATGTACGGGAGCCCGGGAATCTGAAACTTGAAGAACTGCCCGAAGACGACCCACATCACACCGGTTGTCAGCAGTGGGTTCAGGAACGTCCACCACACGCCGAGGATCGATCGCTTGTATCGAACGGTGAGATCTCGACCGACCAGCAGGCGAATGAGAGACCGGTTGTTCCAGATGTTCTGGAACTCGCTGATGAGCGGACGGCGCGCCTTGTCAGAGTCGTAGTAGGTGGTGCTCATCGAAACCTCGTGGGGCAACCGCATGTGCGGCGATGGACGTGGATTCTAGGCCGTCAGTTCCCACATTCGTGCATCGAGCCCCGCGCCACGGGGAGGTCGATCCGGGTACGGGCACCCCGGCGACCCGACCCGTTCAGGAGAATCGGACCAGAGTCGCCCGTTCGTCGCCGTCTTCGATTCCGAAGACCTCGATGTCGTTGGCGCCTGCGTTGAACGAGTACGGCGGAACGACGGCGTAGATCCTTGCCGTGCGCGGCGTCGATTCGTACGCCGTGATCGTGGCCCTGATCGTTCCATTCACCGCCACGGCAAACAGGCCCGGGAGGCTGTCGTCGCCCGCCTCGACAACGGCAGGAACGACCGTCGTCATCCAGGGCCCGTTCGGATCGAGGTTCATGTAGAAGTGGGCGGTATCGATCGTGACGGACCCCCGCGAATCACGGATCGCGAACTCATCGATCGAACGACCGTTGAGAGCGGGCAGTGGACCGGCTTCCTCGTAGGCGGGCACGAAACCTGCACCCGACCGGAGTTGCCCCTCGTTGAACACGATCTGGTCTGATGCCAGGCGTCTGTACTCGTCGAGTGAAACCGCGAACACGTCGCCGTCGTTGGCGACCATGATCTTGTCGTCTGAGGTCGGCTGATCGGTGAGCGAGCTTCCATCGACATCGCCGATCGATCCGCCAAGCGCCTCGACGACGGTCGGCAAGATGTCCACCGTTTGCGCACTGCGGTCATCGACATCACCGACCATCTGCCCCGGGTACTTGACGAAGAATGGCACACCGCCCACCGCGGCGAGGGTGTCCTCGGTGAACCCTCGCCGAGATTCCGTGGCCTCGAAGTTGGCTCCGTGATCGGAGGTGACGACGATCATCGCTTCCTCGAGCATGCCGAGTTCCTCGAGCTGATCGAGCATCAAACCGGTGAGTTCGTCGAGGAAGCCGAGGTGAAGCACGTACCGCTGGTACCCCTGCTGGGGGTACCACGGATCTTCGTACCACCAGCCATCCAGGGACTGGCCGGCGATGAAGTCGGACGAGGCGTATCGCTGGCCGGTTGGCAGGTAGGACCAGGGCGGGTGCGGCAGGTCGACATGCAGGTAGTAGAGCGCGGGCCCGAGAGCGGGGTCGAACGAATCGACGAAGTTCCCGAACTGCACGGCGCGCGCTGCCGAGTCCGTACGGGCGCCGAGGGCCGTGGCCTGCGGACCGACGATTGGTCCGGTGTAGGCCTCTTCTGCGGCCTCCGCCTCGAGGAAGCCCATCCATCGGTTGCCGATCTGGGGTAGTCGATAGCGCTGACTCTCGGGAAACACCGCGTGCAGGTAGACCACGCCTGTGTCGGCAAGGAGGACCGAAAGGTCACCTGATCCCTCCTCTGCTTGCGATGATTCATCGCACAGGTTCGTCGGGCACAGCTGGGTGACGTTCTCATCCACCCTCATCGCGTGCGTGGAACCGAGGACGGTGAAGAGATTCTGCGGGTAGTCGTCGACGACACCCTCGAGTTGGCGGTCGGGCATTTGACCGGTGAGGATGGCCGGGACTGCCGTCAACGTGTTGTCGTTGACCGTGGTTCCATTCGGATACCACGTCGAAAGATCTGCGAGGCGACCGAAGTTCGGGTACCGCGTTCTGTCAATCAAGCCATCGCTTCCGAGGATCGCCGCGATCTGCATCTCGTCATAGACGGCGAAGACGACCGGGGCCTCCGAATCGATCCCAACCGGGATGGTCTCGGCCGTGCTCCCCCCGAGCGGTGGCAGGTTGAAGATGAGCAGCACGGAGAGCGCGATCGGGACGATTGCGAGGATCGCAACGAAGCCCCGGACCCCTTCGAATCGCCGGTAGACGTACGTGAGCAAGCCCGCAGCCACGAGTGCCGCGATCAAGATGACGCGTGCCCCCAGATTCTGCCGTATCACGGTCTCGATCGCATAGACGGCAAACACGAAACCGAGCCCGAAGACGACCGCGAGGTGGAACCACCAGGCCGCGGCACGGTTCGCGAGGGCGATGAGTCGTTCGATACCGAAGGAGAGGAGCGGGACCAGCAGCGTCGCGAGAAAGATCACCACCGCCACATCGACATACGAGGCATCGCGGGCAATCCAGAACTGCGGCTCGCCACCGAGAAGACCGAGCAGGGGCTGAGCGATCGCGAGCCCTCCGAGAGCGACCAGATGCAGGAATCTGGCGGGCCACGACACCGAGCTTCCATCGCGAACCGGTACCGCAGCGGCAGTTGCAGCCTCGTCGGACGCGGGTGAGCTCGAATCGGAACCGGGCGCTGGCATGAATCGGGAGTGTATGCCGCGGGAGGGTCTACGAGGATCCCGCCCGGGTCCCGTTCCCGCCGGATGGTCGCCGAGATGCCCACCGTCGAACGGTATATTGCCTGGGAGAGCGACACCGGATCGAACGGCCGATTGCTCGTGGCCCCGTGTGGTTTCGCAACCGAGAGTGTTCGCCGTACCCGGAGAGTGAGTCATGCCGACCGTATACGTAGCGATGAGCGCAGACCTGATCCATCCGGGCCACATCAATGTGATCAACGTGGCTCAGGAGCTTGGTGAGGTGACGCTCGGCCTGCTCACCGACGAGGCAATCGCGAGTTACAAGCGGCTTCCGACCATGTCGTACGAGCAGCGACTCGCGGTCGTCGGGCAACTCCGCGGTGTTGCAGAGATTGTCCCTCAGGAGACGCTCGACTACGTCCCGAATCTTCAGCGCCTGCGACCGGACTTCGTGGTGCACGGCGATGACTGGCGTACCGGGCCTCAGCAGCGCGTCCGCCAACGGGTGATCGAAGCGCTCCAGGAGTGGGGTGGAGAACTCGTCGAGCCGTCATACACGTCGGGGATCTCGTCGACGCAACTGAACGAAGCGGTTCGCGAGATCGGCACAACCCCGGAGATTCGGTTGAAACGGTTCCGCAGGCTGCTGTCGGCCAAGCCGACCGTCCGCGTGATCGAAGCACACAACGGCCTCACGGGATTGATCGCCGAACACACATCGGTGATGCGAGACGGCGTGAACGAGGAATTCGACGCCATGTGGATCTCCAGCCTCACCGACTCGACGGCGAAGGGCCGTCCCGACATCGAGTACGTCGATGTCACCTCCCGGGCGGCGACCATCGAACAGATCCTCGAGGTCACCACGAAGCCGCTGATCCTCGACGGCGACACGGGCGGCGTCACCGAGCACTTCATCTTCCAGGTGCGCACGCTCGAACGCCTCGGCGTCTCCGCCGTCATCATCGAGGACAAGGTCGGTCTGAAGAAGAACTCGCTGTTCGGCGCCGACGCCGACCAGACGCAGGACGAACCGCTGAACTTCGCAGAGAAGATCCGGGCGGGCAAGGGCGCTCAGGTGACCGAAGACTTCTCGATCATCGCCAGGATCGAATCCATGATCCTCGGCAAGAGTGTGGAAGACGCCCTCGAACGGGCCCAGATCTACATCGAGGCGGGCGCCGACTGCGTCATGCCCCACCACAAGGACCGGGACCCGTCGAAGCTGTATGAGTTCGCTGAGGCCTTCCGGGCGCTCGGTTCACCCGTCCCGCTCGTTGCGGTGCCCTCGGCCTACTCACAGGTCACCGAAGAGGAGCTGCGGGAACACGGCTTCCAGATCATCATCTACGCCAACCACCTGCTGCGCTCCGCGTACCCCGCCATGACCCGGACGGCTCGCGAGATCCTCGAGAACCACCGGGCGTTGGAGGCCGAGGAGCATTGCATGTCCATCAAGGAGATCCTCACCCTCATCCCGGGCGGAAGCTGACGTGATCGAAACCGACCTCGCGTTCCGCGCGTTCGAGTCCGCCGGCGTCGATTTCTGGACTGGTGTGCCCGACTCGCTGCTGAAGCACTTCTGTGCCTACGTCTCGGACCGCGCCCCAAACGGTCGGCATGTGATTGCGGCCAACGAAGGTGGAGCCGTTGCGATCGCCGCCGGGCACTTCCTTGCCAGCGGTTCCCCTGCGCTCGTCTATCTTCAGAACTCGGGTCTCGGCAACACCCTGAACCCGCTGATCTCGCTTGCCGATCCCGCCGTGTATCAGATCCCGATGGTCCTGTTGATCGGCTGGCGCGGCGAGCCCGGTCGTCCGGACGAACCGCAGCACCGCAAGCAGGGCGAGGTCACGCTTCCGATTCTCGAGTCGATCGGAATCCCGTTCGCCGTGCTCCCCGACGAACCGCAGGCGGCGACCGAAGCCATTGCGGCCGCCGTCGCAACCGCCGTCAGCGAGTCGAGGCCGTATGCGTTGGTGGTCCGCAAAGGCACCTTCGCTCCGTATGAGCAACCGGCGTCGATTCCGAGTCCACTCCCCCTGAGTCGCGAGGACGCAGTCATCGCGATCGCCGACGGCGTCGAGGACGACGCCGTGATCATCTCCACCACGGGCAAGACGTCGCGCGAGCTGTACGAGTTCCGGATTCGATCCGGAGCACCGGTCGAGCGTGACTTCCTCACGGTCGGCAGCATGGGCCACGCATCGCAGATCGCGCTTGGGATTTCGATGACGGACCACAACCGACCGGTCTGGGTTCTCGATGGGGATGGGGCGCTCCTGATGCACCTCGGTTCCTTGGCCGTCATCGGCGAGCATGCCTCAGCGGGCTTCAAGCACGTCGTCCTGAACAACCACGTCCACGACTCGGTCGGTGGCCAACCGGCAGCAGGCGACCGCGTCGACATACCTGCCCTCGCCCTGGCTGCAGGCTACCGACGGGTCGACTCCGTTTCGACTGCCGAACGCCTCACGGCCGCGATCGCGGAACTGCGTGCCGCGGTCGGTCCGGCACTCCTCGAGGTCGAGGTCCGACCCGGAGCCCGATCGGATCTTGGAAGGCCGGCCGAAGGGCCGGCGGAGAATCGGGCCCGATTCATGGAGTTCCTCGGATCGTGATCGACGAGTGCGTCACCGGCGACACGTCGCGACTCGACACCATCGTGGCTCGCATAGGTGCCGAACGAGTCCTTCTGTTCACCGGCGGTGCGTCGTACACGTCGAGCGGAGCGGCCGCCGCCATCGAACCGATCCTGTCCGACCTTCGTGTTGAACGGATCTCGAGCATCACGCCCAACCCGACACTCGACGAGGTCGAGTCGGCTATCGAGACATTCCGAAGATTCCATCCGGATGCCGTGGTGGCGGTCGGTGGTGGTTCGGTCATTGATCTTGCCAAGGCGGTGCGTCTTCTTGCCGATCAAGAGGCTGAGCCGCGCGACATCGTGACGGGCCTCGCTGAGGCAAGGCCGGGAGGGACGCCGCTCGTCGCAATCCCCACAACGTCGGGTACCGGGAGCGAGGCGACCCGCTTCGCCGTCGTCTACGTCGACGGCGTGAAGTACTCCGTGGCGCACGAGTCCGCTCGGCCGGACTTCGCCATCCTCGACCCGCTGCTGACGTACACCCTCCCCGCCCGCCTCACTGCGATCACGGGCCTCGATGCACTGTCGCAGGCAATGGAGTCGCTCTGGTCGGTGCGGTCGACCGCCGAGTCGCAATCAGTGGCGCGCCGCTCCTTGACGCTGGCGCGCCGAGCCCTGGCCCCCGCCGTCCATCGGCCGAGTCCGCGTTCACGAGCCGACATGTTCGAGGCAGCGCACTTGAGCGGCCGGGCCATCGACATCTCGATGACGACGGCTTCGCATGCGCTCTCGTACGTTCTGACGACCGAGTACGGCGTCCCGCATGGTCATGCCGTCGCACTCACGCTGGGTGCCGTACTGGAGTTCAATGCCGGCATCACGGTTGAGGACTGCCTCGACCCAAGGGGCGTGCAACATGTGACCGGCGTTATCGACGAGATCCTCGCGATCCTCGGAGCCCAGGATCCTGCCGACGGTCGCCGCATCGTCGAAGACCTCGTGGCATCGCTCGGTCTCGAAGCCACGCTCGAAGGGGTCGGCGCCGGTGCTGATGAGGCAAGGAGACGGATCGCCGAGAGCGTCAACCCGCAACGGCTGGCGAACAATCCCCGACGACTCAGCCCGGACGTCATCGTCGAACTGATCGGCTCGATCGCGTAGACCCGGCGCCCCCGTGGTCCGGCCATCGCCGAGCAATCAAATAGGATGGTCGCTCCGACCACCGAACGGAATGGAGGGTGCCGTGGCCAAGTTCTTCGCACGAGTGAAGGCGCAGATGCGGGAACGGGAAGACGCCGAGGCAATTCGTACGACACCGATCGCAGAGCGCCCGATTCTGGCCTACGCCGAAGACGACTACACCTGGAACCAGCTCGGCCCATACCTGGATGCTGTGATGGGGACACACGGGCTGCCCGTTGTCTACGTCACCTCGGATCCGGACGATCCGCGTCTCACCGACCACAGTCCTCTGATGTCGGTGTATTCAATCCGCGACTCGCTTCCGGCGTTTCTACCGAAGGTCGACAGCCCGGTCTTCGTGACGACCATGCCGGATCTCGATTCGTTCCACATCAAGCGGCCCGCGGCATCCACGGTCGTGTACGTGTTCCACTCGCTGAACAGCATCCACATGGCGTACCGAGCGGGGGCGTTCGATGCGTATGACGTATTCTTCTGCACCGGCCCCCATCACACGGATGAGCTGACGCGCCACTTCGAACAGATCGGGAAGACCGGGTACGACCTGCGGGAGATCGGCTATCCGAAACTCGACCGAATCGCAGCCGCGTATCGCTCGTACGAAAAGACATATCCGGACGAGACCACCGTCCTCATCGCGCCGTCGTGGGGTACGCACAATGTTCTCGCCGCCGACGGGGCCGGCCTCGTGGCAGCCCTCGCGGACCGCGGCTACCGGGTCGTTGTCCGTCCGCACCCGGCATTCTTCGAGTCGATCTACCCGGAAGGTGCCCAGATCGTCGCGGCCCTCCAGCGCCAGTTCGGGGACCGATCGAACGTCATCTTCGAGACGTCGATCACCAGCGAGAACAGCTTCATGGAGGCGGATCTCATGATCTCGGACTGGTCCGGGGCGGCGCTCGAGTATGCGCTGGGAACCGAACGCCCCGTCCTCGCTCTCGATCTACCTCCGAAGGTGAACAACCCGGATTGGGAGCAGCTTGGCATGCTTCCGTTCGAGGACCGGATGCGCAGCGAGATCGGCATGGTGATCCCGCCCGGGGACGCAGCGAGGGCAGTCGCCGCCGTGGACGAACTCATCGCCGATGCCTCGGGTTATCGGGAGAGACTCGCCGACCTGCGGCTGAAGACGGTCTACAACCCGGGAGCGTCCGCTGAGGCAGGAGCCGCCGCGCTCAAGGACCTGGCCGACGAAGCGACGGCAGAGAGCTAGCGGTCAGCTGTCGTCGGTCTGCGGTTCCGCAGGAGCGGTTGCCGGCGTCTTGTTGCCGGTGAATACTCCCTTGATCTGGTACCAGAACTTCTTGAAGACCATCGCAATTGCGGCGAAGCCGCCGACGATGGCGGACACGATCAACGTTCCGGTTGCGGGATCGAGGTAAGCGAACACGGGCGACATCGGTGACCACCTCCAGGGTGTTGGCTGGCGAGAAAGGATCAGCAGCGCGGGTTGGACCACGGAGGCTACCAGCGTCGCCGATTCACTTTCGACCCATTCGAAGGCACCGTCCTCCAGGCGGTCGCGAGCCGCCGACGAGGTCAACTCCGTGATTGGGGGCCATGTCCTGCGACGACCGCCTGCAGGCCGGCCGCGAACGGCGGCAGCGGGTCAATCCCGATGCGCTCGAGACGCTCACTCGCCAGGGCCGAGTTCGCCGGCCTTCTCACTCGCGACGCGCCGGCTTCGGACGCGCGGGGTTCCACCATCGCCGGGTCGAGTCCGGCAAGTCGCACCGCCTCGCGGGCGAGTTCGAACCACGAGACCGTCGGCGTGTTGGCGAGATGCAGCACGCCGTCGGCGCCCGCCGCGAGAGTCGCCATCGAAGCTGCAACAAGGTCGTCAGCGATGGTGGGTCTGCCGAACTGATCGTCGGCGACTTGCACCGGACCAGAGAGCACCCGGTCGAGGATCGTTGCGACGAAGTTCGGGTGGGTCGCCGAAAGCAGCCATGACGTCCGCACCACGAGTGGTCCGGGGTGTGTATCGAGAGCGAGGCGTTCCCCCTCCAGCTTGCTGGCGCCGTACACGTTGAGCGGATCGGGCTCGTCAGACTCGACGTACGGGCCACGCTTGGTCCCGTTGAAGACATAATCCGTCGAGAACGTCGCGAACGCTGCCCCAATCTCGGCTGCGATTCCGGCCATCACTCCAACGGCATGGGCATTCACGGCGAACGCCCGGTCGGGTTCCGCCTCCGCCCGTTCGACCGCGGTGTACGCAGCGCAGTTGATGATCAGGTGCGGACGACGTCCGGTGAGCACCGCTCGCATCGACTCGGTGTCGGTGACGTCGAAATCGGCGCGGGTCAGGGCGATGGCGGCTGCGCCGAGATGCCGGGCGAATGCCGAGCCGAGTTGACCCGCCGCTCCGACGATCGCGATCATCGTCCGGAGGGCGGGTCGACCACGAGACGCTCGAGGTAGTCGCGATATCCCGAGGCGGGCATCCCGGATATCAAGCGCTCCAGCCGAGGGCGGTCGATGTAGCCCTGCTGATACGCGATCTCCTCGGGGCAAGCGATCTTGAGCCCCTGGCGCCGTTCGATCGTCGCAACGAAGTTCGAGGCCTCCAGGAGGCTCTCATGGGTTCCGCTGTCGAGCCATGCAATACCCCGCCCGAACGGCGTCACGGTCAACTCGCCAAGCGCCAGGTAGGCCAGATTCAGGTCGGTGATCTCCAACTCACCCCGGCCGGAGGGCTGGACCGCAGCGGCCATGGAGGAGGCTTTCTTGTCGTAGATGTAGAAGCCGGGTACCGCGTAGTTGGACCGCGGGACTGCAGGCTTCTCCTCGATCGACACGGCACGACCGTCCTCCGAGATCTCGACCACTCCGTAGCGGGACGGGTCGCGGACCGGGTATCCGAAGATGTGCGCACCACCCGAGAACGACGCGACACACTCTGCGAATCCGAGATCGCCGTAGAAGATGTTGTCGCCGAGAATCAGCGCGACCGATTCACCATCGATGTAGTCGGCGCCGATCACGAGTGATTGTGCGATGCCTTCCGGCCGCTCCTGGACAACGTACGACATGGCGATTCCCCACTGGCTCCCGTCGCCGAGCAAGCGTTCGAAGAGTGGGATCTCCCGCGGTGTGGAGATCAGCAGGATGTCGCGGATCCCCGCCTCCATCAGCGTCGACAGCGGGTAGTAGACCATCGGCTTGTCGTACACCGGGAGCAGCTGCTTCCCGATTGCGCGGGTGAGCGGGTCGAGCCGCGACCCCGCACCACCGGCCAGGATGATGCCCTTCATTGGGTCCCTTCCTTCAGCGGTCGCCACCAGGCCTCGTTCGATCGATACCAGTCGATCGTTGCCGCAAGCTGATCGCCCAGCCCACGTTCTGGCGCCCAGCCGAGCGCCCTGATCTTGGATGAGTCGAGGGCATACCGGAGGTCGTGGCCGGGTCGGTCGGGAACGTACTCGATCGAATCGACGCCGGTTCCGAACGCGGCGAGCAGGGTTTCGGCCAGGGTGAGGTTGGAGAGCGGAGCGTCTGCAGAGATGTTGTAGATCTCGCCGGACGCACCTTCGTCGATGAGGAGCCGGATTGCGGCGCAGTGGTCGCTGACGTGGAGCCAGTCGCGTTCGTTCCGACCGTCGCCGTAGAGCGGCACCGGCAGTCCATCGAGCAGGTTCGTCACGAACAGGGGGATCACCTTTTCTGGGAACTGGTACGGCCCGTAGTTGTTGGTGCAGCGGGTGACAACGACGTCGGTTCCGTGGGTCGTGGCATACGACAGCGCGAGGAGATCCGAGCCGGCTTTCGACGCCGAGTACGGCGACGACGGGTTCAGGACGTCACCTTCCGAAGCTGCACCGTGTTCGAGCGATCCGTACACCTCGTCGGTTGAGACGTGGATGAACCGGGCCAGGCCCGCACGCCGCGCCGCGTCGAGCAGCACGCCGGTCCCCACGACGTTGGTCTCGACGAACGGCGCTGCCGACGCAATCGACCGGTCGACATGGCTCTCCGCTGCGAAATGCACCACCACGTCGTGCCCTGGCATCACGTCGTCGACCAGGGCGCCGTCGCGGATGTCGCCGTGCACGAAATGGTGGCCGGGGTACCTGTCGAGTTCGTCGACGGTGGCCCGGATGCCCGCATACGTGAGTGCGTCGAGGTTCGTGATCTGTGCATCGGGCTCGTTGTCGAGGACCTGACGGATGAAGTTCGAGCCGATGAAGCCGGCTCCGCCCGTTACGAGGTAGCTACGGCCCACCGGTCACCTCCAATCTCTGCATCGGTCCCCCCGTTCAGGCATAGGTGTCGGCGTCGGCGAGGAATGGGGCCACCGCGTCGTTCGCCGACAGAATAGGAGCGGCGACAATCGGCCATGGGATTGCGAGGTCCGGGTCGTTCCAGCGAATCGCCCGATTCCCGTCCGGCCGGTAGCGTTCGGTCATCTTGTAGGTGACCTCGGCGGTGGCGGACGTGACGAGGAATCCGTGGGCGAAACCCTCCGGGATCCAGAGCATCGCCCGATTCCCCTCCGAGAGTTCGATACCGAACCACTCGCCGAACGTCGGGGAAGAACGGCGCACGTCGACGGCGACGTCGTAGACGGACCCCCGGATGCATCGGATGATCTTCCCCTGGGGTGCATCGAGTTGGTAGTGGAGGCCGCGCAACACATGGCGGCGGGAGAACGAGTGGTTGTCCTGAGCCCACGTCCGCTGCTCACCGGTGGCTTCCTCGAAGGCGCTCCGGCTGAAGCTCTCGTAGAGGTATCCGCGGTCGTCTTCGAACACGTCCGGCTCCATGATCACGAGGCCGGCGAGTGGGGCGTTCGTTGCCTTCATCGACGCCACCCTAGATCTTGCACCGACCGATCGAAGTCCAAGCGACCGACGGGTGGAGCACAATGGCGGTCGGCCGCACGTACCATCCGGTGCACCACCCCCCCTAGGAGACACGCCGGTGCCGTCGATCGACCTCAGCAAGGAGAACCGGGCGCTTCTGCTCGGCTGGTTGAGCGTCCTCCCGCTCCTCGTGTGGTGGCTGGGATGGTTTCCGGGGTTCATGTCGTCGGATTCGATCGACCAACTCGGCCAGGTCGACCGCTTCGAGTTCTTCAACTTCCACCCGATCGTCCATACGTTCTCGATGTGGGTCATCAGCACCGTCTGGGACCACCCGGGAGCCGTCACGTTCGTTCAAGTCGTCGTCCTGGCCGGCCTCCTCGGGTTTCTCGCCCGCCGACTCACGCAGATCGGTGCCCCATGGTGGCTCGCGGTTGGAGCAGCCTGGGTCACCGCCGCGCTCCCGATGGTGGGAGCGACCACGATCACGATCTGGAAGGACGTCCCCTACTCCCTGGCCATGGTGTGGGCGTTCGCCGAACTCATCGCCGTTGCGAAGGACCGGGACGGGTTCTGGTCGTCGCCGTGGGGACCGCTGCGGCTTGGCGCCGCCCTCGGGCTCATGTGGGCGTTGCGCGCCAACGGCAAGGTCACCGTCCTCATCGTCGGTCTGGCGCTGGCGATCGGGTTCTGGCGCCACTGGCGGAATCTGCTCATTTCGGGCGGCGCCGTCGCCGCGGTCGGGATCGTGCTGCCGATGGCGCTTCTGACCATTCTCTCGGTGAGTCCCGGCACGATCGAGCCGTCCGAGGTGTTTCTCCCCGACGTGGCAGCGGTGCTGGTGAACGATCCGGGTTGGTTCAGCGACGCTGACCGAGCGAGCCTCGAGGCCATCGCACCAGTTGAGCTCTGGCAGGACCGCTACGAATGTTCAGACTCCACTCCGCTCGTATTCGATCCCGGCTTCAATCATGCACCACCTCGGGACAACCCGTGGGAGTACCGATCGTTGGTTGCTCGAACGGCTGTCACGCACCTTCCGACCGTGATCGGCCACCGCTGGTGCGCGGCGTCATTCCTCTTCGTGCCGTCGGCCCGAACCGGCAGCTATCTGCACCGCCCGCCGTTCGAGATCCCACCGAATACCCTCGGTTTCGCCAGGGCCCCGATCTCCGATCGGGCGTACTCGTTCACGCTGGCCCAGTACCAGTGGATCGAGCGCCCTGGCGTGCAGTGGCTCACGTGGCGCCCCGCGCTCGTGATCCTCGCCGGGATCACCACGTACATCGGGGTCGCCGTCCGCCGGAGGCTCCGTCCGTTGCTGTGGGCCGGCGGCCTCGATCGGCGCGCAACTGCTGAACGTGGCGGCGATGACGCCGTCGCACGAATTCCGGTACGCATTCGGGATCTACCTCCTCTGCCTGATGAGCCTCCCGTTCTGGTGGCTGGTTTCTCGACCCGCGTCGGCCGAGATCGCTCAGGGACCGCCCGGGGACGCCCGATAGAGCAGAGAGGCGCATCAGACTGTTTCGGGTCAGGTGCGGGATCAAGAACCAGCACCGATGTGATCGTCAGAAACCGCAACGGCGGTTGGCCGGACGGGTCGGTGGACGAGGGGGCAGCGAATTGAAGCGCATACTCATCGCCGGAGGAGCCGGATTCGTCGGGCGCACTCTGGCTGAACGGCTGGCGAACGACGGCGTCGACGTTGTCGTGATCGACAATTACTCGAGTCCGAGTCCGCTCCCGCTACCCGAGGGCGTCGAGGTTATCCGAGGATCGGTGGTCGACCCGATCGAGATCGCAGGGCCCTTCGATACGATCTTCAACCTTGCATCGCCGGCCTCGCCCCCGCGATATGTGCTCGATCCGATCGGAACGCTCCGCACCGGGGCCGAAGGTACGCGCAGGCTGCTCGAACTGGCAAAGAACCACGACTCGGTGTTCCTGATGGCGTCGACCTCCGAGATCTACGGTGATCCGATGGTTCATCCCCAAGACGAGACGTACAACGGAAACGTGGACGTCACATCTCCGCGGGCGTGCTACGACGAGGCCAAGCGTTACGCCGAAGCACTGGTGTTCGCCCACCGGAGAACCGGCGCCGTTCCGAACGTGCGTATCGCCCGCATCTTCAACACGTACGGTCCGGGAATGGCGCCGGACGACGGTCGCGTGATCACGAACTTCGTTACGCAGGCGCTCGCAGGTGAGCCGCTTACGATCTTCGGCGATGGCAGCCAGACTCGCTCGTTCTGCTTCGTTGACGATCTCGTTGACGGCCTGATCCGTCTCGCCGATTCCGACGAGACCGATCCGGTGAACCTCGGGAACCCGAGCGAGCGGACCATGAGCGATGTCGCGGACATGGTGGCATCGCTCATCGGAGACACGGGTCGCACCTACGTTGAACTCCCCCACGCCGACCCGACGCGACGACGGCCGGACATCACGCGAGCCCGGACCCTGCTCGGGTGGGAGCCGAAGGTCGAATTCGAAGACGGCCTCGAACGCACGGTCCGCTACCTCGAATCGCTGCCGCGCTAGTCCGAGCGTCGACCCGGCGGGCGAGTTGACATTGAGCGTGGAGCCCATCGCCGTGCGCACCTACCGGGGTACGCGGCGATCTCTCCATCGATAGTGGACCACCGGGCGTCGGACGATCTGCACCGGTGAACCGGTCACATCGGCAAGAGCCTCGCCCGCCGCGGCGAACAGATCGTTGAGGCGGGCACCCCAGGAATGCTCGCGAAGTGCTGCCTTCGGATCGGGCCTGGGTCCAGAGCGTGCCGCCGCGACGGCTGCCACGAGGTCACCGTCGAGGACGACACCGTCGACGCCTTCGAGTGCTCGGAGAGGTGGTGCCGCCACCGGCACGCCGCAGGCGAGGTACTCGAACACCTTCAGTGGCGATACGGCGTGTGTTGTCGGCGTCACGGTGAACGGCACGAGGCCGACGTCGAGTCTCGTCAGGTAGGCGGGCAGGTCGCCCTGCGCCTTGAGGCCGAGGAAGAACACATTGTCCGGCACGTCCTTCGGCACGCCGCGGGCCTCGCCGATCAAGACCACGGAGGCATCCGGGTTGGCGGACGCAACGGAGCGGAGCCCGCCCCAATCGAACCAGTCGCCGTAGAGCGAGCCGTGGTAGCCGATGAGCGGGCCGGCCGGGAGATCGGCGGGACGCTCGCCGGGGTCGCCGCCGAATACCGAGACGTTGACGGCGTTCGGCACGAGAACCGCGTCATCCCTCCCGGCTTCGACTGCACGCCGCACCAGGTCGGTTGCCGAACCGGCGACGACGTCCGCCTTGGTGATCAGCGACATCTCGAATGCTTCGTCGTACCACTCGCCGCCGAGCGCCCGGTCGCTCCAATCGTCGATGATGTCGAACACGAGCACCCACCCGGCGTCCTGGAACGTCGCGACCACCTCCTCGTATCCGGGATCAGGGATCTCGACGATCACGATCCCTCCGCCGTCGGTGCAGCGTCCGATGAGCGCCCCGGCTTGGAAGTGGTCGTAGCCGATCTGCTCGAGCCGCGGGTGGATGAACCGGAGTCCGAGGTCAACGTCTTCGTAGGTCGGATAGCGGTTCACATAGGTGACGTGATAGCCGCGGCCTACGAGCTCGAGGGCGATCTGCGCACCACGGCTCCCTCCGCCAACATCGTGGAGGGGAACGGCCGCGAGGATGACGATCGGCCGGCCTTCAACGGGGTCCGTTCGCGCTGCGTTGACGTGCTCGGCGATGCGCGGCACGAGGCCGATCCGATGTCCGGCATCGGTAATGCGGGCGAGCAAGCCTGGCAGCGGAGCGGAGCCGCCGGGGAGGCCGCCCACTTCGTCGAGGACGGCCTGCCTGGTGACGAGAGCCACCGGCTCGACCTGCACTCCCGCAGAGCGGTCCGACCAGGTCGGCGCAGCAACAAGCCCGACGACGGCGGCCTCGACCCCTGGCCGGCCCATCAGTCGCGCCGCTTCAGGCGTCGCTGAGCCCTCGGGGATGACCACGAGCCCGCCGGGAGCGGTTCCCAACGCAAATGGATCAATAGTGCGCCACGTGTCGCCGGTTGCGAGCAGCCAGCGACGGGCGTGGCCGCGGTCGGCGACCACGTCGACGTTGACCTCGGATGGCGCTGCGGCCTGGCGGAGCCCGAACCGGGCGCGGAACAACTCCCGACGAAGCCGATAGTGCGACATCAACCCGTCAGGCATATGCGGAAGCAGCGCCCGCTTGACCGACATGAAGGCCTCTCTCACCGGTTGGCCCATGATGGGAGGTGCCCTTCCTCTTCGGGTCGTTGGCGTTGCACCGGCACGTCGTCGATGTACGACGGGAAGATCCAGTCAGGATCGAGGAACTGCCCGGGTATGAACTGACCGACCGCCGAACCGCGAATATCGATGGTGGCAACGGCGGCAGGTGCATCGGGGTCGAGGAGCGACCAGCGCCGCACCATCGTGATCGGCGCTGCATCGTCGGATCGCACGGAACCGAGGGTGGGATCGGCCTCGAGGTGGTCGGCCAGACGCGAAAGCGCATCGGGGGCAGCGTGGACGACACGATGCCAATGGACGAGGAACTTGCCGGAGGCGGACGCGACGGCATCGTCGAGACTGTCGGCGATCCGGGTCGGCCAATTCCTCGAAGCCGCGAGCGTGTGCCACGCCGTGGGCGGCCCACCGGCTACCACGACCTCCGCATCAACAAGATCCTGGTCGGCGAGCGTCCGGGGGTTGGATCCGCCGTACGCGATGATCGAGACGAGCGGATAGTGGGAGCGTTTCACCCCGGCCAGGGAGTCCATGGCGTAGAGGTCGCGATGGCGGTCGACGATCTCGGCGCGGCCCTGTTCGAATCGGGCCTCCGTCTCGACACTCATCGAAATGCCGTGTTTGCGATATCGGAACAGCACCTCGGGTACCTCGACCACGCCCCACCCGGCTTGAAGGAGCCGGATCCACAGTTCCCAGTCCTCATTGCCGTGCCGCAAGGTCTCGTCGTATCCGCCGACGGCGAGGTAGACGTCACGCCGGAGCAGCACGCACCCGATGATGGAGTTTGAAAGCAGGAGTTGGTATGGGTTGTACGGTCTCGGGATCCAGACGGCGTCGATGTCTTCGAAGAGCCTGGCCCGACACGCCGCGAACGCCGCAGTCGGCTCGGCCGCGAGCGCGGCGACCATCGTTTCGAGATACTCCGGTTCGATCTCATCGTCCGCGTCGAGGGGAACGACGTACGCTCCTCGCGCGACCGCCATGCCGGTGTTGCGGGCAGCCGCGAGACCACCGTTCGCCTGGCGAATGACGCGGGTGCGGGTCCACGGAAGGGCGTCAACAATCGCGATCGTGTCCGGATCGGTCGAACCGTCGTCGACGACGATCACCTCGAACGAGGTCATCGTCTGGTTGAACACGCTGCGGATCGCGTCGTCGAGATAGCGGCCGTCGTTGAACGTCGGAATCACAACACTGACCAGCGGGGCTTCGAGTTCCGGGAATTCACCGGCGGCAACCCGGGCGTCGAGGGCTGCTCGCTCGGCCGCAGTCCGTGCGATCTCTGCAGCCTCCGCTGATGCGACCTCTCGCAACCGCATCTCTTCTCGCCAGTCGGCCACGAATCCGAGCTTCTCACGCAGGCGCTCGGGGATCGCGTCCACAACCGTCCCGGCCTGCGATTCGGACATCGCCATGAGGGCCGCAAAGCCGGTGCGGCGAATGCGCCCGCGATCGTCGACGGGTTCTTCGTCATCGACCGGTTCGGGCGGCTGATCGGCCTCGAGTCGCTGGACCGCGGCGGTCGCCAGCCCGGCCTGACTTCTCGGATGTCGGACGGCCGGGAGGGCGTCGTACGGTTCGAGCGGATCTCCGTATTCGGGGACCTCTGCCGTCGCAAGGCGTTGCCGCAGGTCGGCGTCGTCGATCATCCGTCGCATCGCCTCGGTCAGCCCGTCGCGGCTCCCGTCGAACACGAGGGCGCCGGTGTCTTCGTTGAGAACCCCGTCGAACGCTGGGAGGTCCGGAACGATGACCGGGAGACCGACGGCGCGAGCTTCGTGGGCAACGAGGTTGTAGCTCTCGAACCGGCTCGGGACAACGACCGCCCACGCCTCCGCCATCCGTTGGTCGAGCGCCGGGCCTTCGAGTCGTCCGGCGATCTCGATGCGGTCGGCGACATCGTCGGGGATCAGGACGTCGGCAAGCCATTCGGACATTGGCTTGAGTGCGGTGGCACTCCACCCGTCTTCGCCGACGAGCGCCAGGCGCAGGTCGGGCGTCGTCCGCAAGAGTGGCACCGAGGCGGCCACGAGGTCGTGGGTGCCCTTGACCTCGCCGAGCCGGCCGACACAGACCAGCATCGGTGACGCGGAGGGTTCGAGATCCAAGGAGCGCGCGACGGGGACCGGCGGAGTGCCCACCTGGATGCGATCCGGCTCGAGACCGTATCGCTCGGCGGCGAACTCGCCGATTCCTTCCGACGGAACCACGACGCGGTCGGCCATCCGGAACGACGATGTCTCCATCGAGCGCGCTACAGCGATCTCCGGTGGCTCCACCCCGATCGCCTCGAACATGAGGTCGGCGGGACCGTGAAATCGAACCTGGATCGGTGTCCGGTCGAGGTCGAGTTCGCTGCGATGGGCGAGGGCATGGAATGCCAGCCCGTCGAAGTCCTGGAACTCGACGAGATCCGGACGGTCGGCCGGAGACGAGGCGTCGGCAAGCGCCTGGCGGCGAGCCGGGATCGTTCCTCGAAACCGGTGGCACGGTCCACCACAGTCACTCCATCCGGGAGATCACCGCGACGTCGGCCACCAGGATCACCGAGACCCGGTCGCCGCGCTCGGTCAACCGATCACGCAGCCGTGCGACAACGCGCGCCGGCGCCCCCGGGCGTGACCGGTGCCAGTTCGGTGGTGACGAAGACGATGTGCACGGCGCCATTGTCGCCGAAAGCGGAGGCCGGAGACACGAATCGTGGATGGGGACCTATGCCCCTTGCCGGATGATCGCGGTTCGTGACGCTGATGGCGGGATATCGATCCGAGGTGTGTGATGCGACGCTTGGTGTTCGCTTCGTCCTGGCCGGTGCCGATCGTCCTTCCGTCGGTGGTGCTGATCGAACCGGCTACGGCCACCCTGCCGGGCGAGAACGGCCGTCTGGTGTATGTGGACCAGGTGCCGTCGCAAGTCGAGGGCATCACCGCCGGTGAGATCTACACGATGGACCCCGACGGTTCCGATGTGCGCCGTCTCACCCACGATGCGGGCCGTTGGGCGGATCGCCCCGGGGCGACGGATGTTGTGGTGTCGTCGAACTGGGGACCGAAGTGGTCACCGGACGGACTGCTTCATCGCGTACATCCACCTCGACGAGTGGGAGCACTACTCGATTCGCCTCATGGACGCCGACGGGACGTTCATCCGGACGGTCACCGACGGATTCAGGGGGATCGGAGGACTGTCGTGGTCGCCGGACGGGGAATACCTTGCGTTCGCAGGCATGCGTCCCGGTTGGGTATTCGAGGAGGGCATCTGGTCCATCACCGAAGCCGGGACCGACCCGCGCCTCCTGGTGCGTGAACCGTCGAACAGTGACGATGGCCTGTGGGGCATCGGAGAGCCGGCGTGGTCACCTGGTGGCACCACGATCGCGTTCGCGGCTCGCTCACCCAGCAGTCAGTCCGTTCCGCCGGATCGTCGGGATCTACCTGATGGATCCCGATGGATCGAACGTGCGCGGCCTGCCGTGCGGGGGTGGATGGTCGAGCGATCCCGAGTGGGCACCATCAGGTGCCTTCCTCTACTGCACCGAGCAGAACACATCATCTCTCTCAACGATTTGGAAGGCTGCCCCCGGCGGACTCAACGATTGGGTGACATCCCCGGGCCTCGATCTCATCGGGGACCCGACACCGGCCCCGTCCGGCAACGACCTGCTGTACACGCAGGGGATCGGAGCGGAACGCAAGCTGATCAGCCAATCGTACGGTTCTGTCGGTTGGTTCACCGGAACTGAACTCGACTGGCAGCCGATCCAGCGCATCGCGCAATCGGTCGGACTCGTCGATCCGAACACCGGCAAGTGGTACATCACGAGCCTGCACGGGATGGTCTATTCGTTCTACTTCGGGAATCCGGGTGACTATCCGATGGTGGGTGACTGGGATTGTGACGGGGTCGATACGCCGGGGTTGTATCGCCAGTCCGACGGGTACGTCTATCTGCGCAACTCCAATACGCAGGGCAACGCCGACATTCGCTTCTATTTCGGGAATCCCGGTGACGTCCCGATTGCGGGTGACTTCAACGCCGACGGCTGTGACACGGTGTCTCTGTACCGCCAGACCGAGGGCCGCGTCTACATCATCAACAAGCTCGGTGCCAATGATGGCGGCCTGGGGGCTGCCGACTACGCCTACTACTTCGGGAACCCGGGCGACAAGCCGTTCGTCGGCGACTTCGACGGTGACGGAACCGATACCGTCGGGTTGCATCGCGAATCGACCGGTCTCGTGTACTTCCGCAATACCAACACGCAGGGCATCGCCGAGTTCGAGTTCTACTTCGGGAACCCGGGTGATCGGCTCATCGCCGGAGACTGGAACGACAACGGCAAAGACACGCCGGGCCTGTACCGACCGTCAAATCGCACGTTCTACCTCCGCTACACCAACACCCAAGGCAACGCCGACGAGCAGTTCACGTGGGGTCAGTCTCGTTGGCTCCCGGTCGCGGGGTATTTCGGCCCACCGTAGGTGGCGCCTGCTACTCGCCGAGGTAGCGCCCCACCAGGAACCCGGCGAGGTTCGCCGTGGTGGCCGTCATGCGTGCCGCCGGCAGATAGACGTACTTGGCCGGGCTGTCTTCGTGACGGAGTTTGTAGCGGATCGACTTCCACATCGGCTTCGCGATCGGCAGCACCGCGAGTGGCAGCAGCTTCGGCTTGGTGATGGCGAGGACGGTGGCCAGGACGGCGGAACCCGCGTAGGCAGCGAGCGTCCGCTTGTAGTAGTCACCGCGCAGGTGCGCCGCTCCGTCGCCTCTCCCCCAGCGGAATGTGGTGCGAGCGAGGCCTTCGAATCCTGATGGTGGATGCCAAGCAACGGTGGCGTCGCCGGCGAAGACCGGCAGGTAGCCGGCGTCGAGCATCATCTGGTCGAAGAGCGTGTCCTCTCCAAACTCAACCTCTTCAGGGAATCCGCCTGCTGCGCGCCACGCCGTCTTCGTGAACGCCATCGAGCGGCCGGAGGGCATGAAGAAGCTCGGATCGACCTCTTCGATGACGTACGTGATCGTCAGACCGATGCAGCGATCGAGAGCCGTCGGAGCGTCGACGCGGTAGAACCCAGCCACCCAGTCGACGCCGTCGGCGAACGGAGCGACCAGGTGCTCGAGCCACTCGGGGTCGGCAATGCCGCCGCCGTCCGTGGCAGCAATGATCTCGTGGGTCGCGTTCTCGATGGCCGTGTTGCGGCCGTGCGAGCGGTTCCCCGGTTCGACGATGACCTTGAGCCGGTCATCGATCTCGGCCGCTGCCTCGAGTCGTTCGAGCGTGCCATCGGTCGACCCGGCGTCCACGATCACGATCTCGTCGGCCGGACGCGACTGATGTACCAGCGAGTCGAGAAACGCCTCGATCGACGTCCCCTCGTTGAACACCGTCGTGATGACCGAAACCTCGAGTGGTCCCATACGAACAAGAGGCTACCCCGATTCCGGGCGGGCAGCCCGAGGCAGCGTGACCGAGACCGCCACAGCCCCGTCGGCTCCACGCCGCGGGAGATGCGACACGGCCCTCATGTGTGTGTCGCGAACGCCGATGGCACCGACAAGATCAACCTCACCGCCTAGTACGGCGCTGAGTGGCCATGGGCGTGGCCTCCGGACGGCTCGAAGGTCGCGTTCTTCTCGTCGCGTGACGGCTCACCCAAGCCCCATGTGCGCGATCTCGACGCGACCGAGCCCTTCGTCGCCGCCGGACCCGACACTGATCAGGGATTGACGTGGGCTACCCGAAGGGTCCCGCTTTGCGTTCGTCACGAACCGGGACGGCAACGACGAGATCGACGTGGCCGACACCGACTGGGTCCCCGTAGCCGGAACGGTCGGCGGCTGAAGCGCAGTGGCCAATCGCGGTACCACCCGCCAATGGCCCTTGCACCGTGGGAATTCTTCGCGCACACTGGAGGGAGCCAGAAGGGAGCTGTTGTGAGAGCGTACGTGGCGCACGCTGTTCGTGGTTACGGCACTCGTGATGGCGGTGATGCCCGTTGGCGTCTCCCAAGCCGTTCCCGTCGACGATTCCCTGGTCGGTCTCGTCGATCCGGCGACCGGAGAGTGGCATCTGCGCGGTCCCGACGGATTCACCACGTCGTTCTATCTTCGGGAATCCGGGTGACTATCCGATGGTGGGTGACTGGGATTGTGACGGGGTCGATACGCCGGGGTTGTATCGCCAGTCCGACGGGTACGTCTATCTGCGCAACTCCAATACGCAGGGCAACGCCGACATTCGCTTCTATTTCGGGAACCCGGGTGACGTCCCGATTGCGGGCGACTTCAACGCCGACGGCTGTGACACGGTGTCTCTGTACCGCCAGACCGAGGGCCGCGTCTACATCATCAACAAGCTCGGTGCCAATGATGGCGGCCTGGGGGCTGCGGACTACGCCTACTACTTCGGGAACCCGGGCGACAAGCCGTTCGTCGGCGACTTCGACGGTGACGGAACCGATACCGTCGGCCTGCATCGCGAATCGACCGGTCTCGTGTATTTCCGCAATACCAACACGCAGGGCATCGCCGAGTTCGAGTTCTACTTCGGGAACCCCGGCGACCGACTCATCGCCGGAGACTGGAACGACGACGGCATGGATAGCCCCGGTCTGTTCCGTCCCTCCGATGCCACGGTCTACCTCCGACACACCAATACGCAGGGCAATGCCGATACGTCATTCGGCTTTGGGATCCCACGAATGATTCCCGTCGCCGGCGAGTTCAACCTCGCAGCGGTCAAGGTGTCTGACCGGACATGGACCGTGAGCACCGTGGACGCACCGGTCGACTGGGGGAAATTCGCATCTCTCGGATTCGGGGCCGATGGGCGCGCGGTGATCAGTCACGGATCGACCACGGCATGGGGTACGTACGACCTCGCCATCACGCTGTGCCACGACCAGACCTGCATGGACTCGGCAACAAGAATCGAGCCGTGGCGGATCGCGGACCACACGTCGATGGCGACCGGGAGCGACCGACTCCCGGTCTGGAGCTTCCACGACGAGAACGGCGGCCAACTCGTCGTCGGCCGGTGCACCGACGCCCGGTGTTCATCGATCTCGTACTCGGTTGTCGACCCTCTCGATCCCGTGCCGCCCGGGACACCGACCAATTCGGGCGTCCTGGGAGCAACGGCCATAGGCGCCAACGGCAAACCGATCATCGCCTACATGAATGCCGACCGCTTCGCCGGTCACTGGCTTGCGCAATGTGACGACGCTGCCTGCGACGGGGCTTCGCGCCAATCGCTCATTCCCGACGGCGGAGACTTCCATAGGTTCGACGTGGAAGTGGGCGCTGACGGACTCCCCATTTCCGCCGTATTCACATCTCGGTATGGCCCGTTCGCTCTCGTGGCGATGCACTGCGCCGATGCGGCCTGCTCGACCGGGACACCGATCATGCTGCAGAGTTGGACGGACGACTGGCAGGGCTGGGGCTTCGCTTCGGTGACAATCGGGACCGACGGAATGCCGATCATCGCCTACAACGACCTGACGGTTCACAACGCGCACACACCGAACCCAACCCACGATGAGGCGCTGAAGGTTGTTCACTGCAACGACGCGGCGTGCTCGTCGCGTACGACGACGAAGATCGCGCCGGTGCGATCCGACTTCGTGTCCGTGGACATCGGTGGTGACGGCCTCCCGTTCGTCGCCTACCACACCGGTGGCAACCTCAACGTGGCGCATTGCAGCGACGTTGCGTGCACGTCGGCGACCGTGGCCACGGTCGATCCCGGCCCGGGTGCCGTGGAGTACGTCTCGATCGCGACGGATCCGTTCGGGATGCCGATGATCGCCTACTACGACGCCGCCACCCGCGACCTCAAGGTCGCACGACTCGGTTCGTAGGGAGCGGGCGGGCTGGCGGCGATACCGAACGGCCTCCTCAGCGCCGGCCCACCAACGACGGGCAGCGATCGATCAGCGTTCGGCGGCCGCCCGTTACCCTCCCCGGCATGTCCTATGACGATGCGGCGTACACGGAGCGGCTCAAGGGGGCCCGCTGGAAACAGGTGCTCAACACACAGGCGCCCTACCGGTGGAACCTACGGCGACTCGATCTCGGATATGTGCTCGACGTGGGCTGCGGCATCGGGCGCAACCTCGGTCATCTCGACGGGAACGGCGTCGGTGTCGACCTCAGCGCAACGTCGATTGTGGAGGCGAGATCTCGCGGATTCACCGCGTACACCGCTGCCGAATTCCCGGACTCCCCTGACTCGCTCCCCGAGCGCTATGACTCACTCCTCTTCGCCCATGTGCTCGAACACATGACCCACGATCAGGCAGCCGCCCTCGTCGGATCGCATCTCCCGTACCTGCGCCACGGCGGCAACGTCGTGATCATCGTCCCGCAAGAAGCCGGGTTCGCCTCGGACCCAACCCACGTCGAGTTCGTCGACCGCGCTGCCCTCGGACGTATCGAAGCCGCCCACGGCCTCGAGTCGGTGCGCCTGTACTCGTTCCCGTTCCCGCCGGCGGTCGGAAGGACGTTCCTCCACAACGAGACGATCGCGGTGTCCCGCAAGCCGTAGGCCGCGCCGTTGGCCTCGGGTCGATCGGCCCTAGCCACGCCCAGAATCGGCTGCAACCGTCAAGTGATTGAGCCGCGGGGCTCAGAAAGGGGGTTTTGTGATGAGGCGATTCCGACGGGGGCACTTCCTGCTCCTCTTGGTGGTGATCGTGCTTGTCCTTGCGCCGGCAGCAGCGATCGCCGCCACCCACATCATCGGTACACCCGGCGATGACGAACTCGATGGCACGCCGGGTGACGACATCATCAGGGGTCTGGCAGGGGACGACACCCTGCGTTCCACGAACGGCGGGTCCGACATCTTGTTCGGAGGACCGGGGATCGACTGGATCCGGGTTGAGAGCAGCCCGGGGTCGAAGGTGTTCGGAGGCCCAGGCGCTGATCACATCGAAGTAGCGAGCACCGGTTCGCACCTGGTCCGTGGCGGAACCGGGAGCGACTACATCGAGACCGGCCTCGGAACGGACAGAATCTACGGTGGCCCGGGTAACGACCACATCATCGCCGGACAGGGCGAGGACGTCGTGTTTGGCGGCCACGGGGACGATGTGATCGACTCGACCGACTTCGGCAACGACCACCTCGACAAGGTGTGGTGCGGCCGCGGCTTCGACACGGTGTACGCGTCGCCTTCCGACTGGATTGCACGCGACTGTGAGGACGTGACGATCGTCGGCCCCTAGGTCGCCACGGAACCAGCAGCCAGGAAGAAGGGATCGCCGACCCGGCGGTCCCTTTTCCCTAGGGAGTTGCGAAGGAACCGGCGATGGGGATCCAGTCGGGCTCGGCTTCGGGCCAGGTGAACTGGGAGTCGGCGTTGCCCTGGGTCAGCGTGTGTCGGAAGTAGAACACGGTGTTCGACGGGCGGAACACCGCCGGGGTATCCGCGCCGTCCACGAGACCCCAGTCTCCGGCGACGAACCGGTCGCCGGGGTCCCCGAAGTAGAACTCGGCATCGGCGATGCCGGTCGTCAGCGTGTTGCGGTAGTAGAACAACCCCGTCGACGCCCGATGCAACCCGATCTCGTCGACACCGTCACCATCCCAGTCGCCAACCACCGGCTGATCACCAGGATTGCCGAACAGGAAGCTGTACTCGGCGGCGCCGAGACCGCCGTCGTTCTCACCCAACTCGTTGATGACGTAGAACCGTTGCTCGGACGGGCGGTAGATCGACACCGTATCGAACCCGTCACCGTCGAAGTCACCCGCCAACGGCACATCACCCGGATTCCCGAAGAAGAAACGAATGTCGGCAATGCCCTGCGTGTTGCTGTTGCGTAGATACACGTACCCGTCGGACTGGCGATACAACCCCGGCGTCTCGACACCGTCACCGTCCCAATCGCCCAGGAACGGGACATCACCCGGGTTTCCGTAGTAGAAGCCGGCGTTCGTGAACCACCCGTCGCGCAGACGCCAGTACCCCGTCGACGGATCGACGAGACCAACGTTGTCGCTCGGGAGCGGTCGGGTGCCCAGGAGACGCATCACGACGAAATCAGCGAGCTGAGATCCGCCGTATCCGGCGGCGACAATGTTGCCGTCCGACTGCATCGCCAGCGCTTGGGCGGCATCGGAGCCGCCCACATCGACGAGCACCTTGCCGCCATCTCCAAACAGGGGGTCGAGTGTTCCGTCCCGGCCATACCGCGCGATGGCAAAGTCCGTTGCGGCATCGGGGTCGTCCGCTCTCCCTCCGCCGGCGACCACGATCTTGCCGTCGACCTGGATTGCCACCGACTGGGCGAAGTCGAACGCCCCGAAGTCGGTCACCACCTCGCCGCCGATCCCGAAGGACGTATCGAGCGTGCCGTCCACGTTGTAGCGCATGAGCAAGAAGTCCGACGCAATGACGGGCTTCACCAACGGTGCGGGCCTGGCTCCAGCAACAACGATCTTCCCGTCCAGCTGCACGGCGACCGCACTTGTCTGGTTCGTCTCGTTGGATCGACCGGTCGTCACCATCCCGCCGGTGCCGAACGACGAGTCGATCGAGCCGTCATGGTTGTAGCGAACCACGACGACGGCCATATCGCAGGGGTCCCATGGGGCGCAATCGTCAAACGACGTCTGCTTCGCTCCCGCCACAACAATCTTCCCATCGCCCTGGAGGGCAACGCGGCCACCGGAGGCTCCCGCGGTAGTCACCATGCCATCCAAACCGAATGAGCCGTCGAAATCGCCGCTCGGCAGAAGCCTCATGACGAAGAGGTGGCTGAAGAGGGAGCTGCCCTCGGGGGCGAAAGAGCCTGCTACGACGATCCTCCCGTCCGACTCAAGTGCCACGGAGTGAGCATGGAACTCCCCAGCGAGACCGCCCGTGATGACAGGCGGGCCAAAAGATGCATCGAGTTTCCCGTCAACGTCGTACCGTGCGACGACGGCGTCCGATTCGCTCGATCCGACTACGACGATCTTGCCGTCCGGTTGCAGTGCTACGCCGGCCGCTCGATCGTTCGCGGTACCGAAGTCGGTAACGACCGAACCACCGGTACCGAAGGTCGAGTCGAGGGAACCGTCCTGGTTGTAGCGAACCAATCCGAAGTCCCTGAAGTCGGAGGCGGATCCGACCGCAACGATTCTCCCATCGCGCTGCACCGCGACTGCCGCCGCGTGCTCGTTGGCGCCGAAGTCCGTCATGACGATGCCGTTCGCTCCGAACGCTGAGTCGAGGTCTCCGTCGGCGGCCCACGCCTGCCCCGGAGCGACCCCCACCATCACCGCCACCAGACCAATCACCACAACCGCCGGGTTCAGCCTCATGTCACACCTCACTGTGGAAACACGCACCGCGACGCTTCGACGTCACCCCACCCTTACCTCAATGGCACCAGAGGCAATGGAGCGGCGCCAGAGCACAACGGCCCAAGGCCGGCTCGAGCGGCGCAGACCGTCGGCGCGCCCGTTCGATGTCGAGGCCGCTGGGACTGCGAGGCCGTACGTTTCGTCCGTACGATCGTCGTGCGGGAGGGCCGAAGGCCGCGTCCTACGGGGTGCCGAACTGACCGGCCACCGGGAGGGTGACGTCGTCATGGCTGTGGAAGTGGATTCCGTGGTCGGCGTTGCCCTGGTTGTTGTTGAGCTTCAGATACCAGTTGCCGTCGCTGGGCCGGAACACCGCGACCGTGTCTACCCCGTCGCCGTTCCAGTCGCCGGCAACCGGCACGTCGCGCGGCACGCCGTAGAAGAACTCCTTGTCGGCGATGCCGGTGTCGAGCGTGTACCGCAGGTAGACGAACCCGGTTGAGGCGCGGTGCAGGGCGACCTCGTCGATGCCGTCGCCGTCGAAGTCGCCGGCGAACGGCGTGTCGCCGCGATTGCCGAAGTCGAAGGAGTAGTCGGCTGCGCCGAGCCCGGAGGCGCCGTCCCCGAGGTGGTTGATGATGTAGAACCGCTGCTCGGATCCGCGGTAGATCGACACCGTGTCGCACCCGTCGCCGTTGAAGTCACCGACGATCGGCGTGTCGCCCGGGTTGCCGAAGAAGTAGTCGAGGTCGGCGATGCCCTGCGTGTTGGTATTGCGCAGGTAGACGTAGCCGTCGCTCTTCCGGTAGAGGCCGGGGGTGTCGATCCCGTCACAGTTCCAGTCACCGGAGAACGGCACGTCGCCGGGGTTGCCGTAGTAGAACCGGGTCTTGCCGGCACCGCTGGCGACTTCATTGATGAGGTACCACTCGCCGTTCTGGTCGACATAGCCGATGCGATCGCACGGTTCGGGTCCGAAGCATTCGGGGCCGGCATCCCACGGAATCGGCTTGTCGGGGATGAACCAGTTCGAGAGCGATCCGGAGCCGCTCGTGCCACCGAGCGAGACGGAGATGGAGTTGCCGCTGAGGAAGTGAAGGTCGTCGCGACCGTCGCCGTCGAAGTCCGAGATCAGGACTTCCGCGCTCCCGCCGACGTCGATGCCGGTGGGCACGTCGGCGAGGGCACCACTCTGCGTGGCAATCCGGACGGTGACGTCGGTGCCGTCGGGGAGGGCGTACACGTCCGTGACGCCGTTCACATCCCAGTCGCCGAACAACAGCGACCAGCCGGACGAGGTGTCGCCGACGCCCGGTGAGTACGTGGCGATGGCGCTGGTGTACCCGGACGAGCCGCTCCACACTTTGGCGGTGGTGGTCCCGGTGCGCGTGATGGTCACGAGGTCGGGGATCCAGTCGTTGTCGTGCATCGTGATCGAGTAATCGTCAGAGGCAGGTGCGCCGGTGGTGAGCACGGTCGGGTTCTTGTAGCCGTCGGCGTAGTCGTAGACGGAGAGGCGCACGGTCGATCCAGAGTCGTCGACGACCCACAGGTCGGGCTTCCCGTTCTTGTCGTGGTCGGCCACGAGGATCGGCGAATCGGCGGTGAACGGGAGATTCTTTCGGAAGCCGATGACGGTGAATCCCGACTGCGATCCGGAGACTTCGAGGCGGCTCGCGGATCCGTAGGGCCGGATCCGCCACAGATCGGCGGAGCCGTCGCCCGAGAAGTCGGCCATGCCGTATTGTGCCCCGGCCACGATGCCGGTGGCGACGGGCCCGGAGAAGCCGGTCCGATCGAACGGCGCGGGATTCGTCAGCGGTGGATACGGCGCCGGACGTCCGGGATAGTTGGGGGTCTGGCCGGGTCCGCTCCACGAATAGTGCATCGAGTCTTTGAGGGTGACCCACCGGCCGCCCCAGCACCAGCCGCTGTCCACCCAGGAGTCCACGAACCACGACGGCATGTTCGTCCGCAGGATGTTGGAGCTGCTGTAGGGGTTCTGCTGCGGGTTCAGGTCGACGGCGGTTCCGATGGAGTGCTCTGAGAACCGGTTGGTTCCGCCGACCGTGCGCCAGAAGAACGAGCCGGCGCTGATCAGCGAGTAGTACTGGCCGGCGTTCGCAGCCGCGATGAGGCGGGCATCGACGAGTTGGGCCGCGGGCCAGGCGCGTTCATGGATCTTGACGTACTTGCTCGAGGTCGCGATCCGCCAGGTCTTGAGTGAGTTCGTGACCTGGGTCTGGTTGCGACCGAAGAAGTCGCCCCAGGGGCCGTGGATCACCGCGCCGATGAGGGTCTGACCGGTGCCGGCGTCGGACTTGATCGGCCCCGGGTAGCCAACGGGCGGACAGCCTTCGGATTCGTTGAAGGACGCCAGGCTCACCCCGGTGTCGGAGGGGGAGGCGGCGGAGGCGACGGTCGGGACCGCAGCGAACATCGCCACGGCGACCAGCACGATGAGGGCTCTAGCGGTCATCATATTGCCTGCGACGGTACCGGTACTGCCACCCAAAGTGGCGACTTTGGCGGGAATCGGCGGCCGGTGCAGCGCGTCGAAGGCGCGGGCGAACGGCGAGGCGACCTTCTAGCCTTCGACTCATGACCACATTGTCGGCTCGCGTCCGGCGCACCTTGACGGTTCTCGCGCTGGTCGCGATCGTGGTTCGGATCGCATTCGGCGTCGTGACCTGGGAGCCGGGGTGGTCGGCCCTGACGTGGGATGACTTCACCCGGGTCGCCATCGCCAACGAGTGGGCGCAGGCGCCGTTCTGGTTCAAGGGCCTCGTGTGGCTCCCGCTGCCCGTCTGGATCACCGGATCCGTCTTTGCCGTCTTCGGCGGCTTCTTCGAGTCGAGTCCGATGGCGCTGATGGCCGTGATCAACACGGCCGCCGTGTTCGTTGCCGCGGTCGTTGCCGGTTGGTCGGCACACCGAATCTTCAACGACCAGATTGGGACCTTCACCGTCTTCGTAGTTGTGTTGTTCGCGCCGTGGACGTACTTCTTGTCGCTCTCCGGCCTCGCCGAACCCCTCTACTTCGTTGCGGTCACGGTCGCGGTCGCCGGCCTCTCGTCGTGGGCGATCACCGGCAAGCACGTGTCGCTCGGCATCGGGAGCCTCGGGGTCGCCGCAGCCGCCGCCATGCGGTACGAGGGCTGGTGGCTGGCAGCAGCGTGGGCAGCGGTCATCGGCATCGACACGCTGCTCCTCATCAGGCAGACGTCGCTCGGCAGTGTCGTGCGAGATCGGTGGGGCGCTCTCGCGATCGCTGCCGCACCACTCCTCGTGCCGCTGGCGTGGCTCGGCGTCAACCTGGTTCAGGAGGACTCGCCGTTCTACTTCGCTCGGGAGAGCGGACGCATCTTCAAGGCTGCCTATGGCGGGTTCGACAGTCGGATCGGGCGCATCTTCTACTACCCGATGTCGCTGCTGCGCTCGGCTCCCCTGCTCCTCGTCCTCGAGGGTGTGGTGGCGGTCGTTCGCATCCGGCGCCGAGCGGTGGTCCTGATCGTCGGGCTCTTCGCCACGCAGTTCGTCCTGTTCTATGTCACGTCGCTGCCTTCGCAGGCCCTGGGTGCGTTCCCGGAGCGATTCCTCTTCGCCTTCGCCCTCGGGTTGGCTCCGCTGATCGGTGGCCTCCCCGGGGTGCTCCGCGACCTGGTGCCGGAGCGCCTCCTCAGGCCGGCCGCCATCGCTCTGATCATCGGAGCCGTTGCGGTCACGGTGGTGCGCATCCAGGACCGCCCCGAGGAATGGACCCACGCCCCGGACTTGCTGGCGTTGAACGAGCAAATCGGCATCGTTGCGGGCGGCGATCTGCTCGAGGTGGTGGCCGGTCCGGAAACGGAGACCGATCACATTCCACTCGCCGTCCAGAACGGCACCCTCGTGGCGCTGAGCGTCGTGAGCGACCCATATGCGGTCCCCGGCCAGGCGGGCGACGCGTGGCTCGAACGTTCTCCGCGACGCATCATCGACAGCCGGCATCGAGTACGCGCCGGCCATCGGCCGCTACCGGATCGCCGGACGCGAGGCCGAGGCGTTTCGCCTTCCGCCGTGCAGCGGCTGCGAGGGGTGGACGTGGGTCGACGAGGGCGGGAACGAGCGGCCGCTCGACAGCGGCCCGTACCTCGGGTTCCAGTTCGTAACCGACGACCCGGTCCCCGGCGAGCGCACGGCGATCGTCACCACCATTGATCCCGCGTCGGTCGACCGCGGAGGTAGTGTCGAACTGCGGGGCCTGTGGGGGCACGGCTTCAACCGCGGGAGGATGAGCATCCAGGTCATGCTCGACGAGACGCTGGTGTTCGAAGGCGACATCGGAGATCCGTCCCGGTGGCGTCGCGTCGACTTCGACATCCCGGCCGGGACGCGCACCGTCACGTCTGAGCGTGTCGGTGGTCGCACTCCCCGGTATCGAAGCGGGCTGGGGGTGGGGCACCGCATCCGGTGTCCTCGTTCGCAGCCTCGTCGTGGACCAACCGTGAAAGTCACGATCCTCGCCCCGGCCTACAACGAAGAAGATGCGATCGACCAATTCGTCAATGCGGTGACGCCGCGGCTCGACGACGACTGGGAGATCCTCATCGTCGACGACGGATCCGTCGACTCGACACCACAGCGACTCGCGTCGCTCGCCGCCGACAACCCGAAGCTCCGTGTCGTCACCCACCGACAGAATGCCGGCATCGGTGCGGCGCTCGCCACCGGGTTCGCAGCAATCCCCGATGGTGTGATCGTGACGATGGACGCCGACCTGTCCCACCCGCTGGATCTGCTCCCCGACCTCGTCGAAGGATGCGAGACCGCCGACGCTTGCTACGGGAGCCGGTTCGTTCCCGGCGGCGGCATGGTCGGGGTGCCGCTGTGGCGCAGCATCGATCAGCCGGGTGGCGAATGTCATCCTGCGCGCCGCCTACCGCTCCCCCACCCGGGACCTCACGACCGGCTACCGGGCCTACCGGGCCGACGCCGTCCACGACCTCGACCTCGTCGGCGAGGGCTTCGAGACCCAACTCGAGATCACCATCCGCCTCATCGCCGCCGGCAAGACCATCGACGAGGTCCCCCTCGTCCTGCACACCCGCGTCGCCGGCGAGTCCAAGATGCGCTACCTCCACCTCATCCCCGCCTACGGAATGATGGCCCTCAGACTCCTCCCCCTGAGATGGCACCTCCGCCGTCCGTACGCCCCCAAACCAATTCCTCCCCCCTAGGGGAAGGCGCTGACGGAGGGGATCGCTCGCGTGAAGACGCCCCGAGCAGCGCCCTCGCAAGCCCGTCCCCCCGGCGGAACGCGGGGACGCGGAGGAGCGCCAGCGACGACGCAGGGGGGCCTCTGGGAGAGCGAACCTCCCAGACGAGGCCTCACGAACGACGCAAGGGACCCTGGGAGCCCGCCCACACACCCGTCCCCCCGGCCGCAGGCCGGGGGACGCGGAGGAGCGCCAGCGACGACGCAAGGGACCCTGGGAGCCCGCCCCACACCCGTCCCCCCGGCGGAACGACGGGGGGACGCGGAGGAGCGCCAGCGACGACGCAGGGGGGCCTCTAGGAGAGCGAACCTCCCAGATGAGGTCTCACGAACGACGCCGGTTCCGCGGAGCCCGAAGCAAGAAGACGAGGCCCGCGCCTGCCCGCTTCAGAACACCCGAAGGCGCCGCAGCTACCGCGCCCCGGCCCCCGTGATGACCGTCCAAATCGACAGCCCCAGAATGTGCAGGTCCAGCGACAGCGACGAGTGCTTCACGTAGTAGAGGTCGTACGTCAGCTTCTCCACCGTCTCGGCCTCGTCATCGGCGTAGTGGTACTTCACCTGCGCCCATCCGGTCACCCCGGGCCGGATGATGTGCCGGCTGCCGTAGAACGGGATCGACCGCTCGAACTCCTTGACGAACTCGACCCGCTCCGGGCGAGGTCCGACGATGGTGAGGTCCCCGCGCAGCACGTTCCACAGTTGCGGAATCTCGTCGAGACGGCTCTTGCGCAAGAACTTGCCGGTCGGCACGATGCGGGGGTCGTCGACTTCGGCAAACTGCGGCCCGTTCTCCTCGGCGTTGTCGACCATGGTTCGGAACTTGTGGAGCGTGAACTGCTTGTCGTTGCGCCCAACGCGCTGCTGCGAGTAGATGACGGGCCCCGGCGAACCGAACTTCACGATCACCCACACGATCGCACCCAGGGCAAGCCAGAACGGCGCGGTCAACACAACGGCGACAATGTCGATCGCCCGCTTCACCGGGGCATACCCGGAACGGGCGACGGGG
This sequence comes from uncultured Actinomycetota bacterium, assembly GCA_963700375.1. Lineage (GTDB taxonomy): Bacteria > Actinomycetota > Acidimicrobiia > Spongiisociales > UBA5794 > JAHEEL01. The sequence continues at coordinate 282,587 of CAVOXF010000005.1, forward strand.
CGGGAGATCTCCCACCCCTCGGCGAGGTGAACCATCGGAAGGCGCCCGGTGTGTTCCTCGTACACCTCGACGAGCGGCCGCACGAGGTAGCCGGCAAGGTTGGACGACGACACGAACTGCGCCATCTCGTCGGAGAGCACCGCACGCAGGTCGACAACCACGGTGACGCCCAGCGGTACCGGATCATCGGGCGGACGCCCGTTCGGACTGAACACGGCGATCACATCGGCGTGGTCGGTGTCCCGGACGTCTTCGGCGAGCTGCTTCTCCGCCCGTGACGATCACCATCCGCTCGGTCCAGGGCCGCTGGCGGCGGATCGCCCGGTGGATCAGCATCAATCCAAGCCACGCGACCAGGGTGATGCCGAGAACCGGTCGTGACCAGTATGGGCGGAAGATGACGATCCCGATCGCGGTGACCGAGGCCCCGATGAGCAAGATCGCGAGCGCCCGTCCGTAGGACGGCCGTGGTGCGGCGTTCGCCCACGCAAGACGGCTGATGTACGAGCCGACAACGGCACCGGCGACCAGCATGGCGGTAACCGGCCAGAGAGATGCACCGGCAGGCACCTGCCAGTCGGCGGGCGCGAGGCCTCCGAATTCCGCCCACAGGGCGATGCCGACCGCAATCGCAAGAGCCAGGAGGTCGCCCAGGAACATCCCGAGCAGGAATCTTCGTCCCATATAGTCATGCAGGCTACCCGCAACGCGAAAATCGTTCATACAGAACTCGGGACGGCGGGTCGATACTGCCTGGTAGTGACTACGTCCAATACACTCGCGCGCACTAGTCCTGGAGGGCGATAATGCAGATCCGCCGCGATCAGACGCTGCACCTGGCAATCGTCGGAGTGGTGATTGCCATCGTCGCGTCGGTGGCCGCGGTGTGGATGCAACCCGAGCCCGTCGAGGCCCTGAGCGGCCCGGTTCACATCGAAGCGCCGGCCGAACTGGCCGAGGCATTCGCCTCGATCCTCCCGAAGCCCGCCATCGCAGCACCGGTTCCCGCCGGCGCCGCCGGCATGGGTCTCGTCGACCCGACGTCGGGCGTCTGGCACCTCCGCACCCGCGGCGGCGACCCGGCCTCGTTCTACTTCGGCAACCCGGGCGACTACCCGATGATGGGCGACTGGAACTGTGACGGCATCGACACCCCCGGCCTCTACCGCCAGTCCGACGGCTACGTCTACCTCCGCAACTCGAACACGCAGGGCATCGCCGACATCCGCTTCTACTTCGGGGATCCGGGTGACGTGCCGCTCGCCGGCGACTTCAACGGCGACGGTTGCGACACGGTCTCGATCTACCGCCAGACCGAGGGACAGGTCTACATCATCAACAAGCTGGGAGCGAACGAAGGCGGCCTCGGCAAGGCCGAGTACCAGTACTACTTCGGGAACCCCGGCGACAAGCCGTTCACCGGTGATTTCAACGGCGACGGGATCACGACGGTCGGTCTGCATCGCGAATCGACCGGGTTCGTCTACTTCCGCAACACGAACACCCAGGGCATCGCGGAGTTCCAGTTCTACTTCGGCGATCCCGGGCGATCGCCTCATCGCCGGCGACTGGACCGGCGACGGCAACGACACCCCGGCGCTGTTCCGTCCGTCGAACCGCACGATGTACTGCGCTACACGAACACGCAGGGCAACGCCAACGAGCAGTTCAACTGGGGCGAGTCCCCGTACGTCCCGGTCGCCGGCAACTTCGGCACCCTCAACTCCGGGCGTCAACGTCAACGTCTCCGGCGCACCCGACGGTCTGAAGTGGGCCGTTGAATCGCTCTACCAGGAACTGCCGTCGGCTCCGCATCTGCCGGACGGGCTGCGCAACAACCTCGGCGGCATGGACGACCGCCCGAAGACCCAGACCGTCACCGGCACCGCCTCGACCTCTACCGCCTACGGCAAAGCAGGTCGGCGTCGTCAAGGCCGGCGGCGACACGATCCTCGCCGTCTCGACCAACGGATGGGAATGGCGCGTCGTCGGAGCCGAGATGGCATCCAAGGGCCGCGCCCGCTGGTTCGGCAATGAACCCCGCTTCGTGACCCTCATCGGTGCCGACTGGCAGTCCACTCCGGACGGCACCTGGCCGAGCACGCCACTGCTCACCAACGCCGACAGCGTTCACATCTACTCCGTGGTGCCGTCGGCGGGTGCGGGAGCGATCGTCGGCTTCCCGCGGGACACGCTCGTGCGAGCCTCGTTCGGCGAGGTGAAGATGTCGAAGACCATGGAGGGCCACGGGCCGCAGTTCACCGTGGATGCGCTGCGCCGTGAGACCGGCCTCCCCATCGAGGGCTACTTCCACATCGGAATGGGCAGCACGATCGGCGGCGGCAGTCCGCCCGCCGGCTTCCTCGATCTCGTGGACGCCTACGGCGGCTATCCGTTCCTCGTGCCCTACAACGCCGGGCCGGCCTCCCGGGGAGACACCTTCATCGACGGAGCCGACGCGCTGGCAATCGGCCGAGAACGCATGACCCTCCCCCACGGCGACGTCGACCGAACGCTCGGTCAGGGCCTGCTCCTCAAGGCGGCGATCGCCGAGGTGAAGAAGGCCGGGATGCTGGCCATGCCCGCCCTCCTGTCGCTGATGGACGACTACGTGAACACCGACCTCTCGATCGACAACGTGCTCACCTTCGCCGCGACGGTCTACACCGTCGACCCCGGTCCGATGCCGACCCTCACAGGGGCGAACCTCGATGCGGCGGGCCATATCTCAGGTTCTTCGATCGCTTCGAGCCACGGCCCGTACAATCAGAACGTCGGCACGTTGCCGAACGTGATGATCAAGGGATGCTTCTCGGCACCGAGCGCATGGAAACTTCAGCCCCAGAACTACACAACCTTCGCCGACTTGGCCGACGGAACACTCTCGGCGGTTCCGTGGGCGTGCCCCTAGGGCGGCGTAGCCCGGTTCGAATTGCTGCACTCGGTCTTGCCACCCTCATGCTGATCGCGGCGTGCTCGCCGGCAGCGGACGACACCGATTCGACGACCGATGAGCCCACCGGCACGGCGGCCGCGGGATCGAGCCAGGCGGCGACGACGATCCCGGAGACGAGCACTGCTTCGTCCACCACCACGTCCACCACCCGCCCGACGACAACGACCACAACACGCCCAACGACCACGACCACGCGACCCTCCACCACGACACGCCCGACGACAAGCACCACCACACTCGCAATTCCTCCCGACAACAAGCCGCCGAGCATCGAGATCATCTCCCCTGCGAATCTCTCATCGCACATCGCCGTCCTCAACACGACCACCCAGCGCTTCGGCGCCGCCGTATCGCTTTCGGCAATTGTCTCCGACCCGGATGGCGACGACCTCACCGTCCAGTGGTTCTCGAGCGATCAGGGTGCCCTCGGCACCGGCGAGTCGATCATCGCGACCCTGAGCACCGGCCAGTTCGACTCCGCTCAGCCCGTGATCACGGCCAGAGCCACCGACCAATGGGGCGTGGCAGCGGAAGCAAGCGTCCACATCATCGTCTGGATCCCCTCCGACGTCTGACCCCGCTGCCTGCCGTCCCCCGCCCAAAGGATGACAGGGCATCCGAAGATCGATTCCTCCCCATCAGGGGGAGGTGGCAGCGCCGCGGGCGCTGACGGAGGGGGTCTCCATGCCACCGTGCGCGGTCTCGAGCGCACCCAGCTCTCCTGTCCCCCGACCGAAGGACGGGGGGACGCGGAGGAGCGCAGCGACGACGCAGGGGGGCCCGACCGGCAGATCGCGAGCCGGAGCGGAACGGAAGGGGCCGAGATCAACGAACAAACCCGCACCCGTCCGAGAACCCTACGGCGCGAGCAACTCTTGGAACGGCACCGTCGCTCGCACCGCGAACGAGCCATCCTCAGTCACCACCGACTCCGTTGGCACGACGATCCGGCGAATGCTCGACGACGGCACGCTCCGCAGATCCCACGCCATTCCGATCGCGTCGCCCATCGACAGGGACTCGCTCAGCACGACCGAATCCCCGACACTTTCGGCGATCCCGGCAAGCGCCGCCGGCGACCGCATCGTCTTCACCTTGGCCAACATGGCGAACATCAGCTCTTGCTGACGCTGGGTTCGGTTCTGGTCCGAAACCCCCTCGATGAAGCGCCATTCACCGTCAACGAACTCCTGCGTCCCACGAGACCGCACCCACGCCAACGCGGTCTTCCCGTCCGCTGTCGAACAACCCGCCGGCAGCAAGTCGGTGGTTCCTTCTCGTAGCGCGTAGTCCACGCACACCTCGACTCCACCGAGCGAATCGATTACCTCGATGAATGCCTCGAAATCAAAGGTTGCGTAGTGGTCGATGCCAATCCCTGTGAAGTCCTCGACGGCGAGCGCAACGAGTTCGGGTCCGGACACGGTCTCTCCACACCCGGCCAGCGTTCGATCGAGCTTCGTCTCTTCGCGAGTGCACGGATCCACGACCAGGAGGTCCCGCGGAAGCGACACGAGAGCGCGAGGCCCACCGTTCGTCGGTGACAGCCACAGCAGGATCGCGTCCGCGTAGGCGCGTTCCTGGACCGGGCGCCCCGCTGCCGCAGCACGCTCCTTCTCATCCTCCGTCCGCTCGTCCGAACCGATCGCCAGGACGGCGTCGTACTCGGCAACCTGATACGTCGGGGTCGGGGTCGCGGCCACCGGCGACTCGCCGGGGGTTGCCAGCGGAACGAACGGCATCTGGGTTCGGGCTTCGGCGGTATCGAACTCGATCCGCTCGATCCCACGCCACGCCCACCAAGCTCGCGCCCCTTGCCAACCGGCGAGCGCGACCACGAGAAACACCGCGCCGCCGGCCGCCAAGAGGATGATTCGTCTGCGTGTCACCTGCGTCTCCGGGTCATCGGTCCGTACGCTACCTGAGCGCACCCAATACGGGCCTGGAACACCATTGGGGACCGCGTCCTATCATGCGGCCAGCAACCGGCCAGGTGGGATCATCGACGACAACGAACCAAGCCTCTTCGCCTCGCTCTGGCGATTCAAGTGGTACATCATCACGGCCGGAATCCTCGCCGCCGTCGTCGGCTACGGCCTCTCCATGCTCCAGGACGAGCTCTACGAAGCTCAGGGTGAGCTCCTGCTCAACGACCCGCGCACCTCCGGCGGCGTCGCCGCCGAGATCGGGATCGTCCTCGACCCGAGTCGGTATGTCCGCAACCAGGCCGAGGTTTTCGAATCTCCCCAGGTAGCAGCGCGGGCATCAGAGATCCTCGGCGGGAACCCGAGTCCGTCCGCAATCCAGGGCTCAACATCTGCGACGCCTGCCACGAACCTCGATGCGCTGACCGTCCGCTCGACACAGTCCACCGGTGAAATGGCGGCGGCTGTGGTGGATGCCGTGGTCGCAGCGTATGAACAGATCGTCGAAGAGGGCGTCTCGACAAAGGTTGGCGACTCGATCGCCACGCTTCAGCAGTCGAAGGTCGACCTGTACGCACGGATCGCCGAGATCGATGCAGGACTCGCCGCCGACCCTTCGAACATCACCCTCGATGCACAACGCACCGCGGCCGTATCCCAACTCGTCGGACTCGACACCCGCATCGAAGAGCTGTCTACCAACGCCATCCTCTACGGCTCGGGCGTCCAGCTGTACATCGCCCCTGACGTGCCGGCCGCCCCGGTGCAGCCCAAGCCCCTACGAAACGGAGCGATCGCCTTGGTGCTCGGCGTCATCGCTGCCGGTGCATGGGCATGGTGGCGATCAGAGAAGGATCAACGCGCCGACGATCGGAACACACCGGCTGCCATCCTCGATGCACCTCTGCTCGCGGTCGTGCCCGAGTATTCGGACGTCGGCGCGCACGGACCGAACCCGGCCGACGCGAATCCGGAATCTGGTGCGGCGGAGGCCTACCACTTCGCGGTGTCATCGCTCACCTTTGCCCTCGAGCAGATCGGCGGGAAGACCGTGGTGATCACGTCGACCGCACCCGGCGACGGCAAGAGCGTCACGGCGCTCAATATCGCGTTCGCAGCGGCCAAGGACGGCCGCCGGTCGCTTCTGATCGATGCGGATGAACGCGCCCGTGGCCTCACTCGCCTTTCCGGACTCGGGATCGGCATGGGCCTGACCGATCTCACGATCGGTAGTTCCCCAGCTGATGTCATCGGCGAGTGGCAGATGATCAACCTGAGCTCTTTGCCATTCGTCCCTGCCGGCAGCCGCCTCGACGACAGCGCAGCGGCCTACTTCCGTTCCACAGCATTCCGCCAGGCCCTGCCGGCCCTCATCAGCGACTACGAACTGGTGATCATCGACACACCACCGGTCATGTCCGCCGCTGAGACCACCGACATCGCTGCTCAAGCAGATGGCGTCGTTCTCGTCGTCAGTGCCGGGACGCCCCTGCGCGACCTCCATGATGCCCGCCAGCGCCTCTCGATTGCTCGCACCCCCATCCTCGGCTACATCTTCAACCGCGCCAAGGGCTCGACCGGCGCCTACGGCTACGGCTACGGCTACGGCCGCGACCGCTGACCGTGACCAACCACGACGACTTCTGTCCTCCCGCCCGCAGGACGGGGGGACGCGGAGCGAACCAAGGCAGGGGGCCAACGCCACCCCACGCCAAACCGACCCCGCCCACATGTCCCCCCGGCCGCAAGACGGGGGGACGCGGAGCGAACCAAGGCAGGGGGCCAACGCCACCCCACGCCAAACCGACCCCGCCCACATGTCCCCCCGGCCGCAAGACGGGGGGACGCGGAGCGAACCAAGGCAGGGGGCCAACGCCACCCCACGCCAAACCGACCCCGCCCACATGTCCCCCCGGCCGCAAGACGGGGGACGCGGAGCGAACCGACGCAGGGGGCCAACGCCACCCCAAGCCAAACCGACCCCGCCCACATGTCCCCCCGGCCGCAGGACGGGGGGACGCGGAGCGAAGCGACGCAGGGGGGCGTCAATCCGACCACCTCTCGCTTTGCCGTCCTCCTCGGAAGCGACCACACCGAACTGGAATCCGTTGCCATCCGAGAGCTCCCTCCCACCCTGGCCATCGGCATCTCGAGAGGCCGGTTCCCCAAGGGCTACCCCCACCTCGACCCGAACGAGGATGCCGTATACGCGGCTACGGACGAAACCTTGACGATCCTCGCCGTTGCCGACGGCCATCACGGATTCGACGCCGCCCGCGCCGCAATCCAGCGGATCGCCGATACGGTTCCCGATAGCCTCCACCTAGATCCGGCGGCCCTCACCCGCCACCTCGCGGAAGCCGCAATCGAGGCCGTTGCCGACACGATCCCGAACCTCGCCTCTCCACGCGACACGAGCCGAACCTCCCTCACCATCTGCGTGATCGACGACACGGCACTCGCGACGACCACGATCGGCGACACGGCGTGCTACATCGCGACGAAGCGACGCTTGTCGCGAATCGGCAAGGAGTCGGACTTCCTCGGCCCTCAGACCGATCCTCGGTCGATTGCCGTCGACACGGCTCCCACGCCGCCGCGGGCCACCACGGTCGTCGTTGCGAGCGACGGACTGGTCGACTTCGCCCCCGACCTCACCACCTCGCTCCGCTCCACACTCAACCTCACCGCGCGCGAGGCAGCCGACCTTCTCATCGAGCACCGCCTTTGCCGGAGGAGCCGGCGACAACGTTTCGGTCGCCGTCCGCCGGCGACCCTGAACCGTCCCAGTGACCGAAGAAGGTCATCCGAGGTCCCTAACATGCCGACGACGCGTTGGGGGCACACCACCATCGAGCAGCAACCCAGTCTCTTCGAGTCGCTCTGGCGCCACAAGCTCGTCATCATCCTGGCGACGATCGTGGCCGGCATCGCCGCGTACGCGATCTCCTCAACACAGCCGCCCGTCTACAAGGCCGAGGGGTCGGTGCTCGTCGCCGATCCCCGCGGATCGGCCGTCATCACCGACCCCTTCACGGCCTACATCGATCGGGGCCGCTACGTTCGGAACGAAGCCGAAGTCCTCAAGTCCCGGGCAGTTGCCGAAGGAGCCTCCGAGATTCTCGGTGGCGATCCTGATGCGGACGAGATCCAGAGTGTCATCACGGCGAACGGCGAATACGAGTACGACGTCCTCACCATTGGAGCGACGCAGCCGACCGCGTCGGGCGCCATCGACGTCGTCAACGCCGTAGTGATGTCGTACGAGCAGGTCGTGGCCGAAGAGACCCAGACGGCGGCACAGGAGGCCGTTTCGTCCCTCCAGAACTCCAAGCTCGAACTCCAGGTTCGGGTTGCCGAGACCGAGGCCGCCCTCGCCGAAGCCCCCGACAATGCTGCGCTCCAGAGTCAACGCACCGCACAACTCACACAACTCGCGGCGCTCGACGCTCAGATCGAGCAGATCGCGGTCAGCAGCGCCCTCTATGGTTCCGGCGTTCGCCTGTATGACGAGCCGCAGGACGCCACACGGACGGCTCCGAGACCGCTGCGCAACGCCGCCATCGCCGGCGTGCTCGGGCTGATCGCAGCCGGTGCCTGGGCGTGGTGGCGCGATGAGCAGCGCGACCAGGTCGAGACCCGCCAGGCGCCGGCAGCGACGCTCGACGCTCCCCTCCTCGGCACCGTCCCGGAATTCTCGTCGGTCAAGACGAAGGGCCCTGCTCCGACCGTCACCGCTCCGAACTCGGTCGCCGCCGACGCCTACCACTTCATCGTGTCGTCGCTCAAGCTCGCCATGTCGCATATTGACGGTTCAACCGTTGTCGTCACGTCAACGGGTCCCGAAGACGGCAAGACCGTCACCGCGCTCAACCTCGCCGTCGCGGCGGCCGGGGGCGGCCAGCGCCCGCTGTTGATCGACGCGGATGTTCGAACGCGGGGGTTGACAAATCTCGCGAATCTCGCCGGCGTTCCCGGGCTCACCGACCTCACCGACAACAGCGGCAACGCAGCGGACCTGGAACGGCGGTGGGGTCTCGGGAACGGCGTCGAGCTCCTCATCGTCCCGGCCGGGTCGTCACGGTCCGGCGACCCAGCGCGGTTCTTCCGCTCATCCGCGTTCGGGAACGCCATGGAGACGCTCACCGGCGGCAAGCAGCTCGTCATCGTCGACGCCCCGCCGATTCTTGCGGTCTCCGAGACCACGGACATCACCCACCAGGCCGACGCGGTTCTCCTTGTTGTCTGCGAGGGCACGAGCCTCAAGAGACTCGCCGAGGCTCGCTCGCGCATCGAACTCACCGGGAAACCCATCGTCGGCTACGTCTACAACCGCTCAACCGAAGCCTCGAGCAAGACCGGCTACGGCTACGGCTACGGCAAAGCCATAGAGAAGTCGAAGGGGTAGAAGACCTCTCTGGTGATTCGGATGGGCGCGAGCCGCACCGACCCCCTTGGTTTCGTGTTGCCGGCGACGACCCAGCAGTCGGACGTCGCAGAAGGCGTGCGCCTCTTCGTCTCCCCCACAACGCGGGGAGACCGCGGACGAGCTGATGCTCGTCCGCAGAGGGGGCAGCCTCGTCCCCTCACGGAGCAGCTCTCACACCGCCAGTTGCTTCGCATACAGCCGCGCATACAGCCCATCTCGCTCCACCAATTCCGCGTGCGTTCCCTCATCCACGATGCGTCCTTCGGCGATCACGACGAGCCGATCCGCCGCCACGACGGTGCTGAGACGGTGAGCGATCACCAGTGTCGTCCGCCCTTCCATCAACCGCTCCAACGCTTCCTGCACGAGACCCTCTGACTCGGCGTCGAGCGAACTCGTCGCCTCGTCCAGGATCAGGATCCTCGGATCGGCCAACAATGCACGAGCGATCGCGACCCGCTGCCGCTGCCCCCCGGACAGTTGCACCCCACGCTCGCCCACGACCGAGTCATACCCGTCGGGGAACGTCTTGATGAACCGATGGGCATTCGCCGACCGACACGCCTCAACCAACTCCCCGTCCGAGGCGTCCGGCTTCGCGATGCGCAGGTTCTCCGCGATCGTCCCTGAGAACAGCTGAACCTCCTGTGGGACGGCCGCCATGCGATGGCGCAGTGCGGCGATCTCCCGTTCCCGAACGTCGACGCCGTCGACGACAACACGACCGGAGACCGCGTCGTAGAACCTGGGGATCAGCTGGACGAGGGTCGACTTCCCTGCACCGGATGGACCGACCAGCGCTACGACCTCCCCCGCCCGGATCTCCAGGTCGATGTCGTGCAGAACCTCCATGTCCCGGCCCTCGTAGGAGAAATCCACGGACTCGAACCGCACAGAACCGGACGATGCCTCCGGCTCCACCGGCACGTCGGCCTTCGCCAGTTCGGGTGCCTCACCGAGCAGCTCGAAGATGCGCCGCGACGCACCGAGCGTGTTCTGCACTTGTGTATACAGCCCCGTGAACGCCCCGATCGCCCCCGCCACGGTGAACGTGTAGAGCAGGAACGACACGAGCTCACCGGCCGTGAGGTCGCCGCGAGCGACCAGCCGGCCCCCGACCCACAAGACCAGGGCAATCGTCGAGAAGCCGACAAATGTGATCGCCGGCATGAAGATCGCCGACAGCCGCGCACGCCGAATGGCCGTGCGGTACGACGCCGCGATGTCGCGATCGTACTGGGCTGTGACCGGCCCCTCACCCGAGAACCACTTCACGACGCGGATCGAGGAGATCGATTCCTGGGCGAGCGCGTTCGCCTCGGCGATCCGATCCTGGAACTCGGTCGAGATGACCCGCAGCCGTCGCCCGAACATCGCCCCGGCGATGATGACCACGGGCAGGAACGTGAGCACGGTCAGCGAGAGGAGCGGGCTGATCAGGACCAGCAGCACGACCCCGCCGATCAAGGTGATGCTCTGCGAAAGCACCTGCGCCAGCGTTGACGAAACGGTGTGCTGTACCGCGGCGGCGTCGGATGTCAGCCGCGATGAGATGTCACCGGTCAGGTTTCGGTCGAAGAACGGAACCGGGAGGCGCACCACCCGATCGAAGACGGCCTTGCGCAGATCGGCGACCACGCCTTCGCCCACGAGCGCCAGCTGATAGACCCGCAGGTAGTTGAACAGTGCCTGGACGATCAGGACAAGCATCAGGATGATCCCGTAGCGGTCCAGGTTCCCGGTCTCGGACCCCGCTGCAGCACTCGGCACCACGGTGTCGACGAGGTCGCCCATGATCCGCGGGAACACGAGTCCGAGCCCCGAGGAGACGACGACCGCGAGCGTCCCGACGACCAACCGCGTCCGATACGGCTTCGCGAATCGGAACATCTCGACAACCTGGGAGATTTGCGCAGTCGGCTCGACGCCGCCTTCGTCCGACATCGCCGTCGAGCGCCGACCGGGGATGAGAGATCTGGAGAACGGGCGCATCCGGGGATGGTAGAGGCCCACCCGGCCTCACAGCCGGCCCTCCTCGCCTCAACCCCCGGTACGCTGCTCCGGAAATGGCCACCACCAACGCCCCGGCATCGTTGCTCCGCCGACGCCCAGACCGGCAACGCGCAACCCGACGCGCCTGATGGGTGGATTCGCCGCCGCCGTTGATTGGGATCGACCCCCCGGAAGACGGCGAGTCGAGGCGATGCTCGAGCTCATCCCGCATCGTTCCACGGGCGGAACCGCCATCGCCACATTCGGTGACGCTGTTCTGGGCGAGGCCCGGTCCGATGCAATCGGGGAACCGCCGGTAGTCGCGACCCTCGGTCGATTCTCGATCGTCGGCGACGTGCGCCTCTGGAACAGAGGGGAGCTCCGCGCTCGCGCCGGTGGCGACGAGGCAACGGTCGGCCTGGACGACCGCCACCTGATCCTCACCGCCTACGCCCGCACCGGGATCCGCTTTCTCGAGGATCTCGACGGCGACTTTGCGTTCATCATCTGGGACGACGAACGCCACCGAGCCCTCGCCGTTCGGGACCGCTTCGGAGCGAAGCCGCTGTACTACGAACGTTCCGAGAACGGCATCCGCTTCGCCACCGAGGTCAAGCAGCTCGTGGCTACGTCTCCACGTACCCCGACGCCGAACAGCGCGGCCATCGGCGAGTACCTCACCGGCCGCTACCGCAACCCCCGACACACGTTCTTCGCCGGGGTCGAGAAGCTCCCGCCGGCCACCTACCTCCTCGTCGAACCGGGGCGGGTCGTCGAACACCGCTACTGGACTCCGGCCTTCGAATCGGCGGAGTCGATCACCGCCCCCGAGGTCACGGAACGCTTCCGCGACCTCCTCACGACGTCGGTTGGACTCCGGGTTGGATCGTCGCTCGGCACCGTCGCGCACCTCACGGGCGGGCTCGATAGTTCATCGATCACGGCAGCCGCTGTCGCCGCGATCGAACAGGACCCGACGCTGCCTCCGGTACGGACCGCCTCGGCCGTATTCCCCGATTCTGCGGCCGACGAGTCGGCCTGGATCCACGAGACCGCTGCGACCCAGCCGTTCGCCCACGACGACTTCGTACCAGAACCGGAGGTCGTGGAGCAGTACGCAGCGGTCATGTGGCAAACGGATAGCCCGATCCACAATCGAATCCGCGACATCTGGCCGGGGACTGCCCGGATTGCCAGATCCGCAGGTGCTGATCTCGTGCTGATGGGCTCCGGTGGCGACGAGGTCCTCGACCAGGATTGGATCCTCGCCGACCTTCTCCGTGCTCGCCGATTCTCCCAGTGGCGCGAAGGCATTCGAGCCGAGGCCGCGTGGTATGGCATCCCTCGGGCCCTCCTCGTCGAGCGTTCGCTGAGACTCGCCTCGCCGGCAGGACTCAAGCGACCCGTCCGCCGCATGCGCGCGCGCCGCGCAGAACGAGGGTCGCGCCTGGTCGCCGAGGCTCTCGTTGTATCCGATGCCCGATTGGCCGACCAAACGCCCGCAACGTCCCCACCGGCTCCGTCCGAGACCCAGCGGCTGGTCGTCGCCTCCACGGTCGAACTCCTCCGGGTGATCATCAACGAGCACCAGGAAGCCGAATACGCGTACGGGGGCGTCGACGTCAGCTACCCCTATCTCGATCGCTCGATCATCGAGTTCCTCGCCACCGTCCCGCCCCGGCACCGGCCCTTCGACGGAAGCTCCAAGGCGCTGGCCCGCCACGCGTTCTCCGAACGCCTCCCCGCGTCGGTCCTCGAACGGCGCGACAAGAGCTTCGCCGATGAGTACCTCGCGACCGTCTTCGATCGCCTCGCCGTCGAGTATCGGACCCGGTATCCGACCGTCTCCGACAGCGCTCAGCCATATCTCGACCCATCCCGGTACACCAGCCTGATCGGCCGGTTCGAAGACGGCACCATGACCAGGTCCGATCGCACCGCCCTCTGGAATGCGTGGACGCTGATGCTTTGGCTCGACGGTCTCTCCCGGTACGACCAACGCCCCTAGTGCGCACAACTGACTCAATCCGACCATTGTCGCGGCCGATACAGACCTTGGGGCTACGCTGCCGCGCAAGGAGGGACGGTCGATGAAGCCCTATGTCACACCAATCCTGCGTGACCTCGGACGTATGGACGCCGTGACCCGCAAGAGCGGTCCCGACACCGACTTCGCCTCCGAGCAGGGCCGCATCTGCCGGCGACCTCCAGCAATGGTGCGACCTCTACCCCTGGCTGCCGTGGTGCAACGGCACGAGCGGCGCCGGTGGCACATCGGGGACCGGTTCCTTCTAGTCATCCGGCCGACTCGACCCACCGTGTTGATCCCCGCCACGTCAGACCGCTCGAAGAGCCTCCGCCGCTACGCTCACCGCATATGACCGCACCTCATCCCGCCCTGCTCCCGCTCATCACCGATGATGAGAGAGCGCAGACGACGCGCATCACGGGACCGTTGGTCGACTCGGCGATCGAGCACGGCGTTGCCCCGCTCGTCGATGATGCGGTCCGCCGCCTCGACCTCGACGTCGAGCATGACGCTCTCGTCCTCCTCGCCATGCACAGTCTCGACAGCGCCGCCGCGACCGCGGCCGCTCGCACAGCGCTCGGTTCCCTCCTCGACATCGCGGACTCGCTTGGCATCGAACTCGCCGTCTTCAAGGGGATCGCCATCGGCTCGCGGTGGTACTCGCGCCCTGAGCTCCGCCCCGCCGTCGACATCGACGTCTTCACGGCTCCAGACCAATCCGCACGCCTCGGCGAGTTCGCCGCGGCCGTGTCATCCAAGCCGAAGAGCCGGGCAGTCGTCGACGCGATGGTCGCCGAGGGCCGCGTCTTCGAATACCCGCTCTTCATCGATGGCGTCACCGTTGACCTCCACCTCGATCCGATGAACCTCGTTGTCCCGATCCGCCAGCGAGCGGTCGTGTGGGAACGAACCGAGTGCATCGACATCGGCGAGGGGCGGCGAGTCCGCGGTCTCGACCTCGAACTCTCGATCATCCAGGCGTTGCTTCACCTGCTTCGCGACGGCTTCGCCGACCTCCTCCACGTCTACGACCTGTCGCTCATGCTCGACGACGACCCCGACTGGGGGTTCATCCAGCAGTTCGCCGATACCGAAGGACTCACCGACGCGATTCGGTTCTCGGTCGGCGTGGTCTGCGACATTCTCGACCGGCCGCCGCCGATCCCGACCGACCTCTCCCCCTACAGCCAAGCCGTAACAGCGATCGTGTGGCCCCGACGGTCGCGGCTCGGCGGCTTCGACGGCGCCTTCGACGGCCCACACCGCCAATCCCTCGCCAGTCTGCTGATCTCCGGCCGCCGCCTCGCCGTCGCGTCGGCCCTGGCGCGGCGCGTCTTCCCTCCCCGCGTGGTGATCGACGACCGCTCTCCGGGATGCGACTGCCCCTACCCGATCGCACTCCTGCGGTGGCGCCTCGCCCAGCGGACCGAGATCAAACGCCGACGGACCCCTGCCCGGCGAGCAGCCGAACATGCGGCGAACTAGAACCACGATGACGCGCCGCGTCGACGACGAGTACGTGATCCTGGACGTCACGTCGGGTCGCTACTTCTCGCTCGAAGAGGTGGGCGCCCTCATCTGGGAACGGCTCGAAGCCGAGTCCACGATGGACGAATTGGTGGATGACGTCGTCGCCGCCTACGACGTGGATCGCGAACGGGCCGCAGCTGATGTCGCAGACCTCGTCGCCGACCTCGTCGAAGCCGGACTCATCTCCGGCGACGCATGACGCGGCCGGTTCCTCTGCGCGTCCGGGCGGCGATTCGCAGTGATCGCTGGTTCAAGCGCACCGCCAACGCCGCGCGAGCGATTCACGAAGGACTCTGGCTCGGTCTCCTCGACCCCGAGCACCTCACGGCCGCGAATGCTGCCGCCTACGCCCGCTGGGATCGATACCGGGACGCCGACTACAACCGCTCGGGCCTGAACGACTGGGAACGCTCGGCCGTTACCGCGTACTTCCCGGAGGGGTCGACCGTGCTCGTCCCGAGCGCCGGCGCGGGCCGGGAACTCATCGCCCTCGACGACCTCGGATACATCGCCACGGGATTCGACCCATCGCCCGAACTGGTCACGATCGGGCGCCGGCTCCTCGCCGCGGGCGGCCACGGCGCCACGCTCATTCCCGCGCCACCCGACCGGGTTCCGCCCGGCCTCCAAGGCCCGTTCGATGCGATCCTGATGGGCTGGGGTGGCTACGTCCACATCCGCGGCCGCTCCGCACGGACGGCGTTTCTCGCCCAACTCCGCAGCCTCGTCCATGAGGGCGCCCCGATGCTGCTCTCGTTCTTCCTCCGCGCAGCGGATGATCGCCACTTCGCGACCGTGCATCGCATCGCGACCGGTGTCAGGTCGCTGCGCCGCTCGAACGACCGCCCCGACCTCGGCGATACCGTGGCCGGTACGTTCGACCACTACGCGACCTGGCACGAGATCACCGATGAGCTTGCGGCGGGCGGGTTCGAGATCATCACCTCGTCCGATGCCCCCTACCCCCACGTCGTGGCCCGGGCCGTCTGATGCGGATTCTGTCCGGCTCCGGATTCGCCGTCGGCGTGCGGGCGACACGATTCGCCCTCCGCCGCGTCGGTTTCAGACGGACGGTCTCGCTGCTCGGATCGGTCCCGACGCCGCTCGGCCGGCGGCGACCGGACCCTGTTTCCGTCCGGCACTGGGCCGATCGCATCGCGGCCGTGGGCGGTCGACCCTACGGGGCGACGTGCCTCGACCGCTCGGTGTTCCTGTGGTTCCTCATGCGCCAGCGAGGCCTCGACGGACGCATCCGCATCGGTGTCGCCTTCGACCCAGAACGGCGACTCGACGGTCACGCCTGGGTGGAGTTCGAAGGTCGGGTCGTCAACGACGCACCCGATGTTGCGCAGCGATTCGAGGTGTTCGACGAAGATCCCATCGGGTTGGTGTTCTCGTGACCCACCGCTACACCGTCGGCGGTATCGGCTTCATCTCAGATGAGCACCTCGAAGGGCTCCAGACCGACGGCTTCGCGGATCTCGAACTGCGCGTCCGGTTCACCGACGACCTGACGAGAACCTCGGGCAGAAGCTCCGACGCATTGCTCGTCGCCGGTCCCATGGACACGACCGGCGTCATCTCCACCGACACGCTCGAGTGTTGGCTACCGGCAATGTCAGACTCGTCCACGGCACGGGCATGGCAGCTTCGCCAGATGGCCCCCGTGTTCAGCGCCGTGTTCGACCGCCTCGTACTCCACGCGAGCGGGATCGAGATCGACGGTGTGGTCGTCGGGTTCATCGGCGAGAGCGGCGCCGGAAAATCGACGCTGGCCCGCTACCTCGCCGACCGTGGGCACGCAGTTGCCGCGGACGACCTCCTGCCCGTTCGCTTCGCCCCTGCGGCTATCTGTCCCATTGGAGATCGCACGGCGCCGCTTGGCGGCCTGTTCTTCCTCAGGCGCGAGTTCCGAGGCCATGTTGGCATCAACCGGCTGCCCGGCATGGAAGCCCTCCAGGCGCCTCGTTGGTCATGGATTCGGTGAGCATGGCAACGGGCGTGCATGGGCCTTCCAGTTCGACGCGTATCACCATCTCGTCGAATCGGTTGCCCTCTTCGACCTGTCGATCCCGGACGACCTCAACGCGTTGCCGCTTGTTTGCGATGCCCTCGAATCACATCTCGGCAGCCTGGGTACCGTGGAGTCCCGGAATACTGCGCAGTGATAGGATCGCACTCAGCATGAACCCGCAGGCATCCCGTACCTACCGCAAGCCGACCTTGCGCGTTCGCGGGCGCATGGACCGCGTGACCAGGAAGTCCGGCCCATACATCGACCAGGACACGCACCCGACCCGCAAGAATCAGCATCCCTGATCGGCCGGCAATCGGCATGCGGCGACACACCCCCTCCTTCGCGCCGAGCCTCCTGGTGTCCCCGTGGGCGGAGCTAGCGGCCGTCGTCGACTGGGATCGGTCACCGGAGCTCGAAGCTGTCGACCGGATGGTCGCCTTGGTTCCCCACCGAGCCCTCGGGGGCCTCGCTCGCGCGACCATGGATCACGCCGCGCTCGCCGAGACCTACACCCGCCACCCGCACGACACAGAACCGAGGCGTCACGTCCCTCGGGCCGCTGTCGATCGTCGGAGACCTGCACCTCTGGAGCCGCGACGGCCTCCGAGCCCGCGCGGGCGGCACCGCTGCAACCGCCGGGATGGGCGATCGCCGCCTCCTCCTCGAGGCCTACCGCCGCACCGGGATCGACTTCCTCGACGACGTCGACGGCGACTTTGCCTTCGTCATCTGGGACGACCGGGAGCAGCGCGTCATCGCCGTCCGCGACCGGTTCGGCATGAAGCCGCTGTTCTTCGAGCGCACACCCACCGGCATCCGCTTCGCATCCGAGCCCAAACAGCTGGCGGCAACATCGGTCCGCAGGGTCGAGCCCTGCGCTCGATCGATCGTCGAATACGTCACGGCCCAGCCTCGAGAGACCCGACTCACGTTCTTCGCAGGTATCGAACGGGTCCGACCCTCGACCGCGCTGATCGTCGATCGCTCCGGCGAGCGCGTCCACCGCTACTGGAATCCGGGTCCAACCACCGTACCGGCACCCGCGCCCCGTGACATCGCCGACACCTTCCGCAACCACGTGGCCGACTCGGTTCGCCGCCGACTCGATGGATCGACCGGAGCGGTGAGCCACCTGAGCGGCGGCCTCGACAGCTCGTCGATCGCCGCCGCAGCCCACGTCCTCGCCGACCGCGGTGGTCTCCCGGCGCCGTTCCACACCGCGTCGGCCGTCTTCCCGGGTCACACGATCGACGAATCCGCATGGATCACCGAGGTCGCGTCCCGGCAACCCTTCCCACACAGCGATTTCGTCCCGACCGAGGACACCCTCGCCTCCTACGAAGCCGATATGTGGATGGCCGATCAACCACGCGTCAACCGGATCAGGGACATGTGGTCCAGCACCGCGGACATCGCCAACGCAGCGGGTGCCGATCACGTCATCGCCGGGATCGGCGGCGACCAGGTTCTCGACCACAGCCAGCTGATCCTCGACCGGCTTCGCCGTGGTACGCCTGCGGAGCGCCTCGCCGATGCCCGTGCCTACGCCGCGTGGACCGGGCAGAGCCTCACCACCATCGCCTCGGTCGTGGCGCGAGACATCGTGCCGGTTTCGGTGAAGCGTTCCATCCGCCGGCTGATCCCGGCTCGCGTTGGCCCGGGGGCTTCGCTGCTCCGACGCGAGCTTTGGGAGTCCCTGTCCGACCCGGAGGTCGACATCGCTCCGTTTGCGTTCGGCTATCCGTCGCTGACCCAGGATGGCGTCGTCGGCGCAACGCAGCACCCGTCCGTCGTTTGGGTCAACGAGGTTCAAGAGGCTGCGTATGCGTCACGCGGTCTCAGCCTCACCCAGCCCTACTTCGACCGCACGCTCATCGAATTCGTCGCGTCGATCCCACCCCGCGATCGACCATTCGACGGAAGGTCCAAAGCCCTCGTTCGCGTCGGCTTCCGGGAGTGGCTGCCGTCGTCGGTCATCAACCGACGCACGCAGGCCTTCGCCGATGACTACCTCGACGTGCAGTTCGCCCGACTCGGTGCAGACCTCCGAGACCGGTACCCGACCGTTCCAGAAGCGGCCCTGCGCTACTTCGACCCACAGCACTACGCCGGCCTGCTGCGCGACATCGAAATCGACCCCCCGGGCTTCGCCACGCGCGAGACCTTGTGGGCCGCGTGGACCGTCATGCTGTGGCTCGATGGCCTCGACCGATACCGCGACGTACCTGGAGAAAGGAACATCCACTGATACCATGCAGCAGGATGGATCGTTCCGCCACGCGCCGTGACTACCGCAAGCCGGTCCTCCGGGATCTGGGCCGCATGAGCGCGGTCACCCGCAAGAGCTGGGGCGGCCTGAAGTTCGGCGACAAGATGGATCCCGAGTACCCACGAACGCGACCGCGCGCAGAATCCCGGGTAGCACGCGCGGTTGCTCAGGCGGAGGCGTTCCCAGACCCCCGCCGATCGCACCCGCAGGGTGACGTGCAACGCCGATCGTGGTGGTGCACATGGACCGATAGGCCTGACACCTATCATGGTGCTCGGAATCGCCGGCCTGGAGGACCCGTGCAACAGAGAGCCTGGTTTCGCACGCTGCAACGATGGCGATTCCCGCTGTCGGCGATTCTCGATGCCCTGCTCTGGTACGGGGCCCTCTTCGTGGCCGTCCTCGCCCGTCTCGACTTCGACATCGATCGCGTCAATGTCGCAACCCTGCTTCAGGTCGCCACGGTCGCAGCTGCCGTGCAGCTGGCCACGGGCCTCGCTACCGGCTTGTACCGGGGCCGGCGGGCCCTCGCTTCGTTCTGGGAAGTGCGTCTTGTCGTATTCTCCACCCTGCTCGCGACGCTCACGTCCTTCACCGTCGTGGTGATCGTCGGCACTCCCAACCTTGTTCCGCTGAGCACGGTGTTCGCAGCCGGGGCCTACCAACTCCTCGGCGCTCTCGGCGTGCGCTACTTCGCCCGCCTCGTCGTCGAGATCTCCAGCCGATCCGGCCACCCTCGTGCGCATCGCACGTCGTCTTCGGCGCCGGCGAGGCCGGGGAACAGATCAGCAACGCGCTCCTGAAGGATCCGAAGACCGACCTCGACCCGGTCGCGTTCCTCGACGACGATCCGACGAAGCGGCGCCTCAACCTCAACGGCATCCACGTCGTCGGAACCCGCAACGACATCGCCGACGCGGCCAGGCGTTTCGAGGCCGACACGCTGCTGCTCGCCCTCCCCGGGGCCGCACAGGTCGACATCAGCGCCATCGCCGACCTGGGACAAGCCGCCGGACTCAGCGTCAAGATCCTCCCTTCGGTCCACACCCTCACCGGACCGAGCGTTCGCGTCACCGACATTCGCGACCTCGAACTCTCGGACTTCCTCGATCGGGACGAAGTGCAGATCGACGATGCTGCCGTTCATCGCCTCCTCGCTCGCAAACGGGTTCTCGTCACCGGTGCCGGTGGCTCGATCGGCTCGGTTCTGTGCCGCACGATCCTCCGCTACGAGCCGGAGCGGCTCATCATGCTCGATCACGACGAGAATGCGCTCCAGCGATTGCAGCTGAGCATCGAAGGACGCGCGCTCCTCGACTCACCCGACCTCGTCCTGTGCGACATCCGCGATCGCGACGCGCTCGCCACGGCATTCGAGGCGACCCACCCCGAAATCGTGTTCCATGCGGCGGCGCACAAGCATGTGACGTTCCTCGAACGGTTCCCAACCGAAGGGGTCAAGACGAACGTTGAAGGAACAACCAACGTCCTGCGTGCCGCGGCGGAGATCGACGTCGAGCGATTCATCAACATCAGCACCGACAAGGCGGCCAACCCCATCAACGTGCTCGGCACGACGAAACGCACGGCGGAGCGGATCACCGCGCACTTCGACTCCACTTCGACGGGACGCTACCTGTCGGTCCGTTTCGGCAACGTACTCGGGTCCAGCGGCTCAGCCATTCCAACATTCATGGAGCAGATCAAGAACAACCAGCCGATCACGGTCACCGACCCCGATGCAACCCGCTACTTCATGACCATCGAAGAAGCCGTGCTGCTCGTCCTGCAAGCCGCCACGCTCGGACAAGGCGGCGACGTCCTCGTGCTCGACATGGGAGAGCCGGTGTCGATCGACGCCCTTGCCCGACGTCTGTCACGCCAGGTCGCTCCCGGGCGGGATCCCGAGATCGTCTACACGGGACTGCGCCCCGGCGAGAAGCTCCACGAGGAGCTGGTCACCGAACGCGACGAACCGCTCGAGCGACCCCACCCCCGGCTCAGCCGCTACGCCGTGCCGCCCCTCGCCCCGAACAGTTCAAGCGCCGCCGATGTCGGAACGGCTCCCATCGCCAGCGATCGCCTTGTCCCGCCCGACGAGTCATCGGAGCCGGCACCGGCGCCGCTCCGTGCAGTGGATTCGAAGAAGTGAGCTACGTACCCCCAGCACACATACGCACAGTCGTGCCAACGCGTCCCGCACGGGTCTTGGTGGCCACGGACCGAGATGTATAGATCTGTCGGGAAGCGAGTCGTCGACCTTGCCCTTGCGCTCGTGAGTTTGATCGTGCTCTCCCCTCTGATGGCGGCGCTGGCAGTCATCATCAAGACCGAAGACGGAGGCCCGGCGCTCTTCAAACAACCCAGGGTGGGACAACACGGTCGCGAATTCACATTCCTCAAGTTCCGCAGCATGCCCGTCGGGACCCCGCACGTTGAGTCGGCGAAGGCCGGCACACTCGAGACCACACGCGTCGGCCGCGTCATCAGGAGAACAAGCCTCGACGAGTTGCCCCAGCTCGTCAACGTAGTCATCGGAGACATGAGCCTCATTGGGCCTCGTCCACCGCTCGCCTCGCAGGAAGAGCTCATCCAGCTTCGGCAGCTCAACGGTTCGCTGGCTCTACGCCCGGGCCTGACCGGTCTCGCACAGATCAACGGGTACGACGGCATGTCGAACTTCGAGAAGGCCAAGTGGGACGGGCGATATGCTCGAACCCTCTCCTTGCTTGGCGACGCGAAGATCCTGCTTCGAACCGTCGGCTATTTCGCGAAACCACCGCCAAGCTACTGATCGCCACGCCGACTCAAACGCAGCAATACACCGCTCCGCACTTCTGGCGCTGAACCACCATCACCTCTTCGCGATGGCGTACCACCGGGCCGTCTCGACGAGGCTTTGGATCGCTGTGTTGCGCGGGACCCATCCGAGCACGGACTCGGCCGCCGCACCATCGACAACGAGGTCCTCGCTGATCCGCCGGAACAGACCTTCGACCCCTGCTGCTCGAGAAGCAGTGGCGAGCAACTGCTTGGGGAATCGGAAAATACCTACCTTCCGGCCCAAGGCGGTCCGCAGGACTGTGATCACGTCGGGTGTCGAAAGCACTTCCGAATCGGCAACCGGCAAACGATGAATGCCGCGGATCTGGTCCGACGCACTCGCGAGTATCACATCGCAGAGGTTGTCAAGAGAGACCATGCTCCGCATGTTGTCGATGCTCCCAATCGGCAGAGGGACCGCCGAATCGGCAATTCTCAGCATCGATCGGAAGTTCCCTTTCACCCCTGGTCCGTAGACCAGCGGGGGTCGAAGCACGACGAGGTGTCTTGAGGTATTGGCGGCCCAGCTGGCGAATCGATCTTCGGCTTCGAGCTTGGTCTGTCCATATGGTGTGGAGGGCTCCGGTACCGTGTTCCCGTCGATCGGTGTCCCGTGAGTATTCTCGCCCACAGCCTTGATCGAACTCAGGTAGACCACCTTCTGAACTGGCGTCCGGGCAAGTCCATCCGTGAGCACTTCGGACACCAGTACGTTGTCTCTGTAGTAGTCGTCGTACGCTTCCGATCCCTCCCCGACATGGTGCGAACGGCCGATGAGATGGACGACACAGTCGACGTCCTCGAAGACCTCTGCCCATGCTTCCGGTGACCACGGATCGTCGACAAATCGGAATTGGTCGTCCCCGGCCCGAGCACTGGAGCCTGACCTCACAACGCCGATGATGTCCCACCCGGCAGCACGAGCAGACACCCGCAATGCACCGCCAACGAAGCCGTTTGCTCCCGTGATTCCGAGACGCATCACTGACCCACCAAGCTCAAAGAACCGACGCCCAAAGGTGCGTGGCAGTTGGGTGAGCATCGCAGGCGCTTGCCGAGAGTCCGTCGTTGGCCTCGACACGGACCGTCGCCCCCTCTCGCTGGGGAGTTCACCGGAGCGCGGCTCTGACGCGACCGGAACGGGCAAGGACATGCCCGGCGACTCTCCGTCGTCGCCAACCGGCGCGCAGTCCAACGATGCTGCCTGCGGTGCATCACATGAGCCCCTCGATTGCGTCGCTCAGTCGGCCGAGGAGCAGATCCTTGCTGTAGCGCGAATTCGCAACCCGCTGTGCCCGCTGTCCCATGGCCTCCAGATCCGCCTGAGGGAGATCCAAGACGCTCCGGATAGCGTCAACGGTCCCGTCGACGTCTCCGTGCTGCAGGTGCCATCCGATGTCGTGATCTTCGATCAGCGCAGAGATGTGGCTTGGCGACGGTCCAACATACAGGATCGGTCGGCCCGCACTCATCGCACCATAGACTTTGCAGGGGTGGTTGATACCCACCAGCTCTTCTCCCATGGTCACCATGTGGACATCGGCAGCACCAAGCAACTCGCCGAGATCTTCGAGCGGTTGGTAGGGAAGGCACCGCACATTGGCCAGCCCCCGGCGACGAACGAATGCCTCGACATCGGGTTTCCCCCTGCCGCCACCGACGAAGAAGAAGAGCGCCCGATCATCGTTCTTCAGCGATTCTGCAGCCTGGAGAAACGTTGTGACAGGTGCAGATTCGGCATGATTGCCCGCGTACATGAAGACGATCTGATCGGCACGGACCGCACTCTCGGTCCTCAAGCGATTCGCGGAGCGTTCGGTCGATTCGGGGAACTGGTCGTGCGGCCACGGAGGCACCACCAACATCGGCCGCGTCACGCCGTATTCGCTCCGGATGCGGCGCTCCATGAACTCATCGAGGACCACGAGTAGATCAGCTCTCCGAAAAGCAACCTCATTGAGTTTGTGCAACGCTCGCGACATCATTGCGTCCTTCGACGTCAGACCTAGATTGATCGCCTGATCTGGGTTGAGGTCCATCACCCAGTACACCAGGGCTGCCCGTCTCACTCTGGCGATCCAGAGTGCTCCAAGGATTCCGGGAGGAGGCACTGTGGTGATCACGACCACGTCAACCCGGCGAAGAAACGTCCCACGAATCGCCGCAAGTACCGAAAAGAGAAGCCCGCCAAGCGCCCGGACATGGAGTGAGCGTTTGCCAAAACTCGAGAGTCGTAGCCTGTGCACCCGCGCCTCATCGACCAATTCGCTCCGGGGATAGACATCATCCGGGTTGTCGTATCCCCGATCGGCGGTCAGCACATTCACCGAGAATCCCCGTGCAACTAGCCCGGCCGACAGATCGCCCAAGTGTTGTCCAACCGCGGCCGGATCGGGTACGTAGACCTGGGAGACAATGAGCACCTCCCCCTGGCTAGGCCGCTTCATAGATACCCATGCTCTGGCCCCACGTCTCGAATCCGGGTCAACACTCGCCGATCCCTATCGAATCGCTCGCGGCCTCACGGGCTCGCACGGATTGCCCGAGCAGATCTGGGAGTCGGGGAGCGACGACAGTACCACCGATCCCGCGCCGACGACCGTATCGACGCCGATCTCTACTCCAGGCCCAACGAACGATTGTGCTCCGACCCAGGAACCGTCTCCGAGACGAATCGATCCACCCATGTAGTCGAATGTTGGGGACTTGTAGTCGTGATTGCCGGTGCACAGGAATGCACGCTGCGAGACAACAGCATTCGACCCGATCGTGATCTGCTCCAAGTTCAGCAAGAACACTTCTTCTCCGATCCATGTGTCAGTCACCAATAGCCAGCTTCCACGGCATGTGGATGTTGACACGCGGAGCGATCACAACCCCCCGGCCAACCTCCGCTCCGAATCCGCGCAGAAGTTCGCGTCTTGAGTGCGGATGGCCATCGAATCGCTGTCAGAAAGAAGGCCCATTTGACCACATACCACATCGCTTCAGTCGCTCTCGATGCGCCCCGGACAGCTGACGGGGCGAAGAGATCGAGTCGAACTTTGGAGTCTGCTCTGGCGATGGCCGCCCGTCCTCTAGCTGTGCAACTGACGGTGGCCGTTCACACCGGGGCCGTGGTCTTCAGGCGCAGTTTCTCATAGGGCGTCTCGCCACCGAGCCGCCGTGTGGCCGGTTGAAGTTGTAGAAGTCCTCCCACTCCTGGAGCTTGTCGTTGAACAGCTCGGTGTCGTCGATCACGACGCCCTCGAGCATGCGTAGAACTCCTCCACGTCGATCCGGTGGGACCGTTCGACCTTGCCGTTGAGTCTCGGCGTCGCCGGCCTGATGTAGACGTGCCTGATGCCCCGATCCAGCACGTGGTAGTGGAACTGGGACTGGAACTCCGCGCCGTTGTCGGTCTGGATCACCTCGACGCGGAACGGCAGCTTCTCCAAGACGTAGTCGAGGAACCGGATCGAGGTGGCTTGGTTCCACCGGTCGTAGATCCTAGGACCCGGATCCTGGTGCAGTCGTCGATCGCGGTGTACTGGTAGTGCTTCTTGCGGGACACCCATCGGCGCGACGAACTTCACGTCGATCTGGACGCGAGGGCCAGGCTGTGGCTTCTCGTAGCGCTTCCAGCCTTCGGCGTGGCGCTTGTGCCGCTGGGAGGTCGGTAGCCGGTTCATGTCGAGGCGTTTCAGGATCTGCCAGACGCCGAGGGCGAGATCAATGTCGTGGTACCGCTTGAGATACATCGAGATCTTGTGCGGCCCGAAGTGGTAGGTCTGGCGGAGGTAGATGATCTTGCCAACCACGTCTGGATCGGTTTCGTTGGGTGAGTAGTGCGGGCGAGACGAACGATCTCTCAGGCCTGTCTCGCCGTACTCGTCGTATCGGTTCCGCCACTTGTAGTAGCAGTTGCGGCTGATCCCGTAGTAGCGGCGTTCGCCGAAACGTTGCCAGTCACCTCTTCTGCGTGATGCAGAATCGCCAATCTGTGCCGGACCAGGCGCCGCTGTTCGTGTTCGGTCATCTCGAGCTCCTTCCCTGGCAGCCTCGATGTAACCAACCTCTGTCAGTTCCATACGGGTCCGCCGGTTGCCCCGGGTAGGCAGGTCCCGGCAAGCGCGGGCACATGCAGCGTTCGCGACGGTTCTCGGCGAGCACAGAGTGGATGCCACACATGGTGCTTTGGAATCCGGACGTGCCATGTCGACCTCATCGTCGCATTCCGCTTGACCGGGCCTGTCAGATGCTCTGTGTAAGTGGTGTGGCCTGACATAGTGGCCCCGGCGGTTGGAGTTCGGGGTCCGTGGAAGGACCATGATGATGACAGAGGACAACGAGTCGATTGAGGCAGCGCGTTGTGCCGTTGGTGTCTGAGGAGGTGTTGGACGAGTTGATGGACTCGTGTCGATGCCGAGGGCGCCGAGCTGTTGGGACCTGACGGGTCTTCTCGCCAGGTGACCAAGGCTGTGTTGGAGCGGGCTCTTGGATGAGGAGCTGACGGATCATCTCGGCTACGACAAGCACGATCCTGTGGGTCGGGGTTCGGGGAACTCGCGGAACGGAACGTCTCCGAAGGTGGTGTTGACCGAGGTCGGCAGCGGTCGATCTTGATGTGCCTCGTGACCGCAACGGCGACTTTCGAACCGATGATCGTTCCGAAGGGCACGAACGAGGCTGAAGGGTTTCAACGATCGGATCATCTTCGTTGTATGCCCGTGGGATGACGGTGCGTGACGTCCAGGCCCATCTGGAGGAGATCTATGACGTCGAGGTGTCACCGGATCTGATCTCGAAGGTCACCGACGCGGTGTGGGACGAGCTCGAGGAGTGGCGGAACCGGCCACTCGACGCGATGTATCCGATCGTCTACATCGACGCTTTGATGATCAAGATCCGTGACGGGATCGTCGCAGAACCGTCCGGCCTATCTCGCCGTCGGCGTTGACCTTGAGGGCCGCAAACACGTGCTGGGTATCTGGATCGGCGACATCGAAAGGTGAAGGCTCCAAGTTCTGGCTCTCGGTGTTCTCCGAGCTGAAGAACCGAGGCGTCGACGACGTCCTGATCGTCTGTCTGTGACGGCCTCAACGGTCTCCCCGATGCGATCGAAGCGGTCTGGCCACAAGCGACGATCCAGACCTGTGTCGTGCATCTGCTGCGAGGCTCGTTCCGATACGCCTCCTACACGACCGGAAGAAGATCTCGCAGCGGGTTGCGCCCGATCTACACCGCTCCGTCGCGTCGACGCCGCCGAAGAAGCGTTCGACGAGTTCGAAGCCGAATGGGGTGATCGAAGTATCCCGCGATCGTGAACCTGTGGCGCAACTCGTGGGACGTGTTCGTCCCGTTCCTGGCGTTCCCACCCGAGATCCGCAGGGTCGTCTACACGACGAACATGATCGAATCGATCAACTATCAGCTCCGCAAGGTCACCAAGACCAGGGGCCATTTCCCGACCGAGAAAGCAGCCCTCAAGCTGCTCTATCTCGCCGTGCGTAACATCACCACCAAGAGAGGAGGAACAGCCGGCACCGGAACCTGGGGATGGAAGGCGTGCCTCAACGCACTCGCCATCTACTTCCCCGGACCGAATCAACATCGCCTAGCAATGACCAAAGCCACCCACTTACACAGAAGTCCTGACAGGCCCGC